>NZ_RBLB01000005.1:0-1065 GCF_003633665.1 Arthrobacter sp. AG1021 | reverse complement strand
CCGCTGGTAGTCATCGGCGGACGCGGATCAAACGGCACCGAATTGCGGTTCACCGTGATCTCCACCTGCGCCAGCAGATCCTCGGCCTGCTGCCCATCCAGCTCGCTGTGGCGCAGGTCCACCAGCACCAGGTGCACATCCGTGCCGCCGGTCAACACGCTGATGCCCTTGGCGGCCACATCGGCCTGGGTCAACCGCTCGGCCAGGATCCGCGAACCGGCCAGGGTGCGCTGCTGGCGCTCCTTGAACTCCGGCGAGGCGGCGATCTTGAACGCCACCGCCTTGCCCGCGATCACATGCTCCAGCGGGCCGCCCTGCTGGCCAGGGAACACCGCCGAGTTCAGCTTCTTGGCGATCTCCGCATCATTCGACAGGATGATGCCGCCGCGAGGGCCTGCCAGGGTCTTGTGCGTGGTCGAGGTGACCACATGCGCATGCGGCACCGGCGACGGGTGCAGCCCGGTGGCGACCAGGCCGGCGAAATGCGCCATGTCCACGAACAGGTACGCACCGACCTTGTCCGCGATTTCGCGGAAGCGGACGAAGTCCAGCTGGCGAGGGTAGGCCGACCAGCCGGCCACGATCATCTTCGGCTGGTGCTCGATGGCCAGGCGCTCAACCTCATCCATGTCCACCAGGTTCGTCTCCTCGTCCACGCCGTACGGGACGATGTTGAACAGGCGGCCGGAGAAGTTGATCTTCATGCCGTGGGTCAAATGCCCGCCGTGGGCCAGGTTCAAGCCCAGCACGGTATCGCCCGGACGCACCAGCGCGTGGTAGACCGAGGCGTTGGCCTGGGCCCCGGAGTGCGGTTGGACGTTGGCGAACTTCGCGCCGAACAGTTCCTTGACGCGCTCGATGGCCAGGGTCTCGATGACGTCGACCTCTTCGCAGCCGCCGTAGTAGCGGCGGCCCGGGTAGCCCTCGGCGTACTTGTTGGTCAGCACCGAACCCTGCGCCTGCATCACGGCCTGGGCCGTGTGGTTTTCCGAGGCGATCATTTCCAGGCCGCGCTGCTGGCGGGCCAGCTCAGCATCGATCCGCTGCGCCACCTCCGGATCCAGC
>NZ_RBLB01000004.1:0-3236 GCF_003633665.1 Arthrobacter sp. AG1021 | reverse complement strand
CGGCTCGTGGCGACAAGGAAAAACTATACACGGGTTGTCGGGGGTCTGCAAATCGGCGGGGTGCTGCGGGGCGGTGAGCGTGGACACATAAAAACGAGGCCATTTCTGGATCCCGATAATCGATGTTTTTTGTATGCCCATAGGCGCAGGAAGCAATAACGAGCCCAGTCGACTGATGGGCAGCAATCTACAGTGTGGATTCCGCCCGACCCCGGGCCGGCCCTTTCACGCTCCTGGAATCACCTTCCGGAAACTTGCGAAACGTCCTTGCCAGCGAAGGCCCATAAGACTCCCAACCGTTCACGTCGTTGTTGTGGACTCCCACCCCGTGCACGACAGCCTGCTGCATCTGGGGAGCCTGTATTAAGATCCCTGCTTCCAATGATTTTGATGGGGCAATCTTAGGCAGTCTCAATATTGCACCAGTACTTCGCCGCGCTCTGCCCAAACTTCAGTCACGGTGCAGAGCTCATGATCGTTCTTCCAAACGACCTTGCCAATTCTGCGCAGTTGCAATATCTCGTAGTACATCAGTTCTGCTGGCACCGGCATTCTGGCAACCCGCCAACACCTGTGAGCGCCCGGCAGCATCTATTGATCGGGTTGCTTCCGCCGCGGTTCGAAGTCAAGAGCCTCCGGTTGCCGGAGCTGCAGTTACCCGCAGGGAACCACGACTGGCTCACTCGAACGTACTTTCGATCCGTCTACTTGCAAAGGTATGGTTGGCAAGACGGAGTATGGCATGTGGCTGGAAGCGAAGCGTGCGGGCCTGCTGTGCTTCCGATAGCCGGCGCTGCCCATCGGAGCGAAAGGCTTCTAGAACCTCTGTTGCCCGTTCAGCGCCAGCTTCAGACCAAGGCGCGTAAATTAGTCTCGGCCCTACCATAGGTAGAACGCCGTGGCCTTCTGGGCAACATGCTGGACGATTTCCCCTGCAGTTTGCAGATATTCACACCGATAAGAGGTCTTTGACCGTTGCCTGCCCTCAGGCCAGCAGATCTGCCGTGATGCGGGTTCGATGGTAATGCATGAGCGAAAGAGTGTGCTAGCTCGGCGAAGGCAACGTATGGCGTGAACCTGGATTCCCGGCCAACAACAGGTGTGCATGCAAACTAGTGTTCGCCAACGCTCGGTCATTCAGTTTTGTGGACACCACTCGTCCAAGGAACGCCAGTATGGGGCGAGCAACCGTTCCGCCTTCGCGCCACAGCAGGATCAACGATGAAACTGGCTACCTCTGCCCAAGACTGCTCGTTTGGCTACGAACGAGCCAAGAGAACTAGCGCCCGAAGAAGATTTCCCGAGAATAGCACCGAGCATGTAACGACTGATGCTTCAGCTGACTGCTAGCCGGCGAAAACGCAGCTCCCTTTGTGTCCCGCGTAGAGGAGATCCACTGAAAGGAAGCGCGCTCAGGTCGATGCTGTTCGCTGCCCTCAGGGCCAGCTAGTTTGCGGAAGCTGCGGCTTTATCGGTCAGGCCGAGTACCCGCGCAAACTCTTCCCAGTGCTTACGGCGGAGGTTCTTTGTCTTGCCCGCAACCGTGAGGGCCAATGTATCGTCGCCATAGATTAAAGTGCACGGAACATCGTAAATTGGTGCAATCGCGAAGCGTCCGTCTTGGCCAGCCAGCATGGATACGTTCTTTCCATGTAAGTCACCGTTGCCACTGAGCCATGCGAAGAGAAACTGAATGTAGAGGTTCCTCTTGGCAAGGAGTGGAGCGTGCCAATTCCGAGCCAGGGCTTCGGATACTTCCTCGGAGGTTACCAAGTACTTCGCGCTCGGTGGAGGGTTCAGCACCTGCGTAGCGTCATCCAATGCCAACTTCTTCGATCCAGATACACCAGCTCTGTACACTCTGCCGAAACGTTCAACCAGCAGTCCTCCAAGTTGATGCGCGTCATGGACCAGCTTGCTCTTCACGACAGGGAGTTTCAGAAACCTTGCTGCAGCGAGAGGTGCTGCTTCATTTACGATGAGATGTGGATGATCGCGTGGATCCAATTTGAGCATGTATGCATTCCCAGCCAATGACATCGGCGTAGTAAGCATCGTGGCGCTGATCTTTTCCTGAACCCCAGGAATTGAGTGCAGATCAAGCGACTTCGCCAAGGCTGTGAAGTCCAGTTCAGAAGGTTTCAAAAATTCTGCAAGTGCCGGCGGTTGCGTCAGCGCTGTTCCGGCAGGGACGATGCTGACGTTGCCCGGTGTATCCGCCCCTACGATCATGAGCAGTGTCAGCTCGTCTGACATGCTCGTCTTAGTCGCATGCTTCAGCACTGTGAGCCTGTGACCCTCAGGAAGCATCCCTGAGAAGAAGGAGGGAAGGGCACCCCGTGCGCCGGTATACAGCCCTTCGCGGGTCGGCAACGAGGATGCAATGCGCGGTGCACCCGAAGCCAAATATGAGTCGGAGTAGGAGAACACCACGCTGCCGTCTTGACGTCGAACTAGCTTCCCGGCAATACATCCTCGTAGTAGACATCCGCCTCTTGTACTTGTTTGAGATCCTGAAGTTCGTAGGTCACTTCTCCACCATGAGCTTTATTCCCAATACGGATGCAGTTGAAACAACGGCGCTAAAAGATGGGTTGCCCTGCCCACTTTCCATCGATCTCAATGTTCGTTCAGAAATTCCAGTCAGGTCGGCAAGCTGTTCCTGAGTAAGGCCGTTCTCCTTACGCACTGATTGAATCACTGCGCCGATCTCCGACAATGAACTCATGAGAATCTCCAGACCGGCAGAATATCGCCGTAAGTAGCAGTCCTAATCATCATAGCCTCAAGGGGTAAACAATTCGGTAGAATACTGCCGAATTAGCATCGCCAACTCAAGGTTCATAGATTTCGACTAGCTAATCAGCAGAATACTGTCAACATAAGCTCCGCAGCTTGAGAGGCCGAGTCCCGGTATTGGACAACTCGACACAGGGCACTAAAAGTTAACCTTGCAGCTGAACTCCGCTTATACAGGAAAACGGGGGAACTTCTGCTCCTCCACTACCCGACTGCCTTGCCCCACGCCATCCCCACGGGGCCGGCCGCAGGACAGCACCCCAAACCGCCCAGAAGGCACCGCGCCGCCACCGAAAACCCCCGCTTAAACAACAAAACGGGGGAGCCACCGCTCCCCCACCAGCCGGCCACCCCGCCGGCCAGGCGCCCAAGCACCGGCCGGGTTAAACAGCAGAAGGCCCCAACACTGTTGGAGCCTCCCACTTCTCAAGTTAAGT
>NZ_RBLB01000003.1:0-4876 GCF_003633665.1 Arthrobacter sp. AG1021 | reverse complement strand
GGGGATGGCGTGGGCAAGGGGAGCGCTGCCGGGGCCGCGGCGCGGTGCGGTTGGCTGCGGAGCGGGGAAGAGCCCGGACCACAACAAAACCCCTGGGCAAGATATGCTGAATATTGACGTCCGAGCAGCATAGGCACGATTCGTCAGGCATGTTCGGGTCGGTAATGCCTACCGATCCAGGAAAAGGTTTTGACTTCCGCCTGGGCACTTGAGAATCCACAGTGAGTCTTTGGCCACTGGAGGAAGAAGTCAACGGGCGCGGGACCGAATGCTGGTCCTTTTCAACTGCTCTCTCTGCGCTCATGAGCAGGCACCTTCAGTTTGGCACCGAACTCGTTGACGAACGTCTCGAAGGGATTGGGCGAAGTTGTCATTACCCGAGGCTGCATCGCTGCTGATAAACGAGGAGTGCCCCGATACCCTTGACAGCGCCAAGGCGATGATCGAGCCGCACGAGGTTTCTGAATCGTTGAAAAACAAGTACTCCAGGGTAGGAGCGGGTGCCAGTTGGTAATAGACCGGTACGGGCGTTTTGCGCGGAGTTCTCCCGCCCGTCCTTGCCTGACGGGTTCACCCGATTGCTGATGCGGGCCTCTGTACAGAAAACGTGGCAGAGAACGTGGCGACCAATGGATTGCACTCCATGATGCCGGCCATAGGCTTCGCGACCACGGATTTTTCGATACCCACAGGGCATACTCCTGGATAGAGCAATCGCGAGGAAGCTCCAACCCACGGACACGTATGCGATGGATATTTCCCGAACCGCCAGGGGACCAACATCTGGTGATGGCGCTAGTCCGGCCTCGCGTTTAGCAGCGCCGTGCGAGTTCCGTTGGCGACAAGTTCTCGGCGTACGCGTGCTTCAGCCATTTGCATGGCTTAGTCTCCCTTGAGTCATGCAGTTACTCATGCTGGGACCTGTGTTCCTTGAGTCGATACCTTCATCGTCGTGCTGGCGGCTCGAGGAGCCTCGACCTCGTATCGTGGCAACCGATGCCGGCCAGCCATTTGCGCATTGCGGTGGCGCGGACCTTGCCTCATTTTCCCTAAACGAAGCCTTCGACGATGCCCAGATGGTCGTCGATGGTCTTAGCCTGGCAGAGTATCCAGACCCGGGCGGGACCTCGGCACCCGTTCGATCAGCTGCATAACCGTGTGGCGGAAAGTGCCTGACGATTCACTGACGGAGTGAAATGACAACGCTGTTTCGTCGTAAGCTCTGTAGATTTCTTAGATGCCTCGGCCATGGCTCGTACGGAGCGGCTTCCGTGATCCGATGCGCATTGACGACTGGAATCGTCATCATTGATGGTGGAGCGCCAATGGGCATAGGTGACTTTTCATATGGCTAGTGACGAGAAAGAGATGATTGCGCCACGGTTCGCGGCCGCCTGCCGCAGCCTTTCGTCGGCGCTTACTGTCGCTCCTGGCGCTGTCAGATGTAGTGTCTGAACTATGAGCCCAAATGACCAGGAAGTCAGACCACGCATGCGACGCAATAAGAAATTGCTTGATGAGCTCACGGCGAGATTTCCTGCAGGCATGGTATCCGTTAGTGATTCCGTGCTCATGGAAAATTCGAGAGATTTCGGCCAACTGGCAGATGAGCCCATGATGCCACTCGCTGTCGTTTTTCCAACAAAAGTTGGGCAAGTTCAGGAACTAATGCAGCTGGCCAGTGAACACCGGCTCTCGGTGATCAGCCGCGGTGCTGGTACTGGCGTATCGGGCGCCGTCCATGTCACTGATGAAGCTATCATCCTGAATCTCAGCAAGATGAACAGGATCATCGAGATTCGGCCTCAGGACGAAGTCGCGGTCGTCGAGCCCGGCGTGATTAACCATCATTTGAATCTTGCCGTCTCCGAGTTCGGTCTGATGTACGCTCCGGATCCGGCAAGTTACAAGATGTCGACCATCGGTGGAAACATTGCGACGAACGCCGGGGGATTGCGTTGCGCGAAGTACGGTGTCACCCGGGAGTCGGTTCTTGGGCTAGACGTTGTCTTGGCGGACGGGAGCCTAATACATGTTGGAAAGAATACGTTCAAGGGCGTTGCCGGCTATGATCTGACAGCCTTGTTCACAGGTTCCGAAGGAACATTGGGTGTGATCGTTCGCGCGGTGCTACGGCTTCGTTATTTGCCCGTTGACGAACGAGACGTCGCATTAGTTTTCGAGGATCTTGAAGTTGCTGTCGAAGGAGTCCAAAGGATTGCCAAGGCACGTATCCAACCAGCGATTCTGGAGTTGATCGATCACTCAACGATGAAGGTCTTGGACGCACAGTATGGGACAGCTCATGCTGGCAGTGGCGGTGCAATGCTGCTCGTTCGACTAGACGGATATGGTGCAGAGCAAGAAGAAGCGGTTCTTCGTGAAACCTTCAAGAACGACTCCGTACGGCTGAGCGAGAGCGGCGATGAATCTGCAACGGCTCTCATTGAAATGCGTCGCACCAGCCGTGGAGATGCGAAAGACGATGCGTACCGTACTGGTGAAGACGTAGCCGTCCCCAAAAGTCTCATGGTTGAGTACGTTCATCGTGTGCAACAGGCCGCGAGGCAAGAACAGGTTCAGTTGAGGCTGATTTCCCACGCCGGTGACGGAAACCTGCATCCGACGTTCTACGTCGACCCCTCGGATGGGCCGAACCCGCTGGAGCGACTGGACCGCGCTGTGCAGGAGTCCGTTCGCATTGCCCTTGAAATGGGAGGCACGATTACAGGCGAGCACGGCGTCGGACTCATCAAGAAAGACTGGCTCCCCTGGGAGCAATCCAGCCAAGTTATCGAATTGCAGCAAAAGATCAAGGGGCTGCTGGATCCAATGAACATATTGAACCCGGGCAAGGCGATATAGACTGCGACAAGCGCTTCTATTACGACAGATACGTACGATGACAATCGAATCGAAGCCTCGATTATGCGATCTGAGGTAACCGGGTGTAGAGTAAAAACGTTCTTGATTACGGGATATGGCGCAGTTTGGTAGCGCGCGTCGTTCGGGACGACGAGGTCGCAGGTTCAAATCCTGTTATCCCGACCAGAACGCAAGGAGGAATCTTCGGATTCCTCCTTGTTGTTTAACTGAAGCTCACAAATGCAGGCCGAACAGGCAGCGAGTCTTAGATCACTATCGAAAAGCTACTCAGGATGTGCGATATCCAGAATTACTGTGTATAGTTATATCTCGTGCTAAGGCATCCAAAAGATCATTACCTAGGTAATTGATTCTGGCGGAGGCCAAGTCATATTGGGATATGGTGTAATTGGCAACACAACGGTTTCTGGTTCCGTCATTCTAGGTTCGAGTCCTGGTATCCCAGCGCTTCACCGGAGCAATTCGGTGAGCTGAAGGAAACTTCAGCATACGGCCCCATCGTATAGCGGCCTAGTACTCCGCCCTCTCACGGCGGCAACACGGGTTCGAATCCCGTTGGGGTCACAAATCTAAACGCGGAACTTCGGTTCCGCGTTTTTTGTTTAACCAGTTCTTCTTGTCCGTCCGCAGGAAGAGAGTTCTTGACTCCGGGCTAGAGGCCAAAATGTGGGCTATAGGTAATAAAGTGTGTCTGGCCCGGACAGGTCGCCAAGGCCAGACCCCACTATTCACAAGATTCGCCACGCTGGCTGCAGAACCAATGAGAACCGGATAAGGGCTTGGGCCTATGGTGCGTACAAAGCGGAGTAGCTATGCGTTGGGGCCCGACTAGTTTCTTGGACCCAAAGTTCATGGTCAGGCCAAGAGCTTGGGATAAGGAGCTGCGCACTTGGGCCGACAGCAATCGAAAGCAGTATGGCGACGCCCTGTGGGGCAACGAATGGTTCCACTAATTGACCGAACATCGATGGCGGCACTACAAGCCGGCCTTGTTTCCCGATGAGGTCAGACTGTATGAAAATCCGAGTGGGGTCCAGGCACGTGCGGTCAGCAAGCCATCGATTCATGGACATCTCCGCTAGCCCGCGCTTATTGGGTGACAAGTCATATGATTCTGGTCTGCGTTGAATTTGACGCCGCGAACGTCAACAGGCGGGCATTGACACTGCTCTCGTCGGACATGTCCAACACAGGGTGCAAGACATCTGCTGTATCAGTGGACCACGGATGCGACTACTAGCCAGGAACCATCCCGGATTGCTGTCGTTGGGTAAGCGGTTTGTTTTAGGAGGGAAGGTCGCCCTAGGGCTTAGTCTCACCGCGGTTACACGGAAACTTGGCAGCGTCAGATACCAAGACATCGTCGCAACGGATACCAGGAGTGAACCCATACATCGAACCGGGCAGCTATGAAACCCAATGAACTGTAGCTGGCGTCATCAGCTCATGCTGTCGACGGGATAAGGCCCATTGCCATGCTGTCCGTTCTGCCGGTGACCTCCGGCAGCATTCGGAGAGAACACCGCTTACAAGATTTCGACTGGCTGGCCCCGAGCCCGCAGTATCCAGCAAGCAGGGAACCGCGCTCTCCACAGACCGGAGCTCGTGCTGTCACGTTGGTGTGGCGCGGCAGCCTGTCCGGAGAGCAGGCGACATTGGGGAACTGCTTATCGTGCGCACCGGCCCTCTAATGCCTGTGGCGACAGTCACCCGGAAAAGTAGCCCTACGATTTGTAAGTGCCGAAAAAGGTGTGTATAGTTTTTATCTGTCGCCGAAACAAGGTTCGAGGAAATCTGAACCGAATTCGAAGCGAAAATCCCCGAGATTCAAATGATCTAAAAGATTTGTTTTGCAATTTCGGAAACTAACGCTGGACGATATCGCCTCCTGGAAAAGGGGTGGCGGAGAACCGGTAAGTGTTTGTTGTTTGAGAACTCAATAGTGTGCCAAGTTTGTTGATACCAAATTATTTTTTGTTTGGTGAATACG
>NZ_RBLB01000002.1:0-5064 GCF_003633665.1 Arthrobacter sp. AG1021 | reverse complement strand
AAGTTAAGTCCGGCGGTGACCTACTCTCCCACACCCTCACGAGTGCAGTACCATCGGCGCAATGGGCCTTAGCTTCCGGGTTCGGTATGGGACCGGGCGTTTCCCCCACGCTATGACCGCCGTAACAATCACGAAGCACACAAACCACTGGTAATCCGGTGGATTCGTCCTTGCAAAGTCTCTTACTTTTTGTGGTTCGAGGTTGTTGTCTCGTAACCGCATAGTGAACGCGAACAATCAAAAATATCATTTTGTTGACACACTGTTTAGATAGTGTGTTGTAAGCCATCGGCCTATTAGTACAGGTCAGCTACACAAGTCTTTGGTCCTTGCTTCCACATCCTGCCTATCAACCCAGTAATCTAGCTGGGGGCCTCACCCACACAAAGTGGATGGAAATCTCATCTCGAAGCAGGCTTCCCGCTTAGATGCTTTCAGCGGTTATCCCTTCCAAACGTAGCTAATCAGCGATGCACTTGGCAGTACAACTGACACACCAGAGGTTCGTCCGTCCCGGTCCTCTCGTACTAAGGACAGCCCTTCTCAAATTTCCAACGCGCGCAGCGGATAGGGACCGAACTGTCTCACGACGTTCTAAACCCAGCTCGCGTACCGCTTTAATGGGCGAACAGCCCAACCCTTGGGACCTACTCCAGCCCCAGGATGCGACGAGCCGACATCGAGGTGCCAAACCATGCCGTCGATATGGACTCTTGGGCAAGATCAGCCTGTTATCCCCGAGGTACCTTTTATCCGTTGAGCGACGGCCCTTCCACGAGGTGCCGCCGGATCACTAGTCCCGACTTTCGTCCCTGCTCGAGCTGTCACTCTCACAGTCAAGCTCCCTTGTGCACTTACACTCAACACCTGATTGCCAACCAGGCTGAGGGAACCTTTGGGCGCCTCCGTTACATTTTAGGAGGCAACCGCCCCAGTTAAACTACCCATCAGGCACTGTCCCTGAACCAGATCATGGTCCGAAGTTAGGTGACCGGTACAGCCAGAGTGGTATTTCAACGATGACTCCACCCGAACTAGCGTCCGAGCTTCACAGTCTCCCACCTATCCTACACAAGCTGCACCGAACACCAATACCAAACTATAGTAAAGGTCTCGGGGTCTTTCCGTCCTGCTGCGCGTAACGAGCATCTTTACTCGTACTGCAATTTCGCCGAGTTCATGGTTGAGACAGCGGGGAAGTCGTTACTCCATTCGTGCAGGTCGGAACTTACCCGACAAGGAATTTCGCTACCTTAGGATGGTTATAGTTACCACCGCCGTTTACTGGGGCTTAAATTCTCAGCTTCGCACACAAGTGTGCTAACCGGTCCTCTTAACCTTCCAGCACCGGGCAGGAGTCAGTCCGTATACATCGTCTTGCGACTTCGCACGGACCTGTGTTTTTAGTAAACAGTCGCTTCCCCCTGGTCTCTGCGGCCCACACCCGCATCCGGAGAGCAAGTCTCCATCACGGGGCAGGCCCCCCTTCTTCCGAAGTTACGGGGGCATTTTGCCGAGTTCCTTAACCATGATTCTCTCGATCGCCTTAGTATTCTCTACCTGATCACCTGTGTCGGTTTAGGGTACGGGCGGACTGGGACCTCGCGCCGATGCTTTTCTAGGCAGCATAGGATCACCGAATCACCCCACAAACGGGGCGCCTATCAGGTCTCAGAAACAATGAACAGCGGATTTGCCTACCGTTCTTCCTACACCCTTGGACCAGGTCAATTCCATTGCCTGGCTCGGCTACCTTCCTGCGTCACACCTGTTAATACGCTGACCTCACAACATCGGTTCCCACCACACCAACCAACAAGACACCTAAAAGGCATCAACGCTGGAATCCGTCATGGTTAGCATCCATTGCTCAGTATGGGCGGTCCTTCGCCGGTACGGGAATATCAACCCGTTGTCCATCGACTACGCCTGTCGGCCTCGCCTTAGGTCCCGACTAACCCAGGGCAGATTAGCTTGACCCTGGAACCCTTGATCATTCGGCGGACGGGTTTCTCACCCGTCATTCGCTACTCATGCCTGCATTCTCACTCGTGTGGCCTCCACCGCTGGTTTCCACCGCGACTTCACCGTCCACACGACGCTCCCCTACCCATCCAAACCACTGGACCACAAAGGCCAATGACATGTTTGAATGACGCAACTTCGGCGGTGTGCTTGAGCCCCGCTACATTATCGGCGCGGAATCACTTGACCAGTGAGCTATTACGCACTCTTTCAAGGGTGGCTGCTTCTAAGCCAACCTCCTGGTTGTCACAGCAACTCCACATCCTTTCCCACTTAGCACACGCTTAGGGGCCTTAGTTGGCGTTCTGGGCTGTTTCCCTCTCGACTATGAAGCTTATCCCCCACAGTCTCACTGCTGCGCTCTGACTTACCGGCATTCGGAGTTTGGCTAAGGTCAGTAACCTTGTAGGGCCCATCGCCTATCCAGTAGCTCTACCTCCAGCAAGAAACACGCAACGCTGCACCTAAATGCATTTCGGGGAGAACCAGCTATCACGAAGTTTGATTGGCCTTTCACCCCTACCCACAGCTCATCCCCTCCATTTTCAACTGAAGTGGGTTCGGTCCTCCACACGCTCTTACACGCGCTTCAACCTGGCCATGGGTAGATCACTTCGCTTCGGGTCTAGATCACGCCACTAACTCGCCCTATTCAGACTCGCTTTCGCTACGGCTTCCCCCCACGGGTTAACCTCGCGACGTAACACTAACTCGCAGGCTCATTCTTCAAAAGGCACGCCATCACAACCACAAGTGGCTGCTCTAACGGATTGTAAGCGCACGGTTTCAGGTACTATTTCACTCCCCTCCCGGGGTACTTTTCACCATTCCCTCACGGTACTGATTCACTATCGGTCATCAAGTAGTATTCAGGCTTACCAGGTGGTCCTGGCAGATTCACACAAGGTTTCACGGGCCCCGTGCTACTCGGGCATCCACACAAGAACGGCAGACACGCATTACACCTACGGGACTATCACCCTCTCTGGTCCGGCATTCCAACCGATTCACCTATACGCCTGCACCTCATCCCACCAGCGTAGATAGAACTGGTACATGTGGACCCCACAACCCCGATGATGCAACGCCTATCCGCTATCACACACCAACCGGTTTAGCCCCATCCGCGTTCGCTCGCCACTACTAACGGAATCACTATTGTTTTCTCTTCCTGCGGGTACTGAGATGTTTCACTTCCCCGCGTTCCCTCCACACAGCCTATACATTCAGCTGCAGGTCACACCACATAACATGGTGCGGGGTTCCCCCATTCGGAAATCCTGGCCTCAACGTCCGGTTATCGACTCCACCAGGCTTATCGCAGATTCCCACGTCCTTCATCGGCTCTTGATGCCAAGGCATCCACCGTGCGCCCTTAAAAACTTCAACACAAAACAAAGTTCTCAAAAATTGAGCTATAAAACAATCAACAAAATCACTACAAACAAGACTCAAACACCACACACACCCAGGACAGGCACATGCAACTCATCTTGTCTGCAAGATGCTCGCGTTCACTATACAGTTCCCAAACAACAACCCCGCACCCCCAACAACAGCACCCCACACACCAGCCCCAAAAGGACCAGCCAGGACACCATGCCAGCAGACACAGGACAAACACCGAAACACCAAGCACCCAACCCACCAAACCCCGCAAAGGGACCAGGCGGCCAGGAGGCTTGTTGCCTCAAAACCCAACAGTGCACCAAACATTATCTATCGCATCCCATGACCCATGCGCCCTTCCAACACCACCAACCCCAAAGGGCCGGCACTGCGTACTAAACCACACACGCCACACAACACAAACCATGCCAACACCCGAACCCCCGAAAACAACCACACGATCGCCCTCGAAAACCCGTTTCCCAGTGTTGAGTTCATTGACATTCCACCCTCGAGCAACCCACCTGCACCACACTCGGGCACAGACATGGGCAACCAAAACTGGTTAGCTCCTTAGAAAGGAGGTGATCCAGCCGCACCTTCCGGTACGGCTACCTTGTTACGACTTAGTCCCAATCGCCAGTCCCACCTTCGACGACTCCCCCCACACAAGGTGGTTAGGCCATCGGCTTCGGGTGTTACCAACTTTCGTGACTTGACGGGCGGTGTGTACAAGGCCCGGGAACGTATTCACCGCAGCGTTGCTGATCTGCGATTACTAGCGACTCCGACTTCATGGGGTCGAGTTGCAGACCCCAATCCGAACTGAGACCGGCTTTTAGGGATTAGCTCCACCTCACAGTATCGCAACCCATTGTACCGGCCATTGTAGCATGCGTGAAGCCCAAGACATAAGGGGCATGATGATTTGACGTCATCCCCACCTTCCTCCGAGTTGACCCCGGCAGTCTCCCATGAGTCCCCGGCATAACCCGCTGGCAACATGGAACGAGGGTTGCGCTCGTTGCGGGACTTAACCCAACATCTCACGACACGAGCTGACGACAACCATGCACCACCTGTGAACCAGCCCCGAAGGGAAACCCCATCTCTGAGGCGATCTGGAACATGTCAAGCCTTGGTAAGGTTCTTCGCGTTGCATCGAATTAATCCGCATGCTCCGCCGCTTGTGCGGGCCCCCGTCAATTCCTTTGAGTTTTAGCCTTGCGGCCGTACTCCCCAGGCGGGGCACTTAATGCGTTAGCTACGGCGCGGAAAACGTGGAATGTCCCCCACACCTAGTGCCCAACGTTTACGGCATGGACTACCAGGGTATCTAATCCTGTTCGCTCCCCATGCTTTCGCTCCTCAGCGTCAGTAAATGCCCAGAGACCTGCCTTCGCCATCGGTGTTCCTCCTGATATCTGCGCATTTCACCGCTACACCAGGAATTCCAGTCTCCCCTACATCACTCTAGTCTGCCCGTACCCACCGCAGATCCGAGGTTGAGCCTCGGACTTTCACGATAGACGCGACAAACCGCCTACGAGCTCTTTACGCCCAATAAATCCGGATAACGCTTGCGCCCTACGTATTACCGCGGCTGCTGGCACGTAGTTAGCCGGCGCTTCTTCTGCAGGTACCGTCACT
>NZ_RBLB01000001.1:0-21065 GCF_003633665.1 Arthrobacter sp. AG1021 | reverse complement strand
TGTTTCGTATTCACCAAACAAAAAATAATTTGGTATCAACAAACTTGGCACACTATTGAGTTCTCAAACAACAAACACTCTCGACACCGCATCCCAAACCCGAAGGGTTCGAGCTGCTTCGCTCCGGAGCAACTTTTCAAGCTTACCAGACTTCGTGAGCCGATCAAAATCGATCGAAATCTTCAAGTGAAAAGTGATTGGCCACCGCGTGAACAGCTCGTGTATTTCGGGCTGTTTCCCTTGCGGCAACAGATAAAAACTATACAGGTCATTTTCGGATGTTTCAAATCGGCGGGCCGCGTTCTAGGTCACATTCATGGTGCTGATCTAGTCTGGGCGTATGAGCGACCTGCAGAAACTTCTTGGATACCGTGAACCAATCTTCAATGCTTCCATGGCAGGAGCCGCAGGTGGTGCCATGGCCGCTGCCGTCAGCGCGGCCGGCGGGGTCGGGATGATCGGGGTCTCCCCGGCGCCCACTGCCGAGTGGATCAAGGCCCAGGCATCCCACGTGTCGGAGATCGACACTCCCTGGGGTGTCGGCTTCATGGGTTGGGCGCTGGAGGCGGACCTGTCACCGCTTGAATCGTTTCTCGAGTACGGCCCCTCGCTGGTTTCAATCAGCTTCGGCGATGTCACCCGCGCCGCGGCCTTGGCCCACGAAGCGGGCGTGCTGACAGCCATGCAGGTTGGCAACGCCGCAGACCTGGAACGTGCACTGCAGGACGACATCGACATCGTCATCGCCCGGGGCGGCGAAGGCGGCGGACACGGCCGCAATAAATCCGGGACGCTGCCGCTGCTGCAACTGGCCTGCGCCCAGACGCAGAAGCCGGTGATTGCGGCTGGCGGCATCGGAACCGCTGCGGGGATCGCCGCAGTGCTTGCCGCCGGCGCCGAAGCGGCCTGGATCGGAACCCGGTTCCTGTCCACCAAGGAAGCCAGCGGACACGAGAACCTGAAAGCAGCGGTGCGCGCTTCGGGGCTGGATGACACCGTCTACACCCGGGCCTTCGACATAGCCCAGCAGCTGCCGTGGGCCCCTGAGTTCGGCGGCCGCGCCTTGGCCAATGACTTCAGCAACCGCTACGCCGATGACCTCGTGTCCCTGGAAGCCACCGAGGAACTGCGCGAACGCATGGTCCGCGCCCGCGCCGAAGCGGACGTGGCGTTGGCCCCCGTCTATGCGGGCCAAGCCGTGGAATTCGTCCAGCGCGAGGAAACCTGCGCCGAGGTGCTGGCCGAGCTGGGAGGCTTCCGCAGGATCCTGTCGGACGCCGCCCAGCGCTTCGCCTAGATCGGCTGGTTGTCGATCAGCCGCACGCCGCCCACGGTGGCGGCGACAAGGATCAGCCCCTCCCCGGTGAAGGGGGTGTCCTGGCAGTTGAACGCCAGTTCCTGCAGGTTGGCCGGATCGACCACCACGAAGTAGTCGAGCTCCACCAGCGGCTCCATCTGGAACATGCCGATGGCGTCCTCCAGGTTCAGCGGCTCGTGGCGGGCTGCCCGGCCGGCGATCAGCGATATCGCCCGGTGCAGCACCAGGGCGGCCTGCAGCTGTTCCTCGTTGAGCAGCGCATTGCGGCTGGACAGAGCCAAGCCTTTTTCGCTGCGCACGATCGGCACCGAACGCAGCTGCACCGCGTAGTCAAGGTCGGCGACCATACGCTGGATCAGCACGACCTGCTGGGCGTCCTTCTGCCCGAAGTAGGCGCGGTATTCGCCCTGGCGCGGGTCGGCCAGGTGCAGCAGCTTGGCCACCACGGCCAGCATCCCGTCGAAATGCCCCGGGCGGGAGGCGCCCTCGTACATCTCGCCCAGTGCACCGGAATTCAGCCGGATCAGCGGCAGCCCCGCATGGTAGATTTCCTGCGCCTCGGGCGCGAACACGATGTCGACGCCGGCGCCGGCGGCCAGCTGGACGTCGGAGTCCAGGGTGCGCGGGTACTTGGAGTAGTCGGCGGCGTCGTTGAACTGCAGCTCGTTCACGAAGACCGAGATGACAACGAGCTCGTTTTCCTCGCGGGCCGCCTTGAACAGCGACGCGTGCCCGTCGTGCAGGGCGCCCATGGTCGGGACAAAGCCCAGGGACCCCGGGTTTGCTTCGGCAATGGCTGCCTTCAATTCGCTGCGGGTCTTGACGATTTTTGGGGTTTTCACCCTCTTATTCTAGAACTCGCAGCAGTTCCTCAAGCGTCGGCTGGGATATCAGGCCCCGGGCGGCCGCCCGCAGCGCGGTGGCGCGCGAGAGGCTGCGGTAGCTGTCGTTGGTTTCCGCCGGATCGGATTCCAGCGCGGACAGGTGCGCCTGCACCGTTCCGACGTCCCCGCGGGACACCGGGCCGGTCAGCGCACCGGCTCCCGAGCGCAGCGCGTTGTCCAGGCTCGCGTACATCAGCGCGCGCAGCGTATTCGACGGCTCTTCGACACCGATGCGGCGCAGCATGTCCGCGGACTGCGCGGTGATGGTGTTCAGGTGGTTGGCGGCGTGGGCCAGCGCCGCGTGGTAGCTGACGCGGTCCTGCTCGGCGATGACCACCGGCTCCCCGCGCATCTCCACCACCAGCGCCTGGGCCACCGGCAGCATGATCTCGTCGGCAGTCACCGCGAAGACGCAGTCGGTCAACCGCTGCAGGTCCATGCTCATGCCGGTGAAGGTCATGGCCGGGTGGATGGCCAGCCCAAAGGCGCCGGTATCCAGCGCCGGCTGCAGGATCCCGGTGCCGTAGCGTCCGGCGGTGTGGGCAATCAGCTGCCCGCTGGTGAAGTGCCCTGCGGCGGCAAGCCCCGCCACCAGTTCGCCGAGCACGTCGTCGGGCACGGCGAACAGCACCAGTTCGCTGCGCCGCAGGATCTCTGCCGGGTCCAGGATCTCGACCCCGGGCAGCAGCGCGTCCGCGCGGTCCTTCGAATCCTGCGAGACCGCATGGATTCCGGTGATCCGGTGGCCGCTGGCGGCCAGGGCGGCGCCGAGCACCGTGCCGACCTTGCCGGCGGAGATGATGCCGATTCCCAAGCGTGGTGCGTCCACGTCCTACCTTCCGCGACGAAAAATTACCTGCCGGCGATGCGGCGGGATTGTTCCTCAAAGAACTTACCAGCGATTTGGGCATCCACCTGCTGTATGTAGCCGGTGACAGTGCCGCCGGCGCTGTAGATGCGCAGCCCCGCCAGCTGCCGGCGGCGCTCCAGCGGGCCCTGGCGCAGCATCAGGCCCTGCACCCGGTTGTGCGCGGTGAAGGCGGTGACCCGGGCGAGCCAGCCGTAGCGGGTAATCACTGTGGTGTCGGTGGCCAGGAACCCCTGGTTTTTCCACGCCCCCGGTGACAGCGGCCTGGCCCGCTGCGGGGACAGCGTGAATCCGTGCTCCTCGCCTCCGGAGTTGATCGCGGTGAACAGCACCTTGCGCTGGTTCTCCACCCCGAGGTCCGGCAACAGGATGCCCATGACCCGGGCAACCGCGTCGAAGTCCCCGACCGGCAGCACCAGCAGGTTCTGGGCCTCCTCCTGCGAGCCGACGCCCAGCGCGTTGACCTCGACGCGGTACCAGCCCAGCAGCCGCCACAGGGCCGGGGAAGTGACTTGGATGGATTGGACGCGGCCTGCGGGGATGGACTGCTGGCGGGTGTCGGCCAGGCCGCGGCTGACGCGCAGCCCGGTGTCCGTGGCCGCGGCGCTGAAGTTCCAGGAGTTGTTCAGCTCCTTGTAGAACCAGCCGCCGAAGGCCAGCAGCGCCGGGATCAAGCCGGCCACCATGCCGCCGATGCCGCTGAGCGTCATGATGCCCAGGGCCAGCGCGCTGAGCAGGCCGATGATGGTGGGCATGCGCAGGAACAGGGAGGCGAGCAGCCTGCCGTGGGGCACCTTGGCCATCAGCACACCGGTCTCCGGCGCGGCACCGGCCGGTGCGACGTCGTGGGGAGCTTGTTCCGTTTCCGGCACGTCCGGCTGCGCCTGGCCTCCCCGGGCTGCGTGCGCCCGGTCCAGGATCAGCGCGCGCAGCTGCTGCGCGTCGGCCTTGCGCAGGAAGGACAGCCGCAGCATGGATTGGCTGCCGTCGGCCACGTCGAAGTGCAGTTCGGCCAGGCCCAGGAGCCGGGCCACCAGCGGCTGCGCCACCTCGATTCCCTGCACCCTGTCGATGCGCGCCTGCTTCTGGCTGCGGAAGATCATCCCGGAGTTCACGTACACGTGGCTCGGGGTGATCATGTAGCGGGTGAAATACCAGGACAGGGCGTAGAACACGAGCACCACCAGCAGCGCTCCCGCACCGATGACCACGGTCCAGCGCAGCCTTTCGCCGCTGAGCCGCTCGGCCAGCGTCAGGTCATTGGTGTTCTGCCAGTAGATGTAGGCCAGGCCCACGATGGCCACCCAGCCGCGCACAAACGGGCTGGCCGGATGGACCCGCTGCCACTGGTCGGTCATAACATCTTCGCTTCGCCCGCGGCGCTCAGCCGTTCGCGCAGGTCTTCGCCGGTGCGCTGCCCAAGGCCGGGGATCACTGCGGTGGCGGAGCCGGAGGCGGTGTTCAAGGTGAGCTTGCACAGCCCGTACTTGCGTTCCAGCGGACCACTGGTGACTTCCACGTACTGCATGCGCCCGTAGGGGATGACCAGCTGCTTGCGCCACATCACCCCGGAGCGCACCACGAGATCCTCCTCGCGCTCCAGGTAGCCCAGCGCCCGCACTCGGCGGCGCAGCAGGCGCAGCACCAGCAGGGCGACGAGCAGCACCGCCAGCGGCGGCGCGATGGCCAGCCAGTTCGGGGTCTGCACGCCGAACAGCCGCAGGATCAGCGGCACCAGCGCGATCAGCAGGTACAGGGCGGTGTTCAGCGCCCAGCCGATCAGCTTGACGGTGAAGTATTCGGGAGCGACCGGCCGGAAGTCATTCGGTGACCGTTCCATCGGCGATTCCATCGGTATTGTCCTCCGGATCTTCGGGTGGAAGTTTGCAAAGGTGCTGCACGACATACCCGATGACCACCATGAACAGGCCGGCTCCGGCCAGCACGATGGCGCGGGTCAGGCTCGGCGAGGCGCCGGCGTTCACCCACAGGTTGACCAGCGCCGGCAGATGCCAGCCGGTGATCAGCGCGCCGGCGTAGGCCGCCGCCTGGGCCAGCACCAGGGTGCGGGCCGCGGCGATCGCGTCGAAGTGGGCCTTGCCCAGGGTCGAGCGCTTGACCCGGATGCCCAGGAACAGCACCACCGCGCACACCGCGCCGAGCGAATACAGCGCCGTGTAGTCCAGCACCGGGGTTGAATGCCCCGCCGCGACGAACAGGCGCAGCGCCACCCAGCCCAGGACCGCCCCGAGCAGGGTGCACCACACCAGCGAGAGAACCTTCAGCCGGGTCATAGCCGGATGATGTCCTTGGTGTCCGCCGCCTGCTGCGCGAGCCGGGAGACCAGCTGGCCGCCGAGCACGGCGTCCGGGTCCATCCAGCTCCACGGGGCCAGCACGAAGCCACGGATGGCGGCGCGCGGATGCGGCAGCGTCAGCCTCGGGTCCTCGAGCACCAGGTGGTCGTAGGTGATCAGGTCCAGATCCAGCGTGCGCGCCTCCCAGCGCACCTCGCGGGTGCGGTGGTGCGCGGCCTCGATGCGCTGGCACAGATCCAGCAGCTCATGCGGGGAGCGCTGCGTGCGCACCTCGATGACCTGGTTGGTGTAGTCCGGCTGGTCCGGCGGGCCGCCCACGGGCTTGGTGACAGCCAGCGGGGAGACCTTCAGGATCTGGACTTCCTCGCCGAGCTCGGCCACGGCGGCGGCCAGTGTGGCCTGCGGGTCGCCCAGGTTGGCGCCCAGCGCGATGACCGCGGTGTGCAGCGTCTGGTGGCGGACCAGGCAAATGCTCACGTCGCTGAACGGCACCGGGATCGGCGCCTGCGGCTTGTGCACCACGACCTCCACGGTGGCCACGGTCGGGTAGGCGGCCAGGATCGCCTCGGCGATCTCGCTGCCGAGCTTCTCGATCAGGTCCCAGGGACCGGCCTGGATCTGGGCGACCACCAGCTCGCTGACCTCGCCGTAGTGCACGGTGTCGGCGACGTTGTCGCTGGCCGCCGCGCGGGAGATGTCCACGTGCAGCACCACGTCGACGACGAAGCTCTGCCCGTCGCGCTTTTCGAAGTCGAAAACGCCGTGGTAGCCGATCGCGGAAATCCCGGAAATGCTAATTCGGTCCATGGGCCTTCACGACTTTCAGGGCGTCGCGCGATCCCTGCACGTCATGCACGCGCACCGCCCAGGCGCCGTCGGCGGCCGCGAGCACGGTGGTGGCCAGGGTCGCCGCGTCGCGGCCCAGCGGTTCGCGCGCAGCGCCGCCCTCGGCCAGCAGCTCGCCCAGGAAGCGCTTGCGGCTGGTGCCGACCAGCACGCGGTGGCCCAGGTCCTCGAAGGCCTGCAGGCTCTTGAGCAGCGCCCAGTTGTGCGCGGCGTCCTTGGCGAAGCCAAGCCCCGGATCCAGGATGATCTGCTCGGGCTTCACGCCGCGGGCCACGAAGTCGTCGCGCAGCGCGCGCAGCTCGGCCAGCACCTCGGCTGCCACATCCTGGTAGTTGGCCTGGGTGACCATGTTCTGCGCGGTGCCGCGGCGGTGCATCAGCACGTAGGGAACACCGGTGAGCGCGATCAGCTCCGGCATGCCTGGCTCGTAGGTCAGCCCGGAGACGTCGTTGATCAGGTGCGCGCCGGCGGCGATGGCCGCTCGGGCGGTGTCCACGTGCATGGTGTCCACGGAGACCACCGCACCGGCCTTGACCAGCGCCTCGATGACCGGCAGGATGCGCTCCTGCTCGATCTCCGGGTCCACCGCGGCGGCGCCGGGGCGGGTGGATTCCCCGCCCACGTCGATGATGTCGGCGCCGGCGTAGAGCAGCTTCAGGCCCTGCGCGATGGCTGCCTCGCGCTGCAGGTAGGCGCCTCCGTCGGAGAAGGAGTCCTCGGTGACGTTCAGGATGCCCATGACCAGGGTGCGGTCGGTCGGCAGGTCGGCAAAGGTTTTCTGCTTGATCTTGCGGATCACGGTCAACGGGCTGGTGGCCGGACCGGTGCCCGGGATTGCTCCAAGAGACATAGGGGGTTACCTTCCGAGAATCAGGCTCATTGCTTCGGCGCGGGTGGCGGTTTCCCGCAGCTGGCCGCGGACCGCGCTGGTCACGGTCTTCGCGCCCGGCTTCTGCACGCCGCGCATCGACATGCACATGTGTTCGCATTCGACGACGACGATCGCGCCGGAGGGGTTCAGGTGCTCGACCAGGGCGTCCACGATCTGCGTGGTCAGCCGTTCCTGCACCTGCGGGCGGCGGGCGAAGACCTCCACCAGCCGGGCCAGCTTGGACAGGCCGGTGACCTTGCCGCCCTTGCCCGGGATGTACCCGATGTGGGCGCGGCCGTAGAACGGCACGAGGTGGTGCTCGCAGGTCGAGTAGAACGCGATGTCCTTCACCAGCACCATCTCGTCGTGCTCGATGTCGAAGGTGGTGGACAGGTGCTCTTCGGGACGCTGGTGCAGCCCGGCGAAGAATTCCGCGTAGGCCTTGGCCACCCGCTTGGGGGTGTCCTGCAGGCCGTCGCGGTCCGGGTCCTCGCCGATGGCCAACAGGATTTCGCGCACGGCTGCCGCGATGCGCGGCTGGTCGATCAGATTTTCTTCAGTCACGCTTCGATCCTAGTCGGTCGACTGCGCGGCGCGCTCCTTGGGGCTTAACACCGGGCCTTCGGGGTGCACCGGGCGCTCGTCGTTGGATAGCCACACCACACGCTTGTCGATCTTCACCAGGTCCGAGAAGATCTCCGCGATCTCCTTCTGGTTCAGCGTCTCGCGTTCCAGCAGGGCCAGGGCCAGGCGGTCGAGCACGTGGCGGTTGGTGGTCAGCGCCCAGTAGGCGTCGTTGTGCGCGCCCTCGATGAGCTGGCGCACCTCTTCGTCGACCAGGTGGGCCATCTCGTCGGAGTACTCGCGCGCCCCGGTGCCCATCTGCTGCTCGGCGGCGGAGCTGGCCAGGCGCACCGCGCCGACCTTCTCGCTCATGCCGTATTCGGTGACCATCTTGCGCGCGGTGGCGGTGGCCTTCTCGATGTCGTTGCTGGCTCCGGTGGACGGGTCGTGGAACACGATCTCCTCCGCGACGCGCCCGCCCATGGCGTAGGCCATCTGGTCCAGCAGCTCGTTGCGGGTCACCGAGTACTTGTCCGACTCCGGCACGACCATCGTGTAGCCCAGGGCGCGGCCGCGCGGCAGGATGGTGATCTTGGTGACCGGCGCGGTCTGGTTCATCGCGGCGGCGACCAGGGCGTGGCCGCCCTCGTGGTAGGCGGTGACCTTGCGCTCGTGCTCGTCCATCAGGCGGGTGCGCTTCTGCGGGCCGGCCATCACGCGGTCGATGGCCTCGTCCAGCGCGCGGTCGTCGATCAGGTTGGCGTTCGAGCGGGCGGTGAGCAGCGCGGCCTCGTTGAGCACGTTGGCCAAGTCGGCGCCGGTGTAGCCAGGAGTCTTCTTGGCCACCGCGTTCAAATCCACCGTGGCATCCATCGGCTTGCCCTTGACGTGCACCTTCAGGATGTCTTCGCGGCCCTTCAGATCCGGCGCCTCCACCGGGATCTGGCGGTCGAAGCGGCCCGGGCGCAGCAGCGCCGGATCCAGCACGTCCGGACGGTTGGTCGCGGCGATCAGGATGACGTTGGTGGTGGCGTCGAAGCCGTCCATTTCCACCAGCAGCTGGTTCAGCGTCTGCTCGCGCTCGTCGTTGCCGCCGCCGATGCCGGCGCCGCGGTGGCGGCCCACCGCGTCGATCTCGTCGACGAAGATGATGGCCGGGGAGTTGTTCTTGGCCTGCTCGAACAAATCGCGAACGCGCGAGGCGCCCACTCCGACGAACATCTCGACGAAGTCCGAGCCGGAGATCGAGTAGAACGGCACCTGGGCCTCGCCGGCCACTGCCTTGGCCAGCAGGGTCTTGCCGGTGCCCGGAGGGCCGTAGAGCAGCACGCCCTTGGGGATCTTGGCGCCCACGGCCTGGAACTTCGCAGGTTCCTGCAGGAACTCCTTGATTTCGTGGAGCTCCTCCACTGCCTCGTCGGCGCCGGCGACGTCCTTGAAGGTCACCTGCGGCATGTCCTTGGTGATCAGCTTCGCCTTGGACTTGCCGAACTGCATGACCTTGGAGCCGCCGCCCTGGGAGCGGGCGAGGATGAACCAGAAGATGCCGGCGATCAGCAGGAACGGCACGATCACGCCGAGCATCGACAGCAGCCAGTTGCTTTCCACCGGCTGGTCGGTGAACTTGTCCAGCTTCGCGTCGTTGATCGCGTCGACCACCTGCACGGCGCGGGCCGAGGAGTAGAAGAAGCTGACGCTGGTGCCCTTTTCGACGCCGTCGACGGTCAGGGCGTTGCGCAGCGTCAGGTCCACGCGCTGGTCTCCGTCGAAGATCTTCGCCTGGGTCACATTGCCGCTGGACAGCTCATGCAGGCCCTGCGAAGTGTCGATCTTCGCCGTGTTGTTGCCGAAAACCATCGGCAGGAACAGGACGACTGCAACGACGCCCACGAGAACCCAAATGATCCAGCTGTTAAATAGCTTCTTTGTTTTCATTGATCCGCCGGGTCCCGCGCCCTACGCATCTCCCTCACCCGCTGTCATGGCGTCCGGGGCACGCCACCTTCGATTCTTCTCAACGCCCCGCCGGCGCGAAAAGTTCCCTACTCGTAGATGTGCGGGGCAAGGGTGCCCACGCAGTCAAGGTTGCGGTACTTCTCCGCGTAGTCCAGACCGTACCCGACGACGAATTCGTTGGGAATATCCATGCCGACGTACTTCACGTCGATCTCGACCTTGGCGGCTGCGGGCTTGCGCAGCAGCGCGCAGATCTCGACGCTGGCCGGGCCGCGCGACTCCAGGTTCGCCTTGAGCCAGGACAGGGTCAGGCCCGAATCGATGATGTCCTCGACGATGAGCACGTGCTTGCCCATGAGGTCCGAGTCCAAGTCCTTCAGGATGCGTACCACGCCGGAGGACTGGGTGCCGGAACCGTAGGAGGACACGGCCATCCAGTCCATGCTCACGTGGGAATCAAGTGCGCGCACCAGGTCGGCCATGATCATGACCGCGCCCTTCAGCACGCCGACGACGAGGATGTCGCGGCCCTGGTAGTCCTTGTCGATCTGCGCTGCCAGTTCTTCGACGCGGGCCTGGATTTCTTCCTTGGTGTACAGAACGTGTGTCAGATCGGCCTTGACGGCATTGGAATCCACGAGGGTTCTCCTGATTCTAGAGGTGTGGTACCTACCTAGAGTGCCACATTTCACCGGTGGTTGCTTAGCGCGAGTCGGTGAAAACAATCACCGGGCTCCGGCGGTAGGCGCTGATTTTCCCCTCCAACTGCACTGGCCCGGCTGATTTGGACTTTTCGGTGCCGACCCCGGCCAAAGCGCACAGGGCCGCTGTTCGCTCCCGGCCGAGGTTCCTGGCGCCTGCATCGGCGGCCGCCAGGCGCAGCACCCGGGAGGCCACGGCCGGGGGCAGGGCCGCCAGCGACTTCAGGTTGGTCCCGTGCTCGGCCCAGGCCCGGCCGGCCCACTGGTCCAGCGCGTCGGCGTCCGCCGCGGCAAGCTGCGCGGTGCGCGCCAGCGCCTGCGGGATGTGTTCGCCCAGCTGTCCGCGCAGGTAGGGAAGGATCTCGCTGCGCACCAGGTTGCGGCGGTAGGAGGTGTCCGTATTGCTGGGATCCTCCCAGTACTCCAGCCCGGCGCCGGCGCAGATCTGCTCGGTGTCCTGCCTGCTCAGGTCGAGCAGCGGGCGCGCGTAGGCCCCGCGCACCGCCGGCATGCCGGCCAGCGACCGCGTGCCGGAGCCGCGCAGCAGCCCCAGCAGCACCTGTTCGGCCTGGTCGTCCCGGGTATGCCCGAGCAGGATGCGCTGCGCTCCGGTGGATTGAAGCGCCCGGTCGAAGGCTTCGTAGCGGGCGGCGCGGGCCGAGGCCTCGTCGGGGCGGGTGTCCACCCGCAGCACCAGCACCGGCTCCAGCCCGAGTTCGCGGCACTGCCCTGCCGCCCGGTCCGCGACCTGGGCGCTGCCGGCCTGCAGCCCGTGGTCCACGATGACCGCCCCGAAGTCCCCGGGCAGCTGGCTGGCGGCGACCGCCAGGGCCAGCGAATCCGCCCCGCCGGAAACCGCGGCCAGGCTCAGTCCGGTGGGCGCCGCCGCGGCGACCGCGTGGCGCGCCCGGTCAATGGCGCGGCTCATCGGGTGCGGGCCAGCCAGCGTTCGGGGTGGTCCAGCTCCTTGGCGCTGGGAAACAGCTCGCGTTCGCTGAAGATCGTGTTGAAGCCTTCGTAGCCCATCTCGTCGACCAGGTGGCGCACGAACTTCGCCCCGCGCTTGTACTGCAGCGCCTTGGCCTCCATGCCCAGCAGCTTGCCAACCAGGGTGGCCAGCGCCGAACGGTTCTCCCCGCGCGCCTCGAAGCGGCGGCGGATGGTTTTGATGGTGCCGATGGACTTCACGTCGTTCATCACCACCATGGCGTGACCCTCCAGCACCGACATGATGCTGGTCAGCTCGCTGACCTCCGACTTCATGGCCTTGAGCTTGGAACCGAGGTCGTTGATCGAATGCGTGGTGCCGCGCAGCGGCTCGAACACCTCGGCCAGGGTCTGCTTCATGACCCCGGGAATCCACGGCGCATGCTCGAACTGCAGTCGGTGGGTCTGCTCATGGGTGGCGATCCACAGGTAGAAGTCTTTGGCGTTCAGGTTCAGTTCGCCGCGCAGCTGGGTGATGGTCGGGGCGTTGAGCAGCAGCCGGGGGCCGACGAACGGGTCGAACTGGCCCAGTACACGGGTGCCGAGCACCGCGAGCACCGCGCCGAGCTCGGCGCCGGCGACCAGCGGCACCGCGCCCGGGGCGTCGATACCATCCGGGAGCATCGCCGCGAAGTTCTGGCTGACCGCCTTGGCCCAGCCGGCGCGGTCCACCACGAGGGTCTGGGATGGCGCGGTAGAGCTCAGCAGGGAGATCTTCTCCGCTTCGACCAGGCCCTGGCCGCCGGCGATGCGCAGCTCCTCGATAATCCGCGCCGCCTGCCGTCCGTCGATGGCCGGGCCGGCCGGCATCAGGGTCTTGGCGGTTCCGACAGCGACGTCCCAGTCAATGAATTGCTTCATGCGTGCTCCTGACTATGTCCGGCAGCCGCAGCCGCGGATGGCGGTGACTGCCTGGTCGATGATTGGCTTGTGCGGTGCGAGCGTTCCGTCCGGCTGGTTGGCGAAGATGGAGAAGGCCAGCAGCCTGCCGTCCTTAGTCGGCGTCATGCCGGTCAGCGTGGCCACCCCGGTCAGCGAACCGGTTTTAGCGCGGACCATTCCCAGGGTCGCGTCGCCGCCCAGCCGCTGCCTCAGCGTGCCGTTGTATCCGGCCACCGGCAGCGAGTAGACCAGCTCGCGCAGTCCAGCCTTGCCGCTGGTGGCCGCCGAGCGCAGCACCGTGGTCAACGCCGCGGGCGAAATCTGGTTGGCGGCGGCCAGTCCGCTGGCGTCGGACAGCACCAGGCCTTGGGCTCCGTGCTCCCCCGCGGCCTTGGCCACCGCGAGCCCTGCCTGTTCCGGGGGAAGACCTTCGGCCAAGGCCACCAGCCTGCCCAGGGTCTCGGCGATGTAGTTGTCCGAGACCAGCAGCATGTGCTTGACCACGTCGCGCAGCGGGGCCGAGCGCACCTCGGCGATCTGCTCGCCCCCCTCGTAGGCTCCGCGCCCGCCCTGCGCCACCTTGATCGAAGAACCCAGCGCGGCGGCGAACACCTGGCGCGCCTGCTGCGCCGAATCCGACTGGTACGGGGAGGCGAGGTTCTCGCCCGCGCGTCCCGCGTAGTGCGCCAGCGGGTAGACCGGCGCGATGTTGTTGGAGGTGAACAGGGACTTGTCCCAGTCCGGGTTGGACTGCGCGGTGCCGAACAGCGAGTCGTCCAGCCACAGCTTCACGGAGTCCACACCGCGCTTCTCCAGCTCGGCGGCGGTCTTTTCGGCCAGCGTCGCGAGCCCCGCGTAGCCCTTGGTGGAGGACGGGTCCGAGGCACCGTCGCCCAGCAGCACGTCTCCCCCGCCGCGCAGCACCAGGGTGTCCCCGTCCAGCCAAACACTGGTGCCCAGCTGGGTGTCGGCACCCAGCACATCCACGGCCGCCAGGGCGGTGACCACCTTCAGGCTGGAGGCAGGGGTGCCGTTGGCGGTCGAGTTCTTGTCATAAAGCACGGTGCCGGTCGCGACATCCACCACCTGGGCGGTGAACTTCGTTCCATCGCCCTGGTCCGCCAGGATCGCGTCCAGCTGGGCGGTGAGCACGGCGGTGTCCGGCATGGCCGCATCCGGGTTCAGGTCCTGCACGGTGACTGGGGCGTTTTCCGCGATCTGCGCGCTGGCTGGGGTGTAGAAAGCTTCAGGTTCACCGGTGAAAAAACGCGGTGCGAACAGCATGGCCAGCACCATGCCCACCACCGCAACCACGGCCGCGCCCAGTGTGATCACGCGACGGGCGGCGGTGTTCATGCGGTGACATTCCTTTCGCGGGTTTATCAAGGCAGCGCCCGGGGGCGATACGCTTAAGGGCGGATAACCCTAAGACTAGTTTAGGAGTGTGCTTTTCATGAGCCACGACGTGACCATCGAGATCCCTACCGGATCGCGCGTCAAGTACGAGATCGACCACGAGACCCACCGTCTGCGTTTGGACCGCGTGCTGTTCACCTCGATGCAGTACCCAACCCACTATGGCTACTTCGACGACACCCTGGGCGAAGACGGCGATCCGCTGGACGCCATGGTGTACATCCCGGGCGTCGACCTGATCCCGGGTGTCGTGGTTGAGGCCCGCCCGATCGGCGTGTTCAACATGACCGACGACGGCGGCGGAGATGCCAAGCTGCTGTGCGTTCCTTCGGACAAGCGCTTTGACCACATCAAGGAGCTCGAGGACATCGACGAGTGGCTGATCAAGGAGATCGAGCACTTCTTCACCCGCTACAAGGACCTGGAGCCTGGCAAGTGGGTCAAGGCCGAGGGCTGGGAGGGCCGCGAGGCCGCCGAAGCCGAGCTGGCTCGCTCCATCGAGCGCTTCAAGGCCTAAGTGCTACGAATGGCGGCAACCACTTGGTTGCCGCCATTCTTTTTCCCGATTTCTCATGCTCCCGTCCTCTTACGTTGGGCGAATCAACTTGTACATGGCCAAGCCCCAACAAGACACCGAAAACTGTCATCGCCGCATGAGTCCTTGCAATGATTTTCATAGGCGACGACACCCGGGAACAAACCCCTCGACTTCCATTGCTTCAGGCCCCTCCTCAGCAGTGTTCGAATCTGTCAAGCATGATGCGATGCCACTGAAGTTCTTACATGGGTCATTAGCAACCTAAATGCATGGCCAAACGATGGATTCCCGGAACGCCCGCTTCTATGGAACCCGATGGCATCAGGTCATGAATTGTCGCGCTAGTGACGGGCTCGGTTTCATCTTTCCGCCTCATGCGATCGTTGAAACTTTGACGTATTCCGCCACATGCCACACTGCCGGCCAGACGTCCTAGTCAGTCAAAAGTATGATTGCGCAATGCTCAACTTGAACCGTACCGTGAAAGTGATGCTAACAGATAGTATCTAATCTTCTTGTATGTATATTCCCTTGCCGAGAGGATCTTTCATAATGACTAAATTTTCATCCTGGCTTGGCTTGTCCGGCGAATCATCTCAAGATACTTTGCCGCTCTGGCACGGAGTAAGCGAGCGGACGAAATGGGGCTCGTTCCTCATCTGCTTCATCGTCTCCGTTGCAGTCTTCGCGTTATTCACTTGGTTACTCTCGCCCCTTTCCGGGTTTGCTGCCTACATTCCAGCGTTGTGCGGCTTCGGATCGCTGCTCGTGAGCACTTTGATCGCCGAGCGCATCCATGTGCGAAGTAGCCCGCCGAATAATGGCAGCAACAGGTAGACCGCAACCTCATCGAGTTTGGGCTCAAGTCAGAAAATGCACAACTGATCTTGCGGTTACACGTTATTCAAATATTACGCCTCTGTTTGTAGCATTTTAATCAATCATACTTTTATATGATTGGTTTCGAGTAGTTTTAGTATTATTCGCAAATAGATTAAGTTAATCGGTTCTAGCCGTTGCGTTGAATCAAACTCTCGTCACGCCAACCTACATCACTCTGCGCAGCCACTTCTTGAATCAAAGGAAACATTCGAAATGTTCAAAAAGAGGGTAACGATGCTCAGTTCAACCGCACTTGCTGCAACACTATTAGTCACTGCGCCGACTGCAAGTTTCGGCGTCGAGAAGACTGCTGAGTCGACAGACGTCACTTCCGCGCCGGTGCACGCAATTGAGGCTCCCAATACCTTCTTGTCGTGTGAAACTGTTGGAACGTCGGCGCCAGCATCAATCTCCCTGGGTAGTAACTTAGGGCCCGGAATCAGTGAATCCATTGATCCCTCTACGCTCAAAATTATCAACCATTCACGCGAAACAGCAGGTAAACAAAAGCTCCCCACCAGCGTCGCCGCCATGCGTTATATGGATAGCGGAGAAATCTTGACCCTCGACAAGAGAGGTCGAGTCATCGAAAAGCTTGCATCCGGCGCAGATGCTCCGGTCGCGGGCATCTCTGGCATAGGCGTTGCCCAACCTGCTGCTCTTCTTCACCCCGAGGTAAAAAGAATCATTGGCGCGTGCCTTGGATTCGGAGGTGCAGGAGGAATGGGTTTCGAAGCTCTTGTTCGATACCTCACCACTCCGGCAAACGCCATCACATTCGTTATCCGACGCATCGGCATCGCCGGGGCGATCAGTTGCGTCGGTGGCGTGATATGGCTGTATATCTGAGAACTGAGAACAGCCTGTTCAGGTGATTTCGTCACCCCGTGCCAACCGTTGAAATCCGCGGGTGGCTTTGCACAGAGACCGTCGTGCATTCGACTCGCAGGTCAGCAAATACAGGTAGCGCACTGGCGAATGACACCAAATAGGTTGACGAATAGCGAGCATCTTTTGCAAGGCTTTTAGCGCCATTCTGGGCGACGACTCGTGGCAGTTTACCAGGCGAGATTCTTCTACACAGCTACCGGGTGGTCACTGGGGGGAACACCGCCTGCGCGACCCTCCTAGTTTTGAATCATCACGGGGTACCTCGTCAAAACTCTCGACGAATACGTATGACGTTGGCGTTCCATCATCCACGGTCGATCCCGATGTATGAAACCGTACTAAATTCCAGGCATGATTCCTGGCAAAGTCGTAGGTTCAACGTTTACTGACTCCACGTCCCGCAAGGTCCGCTCCACGGCGCGGGTTCGGGTTCCGGCGGCCTGCACGGTGTTCTGCGCGGCCGAAAGCTGCTTGCCCAGCTTGTCCCAGACATCCCCGTACTTGCGGAATTCGTCTTTCGCGGCGGCCAGCACCTGCCAGACCTCGCTGCTGCGCTTTTCGATGGCCAGCGTCCTGAAGCCCATCTGCAGCGAGTTGAGCAGGCTCATCAGCGTGGTCGGCCCGGTGACCAGCACGCGGTGCTCGGTCTGCAGCTTGCTGGCCAGTCCCGGGCGGCGCACCACCTCGGCGAACAGGCCTTCGGTGGGGAGGTACATGATGGCGAAGTCGGTGCTGTGCGGCGGGGCGATGTACTTGCCGGAAATCAGCTTGGCCTGCTCGATGATTGCCTTGTCCAGCGCCCGGCTGGCCTGCTCGACGGCCGCCTTGTCGCCCGATTCCTGCGCGTCGAGCAGCCGTTCGTAGTCCTCCTGCGGCAGCTTGGAGTCGATGGGCAGGTAGATGGTGCCATCCTCGCGCCCGGGCAGGATGACCGCGAATTCGACGGCCTCCCGGCTTCCGGGCACGATCGTAACATTCTGCTCGTACTGGTCCCGGGTGAGGATGTCCTCCAGCTGGCGCTCGAGCTGGACCTCGCCCCAGGTGCCGCGGCTTTTCACGTTGGTCAGCACGCGCTTGAGCCCGCCGACGTCCTGCGCGAGGGACTGCATTTCACCCAGCCCCTGCTGCACCATTTCCAGCCGTTTGCTCACCAGTTCGAAGCTCTCCCCGAGCCGCTTCTCCAGCGTGCCCTGCAGCTTCTCGTCCACGGTCTCGCGCATCTGCTCCAGCTTGGCTTCATTGCCGGCGCGCAGCTTGTCCATCTGCTCCTGCATCAGCGTCTGCAATTGCAGGTGGCGCCGGGCGTTGCCGTCGGCCATCGCGCCGAGCTTCGCGTCGATCTCCGTGCGCACCTGACCGAGGGTCTGGCGCAGTTCGCCGCGCTGGGCACTCAGGTCTTGGCGCAACTCGCCGTGGGTGGATCGCACTGCCTCGCGAATCACCTGGTCATCCACGCCGCCGGTGCGCCGGATCAACAGTAGCGCAATACATACTGCCGCAAGAATATTGAGTATGACTAGGATAAAAACGGCAATAATCATGAAATCGAACCTTCCCTGAACCGGCTGGAGAGCAACTCAATCTCTATCAGCCGCCACCGACAGTTCGACATAATAGGTGCCATGCACATTCTGGTGACCGGGTTCGAGCCCTTCGGAAACGATAATTTCAACGCCAGCAGCGCCGTGGTGTCGGCGCTTCCGGCCAGCATTGCCGGGCGCCGGCTGACCACCGCGATCCTGCCGGTTTCCTTCCACCGCTCGGGCGAGGCGCTCTCCGCGCTGCTTGCGGAGCACCGGCCCGATGCGCTGATCTGCGTGGGCGAGGCCGGCGGACGTGCCGCAGTGACGCCCGAGGCCAGGGCCGCCAACGAAGACGATGCGCGGATCCCGGACAACGACGGGGCCCGGCCCCGCGGTGCAGCGATCATCTCGGACGGCCCATTGTCGCTGCCATCGAGCCTCGATGCCCAGCGCATCACCGCGTTGTTGGCCGCAGCCGGGTTCGCCGCGCAGGTTTCCCGGAATGCCGGACGTTTCGTCTGCAACCACGTCGCCTATCTGGCCTACGCGCAACCGGTCCCGGCGCTGTTCATCCACGTCCCCGCGCTGCGTCCGGGCGGAACGGAAGCGGGCGTGGGGCGGGAAACCGATCTGCGGGCGGCCTCCACCGCCGCGCCGGCCTCCGCATGGGATATGGAACAGCTGCTCGCAGCGGTTGAACTCGTGGCGGCAAGCCTGTAGCTATACGGCCACTTGCTCCCAGGCCGCGGCGATGGCGGGCAGCGCCGCTTCCAGCTGTGCGCGGTCCTGAGCGAAGGGCAGGCGCTGGTAGTGCTCCAGCCCGTGCCCCTCGACCGCGAAGGTGGATCCGGGGGCCAGCAGCACCGAGGTGAGCCGGCGGGCCAGGGCCGAGGAGCGCGGCCGCGGCAGGTGGCACCACAGACTCAGCCCGCCGGCCGGACGGTTCGGCTCCCAGTCCGGCAGGATGCGGCCCAGTTCCCCGATCATCCAGTCCCGGTTTTCGCGCAGCGCGGTGCGGGTGGCTTCGGACAACGTCTGCCCCGAGGAGATCAGGTTGGCCAGCACCAGCTGCTCGAGCACCGGGGCGCCCAAATCCATGCTCATCCGGGCGCGGGCCAACGCAGCGGCCAGGTGGCGCGGGGCACGCAACCAGCCCAGGCGCAGCCCTCCCCAGTGCGATTTGCTGGCGCTGCCCACGGTGACCAGGTTCGGGGAGAACGCCGCCATCGGCAGCACCTGCGGGCGGTCATCCAGCCACAGCTCGGCACAGGTCTCATCGATGATGCCCACGGCGCCTGCCCGGTCCAGCTCGGCGGCCCATCGCTGACGCCCCGCGTTATCCAGCAGCGTGCCCACCGGGTTGTGGAAATCAGGCAGGCAGAGCATGGCCGCGGGCCGCACCTCGGCCAGCGCTGCGGCGATCTGGTCCAGGTCGGAGCCCTGCGGCCCGATGGGCACCGCCGCGGTCCTCGCGCCGTGGGCCTTCAACGCCAGCAGCGAGTTCGGGTAGGTCGGGGTTTCGGCCAGCACGCCCTGGCCGCGCCCGAGCACCGCGCGCCCGGCGGCGGCCACGGAGGACAACGCCCCGGAGGTCACGATGATCTGCTCCGGTCCGGTCGGCAGCCCGCGCCGGGTGTAGTACTCCGCCAGCGCCGCGCGCAGCGGCTCGATGCCCAGCGGGTAGTAGCCCATGCCCGCCGCGTAGCGCGGAAGTTCGTGCAGCGCGGCCTCGAACTGCTCCAGCATGCCGGCCGGCGCGTTGGGCGCCGCACAGGTCAGGTCCACGGCCTGGCTTCCGGGCAACGGGCCGAAGCCGCCCAGCGGCAGCGGTTCGGCGCCTCCGGCCACCGGCCCGCCGGGAAGCTGGGCCACGGTGCCCGAGCCGCGGCGGGATCTGGCGTACCCGCTCTCGCGCAGCTCGGCATAGGCGCGGGAGACCGTGGTGCGGCTCAGCCCCACGGCAGCCACGGCGTCGCGTTCGCTGGGCAGCGCGGTCCCGTGCAGGATCCTGCCGTTGGCGATGAGCGAGCGCAGCGCGAGGAAAAGCCAGCGGTACGCGGACATCGAGGAGTCCGGGTCCCCCAGCATGCGGGCCAGCGCCGAGGCTGTGATGCGTCCCATGGATCCACCAGTTCAAAATTGGCTATTTTTTCCATGGCCAATTTACCGGAAGCTTGTCTACATGACCATCACGAACCTGACTCCCCGCCAGCAGCTGAGCGCCGGACGCCTCCCGCTGCGCCTGGCCAACCTCTTTGCCGGGCTCACGCTCTACGCACTGGCTATGGCGATGCTGATCCGCGCCCAGCTGGGTGTCGATCCGTGGGACGTGCTGCATCTGGGCCTGGCGAACCACGTGCCGCTGTCGCTGGGTGCCATCGTGATCCTGGTCGGGGCGCTGGTGCTGCTGGCATGGATTCCACTCAAGCAGTGGCCCGGCCTTGGCACCATCGCCAATACGCTGTATCTGGGCCTGGCGTTGGACTTCTTCCTGCGCTTCCTTCCCGCAATCGACGGCCTGGGCTGGCAGGTGCTGGCGGTTGCCGCCGCGATCCTGGTCAACGGGCTGGGCGGCGCACTGTACATCGGCAGCCACCTCGGGCCCGGGCCACGCGACGGGCTGATGACCGGACTGCACCTGCGCACCGGGCAGTCTATCCGGCTGATCCGCACCGTGCTTGAACTGTCGGTGCTGGGACTGGGCTGGGTTCTGGGCGGCCCGGTGGGAGTGGGAACCGTGGCCTATGCGCTGCTCATCGGCCCGGCCACCCAGCTGTTCTTCCGCTTCACCATCGTGCGGCTGCCGCAGCGGGCCTGACCTCCGCCATATATCTCGGATACGCGACAAACCCGGCCTCACAAGCAATACTTAAGCCATGTTTGTCGTTGCGCTCAGCCCCCGGCCCCGCTCGGTCACCGATGTCGCCGCCGCCAGCGAGGCGCTCTGGCACCAACTGGCCCAGGTATCCACGCACGCCGCGTTCACGGCCGTCAGCGGCCAACTGCTGCTGGGGGTGCCCGCGGATGCCGATGCCGCCGTCGACGCAGTCCTGCGCGCGGCCCGGCTGAACTTCTGCCATATCGGGCTGGGCGTCGGCGCGCTGTACGAACCGGTGCCCGCCGAAGCGGACCAGGTCGACGGAAGGGCCCTACGCCGGGCCCAGGGCGCTCTCGATGCGGCAGAACACCGCGGGGAACGCGTGCCGATCTGCGTCTCCACAGGCAACGCCGAGCTGGACGCCGAGCTCGAAGGGCTACTGCGCCTGCTCGGGCAGTCGATTCGCACCCGCAGCGAGTCTGAATGGGCTGTGGTCGACCTGCTGACCCCCGGGGTGCGCGGGCAACAGAAGGCGGTGGCCCAGACGCTGGGCATCACCCCGCAGGCGGTGTCCGCGGCAATTCTCCGCTCTGGCTACAACGACGAGCTCGGAGCCCGCTCCGGCATTGCCCGCCTTCTGGAATTAGCGGACAACCTTTAGCTTTTCCTGAGGAAAAGCCTGCCCTATATTCGAATACAAGTTCGATTAAACGCCGTACAATTAACACATGTACGAAGCAATGCAGCAACGCCACCGCCCGCCCGTACCACCGGTCCACACCGAATGCACCGCGGTGCTCACC
>NZ_RBLB01000014.1:0-65466 GCF_003633665.1 Arthrobacter sp. AG1021 | reverse complement strand
GGTCCCATACCGAACCCGGAAGCTAAGGCCCATTGCGCCGATGGTACTGCACTCGTGAGGGTGTGGGAGAGTAGGTCACCGCCGGACTTAACTTGGTGCGTGTGGTCCTGGACTTGTCAGTCCGGGGCCGCACGTGGTTAACGGGAGGCCCCGACACGTCATGTGTCGGGGCCTCCCGTTATTTTAAACCCCGATTCCGGGCCGATAATTGACTTAGACAATGGAGTTCCGGACCAAGATTGATTTCCTGCTAAACGCCTTTTTGTCGCTAGTCTGTTCTTAAGCGCTCACCGCGAACTCATTTCCGCGGTTCAGCGACAGACATCGAGATGAATCGAGGACTCAGGTTTTGAGAACTTACATCGTAACTGGAGCAGGATCCGGAATCGGCATGGCAACCGCAGAACTTCTGCGCGAACGCGGCCAGAAGGTGATCGGCGTGGACCTTCGCGGTGCTGAAATCACCGCAGATCTCTCCACCCCTGAAGGACGCAAGGACGCCATTGAAGAGACCCTGCGCTTGAGCGAGGGCAAGATCGACGCAGTGATCGCAGCTGCTGGCATTTCCGCTCCCAAGGCGCTGACCGTTGCTGTCAACTTCTTCGGCGTCACCCAGTACCTCGAGGGACTGTTGCCGGCACTGTCTCAGTCCGAGGCCCCACGCGTTGCCGTGGTGTCGTCGATGGCGTCGCTGCAGCCGAACTCGGTCGAGCTTGTCGACGCCCTGCTGTCGGGCGACGAAGACGCTGCACTGGCCATCGGCAAGTCCCTGGAAGAGCAGGGCCCGAGGACTGGCTACCTGAACTACCCGTCGTCCAAGCGTGCCCTCAGCCGCTGGGTCCGCCGCGAATGCATCACCCCCGCCTGGGCCGGCGCCGGCATCCCGCTGAACGCCGTGGCGCCAGGCACCGTGATCACCAACATGACGCGCGAGATGCTTTCGACCGAAGAGGGCCGTGCCGGCGTTGACGCCCACGTGCCAATGCCGCTGAACTACCACTCGGAAGCGGTTGTCATCGCCAAGCTGCTGCTCTGGCTGACCAGCGAGGAAAACACCCACGTCACCGGCCAGACCATCTACATCGACGGCGGCGCGGATGCCTCGCTGCGCGGCGACGATATCTGGAGCTGATTCTAGGCACGCGAAGCTTGCTGACCGCAGCGAACTGTTGCGGATTTCAGGCTTTCCCACGTATCTGCTGCCCCGAACACCTCGGTGTTCGGGGCAGCAGCTGTTTAAGCCGTGGGTGGAGGACTCCCGGAGCCGAACCCTATTTCAGAAGAACTGGTTACAGTGTGTAATAGGTTTAGCCCGATCTTCTACGAAGGAGCAGCTCCTTGACTACCGAATTGCCTGATGTCCTGAAGTACCGCGACGACGCCATTCGCCCGCAGGACGACCTGTACCGCCATAGCAACGGCAAATGGTTCGAGGCTGCGACCATCCCCAGCGACCAGGGCATTTACGGTTCCTTCATGGAACTGCGCGACGAGGCCGAGGCCGCTGTGCACGCCATCATCGAAGACGCGGTCGCTGCGCACCAGTCCGGTGCCGAGATCGACGGCGCAACCCGGCGTATCGCCCACCTCTACGGGTCCTTCATGAACGAGCAGGTCATCGAGGAGCGCGGCGCGGCCCCGGTGGCCAGCTACCTGGAAGCCATCACCCGGGTCAATGACGTCCAGGGACTGCTCGAGCTCTCCGGCTCGTTCTACCGCAAGGGCATCAGCGGCTTCGTCGACATCGGCGCGATGAGCGACGCTGGAGACCCGGACCGCAACCTGCTGACCTTCCTGCAGGCGGGGCTTGGCCTGCCGGACGAGTCCTACTACCGCGAGGAGCAGTTCGCGCAGACCGTCGCGGACTACCGCGAGCACCTTGCGCGCCTGCTGGGCCTGGGCGGCATCGAGAATGCCGAATCCGCCGCGGAATCCGTGGTGCAGCTGGAAACCGCCATCGCCTCCCACCACTGGGACCGGGTCAAGGTGCGCGACGCGCAGGCCCGCTACAACCTGCTGACCGGCGAAGACCTGTTCGGCCTCATGCCGGGCCTGCGCGCCTGGCTGGATGGCGCCGGCATCGATCAGAAGTACTTCGGGGAAGTGGTGGTCTGGCAGCCGAGCTACATCGAGGCGCTCTCCGGGCTGCTGGCGGAGCAGCCGCTTCAGGCCTGGAAGAACTGGCTGACCGTGCAGGTGCTGCGCTCGTTCGCGCCGTACCTGTCCAGCGCATTCGTGAATGAGAACTTCGCCTTCTACTCGGCCAAGCTGGGCGGCGTGGAGAAGCTCAAGGACCGCTGGAAGCGCGGGGTTGCCTTCACCGAGGGCGCCGTCGGCGAGGACCTTGGCCGGCTCTACGTGGCCCGGAACTTCCCGCCGGAGGCCAAGACCGCCATGGACGCGCTGGTGCAGCGCCTGATCGAAGCCTACCGGATCTCCATCAGCAACCTGCCGTGGATGGGCGCGGACACCGTGCAGAAGGCTTTGGACAAGCTCTCCAAGTTCCGCCCGAAGATCGGCTACCCGGACCAGTGGATCGACTACTCGTCGATTCAGACCGACGAGCTGGACGTGATCGCCAACCGTGCAGCCGCCAACGAATTCGAGTTCAAGCGCGAGCTGAAGAAGATCGACGACGGGGTGGACCGTGAGCTGTGGTTCATGTACCCGCAGACCGTCAACGCCTACTACCACCCGCTGCTGAACGAGATCGCCTTCCCGGCCGCGATCCTGCGCCTGCCGTTCTTCGACGTCGACCGCGACATCGCCTCCAACTTCGGCGCCATCGGCGCGGTGATCGGCCACGAGATCGGGCACGGCTTCGACGACCAGGGCTCGCAGTACGACGGCAGCGGCCAGCTGACCAACTGGTGGACCGACGAGGACCGTGCAGCCTTCGAGAAGCTCACCGGCAAGCTGGTTGACCAGTACAACGCGCTGAGCCCGACCGAGGCCCCGGACCACCAGGTCAACGGCGCGCTGACGCTGGGCGAGAACATCGGCGACCTGGGCGGGCTGGGCATCGCCTACAAGGCCTACAAGCTCGAGCTCGCCGCCAACGGCATCGTCGAGGACGAGGTCATCGACGGCGTCACCGGCGACCAGCGCTTCTTCTATTCGTGGGCCGAGTGCTGGCGCACGCTGATCCGCCCGGAGACCGCGGTCATCCGGGTGACCACCGATCCGCATGCGCCCGGGGAGTTCCGCTGCAACCAGGTGCCGAAGAACCTGGACGCATTCCACAAGGCCTTCGAGACCAAGCCGGGGGACGGCATGTGGCTTGATCCGGAGGATCGTGTAGTGATCTGGTAGACCGATTGCCGGGCGCGGAAGGCACAGGCCTTCCGCGCCCGGCGCGTTAACCGCGCTGTGAGGTGTAAGTCTGGTCATGATCAGGCCAACACCCCCGGAATCACACGTAGAATGGGATACTGTGACTTCCGAAATTAATTCCGCACAGGCCCCTGATCCGAACGACCAGCGTCAGGTCCGCACCGATAAGCGCAACCAGCTGCAGGCACTTGGTGAGGAAGCCTACCCAGTTGGCGTTGCCCGCACCCATTCCCTGCAGGAGGTCCGCGAAAAGTACGCGCACCTGGAAGCGGGCCAAGAGACCGAGGACGTCGTCGGCATTGCCGGCCGCATCGTCTTCATGCGCAACACCGGCAAGCTGTGCTTCGCCACCCTTCAGGAGGGCGGCCCGCAGGGCGTCGGAGTCCGCCTGCAGGTCATGCTCTCGATGGCGAACGTCGGCGAAGAGCGCCTGGCCCAGTGGAAGTCGCTCGTCGACCTGGGCGACCATGTTTTCGTTTCCGGCAAGGTCATCTCATCGCGCCGCGGCGAGCTGTCCATCATGGCCGACTCCTTCCAGATGGCGTCCAAGGCGCTGCGCCCGCTGCCGGTGCTGCACGCCGACCTGAATGAGGAAACCCGCGTCCGCCAGCGCTACGCCGACCTGATCGTTCGCAACGAAGCCCGCGAGATGGTCTACAAGCGCGCCGCCATTGTCCGCGCCGTGCGCAACACCCTGGAGAACCACGAATACGTCGAGGTCGAAACCCCGATGCTGCAGCTGGTGCACGGCGGCGCCTCGGCCCGCCCGTTCAAGACCCACCTGAACGCGCTCGACCAGGAAATGACCCTGCGCATCGCGACCGAGCTGTACCTCAAGCGCTGCGTCGTGGGCGGCGTGGACCGCGTCTTCGAAGTGGGACGCATCTTCCGCAACGAAGGCGTCGACTCGACCCACTCGCCGGAGTTCACCACCCTGGAGTGCTACGAGGCCTACGCCGACCAGTACGTCATGGCCGACCGCATCAAGGAGATCATCCTCAACGCGGCGGACGCCATCGGTGCCGGCCGCACCATCGAGACCTCCAAGGGCACCGTCAACCTCGACGGCGAATGGCGCTGGCTGAGTGTCTACCCGGGCCTGTCGGAAGCTGTTGGCGTTCAGATTACCCCGGAGACCGAGGCCTCGGTGCTGCGCGAGATCGCCGAAAAGCACGAAGTGAAGTTCGACCCGGCCTGGGGCGCCCAGAAGCTGGTCATCGAGCTGTTCGGCGAGATCGTCGAGCCGACCCTGATCGACCCGACCTTCGTCTGCGACTACCCGCCGCTGGCCCAGCCGCTGGCACGCCCGCACCGTTCCAAGCCGGGTGTCATCGAAGCCTGGGACCTGATCATCGGCGGCATGGAGCGCGGCACCGCCTTCTCCGAGCTGATCGACCCGGTCATCCAGCGCGAGCGCCTGACCGAGCAGTCGCTGATGGCCGCCGGCGGGGATCCGGAAGCCATGCAGCTGGATGAGGACTTCCTGCGCGCACTTGAATACGGCGCCCCTCCAATGGGCGGCATCGGCCTGGGCATCGACCGTCTGGTCATGCTGTTTACCGATGTAGGTATTCGCGAGACAATCTTGTTCCCACTTCTCAAGCCGGAGGCGTAATTACCATGCCATTTGTAGAGGCGTTCGTTCCCAGCATCGCGCTTGGATTGCTTTTTTGGTACGTAATGAAAGCACTTACCAATGCAGACCGTAAAGAGCGGCAGGCGGAATCAGAAGCGGATGCGCTAATTGAGAACCGAACTGAATCGGATACTCGTTCAACGCGCGAATAAGCTATTCCTGATAATTCCTTGTGAATTGATCTTCTAATTCGAAATGTTTCGTATTAATGTCTATACTTGAGCTACGAAATTGGAGTAACGCTTGCAAGCACTACTCAACGACATTAGAGCCGGAGGGAATTCTCAAATGGCACGTCAGGTTCAAATTGCGCTGATTGATGATATTGATGGCAGTGAAGCAACCGAATCCATTGCCTTCAGCATCGCTGGTCAGCATTTTGAGATCGATTTGAACGATGAGCACGCTGCGCAATTCCATGCGGCCTTGGAGCCTTATATTGAGGCAGCGCGCTCCTCGAAGCAGACCGCAGCGAGTGAAGCCCCGGCAATTCGTGCCTGGGCCAAGGAAAACAACATCAAGGTAAACGCCCGTGGGCGCCTGAATGCCGATGTTGTCGACGCCTACAATGCAGCAATGCGCAAGGGTGGCCGCAACCGCGCCAAGTAATGCGAGCGCTAGGAATAAGCCTCTATTTTAGGAAGCCCGTACTTTTTAAGTGCGGGCTTCCTGCTTTAATCACTTGCTGAAGAAAATTTCTCTCGCTATTTACTTGGTGTACTAATAAATGAATTTCTATCTACTTGCGGTTATCTTCTCGAACCGAAGCGAACGCGAAGCGGCCGCATCGGTTATCCCCGTGGCGAACAAGGGAGAATTGCTGGCCCCGGGTGCGTAGCATCGAACTATTGGTAAGCAAGGAGTGTGCCGAAGATGTTTGAGAGATTTACCGACCGTGCCCGTCGAGTTGTCGTGCTCGCCCAGGAAGAGGCGCGCATGCTCAACCACAACTACATCGGCACCGAGCACCTGCTGCTCGGTCTAATCCACGAAGGCGACGGGGTGGCCGCGAAGGCCCTCGAGTCGCTGAATATTTCGCTGGGTGCCGTCCGTGAGCAGGTTCAGGAGATTATCGGCAAGGGCCAGCAGGCTCCTTCCGGTCACATCCCGTTCACTCCTCGCGCCAAGAAGGTTTTGGAGCTCTCGCTGCGCGAAGCGCTGCAGCTGGGCCACAACTACATCGGTACCGAGCACATCCTGCTCGGGCTGATTCGCGAAGGCGAGGGCGTCGCAGCCCAGGTGCTGGTCAAGCTCGGTGCCGACCTCGGTCGTGTGCGCCAGCAGGTCATCCAGCTGCTCTCCGGATACCAGGGCGGCAAGGAAACCGCCTCGGCCGGCGTCAGCTCGGGCGGCCAGCAGGAAGGCGTGCCGGCAGGCTCGGCAGTGCTGGACCAGTTCGGCCGCAACCTGACCGCGGCAGCCCGCGAGGGCAAGCTCGACCCGGTTATCGGCCGCGAGCACGAGATGGAACGCGTCATGCAGGTTCTCTCCCGCCGCACCAAGAACAACCCGGTCCTGATCGGTGAGCCGGGCGTCGGCAAGACCGCAGTCGTCGAGGGCCTGGCCCAGTCGATCGTGCGCGGCGACGTGCCCGAGACCATCAAGGACAAGCAGCTGTACACCCTGGACCTCGGTTCGCTGGTGGCAGGCTCCCGCTACCGCGGCGACTTCGAGGAACGCCTGAAGAAGGTCTTGAAGGAGATCCGCACCCGCGGCGACATCATCCTGTTCATCGACGAGATCCACACCCTGGTCGGTGCCGGTGCCGCCGAGGGTGCCATCGACGCGGCGTCCATCCTCAAGCCGATGCTGGCCCGTGGCGAGCTGCAGACCATCGGTGCCACCACCTTGGACGAGTACCGCAAGAACATCGAGAAGGACGCGGCCCTCGAGCGCCGCTTCCAGCCGATCCAGGTCAAGGAACCGTCCGTCGAGCTGACCACGCAGATCCTGCGCGGACTGCGCGACCGCTACGAGGCGCACCACCGCGTGACCATCACCGACGGCGCGCTGCAGGCAGCGGCCCAGCTGGCGCACCGCTACATCTCGGATCGCTTCCTGCCGGACAAGGCGGTGGACCTGATCGACGAGGCCGGCGCGCGGCTGCGCATCCAGCGCATGACCGCTCCTCCAGCCCTGAAGGAGATGGACGAGGAGATCGCCACCGTCCGCCTCGAGAAGGAAGCTGCCATCGACGCGCAGGACTTCGAGGGCGCTGCATCGCTGCGCGACAAGGAGTCCAAGCTCATTGAGGCCCGCAACGAGAAGGAAAAGGCCTGGCGCAACGGCGACCTTGACGAAATTTCCGAGGTCACCGAGGATCTGATCGCCGAGGTTCTGGCGAACTCGACCGGCATCCCTGTCGTGAAGCTGACCGAGGAAGAGTCCACACGCCTGCTGAACATGGAAGACGAGCTGCACAAGCGCGTCATCGGCCAGGATTCGGCCATCAAGGCCATCTCCCAGGCAATCCGCCGCACCCGTGCAGGCCTGAAGGACCCGAACCGCCCGGGCGGCTCGTTCATCTTCGCCGGCCCGACCGGCGTGGGCAAGACCGAGCTGGCCAAGGCGCTGGCGGAGTTCCTCTTTGGTGAAGAAGACGCGCTGATCACCCTGGACATGTCCGAGTACTCGGAGAAGCACACCGTTTCCCGTCTGTTCGGTGCCCCTCCGGGCTACGTCGGCTACGAAGAAGGCGGTCAGCTGACCGAGAAGGTCCGCCGTCGTCCGTTCTCCGTGGTGCTGTTCGACGAGGTGGAAAAGGCCCACGCGGACCTGTTCAACTCGCTGCTGCAGATCCTGGAAGACGGCCGCTTGACCGACTCGCAGGGCCGGGTGGTGGACTTCAAGAACACCATCATCATCATGACCACGAACCTGGGTACCCGAGACATCTCCAAGGGTGTCATGACCGGTTTCCAGGCTTCGGGCGATACCCGCACCGGCTACGAGCGCATGCAGGCCAAGGTCCAGGAGGAGCTGCGCCAGCACTTCCGCCCTGAGTTCCTGAACCGCGTTGACGACATCGTGGTCTTCCCGCAGCTGAGCCAGGAAGAGATCGAGGAGATCGTCGACCTGTTCATCGGGCGACTGCGCAAGCGTCTGGACGAGCGCGGCATCACCATTGAGCTGACCGCCGCCGCCCGCACCCTGCTGGCACAGCGAGGCTACGACCCGGCCATGGGCGCCCGCCCGCTGCGCCGCACGATCCAGCGCGACATCGAGGACCAGCTCTCCGAGAAGATCTTGTTCGGCCAGATCGTCACCGGCCAGAAGGTCACCGTGGACGTCGAAGGCGAGGACGAGCAGCGGAAGTTCATCTTCCACGCCGAAGGCGGCCCCGGTGAACTTGAAGGCGAACCGGCACCGGCAGCGCTGGAAAGCTAGGGCAAGCACTAAACAACCCGCGGGGCGCGGACCTGGAGCAATCCAAGTCCGCGCCCTGCGGGCTTTAACATTCCTTGGGCAACCGGCCTGCTGGCCGGTAGGCTCGGAATATGTCTGCAGCTCGCAAATATTCCATATTGCTGATCGGGCCCGGCGCAGCGCTGCTGCTCTACGCAGGGTCCTATCTGCTACTGCGTGCGGGTCTTCCCGCCCAGCTGGTCCGCCACCTCGGGCCGGAGGGAGCAGGCTACGGCTCGACGCCCCTGGTGCTGGGGGTGGTTGCCGCGATCGCTGCGGCTGCGTTCGGCATCGGGATTTGGACTTGCAACGACTTCACATCGCTGGGGCACTGGTATGCCGGACCCAAAGCGATCGTCGTGTGTTTCCTGGCTGCCGGCTACGCGGTCCTGGCCTTGGGCCTGGGGATGATGCTGGCTGCCAGCATCCCCGGAGCCGAAGACCAGGGCGCGAACGTGATCGGATTCAGCTTGCTCGCGCTGCTAGCGGGTTTCAGCGCCGCGGCCGCGGTACTGAGCGGAATCCTGCCCGCGGCGCGGCCGGAGGCCCTGGGCTAGTTTCCGACGGCCTTGCCGACCAGCGCGGCGACCTGCGCCTCGAGCTGTTCGTCCAGCGAGGTGATGGCGTAGGCGGTCGGCCACATGCTTCCCTCATCAAGCTGGGCCGCGTCGTTGAACCCGAGGGTCAGGTAGCGGGCCCCGAACTTCTCCGCGTCCTGGATGAAGCACAGGATCTGCCCGTCTAACGCGTAAGCGGGCATCCCGTACCAGGTCCTGGGCTCGAGCTGTGGCGCGGTTGTGGTGATGATGTGGTGCAGCCGTTGGGCGATTTCCTTGTCGCTTCCGCTGTAGGAGGCGATCTTGACTTCAACGTCCTGGCGGGCTTGGGCCGCTTTTTCGGCTTTGGTCATGCGCTTCTTCGGGGCGCGGACCTCGGCCGCGCGTTCTTTCATGGCCGCTTTCTCCGCGGCGCTGAAGCCTTCCTGATCGGTGGTGGTCATGATGTTTGCTCCTAAGCTGCCTGATTGATGCGGATCATGTTGCCCGACGGATCCCGGAATGCGCAGTCGCGTGGTCCCCAAGGCTGCTGCATGGGTTCCTGCAGCACTTCGGCCCCGCCTGACGACAAGGAGTCGAACAGCGAATCGAGATCCGGCACGGTGAGCACCAGCCCTCCCATGGCGCCCTTGGCGACCAGCTCACCGAGCGCTTGCGCGTCCTCGTCGGAGCGGCCCGCGCCAGGCGTCGAGAGCACCAGATTCAGGCCGCCTTGGGCAGGGACGGACAGCGAGACCCAGCGGAACCCTGCGTTGGATACGTCGGAGACCACGTCCAGCCCCAAACCGTCACGGTAGAAGCCGAGGGCTTCGTCCACGTCCAGCACGGTGACCGGGATGTATTGCACTGAAATGATTGTCATGGTTTCAGGCTAGGGGAGCCTGCTGCCGCGACGCTTCTCCAAAACTGCTCAGAATCTTTCGGGCCGCAGAAGGACCTTGGCAATGCATGACGGGATCTGTTCGGTCTGCGAATGCTCGCGTTCCCGGTAGGCCGAGGGGGACTCCCCGACGACTTCGGTGAAGCGGGTGCTGAAGGAGCCCAACGACGTCCATCCCACCTGCATGCAGGCATCCGTGACTCCCACCCCGGCACGCAGCAGGTGCATGGCCCGTTCGATGCGCCGGGTCAGCAGATAGGAGTGCGGAGTTTCGCCGTAGGCCCGTTTGAACTCGCGCGAGAAGTGCGCCGGGGACATGAGCGCGCGCTGAGCCATGGCGGGCACGTCCAGCGGCTCTGCATAGTGCCGGTCCATCAAATCCCGTGCCCGGCGCAGGTGGGCCAGCGTTTTCAGCATCTTGGCATCCATCGGCTAGGAGCTCCTGTGGCGCCGGAACACCAGGAACAGGCCGAGCAGGGTGCAGCTGAGGTAGATGCAGACCACGGCGATCCAGCCAGCGGTGAAGCCGCCCGGGGAGCTGATCAGCAGGCCCATGGCCAGCGGGCCGATGGTGAATCCGCCGAACTGCCCTGCCGAGACGATGCCGCTGGCGCTGCCCATCCGGCTGATTGGAATGGCGCGCAGCAGGGCGGCCATCAACACCACCGAGACGCCCAGCGCCGACGCGCCGTGAAGCACCACGGCAAGCCACAGCAGCACGGCCGAATGAGCCTGCTGGGCCATCAGGAAGCCGAAGCCTCCGGCGGTGGCGAGCACTGCGAGCAGGAGCAGCAGCTTCGGCGCGGGAACGCCGCGGGACATCATCCTGCCCCAGCCCACGCGGGCGCTGACGCCCACCACTCCGGCCACTGCGGCGGTGAGGCCGCCTGCAACCAGCGAGAAATCCAGTTCGCGCACCGCAAAAAGCGGGATGTAGACGTTCGTCGCTTGGACGCCGATGCCGTTGATGAAACCGAAGAGGGCCAGCGCGAAAACGATGAAGCGTGTAGAGGCGGTATCCGGGCTGGCCGCCTGCCCGGACACCGAACGGGGCGCCGCGGGCGCCGGAGCCTGCAGCAGCGGGACCGCCGAGACCACCTTGATGGCAAGAACGCCCAGCAGCGCGGCGACCACGGCGCCAATCAGCGACGCGCCGTGCCATCCGATGACCGCAGCGAGCATAGGGAAACCCACGCTGCCGATCAGCTGGGACACCTGGACGCCGGACTGCTTGATGCCAGTCCAGGCGATGCGTTGGTTCTTCGGCACCCGCTGGGCGAGAATGCGGTTGGTGACCCCGTTGGGAAATGACTGGGCGAAGCCCGAAATGCCGGAAGCAACCAGCAGGAAGACGTACCCCGCCGGCAGCGCGGCAAAGCCCATGGCCAGCGCGGCCATGCCGAAGACCAGCAGGAGCAGCCGGATATCAGGTTGCCGATCGGCGAACTTGCCGAACGCCACGTTGCCGATGGCCGCGCAGCCGAAGCACACGGTGGCGAGCAACCCGAACTGGGTCTCGCTGATGCCCAGATCCCTGATGACCAGGTCGCTGGTGGCACTGAGTCCGTAGTTCAGCAGCGGGGCGATGCCAACCGCTGCAAGAAGGATGGATAGCAGCCCCATTCCCGGGCGAGCTGTGCTCTGCGACATTCTCATCCTTCACTTCAGCCGGTAGTCATCACCGACACCAAGTTTGGCACAGGTCACGTGGCACGGTGCGCTCCGTGACATATCGGCCGCGAAGCTCGAATCCATGATCCTGCGGGCATAGGATTTGAAAGGTGAATACTTTTACCGTCCGTTCAGCGAAGACCACCGATGTCCCTGCAATCCGGAACCTCGTGCGACCACTGGCCGAGGAGCGCATTCTGCTGGACAAGGAAGCGGTGACCTACTACGAGTCCATCCAGGAATTCGTGGTCGCTGAAGACGCAGACGGGAACGTAGTCGGTTGCGGCGGTCTTCACGTGATCTGGGAAGACATTGCAGAGATCAGGACCTTGGCCACCTCCGCAGATCTGCGTGGCAAGGGCGTGGGGCACGTACTGCTTAAGGAGCTGCTCCAGAGGGCACGCCAGGTAGGGGTGCACCGTGTCTTCTGCCTGACCTTCGAGGTGAAGTTCTTCGAGCGCCAGGGCTTCAGCGTCATGGCCGACCAGAGCGCCGTGGACCCGTCGGTGTACCAGGAAATTCTGTTGTCCCGCGACGAGGGTGTGGCCGAATTTCTGGACTTGGCAAGGGTCAAGCCGAATACGCTGGGCAACACCCGGATGATTATTTCCCTCTAGCTCAATCCTCCATGGTGTCGAACCGGGAACGGAAGACCAGAAACAGCGCATAGGACAGCAGGCCCGCGCCGACGAGTACCAGCGCAAAGGGGCCGAACTGCTGCTCGCCCAGAGCCTTCAACGCCCCGTCGATACCCGTCGATTCCTCGGGATCGCCCTGCACTGTGGAAACGATGAACAGCAGCCCCACCGCTGCCAGCACCAGGCCCTTGGCCGGATAGCCAACGACGCCCGAGACCGTAATCGCCTTGCGCAAGGCGCGATGGCCGGTGGTCTGCAGGTCCTTCAGGAATCCGCGGGTTATTCCGCGGTATACGAAATAGCCGCCGACCCCGATCAGCACCACTCCCAAGGCGATCAAGGCTCCGCGGCCTGCGGTGGAGCGCATCAGCATGGCGCTGAAGGAGCTGGTGGTCTGCCCCGAATCGCTCTGGTTGCCGAGAGCGAATTGCAAAAATGCCCCGCTGAGCCCGAGGAAAACTATCCCGGTGCCCGCGGATTTAAGCCTACTGAACGCTTTGGGTTGGGGCAGTGCTGCCTGTGCGAGGGACCAGAGGCCCAGCAGGGCAGCTCCGATCGCGCAGACCCACAGGAGCACGATCCCCCAGGGTTGCCCGGCCAGCGTCTGCAGCGCCCCGCTCTGGTCGGCTTCGGCGCTGCCACCCCGGGCCAGCACCAAGGCAAGAAAACCGAGCGTCGCGTGCAGCACCGCATTGGCCACGTAGCCGAGCCGCGCCGCGCGTTGGAACCATGGGTTCCGGGCCGTCTGGCGTGCCTTGCCGGCAGCAGAAGAAATGTCCATGACCCTAGCTTAGGGGCGCATCCGTATTCTGGCACAGGCTTTCGGCCATCGCTCAGGAGGGGAGCCTGACGCCTTCCGGGTCGGCAACCGCCAAGCCGTCCTTGAGCAATCCCGCCAGCGCCCGCTCGCGCTGCTCCAGCGGGGATTCGAGCTTGCCCAAAGCGACATACATCGCGTGGGTTTGCGCAGAAAGATCCGCCAGGAACGTCGTCTCCGGCACCGGATCTTCGTGCTCGCGCAGGATTGCCATGATGGCCCCGCGCACCTGGCGGTCCGTGCCGTGCCAGGCCTGCCCCTTGGGGGTGTAGTGCGGTTCCGGCCTTCCTGCAGTGATCCAGGCGCAGTCATCGAAGACCGGGCACAGCTCGCACTTGGGGCTGCGCGCGGTACAGACCAGCGCGCCGAGCTCCATGACGGATATGTTCCAGAGGTTCGCCTCCCGGCGGTCGTCCGGCTGCACCTCGCGGGCCCGGGCGAACTCGCTGGCGCGGGGGTTGGGTTCGGGCAATGCCATGCCGCCGAACACCCTGGCCTGGACGCGGCGGATGTTCGTATCAACCACCACGGTAGGCTCGCCGAAGGCGAAGCAGGCGATGGCAGCTGCGGTGTAGTCTCCCACTCCGGGCAGCGCCCGCAGTTCGGCTTCGGTCTGCGGCACCTGGCCGTTGTATTCGGTGGTGATCTCAACCGCCGCGGCATGCAGCCGCTGGGCGCGGCGCGGATACCCGAGCCTGCCCCAGGCTTTCAATGCCTCGGACAGCGGTTCGGCCGCCAGATCTTCAGGAGTTGGCCAGCGTTCCATCCACTCTTCCCAGACCGGAAGCACCCGCACCACCGGAGTCTGCTGCAACATGAATTCACTGACCATGACTTCCCACCCGGTGACCCCGGGGCGGCGCCATGGCAGGTCGCGTTGGTTGTTCAGGTACCAGTGATTGATCTTCTCGTGAATTTGCTGCACCCATCCACTCTAAGTCAGCTGATTCACGGTGCAGAACCGCTGGATATCACACGGTGCGGGCGTGCAATGAACTAGCCTTAAGCCATGAGCAACACATCCGGGGGCAAGCCATCGGCCCGCGTCTATCGGCGCCGGCGCATCACCGTGGCTGTTTTGGCTCTCGTGCTTGTCGGACTCATCGTCTGGGGCGTCACCGCGGTCGTCGGAATGTTCGGCGCAGACGACGAACCCAAGGGTGCGAACCCGACCCCTGTCGAAGCTTCGCCCAATGCCTCCGAGCCCTCCGGGGAAACGGAATCTAACGCCTGCAAGGCCGGGGAAATCACCATTACCGCATCCACCGACAAGCAGTCCTACGCCTCGGAAGAGGACCCGGTGCTCACCCTGGGAATCGAAAACACGTCCAAGCGCGACTGCGAGCTGAATGTCGGCACCAGCCAGCAGGAATTCCTGATTTCCAGCGGCTCGGACAGGATCTTTTCCACGGTCGACTGCCTGAGCAACGGCGAAGACGTCGTGCTGGCTTTTGCCGCCGGGCAGAAGGAAAGCGCGAAGTTCACCTGGAACCGCAACCGCTCCGCCCCGGGCTGCAAGGCGGTCAACGCCAAACCGCTGCCGGGAACCTACAAGTTCACCGCGGCGATCGGCGAGATGACCAGCGACCCGACGACATTCGTGCTCAAGTAGCCGACCGCCCGGCGCGCGCCTAGATGTAGCGGTCAAGCAGCGAGGACTCGGCCATGCGCGCAAGTCCCTCGCGGATCGAGCGGGCACGCTGCTCGCCCACGCCCTCGATCTCCATCAGCTGGCTGGTCGACGCGGCCATGAGCAGCTGCAGGTTGTCGAAGGACGCAACCAGGCGCTCGCCGATGGCCTTGGGCACCGTGCGGATCTGCGACAGCAGGCGGTACCCCTTGGGGGTGAGCGTATCTTCCTGGTCTGCTGTCGAATTCGGGAACAGGATCTTGGTCAGCGCCTCGGGCTCGATCAGCTGGGCATCGGAAATCTCGTGCAGCTTCTCCAGCGCCGCCTCGATGTCCAGTTCCTGCCCCTCGGCGTGGGAGTAGTCGCGCAGCAGCAGCTGGTTGTCCACCTGGATGCCGGCCAGCAGCTCGGTGTGCTGGGAGGCCAGCAGGCGGCCGTCCGCGCCGAGCTCGAGCACTGAACGGGAAATTTCTTCGCTGGTGCGGCGCAGCATCTCGGTGCGCTGCAGCACCGCCAGCACCTCGCGCACCGTGGCGGTGTCCTCGATCTCCGCGGCAGACAGCGCGCTGGTCACCTGGTCGAGCCGGTGGCGGTAGCGTTCGAGGGTGGCAATCGCCTGGTTGCCGCGCGCCAGCAGGCGTTCGGCCGGCTCGAGCACATGGCGCTCGCCGGCGGCGTAGAGGGTAATGGTCTGCATCGACTGCGACACCGAAATCACCGGGAAACCGGTCTGCACCGCGACGCGTTCAGCGGTGCGGTGGCGGGTGCCCGATTCCTGGGTCTCGATGGCCGCATCCGGCATCAGCTGCACCCCGGCCTGCAGAATCTGTCGGGCCGAAGCGTCGAGGATGATCGCGCCGTCCATCTTGGCCAGCTCGCGCAGTCGGGTGGGGGTGTAGTCCGTGTTGATCCGGAAACCGCCCGAGCAGATGGATTCGACCTCCTTGTCGTGCCCCAGCACGATCAGCGCGCCGGTGCGCCCGCGCTGGATGCGTTCCAGCCCTTGGGCCAGCTCGGTGCCCGGGGCGATCCGGGCCAGGGTGGAGAGTAGTTCGGGGGCGGGATGCGATTTCAACGTGCGTCCTTTCAACGGGCAGCAGCTCCCATTTTATCGTGTGGGCTTCTGCCTCTGGTTGAACGCGATATCCAGGGCCTGGGCAATGTTCTCCACCTGGAAAACGCGGATGCCGTCCGGGATGTTCTTCAGCGGCTCGGGTGTCGCCGGGGCCATGGCGAAGGAGAAGCCCAGACGCTGGGCCTCGGTGATGCGCCGCGCGATTTCCGGAACCTGGCGGACCTCGCCGGCCAGCCCCACCTCGCCGAAGGCGACGAAGTCCTGCGGCAGCGGGAACTCATTCAGCGATGAGGCCAGTGCCAGCGCGCAGGACAGATCCGCGGCCGGCTCGCTGATCTTCACCCCGCCGACCGTGGCGATGTATGAATCCATGGAGGACAGGTCCATGTGGGCGCGGGCCTGCAGCACCGCGACCACCATCTGGGCGCGCGCCGCATCCAGCCCGCTGGTGGCACGCCGCGGGGCTGGCCCGCTGCCGCGCGAGAGCAGGGTCTGCACCTCGGCGACCAGCGGCCGCCGGCCTTCCAGCGTGACCGTGATGCAGGTCCCCGGAACCGGGTTCCGGGTGCGGGTGACGAAGAGCTTGGAGGGGTCGGTCAGCGATTCGATGCCGTCCTCGTTCAGGTCGAAGCAGCCGACCTCGTCCGTTGCCCCGTAGCGGTTCTTCAATGCGCGAAGTATGCGCAGGCGGGAATGCTTCTCTCCGTCGAACTGGCACACCACGTCAACCAGGTGTTCCAGCAGGCGCGGACCCGCCACCGAGCCTTCCTTGGTCACGTGCCCGACCATGATGGTGGTCATGCCGCGGGTCTTGGCCGAGTTGATGATGGAGGCCGCCACCTCGCGCACCTGGGAGACGCCGCCGGCTGCGCCGTCGACCTCTGCGGAGGAGAAGGTCTGCACCGAGTCGAGGATGAGCAGCTGCGGGTTGATCTCCTGGATCTGGCCCAGCGCCAGCGAGAGGTCGGTTTCGGCCGCCAGATAGAGGTTGTCCGCGACGGCATTGATGCGCTCGGCGCGGGACTTCACCTGCGCTGCGGATTCCTCGCCGGTCAGGTAGAGCACCTTCAGCCCGGTGTGGGCCGCCTTGGCCGCGACGTCCAGCAGCAGCGTGGACTTCCCGACCCCGGGCTCCCCGGCCAGCAGGATGGCCGCGGCTGGCACCAGGCCGCCGCCCAGCACGCGGTCAAGTTCCGAGACCCCGCTGGGGCGGAAGGCGGCTTCGGAGCCATCGATCTGGGCAATGGGCTTGGCCGGATGCGCGACCTTTGCCGCGGGGGCGGTGCGCGCGGAGACCACACCGACCTCTTCCACGGTGCCCCAGGCCTGGCATTCGCCGCAGCGTCCCACCCATTTAACCGTGGTCCAGCCGCATTCGGAGCACTTGTAGCTCGCGGTGGATTTGCTGCGCGTGGAAGTTTTGGCCATGGGTTAATGCTAGCGACCGGCTAGGACAACTTGGGCAGCACCTCGATGGCGGCCTCGTGGTCGCGTCCGGCGGCTTCCAGCAGATCCACCAGCATCGGGCGCAGCAGCAGCACCAGTCCTTCCCCCTGCAGGCCCTCGACACCCAGCGCCCGCGGGTCGAGCTGCGCGGCGGCGGCCTCCAGCTGGCTGCGGGCGCCCTTCTCGAACTTGCGCTGACCGGCCAGATTCGGCTCGCGCACCGAGTGGGCCAGCGCATTGATACCTTCGGAGATCTCGCGCAGCAGCGGCGCCAGGCTGGCGGATCCTTCCGGGGTCAGCGCGCTGTTGCTCAGCACCGAGGAAAGCCTGCGGGCGAAAACGCGGGCGTTGCGGGCGGCCCAGTCGTAGTGGTTGAAGCGTTCGGAGAGCCGGGTGAGCTCCTCGCGGTGCCGCCGCCCGGCCGGGGAGAGCATCGCGATTTCCTGGGCCGCCCTGAACGCTCCGGGCAGCTGGTCCAGGTGCTTTTGGGTGGCGCGGGCCTTGATCAGCGCGTGGAACGCCGCCCGGCGGTCGTCATCCCGGATCGCCCAGGAGCATTCGAGCATCGCCTCGGAGAGCTCCTTGAACAGTTCCGAGAGCGCTGCCACCGGGGTGCGGCGCGGGTCCGAGGGCCACAGGATGATGATCAGCAACGCCAGCACCGAACCGGTCAACGCGTCCAGGGACCTGGAGAACGGCCCGTCCACGCTGATCGGCAGCAGCACCACCAGCGCCGACTGCATACCCAGCTGGGTGGAGAAGATCGGGCCCGAGTCCAGATAGCGGGCCACCACCAGGCTCAGCGACATCACCACCGCCGCCTGCCAGATGCCCTGCCCGAGCAGGTGCATCAGCGTATCGCCCAGGGCCACGCCCAGGGTGCACCCGAGCGCCACCTCGGCGGTGCGGCGGATGGTGGTCGCCCCGCCGAAGCCCAGCGAGATCAGTGCGCTGGTCGCCGCGAAGATCGGCTGGGTATGCCCCAGCATCGTTTCGGCCACCCAATAGGCGCCGACCGCGCCGAGGGTCATGCGGATGATCCGCGGCAGGGAGTTCCCGGCGCGGGCCAGCCCGGCGGCGTTGCGCCGGGCCAGGAAGTTCACGAGGTCTCGGCGATTGCTGCCGGAGGTGCGAGCGGTGGCCATGAGCCTAGTCTTTCATGAGCCGCGCAGGCTCCCGGGGCAGAGACACAGCAGATGCGGTGATCAGGATCACTGCAAGTTAAAGGCGTTGTTAACCTTTCGTTCACCTTCGCTGGGGAATCTGGTTACTTTGGCTCCTTAGCCTCGTAAGTGAAGCGGGACAAATGACCGCTGAAGGTTCAGATTCTTATCTACCGACTCTTATGGGGAGTAACTCTCGTGAAGCTCAATCGTCTTGGCAGTGCAGCTGCTGTTCTTTCCGTCGCAGCTCTCGCACTGACCGCTTGCGGTTCGGACAACCCGACCGGCGCCGGCGCGTCGGCATCGGGCGAAGCCCCGGCCGCCAACGCCGAAGTCACCGGCACCCTGACCGGCATCGGCGCGTCGAGCCAGAAGTCGGCCATGGAAGCCTGGATCACCGGCTTCAAGGCCGAAAACCCGCAGGCCAACGTCCAGTACTCGCCGGACGGCTCGGGCGCCGGCCGCAAGGCCTTCCTGGCCGGCGGTGCGCAGTTCGCCGGTTCGGACGCCTACCTGAAGCCTGAAGAGGCAGAAGAGGCCAAGCAGGTCTGCGGCCCGGACGGCGCATTCAACGTCCCGGCCTACGTTTCCCCGATCGCCGTGGCCTTCAACCTGGATGGCGTGAAGGAGCTGAACCTCGACGCGGCCACCATCGCCAAGATCTTCAAGAAGGAGATCACCACCTGGAACGATGAGGCCATCGCCAAGCAGAACCCGGACGCCACCCTGCCGGACACCGCGATCACCGTGGTGCACCGCAATGACGAGTCCGGCACCACCGAGAACTTCGTGGAGTACCTGAAGGCCGCCGCAGGCGACGTGTGGACCTACGACGTCTCCGGCGACTGGCCATCGGACATCCAGTCGGAGAACGCCAAGGGCACTTCCGGCGTGGTCTCCACGGCCGGCTCGACCGACGGCGCCATCACCTACGCCGACTTCTCCGCGGTGGGCGACCTGTCCACCGTGAACGTCAAGGTCGGCGACGAGTACACCAAGATTTCCTCCGAGGCCGCAGCCAAGGCCCTAGAGACCGCAACCCCGGTCGAGGGAGCCGCCAAGAACGACCTGGCCCTAGACCTGGAGCGCGACACCACCGAGGCCGGCACCTACCCGATCGTGCTGCTCTCGTACCACATCTTCTGCACCACCTACAAGGACCAGGCGACCGTTGACCTGGTGAAGGCCTTCGGCAACTACGTCGTCTCGGCCGACGGCCAGAAGACCGCTTCGGAATCGGCCGGCAACGCCCCGCTGTCGGCCAGCATGGAAGAGAAGGCAGCGGCTGCCATCGATTCCATCACCGTCGCCAAGTAGCACCCCGCCGGGAAACCGGCATCCGGTGTGGGCGGGCAACCGCCCACACCAAACCCCCTCCACCCCCGCAGCGCAAGCTGCAACACCCCTCCAATATCCGTAAAGGCTTAAGCCAATGACTACCAATGCTTTGACGAGCAAGTCATCGACTTCCGGCCGCGCCGGGGACAAGATCTTCTCAGGCGCCGCGCTCGGCGCCGGTGTACTGATCCTGATCACCCTGTTCGCGGTGGCGGTCTTCCTGCTCATCCAGGCCCTGCCGACGTTCTTGGCCGATCCGGCCGATATTTCCGGCGGCGCCGGCTTCTTCTCCTACATCGCTCCGATCATCGTCGGAACCGTCGTCGCAGCGGCCATCGCCCTGCTGATCGCCACCCCGGTCGGACTGGGCGTGGCGCTGTTCATCTCGCACCTGGCCCCGCGCCGCATCGCCGGCCCGCTGGGCTACGTGATCGATTTGCTGGCCGCCATCCCGTCGGTCATCTACGGCGCCTGGGGCTACATGGTGCTGGCCCCGGCGCTAGTTCCCGGCTACGACTGGCTGGCCACCAACCTGGGCTTCATCCCGATCTTCGAAGGCCCCGCCAGCCAGACCGGCAAGACCATGCTCACCGCCGGCATCGTGCTGGCAGTGATGGTGCTGCCGATCATCACCTCGCTGTCGCGCGAAATCTTCCTGCAGACCCCGAAGCTGCATGAGGAAGCCGCCCTGGCCCTGGGCGCCACCCGCTGGGAAATGATCACCACCGCGGTGCTGCCCTTCGCCCGCCCAGGCATCATCTCAGCCACCATGCTCGGCCTGGGCCGCGCACTGGGCGAGACCATGGCAGTGGCCCTGGTGCTCTCCACCGGCAACCTCATCCCGTCGCTGATCAAATCCGGCAACCAGACCATTGCCGCCGAGATCGCGCTGAACTTCCCCGAGGCCTTCGGGCTGCGTCTGGCCGAGCTCATCGCCGCCGGCCTGGTCCTGTTCCTGATCACCCTGGTCGTGAACATGATCGCCCGGGCAATCATCGCCCGCCACAAGGAATTCTCCGGAGCCAACTGATGAGTGCCATGACTACTTCCGAACGCAGCAACACCACGACGCAGCCGACGCCTCCGAGCCGCAAGCGCAATTCGCTGGCCAAGGGCAAGCTGCCCAAGTGGGCCATCCCGGCCATCGCCGGCGGCTCGATCATCCTCGGCGCGGCGGGCTCCACGCTGACCGGCTTCCACGTGGCGAGTTTCGCCATCTACTCCGCAGTCATCTTCCTGATCGCCGCCTCGGTGGCCACCACGGTGGTGGAGGGCAAGCGCCGCGGCAAGAACGCGACCTGGACCTACCTGATCTACGCTTCCTTCATCCTGGCGCTGATCCCGCTGGCCTCGGTGCTCTACACCGTGCTGGAAAAGGGCCTGCCGGGCATGAACATGCACTTCCTGTTCAGCTCCATGAACGGCGTGACCGGCGCGGTCGACAACCAGACGGTCGAAAACGGCACCCCGGTGCTCGGCGGCGCCTACCACGCGCTGATGGGCACCTTGCTGATCACCCTGTGGGCCACCGTGATCTCGGTGCCGGTGGGCATGCTCACCGCCATCTACCTGGTCGAGTACGGCAAGAACGGCCCGCTGGCCCGCGCCATCACCTTCTTCGTCGACGTGATGACCGGCATCCCGTCCATCGTCGCAGGCCTGTTCGCCGCCGCCTTCTTCGGCCTGATCCTGGGCCCGAACTCGCGCATGGGCATCGTCGCGGCCGTCGCCTTGAGCGTGCTGATGATCCCGACGGTGGTCCGCTCCACCGAGGAAATGCTCAAGATCGTCCCGAACGAGCTGCGCGAGGCTTCCTACGCGCTGGGCGTGCGCCGCTGGCGCACCATCCTGAAGGTGGTCATCCCGACCGCGATCTCCGGCATCGCCTCCGGCGTGACCCTGGCCATCGCCCGCGTCATCGGCGAAACCGCCCCGATCCTGGTCACCGCCGGCATCGCCAGCAACATCAACCTGAACGTGTTCGCCAACTGGATGTCCACGCTGCCCACGTTCATCTACTACCAGATCATGACGCCGACCAGCCCGACCAACGTCGACCCGTCGATCCAGCGCGCCTGGGCAGCTGCCCTGCTGCTGATCCTCATGGTCATGGCGCTGAACCTGGCCGCCCGGCTGATCGCCAAGCTCTTCGCTCCAAAGAAGGGCCGTTGAGCCAGCGCTCCGGCCCTCGACACCCCAAGAATTTTCAAGGATAAACACCATGGCAAAACGCATCGACGTCAACGACCTGAACGTCTACTACTCCAAGTTCCGCGCAGTTGAGGGCGTGTCCATCAACATCGAGCCGAAGTCGGTCACCGCCTTCATCGGCCCGTCGGGCTGCGGCAAGTCCACATTCCTGCGCACCCTGAACCGCATGCACGAGGTCATCCCCGGCGGCCGCGTCGAGGGCGAGGTCCTGCTGGACGGCGACGACCTGTACGGCCCGGGCGTCGACCCGGTGACCGTGCGCAGCCAGATCGGCATGGTCTTCCAGCGCCCGAACCCGTTCCCGACCATGTCCATCAAGGACAACGTGCTGGCCGGCGTGAAGCTGAACGGCAAGAAGATCTCCAAGTCCGACGCCGACGCGCTGGTGGAGAAGTCGCTGCGCGGCGCGAACCTGTGGAACGAGGTCAAGGACCGCCTGGACAAGCCGGGCTCGGGCCTCTCCGGCGGCCAGCAGCAGCGCCTGTGCATCGCCCGCACCATCGCGGTGAAGCCCGACGTGATCCTGATGGACGAGCCGTGCTCCGCCCTGGACCCGATCTCCACCCTGGCCATCGAGGACCTGATCAATGAGCTGAAGAACGACTACACCGTGGTGATCGTGACCCACAACATGCAGCAGGCCGCGCGCGTCAGCGACAAGACCGCCTTCTTCAACATCGCGGGCACCGGCAAGCCGGGCAAGCTCATCGAGTACAACGATACCGCCGCCATCTTCTCCAACCCGGAGCAGAAGGCCACCGAAGACTACGTCTCAGGACGCTTCGGATAAAGATTTCGTCTACCGCCTGCCGTCAGCAGGCCGGTAGGTGAACCGGAAGGGGGGTCTTCCGGGGATCCTGGAGGGGATCACCGCCAGCGGCGCACCGAAAGGTGCGCCGCTGGTTTTTAAACCTTGATGTAAAGCAACCTTGACTGTAAAGGAAGCTTAACTATAGATTGATGCCACGAGGAAGAACCGACAGGAGGAAGAGCGATGACCGAGATCAAGAAGTCGGCCTGGGGCCGCATGCGTTCGGGTGGGAACACCCGCACACTGCTTTTGCTGAGCTTCGGAGGAGGCCTGGCCGCCGCGCTGGGTGTTGCCGCGCTCGTTGCCGCCGCGGGGCCCGAGGAGCGGTTCCTTGCCACGCTGCTGGCCTTCGGGTTCAGCTTCTGGCTCCCGTTCTCCGCGCTGCTCTGGGTGCTGCTGGTTGACCGCGGGACCATGCGCGACGCGCCGCGCAACGTCGAGGACTCGGTGGAATACCGCTGGAGCGAACGCGCTTCGGCAGGGGTGTTCCGCGACATGCTGGTGCTGCTGGGTGCGGGCGCGGCTGTGCTCAGCGTCTTGGAGGTCGCCATCGACCTGACGCTGCGCTGGCCGCTGCACCTGGTGCTCGCGGGCCTGGTGGTCCTGGCAATGGTGGATTTCGGCATCCGGATGCAGCTGAGCAAGCGGGCTGAGGGCTAGTGCGCAATTCACTGGCCGAACGGCGCAAGGACAGGGGATTGTCGCAGCAGGCGCTCGCCGACGAGCTGGGGATCTCGCGCCAAAGCATCATCTCCTTGGAGAAGGGCCGCTACGACCCCTCGCTGCCGCTGGCGTTCAAGCTGGCCGCGCTGTTCGGGTGCCCCATCGAGGACCTGTTCACGCCGGATCCGGACTAGCCCGGCCAGTCGCCGGGAAAACCGCTAGAACAGCGGGCTGATGGCCAGCGTGAGCACCGCGCCGCCGAAGACGCACACCACGGGCGTCAGTACCCAGTGCCAGGCCACCCTGGCGACATTGCGCCAGAAGACCGACTCGAAGGCCTGGTTCTTGCCGGCGCCGACGATGCCGCTGGTGACGGTCTGGGTGGTGGACAGCGGCAGATGGAAGACCAGCGAGCCGACGAACAGCATGATGGCGGAGACGCCCTGGGCGATCATTCCGCGCATCGGGTCGAAGTTCACCAGGCGGCGTCCCAGCGTGTGGGTGATGCGCCAGCCGCCCAGCAGCACGCCGAAGGACAACGCGGCGCCGGCGGACAGCTGGATGGCCCAGGTGACCGGCCCTGGGTCCATGGCGTCCCCGGTGATCAGCACCAGCGCGATCAGCGCGCCGGTGCGCTGGCCGTCCTGCAGGCCCAGCCCCAGGGCCGAGGCGCAGGCGGTGACCGCCTGGCCGGCGCGCGAGACCTCGTTCACGGTGCTCGAGGTGTCGTGCCGAACCAGCCACATCGCCGGGATCACCACCAGGTACGACAGGGTGTAGGCGATGATCGGGGAGATCAGCAGCGGCAGCAGGACCGAGCCAACCAGCAGCGCCCAGGCCCCGGACATCGACGCATCCCCCATGAAGGCCGCGGCGCCGCTGGCGCCCACCAGGGCGGAGAGCAGCGAATGGGTCGAGCTCATGGGCAGGCCGCGCCACCAGCAGTAGAGCCCCCAGGCACCGGCCGTCAGCAGGCCGCAGATCACCAGCTTCAGCCCGTCGATGCCGTCCGGGACGTTGAAGTTCAGCGCGTCGACCAGCGCGGTGCTCAATCCCGAGGTGGCGATGGTGCCGAGGAAGGCGAAGAACGATGCCACCACGACGGCCACCACCGGGGTCAGCGCCCTGGTGCGCACCGCGGCGGCCACCGCTGTGGAGGCGTCCCTGAAACCATTGAGCACGGCGTAGCCCAGGGTCAGGACCACCGCAACGGCGGTAAGGGACGAAATAACGGTCATGGGTCTTAGGACTCCTTGACCAGCACGCGGCCCAGGTGATCGGCGAACTGGCGCAGGGTGTTGGCGGTGAGCATCAGGTGGTCGGCCACGCGCTGGTGGCGGTGGATGGTGCTGGCCTTGGAGAAGCCCGCGATTTCATCCACCCACACCAGGTGGGTCCTCGCCGCGCGTTTGGAGGACTGCACCATCTGCAGCCAGTTGTCTTCCAGGTCGTCCAGGTTGCCAAGGTGCTGGACGGAGTCGGAGGCCAGGTCGGCCAGCTGCGAGATGAGCTCAAGCTGCTCCGAGGAGCGCTCAGAAAGCGGGGTGGTGCCGATGTTCATGATCAGCTCTCCGGTGCCGCGCAGCTGTTCCATGGTTTCGTGCAGCAGCCTCGAGAGCGTGTACATGTCCTCGCGGGGCAAGGGGCTGATGTAGCTGGTTCGCAGGTGGGTCAGCACCGCGTGGACCAGGTCGGAGGCCTCGGCCTCCGCCGCGGCCAGGTCGCGCAGCTGCTGGGGGCGCCCCTCGGGGTTGCCGATCATCTCGGAAACGCTGGCGACCGAGCGTCGAATCGTTGCGGCGAGGTCGCGCAGCAGCTCAATGCCGCGCGAGGCTGAGGGAAAAATCTGGAACTTCACTTTGTACGGCGCACCATTCGACTAGGGCATGCGGGCAGGTACCAACGCAGAACAGTTTACGTCGTTGAAGTGAACACAAGAATTGTGGTGGTGCCGGACCGGGAACGCCTCTCGGCGGAAGGCCGCTCTAGGCGGCAGAGTTTTGGAGCCCGGGGTTACCAGCAGCCCGGCACCGACTCCTAGTTTTCTCGCTTGAAGCGCTTGCTGTCAACTGCCTGCCCGACGGCGTGCCGTTTCTCACGTTATCGCCGCAGCGACTTCTCGATTCCGCTGATCCCCAGCAGCGCGCAGCAGAACCAGATCGCCCCGGCAGGGCCCATGCCAGCCGCCACGGTACTTGCGATAATCGGCAAACCTACTTGTCCGAGCCGGTTTCCCATGAGCCGGAGAGCCAGCGCGGCACCCCGGTCGGCCGGTTCCACCGAGGTGGAGATCATGGTCATGGTCAGCGGCTGGCCAAGTCCCAGGAAGAAACCGCCGACCAGCATCGCGGCGCCCGAAATCCACAGCGAGTCGATGAAGAACGGCGCGATGGCGATGGTGGCGGCCGCCAGGTACAAGCTGGTGGTGAGCAGGGCCGGGCGGCTGAAGTGCGCGGATAGCTGCGGGATCACCAGGCGCGAGACCACCGAGGCGCAGCCGCGGATGGCCAAGAGCACACCAACTGCCACAGGTGTGACGTTATGTTGCTCGGCGACCAGCGGCAGGAAAGCGGTGAGGATGTCCAGCATTGACAGCAGTGTCAGCGCCGCGAGCATGTGGGAGGTCATGCCGCGCACCCGAAGGATGGCCCAGGCGGAGGTCTTGGGGCGGGCCGATGCCGCGGAAGCGGTGTTCTTGGTGGTCGACGGCTGGAAATTGGCCAGCAGCAGCGGGGCCGCCAGCAGCGAGCAGCCGGCACCGATCCACAGTGACAGGCTGATGCTGGCGATGCGCTCTGGGGAGTCGGCCGCGGTGCCGGTGCCCAGGATCAGGCCTGCGGCCAGCGGACCGAGGAATTGGCCGGCGGAATACGCGGCGGTGAACCAGCCGAATCCCTTGTCCAGTTCGCTGTCGGGCAAAAAGCGTGCGATGGAGGACTGGCCGCCGATGGTGAACATCAGGTGCCCCATGCCCAGCACCGCGCTGGCGGCCGCGACCAGCAGCGCGTTGGGGGACAGGGCGATGCCAGCGCCGCCGAGCGCCAGCAGGACGACGCCGCCCAGCATCAGGTAGCGGATCTGGCGCATGCGGGAGCTGAGCCGGCCCATGGAAATCGCTGTCACCAAGGGCAGCAGCGCGAAGGCGGCCGTGGCCGCGCCAACCGTCACCGGACCGGAACCCAGCGCAATGAGCTTGTAGGTCGTGACCGGGCGGATTACGTTCAAGGCCGTCTGGGACAGCAGCGCGGTGGCAATCAGCACCAGGAGCCAGCGCATGGCGCCCGAGGATGCCGCCTTGTTGTTTGCGCCCACGCACCGGCCCTTCGCTTGAGGAATTCTGCCGTCCCAATCCTAAGGCCACAGGGAGGCGGAGCCGATTTTTGTTGCTAGTCCAGCGTGCCCTGGCGCCACATTCGGGCGCAGATCTCCAGATCCTTGGCGGTGTTGTCCAGCGAGCGCGCCCGCAAGGTCAGGTTGGTGCCGCGCTCGCTGCTGGCCAGGTCCGCGGCGTCGGCGTGCTCGGTCATGCCCAGAGCCAGCACTCTGCAGTAGGCGGCGGTGCGCTCAAGGGCGTGGGCGAAGTCCCCGTTGAAGGCCCCTGAGAGAATCGAGCTGGTCATCTTCTTCAGCTCCTCGGCGCTGGGCGGCTCGGCGGCGCCGGCGACGATGCGTTCGACCTCTGCGCGGTGGGCTCCGGCGGCGAACCGTGCGGCCATGACGTCGGGCATGTTCAAGGTGGCGGTGCGGACCGCGTACAGGCGCCAAAGCGCGCCGGGCAGCGAATGCGCCGGGGCCTCGCTCCAGAGTTCGGCGAGCACCTCGATGCCCTCGTCCTCGGCGACGGCAATCAGCCTCCGGGTGACCTCCGGGTCGTCGTTGGCCAGCCCTTGCTGGACGAAGGCGCGCGCGGACAGGTGCGCGGCCTCCGATATCCGCGCGGGATCGGCCCCGCCTTCATAGGGCTCGAAGTCGATCGGGGCGAAGGGGCGGGGTTTGTGATGCCGGTACCCCGACTCGTGGGCGGTTTGCGATCCGGAACGTGCACCTCTCATGGCGACTAGGTTACTCCCTTATCCTTGGCGTTTTCCGCTGCTTGCGACGTGGATCGGCCTCGATTAAGGATGGACGGGCACTTCAGGTAATATGGTTTCTGGCCGTAGGCCGTGCGCCTTTAGCTCAGCTGGTAGAGCACTGGACTTTTAATCCATTGGTCGCGGGTTCGATCCCCGCAGGGCGCACCAGACAAAACCCCGCCACCCCGGTTTCACCGGAGGAGGCGGGGTTTTCCGTGTTCCGGCAGGAGGCTAGCTATCGAGGCAGGCGGCCAGGGCGCGGCGGATGACCGGCGCGAAATCCAGCGAGTCGTCGACCGTGATCCGGTGCAGCAGTGCGCCGTCGAGCGTGGCCATGATGAATCTCGTGCAGCCCAGGGGGTCTTTGGCGCCCAGGGCGGCCAGCGTCGCGGTTGTCCAGTGTTCGAAGACCCTCCGGTTGTCCTTCAGCGGCGCAACAAGTTCCGGAGAATGGGCCAAGTCGATGAACAGCGCGTAGCGGGCCAGCGTCCTGCTGCGGAAAATCCCGCTTTGGGTTTCCAGCATTCTGGTGAATGCCTCCTCTGCCTCCGCGCGCTCGAGGATTGGCGCAGCTTGGCCGAAATCCTCGCGTTCGCGCTGGGCAAGGTGCGATGCGACGCCCTCGAGCAATGCCTGCTTGGTACGAAAATAGTTGGATGTCGATCCTGCTGGCAGCCCGGCTGTCTGGTCGACGCGGGCATGGCTTAGTGCCCGCACTCCTTGCTCGCCGAGGAGCGCAAGTGCTGCGTTCAAGGCCCGCTGTGCCCGGGAACTTGGGTTGGAAGTGGAAGTCTCCATAATTTCATTCTCCATCACTATAATCATAGTGACAATTCATTGTGGACGTAGTATTGTGTGAGAGTGGGCAAAGCTCTCAAAGTTGAATACGCCATGTTGTTGGCGCGAGCCGGTCTGGGCGTTAGGCGACAGGAAACCCTCGGGTGCTCCTGCGGGTCCTTCCAAATGACCCGAGCGCGAGCATGCGCCCTGGCTTTTGGCCAAGGTTAGTCGATAAGCCTGGGTCCCTTCCCGCGGTCCCCGATGCGTGATTGCTTGGCGCGCGGCAACACGGCGGTGAGAAGGATCCCAAGAATTTCACTGTGGTGGGATACAAAATGACTACGGAAAGCCAAGCATGGCCGGCCATGCCGGTGGTGGCTGGGGTCGACCACGAATTCCTGGAAGTCGCCGGTGGGCAGATGCACGTGGCGGCTATGGGGTCCGGCGACCCGGTGCTCCTGTTGCACGGATTCGGTCAGACGTGGTGGCAATGGCGAGAAATCATGCCGGCACTTGCGGCTCAGGGGTATCGGGCCATCGCGCCCGACCTTCGCGGTGAGGGATGGACTCGCCTGCCGTACCGGGACATCGATAGGACTCGCCGAACTCGAGACATCCTGGAATTGCTCGACGTTTTGGAGCTGGGCGAGGTTCGCATGGTGAGCCAGGACATGGGAGCCGTTTCTGCATTCCAGCTGGCGATGCACTACCCGGAACGAATAACCAGTCACGTGATGATTGCCGTGCCGCCTCCGCAAATGCGATTTGATCTGGGCATGATGCCAGGCATGAGGCACTTGTGGCACCAGGAAGCGCTGTCCATGCCGAAGCTCGGTCCCTGGCTCATGCGCTCGGGACGAATGACCCGCCATTTCTTCTCGCCGATTTTCATGGTCCAGCCCCTGGACCAGGCAGTGGTCGACCAGTATCAGGCAATGATGAGCCATGAAAACTCCGCACGGGCCGCCGTGCCCCTTTGCCGCCGTATGGTCCTCCCGGAGCTGATGCGGATAATACGAGGCAGCTACAGGGCTGAACGCTTTGCCATGCCATCATTGTTCATTTTCGGAACCAAGGATGCTGGGTTCCCACCGGCAGTCGTGCGCAGGGCTTTCGCTGATACTTCCATTTATGGGACTGATGTGCGCTTGGAAATTATCGAGGACGCCGGGCATTTCATAGTCGACGAACAACCAGCGGCGATCATGAAGGCGATTTCCGAATTCTTCGACTCGCTCAGGCCGGACCCCAGAGAGTAGCTCCGCATGCCTAGAGCTGCAGTTCCAGGTCCTCGGCGGGAGCCGCCATGCAGGCCAGAATCTGGTTCTCCGCCACCCGGGCGCTGGGATCCAGCGGGTAGCCGACGCTGCCGCGGCGCAGCGTCAGTGCGCATTCGCCGCAGGACCCTGCCCGGCAGGAGCTGTTCGGGGTGAGCCCTCGGGCCTCCAGCGATTCAAGCAGCGTGCCGTCCTGCGGGCGCCAGGTGAATCCCGCCGCGCCGGAGGAGAAGAAAATCCGTGCCGGGGCGTACTGCTGCAGCAGCTCGCCCAGGTCGGCGGCGGGGGAGGCAAAGGTTTCCCGGTGGACGTGCTGCGGCGCGATGCCGGCCAGCTCGCAGGTCTCCAGTGCCAGCTGGGTGAATCCGGCCGGGCCGCAGATCACCACGCTGTCGCAGGACTCGATGGCCTGGGCCAGCTGCGCCGCGGTTGGCCGGCCTGCCCGGGAATCGACGTGGCTGATCCGGGCGGGCAGCCCCAGGCCGCGGGCCAAGGCGCCAGCGCGCGTGAACAGCTCGCCACCGGGCCCGCGCTCCACATGGAACAATCGCAGTTCATTCAATTCAGGTGCCTGGCCGGCTCCGCGAAGCAGCCCCAGGGCGGGGGTGATGCCGATGCCGGCGGTGAGCAGCGCGGTGCGGCCGTGCAGCACGCGGCGTGCGGTCATGGTGCCGTGGGGTCCCGAAGCCAGCAGCTTGTCCCCGGCCCGCAGGCCGGCCATCTTCTGCGAGACGGTTCCGGCGGTGCGCACGGCGATGCTGATGACGTCCCGGTGCACCGCGGTGATGGTGTAGTTGCGCCACAGCGGGTCGGGCAGGTGCACCCGCAGATGGGTGCCCGCCTCGTCGTGGGCCGCGATCCAGCCGTGCGGGTCGCGCAGCGAAATTTCCACCGCATCGCCGTCCAGCTGCCGGCGCTCGATGACCTCGAGGTAGCGCGGGGTGCGCTTGGCAGGCGCCAATGCCAGCGCGCGCCGGTCTTCGGAATCAATGCGGATCTCGTCCCCTGCCTGCAGCGTCCCGCCGGCCAGGACCGTGCCGTAGACGCCGCAGTGCAGGTGCCCGAAATGGCTTGCCAGCAGCCGCGGCCCGTTGACGTCCACTTGCGTGGTGGCGGGATTGACCGACGTGGCAGGGCAGCGCTCGATGGACTTGGTGATCGCGATCCGGGTCTCGCCGATACGCAGGACCTTGCCGATCAGCTCGAACTCGCCGAAGGCCGGCACCCCGTCCAGCAGGATGTTGCCGCGGTAGCGTAGCGGATCCAGCGTGACGCCCGCGGCCTTCGAGAGCGCCTCGACCGTGCGGGGGTTGATCAGCGAGATGCCAGAGAGGCGGGAATCGAACATCCCGTGGGAGGCGGCGACCAGGGTGCGGGCATGGCCTCCCTGCGCCGGGATGTGCGCTGCCATGTAGTCAGCGGCCGCCGAGCGCTCGCCGGCATCGGAGGAGTCGAAGGTGAAGGGAGCGGCCCCCGTGGCCGCCGGGGCTGTCACCGTGATGAATGGGGGAGCGGAGACGACCTGCCACTGTTGCAGGGACGTGTCGTTTTTCAGCGCGGTGAAGGAGCCGCAGGACTGCCACTGCCCGTCCGCGACAGGGGTGCTGCCGTTGCCCAGTGCGACGGCGCGGTCCCCGGCTACCCCGCCCTCGGCGCTCACCGCGGCGCGGGTGAGCTCCTCGGCGGGCAGGCCCTTGACTGGGAAACGGAACAAACGCTCGATTCGCATATCAAGATTCTAGTGGGCGGGGGAATTGCCGGGCAGGTTGATGGCCCTAGATGTCGGCCAGGAACTTCTTGATGCGCTCCATGACCAGCGCGCGAGCCTGCGGGTCGTGGGACGGCAGCGAGCTGTCGGTGAACAGGTGCTTGTCGCCGGGGTAGGTGAACAGCTGCGCGAGCCCCTCGCCCTGGTCGTTGACGAAGCGTTCGGCCGCCTCCAGGTCGCCCTCGCGGGCGAAGAACGGGTCGTTGTCCATGCCGTGGATCTGCACCGGCACGGCGGTCGGCCAGGGGCCGAAGCTCCATTCGGCATCCAGGTCCACGAATGACTCGAGCAGGACGGCGCCCAGCGCGCCCGGACGCTGCTGCGCGCACTGCTGGGCCAGGGCCGCGCCCCAGGAAGTGCCGATGTAGACCAGTTCGTCGGGCAGGTTCTTGAACAGCTTGTCCACGCGCTGCTGGATCTTGTCCTCGCCGACCTTGTTGGCCAGCAGGATGCCAGCCTCCAGATCCTTGGGAAGCTTGCCGGCGAACAGGTCCACCGGGTGCACGGTGTGCCCTTCGGCCCGCAGTTCCGCGGCCATTGCCTGGACTCCCGGGGTCAGGCCCTGGACGTGGTGGAATAAAACAATGGTTGCCATGGGAAAACTCCTAGGATCGGCTCGATGCGAGCCGGAATTCGGGGGTGCCGCGGTCCAGCGGGGCCGCGGCGGTGCTCAGCGTTCGTCGACCAGGTTGTCGATGCGTGCCGGCAGGTGCTCGATGGCGTGGGCCCAGCCGGGCATCTGGCTGTTGATTTCCACGCTGTAGCCCTCGGCCAGGTGGAACTCGGCGCAGGTCAGATCCTCGGCTTCCGTCCCCGCGTCGTAGATGAAAGCTCGTCGGATATCCTCCCAGAGCAAGGTGGCGGACTGGTCGATGACCAAGCCGGCGTCGACGACTTCTACGGTGCGCTGCGGGTAGGACATGGTTGAACTGCTTTCGGTCCTGGGCGTTGTGCTTTATTCAAGTCTACGCGGGCTTCCTGCATGAATCACGCCCCTGGGACCTCGACCTTGGCCAGATTCCGCGCGGAATCAAGGCTGAGCGCGTAGTCCAGTCCCAGCTGCGCGAGGAAGTCCTGGTCGTGGCTGACTACCAGCAAGGCGCCGCGGTAGGCATTCAGGGCTTCGGCCAGCTGGCGCACGCTGTCGATGTCCAGATTGTTCGTGGGCTCGTCCAGAATCAGCAGCTGATTCACAGGAACCGCTACCAGCAGGCAGGCCAGGTAGACGCGCAGCCGTTCGCCTCCGGAGAGGGTTCCCAACGGGCGGTCGACGCTGGCGCCGCGCAGCAGCAGCCGGGCCAGCGTATTGCGGATGGTCCCGGAGGGGACGTCCGGAGCCGCGCGCTGGACGTTGTCCAGGGCGCTGAGCGTATCGTCCAGTCCCGCCAGCTGCTGGGGCAGGTAGCCCACCCGGTCCACATGCAGAGTCCCGCTGATCCCGTCGGAGGGCTCGGCTCCGGAGAGCAGCTGCCGCAGCAGCGTGCTCTTGCCCGCGCCGTTGGGGCCGGTCAGCGCCACGCGCTCGGGGCCCTGCAGCAGATGCCAGCTGGTGCCGTCGTCCAGCTCAAGCACCCGCCGCCCGGCCGGCAGCCCGGGATCGGGAAGTTCGAGGTTGATGTGCTCGATCTCCCTGATCCTTGACTGCGCCTGGTCGACGTGCTGCTGCGCGGCGTCGATTTTCGCCTCGTACTGGGCGCGGGTCTTGCCGGCGTTCGCCTCGGACTTCTGCTTCAGGGAGTTGGCCAGGATGCGCGGCATGTTGCCGCCGAGCTGTTCGGCGCGGCCCTTGCGTTTGGTGCGCGCCAGCTTGGTCTCCGCTTCGGCGCGCTGCCGCTTTTCCACCTTCAGCGCGGAGCTGGCGGTTTTGGCCGCCTGCAGCGCCGCCTGCTGCTCGGTCGCCAGCTGCTCCTGGTACAGGCTGTACGGGCCGCCGAAGAAGCGCAGCTGTCCGTGATGCAGTTCGATGGTGTGCTGCATCTGCTCCAGCAGCTGCAGGTCGTGGCTCACTACGACGAGTGTTCCGGGCCAGGTGCGCAGCAGCCCGTACAGCAGCTGCCGGGTCTGGCCATCGAGGTTGTTCGTCGGCTCGTCGAGCAGCGTGACGGGCTTGCGCGCCAGGCGCAGCCCGAGGACCGCCAGCAGCATGGTTTCGCCGCCGGACAGCTCGTCGACCCGGCGCGACAGGTCCAGGCCGCCGAAGCCCAGCGGGGTCAGCTCGGCCTGGATCCTGGCTTCAAGGTCCCAGTCGGAGCCGACGGCGTCGAAATCCTCCGGGGCGACGCTGCCCGCCTCGATGGCCTGCAGCGCGCGGTAGGCAGGGGCGATGCCCAGCAGGTCCGCAAGCGTTGCGTCCGATTGCAGGGTGATGTTCTGCGCCAGGTAGGCGACGTCGCCAGCCGCCGAAACCTGTCCGGAGCTGGGGGCCAGGCGCCCGGCGATCAGCTTGAGCAGGGTGGATTTTCCGCTGCCGTTGGCACCGATCAAGCCGCTGGCGCCGGCGGGGAAGGTGCCGTCAAGCTGGGAGAGCACCTGCTCGCCGTCCGGCCAACAGAAGCTGAGGGAGGCCAGGGTGATGGGTGGGGTCAAGGCCATGGTGGCTCCTGTGAAGTCTGAGGAGGCAACCGGGAAAAGACGTCGTTGGAGGGTTCGTGGCAACAGCTGGGGAACCGGAGAAACGGAAATCTGCACCGGAAGCCGTGAATGAACGTGCGCCGCTGAATGGGGCGCGAGACTGTTCGAGGCTATGCGCAGATGAGATCCATGGTTTCGAGTGTAACAGGCGCACCCGGCCGTGGAGCTGGACAGAAAAAATCGGGGCGTGCCGCCAGGCACGCCCCGATTCACAACTTGCTGTTCAGCTTACTTCCACGCGCGGTGCACCGCGACGATGCCGCCGGTCAGGTTGCGGTACTCGACGTTCTTCCAACCCACGTTGACGAACTTGCGGCCCAGCTCTTCCTGGCCCGGCCAGGCGGCGATGGACTCGGCCAGGTAGGCGTACGCCGAAGGATTCGGCGAGACCATGTAGCCCAGGGCTGGAATCACGCGCGGCAGGAACTGCTGGTAGGCGACCTTGAGCGGGGTTACGGTTGGGGTGGAGAACTCGGCAACCACAATGCGTCCGCCGGGCTTGGTGACGCGGTGCAGCTCGGACAGCGCCTTCTCGGTGTCGTCAATGTTGCGCAGGCCGTAGGAGATGGTCACCGCATCGAAGGTGTTGTCCTCGAATGGCAGATCGTGGCCGTCGCCGTAGACGAATTCCAGCTCGGGGTAGCGCTTGCGGCCCTCGGCGAGCATGCCGTGGGACATGTCGCACGCGGTCACGCGCGCGCCGGCCTTGGCCAACGGCACGGACGAGGTACCGGTGCCGGCTGCCAGATCCAGGATGCGCTCTCCGGGCTTCGGGGCGATCGCCTCGGTGGTGATCTTGCGCCAGTAGTTCACAATGCCGCCGGTCATCAGGGTATTGAGCAGATCGTACTTTGGAGCAAGATTGTCGAACATTTCCTGAACCTGATTCGCCTGCTTGTCCAGGCCTGCGCGCACATTGTGGGTACTCATGACACTAAGTGTTTCACATTTGCCCCGGCCCTTATCGCGATTGTGGGGCGTATCGCTCAGAGCAGTGATTCAAGGCGTGCGTAGCTGGCCTCCATTCCCTCGATCATTCCGGTGGCCAGCACCATGTCGCGGGTTTGGGCGTCGGGGTAGGTGATGACCAGGCTGAGCAGGGTGCCTGATTGCACCGGGGTGAACGTCGTTTCATTGACTGTTGCCGGGTAGTCGGTGTCGATCATCTGCTCGGTGAAGGATTCGAAGCTGCGCGGGGTGCTGGACAGGCAAACGCCGGCGAATCCGAACCCCTGGCCTTCGACGCCGGAATTCGGCTCCCACCAGTAGCGGTAGCTGTCTCCCACCTCCTTGGGCAGGATGCATTCGGTCATCTGCCAGCCGTCGGGGCCCAGCAGCCAGCGCTTCATGAGCTCCGGATCGTGGTGTGCGCGCCAGACCTGCTCCTGGGTGCCGCGGATGAGGCGGCTGACGCGCACCTGGGTGTCGGAAAGCAGCTGGGCTTCGGTGGCGAAGGTCTGCGCGTAGTTGCGCAGGTCGATCAGCACCTGCTCGATCTGGCTCATGGCCGAACGCGTGCCATCGATCATGCCCATGGCGACCACCTGCTCGAGCTCCTCGGCCGAGTCGAAGTTGGCGGTGATGGTCAGCTTGGACCCCTCCTCGTGGGAGTCGAAGCTGAAGACGGTGCGGGTGGCGGGAAGGTCTTCGTTCACTGATCCGTCGGAATGGGCGAAACCGTCGGTGACCTCGAAGAACTTGTGCTCGACGACCTCGTTCCAGATCCAGTATCCGTGGAACTGCTCGCCTTCAGGCGAGGTCATGTAGTAGTTGCTCCGGCCTCCGACCGCGCCGTCGTGGCGCGTGAAGGTGGCAGGGTATTCAACCGGGCCCCAGAACTTTTCGATCTGGCGGGGGTCGAGATAGGCATCCCAGAGCCGGGAAACGGGAACCGGGAAATTGGCGTGAACGGTCAGTGTCAGCGTTTCCGGGTCCTTGAGTACGGAGGTGACAGGCATGGCGAAATCCTTAGTCGGTTTCATCTGCGAGGAAGTCATCGAGCCGACTGATGCGCTGACGCCAGATGTCCTCGTAGGCGGTTAGCAGTTCCTGGACGTGTCGGATGGTGTCCGGCTGGCCGCGGACGATGCGTTCGCGGCCACGTGCGATCTTGGTAACCAGGCCCGCCGCTTCAAGGGCGGCCACGTGCTTCTGCACCGCGGCAAACGACATGTTGTAGGCCGCGGCCAGGTCGCTCACGCGCACTTCGGCGCTTAACGTCCGCCGCACGATGTCTCGTCGTGTGGCGTCTGCCAAGGCGCGGAAGACCTTGTTTACCTGTTCATCGCTCAACTCATATACAACCATTTGGTTGTATATTACTCCCGCTGCGCGCCAGAGGGAAGGGGGCGGATCGAATTAGTTCCCCGGAGCCAGCATTGTGTTTAAAGGGGAGATAAATCACCTATTATGCAAGGTGTTAAGTCTCCTATGGATCGCGTCCGACCAGCGGCGACGCCGCCGTTTCGTGCGCGGAGTTCCAGGGGCCGTGGACCGGATCAACAGGATGATCACTACAAATCCCCACCCGCATGCCCTAGTGTGTAAGGTACGCATGGGAAAGTGACCTGCGTTACGCTGAATTTTTACAGGTATCTGGAGTCACGGTGGGCGAAACTGGCATGGACTGGTCGGCTGCGGCGAGCCAAGCGCGCAAAGCGCACGAGCTCTTGGGGTCGCATCTGGCTGACCTTGACGCGCTTCCATTGAGGAACGTCGTTCGCGAGTCGTGGCGGCGATCCCTCTCGAACCCTGCGCAATTCAGCTATCCCTCGATGCTCAGCGACGACAGCCTTCGTCTGGCGCGGGAGCGCAGCGAACTGCAGCGCATTTGGCCTGTTTTCGAAAAGTTGCTGGTTCCCGCCGCCAGCGACGCTAATCTTCTGGTGGCCCTTGCCGACGCGCAGGGGACGCTGCTGTGGGTTGCCGGCAACCACGGAGCCATGGACGGCGCTGAAAATGTCGGGTTCAGCGCGGGCGCGAACTGGGGCGAATCTTCGGTGGGCACGTCGGCTCCAGGGCTGGCGCTTGCGACGGGAAGCGGCGTCCAGGTTTCCGGCGCTGAGCACCTCTATGAGCACGTGCACCACTTGAACTGTTCCGCGGTGCCGATCCGCAACCCGCGGACCGGCCGCATCATCGGCGCGGTTGATCTGACCGGCGGTGCTGATGCGATTGCCGTGCATTCGCTGCCGCTGCTTCAGGCGGCGGTGGCTGCGGCTGAGGGGCAGCTGCTTCTTCCGTCACTGGCTGAGGAGCGGGCGGATGAGGATTTCCTCGATTTGTGCGCCAGTGACGGCCCGCGGCTTTCCGGCAAGCCGTTGTCCCTACGCCATGCGGAGATCCTGACCATACTTGCGGCCCATCCGCGCGGACTGAACAGCGCCCAGTTGGTCGAAGAGCTTTTCGAGCAGCCCGACAATGCTTCCGAAGGGACCCTGCGCTCCGAGCTGGTGCGACTGCGCAAGGCGCTCGCTGATTCGCCTGACCGCCGCATCGCCGCACGCCCCTACCGCCTGGAATGGGAACTGCAAACCACGCTGACCATGCTCTGGCAGGCCATGGAGGAGGGCGATCTGGAACGGGCACTGCAGCTGTATCCCGCCGAGATCCTCGTGCGCTCGCAGGCCCCTGGCATCGTTGCGCTTCGCTACCGCGCGCAGATTGCCCTGCGGGAAATGGTGCTGGATCGCGGCACCGCACAGCAGTTGCTGCGGCTTGGAAGGCAGAGCGCGGATTCTCAACTGTTGCTGGCCGCCCTGCGTGAATTGCCGCTGGATTCGCCGGCGCGTTCACTGGTTGTCGCCGAGATTGAAGCGCTGGACGGGTAGTCGATCCCGGAGTTCGTTCGCGTATTTTTCGCAACACGGCCCGATGCCACGGCGCTTGCCGCGGGGAGTGCGGGTCGGGCCATGTCGTGGATCCGGTGCACTCCCTGACACCGCTGTGCAGCGTTGCAACGTTGTGCAACCTTCTTGCAACGTTTATGTGACTAGAGTCACATGCCAGGACGGCGAGGCATCCAGCCACCGGCACGAAGCGAAGAGACGAAGGAGTCACGCAGCCATGAGCATCTACGCAAACCCGAACACCGATGGAGCATTGGTCAACTTCAAGTCGCGGTATGAGAACTACATCGGCGGCCAGTGGGTTGCTCCGGCCAAGGGGATGTACTTCGAAAACATCACCCCGGTTACCGGCAAGTCGTTCTGCGAGGTCGCACGATCCACCGCCGAAGACGTTGAAACCGCACTGGATGCGGCGCACGCGGCGGCACCGGCCTGGGGCAAGACCAGCCCGGCGGACCGTGCCCTGGTCCTGAACCGCATCGCAGACCGCATCGAGGAAAACCTTGAAATGCTGTCCGTCGCGGAAACCTGGGACAACGGCAAGGCCATCCGCGAATGCCTCAACGCCGACCTGCCGCTGGCAGTGGACCACTTCCGCTACTTCGCAGGCGCTATCCGCGCCCAGGAAGGCAGCCTCTCGCAGCTCGATGACAACACCACCGCCTACCACTTCCACGAGCCGCTGGGTGTTGTCGGACAGATCATCCCGTGGAACTTCCCGCTGCTGATGGCCGTCTGGAAGCTCGCCCCGGCGCTGGCCGCCGGCAACGCGATCGTCCTGAAGCCTGCCGAGCAGACCCCGGTATCGATCCTGGTGCTGATGGAACTGATCGGCGACCTGCTTCCGGCCGGCGTGCTGAACGTCATCAACGGCTTCGGCGTCGAGTGCGGCAAGCCGCTCGCCTCGAACAAGCGCATCCGCAAGATCGCATTCACCGGCGAGACCACCACCGGCCGCCTGATCATGCAGTACGCTTCGGAAAACCTCATCCCGGTCACCCTGGAGCTCGGCGGCAAGTCGCCGAACGTGTTCTTCGAGGACGTGGCGGCCAAGGACGACGCCTTCTACGACAAGGCCCAGGAAGGCTTCACGATGTTCGCGCTGAACCAGGGCGAGGTCTGCACCTGCCCGTCGCGCGCGCTGGTCCAGGAAAGCATCTACGGCGAATTCATGGAAAAGGTCGTGGTCCGCACCAAGGCCATCAAGCAGGGCAACCCGCTGGACACCGACACCATGATGGGTGCCCAGGCCTCCAACGACCAGCTGGAAAAGATCCTGTCCTACATGGACATCGGCAAGGCCGAGGGAGCCAAGCTGCTCACCGGTGGCGGGCGCGCGGACCTGGGCGGCGACCTGTCCGGCGGCTACTACGTGCAGCCGACCATCTTCGAAGGCACCAACAACATGCGCATCTTCCAAGAGGAGATCTTCGGCCCGGTGGTCTCGGTGGCGAAGTTCAAGGACTACGACGATGCGATGGCCATTGCCAACGACACCCTCTACGGGCTGGGCTCGGGCGTGTGGAGCCGCAACGGCAACACCGCCTACCGCGCAGGCCGCGACATCCAGGCCGGACGTGTCTGGGTCAACCAATACCACGCCTACCCGGCGCACTCGGCTTTCGGCGGCTACAAGTCCTCGGGCATCGGCCGCGAAAACCACCTGATGATGCTGGATCACTACCAGCAGACCAAGAACCTGCTCGTCTCCTACTCGGAAGACAAGCTCGGCTTCTTCTAAACTGCGATACCCCAACGCAGCCCATCCCCCATCCCCTGTCACCATCCCCACGCACGACCGACAGTTTCACAGACCCCGAAGGCTCGGGACGGTTCCGGAGCACCAGCTCCGGGACCGGCCCCGGTCTTCGAAAAACACTGCAAAGGACTTTTCCCATGAGCACCATGAAAGCTGCCATTGTTGAAGGCTTCGGCGAAGAACTCAAAGTAGCCGACACCTCGATCCCCGAGCCCGGCCCGGGCCAGGCCCTGGTCAAGCTCATCGCCTCGGGCGTGTGCCACACCGACCTGCACGCCGCCGAAGGCGACTGGCCGGTCAAGCCCAAGCTTCCGCTGATCCCGGGCCATGAGGGTGTCGGCACCGTCGTTAAGGTCGGCGAAGGAGTCACCGAGGTCAAGGAAGGCGACCTCGTCGGCAACGCCTGGCTGGCCAGCGCGTGCGGCAGCTGCGAATTCTGCCGCACGGGCTGGGAGACCTTGTGCGAATCCCAGTCCAACGGCGGCTATTCGATGGACGGCTCCTTCGGCCAGTACATGCTGGTGGACGCGAAGTTCGCCGCGCACATCCCCGAAGGCTCGGACCCGCATGAGATCGCCCCGGTGCTCTGCGCCGGCGTGACCGTCTACAAGGGCCTGAAGATGACCGGCGTGCGCCCCGGCCAATGGGTTGCGATCTCCGGCATCGGCGGCCTGGGCCACATCGCAGTGCAATACGCGGTAGCCATGGGCATGCGAGTTGTCGCCATCGACGTGGCCGATGACAAGCTGGCCCTTGCGACCAAGCACGGAGCTGAACTCACGGTGAATGCCTTTGCGCAGGATCCCGCCACCGTGATCCAGGAAAAGATCGGCGGAACCCACGGCGTGCTCGTAACCGCGGTCCACCCGGCGGCTTTCGGCCAGGCCATCGGCATGACCCGCCGCGGCGGAACCATCGTCTTCAACGGCCTGCCGGCCGGCGACTTCCCGGCCCCGATTTTCGACATCGTCCTCAAGGGACTGACGATCCGCGGTTCGATCGTCGGCACCCGCCAGGACATGATCGAAGCGCTGGACTTCTATGCGGCAGGAAAGATCAAGCCGACTTTCCACACCCGCCCGCTGGAAGACATCAACGCGGTCTTTGACGAAATGCGCCATGCGAAGATCGATGGCCGTGTCGTGATCGACTACACCAAGTAACCATCCAACCCCCAACCCCAACCGATTAACCAACCCAACCCAACCGAATAACCCAACCTCCCCCCAAATCCCTGTGGCCCGGCATGACATCGTCTGCCGGGCCACAGGGGCATGGACTCCCGGAGACGTTTGGAGGACACTGAGCTTAAAGCCAAGGCCAGTGATCCCGAAGACCAGAGGAGCGAGTCATGAGCACGATTACCGAAACCCGTGCGGCGATTGCCGGTGAGGAATTTTCCCGCGTCGCCTTCACCGATGAGTCCCTTCAACTGCTGCGCAAGCTGTGGGGCATCCACGGCCCGCTGATGTTCCACCAGTCCGGCGGTTGCTGCGACGGCTCCTCGCCGATGTGCTATCCGGCCGGCGAATTCCGCACCGGAGGATCCGACGTCCTGCTCGGAGTGCTCTGCCTTGACGACGGCTCCGGCGGCGCCCTGGGCGACATCGATTTCTGGATGTCCAAGGAGCAATTCGAATACTGGAAACACGCCAAGCTCACCGTCGACGTGGTGGCCGGCCGCGGCTCGGGATTCTCCGTCGAGGCTCCCGAAGGCAAACGATTCCTGATCCGCAGCGAGATCATCGAATTTCCCCAAAACTGATCTTCTGACGGAAAGCCCTGGCCGGATTCTCTCTTTTTGCGGAGCCAGCGAGGGCAATGAGCGGCGGGTCTGCGCCCGCGGTGCGCCGGACATCAACTGCATCGCCAAGTTGCGCCGGTTCCTTCGCCAGGTATCGGGATGCCCTGCTTCCGCCCGAGCGCCTGCGTCAAGCCGGCGCCGGCTTGAACCGTGATAGCCGGTATTCCAGCTCTCCACAACGGCGGCAGCCGCTAGGCTGGCACGACGCAGCCCCAAGGGCTGCGCCCCTGACCGTCCACGAGAGGTGCACCGAATGCCGAGCATTCCCTATCAATTCCGCTTCGAGGCAAACGCGGTGGACGAACTGCGAACCCGCATCGCACAGACTCGCTGGCCGCGGCGCTTCACCGCGCAGAACTGGGACTTCGGAGTCGACCAGGACTATCTGCGCGACGTGGTGGACTACTGGCGCGACGGCTTCGACTTCGAGGACGCCGAACGCAGGATCAATGCGCTCCCCAACTACCTGACGTCCATCGACGGGCTGCCAATCCACCACCTGCACTCCCGCTCGGCGCAGGAGGACGCCGTCCCGGTGCTGCTGCTCCACGGCTGGCCTGGCTCAATCGTCGAGTTCCTCGAGGTCATTCCGAAGCTGTCCGCCCCGGAATCGGCGGAACTGGAATCATTCCACGTGGTGGCACCGTCGTTGCAGGGCTTCGGGGCTTCTCCCGGGATCGGAGAACCGGGGATGACCCCGGTCCGTATCGCGCATCGGATGGCTGCGCTGATGCGGGAGCTGGGCTACGAGCAGTTCGTCGTGCACGGGGGCGACTGGGGCACGCTGCTGGCCACGCACATCACATCGCTCTATCCCCAGCGGGTGCTGGGACTGCATGTGACATTGACGCACCCAATCCCGCCGGGCGATGTGCCGGATGCCATGGCCCTGGTGCAGGACCACGAACGGGAGTGGCTCAAGGGCAACGAATTCAACGCGCTGGATGGCCGCGGCTACTTCGAGATCCAGAAAACCCGCCCGGAAACGCTGGGTTTCGCGTTGAACGATTCACCGGCGGGATGGTGCGCCTGGGTCCTGGACAAGTTCTACCAGTGGACCGACTGCGAACGCGACGGCATCAGGGACGTGCGCCATGCGGTGAGCTGGGAGAAGTCCCTGGCTAACCTGTCCGTGTACTGGTTCACTGACACGATTTCCTCGGCCATGCATTTCTACCGGGAGCAGTACCTGGCGCTGCGAAACGGGACCGGGGCGGCCGGCGAGGTCGTGGTCCCCACCGGGGCTGGCATTTTCCCCCAAGAAATCCTCAAGTCACCGGGCGTGGTACCAGCGGCGGTTCCCGCTGGTGCACTGGACCGAACATGAAGCCGGCGGACACTTCGGCGCGATGGAACAGCCCGAAGCCTTCGCCAGCGACCTGAGGGCCTTCGCCCAGACGGTTGCCGACCTGGGCCCGGTGGCCCTCGGGCAATCGAAGAGTGGTTGAACGGCGAAAATGCGGGTGGATCGGCCAGATGGTGGCGCGGGGTGCCGACACTACACTTGAAGCATGCGCCTGTGGTCACTTCACCCGTCCCTATTGGATTCCAAGGGCTTGGTAGCCTGCTGGCGCGAAAGCCTGTTGGCCCAGAAGGTGCTCGCCGGCCAGACCCAGGGCTATGCAAATCATCCGCAGCTGATCCGGCTGCGCGGGCAATCCGACCCGCTGGAGACCGTCGGCGGCTACCTGCAGGGGTTGCTGGAAGAAGCGAAGCTGCGTGGCTACAAATTCGACGCGGCCAAAGTCCTGTACCCCGCACTGCCGGAGCATGCGGGCTCTGTGCCAGTGAGCACCGGACAGATCGGATTCGAGGCGGAGCATCTGCTGCGCAAACTGCAGCAGCGCGACCCGCCGCGCGCGACTTACTTGGACTCGTTGGGTGTCGGGCAGATTCCCCTGCATCCCTTATTCACCGTGGTCCCGGGGCCCATTGAAGCCTGGGAGAAGGATGCGGCAGTACGTCATTGAAGATGCATAGAAAGTGAATGTTTGTTGCAATGAGCCACATGAGTCGAAGTGAAAATCTCCCCGAGGACGGGGAAGAAGTGGAAATCCACCTGCGGTGGAGCGACCAGGACAGCCTGGGACATGTGAACAACGCCCGCGTGGTGACACTCGTGGAAGAAGCGCGGATCCGCTGGTCGGGCCGCCATGGCGAGTCGGACCTCTTTCCCCACGGGCTGGTGGTCGCCTCGATGAACCTGGACTACCTGCGACCGGTCTACTACACCTCCAGCGTCATGGTGCGGGTCGGTGTCCAGCGTATCGGCACCAAGTCCTTCGTGGTGCGGCATATCGGGTTCCAGGACGGAGCCCCCGTGTTCGACGGCAGCAACGTCATGGTGGCGCTCGCCGAGGACAAGCTCACCCCGCGGCCGCTGAACGAAAACGAGCGCAGCTGGCTCAGCGAGCGGCTTTTCCGAACGAAGGAGGCCGTCTGATGAACGGTCCAGCAGAACGGCACGTGCTTCTGCACGCCACCCAGGGACCGGAGGACATCGCGCGGGCCGTGGCGGCGCTCGCGACGCTGGGCGAATCCCTGCCCGATGCCCGGATCAGCGTCATCGTGAACGGCAAGGCGCTGGCCGGGGTGCGCAAGGATGCCGAGCCCATTGACCCGGCCAGCCGTACACAGGTTTTCGCCTGCGAACTGGGCATGAGCCGCAACGGCATCACAGCTGACGACCTGCAGGAAGGTTTGGGCACGGTGCCCTCGGCGGTGGTCGCCTTGGCCGCCGGGCAGCTGGACGGCGCTGCCTACATCCGGATCTGAGCGGACGGTCCGCAGCTTAAGCAGACCACGCCATGCCGGTTGCCGGCATGGCGTGATCCTCTGGTGCGAGTTTAGAGCATTTCGGCACGCAGCTGCGCGGCCGACTTGGGCGAGAGCAGACCCGGGGCGACGTCGAAGACGGTCTGCGCACCGGTGAGACCGGCTTGGTTCATGCGGTGCACGGCCCGGGCGTAGGCCACCAGCACGCTGGAAGTGAACTCGGGATTCGAGCCCAGCGCCAGCGAGTACTCGATGACCTGCTTCTGCTCATCGCTGGTGTTGCCGGAGCGGATGACGAATCCGCCATGCGGCATGTCCGCATGCTCGCGGGCCAGGGTCTCGGCGTCGATGAATTCAACCGTGGTGTCGTACTGGTCGAAGTAGTGCTCCATGGTGACGATCGCCTCGCGCACCGCTTCGGCGTCGGCGCCGTCCTCGAGCACCACGAAGCATTCGCGCTGGTGCTTTTCGCGGGTGCTCAGCGTTGGGCGCAGGCCGGCGCGGACCTTGTCGATGGCTTCCTGGCTGGGGATCGTGTACTGCACGCCGCCGGCGACACCCGGGACGCGGCGCACGGCGTCGGAGTGCCCCTGGCTCAGGCCGCGGCCCCAGAAGGTGTAGGTCTCGCCGTCGGGCAGCAGCGCCTCGCCGTAGACGCGGTTGATCGAGAACATTCCCGGATCCCAGCCGGCGGAGATCAGCGCGGTCTTGCCGGCGGCCTTGGCCGGGGCGTCCACGGTTTCGTAGTATTCCGGGATGCGTGCGTGGGTGTCGAAGCTGTCCACGGTGTTGTACAGTGCGGCGTACTTCGGGCCCTGCTCCGGCAGGTCAGACTTCGAGCCGCCGCACAGGATCAGCACGTCGATCTGATCGGTGTGCCGCTCCAGCTCGGTGATGGCGAAACGCGGCGCGGGGCTGGCCAGCTGCAGTTCCTGCGGGTCGCGGCGGGTGTAGACGCCGACCAGCTCCATGTCGGGGTTCTTCGCGATGGCGGCCTGTACGCCGCGGCCGAGGTTGCCGTAGCCGGCAATGCCAATACGGATTTTTGCAGTCATGGAGCTTGTTTTCCTTTGGGGTTTCATCCGGGGACCTGCGGTGAATGCCGCCTTCGCTTGCGGGCATCCGGCATGCGGCACGCACCTGGTCAGTGCTTCGGATTATTCCAAAGAACGCGGGCGCAGGGTAACTGCGAGCTGACTATGTCGTCGGGCCGCGCCCCTGCTCCTTGCAAACCGCTTAAATGAAGCGGCCCCGTGCGGACCTCGGGGTGGAGGTCCGCACGGGGGCATAGGCCGGGTTTAGCGGCCGAACAGGCGACCGAAGAAGCCCTTGCTCGGCTCGTTCTCGTGGCCTTGGCAGCGGTCGCGGGCTGGAACGCCGCGCATGACCGAGTCAACGTGCTGGCCGCACCCGGCCCAGGTGGTCTTGCCGCACTTCTTGCATGAAACCTGTCGGCACATGAGATGCCTCCTTCTCTGGCTTGTAAGCCATAAATACTAGGAAAGTGAAAGGAAGAGCTTTTCCAGCTCTTCGACGGTCAAGCCGTCTTCTGCTTCGGCGGTCTTCTCCGGATCAACCAGGCAGTGCTGCATGGCCGAGGAGACGATGGCGAATCCTGCGCGGTCCAGCGCGGTGGACACGGCAGACAGCTGGGTAACCACATCGCGGCATTTGCCGTCGTTCTCAACCGAGTTGATGACAGCGTCAAGCTGGCCACGGGCCCGCTTCAAGCGGTTCAGGATTCGCTTGCGTGTGGCGTCGTCTGCGTTGCGCATGATGTGCTCCATTTCGAAAAAGACCGTGGGGCGGACCCCGGGATTAAGACTGGGACTTCTGTGCGTCGGCCATTTCGGCGTGCACGGCTTCCATGTCCAGGTTCTTCAGCGACGTGATCAGTTCCTCCAGGCCGCGGGAGTCCAGTGCGCCGGGCTGGGAGTAAACCAGCACGCCGTCCTTGAACGCCATCAGCGTCGGGATGGAGGTGATCTGGGCGGCGGCCGCCAGGTTCTGCTGCGTCTCGGTGTTGACCTTGCCGAAGGTCACGTCCTCGTGCAGGCCGGCAGCGGTGTCGAAGACGGGCGCGAAGTTGCGGCACGGGCCGCACCAGGCTGCCCAGAAGTCGACCAGCAGCATGGGGGAGGACTTGACGGTTTCAGCGAAGTTCGTCTCGGTCAATTCTAGCGGTTTCATGGGTACTCCTTGGGTAGATGTGAGCTAGTCCGCAGCCGGTGCCAGCGGAGCAGGGGCCTTGCGCCAGGGGCAGATCGTGGCCAACGCAGGGATCTTGGTGCAGAGCACCCAGATAAGCGCGGCGACTGCGGCGGCAATGGCGAGGATGAGTCCTGCCGGATGCGGCAGCTCCTGGGACAGGACGAAGACGCCCATGACCAGGACGAAGTAGCCGAATCCTCGGCGCAGCTTCTTCTCCGGCACCATGGCGGTCAGTCGCGCTCCGATCAGCGAGCCGATGATCGCAGCTGCCGTAATGGACAGGGTCAGCGGCCAGTTGACGGAGGTGGAGTTCAGGTGCCCCAGCATGCCGGAGGCCGAGTTCAGCGAGATGACCAGTAGGGAGGTGCCTACCGCGTGCTTCATCTGCAGGCCTGCCAGCAGCACCAGGGCCGGGACGATGAGGAATCCGCCGCCGGCTCCCACCAGGCCGGTGACCAGGCCGACCACCAGGCCGACGGGAATGTACATCAGCAGCGAACGGCCCTTGGCCTCGGCACCGGAGCCCTTCTTCCGCCCGCGGATCATGTTCCTGGCGCTGGCCAGCATGATGACGGCGAAGGCCACCATCAGCACCGCGCCGGGAATGGCCGCGCTGGCCAGTCCGCCGAGGAACGCGCCGCTCATGCTTGCCGCAGCGAAAACCAGGCCCGGGACCCAGCGGACGTTGCGGGCTCGCGCATGCGGCAGCAGGCTGGCCAGCGACGTCACACCCACCACGAACAGCGAGGTGGTGATGGCCTGTTTGGCGTCCATGCCCGCGACATAGGTGAGCAGTGGAACCATCAGGATGGAACCGCCGCCACCCAGCAGACCCAGGGTCAGTCCGACGACAACCGACAGGGCCAGGACCAGAATCATTATTGGTTCCACTGCCGCCTCCTACTTGCCGTTCGGGTTCAGCAGTTGCCCGGCATTGGGGATCTGGGCCAGGGGGTTGGCCTTGCCGGCGGTGCTGACCTGGTTCCACGGCATCTTGGACAGCAGGCTGGCCATGGCGCAGGAGTTGCTGGCAGCGGAGTAGGCAAGGCCCGCTCCGATGGCCGCCGACAGGTAGCCGAGCTTGGGGCTGATCAGCTTGGAGCCGAGGAAGCCCAGCAGCACCAGCGAACCTGCGGTCATGCGGACCTGGCGGTCCATGGCCCAGCGCTGGGTGCCGCGCACCACCTCGCCGCCGGACTTCTCGTAGGCGGCGATGCCTCCTTCCAGCACGCTGCCGGCTTCGATCTCGATGTCGATCAGCTTCTGCTGCGCCTGGGAGGCGCGGGTGCCGGACTGGCAGACCAGCACGATCTGCTTGCCCAGCTTGCGGGTCACATCATGGGCGTGTTCCGACACCAGGTCCAGCGGCAGGTTGTAGGAGCCTGGGATATGCACGGTCTCGAACTCCGCGGGGGTGCGCACGTCCAGGACTGCCACTCCGGACTCATCTGAAGCCAGCAGCTTCTTCAGGGTCGGCGCGTCCATGACATCGATGGGGGTGCTCATGCTTGGGGGTGTTTCCTTCGTGGTGGGGGTGGGTTAGGCGTTGGTCTTGTTCATGGCGGCGTCCCAGCCGGCGTAGCTGCCGGTCAGCTCGACCACGTCGTACCCGGCATCGCGCAGGGCGCTGGCGACGATCGAGTTGCGCAGGCCGCTCTGGCAGTAGGTGACGATCTTGCCGTCGGTAGGCAGCTCGTCCAGGGCCCACAGGGCGCGGCCGCCGGAGATGTGCTTGGCGTTTGGGATGGCTCCGGCATTGAATTCGCTGCGGCCTCGAACATCCAGCAGCAGGGCGTGCTCGAAGTTCTCCAGATCGGCCGGGTCCACGCTCGGCGGGGTGAAGGCCGGCAGGCCCTCGCGGGTGGTGGCGTAGCCGGAGACCGCGTCGATGCCCACGCGCATCAGGTGGTCGCGCATTTCCTCGGCTGCCTTCAGGTTCTCGGCGAAGAGGATCAGCTGGCGGTCGTCGGCTTCCGGATCGAAGGCCCAGGCGCCGAAGTTCGCCATCTTGGAAATGGCAGGGATGGCCAGTGCGCCGGCGACGGTGCCTTCGGCCACTGCCACGTGGCCGCGGGTGTCCACGAAGACCGCGTCGTTCGCTGCGGTCTGCTCGATGATCTGCTCTGCGGTGAACTCGACCAGCTCAGGCAGGGTGCCGAGTACCTTGGCACCGTCGCGGTTCTGGCGCTTCATGCGGGCGAAGTAGGCGTGGGCATCCGGCTGTCCGTCGAGCAGCTGCGCGATGAAGCCTTCCTCGTCGTTGTTGGCCAGGTAGCTGCCCCACCAGGCGAAGTTGCGCTCGTAGCCCACGGTGGTGGATGGTACTGCGCCCAGTGCCTTGCCGCAGGCGCTGCCCGAGCCGTGGCCCGGGTAGACCTGGATGTGGTCAGGTAGTTCCAGGAAGACATTCTTCAGCGAGGCGAAGAGGTCCTTGGCTCCGGCGAAGCGGGTGTCCACACCGCCGGCTGCCTCGTCCAGCAGGTCGGGACGGCCCAGGTCGCCGGCGAAGATGAAGTCGCCGGAGAGCATGTAGCCTGGCTGGTCGCTGAAGGCGCCGTCGGTGACGAGGAATGACAGGTGCTCCGGGGTGTGGCCCGGGGTGTGGCGTGCGGTCACGGTGATGTTGCCCAGCTTGATGGTGTCCTTGTCCATCAGGCGCTCGGCCTCGAAGCCGTACTGCCAGTCGGCTCCGCCTTCGCCCGAGACGTAGGTGGTGGCGCCGGTGGCTGCGGCCAGCTCGCGGGTGCCGGAGAGGTAGTCGGCGTGGATGTGGGTCTCGGTTGCCGCAACGATGCGCATTCCGTTCTTGGCTGCAAGCGCCAGGTACTCGGAGATGTCGCGGCGGGCATCGATGACGATTGCTTCGCCCTTGGCCTGGCAGCCGATGAAGTAGCTGGCCTGTGCCAGGTCTTCGTCGTAGAAGCGTTCCAGAAGCATGGGATGTCCTTTCGTTGGGGTGTCTGAATCCACCATAAACCATACCCCCGGGGGTATGTCAAAAATAGGGGTGGGGGTATACGTGGAGTTGCGTTAAAGGATGGCCCCCACCTGGGCCTGGCAGGCGCCAAGACTGGCAATCGCCTTGGAATCGGGCAGTTTGCGTTTCGACTGCCCGAACGGTGGGTAGCGTGAAAAGACGTTCAGCCGGCGGGTGTCAAACCCCCGGCGTGATGACTAAGGAGAGGAAAAGATGTTCGACCGCCATCCCACCGACCCGCCCATCAATCCCACCGATCCCACCGGGCCCATTGCGCCTCCGAGTGACCCCACCGCCCCGGACGGTCCGGTTATCGACCCGACGGCGCCGCCGGAGCCGCCATTCGACCCGACCGCTCCGCCGGTCCCGCCGGAGCCGGAAACCGCCCCGGAACGCTAGCTCAACGAAAGGGAAGAAGCCATGGGAGAAAAGCACATTCCTGAAAAAGAGCACCCGATCCCGGGTGAGGGCCCTGCATCCCAGGATCATGTCTCGGACCCGAAGCGTTCTGATGACGCCGGGCACGACTGGAGCGACGAAGGGGGAGCTACCGAGGAGGGCTCGGCTGCGCCGAGCGACGCCGGTGAGCGCGACCGGGACTAGGGGCGCGGGAAGAGCGCGAGCCAGCTGGCGATCCGCTGCTGGTCCGCGGTGCTGAATAGTGCCAGGCGCTGCACCTCTTCGCCGGCCGGCATCAGGAGTCCCGCCTCGTCCTTCGCCGCGTGCGCCAAGGCATCGCCCGCGGGGGAGCCTGTTCCCGCGTGCGCGCCGGTGGCGATGAACAGCGTGCTCGGTGAGCCGGACAGTGTTTCGATGATGCCGAGTCGTCCGCCCAGGAAGGAGCCCAGCTCGTCGGCGCGGAAGTGCCCGGTGGCATCCCTCGTGACCACTTCGACTGCGGGGATCAGCTTCTTGCCGCGCCGGCCCACGCCCAATTCCCGGGCTCGGAAGGTCGCTTGGCCTGCCTGCAGCGGTTCCAGGCTATCCAGCGCCCGCTCCGGGGCGCGCCCGGTTCCGGAGGCGGTTGGCTGCTTGCGTGAAAATAAGCCCATGGTCGTTCGTCCTTTCGCTAGCTGAGGGTGTCCAGATGCGCGGCCAGCTTGGCGCTCGCCGTCTGCAGGTGCTCAGCCAGCACTTGGGCCGCCTCCTGCCGGGACCCTGTGGAAATCAGTTCCAGCAGGCGCGCGTGCTCGGCGGCGATGTCCTGGGTGGACAACAGGGTGGCGTCCTGCACGTGCGTCATGCACAGCCGGATTTCATCCGTGAGCTGCGCGTAGATCGCGCTGGTGCGCGGCGAGCCCAGTGCCTGGACCAGGGCCGCGTGGAAACGCACGTCCGGTTCCACGATCTCGATGGGCGAGGCGTTGGATAACGCGGTGATCTGCGCGTTGGCCGCCAGCGCTGCCTCGGGTACCTGGCCGGTGCCGGCCAGCAGGCGCACGGCCTCCGCTTCGATGATGGCTCGGGTCTGGTAGATGTCGCGGGCATCGGCCGCGGACAGCACCCGCACCTTGGCGCTCTGGTGGGCGTTGCGCGTGAGCAGCCCGCTGGACACCAGGTTCTCCAGCGCGGCCTTGGCAGTGGGGCGGGCGACCTCGTAGTAGGCTGCCACGTCGACCTCGCCCAGCGGGGTGCCGGGAGAAAGCTCGCCGCTGAAGATGCGTTCGCGCAGCGACCTGATGACGGCCTGCACCACCGAAACCACTCCTAGACGGGCAGCCACATGCGTCCTTTCGGGCAGAAGTACATTGGACCTACCAAGTATCCCATGGCGCGTACTACTATGGCATGTGTACTTGTAAGACAATTTCCCGCAACGGTAGGCCACGCCTACGATCCACACAGGAGCGCACCATGGCATTGAGCACGCCAGCACTCGGCGAAACCACGGTTTCATCCAGCATCCTCGACCTGGTCGGCGAGCCCGACCGGGTGAAGACCCGATCCATCGACCGCGTGGCCTATGCCTCGGACGCGTCGCACTACCTGTACACCCCGCAGGCGGTGGTGCTGGCCAAGGACGCCCGCGAGGTCTCGCAGCTGCTGGCCGCTGCCAACCGGAACAACCAGCCGGTGACCCTGCGCTCAGGCGGCACTTCGCTGGCCGGCCAGGCCAGCGGCGACGGGCTGATGATCGACGTGCGCAAGAATTTCCGCGGCATCACCGTGCTGGACGGCGGGCAGCGCGTACGTGTCCAGCCCGGCGCCACCATCCGCCAGGTCAACGCCCGGCTGGGCGTCTACGGCACCAAGCTGGGACCGGATCCCGCCAGCGAGGCCGCCTGCACCGTGGGTGGCGTCATCGCCAACAACTCCTCCGGCATGGCCTGCGGCACCGAGTTCAACACCTACCGCACCCTCGAATCCATGACCTTCGTGCTGCCCAGCGGCACCATGGTCGACACCGCCGCCCCGGACGCCGACGCCCTGCTGGCCGCCGCCGAACCGCAGCTGGTGGCCACCTTGGAAAAGCTGCGCGACCGGGTGCGCTCCAACCCGGATTCCGTGGCGAAGATCGAGAAGCACTTCGCGCTGAAGAACACCATGGGCTACGGCATCAACGCATTCCTCGACTTCGACTCCCCGGCGCAGCTGATGGCCCATCTGATCATCGGCTCCGAAGGCACGCTGGCCTTCGTGGCCGAGGCGGTGTTCCGCACCGTGCCGATCCGCAAGCTGGCCGTCGCCACCCTGGCGGTCTTCGACAACCTGGATCTGGCCACCCGCGCGCTGCCCGAGCTGCTGGATTCGGGCGCCGCGACCCTTGAGCTCATGGACTCCACCTCGCTGCGCGTCGGGCAGTCGCTGCCCGGCGTGCCCGAAGCCATCATGGGCTTCGAGGTGGACCGGCAGGCCGCCCTGCTCATCGAATACCACGCAGACAACGACGAGCAGCTGCGCGGGCTGCAGGATGCCGGGCAGAAGCTGCTGGACACCGCCGCGCTGCGCGCCCCGGCCGTGCTCTCCCCGGACGCGAAGAACCGCCAGGCGGCCTGGAAGTTCCGCAAGGGGCTGTACGCCTCGGTGGCCGGAGCCCGCGTCTCGGGCACCACCGCGCTGCTGGAGGACGTCGCGGTGCCGGTGCCGTCGCTGGCTGAAACCTGCGGCAGCCTGCAGGAGCTGTTCACCGAATACGGCTACGAGGACTCGGTGATCTTCGGCCACGCCAAGGACGGCAACATCCACTTCATGCTCACCGACCGCTTCGAGGGCGAGCGGGCGCTGAACCGCTACAACGGATTCAACGACAAGATGGTGGACCTGATCCTGTCCAAGGGCGGCAACCTGAAGGCCGAGCACGGCACCGGCCGCGCCATGGCCCCGTTCGTCCGCGCCCAGTACGGCGAGGAGCTCTACGACGTGCACCTGGAACTCAAGGCCGCCTGCGATCCGCGCCTGATGATGAACCCCGGGGTCATCATCGACGAGGACCACTCGGCCCACATCCGCAACATCAAGCTGAACGCCACCATCGAGGTGGAGGCCGACCGCTGCGTCGAATGCGGCTACTGCGAGCCGGTCTGCCCCTCCAAGGACCTGACCCTCACCCCGCGCCAGCGCATCGTGGTGCGCCGCGCCATCGCCAAGGCGGAGGCGGAAGGCAACCGGGAGCTGGCCGCGGAGCTTGAGAAGGACTACGACTACAACGGCGTGCAGACCTGCGCCGTGGACGGCATGTGCGTCACCGCCTGCCCGGTGGGCATTAATACCGGCCTGCTGGTCAAGCGCCTGCGCCGCGAGGACGCGAACCCCGCGCTGGCCGCAGGGTTCAAGACCGCCGCCAAGGGCTGGGGCGGCGCCACGCGCGCCGGCTCGCTGGCCCTGAGCGTGGCTGACAAGTTCCCCGTGGGCCTGGTCCGCGGGGTCACCGATGCGGCGCGCAAGGTCATCAGCACCGATGTCATGCCGCGCTACGACGCGGAACTGCCCGGCGGCGGCAAGGCCCGCAAGCCGCTGGCCGGAATCCTGGGCGCCGCCGGCACCGAACCGCTGGCCATCTACCTGCCGGCCTGCGTGAACTCAATGTTCGGCCCGGCCGGCGAGGGCCAGGGCGTCGCTTCGGCGTTCACGCAGCTGCTGCACGCGGCCGGCGTCTCGGTCTACGTCCCGCAGGGCATCGAGTCGATGTGCTGCGGCACCCCGTGGAGCTCCAAGGGCTACGCCGACGGCCACGACCTCATGGCCCAGCGGGTGCTCGACGAGGTGGCGGCGGCGCTGCCGGGCAGGAACCTGCCGGTCATCTCCGACGCCTCCAGCTGCACCGAGGGCTTCGCCCACACGCTGGAAGAGCACGGCTACACCGTGGTGGACCTGCTCGCCTTCACCGCCCAGCACCTGCTGGAAAAGCTGCCCGAGGGCCGGAAGGTCTCCTCGCTGACCCTGCACCCGACCTGCTCCTCCACGCAGATGGGGCTGAATCCCGATTTGGAGAAGGTGGCGCGGGCGGCCGCGGACACCGTGAACGTGCCGGTCAATTGGGGCTGCTGCGCCTATGCGGGCGACCGCGGCATGCTGCATCCGGAGCTGACCGCCTCCGCCACCGCCGCCGAGGCAGCCGAGGTGCGCGAACTCGATGCCCAGGCCCATGCTTCCTGCAACCGCACCTGCGAGCTGGGCATGACGCGCGCAACCGGCAAGGACTACCGCCATGTGATCGAATTGCTGGCGGAAGCAGTCGCGCGGTAGGCGCAAGGCCGGACGGCGGCGGGGCCGGGTGCGATATTCGCATCCGGCCCCGCCGCCGCCTTATTCTCCCGGATGGAAGCGCTTGACCCGGTGCAGGGTATTGACGTCGGTATGGCGCATTTCCGCGCCGAGGGCCACCAGGCGCAGCAGCAGGTCCGAGGTGTAGCTGAAGCTGCCGTCCTCGTGGAAGGTGAAGGAGCTGCTGAACTCCTTGATCTCCGCGCGTTCCATCAGGTACTTGTTCTGCAGCACCCCGTAGGAGGGATCTCCCGGGGTGGCGTTGAAGTGCACGGTGGTGTCGCGCGGTCCGGCGGTGCTACCGGCCAGCACCGCGATGCCGCGGCCGAAGACCACGTTGCGCATCACCTGGCTGTTCTCGCGGTCCCAGAGCAGGAAGCCGATTTCGTCGTGGAACGGGTCCATGGCCTCCTCGCCGTGGCGCCAGGCCGTCATCGAGTAGTTCAATCCCCACAGGGTCTGCTTGCCGTTTTCCTGGATCGGGATGGGCTTGAACACCGCGCGCTCGTAGTAGCCGGTTTCGCTCGTTTCGTCGGTGAGGTTGTGGTAGGAAAGGTCGACCCCGGCATTCCCCTCCCATTCGCCGACGAGCGGGGTGAGTGGACCGAGCTTCTGCGGTCCCTGGATGGTCGAGGTTCTTGCCAAGACGGTCATGGCTGGGTTCTCCGATCAGTGAGTGGTAATCGTGGTGCCGTGTGGTGCGGCCGGCGGGATGCCGGGTCGGCATTCAGGGCAGAGCCCCCAGTAGGTGACTTCTGCTTCCTCGATCGCATACCCGGTAGCGTCCAGGGGCCTGAGGCACGGGGCCTTGCCGACAGGGCAGGGGACATCGGCGATGCGTCCGCAGGCGCGGCAGACCAGATGGTGGTGGTTGTCCCCGCGGGCCAGCTCGAAAACCGCCGGGGATCCGGGCAGCTCGATGCTGCGCAGGATTCCGGCGCCGGTCAGGGTGTGAACGACATCGTAAACGGCCTGGGTCGACACGCGGCCGATGCGCTGCCGCGCGCCGGCGGCGATTCGCGCGACATCGATGTGGGAGCGCAGGAGCAGCTCGTCGAGGACCGCACGCCGCGGCCGGGTGACGCGCATTCCCAGCTCCCGCAGTCGCGTTTCGAGCTCTTTCATGCCGGCCTTCCCGCAATTGAATTGATCAATTCCAATGTAGGCACAACATTTGCATTAAGCAAGAGTTGCCTCAAGCAAGTCTTTGGATGTGCGAGCTCATGGTCAGGAACGCTGGATTGGCGACGGCTACAGGGGCAGGTGAGTGCTGTTCGGCTGGAGGATGCTGTGGCCAACCAGGCCGTGCAGCTTGTCCAGGGCAGCCGCGCAGGCGGCCCGCTCCGCGGGTTCCAGCAGGTCCAGGGCCTCGCTCAGGTCCTGTCGTCGGCGTTCGGTGACCTGCTGCACGACCTGGCGGCCCGAGGCCGTCAGCTCCAAGGTGACCACACTGCGGTGCGCGGGGTCCGAGCCCCGCGTCAGGTGCCCGGAGGCATTGAGCCTGTCGGCCAGCCGGGTGATGGATGAATTGCCCACGCCCAGTGCCTTGGCGCAGTCGCTGGATGTCGACCGACCCCGGCGTTGCAAGGTCAGCAGCAGACGGAACTGGGGCAGGGATACCTCGAGCTGTTCAACGCTGCTCAGCGCCAGCTCCACGAGGTCCTGCGTGGCGCATTCGAAAGCCGCGAGCTCTTGCTCCGAGGTCTGCGGCCGATCCTGGATTCCCATGGAAACCAGTTTGTCACAGGAGCGCCGGCCGGCAGGGTCTGCCGCGTGGCATCGGGCGTGGGCGGAGCTCCTTGAAACTTGCTTGAAGTCGTATCCGCAAGTGGCGAAAACTGGTTGAATGTGGGCATGGCCGTCATTCTTGAAACAGCAATACCGTTCCCCGCCGACGAAGTGTTCGCCTGGCACGAGCGGCCCGGCGCGATGAGCCGGCTGCTTCCTCCATGGCAGCCTGTCCGCGCAGTGCGCCAAGCGGAAAACCTGCGCGACGGCAGCTCCGAGCTGGCGATGCCTGCCGGATTGCGCTGGCACGCCCGGCATCTTGCCGACGGGTATGTGCCCGGTCGCGTCTTCGTGGACGAGCTGGCGCCGCAGGGGCTCGCTCAGGCGCCGCTGCGGCCGATCCGCTGGCACCACGAGCACCACATCCTGCCCGACGGGCCGCAGCAGTGCGTGCTACGCGACGAAGTCAGCACCAATATGCCGCAGAACATGGTGCGGCGCATGCTCGCCTACCGGCACCGTCAGCTGTCCGAGGACCTGCGGGCCCACCAGCGCGCGGCGCAGCACGGCCTGAAGCCGCTGACCGTCGCACTGACCGGTTCGCACGGCATGGTGGGAACCTCCCTGGGTGCTCTTCTCGAATCGGGTGGGCACCGGGTCATCCGGTTGGTTCGTTCGGCCCCCCAAGGTCCGAATGAACGCCTTTGGAATCCCGAGAGCCCCGACGAATCCTGCCTGGATGGGTGCGACGCGGTCGTCCATCTGGCCGGGGCGAGTATCGCCGGGCGATTCAATAGTGAGCACCGCAGGAAGATCCGCGACAGCCGCATCGAGCCCACGCGCCGGCTGGCGCAGCTGGCTGCGCAGTCCGGTGTCGCGGTCTTCATCAGCGCCTCGGCCATCGGCCTGTACGGCGCCGACGCCGGAGAAGACGAGCTGACCGAAGACGCCCCATACGGCCGGGACTTCCTTGCGGAAGTTGTCCGCGACTGGGAGCAGGCGGCCCAGACGGGGCCCGACGGCGGCATGCGCCGGGTCCAGGTCCGCACCGGTCTGGTGCAAAGCCCCACCGGCGGGCTGCTGCGCCAAATGCGTCCGCTCTATGAAGCAGGGCTGGGCGGCAGGCTGGGCGATGGCCGGCAGTGGCAGTCCTGGATTGGACTGGATGACCTGGTGGACATCTACCACCGCGCACTGTGGGACAGCGAACTTCAGGGTCCGGTCAACGCGACCGCGCCCACCCCGGTGCGCAACAGCGAGTACTCGGCCGTGCTGGCCAAGGTGCTGCACCGCCCCGAGATCTTCCCGGTGCCTGCCTTCGGGCCGCGGCTGCTGCTGGGCGACGAAGGTGCGCAGCTGCTGGCGTTGGCCAGTCAGCGGGTCGTTCCCGCGAAGCTGTCAGCCCGAGGCCACACCTTCCGCTCCGAAGAGCTTCCCGATGCGCTGGCCCACCTGCTGGGCCGAGAGCTCTAGGCGCAGGTCCTGCGTCGGCACCCTTGGCGGGCTGTCAGCAGCGGGGTCTTGCCGTATTCGCGATAAAGTGTGCCACATGACCTCCTGAACATATATGCGAGTTGTCGTATGCACCGCAGGCCTTGAACTCGATGTCCTATTGCGAGACGGTCGCCGGTCCGGAAGGCCTGCGCGCCCCCACGTCATAAGGTATCGCGCGCGTACGGCAACCGTGCGTGGAATTCCGTCTTCCCGGATGATTCCGAACAATTCCAACCTTTCGGATACGATCTGACTAGCATCTTTATTTGGCGTCCAGAAACGCCGAAAACCGTCGGCAGTCGCCGACGGCCAGTCCGGCGATCGCTTGGAGGGCGGCCATGACGCAACACGCGGAGTCCCAAGATGTTCCGACCGACGCTTTCGATGCGATCGCCAGGGATCTCCAGACGCTGCGGATCGAAGCAGGCGACGTTCCCTACGCGGAAATCGTCCGCCGTATCGGGAAGTTGCGCGAGCTCTGCGGAGTAGATGCCGTCGCCGCGAGGCCTGCCCGAACCACTGTCTATGATGCTTTCCGCCTCGGCCGGACACGTATTAATGCCGAGCTTGTGGGGGAAATCGTGCAAGCCCTGGGCTGTTCGCCGGAGGAAGCGAAAACCTGGGAACGCAGATGCCTCCAAGCCCGTCTCGACAAAGCAGCAGCCAAGCGGCAGGCGTCCGCCGCCCCGCAGCCATCGCCAGCCGGGCCGACAGTTCACATCGTTTCCACTCTCGGACAGGAAAATACAGCTCCCAGCAGGCGACGGATATATATACTCCTTTCGGCATGCTTGATGCTGAACCTGGCGGGTTTCTGGCTAGTTGATGCGGCAGGGCTTCGGCTTTATCTGGACATGATCGGCACCGCTTTAGCCGCCATCGCCTGCGGGCCGTGGGCAGGGGTGCTTGTCGGTCTGGCGACCAACATCATTGGGCTGTCGATTACCGATTCATCGGCAGCGGCCTTCGGCCTGGTGAACATGACCGGGGCACTGGTCTGGGGGTACGGGGCGAAGCTGATCAAGCGCAACTCGGCGTTGCCGAAGTACGTTCTGCTCAACGTCGTGGTGGCTGTTGCATGTTCGGTGGTATCGAGCATCATCCTGGTTCTGCTTTTCGGAGGTATGACGGGGCACGCTTCGGAAACGACGATGCAGTCGATCCTTGCCAGCACCAGCTCGCTGGGCCTGGCGGTGTTCGAAGCCAACCTGATGTATTCGTTGGTGGACAAGCTGTTGACCGGATTCATCGTGATTGCATTGCTCGGACTCGTCAAGCAGTGGATCCGCGTCCCTGTCTACGAGCATGTTTCAGAGCATGCGCTGGATTCCCTGAACCGCGCCTACCGCTTGACGAAGACCGGATTCGGTTCCTTGCGGGCCCATCAGGGACGGGCCCTGGGATAGCCCGTTCAGCTCCGCGAGGAGCCCGGGACGCCCGCGCCTAGCGCAACACCACGATTCTGCCCTATCATCAATGAGTCAGGAAGCGCGACCAAGCGGATTCCGGCGCTCTCAAAAGGGGCGATACCCGTTGCCGAAACGCAACCGGTAGCGGCAGACATATATGGAATTTTCTTCAGCACCATACTTTTGAAAAGAGTCCATGATGTCTAGCGTTTCTGCCGCCATCGCCCATGCCCTCAAGCCACTTGCACCGCAGATCTTCGGTCTGATGGGCAACGGCAACGCACATTTCCTCGACGCGGCCGTGCGCCAAGGGTTCACCTATACCGCAGTTCGCCACGAATCGGCCGCGGTATCGGCCGCGGACACCTATTTCCGCATCTCCAACAAGCTCTCCATCGCTTCCACCACCTACGGCGCCGGCTACACGAATGCCGTGACCGCGCTGGCGGAGGCCGCCGCTGCACGCACCCCGCTGCTGTTCGTCACCGGCGACGCACCGACCTCGGGACTGCGCGGCTGGGACGTGGATCAGGCCGCCATTGATACCGCGGTACGCGCCCCGCGCTACGTGGTGGACCGGGAAACCCCGGGAGCCATCGCGTTGCAGGCCGCCGCGCATGCACTGCGCGAGCAATGCCCGGTGGTCCTGGCCATCCCCTACGACCTTGCCGCCCTCGAGACTTCCGAAACGGAACTTCCGGACTTCGCCGACCTCGGCCCCACGCCGCCCGCCCCGGAATTGAACTCCACCCAGCTTGAACAGGTCAGCTCGCTGCTGGCAGGCGCCCAGCGCCCGCACATCCTCTACGGCCGCGGCGCCATCGACGCCGCACCGCTGGTCAAGGAGCTGGCAGCCAAGATCGGCGCCACCACCTCCGGTACCCTGCTGGCCCGTGACCTGCTGGACTACCCCTACGATCTGGGAATCACTGGCGGCTTCGCCACCGAGAGGAACGCCGAGATCATCGCCCAAGCGGATGTCCTGCTGACCCTCGGTGCATCGCTGAACCAGTTCACCATGCGCTTCGGGGGCCTGGTCAACGAGTCCGCCACCCTGATCCAGATCGACCTGGCTGCCACCGCCACCAATCCACGGGTGGACTACTTCGCCACCGCCGATATCAGCGCCGCCGCCGCGCACCTGCTCCAGTCGGTGCCAGCGGCCGAAGCCTCGTGGGCCAAGGAGCTGGACCTCGCCGCGCTGCGTACCCGCCCTCTCGGCGACGCTAAGACCGCCGACGGCTTGCTGGATCCGCGCCGCGTGGCCAGCGAAATGGAGCGGATCCTGCCGGCCAACCGCGTGCTGGTGCAGGATGGCGGGCACTTCATCGGCTGGGGACCCATGTATTGGTCCACCAGCGGCGCCCGATCGCTGACCTGTGTCGGCACCGCCTACCAGTCCATTGGCCTGGGTATCGCTTCGATGGTAGGCGCCGCCGCCGCGGCCGATGGACGTACCGTGGTGCTGGCATCCGGCGACGGCGGCTTCCTCATGGGACTGGCAGACCTGGAATCCATCGTGCGCACCGTCACAAGCGGTGTCATCGTCATTTACAACGATTCGGCATACGGAGCCGAGGTGCACCAGTACGGATCGATCGGGCTGCACGAGGATCCGATGCTGATCCCGACCGTGGACTTCTCGGCACTGGCCCAAGGCATGGGCGCCACCGGCATCAAGGTTGAAACCTTGGATGACTTCGGCAAAGTCAGCGCATGGGTGGAAGCCGGGGCGCAGGGCGTTTGCCTTGTGGACGCACGCATCTCGGCGCATGTCCGAGCTCCGTACATGGAGGAAGTCCTGGAGGCGAACCGCAAGGCCGCCGGCGCTGCAGCATCACAATCGGATTAAGATGCTGGTCAGCGCGGTCCCCACCGCGTAGGGTTGCAGGGTGCACAAGTTTTTGGTTGGAACAGCGGGCCTGGGGATCGGGGCGCTGTTAATGCTCCCTGCAACCCCGTCTTTAGCCGCACCCACCGGCCCGAATGACGGGGCCGGTGTGACCGCACCCCTGCTGTCCGAAACTTCCCTGCGCGTGGCCACGATGGCAACCGACCTGAGCGGGGAGGAACCCGGAGACCTGTATCGGGATCTGCTGACCCGGACAGACACCGAAGCCCTACGCGTGGCCGATGCAATCAGCGTCGCGAATCCCGACATCGTGGTGCTGACCGGCATGGATGCCGATCCGGATGCGGTAAATACCTTCATCTCGGACTACCTGAACAGCCCGGACGACGAACATACCGATGTCGGCTACGCCTACTCCTATCTCGCAATCGGCTCCAGCGGAGTGCAGAGCGGCGCGGACCTGGACGGAGACCGCGTGGTCGGAGGCCCGGGCGATGCCTGGGGCCAGGGCGCATTCGCCGAACAGTCCTCGACTGTGGTGCTGTCCAAGTATCCGATCAACCAGCCGGACGTCGTTTCCGTGTCGGCGCTGAAGTGGGACGAGGTGGCAGGCAACAAGCTCTCAAGCTCCGAGCTGAGCGGTGCCGTGGCCGCGTCCATTCCGGTGATGCACAACGGGCTGTGGGACATCCCCATCGAGTATCGCGGTGAACGCGTCCATATCCTGGCGGCCCAAACCGAGCCAGCCCAGAGCAGCTACGGCTTCGGCGCACCACGCCAGAAGGACCAATTGAAGGTCATCTCCGACTACATCGCCGGGGAAGACTACGTTGTCGCAGACGACGGAGCCAAGGCTGGAGGCATCGACGAGAACCGCATCGTGGTGACCGGTGCATTGGCGCAGCGCACCGAGTTCACCGCAGCCGCGTTGGCTCTGGGCGATGAGCTCGGCCGGGATGACGCGTTGAACGACTCGGGGAACTTCGTCATTCCCAACCGGGGCTGGAACGTGCTGGGCCAGGGCCGCATCGGCGCCGAAGCCCCGGAAGATTTCCAGTTGCTGCCGGGCGCAACGCCCGAGAGCATCGAAACCTCCGACCTGATCTGGACCGACGTCCAGTTCTAGGCGTTCAGCAGTTCACGCAGGTAGCCGTTGACGAACCGTCCCTGGGGATCGACCTGCTGCCGCACGGCCTGGAAATCCTTGAACCTCGGATACAACTGGGTGAGCTCGGCCGCCCGCAGCGTGTGCTGCTTACCCCAGTGCGGACGTCCGCCGTGCGAACGCAGGATTGATTCCATGTCCGGGAAATACTGCGGGACCCGATCCCGGATATAGCGGTGCACCGCGATGTAAACGCTGTTTCGGCCGCTGGCAGTGCCCAGCCAGGTGTCGTCGCCGGCAGTTGTCCGGACTTCCAGCGGGAAAACGACAGGTGCGGGTCGAAGCTCGAAATAGCGGCGCAGTTCCGCAAACGCGGCAGCGAAGTTCTCCAGCGGCAGCGCGTACTCCATCTCGGTGAACTTCACCCGCCGCGGGCTGATGTAGGTCTGGTTCCACGACGCGGTGTAGCTGCGGTCTGAAAGGACCCGGCTGGCGAACCAATTGAGCCGGGGAATCATGCGCGGCATGGCGGCGCCTAGCGAACAGATTGCCTGCAGCCCGCCATTGGACAGCAGTTCATCGTTCACCCAGGTCCTGAGCCTGTCCGGCATCTTCGCCAGGGCATCGCCCGGCAGCCGCGTATTGGTTTTCACCTGGGCATTGCCGGTACCCGGGAACCAGAAGAACTCAAGATGGTCTTCCTGGGCCGCTCTTTCGACAAAACTTTCGGCCAACGGGTCGATGGCCTCGATGGTCTCGGTTGCGTGCATCATGTAGTGCGGGACGCACCGGAGCCGGACATGGGTGATGACACCCAACGCGCCCAATCCGACACGAGCCGCCTGGAACAGGTCCGGGTGCTCCGTGGCGCTGGCACGCACCTGCGTCCCGTCGGCCAGCATCAACCGCAGGCCGGTGACCGCGCCGCTGAATCCGGTGAATTTCAGGCCGGTGCCGTGGGTTCCGGTGCTGATGGCACCGGCGATGGACTGCCGGTCAATGTCGCCCATGTTCTCAAGCGCCAACCCGAAGGGCTCCAGCAGGTCAGGAACCTGCCACAACCTGGTCCCGGCCCGGAACGTCACCTCATGCGTTAGCGCATCAACTTCCTCGATTCCTTGGAGGCCGTCGAGATCCAGCAGGATGTCGTTGGTCTTCGCCAGCGGGGTGAATGAATGGCCGGCGCCCACGGTGCGTACGGTGTGCCCCTTGAGCGCCGCCGATTCGAGCAACCCGCCCAGCTGGTCCAGGGAGGTGATCGACTGGCGCATCGTCGGAGCGGCAGTCACGGTGCCGGAGAAATTCTGGAAGGTGCTCACAGGAAGGCTTTCCCTTCGCCTCGATAGGTTGGCCATTGGCCGCTGATCTTGGTCTTCGAGTAAACGGCCACCTTGTTGACCCGTTCTGCCGGCTCCCCGGATTTTGCATGGCGCAGCCATACGGTATCGCCGATGTTCAAGCGGTGCGCGGTCGGTCCGGTGAGCGGGGTCTGGACCTCGCCTGCGCCTTCCAATGGAAGGTAGCGCAGCTTGCGGGGGTGCTCGATGCTCGGCAATCGGTCCTTGCCTGCCGGACCTGATGCGGTCCAGCCGCCGCCGAGGATGGTGATCGTCTGGTGATCCGGTCTGCGGACTACTGGGAACCCCAGGAACAGGGCGGGGGAGGGGGAGAACGAGCGGAAGGAGTCGAACAACGCCGGGGCGAAGAGGCCGGAGCCCGCTGCCAGCTCCGTCACCGCTGCTTCCTGGGTGGTGGTTTCAAAGGATCCCGTGCCTCCGGCATTGACGAAACGCAGGTCCGCGATTCCTCGCACTCGGCTCACGGCCTCGGCGCGCCGCTCGGCAAGCTCGGCAGCGCTGCGCTTCCTAAGCGCCCGGGCGATCCAGGCCTTGGGGGCGAACCCTCCATCCGGGACCGAGGCGATCTGGGATTCGTAGGCCATGAGCCCGTCCAGTTCGAACCCCTTCCGGCGCTGGACCTCCTCGGCGAGTGAAGCCAGATCCTCCGGCTCGGCTAACGGAGACCGCGCTGCCCCGATACGCAGTCCCGCCGTCGGATAGTACGCGGCATCCAGTTCAAGGGCGACCTTCAGTGGGTGATGGTGCGGGACGATCCGATCGATGAGATCCAGTTGCGCAACGGAGTCGACCATCACCGTGATCTCAGCGCGGGCTTGCTCGCTGGTTGCCCAACGGCTGATAGCCTCCGTGTCGGTCTGGGGATAGGCCACCACCAGGTCCTTCAGCCCATGGCTCGCCAGCCAGAGTGCTTCGCCCAGGGTAAAACACAGCACTCCGCTGAACCCGTCGGCGGCCAGTGCCCGTTCAAGGGCCTTGCGGACGCGCAGGGATTTGGAGGCGACGCGTATCGGGGTTCCTCCGGCTCGTTCGCGAAGGGCGATCACGTTGGCATCGAAGGCATCAAGATCCAGCAATGCTACTGGTCGTTCGTTGACCCCGGCTTGTTTCACAGCGTGGTTGTACCGTTTGGCCTGCGCGTTCTTCATATCCCAACTCTTCCATCGGTGTTTGGGTCTTTCAAGGACTGGGTCGAACATGATTGGCATTCCGAGGATATTCAGGTATCGGAAGCATCCGATTCACGGAAACTTACAGGTTTGGCTCGATATGCTGGCACCATCATGAGCAAAGATCCCATTTCGATGACGGTCATCGGCAACGATGGCAAACCACGTACTGTAATCCAGGACGCCATCATGAAAGGTGTCGGCGTCCAGCGACCGCTGGTTCTTGCATATTTGAAACGGCTGCGCCGCAAGCACCCCGAGGCCACGGCGGCAGAACTCGCCAAGATTGCCGAGCGCGACTACTTGAAAATCGTGACCGGTTCGGGAGCAGCCGTTGGCGGCACCGCAGCCATCCCCGCGGTGGGCACCGGTGCCGCACTGGGCCTGTCTGTGGCAGCCACCCTTGGATTCCTCGAAGCTTCTGCACTATATGCGCAGACCCTTGCTGAGCTCCACGGAATTGCCATCGAAGACCCGGAACGATCCCGAGTGCTGGTTATGGGTGTGCTGATGGGTGAGGAAGGCAGCGCCATGATCGCCGGCCTCACCCGGCAGGCGGCCGGGCGCGGCGGCGGGCCGATCAAGGGGTGGGCCAAGGCCTTCGGCGCGAACAAGTCGACGAGCTTCTATGCTTCACTGCAAAAAACGATGCAGAAGTCGTTCATGCGCAAGGTTGTAGGCACCCAAGCCGCAAGCGTTGTCGGCAGGATCGTTCCCTTCGGCGTGGGAGCTGTCATCGGTGGCGCCGGCAACCGTTTCCTGGCCAAGCGTGTTGTTGAAACTGCAGCAGTCGCCTTCGCTGGGATTCCCACCATGGCCCCAGACCAGCTGGAATTGGATGATCCGCGGATCGTCGACGTCGAAGTCATCGAAGAATAGTAAAGGTCAAGCGCAACCCCGTAAATATAGAGTGGCTGCCCGGGACCGGGAGTTTTCATGTGTCGGGCGGGTGTCGAGCGGGGCGCAACGGGATAAAGAATTCCGGTTAGGGCGGGCCGCAGTCGCTTAAAACCGCGCGTTCTCGGGCGTTAAGCGCATAAAAAGCCAGTAATGAACACGATTCTGTTTTTATGTGTCCACGCTCACCGCCCCGCAGCACCCCGCCGATTTGCAGACCCCCGACAACCCGTGTATAGTTTTTCCTTGTCGCCACGAGCCGGACGGAACACCAACCGACCAGGACGAGGCGGCGAAAACCCCGGAAAATCAAGGTTTTCCACACCATGTGTGGATAAGCTGGAATTGAATGGGAATCAAAGAATACTGGTTCAAATCACAAAGAATCGATTTGACTTTCAGAATTCAATGATTATAAAATATGAATATAACGCTGGACGATATCGCCTCCTGGAATAGGGGTGGCGGAGAACCGGTAAGTGTTTGTTGTTTGAGAACTCAATAGTGTGCCAAGTTTGTTGATACCAAATTATTTTTTGTTTGGTGAATACGAAACATTTTGCTTGGGATGAT
>NZ_RBLB01000013.1:42741-78108 GCF_003633665.1 Arthrobacter sp. AG1021 | reverse complement strand
AGGCTTGATCACCCCGGCACGGACCAGCGGGGGCACGCGCAGGTACCACGCGGAGGATTTGGCCCGGCTGAAGCAGATATCTGACCTGATCGAGCAGGGCGTGAATCTGGCCGGCATCGGCATCATCTTGGAGCTGGAAGCTGAAAATATCGGCCTACGGGAGCAGCTTGCCGAACAGTCTGCCGAGGGGACGAATGAGCGCATCAGGGAATGAGCCTTGATCCGCCATCCGCCAAGGCCCGGAGGCCAGGGATGCGTTTCTCCTGCGTGGGAGAATGTGCAGTCGGGGGTTTGCTGCCGTGGCCGTGCATCAACGAGAGAGCCATCGCCAAGAACGCTGGGACGTCGAGCTTGAGCGGCGATCGAGATGACCGGGCCATGCGCGTCCTGTGTCCCGATGGTCTTCCGGACTCTGCGCGCAGATTCACCAGCAGCTCGAAAAAGGGCAGGGCGGACCGTTGGCCAAGATCTGCCGGTGCTGTGCTCCGCCAGGCAACGTGACTGCCATGCCTGCTTGCCGGCATTGGAGAGGAAGCAGCAGAGACAGAGCAAGCGGACGAAGCCTCTTAAAAGGAGGAACATCCCATTGGGCAATGGGATGCTTCCTCGCAAAAGTTACCGCAGCGCGGGATCCGTTGCCCACGGTACTGCCCTTCCGGATCTGCATACGCAAATGCGTGGAAAATTACTCGACGAAAGCACGCATCCGCAAAGGGCACCTCACGAGCGTTTTGACGCTATCTGGGAGTATCCACTCGAAGGACATGGGCAAGAGTTCCGCACTCTTAGTAATCTGCCGGTGGATCCGAGGCCGGGAACGATTCCTTCTCCCACTCGCGGGCCAGGGCCTCCTCTTCCTCTTTGGTCTCCTTGCTAAGTACTTCATTTTTCTTCGGGACTAGCGTCCACTCGATCTCGGTTCATCTTGTTCCCTGCCTTCTTGGGAATCCCTGAATCACCTCGTTGACGATTCGTCCGCAAATAATTGCGCGGCAGCTTCTGCGAATCGCGGGTCCGCCTGCGGCACGAGCCAGCCCTCTGGCATGCCCTGGCCTTGGCGGCTGACGGCTCTTCGACCCGTAGGCTCCGTGCAGCGCGTTCCCCTAGATCCCGGCGGCGGGATGGGGCAGCCGGTTCCACGCGCCAGCAAGCACATCTCAAGCAGACGAAGGCGGCGTGCAGGCATCAACCAGCGGGGAAGGAAGTGAAACTACAGTGCCCTCCGTCTCGCCCTAGCTTGGGAGGCAACTGCGTTCGGCTGCGAACCCCCGGCAGGTAGTTCTCGTTCCCGCATGCCAGCTGCGCAATAACGCGCCGGTCGTTGAACCCTTGAAGTCGTGGAAAAGCCCGGATTCCGGGGCCTGGCAAATGGTAGGGCGGGTAAAGATTCTCGCAGCGCTGGCGGTGCCGTCCGCAGCCTGCTTGGCCAGTTCCATAAGGGCCTGTCTTGCGCCCTCGCCGCCTGCCGGGATTCCCCGGGATCCGTTGCCAGCGATCCGGCATGTTCGGCAATCAGCGCGGGAGCACCCGCGCCGAATAGCGTGCCACAGCGAAATCGGCCAGAGCCGCCAGTGCTGCGGGCACGATGTAGCGGGCGACGGTGACCACGGCGAAGAGGGTGAAGGTTCCGTCCACGGATCGGGAGACAGCCTGCACCGCGAAGCCCATGCCCACGGTGGAAGCCAGTCCGACCAGCCAGCCAGCCAGCCGGCGCTGGCGCAGGATGAACCAACCGGTCATGCTCAGCACCGGCAGCAGCAGGCCCCAGACGGTGAAGTAGCCGGCGTACGCGCCGGTGAGGTCCAGTGCCGAGACCAGGAACCAGTCCGCGTATTGCACCGAACCTAGCACCGGAAACTTGAGCAGCACGTCGAGGACCAAAGACAGCAGCACCAGCCCGATGCCGAAGATCTTCGTGTCCCGCGGCAGCGGCAGCAGCCAGAAGCTTGCGAGCACGAGAACCCGGAGGGCCCACAGGGCGATGACCGACAGCACGCCGGTATCGAAGACGTAGTGCGCGGTGGCCAGGATGGTTGAGCCGATGATTCCGCTCAGGGCCACCAGCCAAACGACGATCAGCCGGGCGGACAAATTCACAAGGGGTTTCTCTTCTCGCACCCGAATGATTTTAGCGACCCCGCCTGTGCACCAGCTGATCCGCGACGTGCGGTTTTCCGGCAGCTGGCGCTAGAGTTCGAGCTTCATGGCCCTGCGAAGGGTCAGTGCCCCGCCGGTGTGCATGACCGCGCGGCGGTAGATGCGTTCGGAGAAGAGCAGCACGGCCCAGCACGCGGCCAGCAGCACGGCCAGCGACAGCAGCGGTTCCCACAGGGCCACGTCCCCGGACAGCATGCGGATGGGCATCGCCACCGAAGAGGCGATCGGGATATACGAGGCGAGGACCAGGAAGCCGCCCTTGGCGTAGATGCCAATGAACATCACCGCCACCAGCGCGCCGATGATCGGGCCGCTGGACTGCTGCAGGTCCTCGGTGCGGGTGGCCAGTGCGCCCAGCGCTGCCCAGATGCCCGCGAGCAGCATGAACCCGCCGAGGAAGAAGATAACGAACCATCCGGCCACGGTGGAGACCACGCCGAGGAACGGGATCTCGCCGGGCGCCAGGTAGGCCGCCAGCAGGCCGACACCGAGGAACAGGAGCAGCTGGACCATGGCCAGGATGACGTTGCCGATGATCTTGCCGGCCAGCAGCTGGCGCAGCCTGACGGTGCTGGCAAGGATCTCGACCACGCGGTTCTGCTTCTCCTCGATCACCGAGTTGGCGATCGGCATGCCGAAGATCAGCGCCGCCATGTAGAAGAGGAAGGAGAAGATGAAGGCCATCGCGCGGATCATCGAGCTGCGTTCGGAATCTCCCTGCAACTGCTCGGTTTCCAGGTCATCCGCCGTCGGCAGCGCGGAGGCGTCCAGCCCTTGGGCGGACAATAGCTGGTCGGTGAGCACCGTGCGCATCGCGGTGGAGACCAGCTGTTCCAGATCGGCGTCGAGCTCGTCGAAGCCGGTGAGCGTCATGCTGCGCTGGTCGGCGGAGGAGGCCAGCATCGCGTCGATGTCCTGCGACTGAACCTGGTCACGGGCCTGTCCGGGGTCGAGCTGGGAGATGGCAAGGCTCATGTTCTCCGGGCGCTGGTCCTGGGCCTCGGTGAGCACCTGGTAGCTGAGCGGGTCGGTGGCGGCCACGGAGTAGTCCGCGGACTTGCTGCCCAGGAATCCGGTGAGCGCGACGGCGCCGATGATCAGCGCCAGGGTGCCGAGGGTGGAGATGACGAAGGCCTTGTCCTTGAGCTTCGTCTCGACTTCGCGCAGGGCCACGATCAGCCAGGTGGCGGAGGTGCTGTTCATTTGATGATCTCCCGGTAGATGTCGGCCAGGGCAGGGCGGTGGATCGCGAACTCGGTGACGGTGCCCAGCGACAGGGCCTCGCGCAGCACGCGCTGGGAGTCGGTCTCGGTCTGGAAGTTCACCAGTGCCCGGGAGCCGGAGATGTCGATCACCTCGACCCCTGGCTCGTCGCGCAGCCATCCGGCGTCCGCGCCGAGCGAGAGCTTGTGGCGGGTGGCCTGCGATGCTCGCAGGTCCTCGGCGGAGGCGTTGGCCAGGATGCGGCCGTCCTGGATGATGACCAGGTGGTCGACCAGCACGTCGAGCAGGTCCAGCTGGTGGGAGGAGAACAGCACCGGGACGCCGCGGGAAGCGTAGTCGCGCAGGATGGAGCTCATGGAGTCCACCGCAATGGGGTCCAAGCCGCTGAAGGGTTCGTCGAGGATCAGCACCTCCGGCTCATGCAGCAGCGCCGCGGCGACCTGGACGCGCTGCTGGTTGCCCAGCGAGAGGGATTCGAGCTTGGACTTGGCGCGGTCGTCCAGGCCGAAGCGGGCCAGCAGCTCCATGGCGCGGCGGCGGGCCTCGGACCGGGAGAGCGAATGCAGCTGGCCGAGGTACACCAGCTGGTCGATGATCGGCTGCTTGGGATACAGTCCGCGCTCCTCGGGCATGTAGCCGAAGTGGGGGCGGGTATCGCCCTCCAGCGGCTTCCCGTCCAGGCTCACGGTGCCCGAACTGGCCTTCAGCAGCCCCATGATGATGCGCATCGTGGTGGTCTTGCCGGCCCCGTTGGCGCCGACGAAGCCGGTCAGCGCGCCGCGCGGCACGGTGAAATTGACGTCGTCCAACACAAGCCGCTCCGCGAAGGAACGCGACACGTTGTGTACCTCTAGCATGGTCATCCTTTAGCTGCTGTGCCTTGTCTACCTCCTAGCCTAGGAATCCAGGCGGCGGCGGGGCTCACTCTGCAGGCTGAAACTATTGGATGAGTCCGACGCGGTGGGCGAAGAGCACACCCTGGACCCGGTCCCTCAGATGCAGTTTCGCCAGCAGGTTCGACAGGTGGGTCTTCACCGTCGCCTCCGACAGGGAGAGCACCGCGGCGATCTCCTGGTTGTTCTTGCCCTTGGCCAGCTCGGTGAGCACCTGCAGCTCGCGTTCGGTCAGGGCGGAGAGCAGGTCCTGCCCGTCCGCGTCCGGCGCCGCCTCGGCCGGGGCGGAGCGGCGGCGGATGAGCTTGAGGGTGACCTCGGGGGAGAGCAGGCCGTGGCCCGCGGCGACCTGGTGCACCGCGGTGATCAGCGTTTCCGGGTCGGTGTTCTTCAGCAGGAAGCCGCTGGCCCCGGCGTCCAGGGCGTCGAAGAGGTAGTCGTCGCGGTTGAACGTGGTCAGCACCACGACCTTGGTGTCGGTGTCCCGGCTGATCCGGGAGGTGGCGGCGATGCCGTCCAGCTGCGGCATCTGGATGTCCATCAGGACCACGCCGGGGTTCAGCTCGGTGACCAGCGCCACCCCCTGCTCGCCGTTCTCAGCGGTGCCCACCACGTTGATCTGCGGGTCGGTTTCCAAGATCAGCTTCAGCGAGGAGACGATCAGAGGCTGGTCATCGCAGATCACGACGGATATCTTGCTCATGGCACCAGTGTAGTTTCCGCGCCGGCCACCACCCGCAGCCGCGCCCGGGTGCGCCAGCCGTGCGGGACGCGCGGGCCGATCTCCACCAGCCCGTGGTGCAGATTGGCCCGCTCGCGGATGCCGCGTAAGCCGAAGCCGCTGCCGGAGCTGTCAGGGAGCGTAGTTCCCTCGTCGGTGATCTCTGCCTCGACCCACGGGCCCTGCTCGTCGACGCCCGAGCGCAGGCTCAGGGTGGCGCGGCGGGCGGTGGAGTGTCGGCGGACATTGGCCAGGGCCTCGCCGCAGATCCGGTAGAGGGCCAGGGACACGCCGGCGGGCAGCGAGTCCAGGTAGCCGGGGGTGTGCTCGGCGCGGGAGAGCTCGACGGCCAGGCCTTGCGCGCGGTTCTCCGCCAGCAGCGTCGGCAGCTGCTTCATCGACGGTTCAGGCCGGCGCGCGTCGCCGCCGGAGTCAGGCAGCATGTCGCCCCCGCTTTCGCGCAGCACGCCGAGCAGCGCGCGGGTCTCGCCCACGGCGCTGCGCGCCGAGTCCTCGATGCCCTTCATGAGCTCGGCGGCTTTTTCCGGGTCGCGCCGCTGGACCATGCGCGCGGCGCCGGCCTGGACCCCGACCGAGGCGATGTGGTGGGCGATCACGTCGTGCAGCTCGCGGGCGATGCGCAGGCGCTCCTCGTTCACCGCGCGGTCCGCCAGTTGCTGGGACTGGTCGGCGATGCGCTGCGCTTGGGTCTTGACCAGTTCGTTGGCGTAGGCATTGGACCAGCTGACCAGCCCGAGGAAGATGGAGCCGCCGAAGAACAGCAGGTTGATCAGGAAGGTGTACAGCGGGAAGGCGATATCCGCCGGGATGTCGCCGGCGGGGTTGTCCACCATGCTGACGTCCATGGATTTCATCAGGTCCGAGGTGAACAGGTCGATGATGATCCAAACGGCCATGGCCAGCAGCACGATGCTCAGGATGCTCCACAGCGCGCGGCGGTTCCGCGACCAGGTGACGGCAGTGTACAGGCCCAGGAAGTAGGCAAGCTGCGCGCAGATCTGCATGGTGACCATGTAGGCCTCCGAGGTGCCGCTGACCATGAAGGCGGCGGAGCCCAGAAGCATCATGGAAATCGGCCAGCGCCTGCGGAACATCAACGGCAGGATCATCGCCGACAGCACTGCCAGCGACGCCCACTGAGATGGGGCGTGCTCGACCTCGGTCAGCGAGAGGCTCAGCTGCTGCATCACGATGGCGAAGGCCAGCAGCCCCAGCGCGGCGAACATGTCGCGGCGCAGGCCGGCCTTGTCGGGAGCCGGGCGTTCCCAGTCGGCGGGCGGGAGGGAAGGAAGCCGCCGGTGGACGTAGTCGGTCAGTCGGCGCATGGCGGCTCCTTGGACAAGTGCGTCGTTCAAAAGTCGCTTTCGACTTTAGCGGGCGGCGAGCGGAAAACGCGTGATCCGGCAGGATTAGGCCAAAGGGTGAGAGCGGAAGAAACAACTGGGAAAACAAGTTACCGAACGGTAATGTGATGGTATGCACATGATTTTTCGAATCCTGATGGTGTTCTTCAAAAGCAAGACGGCACCGAAGCTGTCGATGTTCGACACCGGCTCGGTGAGCATGCGGGCCACGCTGACCGACATCGACTTCGCAGGCCACATCAACAACGGCATGTACTTCTCGATCTTCGACCTGGGCCGCTTCGACCTGATGTTCCGCTCGGGCGTCTGGGACATCCTGCGCAAGAAGAAGTGGACCCCGGTGGTGCAGTGCGAAACCATCACCTTCCGCAAATCCGTCGAGCTGGGCAAGAAGTTCTCCCAGGAAACCCGCTTGCTGGGGCTGGACGAGAAATGCATCTACTTCGAGCAGCGCATCGTGGTCGACGGGGAGATCTACGCCCGCGCCTACATCGCGACCCGCATGACCTCGAAGAAGGGCGCGGTGTCCAACCAGGAGATCATGCAGGCGGTGGGGCTGGAGGTTCCCGCGGACCGCGTGGTCCCGCAGTGGCTGCACGACTGGCGCGAAAACGGCGCGCTGCCAGGCTCCCGCAAGCCCGCGCCGCACAACTGGCTGGGCTAGCCGGCTCTGGTCTTCGCGGCGTCGAGAAACGCGGCGATCAGCTGCGGGTCCTTGACCCCGCGCGAGGATTCCACCCCGGAGGAGACATCCGCGCCGGAGGCCTGCGATTGCTCCAGCGCGCCGGCCACGTTGCCGGAATGCAGCCCCCCGGCCACCAGCCAGCGGCGCCCCGCCGCCAGCTCGCGCACCGCGGCGTAGTCCCAGCTTTCGCCGCTGCCGGGAACGGCCGCGTCGATCAGCAGGAAGTCCTCGCCCCAGTCCTCGAACTCGCTTGCTCCGGCATCCATGCGCACGGCGCGGATCGCATGGAATCCAGCAGCCTTGACCGCGGCGATGTCCTCAGGGGTGCGCCGTCCGTGCAGCTGGATCCAGCCGACGCCGGCCTGCCGGGAGAGCCGGATCGCGGTGTCCGCGTCCTCGGAGCGGAATACCGCCACCGTGGCCACCGCGGCGGGAACAGCGGAGAGCAGTTCGGCGGCCAGGGCGGGGGAGACCTCGCGCGGGCTGGGGGTCAGCACGAAGCCCAGGGCGTCGGCGCCGTGGGCCACGGCGGCCGCGACGTCCTGTGCGGTGGACAGCCCGCAGACCTTCACGAAGGGCGAAGCGCTCACTTGGACTGCTCCTGGGCTGCGCCGGCCTGCCCCGGATCGTGCGCCAGGTGGGTCGGGGTGTAGCCGCCGGGGGCGTTGGCGCGGATGGTCAGCAGCTCCAGCGCGTGGTCGTGCAGGCGGTGGTCCTCCTCGGTGACCGGGATCCATGGCTTGACCGGCACCGCGGTGCCGGTCTCGTCGCGGGTGACCATGATGGTCAGGCAGTAGGTGGTCAGGTTCATTTCGCGGGTCTTCGGGTTGCCCGAGCGCACGTGCACCGCGATGTGCATGCCCTTGGTGCCGGTGTAGACCAGGCGGGCCTCGACCTCCACCAGGTCCCCGATGAACAACGGGCGGTAGAAGCGGATGCCGCCGGAGAACACCGCGACGGTGTCCAGCCCGCAGTAGCGCGAGGCGCACAGTGCCGCGGCCTCGTCGATCCACTTCATCACGATGCCGCCGTGCACCTTGCCACCCCAGTTCACGTCGGTGGGCGAGGCCATGAAGCGCAGGACCACGCGCTCGGCGGTGCCGGCGTTCGAGTAGACCTGGTCCTTCATCGAGGCGACGATCTGGTTGCGGACCTCGATGCGGGCCAGCGCGTTGTTGCGCAGCTCGATCTCCCGCAGGGATTCGGGAACGTAGTTCGGCACCGCGGTGGGCTTGCCGTTGCCGTCCACCGCCACGAAGATCACCAGGCAGGTGGTGGACATGGTGGGGCGCAGCTCGCGCGGATCCGAGAAGGAGACCTCGGTGCGGATGTGCATGGAGGTGCTGCCGGTGTAGACCACCGAAGCGGTGACCTCCACCAGGTCGCCGGAGCTGATGGGATCCTCGAAGCGGATGTTCCCCACGTAGGCGGTGACGCAGTAGCTGGAGGACCAGCCCACGGCCGCGGCGTAGGCGGCCTTGTCGACCCATTCCAGCACGGTGCCGGCGGAGACCGTGCCGGCCACCCCGACATCCATCGGGGCCGCCAGGAAGCGAAGGGTCACCGAATTCGGTCGGGTGGCAGGTGCAGGACTCATCATGCGTTCAAGTCTGACTGATGCGAAACCCTGCGGGCAATCTGTGACATCCCGGCCCCGCCGCGGGCGCTGGCCTAGGATTGAAGCTGTGCATAGGGTCTTTGGTCTTTTCTCGGCGTCCACGGCACTGGTGGTCGCGCTCAGCCTGCTCGGAGCGGCCGGCACCGCGGGGCTGGCGGTCCTCATCGGCCGCGCCATCGACGTCGTCGCCGCCGGCGGCATGCCGGATGCCGGCTGGTACCTCGGCGCCGTCGGCGAACTGCTCACCGTCGCGGTGTGCGCCTGGCTGGTTCCGGTGCTCGCCGCGCAGGCGGGCCGTCAGCTGACCGAGCACCACCGCACCCGGCTGCTGCAGCACTACCTGGCCATCGGCCCGCTGGCCGTGCGGCGCGCCGGGGAAGGCGAGCTGGTGCAGGCGGCCATGGACTCGGTGGACCGCTCGGTCAAGTACCGCACCGCCTTCATGGGCCCGGCGATCGCCGCGGTGTCCACCCCGGTGCTGGTGCTGGTGTTCATCGCGCTGTTCATCGACCCGCTCTCCGCGGGGCTGATGCTGCTGCCCACCGCCCTGGTCCCGCTGATCGTGCTCGGATTCCAGAAGCTGTTCAGCGCCTCCTCCGGCGAATACCGCCGGGCGCAGGGCATCCTGACGGCGACCTTCCTCGACGCGCTGCGCTCGCTGGGCATGCTCAAGCTCAACGGCGCCGGAGGCTGGATGGGGCGCCGGGTGGCCAGGGCCTCCGAGCGGGTGCGCCGGCAGGTCATGAAGCTGCTGGCCCGCAACCAGATCGTGCTGCTGGTCATCGACGCCAGCTTCGCCATCCTGCTGCTGTCCACCGCCTCGATCCTGGCCTGGTGGCGTTTGGGCAGCGGGGCCTTCACCACCGGCGAAGCGGCCGCGCTGGTCATCCTCAGCTTCCTGATGCTCGCCCCGGTGAACTACGTGGGCAGCTTCTTCTACATCGGCCTGACCGGGCGCAGCGCGGAGAAGAAGATCGCCGAGATCGAAGAGATCCCGGTGCACCAGTCAGTCGCCCGGCCGCTGGATATCGACCTGCACACCGGGGATCTGGTGCTGGAGAACGTCGGCGCGAGCTACGACGGCGAGCACCGCACGCTGCGTGGCGTCAACGCGGTGTTCCCGGCCGGCTCGCGCACCGCGGTGATCGGCCCTTCGGGCAGCGGCAAGACCACGCTGCTGCGAGTGCTGCAGGGGCAGCTGGAACCGGACGAGGGCATCATCCACGACGGCCGCCACGGCATGGGGCCCGCCACGCTGAAGCACAACGCGGCGGTGGTGGAGCAGCACGCGACGCTCTTCGCCCTGACGCTGCGCGAGAACCTGCAGCTGGCCGCCCCGCTGGCCACCAATGCCCAGATGATCCACGCGCTGGAGCAGGCAGGGCTCGGCGGCTGGCTGGGCGATCAGGCGACCAGGAGGCTCGACGAGCCGCTGGGCGAATCCGGGGCGCGGCTGTCCGGCGGCCAGGCCCAGCGCCTGGCGCTGGCCCGGGCGCTGCTGGCCGGCCGCCCGCTGCTGCTGCTCGACGAGCCCACCAGCTCGCTGGACGTGCAGACCGAGGCCGAGGTGCTGGCGACCCTGCGCAGCCTGGATCGCTCCATCACCACCGTCACCGTCACCCACCGGCTGGGCCTGCTGGCCGACTGCGACCGGGTCATCGTGATGGACGGCGGGCGGATCATCCAATCCGGGGACCGGCAGGCCCTGCTGGCCCAAGACGGCTACCTGAAACGCGCCATGGAACATTTCACGCAGCGCGCCCGCGGGCTGCGCACCGCCCACAGCGGAAGGGACAAGTAGATGAGGCCCCAGCCAACCGCCCCCGCCGCGCCGAAGCCCGGGACCGCCGCCACGCTGCGCTGGCTTGTCGGGGCCACCTCCGACCTGCTGCCGCCGCTGGCCCTGGCCTGCCTGCTTTCCTGCCTGACCCGCTTCGCCTCGCTGGGCATCTACCTGGTCGCCGCGCTGGGCGTGGCCAAGGCCGCCGGGATCCAGGTGCTCGGCATCTCCGCGTCCTGGACCGCACTGGCGCTGGGCATCCTCGCGCTCGGCCTGGCCAAGGGGGCGCTGCGCTACGGCGAGCAGTACGTCGGGCACAAGGTGGCGTTCCTGTCGCTGTCGCGGCTGCGCAACACGCTGTATGCGGCCGCCGAGCACCAGGCGCCCTTCGCCGCGCGGAGCCGGAATTCCGGCGGCCTGCTGGCCGTCGCCACCCGCGATGTGGACCGGGTCGAGGTGTTCTTCGCCCACACCCTGCCGCCGGCGGTCTCAGCCGTGGTGGTCAGCGGCGCCGTTACCTGGTGGACTTGGTCGTCCTTCGGCAGCGCTGCTGCGCTGGTCCTGCTGGCAAGCTACGTGCTGCTAGGCCTGGTGATCCCGGCGCTGGGCATCCCGACGCTGCGCAGGACCGCCGCTGGGCAGGCGCGTGTGCGCGGCCTCCAGAACCAGCAGCTGGCCGAGCTGCTCAACGGCATCGACGTGGTCCACGGCTACGAGGCGGGGCCGCGGATGCTCGCCCGCTTCAACGGAACGGCCAAGCCCTCCACGGCGGACACCCTGCGCGCCGGACGCATCACCGGCCTGCGCGCCGCGCTGTCCCAGGCGGTCATCTGGGGCAGCCTGCTCGCGCTGCTGGTGGTCGCGGCCCGGGACCACGAACTGGGGGCGCTGCTGGTGCTCACGGTGATCGCGGTGCCTTCCTATGAGGCGGTGCGCGCGGTGGACGGCTTCGTACTGGGGCTGCAGGACTCGCTGGCCAGCGCCAAGCGGCTGCATGCCATGGCGCTGGGAGAGCCGCAGGTGGCCGAACCTGATATGCCGCGGCTGCTGCCTGAATCAGGCACGCTGTCGGTCAGGGGCCTTTCCGTGGCCTACGGGAAGGACACCGTGCTTTCCGGCCTGGACCTTCAGCTGGCTCCCGGGCAGCTGGTGGCGCTGGTGGGAGACAGCGGATCGGGCAAGTCCACCGCGGCTTCCGCGCTGGTCCGCGCGGTGCCCAGCACCGGTGAATGCTCCTATGGCGGAATCCCGCTGGAGAGCGCGCCGCTGCGCGAGGTGCGCTCTCACCTGCTGCTGGTGTCCCAGGAGGCGGTCATGGTGCGCGGCACGCTGCGCGAGAACCTGCTGCTGGGCCTGGAGCACATCGAGGACGCCGAGCTGGTCGCCGTGCTCGAAGAGCTGGGCCTGGGAACCTGGCTGGCAAGCCAGAAGCAGGGCCTGGACACCAGGCTGGGGGACCGTGCCACCCGGCTCTCCGGCGGGCAGCGCCAGCGTCTGGCTCTGGCCCGCGCGCTGATCCGCCACCCGAAGGTGCTGATCCTCGACGAGTCGACCAGCGCGCTGGACGCCGCCAGCGAGCAGCTGGTGCTCGCGGCGGTCGAAGCCCGGCGCACCGCGGGAATGGCGGTGCTGATGATCAGCCACCGGATCTCCATCCTGCACGGGGCCGACCGGATCGTGGTGCTGCGCGAGGGGCAGGTTGCCGAATCCGGCACCCCTGAGCAGCTGCTGGCCCAGCCGGATTCGCTGTTCAGCCGCATGGCAGTGCGCGAAGCCGACCGGATCGAACCTGCGAACTAGCTTGGCGCAAGGCGACTATTTCCCCGGCGCACCTGACAGGGAACCCCGTGCGGGGTTAGGCTCGCCACATGATGCGCATAGTTGTCCTCCTGTTTTTAGCTGTGCTGGTGGCGGGCTTCGTCATCACGGCAATCCTCGCGGGAACCTCCGGGGAGTGGGTCTGGTGGATCCTAGTGGGGCTGACCGGCCTGCTGGTGGCCCTGGGCATCCACGATCTGGTGCAGAAACGCCACGCGATCCTGCGCAATTTCCCGATCGTCGGCCATGCACGCTACCTGTTCGAGTTCATCCGGCCAGAGATCCAGCAGTACTTCATCGAGCGAAACACCGATGGGAAGCCATTCAGCCGGGATACCCGTTCGGTGGTCTACGCCCGCGCCAAGGGGGTGGACAGCCACAAGGCCTTCGGCACCGAGCTTGACGTGAACCGGGTGGGGCACGAGTACCTGGTGCACTCCACCGCGCCGGTGGCGCCGCCCTCCGAGCAGCACAGGGTCCGTATCGGCTCCAGCCAATGCACCCGTCCCTATGACATCTCGCTGCTGAATATCTCCTCGATGAGTTTCGGTGCGCTGTCCTCCCACGCTGTCATGGCGATGAACAAGGGCGCTTCCATGGGCGGATTCGTGCAGGAGACCGGCGAAGGCGGGCTGACCAAATACCATCTGGAGTACGGCGCAGACCTTTTCTGGGAGATCGGCTCCGGGTACTTCGGCTGCCGCACCGAGGAGGGGCGCTTCGCGCCGGAAACCTTCCGCGCCAAGGCCAGCCGCGAGGAAGTCAAGGGCATCACCATCAAGATCTCCCAGGGCGCCAAGCCCGGTTTGGGCGGCGTGCTGCCGGCGGCGAAGATCAACGAAGAGATCGCCGAGGCGCGCGGCGTCCCCATGGGGCAGGACTGCATCTCCCCGGCGAGCCACCCTGAATTCTCCACCCCGCGCGAGCTGCTGGAGTTCGTGGCCCTGCTGCGCGAGCTCAGCGGCGGCAAGCCGGTGGGCATCAAGTTCTGCGTGGGCTCGCGCACCGACGTGATGGCGATCTGCAAGGCGATGCTGGAGACCGGGACCCTGGTCGACTTCATCACCGTGGACGGCGCCGAAGGCGGCACCGGTGCGGCGCCGATCGAGTACGAGGACCATGTAGGCACCCCGCTGACGGAGGCGCTGATGCTGGTGCACACGATCCTGGTGGGCACCGGGTTGCGCGAGGAGATCCGGCTTGCGGCCGCCGGCAAGGTGGCCAGCGGCTCGGATATCGTCAAGCGGCTGATCCAGGGCGCCGACTTCACCTTCGCCGCCCGCTCCATGATGATGGCCACCGGCTGCATCCAGGCCCAGCAGTGCCACACCAACCATTGCCCGGTGGGCGTGACCACGCAGAACAAGCGCCTGGAACGCGCGCTGGACGTCCAGGACAAGGGGCACCGCGTGTACAACTACCACCGGCTCACGGTCACGGAAGCCGGCCAGCTGATGGCGTCCATGGGACTGACCAGTCCGGAGCAGCTGAACACGCGGATGCTGCGCCGCCGGGTGAACCTGCAATCAACCCGTTCCTATGCGGAGCTGTTCCACTGGCTGCGCCCCAACGAGCTGCTGGAGAATCCGCCGGCTTCCTGGGTCCAGGACTGGCAGGAAGCGGATCCGGACCACTTCGGCGAATTCGTACCGGTGCCCTACGGGGTGCCGCGCGGGGTGGGCATCGAACCGCCCCGGCGGGAAGAGGAACCGGCCGACGCGGTCAGCGCACCGCGCGTGGAGCCGCGCAACTCCACGAAAGTGCATCCGGTGCACCAGGACGTCACGCGTCCCGAAGGGCAGCCCGGGAACCAGCTCGTGGACCAGCAGCACGAGCCGCAGCAGCCCTAGGCGTCGGCCGGGTCCATCAGCTCCAGCAGCGCGTCCTGGTCGACGGCTTCCAGGGTGCCCGGGGTCCACGAGGGGTTGCGGTCCTTGTCGATGACCTGGGCGCGGATTCCCTCGGCGAGGTCGGGCCGGTGCATCAGGTGCGCGGCCAGCCGCAGCTCGCGGTCTAGCGCCGAACGCAGGTTGTCCTCGGCGCGGGCGGCGCGCACCGCATGGAACGCCGAGGCGACGGAGGTGGGGGAGTTCTGGGCGATCAGGGCGGCCGCCTGCTTGGCATGCGGGTGCACCATCTGCTCCAGGCGCTGCACGACGTCCTCCGGGCTGGCGGCGCTGAAGGCGTGGTCCACCCAGCCCTGGTCCAGTTCAAGCCGGTGGGATTCCGCCGCGCCGTGCATCACCTCGATCGCCGCGGCCAGGTCCCCGGCGTTCAGGCCCATGTATTCGTCCAGGTGGTCAAGGATGTTTGCGGCGAACTCCTCCGAGACCACGACGTCGGCGAAGCCCAGATAGACGGCGTCCGCGCCGGTGAAGGAGTCCGCGGTCATGGCGAAGTATTCGCCGAAGTGGCCGGGCATGTTGGCCAGCAGGTGGCTGCCGCCGACATCCGGGGTGTAGCCGATCTTGGCCTCCGGCATGCCCATGCGGGCCCCGGCGGTCACCAGACGCACCGGCGCATGGCTGGCCAGGCCGATGCCGCCGCCCATGGTGATGCCGTGCGCCAGGGTGACCAGCGGCTTGGGGTAGGAGGCGATGAGCTGGTCGGTGTCGAACTCGTTGGACAGCAGGTTGAGGAAGGCCTCGTGGCGTCCGGTGGTCACCGCGGCGTGGAAGTCGGCGATGTCCCCGCCGGCGCAGAATCCGCGCGATCCGCGCCCGGTGAGCAGCACCGTGGAGATCTTCGGGTCCTCGGCCCAGGCCTTGAGCACGCGGTGCAGCTCCAGCAGCATCTGGAGGTTCAGGGCGTTCAGCTTCGCGGGGCGGTTCAGTTCCAGATGGCCCAATGCGCCGTAGACCGTCGAAATGACCAATGGTTCTGCCGGAGAATTGCTGTCGTGCGCCACGAAGTACCTGCCCTGCTGAGTTCTTGAACGAGTGTTGTTGGCTTAAGCCTAGTGGGCCAGCACCTGGGCGAGGCGGTCCAAAACCAGGTCAGCCTTCGGCTTCTTCGAATTCTCCGGTTTCAGCGCGAAGATGGAGCGGGCCAGCCGGATTTCCGGGGCGTCGACGATGCGGATGCCTTCAGGGGCGTTGGCCATGGCCAGGTCGGGCACCAGCGCCGCGCCCAGCCCGGAGGCGACCAGGCTCAGCGAGGCGTTGAAGTCGTCGCAGTAGGCCGAGACCTGCGGATGAATGTTGTAGGAGGCGAACAGCCGCGAGATCAGCGTCGCGTCCGAGGTGCCGGGGTGGTGGAAGATCCAGGGCCATTCGGCCAGCTGGTCCACGGTCAGCTGGGAGTCCTCGGCGATCGGCCAGGAGGAAGGGATGACCACGCGGAACTGGTCGTCGCCCAGCCAGGTGCGTTCCAGCGAGGCTGGCCAGGACAGGCCGCCGGGGCCCACCTGGAAGATGAGCGCCAGGTCCAGGTCGCCGCCGCTGCCCAGCCCGGCCACGGTCTGCTGTGGTTCGCCGATCCACAGGCGCAGGTTGATGCCCAGCGAGGGCCAGTCCTCGGCGGTGAGGATCTGCGGCAGCGCGAAGGTCGCCAGCGACGGGAAGATGCCGAGCTTGATTTCCTCGTTCTCCGCCGAATCGGTGGAGATGGTCGTGACGTCCGCCATGAGGGCGTCGAGATCCGTGAGGACACGTTTCGCGTGGCGCACCATGCGCAGCGCTCCGGCGGTCGGGGTGATGGAACGGGCGCCGCGGACGAACAGGGTGGTGCCCGTGCTGCGTTCCAGGGCGGTCATCTGCTGGGAGACGGCGCTGGCGGTATAGCCCAAGCGGGTCGCGGCGGTCGCGAATGAACGGTGTGCAACCACCTCGAGCAGGGTACGCAAGTGAACTGGATTAATCACTTCTAAAGTCTAAGACCTTCAGCCCAACCTTCGCTTAGTCAGTGAGCTAGTCCTCATCTTCGCGCTCGCCGTCCTCCGAATCCTCGTCGTCGTCCTGGCCGTCCTCGCTGAACTCGTTGTCCAGCTCGTCTTCGGTTTCCAGGTCATCGTCATAGAGGTAGTGGCGCTGGGCCAACGGGTCGATGTTGCGCATGGTTTCGGGCATGTCGCTGGATCCCTCGTAGGCCTGCGAGTCGCGGCCGTCGTCCGGCTCGTAGATGTCGTTGCCGTATTCGGGGGCGAAGTCGGTGGGTTCAAAGTCCCGGCTCATGGCGTGCTCCTTCGATTGGACGAGGATCTGCCGGAAGTCGGGCACATACCTCGTGACTTCTCTTGGCTCCAGCCTAGAACCCTTATGACCTGAACAAAAGACTTGTAATTGCGTGTCGCGGGTGGTTGCGATCAGTGGTCGTGCTCGGCGTAGTGCTCCAGCAGCGGAGCGGTGCGATAGGCCAGGTGGGAGTGCAGCGCGAAGGTCGTTTCCGAGCGGGTCACGCCCTTGATGCGCAGGATTTGGCGCAGCACCGACTGCAGCTGGTGGGTGTCGGTGGCGATGAGGCGGACCCAGACGTCTCCGCGCCCGGAGGTCTCGTGGATTTCCAGCACGTTCGGGATCTGGCGCAGCGCGGTGATGACCGCGTCCAGCTCCCGGTGGTTCACCTCCAGGGTGACGAAGGCCAGCACGTCGTAGCCCAGCACACCCAGGTCGATGTCGCGCCCGCCTTCGCGCAGCACCTCGGAGCGCTGCAGCCGGCGCAGGCGGGACTGCGCGGTGTTGCGGGCGACCCCGGCTTCGTCGGCAAGCTCTGAAACCTGGATGCGTGGGTCCCGGATCAGGGCCAGAAGAATCTTCAGGTCAACGTCGTCCAACCGCACCATTTGCTCACTCCCGATACCGCCATAGGCCATAAATTTGACCATATTGCTCAAATTCTATCAACAAACAATCCTTGGTGAGATCAGATGACGGATATTTGTGAGAGAACGATCTGTTGCAGTAGACAAACGCAAGCAGAACGCTCAAACAACCGGTGGGGCAGCGAGTGGCCCCACCGGTAAAAATTTTTCCCCTGCCGACAGCTATTTCCGCGGGAGCGCCAATGTCCGTCATCAGTGAGCTGCGTATGCAGCACAGCACGCCGCGCATGATGTCATGGAACCCCGGCACCACCACCCGCTTGGCCATCACCATCCTGGTCAGCTTCACGCTGCTGGTCGGCGCTAACCTGGCAACGCCGCTGTATCCCCAGCTGCAGGCCGACCTGCACCTGGGCGCCATGGGCACCACGATCGCCTTCGCCTCCTATGTCTGCTCCCTGATGTTCTTCCTGCTGGTGGTCGGGCATTGGTCGGACCATGTGGGCCGCCGCGCCGCCCTGGTGCTGGCCGTCGGGGTCTCGCTGCTCGGTACGCTGGCGTTCGGCTCGGCCGGGAACCTGTGGCAGCTGTGCCTCGGACGAGGGCTGCAGGGCGCTGGAATCGCCCTGGCCACCGGGGCAAGCGCCGCGGCGCTGCGCGAACTGCTGCCGAGCAAACCCGAATGGGCTTCGCGTTTCACCCTCCTGGCTTCGTCGGGAGGCGTGGCATTCGGACCACTGATCGGCGGCGCGCTGGCGGGCCTTCCGGGAGGCCGCTCCACGGTGTTCCTGATCCAGGCCGTCCTGCTGCTGGTCGTCCTGGTTCCGCTGGGCACACTGCAAGCGCGCCCGGCCATTGCCATGGCGAACCGCGGTGAAAGAAGCCGCGCGCTGGCTCCGCGCCGCGTGGGCATTCCGTCCAACGCCCGCACCGAGTTCTGGATGGCTTCGCTTGTCGGTTTCCTCAGCTTCGCGATCTTCGGTTTCGTGCTGTCCTTGGCACCGGGCTACCTGGCCGGAGCCTTCGAGCTGCAGTCCCTGTGGGCCGTCGGGCTGGTTGCCGGGCTGCCGCTGGGTATCGCCGCGCTGTCGCAGATCGTGGTGCGCGGCGGAAAGATCCTGCTGCCGCTGGGCTTGGGGCTGATGGCCGCCGGGACCCTTGCCTTGCTCGTTGGCGCCACCCTGGGCTGGCTCTGGCTCGGGGTGCTGGCCATGGTGGTCCTCGGCTTGGGCCAGGGCATCGCCTTCCGCACGGCATTCGGCCTGTGCGTGGATGCTGTCAGCCCTGCGTCCCATGCGCAGACCGTCTCCAGCATCTACCTGGTCACCTATCTGGGCAGCGCGCTGCCGGTGATCGTGCTGGGTTGGGCCGCGGGGCGCTTCGGGCAGCTGCCGAGCATCATGGTGTTCTGCATTGCCGGTGCGGCGGCTGCCTTGCTGATGCTGGTATGGTCGGCGCTGTCCCTGCGCAGGACTGGCGGCCCCTCGCGCGTAGTGTAGGGGGCATGAGCGCTTCGGCCCTACGTGCACCGACCGCGCCGCCCTGTGGGCCGCAGCAGCCAGGTCCTTGCTCCCGCGCTGCGGCTGGGCTTGGTGACCGGTATTTCCTTCATCGAGGCACCGCTGAAATTCACCGCCCCGGGGATCACCATTCCGCTGGGGTCGGGCATCGGGCGCCTGGTCTTCTTTGCGAGTGAACATCGTTGGAATCCTGCTGTTCATCGCCCTGCTGCTCGGCACGCCCAGGCGCGGCACCGACACGGCCTGGAAAGGGGGCGTGGGGATTGCCGGCCTCGTGCTGCTGCTGAAGAAGGCAGCGATCCGCCCCGGCTCGTCCCGCCGCACCGATGCGGTGCTGTCCGGGAACTTCGGGGGCGGATCGCTGTGGCACTGCGCCTATATCGGAGCCGAAGGGGTGCTGACCGTGACGCTGGCGGTGCTGCTGGTCATGGCGGTCAGGCGCTGGGTGACGATCAGCGCGCGCTGACCAGTTCGGCGGCGTCGGCGGTGATCATGACCGATTCCAGGCGGGCCTGCTCGTCGGTCGGGTAGTGCACGGTGATCAATTCATCGGCTTGGGCGGTCTGCGCGAAATGCGCGAGGTACTCGGTAACCTGCTCGCCGGTGCCGACCGCCGAATACCGCATCATGTCCAGGATCTGCTGGGCCTGCGGCGTGTCCATGAGCATGTCGATTTCAGCCTCGGTGAACTCCTTGTCCGCTCCGCGGCCCAGGAAGCTGGCCACGCGGTGGCGGCGTGCGACATTGAACAGTTCATGGGCCCGTTCGCTGGTCTGCGCCGCCAGCACGCCGACGCCTGCGATGACGTATGGCTCGGAGAGCTGCTCGGAGGGGGTGAATTCCTCGCGGTACAGCTTCACCGCCTGGTGCAGGGCCGCGGGGGCGAAGTGCGATGCGAAGGAATACGGCAGGCCCAGCTGGGCTGCCAGCTTCGCCCCGAACAAGGAGGAACCCAGGATGTACAGCGGGACGTTCGTTCCGGCGCCGGGGATGGCCTGCACCGTGGGGATGCGGGATTTGCCGGCGAGGTACGCCTGCAGTTCCAGCACGTCGTGCGGGAAGGAGTCCGCTGCCGACGGATCGCGGCGCAACGCGCGCAGGGTCGTCATGTCGGTGCCCGGGGCGCGGCCCAGGCCCAGGTCGATGCGGTCGCCGAAAATCGTGGCCAGGGTGCCGAACTGCTCCGCGATCACCAACGGCGAGTGGTTCGGGAGCATGACGCCGCCGGAACCCAAACGGATGCGCTCGGTGTGGTGGGCGATGTGGCCAATCAGCACGGAAGTCGCGCTGGAGGCGATATTCGGCATGTTGTGGTGTTCGGCGTACCAGATGCGTTCGTAGCCGTGGCGTTCAGCAGTTTGCGCAAGCCTGACGGATGATTTGAATGAGTCTGCAATTGAGCCGCCGGGAGACACCGGGGCGAGGTCCAAAATCGATAGCTTCACCTTGTGCATAACCATGGGCCGGCTGCGTCTATTCCGTGGCGGGCACGGAAAAACCGATGGGTGGCTATCCATTGCGGATAGCCACCCATCGGGTGAAGTCAGGCGTTAGTGCCAAAGACCTTCTTTAGAGAGCACGGATGTCTGCAGCCTGCAGACCCTTTGGACCCTCAACTACTTCGAACTCAACCTTCTGGCCCTCGTCCAGGGTGCGGAAGCCCTGGGTCTGGATTGCGGTGAAGTGTGCGAAGACGTCTGGATCGCCGCTGTCTGGAGCGATGAAGCCGAAGCCCTTTTCAGCGTTGAACCACTTGACGATTCCGGTTGCCATATTCTTATTTGGTCCTTTCAGACGTTTCTCGCCATGGTTTGTGCGGCGAGCTTGGTTGTATCCACGCAAGTTCCACGCTGGTTGCGCGAGGTGAACTTGCGAAGCAGCCAAGTCATTCACTTCACGTCTAGAAGGGGTTCGCGCCAACCAGGGATGGTCCGACATTCACAAACTTCTAAAGGGTACTTCGCGAATTACTTTGGAACTACACTGCCTAGCCTACGTGGTCAAAGTCGACTTTTGAATAACTTTGCAGCAATTTATCGAAAATTTGAGATATCGTCGCGAAAGCTTCACTTCACGGCTGGTTTGATGATTTTCACGACCATGACCGCGGCGATCAGCGAAAGCACCGCGGCGATGCCCGAGGTGAACAGCACGCCGTGGTCGAAAGCCTGCGCGGCGGATTCGATCAGGGCCTGCGCCGAGGCCGGGTCCAGACCCGCAGCCACGTGGTGAGCGCCGCTGAGGGTTTCGCCCGCCTGGGCCGCCGCATCGGGGGAGATGCTGCCCGGCACCTTGAGGTTCGAGCTGTAGACAGTGTTCAGGATGGTGCCCAGCACGGCGGTGCCCAGCACGGCGCCGACCTCGTACGCGGTCTCGGAAATGGCCGAGGCAGCCCCGGCCTTGGAAGCCGGCACCGCGGCCAGCGCCATGTCGTTGGACAGCGTTTCGGTCATGCCGATGCCGATGCCCAGCACGCAGAAGGCTGCCATGAGCAGCACGACGTTCGGGTTGCTGCCCGCCACGATCACCATGGTGTAGGCCGTGGCCGAGAACAGCAGGCCCAGGATCATGATGTTCGGTGAACCGAAGCGCTTGGACAGCGGGACGGAGAGCAGGCCGAAGCCCATGGTCAGGATCAGGCCCGGAGTCATCAACAGTCCGGCCTCGATCGGGCTGTAGCCGGCGATCAGCTGCAGGTGCTGGGAGACGAAGTAGATGAAGCCGACCAGCGAGAACACGCCGATGAGGTTCACGATCAGCGAGCCGGAGAAGCGGCCGTTGTTGAACAGGCGGACGTCGATCATCGGCTTGTCGGAGCCCAGCTGGCGCCGCACGAAGGTCACGCCGCACACCACCGCCAGTGCCAGGGCGCCCAGCGGGATGTACCATGGGCTGCTCGAGAAGGACTTGATGGCGTAGGTGAATGGCAGCAGGGTCATCACGATCAGCAGGATCGAGACCGGATCCACGCGTCCCGGGTTCGGGTCCTTGGACTCCGGAACCAGGATCAGCCCGCCGATCAGCAGCGGCAGCAGCATCGGGACGGCGATCAGGAAGACCGAGCCCCACCAGAAGTGCTCCAGCAGCAGGCCGCCGACGATCGGGCCGAGCACCGAGCCGCCGGAGAAGGCAGAGGCCCAGACAGCGATCGCGGTGCGGCGTTCGGTGTCATCGGTGAAGATATTGCGGATCAGCGACAGCGTGGCAGGCATCAGCATCGCGCCGAAGATGCCCAGCAGGGCGCGGGCGGCGATCAGCTGGCTCGCGTCGGTGGCGAACGAGGCCAGCGCGGAGACAATGGCGAAACCCGAGGCGCCGATCAGCAGCAGCCGGCGGCGTCCGATGCGGTCGCCCAGCGAGCCGAACGGCACCAGCAGGCCGGCGAGGATCAGCGGGTAGATGTCGATGATCCACAGCAGCTGCGCGCCGCTGGGGGAGAGGGCTTCGGAAATCGCCGGAACCGCGAAGGTGAGCACGGTGTTGTCCACCGAAATCAGCAGCACCGGGAAGAGGAGCGCTACCAGCGCCGCCCAACGTCGCGGCTTGGACAGCGTTGAGGTGTGGTCGGAGAGCAGTGGGCTCATGGGTATCATCCTGATGATCGTTAACGGGGCTGAATGCCTGAACAATTCGTAACTATACCGTCTGGACGGTATAGTTACAATTCTTGGGTATGGTTGTATCCATCACTTCAACTAATCGAATGGAGTCCCATGGCAAGGCCGGCGGCAGCGCGCGTCAAGGTTCTGGACGCATACATCTCATTGCTCTGCGAGGAAGGCGAGCGTGCAGCAACCCTGGAAGCGACCGCCGCGCTGGCCGGGGTGTCCAAGGGCGGGCTGCTGTACCACTTCGCCTCGAAGGAAGCCCTGGCCGATGCGGTTATTAAGTTAAGTGAAGAACTGATCCTGATCGACCTGAAGGACATGGCCCAGGCCGAAGAGGGGCCCGCCGCCTACTTCATCCGGACCAGCGCCGAGGTGAACACCGAACTGGACCGCCTGCTGGTGGCCCTGCATAGGCTTGCGCATTCGGGGGTTGAAGCGGCCACCGCGCAGATGGAAAGCATCAACGAGCGCTGGCTGGCCGCGCTCATGGAGGAAATCGGCGACAAGGATATCGCCCATCTGGTGATGCTGGTCAGCGAGGGGCTTTATGCTTTCTCCGGTACTCCGGGCACCTGGTACGCCCGCCATTTTGAAGGTAACCTGTCTCACTTATTAGAGTTGGTTCCGCAACTGAAAAAGTTGGGAACTAACAACCAGTAGTCAGCGGAGAACCAATCGATGTCGAATGCCAGCCCGAAAACCTCACTCAAGGGAAGAATCGGGGCACTGCTGGGCATTCTGCTGATGGCCCTGTCCCTGCGCGCAGCGGTCGTTTCCGTGCCGCCGCTGCTGGCCCGGATCCAGGTCGACATCGAATTCACCGAGTTCACCATCGGCCTGCTCGCCACCCTGGCGCCCATCGTCTTCGCTTGCTTCGGCCTGCTGACGCCGCGCCTGATCCGTTCCTTCGGGCTTGAGAAGACCCTCATCACCGCCATCGCGCTGGCCGTGGTCGGGCAGGTGGCTCGCGTCTTCATGCCGGAGGTCTATTCCTTCCTGGCGCTTTCGATCATCGCGCTGGCCGGATACGGCATGGGCAACGTGGTGCTCCCGCCGCTGGTCAAGAAATACTTCCCCGACCGCATCGGACTGGTGACCAGCGGCTACGTCACGATGCTTGCGGTAGGCACTTGGATGGCCCCGCAGTTCTCGGTGCCGCTGGCCAACGCCAGCGACTGGAAGATCTCCATCGGTTCCTGGGCGCTGCTGTCGATGATCGTCCTGGTGCCGTGGATCATCCAGCTGGTGGCCGACCGCAATGTGGACCGCCCGGACCAGCCGGTGCAGGCGGTCGGCGCGGCGCAGCCAATCGCGAAGATCAATCCGTGGAAGTCCAAGGTCGCCTGGGGCTTGGCCATCTTCCTGGCCGGAAATTCCGCGCAGACCTACGTGTACTTCACCTGGCTGCCGCCGTACCTGCAGGACCGCGGGCTGAGCGAGCTGTCCGCCGGCAACATGCTGGCCCTGTTCGCGATCCTCGGCCTGCCGGTCTCCCTCCTGGTGCCGCTGTGGGTTCCGCGCCTGAAGAATCCGATCATCGCTGTGCTGATCTTCACCGCCTGCTGGGTTTCGGGGCACCTTGGCATCTACCTGTCTCCCACCGAAGGCACCGTGCTGTGGGTCTGCCTGGCCGGTCTGGGCCAGGGAACCTTTGCCATCGCCCTGCTCATGATGAATCTGCGCTCGCGCACCACGTACGGATCCGGCGTGCTTTCGGGATTCGCCCAGGGCCTGGGTTACGCCGGCGCGGGCATCGTTCCGCTGCTGTTCGGCGTGGTGCAGAAGTCCACCGGCTCGTGGGGCCCTGCCTTCGCGATGCTCGGGGCCTGTGTGCTGGTGATGCTCATCGGCGCGATCATCATCAACCCGTCGCGCACCATCGAGGACAGCGTGGAAGGCTCCGAGAAAGCCGGCCGGCTCGAACGCATCGGTTAGGTTCCCGGGCGCCCGTGGCCTAGAAGTTCCGGCGTGGCCCGTCGCCGTGGTTCGGGATGTTCGGCTGCCGGTGCCAATGGCCGGCCGCCAGCGGGACGCTCCAGCCGAACCGGATCGAGGCCAGCCGCAAGACGAAGGTCAATCCGGCGATGCCAGTGCCAACCGCGATATTCAGCACATCGAAGTGCCAGGCGAACGCGGTGGCGGTGGCGCCGAGGATGGCCGGGAGGGCGTAGACGTCGCGGGGGTTGAACAAATCCGGGGTGACGTTCGAGATGACATCGCGCAGCATGCCGCCGCCCACGCCAGTGATCACCCCGAGCAGCACCGCGGTCACCGGGTTCACGTCGTTCTCCAGCGCCTTCATGGTGCCGGTCATGCAGAACAGCCCCAATCCCGCCGCGTCGAAGATCTGCACCAGCCGGTGCAGCTTCTGTACCGCAGGAGTGAAGGCGTACACGCACAGCGCTGCCAGCACCGGCGGCAGGAAATACACCGGATGCGCGAAGGTGGCGGGGGACTGGTTCAGGATCAGGTCGCGGACCACGCCACCGCCCAGGCCGGTGACGCCGCCGAGGAACGCCGATCCGAGCATGTCGAATCCTCGCCGCGCCGCCATCAGCGATCCTGAGACGGCAAAAAAGAAAATACCAACGAGTTCGATAAGGGTCAGCATTCACGGACTTTCACTGAGGATCCAACGGCAAAAAAGCGCAACGCTCAATTATTGCCCGTGAAGGCGCTCAGCGAATAATCGCCGCCAGCTTCACCAAGGTGTTGTGGTTCCGGGTCGTGATCACCCGCTTGCGGGCCTGGGCGGTGGTGAGCTTGGCCAGCGGATCGGTGGTGCTCTGCCCCTTGCGCACGATCCAGCACAGAGCCCTGCCCAGCACGTCCACCGCCGGCTGCGGATCAAGGCCGCGGGCCAGCTCGCAGAGCTCCGCCGCATCGGCGGCGGATTCGCACAGGGTGAGGTATCCGTGGTGCTCGGCCGCGGGCTCGGGCAGTTCCAGGACGAAGGGCTGCGCCAGCTGGAGGATCTCCTCCCGGGTATAGACCAGTGTGGGAATGCTCCGGCCGTAGCGCTCCTCCAGCAGCTCGTTGCACCGCCGCTGCACGGCCTGCGCCTCGGAGAGCTCGGATTCGAGGACTACGTTGCCGCTGGCCAGCAGCGTGCGCACCTCGGTGAAGCCGCCGTCGGCCAGCAACGAGGCCAAATCCTTCATCAGGACCTTGACCCCGCCCACGTTCACGCCGCGCAGAAAGACCGCAAAAGTTGTCATGAGTTAATCCAAGCCGAACATCTTTGTACTTGTCGAGGGTCGTTTGGCATCAAAAATCTGGTTAGGATCGAATCATGCCTTCGAAACTGCCCTACGGATCCTGGCCCTCGACTATTTCCGCGAACGACGTCGCCGCGGGGACCAAACCACTAGGCGGTGCATGCTTCCACGGGCATGACGTCATCGTCCAGGAAGGCCGCCCCGCAGAAGGCGGACGCATCACCCTGGTCAGCTACCCGCTGGATCAGCCGGGTGAACCAATCGAGTTGATCAGCAAGCCCTACAACGTCCGCTCCCGGGTCCACGAGTACGGCGGTGCCAGCTGGAAGCTGGTCACCGGCCGCCTGCAGGACGCCATCGTCTTCACCAACTTCGCCGACCAGCGGGTGTACCTGCAGCAGCTCGGGCAGGTTACCCCGATCGCACTGACCCCGGACTCGATGTCCGGCGGGAACCCGCAGCTGCGCTTCGCGGAGTTCATCGACGGACCCAACCGCAGCGTGCTGGCCATCATGGAAGACCTGCGCTCCGAGCCGGTGCGCCACATCGTGCAGATCCCGCTGGACGGCTCCGCGGCCCAGGACGCCACCCGTATCCGGGTGCTCACCGCGCCGGCCCGCTTCGTGGCCGCGCCCCGGCTGAGCCCCTCGGGAAAGATGCTGACCTGGATCAGCTGGGAACACCCGAACATGCCCTGGGACGGAACGCAGCTGCACCTGGCCGAGGTGGCAGGCAACGGGCAGCTGGAAGACACCGTGATCGCCGGGGCCCAAGACATCTCGATCATGCAGCCCGAATGGGTGGACGAGGACCGCATCGCGTACGTCAGCGACGAATCCGGCTGGTGGAATCCCTACATCCACCAGGTCAGCTCCGCCCGCGCCACCCGGCTGGTGGACCGCGCCGCGGAATTCGCGGGACCGCTGTGGCAGGTCGGAAGTGCCTGGTACGTGCTGGAGGACCAGCGCACCCTGCTGTGCTCCTACGGCACCGGCACCACCAAGCTGGCACGGGTCCATGCGCTGACCGGGGGACTTGAGGACCTGCCGCTGCCCTTCACCCGGGTGCGCCCGCTGCAGGTGCGCGACGGCTGGCTGCTGGCCGGAACCTCCTCGATGACCCAGGGCGAGCAGATCACGCTGGTCAACCTTGACACCCTGGAGCACCGCGCCGTCGCCGGTTCCATCGCGCGGCTTCCTGATCCGGCCATGCTGCCGCAGGTCGAGGAATTCGAGTGCACGAACGTGGCCGGCCAATCGGTCCACGCGCTGCTGTACCGCCCGCGCCAGGACGGCTTGACCGGCCTGGACGGCGAGCTGCCGCCCTATGTCACCTTCGTGCACGGCGGGCCCACCGCGCAGGCCGCGGCCACGCTGAATGCAACCATCGCCTACTACACCTCGCGCGGCATCGGCGTGGTGGACGTGAACTACGGCGGCTCCACCGGATACGGCCGCGACTACCGCAACCGCCTGCGCGGCCAGTGGGGCGTCGTGGATGTTGCGGATACCGTCTCGGTGATCAAGGCGCTGGTGGCCCGCGGGATCGCGGATCCGGCGCGCGTGGGCATCGAAGGCGGCAGTGCCGGCGGATGGACGGTGCTCAGCGCGTTGACCAACTCCGAGGTGTTCCGCGCCGGGATCAGCCGCTACGGCGTCTCGGACCTGGTCGCCCTGGTGCAGGACACCCATGATTTCGAGTCCCAGTACATGTTCTCGCTGGTCGGACCATACCCCGAAGCCGCGGAGCTGTATGAGAAGCGCGCGCCGATCAACCACGTGTCAAAGATTTCCTGTCCGGTCTTGTTGCTGCAGGGGGACGAGGACCTGGTGGTTCCGCCGTCGCAGTCGCAGGTCGTGGCCGACGCGCTCGCCGCCCGCGGCATTCCCCATGCCTACATCCTGTTTGCCGGGGAGCAGCACGGTTTCCGCCAATCGGAGAACATCATCAGCGCCCTGGAAAGCTCGCTGGCCTTCTACGCGCAGATCTTCGGCTTCGAAACCGATGCCCCGGCCATCGAGCTGTCGTAGCGCGGCGGATGACCCGGCCTAGTCTTCGGGGTCGATCCAGGAGGCCCTCAGGCGATCCATTTCGCGGCGGTCCTTCTTGGTGGGGCGGCCTGCACCGCGTTCGCGCATCGGAACCTGCGGGACGATGATTTTCTCGCGCGGTTCGCTGTGGTCGATGTAGCATTTCACGGCCACGGAGGCGCTCATGCGCTTGGAGATCAGGCCGACGACTTCCAGCTCGCGATCGAAGCCGTTCTTGCGCACACGCACGCGGTCGCCCGGAACCACCGGCTGCGCGGCCTTTGCGGACACTCCATTCAGCCTCACATGGCCGGCGCGGCAGGCAGCCGTCGCCTCGGACCGCGTCTTGTAGGCGCGGACAGCCCAAAGCCAGGCATCAATTCGGATTTTGCCGGTTGTCGGAATTTCGAGCATGAAAAAAGTCTAGGCCAGGACCTGAGCGCGCCGCGCGCACTAGTTGGCTTGGGAGGTCGCGTCGTCGCAGGCCTGCACGAGGCGTTCCTGCAATCGGGTGGACACCGAGTCGCCGGAATCGGCCAGATCGTTCAGGACGTCAACCAGATCCTGTGGCAGGCCCCCGCCTTCTACCGCACCGACCAGCGATGTCAGTACACGCAGTTCGCTCGCGTCGATTCGACCGTCCTGGATCGGCGCGCAAGCCTGCCGGACGATTTCCTTGGACGCCGCATCGGTGAGCTCGTTGGCCGCCGAATTCGCTGTGTCCTGGATGACCGAGCAGCCCGCGCTGAAGAGTGTTGCCGATGACACCAGAAGCAGGATTGCCGCGTTTCGAACCTTTACTTTCCCCATGGCAATAAATCTTAGCCGCGAACTTTTGGGATCTCCTGAAAGCCAGCCGAGTCGATCATTAGAACCGAAACGCTCATGGGGCACAATGGTTCGGTGAGTAGCGATCAGAAGAACAACGCAGTCAGCAATGCCACCGAACAGCGCATCATCGAGGTGCTGGGCCGGGAACTGTCCGTCGAATCGATGGTGCAGCCCTGGCAGGTCAAGGCCGCTATTGAACTGCTGGATTCCGGATCGACGGTGCCCTTCATTGCGCGCTACCGCAAGGAAGTCACCGGCATGCTCAGCGACAGCCAGCTGCGACTGCTCGAAGAACGCCTGCGCTACCTGCGCGAACTCGAAGACCGCCGCGTGGTGGTCCGCGAAGCTATTTCCGAAGCCGGCAAGCTGACCGACCAGCTCGATGCGGCCATCGCCGCAGCGAGCACCAAATCCGAGCTGGAGGACATCTACCTCCCGTTCAAGTCCAAGCGCCGCACCAAGGCCCAGATTGCCCGCGAAGCCGGCCTGGAGCCGCTGGCGGACCTGCTGCTCGCAAATCCGCAGACCGACCCGGCGGCCGCTGCCGCCGACTATCTCAACGCCGACGCCGGATTCCCGACAGATCTGGACGTGCTTTCCGGAGCCCGTTCAATCGTCACCGAGCGGGTTTCCCAGGATGTCGTGCTGGCGGCAGACCTGCGAGAGCGCCTGTGGACCAACGGCAAGATCGGCGCCAGCATCGCCGCCGGAGCCACAGCGGAAGGCCAAGGCAAGTATTCCGACTATCTGGACTACGTGGCGGACTTGGACAACCTGCCATCCCACCGCGTGCTCGCGCTGCTGCGCGGGGAACGCGACGGGGTGCTGAATCTTCAGCTGGCCGAGGCGGACCCGCGCGACGCGGAAGCCGTTGACCAGGCCCGCGCAGGCTACGAGAACGCGATCGCCGCTTCGCTGGGAATCAATGCCCCGGCTGACGCCCCGGCCGGCAAGTGGCTGGCCCAGACCGTGCGCCTGGCCTGGAAAGCCCGCCTGCTCACCCGCTTCGAATCGGATCTGCGTTCGCGCCTGTTCGAGGAAGCCGAGGACGCCTCGGTGAAGATCTTTGCCGCGAACCTGCGCGACGTGCTGCTGGCCGCACCGGCCGGCAACAAGGCAGTCCTGGGGCTGGATCCGGGACTGCGCACCGGCGTCAAGGTCGCAGTCGTGGACCTGACCGGCAAGTCCATCGAGACTGCCACCATCTACCCGCACGCACCGGCGAACAAGTGGAACGAATCGGTCGCGATCCTGACCCGGCTGGCGCAGAAGCACGGCACCACCTTGATCGCAGTGGGCAACGGCACCGCAGGGCGCGAAACCGACCGGCTGGCCGCCGAAGTCATCAAGGCAGTGGGCACCGCCGAGGTTAGCAAGGTCATCGTCTCGGAGGCCGGTGCCTCGGTGTACTCGGCTTCCGAACTGGCAAGCCAGGAGCTGCCGGGCATGGACGTGTCGCTGCGCGGCGCGGTTTCCATAGCCCGCAGGCTGCAGGATCCGCTGGCTGAACTGGTCAAGATCGATCCCAAGTCCATCGGCGTGGGCCAGTACCAGCACGATGTCACCGCCTCGAAGCTCGACCGCGCGCTGGACGCCGTGGTTGAGGACTGCGTGAACGCCGTGGGCGTCGACGTGAACACCGCGTCCCCGTCGCTGCTGGCCCGCGTGGCCGGCGTCGGACCGCTGCTGAGCCGCAACATCGTCGAGCACCGCAACGCCAACGGGCCTTTCGCCACGCGCAAGGACCTGCTCAAGGTGCCGCGCCTCGGCACCAAGGCATTCGAGCAGTGCGCTGGATTCCTGCGCATCACTGGCGGCAAGGAACCGCTTGACGCCTCCTCGGTGCACCCGGAAGCCTATGACCTGGCCCGCGCACTGCAGAAGGCCGCCGCGCAGCAGGGCCGTCGCCTTGAGGAACTGAAGCCTGCGGACTTCGTCACCGAGCAGTTCGGCGAACCGACCATCCGCGACGTGGTGGCAGAGCTGCAGCGTCCGGCCCGCGACCCGCGCGGCGAATTCGTCACTGCGACGCTGAAGGAAGGCGTTGAATCAATCGGCGACGTCAAGCCGGGAATGATCATGGAAGGCACAGTCTCCAACGTGGCGGCGTTCGGCGCCTTCGTCGATCTGGGTGTGCACCAGGACGGGCTGATCCACGTGTCGGCGATGAGCACCAAGTTCATCTCGGATCCGCGCGAAGTGGTCAGCTCCGGGCAGATCGTCAAGGTCAAGGTGCTGGAGGTGGATACGGACCGCAAGCGCATCTCGTTGACCCTGCGACTGGATGATGAGCTGCCGGCCGTCGGCGAATCCGGCAAGCCGAACGGGCAGCGCGAGCGCAGCCCGCGCGGCCACGGACAGAATTCCCGCTCCGGACAGCAGCGCTCGGGTAACCGGGGCCGGCCGAATGGCGGCAACCGGGCCGAAGCTCCTTCGGGAAACACGGCCATGGCAGAAGCCCTGCGGCGGGCAGGATTGGGCAAATAGGACGTGCATGTTCGCCTTCCCTAAGTTAGGTTAGTGCGGGCTATGTCAACCCGGGCCCAACTAGGGTTTATTGCCTAATTCCAGTACTACTAAGTGAGTCCAAACTTCGATGACAACGGTTTTGAAGCGTTCTAGTCTAAAGACATGGAACTTACAGGAAAACTGGCAGAAGCCTTCAACACGCAGGTAACCCTCGAACTGACTGCTGCAACGGTTTACCGCCAGCTGGCAGTTGAAATGGATATCATGAGCCTTCCTGGCATCGCCGGTTGGTTCCGAGCCCAGGCCGCTGAAGAAATCGTCCATGCTGAAAAGTTCATGGACCACATGACCGACCGATCGGCACACCCGAGGATCGGCGAGCAGTCGGCTCCCGTAGTCAACGTGAAATCCGTTGCGGATGCCTTCGCTGCATCCTTGGCCCACGAGCAGAAGGTCTCGGAAGCGATCCGCGAGCTGTACCGCTTGGCGCAGACCGAGGGGGATATCGACTCGCTTCCGTTGCTGCACTGGTTCATCGACGAACAGGTCGAAGAAGAAGCCACGGTCTCCGAGATCCTGGACCGTGTCAACTTGATCGGAAACGACGGCAACGGACTGCTTCGCCTGGATTCCGAATTGGGCGCGCGCAAGTGAAACTAATACGCAGAAGAACCAACTTCTAAAAATGGAATAAACTTAGGGGAAGCGACATTTGTTGCTTCCCCTAAGTTTTCTTTTTGAGGTGCTCGTGAATCAGATGGGTTATTCGCAGTCAACGGCTCGTTCGTCGTCGGCATCGCGTACGCATCGAACCACGGCACCATTGAAACTGCGCAAGGGCGCAGGCCGGCACTACCTGGTGCAAAGCAATTTGGATCAGGGAACCGAGCTGACCTTGGTCAAGGTGCACGGTTCGTGGGCGCACGTCTATGTTCACAAGATTTATGGATGGGTGCCGAACATTTATCTGGAACCGATTCCGGCGGAGTTCGATGAGCCTGTGGTTAACCAGTCTGACGACGATCACGACGAACGAACCCTCTCACGTTACTCCCTGGTCGAGACGACGCACTCGACCACCGCGACCCTCAATCTGCGCAAGGGCAGCGGCACCGGATATCCGGTGCTCATGGTGATCGATCAGGGCGCCAAGGTGCGTCTGCTGCTCCAGCAGGGGCTGTGGTCCCAGATCCAATGCGGAAAGCTGCACGGCTGGGTGCCGAGCATGTACCTTCACGAGCTGCCGGCCCGACCTGCAAAGGGCGGATTGATGGCAGTTCCCAATCAGCGTGCGCTGACTACGATCGGCTTGAACGCACGTCGCGGACCGGGCGACCACTACGGTTTGGCGCGCATCCTCCAGGCGGACACCGCCGTGGTGATTGTCGCCCGACAGGGTGCCTGGCGACAGATCGACCGCGACGGTGAACAAATGTGGATCCCGGCCAGCCAGCTGCGCACTGTCTACTAGAACTCAGGCAATCTGCAGATCAGCGGACGTGATCAGGCCGGTTTCCGCCGCAATGACTGCAAGCTGCACCCGGTTTGTCACCGAAAGCTCATCCATGATGCGTGCCAGATAGAGTTTCACCGAGCCCTCACTGATGTGCACCGCACGGGAAATCTGGACATTGGTCAGACCTGCGGCAACCAGGCTGACCAGCTGCCGGTCGCGTCCGGACAATGCCCGGATAATCGTCTGGTTTTCCGTGCGCTTCTCCATGCGAACCGGGTACTCCCAGCCATCCGTTGGCGGAGCGAACAACTGGTACCCGGCGGCCACCATGCGCAGCGCACTGGGCAATTCCGTGCTGATGGAACTCTTGGAGATGATTCCTGAGCTTCCCGCATCGTAGGCCTGTGTCACTTCGTCGCGGTTGTACCTGGTAGCCAACACGACCACTTTGCTGTTTGGCGCCGCGGCTACGAATTGGCGGACGGACTTGAAAAGGCTGTCTCCGCTCAGCGAAGTCTCCAGCAGAATAATGTCTGGCTTTGTCTGCGATGCGTTCTCCAACGCTTCAGCCATCGATCCTGCAATAGATTCAACGACGATATCTCGTTCTGCTGTCAGTGCACCTACGATTCCGGCACGCGAAAAATGATCGCTGTCGGCAAGATGAACTCGAATTTCAGTCATTGGGGGCATCCTTGGCTTGGCTTCCGTCAACTCAGGCCTGCAGCATCTTGCCCCTCACGTCCCCGCGTGATCCCGTGCTGCAACTAGGTTCATTCTATGGCCAAGCAGTTAGAGGAAATAACCCCACCGGCAAATGTTAATTGTTCACTTGACCAGTTGCAGAGTGAGCCAATCCTCTTTACGAATTCTGTTAACCGGCGAGAACGCCGAAGATACGCGCAAGCAGAGAAATAAGTTACCGCGCAGTTTATCCCATTAGTGATGGAAATTATCCAACTGGATAGAAAATATGACCTCAATCTGCCAAGAAATAGCTGAAAGAAACCTGAGTGCGCAGATACCTCGCACCTAGGGTCGATATGGGGCTTGCCTAAAGTTCCGCGATCACAAACAACCAGGGAGGACTGCGGTGCAAGATAGTCATTTGCCGCCTGAGAAGAAGGGTGCGGCCCCTCGTGCTGCTCGTCGGGTTCTAGCCGGCGCTGTAGTTACAAGTCTGTTTATCGCACCATGTGTGACCGCCGCTTATGCGGCACCGACAGATACGTCCGAGGCTCTAGGCCGGACAATCGACCTTAATCTATTGACGATTCCTGTAGCAGATGCAGGATTCGCACACTCCGGAAGTCCGAGTTCACCGGCTGCGGAACACGCACCTTTGAACGTAAGCGCGCTTGGCGCGCTAAATCTGGATCTGGGGCAGGGTCTGCAACTTCCACTTATCGGCGAGGCAGGCACTGGGCTCCTTCAGCTCGGCCAAGCCGGCGTGCTCAATTCTTTCGCTGAGGCTTCATCGGCCACCAGCGCCAAGGCTGGAGCCGGTGCAGTAAGCGCAAACGGCGCGATTGCGCTGGATGCCGAGGGCTCGGACTCAATGATGGCGAATATTGATCTGACTAAGTTGCTTGAGCAACTTGAGGTCGACAATCTGACTGACGCGCTAATTGATGAAGCGTCCTTGGAAATTGGCGCTCTCGGCTCGACTGCTGAGAAGACGAACGGTTCCGTTAAGACCGAATACTTGATCGCTGGCGCCAATGCAACGATCAGCAGCCCCGCTGTTGAAGGGCTGACTACCTCACTTGGCGGTGTGGTTGACGGACTCGGCACTACGTTGAATACGACGCTGTCGTCTGATGGTGTCTTGGGAACCATTACTTCTGGTCTCGAAGCTATCGATATTGATCTGAGGCCCTTGGCCCGGATCGGCGTTACTGATTCCAAGGTTGCGCTCGACGGTGTAGATGCTGCATTGAACCAGGTGAAGACCGATGTGCTGCAAGGCGTCATCACCTCCGAAACTGGCCTTGTTTCGATCGACCTGAGCACAGGAGAAGTCTCAGTTGATCTGTCTAAGGTAACGACCGGTGGTCTGAACGGGAAAACGGCAAACTATGAGCTTCTTAGCGCGGAAGCGGTTCAGGAAATTGCCGATGAAGTTACTTCGGCCCTGTCCAGTATTATCACCGATCTGCGAGATGCACTTGTCGCAGCTCTAGACGAAATTGATATCGTGGTCGATCTGGGCCTGGAAGCACGACTCTTGGTACCTTTGGCAACGGGTGACGCGAAAATTACGGGCAGCGTCGCAAGCTTCCTTAGGCTAGTGGATACTGAGCCAACTACCGTTGTGAACTTGAACCTTGCAGGACTCAACCTTGGTGCGCTCGTCACACCGCTCGTTGAGGGCGTCGTTGGAGTCGTCGGTGGAGCCATCGGTCCGGTTCTTAACCCAGTGGTTGATGGGCTTGCCGGAACTATCACGGGCATTGTTGATGGCGTAACCAAGCCGCTTGAACCTGTGCTTGAAGGCGTTTTGAATGAAATCGTTGAAGTCACCCTGAACGAACAGGGCAAAACCACCATCGACGATCCGAGCGTAGACCCTGACTCTACGCAAGAAGCGGACTACGTGACTGCTTTGTCCGTGACTTTGCTGCCAGGAATGGGCGAGCAAGCGAATAAAGTTTCGCTGGCTCGTTCGGAAGTTCGTGCTGATGATCAGGCGACGGCAAAGGTCGAGATCTTATCGCCAGAAGATTCTTCCGTACTAGAGCCTGGTGATGTTGAAGTGACGGGCAAGGGCGAGCCTGGTACTGAGATTCTGGTTGCCCTTGACGGTGGTGAAGCAGTTTCTGTAGTGGTTGATCCTGACGGCAACTGGCGGCACGTCTTCACTGGTGTTCCTGAAGGTGAACATTTCATCACCGCAGCAGATGAGCTTACTAATGATCGGGTTGATTTCAAATCCGAAGCTCAAAGTTCGGGGGAAAACGTCTCAGATAACACTGCGGATAATACCGCTGTGAACACTGCGGATAACGCGGCTGCGAACACCGATGCGAACACCGATGCGAACACGGACGTGAACACTGCGGATAACGCGGCTGCGAACACCGATGCGAACACGGATGCGAACACTGCGGATAACGCGGCTGCGAACACCGATGCGAACACGGATGTGAACACTGCGGATAACGCGGCTGCGAACACCGATGCGAACACGGATGT
>NZ_RBLB01000013.1:0-42733 GCF_003633665.1 Arthrobacter sp. AG1021 | reverse complement strand
CTGCGAACACCGATGCGAACACGGATGTGAACACTGCGGATAACGCGGCTGCGAACACCGATGCGAACACGGATGTGAACACTGCGGATAACGCGGCTGCGAACACCGATGCGAACACGGATGTGAACACTGCGGATAACGCGGCTGCGAACACCGATGCGAACACGGATGTGAACACTGCGGATAACGCGGCTGAGAACACCGATGCGAACACGGATGTGAACACTGCGGATAACGCGGCTGCGAACACCGATGCGAACACGGATGTGAACACTGCGGATAACGCGGCTGAGAACACCGATGCGAACACGGATGTGAACACTGCGGATAACGCGGCTGCGAACACCGATGCGAACACGGATGTGAACACTGCGGATAACGCGGCTGCGAACACCGATGCGAACACGGATGCGAACACTGCGGATAACGCGGCTGCGAACACCGATGCGAACACCGATGCGAACACGGATGTGAACACTGCGGATAACGCGGCTGCGAACACCGATGCGAACACGGATGCGAACACTGCGGATAACGCGGCTGCGAACACCGATGCGAACACCGATGCGAACACGGATGTGAACACTGCGGATAACGCGGCTGCGAACACCGATGCGAACACGGATGTGAACACTGCGGATAACGCGGCTGCGAACACCGATGCGAACACGGATGTGAACACTGCGGATAACGCGGCTGAGAACACCGATGCGAACACCGCAGACAACACCGCGGATAATACGGAGCATCCGACACTTACTGTGCTGCCAAACAGTGTCGAAGCAGGGGATGACGTGACCTTCATCGGTGACAAATTCGCTCCGGATGCCCCAGTGGAACTCAAGGTAAAGAATGTCAATGGTGAGGGCGATCCTGTCCTGGACCTCAGGCTCTCAGCTGATGGCAAGGGACACTTCAAGCACAACTTCAGCACCGAAGGACTGCCAGAAGGAATCTACATCATTGAAGTCACCGATCCTGAAACTGGCAAAACCTACAACGAATACTTCGAAGTCAAGCTGTCGGATGAAGCACCACTTGATGTCGCCGTAGACATTACACCGAACCGCTTGATCAAGGGCGAGTCGGGCGAAGTGACGGCTAAGGGCTTTACGCCTGGCGGAAGTGTGAGCATCCAGCAGAGTGCTCTTGGTGCAACCGAAACCTCAATGACTAAGGCCATGGCCGCAGCACTGCCACCAGAAATAACTGCCGATGATGCTGGCGATATCTCCTTCATGGTGGATACCGCTGATATCGAGTTAGGCAATTACATCTTGATTCTTACGGACGTGGAAACTGGCTCGTATGCTTTCACCACGTTCAGCGTCGTGGAAGCCGAGAGCGGCGCTGACAACACTGCGGATAACGCGGTTGAGAACGCCGATGTGAATACTGCGGATAACGCGGTTGAGAACACCGATGCGAACACCGATGCGAACACGGACGTGAATACTGCGGATAACGCGGCTGAGAACACCGATGTGAATACTGCGGATAACGCGGTTGAGAACACCGATGTGAATACTGCGGATAACGCGGTTGAGAACACCGATGTGAACACTGCGGATAACGCGGTTGAGAACACCGATGTGAACACTGCGGATAACGCGGGTGAGAATGCTTCCGAGAACGGAAATGGTTCTAAGGATAACGACGCTAAGGGCGACCAACTTGCGAACACTGGTTCCAACGGGGCACTTGTCCTTGGAGCAGGAGCTCTCTTGCTGGTTCTCCTAGGGGTTGCAGCTCGCCTATTGGCCCGCAAGCGAAAGGCATAGGGCATTAGGAATTAGTCAGTAAGAGGAAGGGGCATCTTCGGATGCCCCTTCCGCTTCGCAGTTTACTCCTCGAGTGTTCACGACTTTTGTGTGAATGTTTGTAACAAAGAAGGGCCCCATGCGGCAAAGAAAAAATAAACCGAAGATCCTATCTATGGCTGTGCTGCTGATTGCTGGATTGTTGGCGATGGCACACATCGGTGCAACACTCGCGTTTACGGGCCCCTCGACTCCTATTAAGAGTTCGCTGCAACCCGAGCTCAACAAGTACTTTCTGGGTCCACTCGATCAAGGATGGAGCTTGTTCGCTCCAGGGCCATACTCCCAAGACGAATACTTCACCATGCGAGCTTGCGTGTCGGATGGGAAAACCTGTGCGGCAGGCGCAAAGAACGGTGCTGAATTCACCGAGTGGAGGGATGTCACTGCTGAAGAAATGGTGTCCCGAGCAGGGAACGTGTTTTCGAATAGAGAAGCCAAGCAATCAAAAGCAATCCACGGACGATTGTGGGGTGCAGTTTCCGATCTCAGCTCTGAAGCCAAGAAAGAAATCGAGAAACCCTTTGTACTCGGTGTCCCCGTATTCGGAACGGACCTAGATTCTGGCGAAGCGGCCGAGAAATATTCGGCATCTGAGCGGACTAGCCTCCGTGCATACAAACGCATGGAAGACACCGCTGTTGGGTTCGCGACGCTCTATGCGCAAGAGCAATGGGGCGGAGCCTCGATGGTCGAAATTAAATTGCGGCGCGAGTCCGTGACACCTTTTAACCTGCGCCACGAGGAAGGGCATAAAAACAAGGTCTCAGAGGTGTACATCGGTTGGCGCGATGCGAAAGAATTCGACGAGCAGACTCTGGCGGTATGGAAATGAATAATACACCGAATCAGTATCCATCAGTTCTTGCATGGATCAAGAGCCATCGAGGACTACCAACCGATGGCTTGAAGTGGATTTATGATTGGTTCTCGGTCGATCGGAAAGCCTCGTATGGGCTGGCCGTAATGCGAATGGTTTCTGGTGCCTTGATTCTCGGTTGGCTATTGGTAAATGCGCCGGTCGCTGCCAAGATCTGGGGTCCCGGATCAGCCTATATGGAACCATACCGTTCAGTGCTGGGTTACCCATGGCCCTTGGACATTCTTCGAGATGCAAGCATGGGGCTGTTCGTAACCTGGTATGTTGCAGCGATCCTGCTGGCTGTGGCGTTCATGATTGGCTGGAAGACTCGGTTTGTCACGCCGTTGCTCTTTGTCTTCTATACCGCCATCAATGCTCAAAACACGCCCATTTCAGATGGCGGGAACTACTTTATCCGAATCATGCTCATTTATCTGATCTTCGCGGACTTATCTAAGCGTTGGTCACTCGATTCATGGCTTACGAATCGAAAGGCAAAAAAGAAGCGTGAGCGTGAATTCGCGACGATTCTCCATAACTTGTCGCTGTGTCTTGTGGTTGCCCAGTTATGCATTGTGTACTTCGAAGCCGGGATGTACAAGGTTCAGGGTGCGCTATGGCAAGAAGGCACGGCTATGTACTATCCGATCAGCTCGGAAGCCTACGGCGTATTTCCGTGGCTAAGCTCGCTGATCACGTGGAATGCATGGGTCGTAGTGCTGATTACCTACATGACCGTTATCATCCAGATTGCTTTTCCCTTCATGCTATTTAACAAGCTCAGTCGGCGTATCGCACTAGTGCTGGTCTTGGGGATGCACCTCGGTATTGCGGTCGTCATGGGACTGCCGTTCTTCTCCGGAATCATGGCGTCCGCCGACGCAGTTTTGGTATCCAGCACTTCATGGCTTACCGTGCAGGCTTGGCTGGCAGGCTGCTGGAGAAAGGTATTCGGGGGTCGACGCCCTATGCCGGAACAAATTCAAACCGGAGAAACAAAGCAGGATGAATTAGAAACAGCGAAGATACCTGTTTCAGCTTGAATGACCGAATAGGCAGAAGGTGCGCTCCTCCTCAGGAGCGCACCTTCTATTTAGTGGCCGTTAGGCGAATATCAGCCTATGTAGAACGGGCTACTCGCCTACGTAGAACAGACGCTTGTTGACGAACTCTTCCATGCCCAGCGGGCCAAGCTCGCGGCCGAAGCCCGAGCGCTTGACTCCGCCGAATGGCATTTCAGCGCCTTCTGCGCTGGCGGCATTGACGTTGGACATGCCGACCTGAAGCTTCTGGGCAACCTTTGCGGCGCGGGCTTCGTCGGTGGAGTGCACCGAGCCGCCCAGGCCGTAGATGGTGTCGTTGGCCAGCTCCGCAGCTTCCTCGTCGCTGGTTACCTTGTAGACCACTGCGACCGGGCCGAACAGCTCCTCGTAGTAGGCGCGCATTTCCTTGGTGACACCGGTGAGCACGGCAGGGGAGTAGTACGCTGAAGGACCGTCATGCAGCACGCCACCGGCGTGCAGGGTTGCGCCCTTGGAAACTGCGTCCTGTACTTGTGCGTGCAGGTCTTCGGCGGCCTTGCGCGAGGACATCGGTGCGAACGATCCGTCCTCTTCCTTCATCGGGTCGCCGGGCTTCAGGCCCTCGGCACGCTTGGTCAGCTCGGAGACGAACTCGTCGTAGATGTCTTCCATGACGATCATGCGCTTGTTCGAATTGCATGCCTGGCCGGTGTTGTCGATGCGGAAGCCCCAGGCTGTTTCGGCAATGCCGGCCACGTCATCCGAATCCAGAACCACGAACGGATCAGAACCGCCGAGCTCCAGCACTGCCTTCTTCAGGTTGCGGCCTGCCTGCTCGCCGATGATGGCGCCTGCGCGCTCCGAACCGGTCAGGGAAACACCCTGGATACGGCTGTCGGCGATGATGGTGGAGATCTGGTCGTGGGTGGCGAACACGTTGTTGTACACGCCTGCCGGAACGCCGGCTTCATCCATGATTTCCTGGATGGCCAGAGCCGAACGTGGGCAGGATTCTGCATGCTTCAGCAGAATGGTATTGCCCAGCATCAGGTTCGGTGCGGCGAAGCGTGCGACCTGGTACAGCGGGAAGTTCCACGGCATGATGCCCAGAAGCGGGCCTACGGGCAGCTTCTGGACGATGGCCTTGCCGCCGGAGAAGGACTTGATCTCCTGGTCCGCCGCGAGGGTCGGGCCCTCGGAAGCGAAGTATTCGAAGATCTCCTGGCAGAACTGGGCCTCGCCCACCGCCTCGGACAGCGGTTTGCCCATCTCGGTGGTCATGATCTTGCCTAGTTCTTCCGCGCGCTCGGCGAAGAGCGCACCGACCTTGGAAACGACCTTGGCGCGCTCGTCGATGTCAACGTTCTGCCAGGACTCGTATGCGGACTGCGCGGAAGCTAGTGCCTGCTCGATCTGCTCATCGGTGGCAACGTCGAATTCCTCGACTACCTCGCCGGTCGCCGGGTTCAAGACCTTGTAGGTTGGGGCGCTCATCGATGCTCCTGTCTTTGTGCATGTTGGTCGGTTTTACGCGAACGTAGCTGGTTGTTATTGAACTATAACCAATAAATGAATGTAATTCACTTCATATCGCGTCCACTCTGAGCTTATCCATACAATGCAGAATCTGCCAGCATGGAATCGCTGCGCTAAACGAACTTTCACTAGGAAGTGATGGAGAGACAGAAAATGTCGCACTGACCGGAAAATTCTCCAGACCAGCGCGACACTTTCAGATCACCATGCGGGTTCGCGCAGTCCTCATTTAGCCGATGGCGGAGCTGCGCCACCAGTCGATGCCTGCATCGCCCTGGGCGATCTGCGCGATTTCGTCCAGCTCGGCTTGCGTGAAATCGACGTTCTTCAAGGCGCCGAGGTTCTCGTCCAGCTGCTTGGTGGATGAAGCTCCGATCAGCACCGAGGTTGCGGCTCCGTCGCGCAGCAGCCAGGCGATGGCCATTTGGGCCAGTGACTGGCCACGGCGCTGAGCCACGTCGTTCAGGCGGCGGATCTTGGCCAGGTTCTCATCGGTCAGCTGCTCGGTCAGCGCCCGGCGGCCGCCTTGGCGCTGGACGTCGGTCGTGGTCAGGTACTTGTCGGTCAGTAGCCCCTGTGCCAGCGGGGTGAAGGCGATGGCTCCCATGTTCTCTTCTGCCAGCGTTTGCAGCAGACCGTGCTCCACCCATGGGTTCAGGATGTTGTAGGACGGCTGGTGGATCACCAGCGGGGTCCCCAGATCCTTCGCGATCGCCTTGGCCTGAGCCGTGCGCTCGGCTGAGTAGGACGAAATGCCGACGTACAGCGCCTTGCCGGAACGCACCAGCGTATCCAGCGCCCCGATGGTTTCCTCAAGTGGCGTCTTTGGATCGAAGCGGTGGGAATAGAAGATATCCACGTAGTCCAGACCCAGTTTCTCCAGCGAGGCGTCGCAGGAGGCGGTCAGGTACTTGCGTGATCCCAGGGTTCCGAAGGGGCCGGCCCACATGTCCCAACCGGCTTTGGAAGAGATGACCAGTTCGTTGCGGTAAGGCTTGAAGTCCTTGCGCAGCATGCGGCCGAAGTTCTCCTCGGCCGATCCCGCCGGCGGACCGTAGTTATTGGCCAGGTCGAAGTGCGTGATTCCGTGGTCGAACGCATGACGCAGGATCTCGCGCTGCGAATCAAAGGTCCGGTTGTCGCCGAAGTTCCACCACAGACCGAGGGAGAGGGGTGGCAGCATGAGGCCCGACTCGCCGACGCGACGGTATCCGAAGTGCTCGTAGCGGTCCGCCGCGGCCACATAGGGGCGGTGGGTGTCGTTGACGGGGTTGACGATCTCGTATTCCACGAAAAACCTTTCTGCCGGCTGAAGCCGATCAGTGCGATGGAGAAATCTCTCTGCTCCACCATATGTCAGATTTTTGAGACATTTCAGGGTGGAAACCGAATCTCTCGGAAGGAATATGCGGAAGGAATGTGGGGATGAGCGGACCCACCGCCTGCGCGTGGCATGCGATGGGCCCTGTGATACGAAAGCTTGGGGGCGCTTCCGCATCCCGCAACTGCATGGTTTATGGGGGGTACCATGCAGCCACGGCCAGCTTAGCCGGTTCTTGAAGTCTATCTTTGTGCAGATCAGCTAGGGCTTTATGACAACCAAGAGTGGCTGGTGGACCGATGGTTCTAACCAGTTGGCTATTGGTTCGGGGCTGGTTGCCGGATTAAATGAAGAACCGATCTGTCAGGCCAAGGAGGTAACGCCTGCGCAGATCGGTTCTTCCAGATCACTCGCACCTTGAGAAGGTAGTACCAACACTAGGAGCGAAGGCTTGAGATAACCTGAGAGTCGCGTGTGCGACAGCTTGAACGATTGGTGGCTAGTAATTCGAGGGTGGGTCGGAGGCCGGGAATGACTCGTCTTCCCATTCCTCGACCAGCTGCTCGTCATGCTCGTCGTGCAGCTTCTTCTCGAGATCCTCTCCATTGGGTTGCTCGCTCATGTCATGCCCCTTTCATAGCTCTCAACGCGTGGCCGGCAAATGGCCAAGCCACTGTAACCTCAGTGTTCTCCTTCTAGCCCAGGTTGTCGAGGGTTGGGAAGGACAGGCGATTTCCTTCGGAGGAAAGGAAGGGATTTAATCGAGGGTATGCCGATGATCAAGAACCCCGCTGACGGTGCAGAAATCTTCTTCGACGACGATGCTGCCGATGGCGAGCCGATCCTGTACCTGCACGGTTCCGCCCTTTCGCGATCCATCTGGCGCGGTCTGGGCTACACCAAGACCTTGGGCGCGGGTCATCGCAACATCCGGATGGACCTGCGCGGCCACGGCCGCTCCTCCAAGTCCCACGACGTCGCCGACTACACGATGGAAAAGGTTATGGGGGACATCCATGCGCTCCTGGACCATCTAGGCCTGGAATCCGTTCACGTGGTCGGGTACTCGTTCGGCGCGCGCACCGGGCTGCATCTGGCAATGACCTCTCCGGCCTCGGTGCTGTCGTTGATCATGCTCGGCGGCACCTTCGAAATCACCCCGGGCGAAATCGGCAAGCTCTTTTTTCCCGGCTACCTTCAGGTGCTGCGCGACGGGGACATCGAAGGCTTCGTCACCGGCCAGGAAACGCGCGGACGCCTGGATCCCGCCACCCGGATGGCGTTCAAGTCCAACGACCCGCTGGCCCTGGCCGCCTACTACGAGGCGGCGGAAACGGTCCAGAACGTCGAGCTGGCCGAGCTGGCCCAGATCCGCGTCCCTACCCTGCTGCTGATCGGCACCCGCGACCAGCCGCGCTTCGACCAGAACAAGATCATGGCCCACACGTTGCCCAACGCACGCATGGTCGCCCTGCCCGGGCGCACCCACGGCAGCACGCTGTTCCCCATCGAACCGGTGGTCCAAGCCATCGAGTCCTTCTGGAACGGCCGTCGGCGATGAGTTCAGCGCTATTCGACCTCGACGCGGTCTCCCGCGGCCTGGCCTTCGGCCCGAGCCGCCACGAGCTGTTCAACAGCGTCAAGGCCGACCCGGCCCAGCCGCTGGTGATCCAGGCACCCCCTGGATCCGGCAAAACGACCATCGTGCCGCCCACCGTGGCCAATGCGCTGGCAGGCCGCGGGCTTGACGGACGGGTCGTCGTCACCCAGCCGCGCCGCGTGGCAGCACGCGCCGCGGCCCGGCGCCTGGCGCAGCTCGACGGCTCCAAGCTCGGGGACCGGGTGGGCTTCTCCGTTCGCGGCGAACGCATGCTCAGCGACCGCACCAAGGTCGAATTCGCCACCGCGGGCCTGATGCTGCGCCGCCTGCTGGCCGACCCGGACCTGGACGGCGTCAGCGCGCTGATCATCGACGAGGTCCACGAGCGCTCCATCGACACAGACCTGCTGCTGGCCATGGCCAACCAGGTATCCGAACTGCGCGACGACCTGAGCTTGGTGGTCATGAGCGCCACCCTGCACGCGCAGGAGCTCTCCCAGCTGCTCGCCCGGGACGCCCCGGCACCGGTGCTCAGCGCCCAGAGCGCCCAGTTCCCGGTCCAGGAACTGTTCGATAGCTTCTCCGGCCAGCGCAATACCGAGCGCGGGCTCTCCCACGACTACCTGAGGCATGTGGCCCGCAGCGCGCTCAAGCACTCCGAGCTGGCCAACCGCGCTGCCGGGCAGCCGCTGGACACCCTGGTGTTCCTGCCCGGCGCCGGGGAGGTGCAGCGGGTCTGCTCGTACCTCGAAGCCTCCGGCGCGCGCAGCTTCGCGCTGCACTCGCAGATCTCCTCCCGCGAGCAGGACTCGATCCTCGGCGTCCCCGACGTTGCGGAACCGGCGCGCATCATCGTGTCCACATCCATCGCCGAATCCTCGGTGACCGTGCCGCGGGTGCACCTGGTGGTGGATGCAGGCTACTCCCGGGAACCGCGCCGTGACGAAGGCCGCGGTTTCAGCGGCCTGGTCACCGTGGTGTCAAGCCGTGCCGCCGCCACCCAACGGGCCGGCCGCGCCGGACGCCTGGGACCCGGCACGGTGGTGCGCACCCTGGATGCGAAGTCCTTCGCCGCGGCCCCGGCGCACTCGACCCCCGAGATCCGCACCGCGGACCTGGTGGACGCCGGGCTGACCCTGGCCGCCTGGGGCGCTCCACGCGGGGAAGGACTGTCCATGTGGGAGCAGCCTCCGGTCGCGACCATGCGCGCCGACGAGCAGGTGCTCCACGCGCTGGACGCCGTGGACGAATCCGGCCGGATCACCGCGCTGGGCGAACGCATGTCCAAGATCCCCACCGATCCCCGTACCGCCAGGGCGCTGCTGGAAGGCACCGCGCGCTTCGGCGCGAAGGCCGCCGCAGAGGTGGTCGCGATGCTGGCGGGATCCGAACGGGTGGCCAGCGCCGACCTCGGCGAGCTGCTCGCGGCGCTGCGGCGCACCTCCCACCCCGGGCACCGCAGTTGGGCCCGGGAGGCCAAGCGGCTGGCCGCGCTGGCCCCGGCAGGGAAAGACGGCAACGCGGCCCGGCCGCAGGCGGCGGCGGACGCCGTGGCTGGGATCTGCGCACTGGCCTATCCGCAGTGGATCGCGCGCCGCATGGGGCCGGCCGAATACCTGCTGGCCTCCGGCACCAGGGCCTCGCTGCCGCGCGGCAGCCATCTGGAGCATTTCGAATACCTGGCGGTGGCCGAGGTCTCCCGAACCGGCGGGGGAGCGATGATCCGCAAGGCCGCGGGCATCGACTTCGACACGGCCTGCGAGCTGCTGCCGCAAATGCACCGGATCCGCGACACCGCGCAGCTGCTCGACGGCAGGATCAGCGCCCGCAGGATCGAGTCCTTCGGCGAGATCGAACTGTCTTCCAAGCCGATCAAGGTGACCGGGGAGCTGGGGCTGCAGGCGGCGCAGGCAGCGCTCGCCGAACAGGGCCTGGCGGTGTTCGGGACGCAAGAAGGTTTCGAGGCGCTGCGCCGGCGGATGGCGGTGGCGCACCGGCTGCTGGGCGAGCCCTTCGCCCCGATGGACGAGGCCTCGCTGATCGCCCGCGCCGAGGACTGGCTGACCCCGGCGCTGCGCCAGCTGGCCGCCGGCAAGAGCGCGGCGAAGATCGAGCTGCATTCCGCGCTGCGCACGCTGTTGCCCTGGGAGCACGCCCACGACTTCGATGAGCTGGTGCCGCAGCGCCTGCAGGTGCCCTCCGGATCGCGGATCACCGTGGCCTACCCGCCGGTGGGCGACGCCGGACCGGCGGTGGTCTCGGTGAAGCTGCAGGAATGCTTCGGGATGGAGAATTCGCCCAAGCTGGTGCGCCAGAAGCTGCCGGTGCAGTTCCACCTGCTCTCGCCCGCGGGACGGCCGCTGGCGGTCACCGACGACCTGGTCAGCTTCTTCAATGGCCCCTATGCGCAGGTCCGCTCCGAAATGCGTGGGCGCTATCCGCGCCACCCCTGGCCGGAGAACCCCTGGGAGCACGTGGCGACCGCGTCGACCAAGAACAGGCTGAAGCGCGAGGCCGGAGGCAGGGCTTAAAGCGAGCCGGGCCCCGCGCGAGGTGCGCGGAGCCCGGAAGCCGGTGTGCCGTAGGGCGGCTTAGGCGAAGGCGGAGATGCCGGTGATGTCGCGGCCCATGATCAGGGCCTGGACGGTCTCGGTGCCTTCGTAGGTGTGGATTGCCTCCACATCGGCGAAGTGGCGCGCCACGCGGTTGCTGGTCAGGATGCCGTTGCCGCCCAGCAGGTCCCGGGCGTTAGAGGCGATCGATCGCGCGGTGCGGGTCGCGGTGTATTTGGCGAGCGAAGCCTGCGGGCCGGTCAGCTCGCCGGATGCTTCGCGCTTGGTGGCCTGCATGACCAGCAGCTGGATGGTGGCCAGCTCGGACTGCATGCGCGCCAGGCGCTCCTGCACGATCTGGCTGGCGGCCAGCGGGCGGCCGAACTGGATGCGCTGCTTGGCGTAGTTCACCGCGCTTTCGTAGCAGGCCGTGGCGTGCCCCACGGCGGCCCAGGCGACACCCAGGCGGGTCGCGAACAGCACGCGCGAGGTGTCCTTGAAGCTCTTGGCCTCGGGCAGCACGTCCTCGTCGGGGACGAAGACCTCGTCCATGCGGATGTGCGCCTGCCAGATGGCGCGCAGAGAGAGCTTGTTCTCGATGTTGGCGGCCTGGTATCCCTCGGCCTCCTGGTGGACAATGAAGCCGCGGACCTTGCCCTCCTCGTCGCGGGCCCACACGATGGAAACCCCGCCGATGGAACCGTTGCCGATCCACTTCTTCTCGCCGCTCAGGGCGTAGCCGCCCTCGACCTTGCGCGCTGCGGTCTCCAGCGACACCGAGTCCGAACCATGGGTCGGCTCGGTCAGCGCGAAGGCGCCGGGCAGCTCGCCGGCGAGCATCGGCATGCCGTACTTGGCGATCTGCTCCGGGCTGCCGCAGTAGATGACCGAACGCAGGGCCAGGCCGCCCTGCACGCCGATGATCGTGGCCACCGAGCCGTCGCCGCGGGCCATCTCCATATTGATCAGGCCAGCGGCCAGCGGGCTCATCTCCTGGCGGCCCTCGATCGCTAGGCCGTCGCGCAGCAGATCGGCGTCGCCCAGCTTCTTGACCAGGTGCAGCGGGTAGTCGGCCTTGTCCCAGTACTCGTGGATGTCGTCCTTGACCTCGTCGAGCACGAACTTGCGGGCCTTGGCGCGCCAGGCCGCGTCAGCCTCGGACAGCTCGGAGAAGATGCCGGTGGGATCGATGTTGACCCCGTCTGACCACAGGTCGTATTGCGGCTCGGTGACTCCGGAAGGGAAGGCGAAACCGGTCTGCTGCTGGGTCATGTGGGCGCTCCTTAGGGGCCTGGGAGATAATGTTCTACCCCAAGCGTAGTGGAACGCAGTGTCATGTCAAGATACTAGGTTTCAAATGTGGTGTGTTGCGTCGGAGACGAGGTCAGTGCTGGCGTTCTCGCAGCGCCTTGGCGACGGCGTCCAGGATCGACTGCTCGTCCGCGCCGGCGGGCAGCACTGAAACCACCACGCTCGGGGCGGCGCTGGCTGGTTTGCGCGATTCGTCGTTCGGATTGAGCACGTCGGAGAAGCGTTCAAGGAAGATCAAAACGTCGTGGGCGAGCTTCGTGCGGTCGGTGCTGTGCGGCTCGCGCAGCCACATGCGCAGGTGGTCGTTGTGGATCGCCACCAGGCCGGCGCTGACCCCCAGTCCCAGGGCGTGGGCGGCCGGGGTGGACACCAGATCGCGGCGGGCCAGGAACTGGTAGAACGCCCGTTCGTAGCGATGCGTGGATACCAGTTCGCGCTCGCGCAGCGAAGGCACCGAGGACAGCAGCTTGTGGCGCAATTGGGCGGCCTCCGGATTGGCCGTGTACTGGTCGAAAACCACGTGCGCGGCATCGATCAGCGTCTGCGTGGCATCCACGGAGGACGCGGCAAGGGTCGTTTCGACATGCGTGATGATCATTTCCTGATCCGCGAACACCATGTTCTCCTTGGAGCCGAAACGGCGGAAAAAGGTTGAACGCGAGATTCCCGCCGCGGTCGCCAACTCGTCGACACTCGTAGCATCGAAGCCTTGGGTGATCAGCAGATTCAGGGCGGCGGAAGGCACAGCGGAGGAGGGGATCATGATTCAAAAATCTAGCATGATTCCCGCAGCGGGATTCTTGCCCTTGGCTGAAAACGACACGCAAAAGATTGTGAACACCCAAGTCGATGACTACGCTGAGCAACAAGGCAACCCGTTCGGGCGGCCAATGACGAACCTAAGGAATGAGGCCCCATGGGAATCTCGATCGCAAACGCAGCGCTACGTTTGGTCAGTGGCGCATTCATTCTCAATAGCGGCATCAACAAGCTGCGCCTGGACGAGGCCAGCGCCGCAGGCCTGCAGCAGATGGCGGCCAACGGCGTCCCGCAGCTGGGCGAAATGGAGCCGGCGGCCTTTGGCAAGATGCTCTCGATCGGAGAGATCTCGCTGGGCAGCGCGCTGCTGTTGCCCCTGATTCCTTCGCGGCTCGCCGGCCTGGGGCTGGGAGCGTTCTCCGGAGTCATCCTGGCTTCCTATCTGCGCACTCCGGGGCTCACCGAATCCGACGGCATCCGCCCGACCCAGGACGGCACGGCCCTCGCCAAGGACGTCTGGCTTGCGGGCATGGCAGTGGCGCTGATTTTCGGACGTCGTTCCGCCAAGAAGGCCAAGAACAAGAAGAAGTAATTCGCCAAAGTTCTTGGGTGCCCCGGAGCGACAGCATAAGTTGATACTTGGGCTACTAATTTTCCGTGGTCACAACCGATTCTAGTGATGAGGAGAGTTGCATGGGTTTCTTGGATGATGCGAAGAAGAAGCTGGGCGAGGCCGTCGAGAACGTGAAGGAATTCGCGGAGGACGCTGCGGAGAACGTGAAGGAGTTCGCCGAGGACGCGACGGAAAATGTCAAGGAGTTCGCCGCCGACGCCAGCGAGAACGTCAAGGAGTTCGCCGCCGACGCGCAGGAGAAGATCGGCGAGAAGGTCGAGGAATTCAAGGGCGGCAACAAGCCGAACGGCGAAGCCTGAACCTGTTTATCGGCATTGTCCTGATCAAATTTTTTGATCAGGAATAGAGCAGAACACACTGCCCCTGACCACGAGTACGAACTCGTGGCCAGGGGCAGTGTGCGTGAAGCGAGGTTTAGCCAGCCGGGGCGTTATCCGCGCAGCTTCCTCTCCGACGGATGAGACTTGAAGAAGAACACCGAGAAGATCGCGGCCAGCGCCACGATGCCAGGCAGCATCAGCGCCTGGCCCAGCCCGACCGAGGTGGCTTCGAAGATCGCGGCTTGGTCGGCGGGCTGATTCAGTTCACCGATCTGCGCGGTGATCCTCGAATCCATCATGAACGCGATCAGCGCCGATCCCAGCACCGAACCGATCTGCCTGGTCGTGTTGTAGATGCCGGAGCCTGCTCCCGCATCGACGGCGGTCAAGTCCCGGGTGGCGGCCAGCGAGAGCGAAGGCCAGATCATGGCCGAGCCGAAGCCCTGGACCGCGGAAGGAATCAGCAGCAGCCAAAGCGGCATATCGGCGTGCATCATCAACGCGTAGGCGATGGTTCCACCGCCCATCAGGAAGAACCCCGGCAGGGCGAAGGTGCGCGGGTTGAACTTGTTGATGTGCTTGCCGATCATCGGCGCCATGATGATGCCCACCACGGCCATGGGGGAGATCATCAGCGCTGACTCGGTCGGGGTCAGTCCGCGAACATCCTGGAGGAAGAACACCATAGGCAGGCTGATGGTGGCGATCGCCAAGCCCATGAAGGTGATCGCGATATTCGCCAGCGAGAAGTTGCGCACCGTGAACAGGCGCAGCGGGACCAGCGGCTCGGCCTTGGTCTTGGACTGCCACCAGACGAACAGCGCCATCATCAGGATGCCGAAGATGATCAGGTGCCAGGCGCTGATCGGGCCGATGAACGGCTCCCAGTTGGTCGCGTCGCCTTCCTGGATGCCGTAGACAAGGCTGAACATGCCGATGGCGGACAGCGCCACGCCGATCCAGTCGAAGGAGTGCGCCTGCGGCTTGAGCTTGGGCACGAACTTGAGCACCATGGCGATGCTGACCACGGCGATCGGGATGTTGATGAAGAAGATCCATTCCCAGCCGGCCGAGTCGACCAGCAGGCCGCCGGCGATCGGGCCCACCAGCGAGGCGATGCCGGCCACCGCGCCCCACACGCCCATGGCCGCTCCGCGGTGGGCATAGGGGAACAAGCGGGTAATCATGGTCATGGACTGCGGCGAGATCAGTGCCGCGCCCAGCCCCTGGACGGCACGGGCCAGGATCAGCGAGGCCAGCGACGTGGACAGGCCGCTCCACAGCGAGGCGATGGTGAAGATGACCATGCCGATCAGGTAGATGTTGCGCGGACCGAAGCGGTCGCCCAGCCGCCCGGTGACCAGCAGCGGCACCGCAAAGGTCAGCAGGTAGGCGCTATTGATCCACAGGATGCTGGAGATGTCGGCGTCCAGGTCCTCCATGATCGCCGGCATGGCCGTATGGACGATGGTGGTGTCGAGAAGGATCATGAAGAAGCCGATGACCAGCGCCCAGAGGGCGTTCCACGCGGCTTTCTTGTTGAATTCAGTGGGGGTGTTCGCTGTTTGTGGCACTGGTCAAGACTAGTGCGTTCGGGCGCAATGCGAAATAAATAGGAAGACTATTGAAGCTGAATCAGTCGAAGCTCACAGTTCCGCAGACCCTGGTCACCACGTCGCCGCTGACCCAGACGCCCTGGTCGTCGGCCTCGACGTGCAGGATCGCATCGCGTCCCACCCTGGTGCCCTGGCGCACCGTGTAGCGCTGCGGGGCGTAGCCGGTCTCGGTCAGCCAGACGCCGAAGGCGGCGTTCAGGCTGCCGGTGGCGGGGTCCTCGGGGACGGCTTCGCCGGGAACGAAGTTGCGGACCTCGAAATCCGCCGGCGGCTGCATCACCACGGAGCCGAACCGTTCCTCGGAGCGTTCGAGGTCCGAGGAGTCCAGCGGGAGCAGCTCCTCGCGGGTGCCTGCCAGGCGCGGCAGGACCGACTGGCGCGGTTGCCAGCTGCCGTTGGAGACGCTGGATGCGGTGTACGGGCCGATGACTCCGACTTCGAGGCCTTCCAAGGCGTCGAAATCCGGTTCGATGGCCAGCACCACGTCGGCGTCGCGCAGCACCAGGCCTGCCGGCTGGGGGCCGTTGACCAGCCAGGAATGGTCGATGACGTCCTCGGGCTGCAGGCCCAGGCCGGAGATTGCCCACTGCAGGACGTCGGGCTCCAGCGGGCCCGAACGGGTCAGCGGGGGAGCGAGGAAGGCGATGCGCTGGGAGTGCTCGGCGGTGCCTTTCCGCTCGACGCGCAGCCGGATCAAGCCGCTGCGGCACTCCTGGATCAGGGAGCCGCTGGGGCCCGGTTCGCCGCCGGATTCCAGCCAGGCGTGGGCGGCCCCGAGCGTGGGATGGCCGGCGAAGGGCAGCTCCGTCGTCGGGGTGAAAATGCGGATCGCGTAGTCAGCCTCCTCCTCGGTCGGCTCGACGAAGAACACGGTCTCGGCCATATTGACCCACTTGGCGAAACGCTGCATCTGGTCGTCGCTGAGATGGTCGGCGTCGAAGACCACGGCCAAGCCGTTGCCGTTGAATTCGGTGGCCGCAAAAACGTCAACCTGCTGATAGGCAAATGTGCTGCTCATACATAGCATCGTGGCACATTCGTCAGCAGGTTGACGGGGTGTTACGCGGAACGTCATGCAAAAAGTGCCGAACCGCACCGAATATTTTTTGCGGTCACCACTGGTGGGCGACGTCGATCACGAGCCGGGAGGATGTCCCCGGGCCGTTGAGCAGGAATGCACGCATCGGAAGCCGTGCCCGGGTGGAGACGCCGAGCAGGGTTTCCCCTTCGAAGCTTCCCAGCCAGACCTGCTGCTTGAACGTCTTGTAGTTCAGGGTCTTGACCTGGGCACCTGGATTGTACGAGGTGCTTGCCGGGGCATGGAGCTGGATCTGCAGCTTCGCCCCGCCGGTGGTCTTCACTTCAATTCCGGAAGCGATGCCGACGAACTTGTCGACGTACTTCACGGTGTAGCCGGCCGGCTTGGACTTCAGGTCGATGACCATGCGGTCGTAGCACGTGTGCTGGCCGGTGCGCACGTTGGTCAGGACGGACGTGGTGGACAAGGTCTTGGTCTTGGCCAAGGAACCCCAGTAAACGGTTGCGCAGGTCGAGGCTGCGGTGGAGGTGGGTACTGCTACTGCTGCGGGCGTCATTGCCAGCATGGCTGCCGTCGCCGTGGCGGCGACGATTCCGAATTTTGTTCGGCGCACGGTGATCACCGGCTTTCTGTGGTTGCGCCAGCCGGCCGATTCACGTGGCCGGTCACACTACTAAAGCGCCGCGGCCGGGGAAAAGGCAAGAGTCTGGAGAAAACGGAACGATACCGATATTGATCTGTGACGGAGGCCGAGAAGTTCGGAATGACACAAGCGGCTACACAGCTCCCGGCCAGAGCCCTATGACATGCTTTAAGGATGACTCCAACACCTACCGCACCCATCGACGAAACTGTTGAAGATGTCATTCAGGCCTCAAGCTTCCTACCCGAATCGTTGCAATTCTGGGTGGTTATAGCTATTGGTGCAGTCGTTGCCGGGATCCTGACGGTCGTCTTCAGCGGTGTCGCGCGCCGCATCCTGGGGCGCATGGGCATTCCGGCCGGGACCGTGAAACCGACCAGGACTCCGTTCTTCGCCACGATGACCTCGATCGTCGTCAAATCGGTGTTCTCGATCTTCTACCGGGACAGGCCCTGGTACAACGCCTGGCAGTTTGTCATCCTCGCCTTGCTGATCTTCTTCCTCACCTGGTTCATCATCAGCGTCGTCACGGTCATCGAGACCTCGGTGCTGACCCGGGTGGAAGTCAGGTTCGGTCCGGGACGCAAGCTGGCCAAGGTGCGCACCCAGGTGGGCCTGCTGCGCCGGGTGCTGACCGCGGTGCTGTGCGTGCTGGCGATCGGGGCGGTGCTCCTGTCCATCGAGCAGGTCAGGGCGCTTGGCGCCGGTATTCTCGCCTCCGCCGGCCTGGCTTCGGTGGTTGTCGGCCTGGCCGTGCAGTCCACGTTGGCCAATGTCTTCGCCGGCATCCAGATCGCGTTCACCGATTCGATCCGTGTGGAGGACACCGTGGTGGTGGAAGAAGAACGCGGCACGGTCGAGGAAATCACCCTGTCCTACGTGGTGGTGCTGCTGCTGGACGGGCGTCGCATGATCCTGCCTTCCACCTACTTCACCACCACCCCGTTCGAGAACTGGTCGCGCCGCAGCAGCGAGATCTCCGGCAATGTGGTGCTGCAGCTGAAGCTGAACGCCCCGATCGAGTACCTGCGCCAGCGCACCACCGAACTGCTTGAATCCTCCGATTGGTGGGACGGCCGCACCAATGCCCTAAACGTGACCGACGTCCAGGGCGGCCTGCAGACATTGACCATATTTTTATCGGCGCGCAACCCCTCGGACCTGTGGGAGCTGCGCAACATGGTCCGCGAGAAGCTGCTGGGCGAACTGGTGCAGAGCTATCCCGAATGCCTGCCGGATCCGCGCACGCTGCCAAACGCCCCGACCGTGTAGCGATATATGCAGATGGCCCCGTGGAACCGCCGCTTCTGCGGTGCGTTCCACGGGGCCATTGCGGCTACGAGCACGGCTGAGGCGGCCGGCCTGGACTAGAGCCGCAGCGCGGCCGGCCCGTAGTCGTTGTAGCGCTGCTGCCGGGCGGTGGCGTCGCGCAGGGCCGAGATCAGCGACTCGGCCTTGTCGATCAGGTCCCGGATGAGGTCATCATCGCGTTCGACCCACAGGTACTCCGGGGTGTCGCGCAGCGGGACGAAGTTGTCGTGCTCCTCCCAGACGAACAGGGTGCGCTCGGCACCGATGACGTGCTGCTGCCAGAGCACCTGGCGCAGGTAGTTCTTCGGGATCTTCTTGAACGGCTTGTTGGTGGTCTTGATTTCCGCGAGCACCGGCACCCCTGCCGCGTCGAACCCGAGGCCGTCGGGGGTGGCCAGGTGCAGTCGGGAGTGCTGGGCGTGGAACAGCTGGGTGGAAGGGAAGATGTTGAAGTTCTCCTGGACCCAGGCGGCGATCACCGGCTCGCGCTTGCGGCCGTGGTCCGTGTAGGGGTTCCCGGAGAAGCCGTTGCCGTAGAGCTTGTCCCATGCGGCGTTCTTGATCGACTTCTCGGTGGAAAGCTTGGCCACGTCGGTCGCGGTGATGCCCTGCGACCGGGCCCGGAGCCACTCGATGCGGTTGGACGAATCGGCGAGAACTCGTTCGAAGCATTCATGGCTGACACCGGGCACTGTAATCACGTGCTCTATTCTCCCCCACAAAAGGGGCGCAACCGTGCATCTGCGCATCCAATCCCGCGTGAGGCTAGTCGCTGGCGCGGGCGATGGCGGCCAGCAGCTGGTTCAGGGTGGGCGGCTGCTCGCCGCGGAACCGCTCCTGCCCGTCGACCAGCAGGCGGATCACCGGGGTCGAAGTGATGCCCAGCTCCTCGCCGCGCCGCACCTGCTCGACCACGTTGATTTCCTCGACCTCCAGGTCCGGCAGCAGCCGCTGAACGCGGCGGACCAGCGACCTGGTGCTGACGCAGGGCGCGCAGAACGGCTGCGAATACAGTTCCAGCTTCATGGATCCGGTGTTCCTCCTGCCGGGGGATGGAGCGCGAGGTGCGGGCCTCATACCAGGGTATGTGCCCGGGCCGGCCGGTTTCGCTCCCCGAGACGATGCGCCCGGCCGCCGACATTGAAAACATGGAAGCATGCTAGAAAATTCCTTGGGACGCCCGGCAGTCATCTCCGCCCGCGGCCTGTACCGCAACTTCGGCAGCACCGCTGCCCTGGACAACGTGAACCTCGACATCCAGCTGGGCCAGTCGCTGGCCATCATGGGCCCGTCGGGATCCGGCAAGTCCACCCTGCTGCACGCGCTGGCCGGAATCGACCTGCCGGACTCCGGGCAGATCACGCTGAATTTGCCGGGGAGCGCCCCGGTGCAGATCGAATCGCTCAAGGACAAGCCCCGCACCAAGCTGCGCCGCGAGGCCTTCGGCTTCGTATTCCAATCCGGGCTGCTGATCCCGGAGCTGACAGCCATCGAGAACGTGGCCATGGCGCTGATGATCAACGCGGTGCCGCGTTCCAACGCGATGGACCGCGCCGCCCGGGCGCTGGCGCAGCTGGGGCTGGCGGGCATGGAGGAGCGCCGCATCGGGCAGCTCTCCGGCGGCCAGCAGCAGCGTGTGGCCATCGCCCGCGCCCAGGTGACCGGTGCCAGCGTGGTCTTCGCCGACGAGCCGACCGGAGCGCTGGACTCGGCCACCGGCGCCGAGGTGCTGGAAACCCTGCTGGACTGCACCGTCGGCGCCGGCAAGTCGCTGGTCATGGTCACCCACGACCGCACGGTGGCCGAACGCTGCGACCGGATCGTGCACCTGAGCGACGGCCGGTTGCTGGACGGCACGGCGCGCCAGGAGCGCCAGGCAGGAGCCTGGTCATGAATTCGGTGCACCTGGCCTGGATGCTGGGCCGTCCCTCCTCGACGCGCAGCTCGTCGCAGATCCTGACCGTCAGCGCCTACGCCATGGTCAACGCGATGCTGCTGATCGTGCTGGGCGGCGCCTACTCGTTCACCAGCTTCGAACGCGAAGCCCAGGCGACCTACCTGCCGCTGGCGGGATTCGCGGTGGTGCTGCTGGCCGTGCCGCTGATGGTGCTCGGCTCGGCCGCTGCCCGGCTGTCGGCGCGCACGCAGGACCGCGCGTTGTCCTCTCTGCGGCTGCTGGGCGCGACCGGCGGCCAGATCCTCAGCGTCTCGCTGCTGCAGGCCGCCGGCACCGCCTTGGCCGGGGCCTTGGCGGGCGTGGTGCTGTACCTGGCCTCCTCGCCGCTGGTGGCGATGATCCGCTTCCAGGGCGCGCCGCTGGGTGACGCCATCTACCTGCCCTGGTGGGCGGTGGCCATCGCGGTGGTGGTCATCGTGCTGCTGGCGGTGATCAGCTCGCTGGCCGGGCTGCGCAAGCTCATCATCACCCCGCTGGCCGTGGCCACCCGGCAAAGCGTGCCGGTGCCCAGCTGGATCCGGGTGCTGGTCACGGTGGGCTCGGTGGCGCTGCTCTACTTCGTCTTCACCAACATCAGTGTGGTGAGCCAGGAATTCGGCACCATCATCGCGGTGATCATCCTGGGCTTCGGCTTCGGCCTGCTGGTGCTGAACCTGGCAGGGCCGTGGCTGGTGGCCACGGTCGGACGGAGCAAGCTGAAGAAAGCGGTCAAGCCGGAGCAGCTGCTGGCGGCCCGCATGATCCTGGAGAACCCCGGCGAATCCTGGCGCCAGGTGTCAGGCGTCGCGATGGCCTCCTTCGTCGCCGTGGTCGGCGGCAGCGGGGCGGCGCTGATGAGCATGGGCAACGGTCAGGAGTCGACCGGCACCTGGTTCGACTACCTGCCGCAGGACATCCTCACCGGCGTGCTGCTGACCCTGGTTATTACTTTTGTTTGCGTGGCCGCGTCGGCCTCGATTTCGCAGAGCGCCAGCACCCTGGACCGCGCGGACCTCTATGACGGACTGCACAAGCTGGGCATGGGCTACGAGGTGATGAATGCGGCCCGTACCAAATCGCTGATGATCCCGGCGCTGACCGCTTCGATCGGCTTTGCCATCGCCTCGGTGGTGCTGGTCCTGCCGCTGGCCGGCGTTGCGGTGCTGATCAAGCCGCTGACGGTGCTGGTGGTCATCCTGGCCGTGGTGCTGGGCCTGGTGCTGATCCGCGCGGCCATCAGCGTGGCCAACCCCCGCCGGCTGCTCGCCGAGCGCGCCTAGCAGGTATTTCCGGGGCTCCAAGGTAGGGGACGGATACCCGAAAAGCCCAGATTTTCTGCGATTAGGGATTAACCGTGTTGCGTAATGCGGACGAAAACGCGTATTGTGACCTGTGGTTCGGGTAGGCATGCCTTACCTATTCGAATTCACAGTTCACGGAACCTCGCATAGTCTGGATAACCCCGCCCATGAATATCTCGCGCCGCACCGGCATCTTCGCCGCCTCCGCCGCCATCCTCGCCCTGAGCCTGACCGCCTGCGGCTCCAGCGCCGAACCCGGCGCCAATTCCTCGGCCGCGCCGTCGGCCTCGGCAGACTTCAGCCCGGTGACCATCAAGAACATCTACGGGGAAACCGAAATCACCGAGGTGCCGGAAACCATCGCGACCATCTCCTGGGTCAACGCCGACACCCTGCTGGCACTGGACACCGTGCCGGCCGGCATGGACACCGACACCTACGGGCAGAACGCCAACAACTCCACGGACTGGAAGGACGCCGCGCTGGCCGAGCTGGGCGCGTCCATCGGCTCCGAGAAGGCCCCGAAGCAGTTCGACATCGCCGACGGCATCGACTTCACCGGCATCGCCGAGCTCAAGCCGGACGTCATCTTCGCCCCGTACTCGGGCATGACGCAGGAAGAATACGAAAAGCTGGAAAAGATCGCCAAGGTCGTCGGGCCGATCGAAGCCAACTACACCACCAGCTGGCAGGACGCCACCGAAGCGGCGGGCCAGATGCTGGGCAAGCAGGACCAGGCCACCGCCTTGATCTCGGAGATCGAGGGCAAGATGGCGGCCGTGGGGGACCAGAACCCGGTGCTGAAGGATTCCACCTTCATCGCGGCCGACCTCTCCTCGCCGGAGACCTCCTACGTGTACTCCACCGGGGACACCCGTCCGCGATTCCTGACCGCGCTGGGCATGAAGCAGGCGCCGTATGTGGATGAGAACGCCGCCAAGGACGCCTTCTACTTCACCGTTTCCCCGGAAAAGGTCAACGAATGGGACGCGGACGTCGTCTTCGCCTCCGCCGTGGCAGGAAACTCCGTGGACGACATCGTCAAGGCCCAGCCGCTGTACGGCCAGATCCCCGCCGTGAAGAATGACGCGGTGGCCCTGCCGGGTACCGACCAGGCCACCTTGTCCATCTCCGCGGCCTCCCCGCTGTCCATCGAATGGGCGCTGGAGCACGTGGTACCGAATATCGTGAAGGCCGCCGAGAACGCGGCGGCCGCCAAGTAGCCCTTAGGCAGTTCGCGACAAGTAGTGCAATTGCGCCTCAAGGGAATGACTCGCCGCGCCGGCCAGGCGCGGATCAAGGTCGGGGTAGACCAGATCCAGCAGCTCTGCTGGCTTTGCGTCCGCCCCGGCCTTGCCGAGCTTCTCCAGCGCGGCGCGCACCTGGTTCAGCCGGTCCTCCCGGTGCGCCAGGTATCCCTCCAGCAGTGGGTGGGATTGCCGGTGCTGCTCGCCGTGGGCGGGATGCAGCGGCATGTCCGGCAGCTCCAGCAGGCGCTCCAGCGAGGACAGGTAGTCGTACAGCGTTCCATCGGGGTGCTCCAGGATGGTGGTGCCCCGGCCCAGCACGGTATCCCCGGTGAACAGGTGCTCCTCGGCGCCGATGCGCACAAAGCAGACCGAGTCCGAGGTGTGCCCGGGAGTGAATTCCACCCGCACCGCGGTGCCGGCAGCCTCGATGGCCTCCCGGTCCGCGAACACCTCGGCCCCGCGGCAGAACTGCTCCAGGAAGGCACGCACCGGGGCCCCGGTCAGTTCACTCAGGCGGTCGATGCCCTCGGTGTGGTCCGGATGGCGGTGCGTGATCAGCACCAGCTGCACGTCGTAGGCGGCCAGCGCCTGCAGGTGCGGCTCCAGCTCGGGGCCGGGATCGATCACGATCACCGGGGTCCCGGGCGCAAGGCTCGCCTCGGGGGCGAACAGCAGATAGGTATTGGTCCCGTCGAGCGTCATTTCCGAAGGGTTGTCGGCACGCAGCACGGCAATGCCGGGCGCCAGAACTGTGGGCGCAGAAACATGATCCATGACAACGAGTGTAGGAAGCAATGACCGCAACCGAAAGTACATTGCGCCCCGCAGCGCAACGTTCCGGCCCCGGGCTGGGAGGTAAACTCGGTGCCCTCGCGCTGCTGGTGCTGGTGCTGGCAGCTGCCGTCCTCGCTTCGCTGCTGCTCGGGGCCCGCAACGTCGGCCTGGACAGCGTGCTGGCCGCGTTGTCCAATGTCGACCCCGCAGACGGGGACCAAGTGGTGGTGCAATCACGAATGGCGCGCACCGTCGGGGCCATCGTGGTGGGCGCCGCCCTGGGCCTGGCCGGCGCCGGGTTGCAGGGGCTGACCCGCAACCCGCTGGCGGACACCGGGATCCTGGGCCTGAACGCCGGCTCCTCGCTGGCCGTGGTGGTTGTGGTCGCGCTCGCCGGGGCGGCCTCGCTGCCGCTGGTCATGGCGGCGGCCTTCCTCGGCGCGGCGCTGGTCATGACGCTGGTCTACGTGGTCGCCAGCGTGGGGCGCGAGGGCGCCACCCCGATCAAGCTCGCCCTGGGCGGTGCGGCGCTGGCCGTGGGCGTCGGCTCGATCACCAACACCATTCTGATGATCTCCAAGTCCACGCTGGATGAATTCCGCATGTGGCAGATCGGCTCGCTGTCCGGCGGAAGCCTGGAAACCTACCTGCTGGCAGTGCCGGTCATCGCCGTCGGCGCGCTGGTTGTGCTGTCCACCGCCCGCGCCTGCAACGCCGTGGCCATGGGCGAGGACACCGCGATCGCCCTGGGCATCAACGTGAACCGTGCGCGCCTGCTCGGCTCGGTCGGCGTGGTGCTGCTGGCCGGCACCGCCACCGCCGTGGCCGGGCCCATCGCCTTCGTCGGCCTGATGATCCCGCATGCGGTGCGCCTGCTGGTGGGCGGGGACTACCGCTGGATCATGCCCGCCAGCCTGCTTGCAGGGCCGATCCTGCTGCTGCTCGCGGACACCGCCGGACGGCTGGTCCTCCCGCCAAGCGAGATCCAGGTCGGTGTCATGTGCGCCATGCTCGGCGGGCCGATCTTCATCATCATGATGCGCAGCGGCATGAAGTCGGTGAAGCTATGAGCGCCATCGAGCAGTCCACGCGGCGGCACGAGCCGGGGCGGCCCACCGGCGTCGCGGCCCGCCGCTCCGCACGGGTGCGCATCGCGGCGCTGTGGATGCTCCTGGTGCTGCTGGCCACCGCCGCCGCCTACATCTTCTGGGGCCGCGACCGGCTCCCGGTGGACGAGGTCCTGCAGGTGCTGGGCGGGGCGAGCGTGCCCGGCACCAGCTTCATCCTTATGGAGGACCGGCTGCCGCGGCTGGTGGTCGGGGCGCTGGCCGGGGCCGGGCTGGGCATCTCCGGCGCGCTCTTCCAGCGCTGGCTGGGCAATCCGCTGGCCAGCCCCGACGTGATCGGCGTGGGCTTCGGCGCCTCGGCCGCCGCGATCGCCGCGATGATCGTCTTCGGCGTGAACGACTGGAAGCTGAGCGCCTTCGCGCTCGCCGGGGGCCTGGCCGTGGCCGCGGTGATCTACTGGCTGTCGGCCTCGGGTCAGCGCACCGGTTCCCGGCTGATCCTGGCCGGCCTGGCCATCGGGGCCATGCTGCAGGCGCTGATCCAGTTCCTGCTGACCCAGGCCGAGGTGAACACCGCCAGCGACGCGATGCGCTGGCTGACCGGTTCGCTGTCCGCCAGCACCTGGGAACGCGCGGCGGTGCTGGGCATCGGCCTCGGCGCGGCGGGAATCTTCCTGCTGCCGGTGGTGCTGCGGCAGCTGAAGCTGCTGGAGCTGGGCGAGGACGCCGCGGCGGCGCTGGGCTTGCACGTGGGACGGGCCCGCGTGCTGCTGGTCTTCACCGCGGTGGCCCTGGGTGCGATCCCCATCGCCGTCACCGGGCCGCTGGCCTTCGTTGCCTTCCTGGCCGGCCCGATCACCGCCGCGCTGTCCCGCTCTGCGATCCATGTGCCGCTGGCCGGGCTGACCGGTGCGACACTGGTAGTGGTCGCCAATTTCTTTGCCGCGAACCTGTTCGCGCAGATCAGCCTGCCGGTGGGAGTTATCACCGGCGCATTCGGCGCACCGTTCCTCATTTGGGTGCTGGTGCGCGCCAACTCTACTGGAAACGGGGGATAACCCATGGCCACTTTGCAGGCTAGCGGGCTGACCTTGGCCTACGACAAGGTCACCATCGTCGATGAATTGTCACTGGACATCCCCGCCGGGCAGGTGAGCATCGTGGTCGGGGCCAACGGCTGCGGCAAGTCCACGCTGCTGCGCGCCCTGTCTCGGCTGCTGAAGCCGGCCGGGGGACAGGTGCTGCTGGACGGTGCGGACATCCACTCCAAGCCGGCCAAAGAGGTTGCAAAGACCCTGGGTCTGCTGCCGCAGTCGCCCACCGCCCCGGACGGGATCACCTCCCGCGAATTGATCAGCCGCGGCCGCTACCCGCACCAGGGCCTGTTCAAGCGCTTCTCGGCCGAGGACGAGGCGGCGGTGAACCGCGCCATGGAGCTGACCGGCACCGCCGGCCTGGCCGACCGCCCGGTGGACGAGCTCTCCGGCGGCCAGCGCCAGCGCGTATGGATCGCCATGGCCCTGGCCCAGGAAACCGACCTGCTGCTGCTCGACGAGCCCACCACCTTCCTGGACGTGGCCCACCAGCTGGAAGTGCTGGACGTGGTCAGCGAGCTGAACCGCACCCGCGGCATCACCGTGGTCATCGTGCTGCACGATCTGAACCTGGCAGCCCGCTACGCCGACTATCTGGTGGCGCTGAAGGACGGCAAGATCTACGCCGCCGGGCACCCCACCGAGGTGGTCACGGAGAAGACGGTCAAGGCGGTGTTCGGCATGCCCAGCCGCGTCATCCCGGACCCGGTGGCAGGCACCCCGCTGGTGCTGCCCATCGGCCGCCAGCGTGTGCTGCGCACCGAATCGGTGCTCGCCGCCAACGGCATCTTCCGCGGCGACGCGCCGGTCAACGAGCCGCGGGCGCTGGCCGAAGGCCTGGAGCGGGACTCTGCGGTGATCGAGGAGGAGGCGCAGGCCGCCACCCGGGCCGTCGCCGAGGCGGACCCGAACCTCGCCCGCCCGGCGCGCGAGCATCTGCAGACCCTGGCTTTCCAGACCACGGTCCTGCGCAGCCAGCAGCTGTCCCCGTCCTTCCGCCGGCTCACCGTGGGCGGCGCGGACCTGGAGGACTTCGGCACCAACAGCCACCCGCTGGACATGCGCATCAAGCTGCTGCTGCCGCCGGAGGCAGGCTTCGGGCCGAACAGCGAAATCGCCAGCCTGCGCCCGGATGCGCTGACCAGCCCGGCCGAGCAGCTGGGCTGGTACCAGCGTTGGCTGGCCATCGACCCCGCGCAGCGCGGCTACATGCGCACCTACACCGTGCGCGCGTTCCGCGCAGCCGGGCACCGCGACAACCTGGGGACGACCCCGGAGCTGGACATCGACTTCGTGCTGCACGGCAAGGTGGTGGACGGGCGGCTGCAGGGCGGTCCTGCCACCGAGTTCGGCGACCGCGCGCAGCCGGGCGACCCGCTGCTGCTGCTGGGTCCGAACAAGGCGTTGACCGACGACAGCTATGGCGGCATCGAATTCCGCCCGGGTGCCGCGTCCCGCATCGTGCTGGCCGGCGACGAGACCGCGGCCCCGGCCATCTGCGCGATCCTTGAATCGCTGCCGGCCAACGTCACCGGTCACGCGCTGATCGAGGTGCCGGAAACCACCGACATCCTGGGCACCACCACCCGCTCGGGCATTTCCGTGCAGTGGCTGACCCGCGGCACCGCGGAGCACGGCTCGCTGCTGCGCGACGCGGTCCGCGGCGCCGTGGCCATCCCGGGTGCCGGCGTGGTGCAGACCACCGCGGACCCGGAGGACATCAACGTGGACGAGGACATCCTGTGGGAAACCGGCCAGGCCCAGTCCGCCCCGTTCTACGCCTGGATCGCCGGGGAGGCTGGCACCGTGAAGGAGCTGCGCCGCTACCTGGTGCGCGACGCGGGCATCGACCGCAAGCAGGTGGCGTTCATGGGCTACTGGCGCCGGGGCAAGCAGGAGAACTAGCCTTCCTCCGCACGCTGGAAGGGGCTCCCGCCCGCCGGAAACATCGCCGGCAGGCGGGGCCTCTGCGCATTCCACGCCGGGACGGGGTCAGTTGGCGGTCCGGTCTGCGGTGCCCGGCTTGCAGGTGCCGGTGCGCGGAGGGCGGGGGTTCTCTCGGTTCAGGATGCCCAGCAGACGGGTGAGCTCCTCGCGGTCCTCGGCGCCGAGCTTGTCGAAGTAGCCGTCCATGCTGCTCTTGCGCAGCGCCGAGAGCTCGCCGAGCAGCTCCCGGCCGGCGTCGCTGAGCACAATCAAGGTAGCGCGGCGGTCGCCCGGATCGGGGGTGCGGAGCACCAATGACTTGGCAGCTAGCTGGTCCACCACCTCGGTGGTCGAACGCGCAGCGATGTGCAGGCGCTCGGCCAGCTGGGAGTTGCGCAGCCCCTGCTCCTCGGCGCGGCCCAGGATGGACAGCACCCGGGACTGGTGCGGGGTGACGCCCGCGGGGATCAGGCTGTCGCGCCAGCGGCCGCGGATGGTCCGGGACGCCTGCAGGAATAGATCGGTCAAGTCAGGCTTGGACTCATCGGTGTGCATAGGGTCAAGGATAGTGTGTTTTCCCGAACAGTTTCAAGATGTAACCACATAGTGAGGTAACCTCTGCTATTCTGTAATCCACAGTGGAACAACCAGTGGAAGGGAGCACCCATGCACCCGATGGCGCCAATGGGCGGCGGAAGGCCGCCGGCTTCGGCGGCGCGCAGCGCCGACGACAAGAAGTGGCTGGCTGAGCACCCGGTCTCCGTCAAGCGCATCGCCGCGCTCTTCCGCCCGCATCTGGGCACGGTCATCGTGGTGGTGCTGCTGATCGTCGCCTCCTCGCTCATCGGACTGGCCCAGCCCTTCATCATCCGCGAGCTGATCGACGTCGCCATCCCGAACCGGGAGGTGGACTTGCTGCTCGCCGGCGCCGGGGGACTGGTGCTGATCGCCCTGGTCTCCTCGGTGCTGGAGGTGGTCCAGACCTGGCGCGCCACCCTGATGGGGCAGAGGGTCATGCACGGGCTGCGCACTGGGCTCTTCACCCACCTGCAGAAGCAGTCGCTGGGATTCTTCACCAACTCCAAATCCGGCGACGTGCAGTCGCGGCTTATCAACGACGTTGGCCAGATGCAGTCGGTGATCACGAACTCGGCGACCAGCATCGCCTCCAACCTGACCACCGTGGTCGCCACGGCCTGCGCCATGGTCGCGATCTCCTGGAAACTGAGCCTGATATCCCTGGTGGTGCTGCCGCCGGCGATCATCCTGGCCCGGCAGACCGCCCGGCTGCGCCGCGCCGTCACGGGCCGGCGCCAGCGTGAAATGTCGAACCTGACCTCGCTGATCGAGGAACGCCTGAGCATCTCCGGGGTGCGGCTGTCCAAGATCATGGGCACCGGCGCCGCCGACGCGTCGGCTTTTGCGCAGTCCAGCCACCGGCTGATCGACCTTGAAATGAAAAGCGCGCTGGCCGGACGGTGGCGCATGGCGGCCATGAGCATCATCTTCGCGGTGATTCCCGCGGTCCTGTACCTGGTGGCGGGGCTGCCGGCCACCGGCGACGGGATGAGCATCGGCACGCTGGTGGCCTTCACCGGGCTGCAGGCAGGCATCTTCCGGCCTGTCATGGGGCTGATGCAGATCTCGGTGCAGTGGATCTCCGCGATGGCGCTGTTCGGCAGGGTCTTCGAATACCTGGATACCGACCAGGCGCTGCCGCTGCCGGAGCATCCGCGCCGGCTGGATCCCGCGGCGATGCGCGGGGAAGTGGTGCTGGAGCGGGTAGGTTTCCGCTACCCCGGGGCTGCCGCGCCGACGCTGGAGGCGCTGGACCTGGTGCTGGAACCGGGAACCATGACAGCGGTGGTCGGGGCGACCGGGGCGGGCAAATCCACCATGGGCTCGCTGCTTCCGCGGCTGCTGGATCCGACCTCGGGGCGGGTGCTGCTCGACGGGGTCGACCTGCGCGAGCTGGACCCCGAGCAGGTTTCCCGGGCGGTGTCGGTGGTGGCGCAGGAAAGCTACCTGCTGCACACCACGGTGCGTGAGAACCTGTTGTGGGCGGCGCCGGGGGCCAGCGAGGCCGAGCTGTGGCAGGCGCTGGAAGCGGCGCAGATCGCCGAGCTGATCCGCTCGCTGCCCGACGGGCTGGAAACCGCGGTGGGCCAGCGCGGACACCGCTTCTCCGGCGGGGAACAGCAGCGCCTTGCCATCGCGCGCACCATGCTGCGCCGGCCCAAGGTGCTGGTTCTCGACGAGGCGACCAGTGCGCTGGATACCGTCACCGAGGCGCTGGTGCAGCAGGCGCTGGACGAGCTGGCGGTCGGGCGCACTACGCTGCTGATCGCGCACCGGCTGAGCACGGTGCTGCGGGCCGACCGCATCGTGGTGCTCGATAGCGGGCGGATTGTCGAATCCGGAACCTTCGCCGAGCTGGTGGAGCAGGGCGGGCGCTTCGCCCGGCTCGTGGCGAACAGCGAGTTCGCCGACAGGGTCGGCTAGTCCTCTTCGCAGTCCTGCGGGCCGCCGGGGACGGACGCCTTGCAGGACGGGTCGGACTCGCAAGTCTCCAGGGCGCCGAGGATCTTGGGCAGCGCGGTTTCGAGCGCTGCGCGTTCGTGCTGGTCCAGCGAGTCGAACAGCTTTTCGCGGATGAAGGTGACGTGGCTCGGGGCGGCTTCGCGGATGGTCTTCCATCCGGCCTCTGTCAGTTCGATCTGCTGCCCGCGGCGGTCGGTTGAATCCGAGCAGCGGGTGATCATGCCCTTGGCTTCCATGCGGCGCAGCAGGTGGGACAGTCGCGAGCGGTCCCAGCGCAGGTTGTCGGCGATGTCCGCCGGGCGCAGGGAGGTGGCGGGTCCTTCGGAGAGCACCGCGAGCACCGAGTACTCGCCGGTCTGCATGCTCGAATCCACGCTCAACTGGCGGTCCATGGCGCTGGGGAACTGCCACAGGAACTCGCGGATAATCCGCCAGAGGGCCTGTTCCTTCTCATCGAGCCAGCGGGTCTCATCGGCAGCCATGCGTGGGCGCTCCTTCTCTACGTGGCGTACCCGGCATGCTGCGGGTCCGCGCTCATTTGTTGACGTATCAATTATCTCTGGTATTATTGGATTTAGCAAGAGTTGCTGACGCATCAACTAAAGAGTTCGGCGCACGAACTTCCCCAAGGAGAAAATACTATGTCGAAGATCGCCATCGTTACCGGTTCTACTCGTCCAGGCCGCAACAACATCAGCGTTGCCCAGTGGGTGCTGGAGCAGGCGCAGGCATTCGGCGGCGCCGACTTCGAGCTTGTAGACATCGCGGACTTCAACCTGCCGGTGCTGGACGAAGCCTTCCCGGCCGCCTACCAGAACTACCAGGGCGAGCATGCCAAGGCCTGGGCCGCCAAGATGAACGAGTTCGACGGCTACATCTTCGTCACCCCGGAGTACAACCACTCGGTCTCCCCGGCGCTGGCCAACGCGCTGAGCTACATCAACGTCGAGCTGAACAACAAGGCCGCCGGCCTGGTGGGCTACGGTTCGGCCCTGGGCGCCCGCTCCATCGAGCACCTGCGCGGCATCCTCTCCGAGCTGCAGGTAGCCCACGTGCAGAAGACCGGCCTGTTCTCCCTGTTCACCGACTTCGAGAACTTCTCGAACTTCAAGCCGACCGCGGAGGGCGCCGCTTCGGTGCAGCCGATGTTCGAGCAGCTGCTGGCCTGGACCGAAGCCATGAATTCGGTGCGCGCCGCCGCATCCGTCAGCGCCTAATTGCACGCTGCCTGAACGGCCTAGCGTTCAAGTGCAAACGGCGGGAAGCTTGTACCAGGCCTTCCCGCCGTTTGCCGTATCACCCGAGAACTTGCCCCAGAGCGGGCAACCAAGCCAAAGATTGTGGAGGATCGAGCATGTCGCAGGACTATTCAACCAAGGGCGCGTACGTCACGGGCAGTGAATTCACGCGCGATACCAACTACATCCAGGACCGCATCGTTGCCGATCCGCGGCCAGAGGCGTTCTCCCACGGGGAGCCGGTAAGCAAGATCGGGCACCCGAATGCGGCCCTGGGCGAAGGCGCCCAGCTCTGGCAGGTCGAAGCAGGGCGCTACCGCTTGGTGGCCGCCCGCGCCTGCCCGTGGGCCAACCGCACGCTGATCGTGCGCCGCCTGCTGGGCCTGGAGGATGCGATTTCGGTGGGCCTGCCAGGTCCGACCCACGACGTGCGCAGCTGGCGGTTTGATCTGGACGAGGGCGGCAAGGACCCGGTGCTGGGCACCGAACGCCTGCAGGAGAACTACTTCAAGCGCTTCGCCGACTATCCCCGTGGCATCACCGTCCCGGCCATCGTGGACATCCCCAGCGGCGCGGTGGTCACCAACGACTACCCGCAGATCACCTGGGACTTCTCCACGCAGTGGAAGCAGTTCCACCGCGAAGGAGCCCCGGACCTGGTCATGGAGGACCAGCTCGACGAGATGCTCCCGCTGATCAAGCGCATCTTCACCGAGGTCAACAACGGCGTCTACCGTGCGGGCTTCGCCGGTACGCAGGCCGCCTATGAGGACGCCTACGACCGGATCTTCACCACCCTCGACTACCTCGAAGAACGCCTGGCCACCCGCCGCTTCCTCATGGGCGACTACATCTCCGAAGCCGACGTGCGCCTGTTCACCACGCTGACCCGCTTCGACCCGGTCTACCACGGACACTTCAAGGCCAACCGCAACAACCTGATCGAGATGCCGAACCTCTGGGGCTACGCCCGCGACCTGTTCCAGACCCCGGGCTTCGGCGACACCGTGGACTTCGAGCAGATCAAGGACCACTACTACAAGGTCCACGAGGACATCAATCCAACGCAGATCGTGCCCAAAGGCCCGGACCTGTCCAACTGGCTCGAATCCCATAACCGCGACGAGCTGGCGGACAACGGCCCATTCCTGGGCGGCACCGCTCCGGGCGAAGTCCGCACCGAGGAACGCGTCGCAGCAGGCCACAACCCGCTGTACCCGCTGGAAGGAAAATAGCCGGCAGCGGCCGGGCTACCTCTTGAAGTCGAAGCCCTGCTGCTCGCACGCCGCGGCAAACGCCTCGTCGTCGGTGATCACGGGCTGACCTGATGCATCTGTCGATACCGCGTTGCGGATCGAATCGGTGGAGGCCGCCGAGCCATGCTCGGCGGCCTTTTGCCGATTCGTCTGCCCGATATCGCCCGGGGCGGTCAGGCTGCCGCCGTAGTGGATGCACGCGGTGCTGCCCTCGGGATCGCTGCGGCGCAGGTCGTCGGGCGACGGACCCGAGCAGGCGGCCAGGCCCAGGGTCGCAACAACGAGGAGCGGCAGAATCTTTTTCACAGTTCACCATCCTACGGACCATCGCCAGCGCCGCGGCGTTGGCGCGGCGCAAGGACTCCGGAGCCTTCGCACGTCTCTTTAGGCGGCGGGGGAGGTCAGGTGGCAGGATTAAAGCCATGACGATCACCGCAGCGGCAGACGGATCAGCCCTAGGAAACCCCGGCCCGGCAGGCTGGGCCTGGTACATCGACGAGGCGAACTGGGCCTCCGGCGGCTGGGACCATGGAACCAACAACATGGGCGAGCTGCAGGCGGTCCTCGAACTCTTCCGCGCCACCGCCCAGTACCCGGAGCAGGAACTGAAGATCCTGTGCGACTCCCAGTACGCCATCAACTGCATCAGCAAGTGGATGCCGGGATGGAAAAAGCGCGGCTGGAAAAAGGCCGACGGCAAACCGGTGCTGAACCAGGAGATCCTCAAGGAATTGGATGCGGCGATCAAGGACCGCAAGTACACCTTTGAATGGGTCAAGGGCCACGCCGGGCATGACCTGAACGAAGCTGCCGACGACCGTGCCCGTGCCGCCGCCACCGCGCACCAGCAAGGCACTGCGCCGGACCCGGGCCCCGGTTACACCGCCGGAGCGGCATCTGCCGCGGCAGCTTCCACCGCAGCCCCTGCCGCCCCCGCTGAAGCAACCGCTCCCAAGTCCGCCCAGGATACGGCTGCCACGATCTATGAACTTGAACTGGGCTTCCTCGACCCGCAGATCCGCACCAGCTTCGCCGAGCTGAGCGATTTCCTGCATCCGGGATACCAGGAAGTCACTCGCGGCGGGGGGCTGCTGGATGTCGCCACGGTGCGCACCCAGCTCGAAGCCGGGGCGCAGCTGCCTGCCACCGGCGAGGTGCAGGTGCTCACCGCCCGCGAGGTCGACAGGGATCTGGCCCTGCTGGCCTACCGCATGAAGGTCGAGGGCTTGCCGATCCTCGTGGTCTCCTCATGGTGGCAGCGCACCGAGAGCGGCTGGAAGCTGCGCTTCCGCCAGGAAACCGTCCAGCAGTAGCCGCAAGGCGATGGGCATCCCGCCCCAAACGGCGAAGGCACGAACCCCGCAGGGTTCGTGCCTTTGCCGTTTTGCCGGGGCGGATTGCTAGAAGTGCCCCGAGGAGATGTTGCCCTTTTTGTAGTTGATGCGGTTGGCCAGCCAGTTGACCGCCCAGAGCGCGACGCCAAGGGCCAGCAGCAGCCCCGCAATCTCATACTGCACCCAGTCCGCGCGCGAGCGGGCCCATGGCCCGATCAGGAAAGCGCTGGTGGCGGCGCCGAGGATCGGGATGATCGTCGGTGCGCGGAAGGAATCCTCCGGCGCCTTGTCGCGGCGCAGCACCAGCAGTGCGATATTGACCATCGTGAAGACCACCAGCAGCAACAGGGCGGTGGTGCCGCCGAGCGAGCCGACGATCCCGCTTTCGGTATCCAGGTTCACGTAGACCACCAGCGCGATGGCCAGCAGCGTGGTGAAGATGATCGATAGCGTCGGGGTGCGACGCTTGGAATGCACCTTGCCCAGCACCTGCGGCAGCACACCCTGGCGGGCCATGCCGTAGAGTAGGCGGCTGGCCATGAGCATGTTCATCAAGGCGGTGTTGACCACGGCGAAGACCGTCAGGAACGGGAAGATCGCGTCCACCGGCAGGCCCGGGGCGCCGATGCGCACGACATCGAGCAGGATGCCCGCGTCAGGATTCTTCGGGTTCAGCAGGTCGCCGGTGGGGATCACCATGATGATGGTGACCGCGACGAGCATGTAGATCACGGCGCAGATGCCCAGGCTGATGAGCATGATGCGCGGGAAGGTCTTGTTGGGGTTCTTGGTTTCCTCGACCAGATTCACCGAATCCTCGAAGCCGACCATCGCGAAGAACGCGATGGCGGTGCCCATGGTGACCGCTGCGAACAGGCTGCGGTCCTCGGGGGCCTCGAAGACCACCAGTCGGCTGATGTCGCCGTGGCCGCTGGCGATGGCGCCGATGCCGATGGAGATGATCACTGCCATGATGCCCAGGGAGATCACCGTGAGCACCATGTTGAACTTGACCGATTCCCCGACGCCGCGCAGGTTGATCAGGGCCAGGATCACGATGATCGCGATGGCGGCGAACATACCGGCTTCGGGTGTGGTCGGCACGCCCTCGATGAATTGGCCGAAGCCGATCAGCAGGTTCTGCCCAACCAGGGTGGCCGAGGTCGCGGCGCTGGTGATGCCGGAGCAGGCCACCGTGAAGGCCACCAGAAAGGTGACGAAATGGATGCCGAAAGCCTTGTGGATATACAAAGCAGCGCCCGCCGCGTGGGGATACTTGGTGACCAGCTCCATGTAGCTGAAGGCGGTCAGCGTCGCAATGGCGAAGGCGATCAGGAACGGCAGCCAGGCGGCGCCGCCGACCTGTCCGGCGACCTTGCCGGTGATCGCGAAGATGCCTGCGCCGATGATGTCGCCGATGATGAGGAACATCAGGAGTTTGGGGCCGATGACCCGCTTGAGTTCGGCGGGTTGTCCGCCTGGAGTTGAGTCTTCTCGGGTTGCAGTCATAGGCGGATGAGCCTTTCCAATCTTCGATTCGAGCTGAAGAATGCGACATATTTTGTCGTCGTCTATTCAATGGGCGAAATCGATCACTATGCTAACAGCAATAAATGCTTGTCGTTCCGGCCTTTTTCGGAGGTTATTCCTCCGTTTATTGAGAATGGCTCTTTGAGGAACTTATGGTTCAGGCATGATTTCGCCGGAGAACGCGAATTTCCGCTGCGGCTACTAGTGTTAGTTGCAAAGAGACATGCTTTCGAAGGATTTAGATGGAATCGGTCATAACTGACGACTTTGCCCCGCTCGCGCAGGCGCTGCAGGACCGTGCCGCAGTGGAGGACGGCTACTCGGCGCAGCTGGCCGTGTACCACCGCGGCGCCCTGGTGTTGAGCCACAGCGTGGGGGAGCACCTTTCGGGGGATGCGCTCACCTGCGTGTTCTCCTGCACCAAAGGGCTCAGCGCACTGGTCATCGCCCTGCTGGTCCAGGACGGGCTGATCGATCCGGTCGCCCCGATCACCGACTACTGGCCCGAATTCGGCACCCACGGCAAGGGCAAACTGAGCGTCGGGGAAGTGCTCAGCCACCAGGCCGGAGTGCTGGGCGTCCCCGGCGGGGTGCCCAGTCAGGTGTTGCTGAACTCCTCGGAATATGCCAAGATCCTCGCCACCATGCCGAGCATCTGGCCGCTGGGCCAGAACATCGTGGGCTACCACGCCATCACCATGGGTGTGCTCATGGAGGAACTGGTCCGCCGGGTCACCGGCAAAGAGCTGAAAGAGGTCTTCGAGGAACGCATCCGCAAGCCCCTGGGTGTGGACGCGTATATCGGGCAGGACGACTCGCTGGAACCGCGCTACCGTGACGTGCTCCCCGCCGCCCCGGCCGAACCGGCATTCTTCGACCCCTTCTCCCCGGCAGGCCTGGCAGTAAACTCGGCCTCCGGGTTCGCGCTGGACAGCGGTCCGGTCTACAACTGGCACGAGCTGGCCAACTCCCGGCAGGTCCGTAGGCTCGGCCCGGCCTCCATGGGCGGCGTTGCCGATGCCCAGTCGCTGGCGGCCATCTACGCGGCCTCCTTCGGCCCGGTGCCCTCACTTGGCGCCGCCCGGGGGTTCCTGAGCGAGGACACCTGGTCCCGGGTATCCGCGGAGCTCGTCTACGGGCACGACCGCACCAACGGGCTGCTCCAGGCCTTTGCCCTGGGATTCATGAAAGCCACCGCCCGCAACGACTACGGTTCGATCTTCGCCTACGGCCACGACGGGGCGAACTCCTCGCTGGCCTTCGCCGATCCGGCCTACCAGCTCGGCTTCGCCTACATTCCGTCGCGCAACGAGGGCGAGAAGAGCATTTCCACGGGCGTGCAGCTCAGCCAGCTGGCGCGCCAGGTGGTTATCGGCAAAATGATGCAGGCCAAGGGCTAGGAGGAAGAGCATGGCAAAGTTTCTGGCAATGGGGGACTCCTTCACCGAAGGCGTTGGCGACGACGATCCGCTGCGCCCCAACCAGGTGCGCGGCTGGGCGGACCGGGTGGCCGAGGTGCTGTGCGCCCGCGGCGACTGGGAATACGCGAACCTCGCGATCCGCGGCAAGAAGATCGGGCAGGTGATCAACCAGCAGATGGACCAGGCGCTGTCCATGAAGCCCGACGTGGTCTCCCTCTACGCCGGCGGCAACGACATCCTGCGGCCCAAGGCCGACCTCGAGGCGCTGATGCGCAGCTACGACAGCATGGTCAAGCGCTTCGCCGATGCCGGGATCACCGTGCTGCTGTTCACCGGCTTCGACACCGTCGACTCGCCGCTGTTCTCCAAGACCCGCCCGCGCACCGCGATCTACAACGAAAAGGTGCGCGAGATCGCCGACCGCTACAACACGCTGGTCGCCGACTACTGGCGTTGGCGCGAATTCTCGGACGTGCGCTACTGGGCCGTGGACCGCCTGCACATGGGCACCGCCGGCCACACGCTCATGGCCGCCAAGGTGCTGGATGTGCTCGGAACCCATGGCGTCACCGAGGGCAATTGGTCCTCCGACATCGAAGTTCCGGTGCTGCCAGCGGCTGCGGTGAACGCCCCCGGTCAGAAGCTGCGCCAGGACCTCGGCTGGGCCCGGGAATACCTGGCTCCATGGGTCAAACGCCGCCTGACAGGCACTTCCTCGGGGGACAGCCTGAGCGCAAAATACCCGGACTACATCCGGCTGGGCGCGGAAAGCAGCTAGCGCGCGTCATGCAGGGGCTCCGGGGCCGAAAGATTGTTTGCAGTTGGCCCCGGGGCGGGTACCATGGGAGGTGTGTTGTGGATCATTGGCCCGCAACCGACGCCGTAGAAGGATGGCGGGAGAGTCCCGTTCACACCATGGACGGGCGCCGTAGGAGCAATTCCTCCCCAGGAAACTCTCAGGCACCCGTACCGCCATCAAGAGGCAACTCTGGAAAGTAACCGGCCTGTTCCGGTTCACCGAAGGTGCAAGCAACCGGTTTGGTAGGCCGGCTGCGTAAAACTCTCAGGTTGTGCAACAGGGATGGGGAGGGACAGCGACCTTCCTTTGGCATGCGCCAAGACAGATCCCCATGGAGACACCTGCACCATGACCATCACGCAGACTTCTGCTAACACGAACAGCGAATTCGTGTCCCGCCATATCGGCCCGCGTCAGTCCGACGTCGAGACCATGCTCCAGACCCTTGGCTACAACAGCCTGGACGAGCTGATCGACACGGCAGTTCCCGCCGACATCCGCCAAGATGCCGCTCTGGACATCCCGGATGCACTGACCGAGACCGAGGCACTGGCCCACCTGCGTGAGCTGGCGTCCAAGAACGTCATGAAGACCCAGATGATCGGCCAGGGTTTCTACGACACCATCACCCCGGCAGTCATCCGCCGCAACATCGTCGAGAACCCGGCCTGGTACACCGCCTACACCCCGTACCAGCCTGAGATCTCCCAGGGCCGCCTCGAAGCCCTGCTGAACTTCCAGACCATGGTCATGGACTTGACCGGCATGCCGATCGCCAACGCCTCGCTGCTGGACGAATCCTCCGCCGCCGCCGAAGCCGTGCTGATGATGCGCCGCGCCAACAAGAAGAAGTCCAACGGCAAGACCGTGCTGGACTCCAATATCTTCCCGCAGACCATCAAGGTCGTGCAGGGCCGTGCCGATGCGCTGGGCTTCGAGGTCGAGGTCGCCGACCTGTCCGCAGGCTTGCCGGAAGGCGACATCTCCGGCATCGTGCTGCAGCAGCCGGGCAACGACGGCTCGATCGCCGACCACGCCGAGGTCATCGCCGCCGCCAAGGCCGCCGGCGCGATGGTCACCGTGATCGCCGACCTGCTCTCGCTGACCATGATCGCCGCCCCGGGCGAGCAGGGAGCCGACATCGCGGTCGGCAGCACCCAGCGCTTCGGCGTGCCGCTGTTCTTCGGCGGCCCGCACGCCGCCTACATGGCCGTGGCCAAGGGACTTGAGCGTTCCATGCCGGGCCGCCTGGTGGGTGTCTCCACCGACGACGCCGGCACCAACGCCTATCGCCTGGCCCTGCAGACCCGCGAGCAGCACATCCGCCGCGAGAAGGCCACCTCCAACATCTGCACCGCCCAGGCGCTGCTGGCCATCTGCGCCTCGATGTACGCCGTCTACCACGGCCCTGCAGGCCTGAAGCAGATCGCCACCCGCGCCCACAACCACGCCCGCGTGCTGGCCAGCTCCCTGGTCGCCGGCGGCTTCGAACTGGCATCGCAGGCCTTCTTCGACACCGTGGTCGTGACCGTCAAAGACGCCGAGGAAGTCATTGCAAAGGCCAACGATGCAGGCATCAACCTGCGCAAGGTCTCCGGCACCCAGGTCGGCATCTCCACCGACGAGACCACGACCTCCGCCACCGTCAAGGCCCTGGCCGGCGTCTTCGGCGTGGAACTGTCAGCACCGGAAGGCTTCGAGATCCCCGAGGGCCAGGTGCGCACCAGCGCCTACCTGACCCACCCGATCTTCAACACCATCTCCTCCGAGACCCAGATGATGCGCTACCTGCGCCGCCTCTCGGACCGCGACCTGGCCCTGGACCGCACCATGATCCCGCTGGGCTCGTGCACCATGAAGCTGAACTCGGCCGCCGAGATGGAATCCATCACCTGGCCTGAGTTCGCCTCCATCCACCCGTACGCCCCGGCAGCGCAGACCGCCGGCTGGCGCGAGCTGATCACCGACCTGGAAGGCCGCCTGACCGCGATCACCGGCTACGCCGGCGTCTCCATCCAGCCGAACGCCGGGTCCCAGGGCGAGTACGCAGGCCTGCTGGCGATCTCCGACTACCATGCTTCGCGCGGCGAGTCGCAGCGCAACGTCTGCCTGATCCCCGCCTCGGCCCACGGCACCAACGCCGCCTCGGCAGTGCTGGCCGGCATGAAGGTTGTGGTCGTCAAGACCGCAGCCGACGGCACCATCGACGCCGGCGACCTGGATGCCAAGATCGAGGCCAACAAGGACGTGCTGGCCGCGATCATGATCACCTACCCGTCCACCCACGGCGTGTACGACGCCGACGTGCGCGAGGTCTGCGGCAAGATCCACGACGCCGGGGGACAGGTCTACATCGACGGCGCGAACATGAACGCCCTGGTGGGTCTCGCCCAGCCGGGCAAGTTCGGCGGCGACGTCTCGCACCTGAACCTGCACAAGACCTTCTGCATCCCGCACGGCGGCGGCGGTCCGGGCGTCGGCCCGATCGGCGTGGGCGAGCACCTGGTGCCGTTCCTGCCGGGCGACGCCTCGGGCACCTACTCCGAGCGCGACGGCGTGCCAGTGGTCGCCACCGCCTTCGGCTCGGCCGGCGTGCTGCCGATCTCCTGGGCCTACATCGCGATGATGGGCGGCGAGGGCCTGACCAGCGCCACCAAGCACGCGATCTTGAACGCGAACTACATCGCCAAGCGCCTGAATGAGCACTTCCCGATCCTGTTCACCGGCAACAAGGAACTGGTTGCGCACGAGTGCATCCTGGACCTGCGCGAAGTCACCGCCAAGACCGGCGTCACCGCAGAAGACGTGGCCAAGCGACTGATCGACTTCGGCTTCCACGCACCGACCCTGGCTTTCCCGGTCGCCGGCACCCTGATGGTGGAGCCGACCGAGTCGGAGGACCTGGCAGAGATCGAGCGCTTCATCGAAGCCATGATCACCATCCGCCAGGAAATGGAAGAAGTGCTGGCCGGCGTCTACGAGCTGGCCGAATCCCCGCTGCGCCGTGCCCCGCACACCGTGGCGGCAGTGGTCAACAGCGGTTGGGACCGCAAGTACACCGTCGAGCAGGCAGCCTTCCCGGTCGCCAGCCTCAAGGTGGACAAGTACTTCCCTGCTGTGGGCCGCATCGACGGCGCCGGCGGCGACCGCAACCTCATCTGCTCCTGCCCTGCTCCAGAAGCCTTCGAAGACTAGGAACATCGCAATGACTGAAACCATCACCAAGCACACCGCGCTGCACGGCAAGCACGAAGCCCTGGACGCGAGCTTCACCGACTTCGGCGGCTGGGACATGCCGCTGAAGTACGGTTCGGAACTGGCAGAGCACAAGGCGGTGCGCTCCACCGCGGGCCTGTTCGACCTGTCCCACATGGGCGAGGTCTGGGTTTCCGGCCCGCAGGCAGCCAGCGCGCTGAACACCGCGCTGGCCGGCAACTTCGCCCTGATGAAGGTCGGCAAGGCCAAGTACTCGCTGATCCTGAACGAAGCTGGCAAGATCATCGACGACCTGATCGTCTACCGCATGGAAGACGAAAAGTACCTGGTGGTGCCGAACGCCGGCAACGCCCCGGTGGTCGCCGCCGAGCTGGCCAAGCGCGCCGAGGGCTTCGACGCGCAGGTGCAGGACGCTTCCGCTGATGAATCGCTGATCGCGGTCCAGGGACCGAACGCCGAGGCCATCGTGGCCAAGCTCGCCGCCGACGAGGCCGGCGCAGCTAGCGTCACCGAGATGAAGTACTACTCGGCCGCCTACACGAAGCTCGGCGGGGTGGACGCCATCCTGGCCCGCACCGGCTACACCGGCGAGGATGGCTTCGAGCTGATCATCAAGAACGCCGACGCCGCCGGCCTGTGGGACACCATCGTGGAGATCGGCAAGGACCATGAGCTGGTTCCGTGCGGCCTGGCCGCACGCGACTCGCTGCGACTGGAAGCCGGCATGCCGCTGTACGGCAACGAGCTCTCGCTGGAGCGCACCCCGTTCGACGCGGGCCTCGGCGCGGTGGTCTCCTTCAAGAAGGAAGAGGACTTCGTCGGCCGCTCCGCGCTGGAGGCAGTGCGCGAGCAGACCCCTGCCCGCAAGCTGGTGGGCCTGAAGGGCCTGGGCAAGCGCGCAGGCCGCGGCGGCTACGCCATCGTCAAGGACGGCGCCGTCATCGGAGAGATCACCTCCGGTCAACCTTCGCCGACCCTGGGCTACCCGGTCGGCCTGGGCTACGTCGATGCGGCCTTCAGCGAAGTGGGCACCGAGCTGGAAGTCGACCTGCGAGGTAAGACTTTGCCATTTGTTGTCGTGGAACTGCCGTTCTACACGCGCGCCAAGTAACGTTGAACAAAGAGGGCATAGCCTAACGCCCCCTATTTCCCCTTGGGAGAGGAAAAATCGTGAGTAAAGTTCTGTCATCGTTGCGCTACTCGGCCGAGCACGAGTGGATCGACGCATCGTCCCCAGCCAAGATCGGCATCACCCAGATTGCTGCCGACGCGCTGGGCGACGTTGTCTACGTAGACCTGCCAGAGGTCGGAGACACCGTCACCGCCGGCGAGACCTGCGGCGAAGTCGAGTCCACCAAGTCGGTCTCCGACCTGTACTCGCCGGTCACCGGCACCATCGTCGAGGTCAACCAGGAAGCAGCGGACAACCCTGCCATCCTGAACGAGGATCCATACGGCGCAGGCTGGCTGTTCACCGTCGAGGTCGAGTCCGAAGGCCCGCTGCTTTCCGCAGCCGACTACGCAAGCGCGAACGGTGGAAACGTCGAGTAATGAGCAACAAGACTTATGAATCACTGGCACCGGCATCGCTGACCCAGTCCCTGGCCGAGCTGGATCCGGAGGTGGCGCAGCGGATCGATGCTGAGCTGGCCCGCCAGCAGCGCGGCCTGGAAATGATCGCCTCGGAAAACCACACGGCCCAGG
>NZ_RBLB01000012.1:0-91408 GCF_003633665.1 Arthrobacter sp. AG1021 | reverse complement strand
TCAGAGCTGAGTTGGGTGTTGAAAGCTCGCTGTACCAAGCGGTCGAAATCGCGAAGTACCTCGGTCTGCATCATCTGAACTCATTCCTTTCTGGTGTGACACTCTATGATGGTGCAATTCACTTTCCGTTAGATCTATACCTAACGATGTAGATTTTATAGCATGGGAATCAGAGATCACGCAAGCTACGCAAGGTAAAAAATGTCAAAAAATTCTGCACACCCAGAAGGTGCCTCTCGAACGCATTCCATTGCCACCGCTGCGCAGAGCGTGGGGGTAAGCGTGCAAACTGTCAGGCTTTATGAAGTGCGAGGCTTGATCACCCCGGCACGGACCAGCGGGGGCACGCGCAGGTACCACGCGGAGGATTTGGCCCGGCTGAAGCAGATATCTGACCTGATCGAGCGGGGCGTGAATCTGGCCGGCATCGGCATCATCTTGGAGCTGGAAGCTGAAAATGATGGGTTGCGACAAGAGCTTGCGGCCCGGCCGCAACGCGAAAGCGGGGAGTGACTCTCCCGTGGATGCCGTGCCGACGCCGGCCAGGGACCACGAACGCTTGTGCAGGTAGCTGCCCCGGAGTGGAATCCTCCTAAGTGAACGGTCCGCCGTGCATACGGCGGAATCTCCCCTACGAGATTGTGCCGTGATGTGCCGTGGAGCTGAGGAAACCATGGCATCATGACTCGAGATTGTAGGTACTTCCAGTCAACGTTCAGAAATTTGAAGGAGGGTCTTAGCTACCGAAGGTGCAGGTCAGCTCCTGAACCGGTGGCACACAGGATCAGGTGTTCCTCTTCATCTCAATCGTTGCCGCGGCACGCGGCTGGATGGTCTAGACTTGCCAAGGAATAATCCCCGACTGATCCGCGTAGTTGAAAAGACCAGGTGTAGCTGTGATCCTGCCGCCGCGGCGTAGGGGATGCTGAGTATCTCTCTGTATCCTTGACCTATAACCCCTGCTGGTTTTTAGTCTCGGTATCACGGAGAACTATTGGACGACCCGGGAGTTCATGGTGAACACGCCTCGAAAAGACATCAACCTCTCTCTTTCTGCTGATCAGTACGACGATCTCACCAGTGCCTTGGAAGGCCACCGCAAGGGGATCCAGCAGCTGGCGGACGAAGCCAAGCTCGGCTTCGGGCTGGATGAAGCTTACTGGAGCAATAGGGTTGCGGAAGTCCAAGAATTATTAGACACCGTCCAACGGCTCGCTGCGGGGGAAGATCCCGAGGGGCTCAAACATGCCCGGCATCCCGCCGGGGATGAACAATCCTAAAGGCGCCGACGGAACCTCTGAATCCCCTGACGTAGAATTAGTTCCAGGGCATGGATCGCACGATATTGCGAGGGATTTCAAAGGCGAAAACGCGCCCCTCAATGAGCAGGGATGGAAAATGGATTGCAAGACCATCTTCCACCCCGGAACGACCTGACCGATGACTGGCCTTGGATCGTAATCAGCTTCAAAGGAGGCCTACTCCCGGATGCGAGGGGTGCTCAGGCGTAGAAGCGCTGTGCGTATGTTTTGGTTTCCGGGGCTGGCTGGAAGGCAGGGATGGGATGGGCGACAGAGCTCGCTTCCCAGTACTTCGAACGGAAGGTCACCAAGCCTTCATGCTCGGCGCGGGCGAAGAGATCGCTGATTTGCGTGGCATCTTTCTCGGCATCGACGCAACGTAACGCCGGGTTCGGTGCGCACAGATGCAGGAACTTCAAGGTGTCGGAGTATGCGTCGAGCATTGCGACCAGGACGGAACGATTGTGCATGGAAACCAGACCCATCACATCATTAAGCGGCTCATGAGGTACGGCCATGACCACGGGCATGCCTTGTTCCCACCCGTGAGCCCTGAGGTGCTTACGACCCTCTCGCGATCCTAGCAGTTCAGATACACGTTCAGCCGTTTTGGTGCGTGCGATACGTCCTGGCATTGGTACTACCTCCCACTGTGTTCTTGAGTTTTCCGAGTGATCCCCATCAACTTGGAACAAGTCACTTTCCCGAACGGGTTAGCGGCTCCTAGTGTCTGATTTCCACCCTAGGAGATTACCCACAGGAAGAACAGGTGTGCACGAAAGCTCTACTCAGGGGATATTTCTGTGCGTTTACGAAGCAGATTCGAGCGCAGAGAGCTCAGTTCAATATCCGATATATAGCCAGGGGGTAGTTCAGATAACACCTAGTCAAGTGTTATAAAAATTAATTTGCCCTCTTGAGGGTGAAATTTATTGCGGTATATGTTTAGCTTGGCAAAATGCTCTCAGGTTTTTTTCAGCCAGTCACAGGAGGTCGCAGATCGTCACGAATCACTTTTTGCGGTTAATTGATTGACACTGCGCACATCGTTCCGGACGAAACAGGGGATTTCGTGAATTGCGGCGCTGTGAGCCCAAAAGGGCACGCGGAAGGGGCGAAGCCGGTTCTGGGCCTGCCTAATGCATAGGTGTTCGAGAATGGTGCCAGAGGGCAAGGGTGGGACGCGATCGAAGATTGGACTAGGAATTGTGATGTGCCATAGCTGCAGCTCGTTGTATTCCTGGATCCCGACGGCCAGAAGTACTGCGCGTCCGTGGACGGAGGCGAAACCCATGATTTCTTCGACCTGGTCTTGGGGGTCAGCGAAGATGACCGGCATTCCTTCAACCCAGCCGTAGGTCATCAGGTGGCGTTGCGCGTCCTCATTGGCGAGTAACTGGGCGAACTGTTGGGTGGTCCATCTGCGCTGTGTCGCTGAATCCAAGATGCCCCCCAAGAACCGGACGCGCCAAGAATCGCTCCTCAACGTCGTCATACCCCAGGATGGGCCATGGTATGAATGGCTGCTCCTTGGCGCTCCCGCGTCATGAGGGTCTTCTTTGAGCATAGTCCTGTTGCTGTTCTTTTCCCACGGCGACCTTCGGCGCGGAGTGAAAAGCTCTGCGGTTTACGCCACCATGCCCCGCTGCAAGTGGATCTCTTTTCGCGCGGGTAGCAGGGATGACTGGCCGGTTGGCCTGAGATGCGGCCTATGCGGACCCAGCTTCCTCTGGGCTGTCATATCTGATTTTCAGATGCGCCAAGCAGCATGCGCCTCTTAGGGTGGGGCATACTCTCGCAAGTACGCCCCGCCGCAGTCCGCGCAGAAGCCCTTGCCTATGGGGGATTGCAGGGGCTTCGTTGAACGAGTAGCACTTGGGGGATACTGCTCGTCAACCCCGTAGAAACGGATGATGCGGACTGGTCCTAGTATATATGTTTTCGAACTTCCGTAAATTCATTCGTATGGATGTTCCTGTGCGTTTGGAGCCATTCGATCGGATTTTGTGAGGCCATCCTGCAGGTATATCTTGACGTTTGATTAAAGTCACGAATTTGGGACTGCGACTTGCGCGTCGGGGTTTGCGGGCAGTTCGCGTGGTTTGGCTATTCTCCTGTGTCCTGCTCGCGGCAATGGGATGGGGATAGTGAGAATCCAGGTCGTGGGATGTCAGGTGTCGAGCAGATTTGTCGAGGCGTTAGCGCACTTCACTCCTTGGGTAGCGGGGCGTGCGCAATGCCCACAGACGTCAGGAACACAGGGCGTGGGCATCGCTGGCATTCGCGGGACTGAGAAGCACCTTACGTTTGCGCGAAAAAGGTTTCCTTCGTGGGGTGTGACTTGGTTACTCGCTGTGGGATGGGAGGTCTGTGTTGTCGAAGCGGGCTCGGGCTTGGTTGATTCTTTCCATGTTGCGTGTTGCCCACGCGAGTATTTCTTCGATCGGGCTGCGCATGGACTTGCCTAGGGGCGTGATCTGGTATTGCACTGCGACGGGCCGTGAGCTGAGGAGGTGGCGTTCGATGACACCGTTGCGCTCCAAGCGGCGCAGGGTGGTTGTCAGTGATTTCTGGCTGACGTCAGGAATGGCTCGGCGCAGTTCGTTGAATCGCCGGGGAGAATCGCATAGTTCGCTCATGACCAGCAGTGACCATTTATCGAGGACCTGATCGAGTAGCTCGCGATGGGGCGTTGAGAGGGTGAGTGGTGAGGGGGTGGTTTCGGGCACGATACCTGGTTTCGTTGCAGTAGCTTTTGTTGACCAAGTATAAATTGTATACCTGCAGTTCGCAGGGCAAGAGATGAGGAGAATGGCATGCCAGTACAGTATTTGAGCCCGGAGGGGATGATCCCTCAGACCCCGTATCATCACGTCGCGGTGGGGACCGGGACACGGTATGTTCACGTGGCTGGGCAGGTAGCCCATATGCCTGATGGGGGCCCGATTCCGTCTGATCTGGCTGGCCAGGTCGGCCAAGCCTTGCGTAATGTGCGGCGTGGGTTGCAGGGTGCGGGGGCAGAATTCCGGGATGTGGTGAGGCTGACGGTGTATGTCACCGAGTGGGAACCGTCGAAGATGGGGGAGTTCATGGCGGGGGTGGAATCCGTGGCTCAGGAAGTGGGGTTGCCGATGCCGATGCCGCCGGCGTCGTTGATCGCGGTGGTGCAGCTTTTTGAGCCTGGGGTGTTGGTTGAGATTGAGGCGACCGCTGTGGTGTAAGTGTGCGGGTGGAGCGGTCGAAAACGATCGTTTTTGGGATGAAGAAAACCGTCGTTCGAGCAATCGCTCGAACGGCGGTTTCTCAACGTTCTCGGTTTCCCGAAACTCGGAACCGAAAGGTCGTGGCCCAGAACTGGGATCGTAGCGTTTTCGGGAAGAATCCTTGAGGTGCACTATGGATTGAACAGACGCATTTCGAGGCAGTCGGAGCGTTCTGCTTCGGGCAGGTATTCCATGACGTTGTTGATGAGTTTCAGGTAGTCTCCATACTCCGATGGAGTCCACCAGGCTTTGTCAGGCCAGCCAATGGAAGCTGCAACCTTCTTGTCCAGAATGAGATGGCGCATTTTCTTGCTATCCGCGGGGCCAGCTGCGAAGTACAAAAGCTTGGTGAAGAAGGCCGGGCCGAGACCCTTGAGCCTGTACTGCTCACGTGTCCAGAAGGATCGGTATGCATCCTCCGATTCGACGTTCGAGTCTTTGGCGAGCATGATTCCGCCGAGGAGTTTTCCTCCAACGTCCGGTTCGCTCAATGTTGGAATTCGACGGTAGATATCCTGGGCTTTGGCACCGGCGCCCCATGAACAGACCGCGACGTAGAAGTTGACCGCATCCTGTGCAGTTTCCACCTTGGTACCCAGAGTGAATAGGTCGCCTCGGCTGAGGGCAAGTCGCCCTTTGCTATCCTTTTCTCCGCTTTGGAGGATGGAAGGAATGCCCGGCATGTTTTCGTCCCACCGGTTCAACCAGTGCCGAGGGTAGAACAGGATAGCGTGGTTCTCGACCTCTGAGACAGTGGGTATACCCTTGCCATTGCGTAGGAGGTCTACAACTTCGGCGGTAGTGTTTCTTGTTCTGGCCAAGATCCAGCTCCAGTCGTGGAAAAGTTGCGTCGTATGTTGCTCAGCGTAGTCCATTGCTCCGACGAGTTGCCCAAGCTTTAGAAAGGTCAGCAAGGGCAGGAAGTGCTGTAACCCTTACTGAGCAATGTTTGGTTAGGGAAGTTCTTTGATCCGTCGGTAGAGCGTCGCACGGGACATGCCCATGTCTTTGGCGACTTGGGTTGCTGGTTCGCCGGACTGGACCAGTTTGGCGGCAGTACGGATCTGCGATTCAGTGAAGGTCGGGCGACGGCCTCCGAGGTCGCCGCCAGTGGTGCGGCGTTTGGTGACCGAGTCGGTGATCCGTTCGCGTTTGATCTCCAACTCCATTTGGGCCAAGGCGGCCATGACGGTGAAGACCATGGCTCCCATGGGCGTTTTGGTATCCACGTCACCGCCGCCGAGGTTCAGCACCCGCAGCCCGACATTGCGTTCGCGTAGCTCTTGGGCGAGCTCGAGCATTTTCTGAGTGGATCGCCCAAGCCGGTCCAAAGTAGTGATCACGAGGGTGTCATCCGGATGCAACGCGAGGAGCGCTTTATCCAGTCCTGGTCGTTTGGCGAGTGCTCCGGACTGGCCGTGGTCGATGTAGAGGTCGTCGCGCCGGATACCGGCGGCGAGGAGGTCTTGGATTTGCCGGTCGGCGTCGTGGGCTTTGGTGGATACGCGGGCGTAGCCGATTAGTTTGGTCATCAGTCCCTTGAAGGTGTCTCGTAACTAACGATGTAGACACGATTCTACGTCATCGGTTGCGACACATAGTTGCAAGAATTTTGAAGTGTTGATTTTCCGCGGATTTTTTCGTTGGGGAGTGAGCTTTGGTGAGACGTCTTGCAACCTATGGGTTGTAAGACGCGTGCGTGTATTGAATTCGGGCTCGCATCCTGCTCTTTTGGTCAGATTTGGCAACCTTGTTTTTTGGGGAGGCGCTTCAAAGTGGCCCATGATGCGCTTGACCTCGGCGCAGAAGTCTCGATTACGCAATCCCTAGAATTCGAAAGGAAGGAAAGTACCGCGAAGCCGCGCTTTTGCCGTGTGGCATTTTTGGACGCGCCCTAGCTGCGCACTCAGTGTGCTAGTTCGCTTAAGGGGAGTGCATGCGAGGTCGACGGTTTATTTCTAAACGTTTTTTGTGATGCTTGACACCCCCGATCGTAAGCGATAGTCTCCTCCTATCCATCCATCAGAGGAAGTTATTATGAATAAGGTTCTCAAGTTAGTGGCGGCTACGGCATCGGCTGTTGGGCTTCTGGCAGGTGGAGCCCTTGCGGCTGCACCCGCAGCGAATGCTGCGACTGCTTGTTCCGCAAATCGTGTACTTGTCGATGATCGTGGGTGGCTTCCAGATAGCCATAAGGCTACCGGTCGTTGCAGCAAGATTGACGGCAACAAAAAAGTTCGCATCAGTCTCGATCGGATTGCCGATTTTGATTACCACACCTCATGGTTCACTCGGACTAACACCACTTACAGCACCAACCAGTCAACGTTGACTCGTGGCGCTTACTACACCGTACGCAACGTCTAAATACCAATCGGTTGATGGCCCGCACTGTGAGTCAGTGCGGGCCATCTGTCTGTCCTGAAAGCAGAGTTATGCTGACCGTTGACCATGTTTCACTGACCTACCCAGACGGGCAAGACGTACTTACCGTACTCAAAGATGTCACCTTTGAAGTACCTAGTGGACTCACTGCAGTTGTTGGACCTAGCGGAACCGGCAAATCAACATTACTGAGGGTGATTGCCGGCCTTCAGATCGCTGACCAAGGCACGGTATGCGTCGGAGAATATTGCATTGATTCTTCCAAGCATGATGCTGGAACCGCGCAGTCTATTTATGTTCCCCAGGATTTTCAGCTCGTACCTTTTCTCTCAGCTGCGGAGAATCTGCAACTCGCGGCCGAGATGCGTGGGCGCCAAGTCGCTGATCCAGAGGTTTTGCTGAACATTGTTGGCCTACAGGGCCTAGCCAAGCGGGTACCTGAAGAACTTTCCGGAGGACAGCAACAACGGCTGGCTCTTGCGCGCGCTCTAACGGTTCAAGCTCCTGTGCTCTTGCCTGATGAACCGACAGGGTCTCTGGATAGCGAGACGAGTCAAGGTATCGCCGCTCTTCTCAGGGAAATCGCTCACAGTGATCAGCGATGCGTGATTGTTGCTACGCACGATTCAGCGCTAGTTGATGTCGCCGATTCAGTCCTTTCCATTCAGTCGGGCAAGGTGCAAAAAATTCGATGACGAAGATCTTCACTCCTCGACATTTAGCAATCCGGATCGGCCGTTACTACTGGCGATCGCTCATTCCTTTGCTCATATGCGCATTCGTGTTCTCAGCAGCTATCAGTTCAATATCGATTGCCAAATCTTCGGTAGAAAACGCCGCCGCTACAGGTGTTGCTTCTCATTTCACAAATATGCAGCATCTAATGCAGCCCACCACCACGGAGAGTCTTCAGGCAGGGACTGAGGTCGCTGGGTGGATCCCCATTTCTGATTCCAGTGCGTCCTTTAGTACGGACGCAAAGCTGGTTCAAGGAGACGTGCGTTCCTATGAAGATTCGGAACTATCCTTCGGACAACTCATCGAGGGAGCTTCGCCTGAAGAGTCTGGGCAGATCCTGCTGCCTGCTGGGATTGCCAATGATCTGGGATTAGCCGTCGGAGATACTCTATCTGTCCAAGTGGCGGACAATAAATCTTTTGCCGCTAAGGTCAGTGGCCTGGTCCAGGACTCAGCGAAAATCGACGACAAGCAATCCTATCTGCTTACGTCGGTTGCCCTGCCCGAAATTAGCGGGTTCCTCAGCGAAACAGATCCCTTCCTTAATACTTCAACAACATCCTTATTCGAGCAAAAATTATTTACATACAATTCCCTGGAATCACTGAAGAAAAGCACCATCACTGATGCTTCTGCAACATATTTCCCTCAAGCGGGTACTTTGCTTATTGGACTATGGCTGGCGTATCTGATCGTTCTGGGGCTTGGCGTATCAGTACTCATGCGAGCGCTCAACGCGCCTTTGAAGGGGCTGGCTTCTTCGGGAGTTACTGCTCGTCAACGAACTGCGCTGATACTACTTCTTTTGGGAACATCTGCGGCGGTCGCTTCTCTGTTGGGAGTGTTTATTTCGATAGCCGGGCTTTGGATCGGTCGAAACGCAGTGTCCAGCATATTTTTACAAGCGTGGTCTGGCGTTAGTCTCAACGCCACCTTGATCCTTCTTCCTGTATCTTCGGTGCTGCTAGCGGCAACCATCGGAGCTCGCCCCAAATATCGTCATGGGTCTTCCCGAATCCAGAACTTGGCTTTACGCCTCGGCTTTGATCAGCCCCGTGGAGCAGTTCTGACCTCAACGGTCCTCATAGTACTTTCTGGACTGGCGATCCTCGCCGCGGCACAAAGGGTGATTCCGCCGGAGTCAGCGGTCTTTATCGTAGTGACCGCCTTCGCGGTTTTTCCTTGGGCTTTTTCGTCTCTACTACGTCGCTTTCTGCTCCCTCCTGCGCTAAGAAAGGCTACGAAGGCTGCCGCCGCGCTGACTTTATGCTTTGCTTTATTTGTTTCAACTTTGCTGGCTATGTCAGTCGCCTTTACAGGGCGCGCGGTGCACAATGAACGTACCGCAACGGTGCATCAATCGCCGACGCTTCCTGCCGGCAGCATGGCGCTGGATTCTATTCCTGCGGATCAGGCAGACGCTGTCACCCAACGCTACTTAGAAAAAGGCGGGATCCAGCCAACCCGCTATTCTCTTCCTTTGGAAGATGTGGTTGATGCTCGTATTACAAGCCCTGAAATTGCCTTGTGTATGGGTGAACACGATGAAGCTGATTCTTTTATCGCCGGTGATTTGTGTGGTTTAGAACCAGTACTCCGGTACGTTGTGCTCTCTCCGGACAGCACAGAGACAGTTCGAGTCTCCAGTGAGCTCACTAATGCTGGCGAAGCAACTTTCCTTTTATTTCAATCCGGGGAAAGCTTCGCCAGCAAGGAGCTGAGTATTAGAAATGCATCATCTGATGACTCGCTTGTTCAACCTCTAGCGGGGGCCGTTATTGGGAGAGGTTCCTCGCTTGTGCGCGAACTGGGTCTAAAGCCTAGCGAACTTCGTCAGCTGGTCTTCACGGATTTTGGGACCTTGGAGGGGCGCGAACGAGCCGAGCTAAGAAGCTACATTGCACGTATTGCTCCGGGCGCGGAAATGGTGGAAATCGATGCTGATGGATCTGAGCAATGGTTGAGGTTCCTCATAGTTATATCCATGGGTGCAGCTTTTCTGACGACCGTGTGCGTTGCTGCAGGCATAAGATACGCTCTTTCGTTGATGCGCGAAACCCGTGGAGTGATGAGCTTATTCTCTGCTTCGCAGAGAATAAAAAGACGCCTCACGGCTACCGTTATTGGTTTATGGGTGGCAGCTATTGCTTCAGGGTCTGCTGGAGGACTCTTCGTCGCATGGCTGGCTAGTGCCAAGGACGGTCTCGGCAGTGGGTTCATTTGGGCGATCGCCCCCGGTACCGCACTAGTGGTCCTTGCTATCGGTTGGTTTTATTGGCATTACGTTCTCAGTAACCGATCGCTAATGCAGGAGCGATATCGTTAGGAAAATTCATTGAACGGGTGCATTTGGAACTGTTGGGTGTATTAATACTCGCGAAATGGGAGTATTTTCGCTACATAGTTTGTGGCACTGAGTTTAGCGACGATCTCGCATCGAAAATCTGTTGAGTTTTCAACTGTTGGAAACCTTCGCTGAAGCGGGTGAACCGATGCGTCATAAACGACCGTTTGTGATTCGGCATTCTCTGTGTCCAGAGCCCCTGAAGTTGGCGCATCAATCTTCTGGCGATGCGGTTGCGTCGGATGGCGTCAAAGTGCGCCGTAACTTCACTGGGTATTTTCTCGGGCGAATATCTGTACATCCGAAAAATTGAGGGTTCGAAGTTCCTGAAACAATCAAGTCAATAGTTCACAACGTCCCGTAAGTCGAGCGGCTTACGGGACGTTGTCAACTAATGTGCGCAGGCTGCGCTGAACGAATCCACGGGCGAACCTGCCGGCCGAGAGCGTCGTTGCAAGCAACTGCTTGCCACATGGGGACTGTGCCGCTTTATGTTGGGCTAGCCGCGTGTGGCGCGGTCATGAATAGTAACTGTGTAACCGTCGGGATCCTGAAAGGCGAAGGTCGTCCCAAAGGGTCCTTCAAATGGTTCACGCAAGATGGTTACATCCGCGCTCACCAGTGCGCGATGCATAGCAACTGCCTCAGGGTCATGGAGCCAGATCGCGACGCCAAGTCCTGGCTTTCCGGAATCGAGATCCGCACCAGGCTCAGGATCGCGGACAGCGAAGGCTGGCTGGGTGTCGAAGACGACGGCGTGCGGGGGCGAGAATGGTGCGCGGGTTAGGCCCACTGTGTTCTCGTAGAAGGCTGCGGCCCTCTCAAGGTCACGTACCTGCAGGGCAATGAAATCGGGGCCTGTGACGGACATGATGATTCTCCTTATATGTCAGTTTTCTTACATGAAAATTCTATGTCAGAATTCTTACATGAGCAAACATCAACCTCAGGTCGGGTATCTGATTAAGCAAGCACAGTCATTACTTCGCATTCACATGGAAGACGCGTTGCGTCCAATGGACCTCAGCGTGTCACAGTACTCATGCCTGCACAGCCTTCTTCGCGATCCGGGCATCTCCGCTGCAGAGTTGGCTCGAGCCACGTTCATGACGCGCCAATCAATGGGCACAATGTTGCAGCAACTGCTAGAACGCGGGCTGGTTGAACGCTCCAAGCCATCGGCGGGCGGCCGTGCGTTGCCCGCTGCGCTCACAGAGGCGGGTGCGACGCTTCTTTCCGCTGCACAAGCCGAAGTGGACAAAGTTGAGCAGCGAATGCTCTCGGGACTCGAACCTTCGGATTTAGAGTCACTCGGCTATGGGTTGAACCTATGCATCAATGCGCTCAGAGCTTGAGTTGGCAGGCAAATCAGGCTTCGCGAAAGCAGCAACGAATCATCACCATGGGGCAGCGCTTGAAGTTCCGCAGCGGGCAGTGCCTAGTGGATGCAGGCCGGTGTGGCCAAGGGCGTGGGACTGGTTTATTACGTATTGCACCGTGAGCTCGTTGCGAATCCCGTCTATGGGCTATGGGCTGAAGTTCAGGAGAACCGCCAACCGGAAGTTCGACTTCCCATACGTTCATTTCAAGAGAGGAGACGACACCTATCGTGGATCTGCGTGGATTACTCGGATCCAGTTCTCAAACTATGGGAGCGCGTCATACTCCCGCGGTTTTTCTTCACCAGGTCTCGGGAATCCACGCCTCAGATTTCGCTGAAGACGAAACGACCAACGGTATTAGATCTCTAGCCCGAATCGAAGCCGTGCTGATGGTCGTGACAACAATGTCCACCCCTCAGTGGATACGGTTGCAGCGGACGGGGATCGAGCTATCAGGGCTTGCGTCCCGGCTCTATAGTGAATATTCCTAGCATTGCCGAAAAGGATTAGCTTACTTTGCCCGCCAGGGCGAAGCACTGTCAATTTTCGGCTCCATTCTGTCATCATTTCCATAAGAGAGCTCACTTGCCAGCCACATTTGCACATCCAGCAGCGATACTCCCTTTGCTGAGGTATCCATTTGTTCCAGCGGCCCTCGTCGCGGGGGCAGTTGCACCAGATTTTCCTTACTTTATGAGGATTCCTGTTGCGGCCGAAGACTGGTACGAACCATTCGTGAACGCAACTTACACCCATTCACTAGCAGGAATGATCACAGCCACCGCGCCAATCGCGCTATTGATCTTTCTACTCCTGCGGTTCCTCAAGCGACCTCTCAAGTATCTAGCTGGCCGGAGCGAACATGGAACTTCTGAGATGCGCCCCCTCACGCACCACGTGCTATGGACGCTTGTTTCTGTAATATTGGGGATTCTTACTCACGTGGTGTGGTACTCTTTTACGCACGGAGATAGTTGGCTCGTAAGCCGAATCCAAGTGTTGCAAGCACCCATGATCTTTGATATTCCCGTCAACCGCTTCTTGCAACATGCGAGTAGCATTCTCGGCGTTTTCTTTCTGGCGTTCTGGGGCGCACGACGGCTGAAATCAGCGGAGCGATCGTCGAGCAAAATGCGGGTTGCGCCCAAAACACTCATGACGCGCATCCTCATAGCCTCATCGATTGTTCTGGTGAGTATCGCATTATCAGTGAGGAGTATCGCTCAAACCCTTACGGGTGAATCCTCTCTCGAGTGGGCATCGGTAATCACTGTATTTGTAAAAAGCGGGATATCCTCGGCATCCGTCTTACTCGTAATCTATGCAGTCATATGGCATGCAGTACGCCTCGCTCTGAAGATTATGAATCGAGCGAAGGTCCAAACAGCTCTGGAGTAATCGGTGACATCGATTTTTTGCATATTATTCTTGACCGCGGAATTATACAGGCGCAAAAATTCAAGCCAACGATCCAGTCCGCATCGATACTTCCATAGTCACTTGCGCAAGCAACCTGACAGGATCTTCCTAGAGAATACAGCCACCGCAAGCACTATGCCCATGCAGAGGAACTCTGCGACGAGGCTTACCTCATCGTTCATTAACCGCGCGTCTTGTCCCGTAACGGATTGTACTGATTGCGCCAGGCGAAGAAGCATTCGTCACCGCTAAGCGTTCGATCTGCTAGGCAGCTCTTTCACTGCGTAAGTGCCAGTCTCTTCAGCATGCACTGCATCCTGATTCCTTGAGACTGATTGCATGCCCAGGCCCGGGCCTGGAAGAAATGGGCGCCCGCTGGCGCGGCCGGCTGTTGGCCCGGACTTCGTCCGGTCTTTTCTGTTTTTTGCTGCTGTCCTTCGGAGTGTACGGGCCACCTCCAAACCCACAAGCCACTCGCTGCGCTTCGGGCGTGCTTCACCCAGAAATTTTTGGGCCGCGCTCCAAAGTCGCTTGTTTCGGCCCAAAATTTTCGTGGGTTGCGCACCCCTGACGAGTTGATGGGTTTTCCGGCTGGCCCCGCTTCATTGCATTTCGCCAGCAGGCAAAAAACAACCCGGGAGGGCTTCGGTGGATGGCTGGCAACTTGCCCCTCTTTCCGTGATGCGAAAGGCAGAAATTCTATGCAGACCAAGACCAATGACACCGGCGAGACCGTCATCGTTCCCGCGACTGTCGAACGCGACATGTACGGCGAAGGGTATGACTGGATAGAATCGCTGGCAGGCACCGGATGGCATGAGGTCCCAGGGTGGGGTCGCGATGGTTGGGATTTGGGATCCTGGCCTTACATCATCTTCGCCGCAGCGAATGCAGAAGATGAAACCGGGAAGCTCTTCGAATACACCACGTATGTGGAAGGCGACGTGACCGCGCGCTGGTACCGCAGCTGCGAAGCCCGCAACCTGGCCATCAGCAAGGAAGCGTTCTGGTACTGGGCCAGCGGTCAATCGGACGGACCAGAAGCGTTGGAGGGGATGAATCCGCAAGAGTTCAAACAGATTGACGGACTGTGTGAACCGTATCTTCCGGATCACTCGAATTAGTTAGATGGACGGCCCTGAGCATGTGTGTTCAGGGCCATCCTTGTTGCGCCGTGTAATTCAGTGTCAGACTTGGCGAGGTTAGCTTCTAGAAGTCTTGGCTTTCGAGCTCGGATGGAGTGTTCAGGACCTTCGGCAGGAGGGTTGGGGTTTCAGACTTAAGTGCAGAATGATAGAGGCCGTGCACAGCCCAAGATCGCAGAACGCTGGGTAACTCAGGGACCGTAGCTTTTGGGTTGTGTGCGGGCGGTCGGTTCGTTCCTGCTGTCCCCGTGTGTGCAGGAAAAGCAGCGCAGCGGATAGGGCTTTTGCTGTGCACAGGTGGGCAGGAGGCCGCCCACGTAACCAGGAACAAATAATGGGCCGGCACTTACCGTGAGGTGAGTGCCGGCCCATTGCTGTGCGTTCTTTTAGTTTTCGGCTGCTGGGGTCGTTTCGTTGGATTTCTTGCGAGGCCGGCGGCGGGATGGGGACCCGATCCTATTCAGTTCGGTTTGAGTCCAACCCTTTTTCACAGTAGGTTCATCCAACAGAACGACGTCTGGGTTGTGGACGAACGCTTCGGCCAAACCTACACGTTGGCGGGAACCGCCAGATAGCTTCCTAAGTCTGGTGTCGGCTGAACTCGTAAGGTCGACCCATTCGATAGCTTGTTCTGCGAGGTGACTTAGGCTTTTCGACGGTACGCCTTTGAGCCAGGCACCGTATTCGATCATTTCACGAACTGTAAAGCCGGGAAAATATTGCCAGTTTTGCGGCATATACCCAATGCGGGAATAGTACTGGCGAAGCTTGCTTGGGGTATTGATTGTCTCGCCATTGAGCGCGACGCTACCGGCGTGCAAATTCGTTGGTTCGAGCAGGCTCTCAAACAAAGTGGTTTTACCAGCACCGTTCGGCCCAAAGAATGCAGTAATCGCTGGGCCGAACGATACATCGAGACCATCGTAAATGAGGCGTCGCCCTCGTCTAGCGCTAAGCGCTGATGCGAGCAGTATCGATGTTTGGTCTTGAACCGGTATCAACTTCAAATTGCCAATCAGCAGTGGGTCAGGGTCTAAGTTGCGCTCAGGCGCTGCACAGCCTTGCTTAGTTCACGCAGAGCGATTTCCGAGTAGTACTCTGTCGTCTTAGTACCATTATCGCAAGTCGTACCGTGGTACGTGTGATTTGCGCCAATGATATTTACGTTCTTCACACGAACATCTGTCAAGTTTTCGTAATTATGCACAAGTCGGAAATCAACCGAGCTTGTCCCGTTGCATTTCTCGCTTCCACCAAACAAAACTTTTTTCGCGGCAGCTATAGAGGGGGCCGTCGGCGGCTGGGATCTTCTGTGAGCTTTTCAGCGGTTTTCATATCAGTCACGAAGGAGAGGGGATTCCACCACCAGGAGGGTTCTTCTCTGATGAGGCCCTGCACGTCATGCACGCAGACGGTGCCCACGTGAGCACGCGGGCCACGGGTCATGCCCACCATATAGGTTCATCAGAGACACTTAACGACAGGCATTCGTATTAAGCAGGTGATGCTCCTGGTTTTCCAGGAGCATCACAAGTATTAGCCGAGTTTCGCTAGGCGCCGCTGTACTGCTCGAAGCGCGTCAGCGGGGTTTCCCCGGACTTCGCCAGCCGCTGCAGGGTGGACAGGCGCGGGCCCAGGGCGCTGCCGAAGCGCTGGTCCCAGTGCTCGAACTCGTCGGTTGCCAGCGCGCGCCGGGCATGGTGCACCCAGTTCGGGTTGTCCAGCATCTCGCGACCCAGCAGCACGATGTCCGCGTCCTGGCCTTCGATCATCCGGCTGGCCTGCTCCGGATCCACGATGAAGCCCACGCAGGCCACGACCGCGTCGGTTTCCGCCTTGATGGCCCGGGCGAAGTCCGCATGGAAGCCGAAGCCGCGGCGCACGCGGGTGTCGCTGGAGCGGTCGGTGGTGATGCCCCCGGAAGAGGTGTCGAGGACGTCCACGCCGGCGGCGTTCGCGTGCCGGGAGAACTCGACGATGTCCTCGATGCCCAGGCCGCCGTCCAGCACGCCGTCCACCGAGGACACCCGGTAGGCCAGGATGATCTCGTCGCCGATGGCTTCGCGGATGGCGCGGATGACCTCCAGCGGGTAGCGCATGCGCCCGGCGGTGTCCCCGCCGTAGCCGTCGGTGCGGGTGTTGGAAATGGGGGATAGGAAGGAATGCAGAAGGTAGCCGTGGGCCCCATGCAGCTCGATGTAGCGGAAGCCCGCCTCGGCGGCGCGGCGCGCTGCGGATGCCCACTGGGCTACCGACTCGGCGATCTCCGCCTCGCTCAGCTCGTGCGGCACCGGCCAGTTCGGGCCGGCCGGCAAGGCCGAGGGGCCGACGGTCTGCCACGGCGGGTTGCCCGCCTGGGCGTCCGTCTCATCCAGCGGGGCGCCGGCATGCCACGGCTCGCGCACCGAGGCGCGACGGCCTGCATGGCCCAGCTGGATTCCGGGGACCGAACCGTGGGCGTCGAGCAGGCTCGCGATGCGGGTCATGCTCTCCACGTGGGCGTCGTCCCACAGGCCCAGGTCGAAATGGGAGATGCGGCCGCGCGGCTCGATGGCCGTCGCCTCGACGATGACCAGCCCCGCGCCGCCCAGGGCGAAGCGCCCCAGATGGGCCAGGTGGAAGTCGCTGGCGAAGCCGTCAACCGCGGCGTACATGCACATGGGTGAAACGCCGGCCCGCAACGGCAGCGTGGTGCCGCGGATGGTCAGGGGCGTAAAAAGCGCCCGGTCCTCGGTGTTTGCTGTGCGCGCATCAATAGTCATGCCAGCACTCTATCGAGCAGCCGCAGCGCCCGGGCGGCCAGTCCCACTTTCCGGAACCGGCGCGATCAACGTTCCGTTCCGCGCGGAGAGGCCGGCAGCAGCAGGGCCAGCACCGAGGCCAGCAGGCAGCTCGCGGCGACGGCGCCGAAGGCGAGCGACAGCCCAGACTGGGTCAGGAACTGCGAGTCACCCGCGGAGACCGCGAAGTTCGAGAGCAGGAAGGCGAACACCGCGCTGGTGGCCGCCCCGGAGAAGGTGCGGATCAGGGAATTGATGCCGTTGGCCGCCGCGGCGTCCTGCGCCGGGCTGTATCCCATGACCAGCGCCGGCATGGCCGCGAAGCTCAGCGCGGTGCCCACGCCCACCAGCGCCGCACCGACCACGATGACTGCCAGCGAGCCGTGGGTGAACAGGCGGAACACGAAGGCCAGCGACATGACCAGCGCGCCGAGGGCCAGCACCTTGCGCCCGTCGATGCGGTTGAGCAACATGCCCGCCACCGGGGAGAGCCCTGCCATGGTCAGCGCGGCCGGGATCATGACCAGTCCCGCCTCCACCGGGCTGAGCCCCAGCCCGGATCCGATGCCGGCCGGGGCCTGCACCTCGTGGGCTGTCAGCAGGTGGTTGGCGAACATCCCCGCGGTGGCGAAGAAGGTGGCGATATTGGTCAGCAGCACCGGACGGCGGAAGGCGGTGCGCAGGTCGATGACCGCACGGGCGCTGCGCAGCTGCAGCGGAACCCACAAGCAGGCAGTGAGCACCCCGAGCCCGGAAATTACCGCCAGCGGCAGCGGGTTCGTGCCCCACCAGCTGGACTTCGAGATGACGAACAGGGCACTGGCCAGCACCACCGACAGGCCCAGCGCGCCGAGCACGTCGAACCGGCCGCCCGGATATGATCCCGCATCGCGGACCAGCAGCAGCACGCCGCCCAGGGCAAGGACTCCGCCGACCGCGGAGAACACAAAGATCCCCGCGGTGCCGAGCCCGCTGCTGCCCAGCACCCCGGAGAGCAGCAGTCCGGTGGCGGATCCCAGTCCGACGGTCGCGCTCATGACGGCAATCGCGGTGCCTGCGTGCCCGGCCGGCATCATGTCGCGCAGCAGGCTGATGCCGATGGGGACGATGGAGGAGGCGCAGCCCTGCAGGGCCCGGCCCGCCAGCACCCAGCCGAAGCCCGGCCCCAACGCGGCGGTCAGTGAGCCGGCCACCAGCAGTCCCAGGGCCACCAGCAGCAGGCGCCGCCGGCCGTACATGTCCGCCATGCGCGAGAGCACCGGGGTTCCCACCGCCCCGGCAAGCAGCGTGATTGTCACCAGCCACGAAGCATCCTCCGCCGAGACCCCCAGATCTTCGGTGAAGCTGGGCAACGACGGGACGATCAGCGTGAACTGCATCGAGGAGAGCATGCCGCTGACGGCAAGCAGGATGACGGTGGGCCACCGGGAGCTCTTCGGCTTGAGCCGGAGGTCCTCCGATTCGGCGTTACGGGTGAGGCTCATGGGAGCATCCTGCGCTCGCCGGCGGGCGGGCAAAACAAAGCGATGGATGTCATTGGGCCGCGCCGGATTCCAGGAAGGTGCGGAACACTTCCGGCAGCCGGATGGCTTTCTGATCCGGGCTGACGGTCACCAGCCAGTTGGAGGCCGTTGCCACCAGGGTCTGGTCGCTGCGCCGCCACATCTGGAAGTCGAAGCGAACCGAGCAATTCCCGATTTCTCCGACGCGCAGCTCAATGGTGATTTCCTCGAAGAGCCGCGCCGCTTGCAGGTAGTCGCAGTGGGTGGCCCGGGACACCGTCCACCAGCCGAAGCGTTCGAGCAGGGTGTCCTGGCGGAATCCGTTCAGCAGCAGCCATTCGGTCTGCAGCGCTTCCATGCGCGGGAACCAGGTTGCGTAGTAGAGGATCCCGGCGGGGTCCGTGTCCGCGTAGCTCAGGCGCTGGGTGTGCTCGTGCACCGGCTTGAGCGTGGTGGTCGATGTGCCGGAATTGGTCTGCATATGCCTGTGGAACCCCTTGAATTGCTTGTCGTGGGAGGTGCGTGGAACTGAAATATTTTCCCAACCAACCAAACGCATGCTTGGTAATGAGAGATTAAGCCTTTATGCTCAACGTAGCAAGCGTTAGGTTGATGGTTGGCCGCAGGGGTGCGATTCTCGAAGCCGCCCCCGGTTTACCGGCGAATCGACGGCCATCTGGCCGCTATCGAGGCAGGAACCGCCTCGGGGAACTCGGCTTCACCTCGGCGAACCATCACACGCACACAACTATCGGCACACGGTGGGCTGGTCATCCCAGCGGCACCGCTGTTGAGAAGAAGGGCAGGAAAACGATGTCAGTCGTTATTGACCTTAAAGACCGGGTAGTGCTCGTTACGGGCGGCGCCCGCGGAGTCGGCGCCGGAATCACCCAGGCATTTCTCGACGCCGGCGCCGTCGTGGAGATCTGCGGACGCAGCCTCCCGGAGGCCGGCGGAATCAGCGAGCACCCTTCGGTGCACTTCACCCAGGTGGATGTCCGCAACGCGGAGCAGGTCCAGGACTGGGTTTCCGAGGTGCACAGCCGCCGCGGCCGCATCGACGTCGCCGTCAACAATGCCGGAGGGTCGCCCTTCGGACGCTTCGAAAAGGGCTCTGCACGCTACCTGCAGGCCATCACGGAACTGAACTTCCTCTCAGCCGCACATGTCGCCAGCGCAGTGCTGCCGGTGATGATGCGCCAGCCGGAGAAGGGCTCGGTCGTGAACATCACCTCCATCAGCGCCCGCCGTCCGAGCCCGGGCACCGCGGTGTACGGTGCGGCCAAGGCCGCGCTGGAAAGCCTGACTGGAAGCCTCGCGGTGGAGTGGGCTCCGCACATCCGCGTGAACGCGGTCAGCTGCGGCCTGGTGGCCACCGAAGGCGCCGTAGACCACTACGGCGACGAGGAAAGCTTCGAGCGCGTTGCGGCAACCATCCCGCGCGGACAGTTCGCAGCGCCAAGCGAGATCGGCGCCGCCTGCGTCATGCTCGCCTCGGATATGGCATCCCACATTACCGGCGCGGTGCTGGACGTGGACGGCGGCGGGGAATGGCCGGCCTTCTTGGCGCACACCCCGAACGCCGATGAACTGAAACCACTTGAACTTGAAGTAGAAGGAGCACTCTAATGGCAGAGGCAGTTATTGTTTCAGCGGCGCGTTCGCCGATCGGCCGAGCCTACAAGGGCTCGTTGCGTGAAATGCGCGGCGACGACCTGGCCGCGCAGATGGTGCAGGCAGCGCTCAGCGCGGTGCCGGAACTGGACCCGCACACCATCAACGACCTGATGATGGGCTGTGCGCAGCCAGCAGGCGAGCAGGGTTACAACATCGCCCGCATGGTCGCCATGCAGCTGGGCCTGGACTCGGTTCCAGGCACCACCGTGCACCGCTACTGCTCGTCCTCGCTGCAGACCACCCGCATGGCTTTCCACGCCATCAAGGCCGGCGAAGGCGACGTCTTCATCTCGGCCGGCGTGGAAACCGTATCGCGCTTCGGCCTGGGCAAGTCCGACGGCATGCCGGACACCAAGAACCCTGCCTTCTTCGCAGCCATGGACCGCACCAAGGCGCTGAATGAGGATGCTTCCTCGCGCTGGAGCGACCCTCGCGCCAAGGGCGAGCTGCCGGACATATACATCGCCATGGGCGACACCGCGGAGAATGTCGCCCAACTGCGCGGCGTCTCCCGCGAAGCCCAGGACGAATGGGCAGTGCGCAGCCAGAACCTCGCCGAAGCAGCAGGGCTTCGCGGATTCTGGGAAAAGGACATCACCCCGGTCACCCTGGGCGACGGCACCGTAGTGTCCACCGATGACGGACCGCGCGCCGGCGTGAAGCTGGAGAAGCTCGCCACCATGGCCCCGGTATTCCGCGAACACGGCACCGTGACCGCTGCGAACTGCTGCCCGCTGAACGACGGTGCCGCAGCACTGGTGATCATGAGTGATACCAAAGCCAAGGAACTGGGCCTGAAGCCCCTGGCACGCATTGTGTCCACCGGCGTGGCGGCCATGACCCCTGAGCTTATGGGCCTGGGTCCGGTCGATGCGGTGAAGCGCGCTCTGGCCAACGCCAAGATGTCGATCAAGGACATGGACATCATGGAGCTTAACGAGGCCTTCGCCGCCCAGGTGCTGCCGTCCATCGACGACATCGGCATCGACCCGGACAAGGTCAACGTCAACGGCGGCGCAATCGCCTTAGGCCACCCGTTCGGCATGACCGGCGCCCGCATGACCACCACCGCCATTCATGCTTTACAGGAACGCGACGAGCAGTTCGCCGTGGAAACCATGTGCGTGGCCGGCGGCCAGGGCATGGCGCTGGTGCTGGAACGATTGAACTAACACCAATCCACGAGAACCGACAGAACCGCGCATGCCTGGGGAGAAAATTCCCGGGGCATGCGCGGTTCCGTCTTCATGCAATAGCCCGGCCCTGCTTTTTGTGGTGATCCAAAGTCACGCTGAAGTCTTGTGGCTTTGAATCTATGGCAATTCAAGGTTCTCTCGAAGACGGCTAACGCTGATCGCCAACGGGCTGCGGTAATACATCCTTGATCATTCTTGCCACGACAAGTAGATCCTTTTCGTAATTGCGAACAATTTTCCCCTTGACGTTCTGGAAATCACGGTAGTCAATGATGAGCAGCGTCAATCCTTGCTCAGGAATCATTGTCGCCTTTTGGGCGTCGTATAGCTTGCGCTGTTCACCGCGCAGATGGCCCGATGCGGTGACCTTGTCGTCGAAAAACGGGACGGCTTCTGAGTGCTGTTTCTCGTGGTACTCGACCACGAGTCGACGGTCTTCCCAATAGCCATCAACCGGGAGCGGCGCTCGGAGTCCGGTCTTTTTCGAAGGCAGTCCCAGAAGCCAATCGAATGTTTTCTGCTGCTCGCAACCAGAACCTAGCACTTCATTGCATAGTTTGAGTACGTAGTGCTCATCGCTCTTTGCCCGTTTCGATGTCGACTGCGGTTCGGGTGCGTACTGTGGTGGTTTTGGGAAATACCGGGCTGTTCCCAAACCCAACCCCAAGCTTCGTCGAAGTCCCCGTAATCGCCGTAGGCGATGGGTAGATCCGTAAGTTTGCTGACCTGGCTCATGAGTTGTGAATACCAGTCCACGTAGGCGCGGTTTCCGGTTTCTTCGAAACCACTTCGCTTCAGGGAAGGCATCGCGCCGATAATGGCTTCGGCGACGTCAATGTGGCTCACATCGGCGGGGAATTGAATCGATTCGTTGAAGACATTTTCGTCGGCAGTTGTATACCGGCATGACTCTTTCGCGTTGTAGGGAGCGCCAAACTCATCGCCGGTGCGCCACTCGGTGACGTCGAAGATGATAATGCGCCAAGCGATGCCCGAAGCGTTCAATCCAGGCAGAATTCTCAAGCCCCGGTAACCGAGACGGTGAAGCAGCCTGACTGCTTCCAAAATTCTGAGGGGGAGTTGCGGATCCATTGTCCTCCTTGAAACTGTCTACTTATCGAATGTTCCCACGGAGTTCCGACACGTTAAAAGCCGGGCCGGGAAGCTGTGAAACAGCTCCCCGGCCCGGCTCAATCATTCGATTGACTAGCCTACTGGCTGCGGTACCGATACCTCACGATTGCGTACCGCGCGCGGGTCTATGACCTCGCGGATCAGGCGCAACTCCTCGTCGGTTGGCAGGCGCGTTTCCGGCGCGTTGGAGGCATCCAGCGGGAATCCGGTGTTGTCGGTGACTTCCTGCGGATCCACGCCCGGGTGCACCGAGAGCACCTTCACGCGGCCGTCCTCGTCGTAGCCGAGCACGGCGAGGTTGGTGATGATGACACCCAGGTGGTGATGCTTGAGGCCGGCGGCCTTGGCGCGGTCGTTGCCGACGCCGGAGACCATGTCCACTGAAGGGACGAACAGGCGTGCGCTGTGGCGTGCAATCCAGTAGTCCACGCGGTGGTTGGCGGTATTGCCAGGGGCCCCGCGCACGCCGATGAGCTGGCGCTTCGGCTTGTCCCAGTCGCCGATCAGCGAAATGTTCTGGTTGCCGTACTGGTCGATCTGGCTCGCGCCCATGATGCTCTGGCGGCGGCCGGTGGCCACGATGTCGAAGATGCGGCGGAACGGAGCCCAGCCCTCGATGACACCGCCGGCGGAGGCCGGCTTGCCTAGTGGGGAGGCTTCGCTCATCATGAAGGCTTCGCCGTCGCTGAGGATGATGTCCGGCGAATGGGTCAGCTTGGCCAGGCGTGCGCCAATGGATGGGACAATGCCCACCGCATGGGCGAGCAGCTCGCCGGATTCGCGGTAGATGTCCGAGCAGGCTGCAACGCAGATCTCGGCAATGGTGGCGTCGTTAGACATTGGCTTTCTCCTTTTCTGCGTGGAAGCGCTCGACGGCTGCATGGAATGCCGCCTCGTCGCCTGCCAGGAATTCTGCGGTGAAGGCATCCCACGCCGCCGGGTCCTTGGCGGATGCAGCGTAGTGCTTCTGGAAGACTTCGTCGCGGCCGTAGTCGGGCTCGCAGGTGGTGAAGTGCGCACCGCGCGGGGTCTCGACGACGCCGGTGACGTACATGCGGCTGAGCATCAGCGTGTGGTACGAACCTTCATCGAGCAGGTTCTCGGTCTGAACGATCTTCTCGGTGCTCACGAAGGTGCGGTCAGCGGCCATCGCGTAGAGGTCGTCGAAGTACGGATCCGGGCCTAGGAACTGGACGTTGCCGGCTGCGTCGGCACGGTTGACGTGGATCAGCGCGACATCCATGCGGATGGCCGGAACCGCAACGTACTCGTCGTCCGAATACGGCGACTTGACGGTCTTCAGGTGCTTGTTGGCCGGCAGGACGTCCGAACCGATACCTGCCAGGGTCGGCAGGAAGGAGAGGCGTGCGGCTCCGGCGCGCAGGCCGGTCACGAACATGCCCTCATCGTATTCCTGCAGCTCCAGCTCGCCGCGTTCGCGGGCTGCGGTGAACAGTGGATCCAGCGGGATGCTGTCCAGGGTGACGAAGCCGTAGATCAGCTTCTTGACCTTGCCGGCCGCGACCAGCAGTCCGACGTCCGGGCCACCCAGGGAGACCACGGTCAGGTCCTTGACGTCGGTCCGCAGCAGTTCACGGACGAAGGCCATGGGCTTGCGCCGCGAGCCCCAGCCGCCGATGCCGATGGTCATTCCAGACTTGATGGACGCTACCGCGTCACTGAGTTCCAATCGCTTGTCAGGCATTGGGTTTCCCTCATTTCTTCAACGAATAATAAACCTAGCGCTCGCTTGGTTGTAAGGCTAGCATGAATGAAATGAATTGGTCAGCGTAGTCCCATTGGCCAGCTATCGCACTGCTTTGGTTTTCGTGAAGCCTGCCGACTATGCAGGCGGGGAGTTCCAATGGATTCGTCCTGGTACTCAGACTTCGGTAGCCGCCGCACCAGGCGGCACCCTAGTAGTTGTCGGTGCGGCATCTATTTTCGCGTATAGGACGCTTTGCTACAGGACTCGCGTCAACGATGCCGATCACTGCTGGAATCGCGCGTAATACGGGATCGATGTAGTTCACGGGAGTGCCGAGCAGACGGCTGCCGGAAGCTATCTCACCAAGTCGCTGCTCGTCCCGTGGGCAAAAGGCACCCGGCCGGAGCCCGAGCGAAGAGGGCAAGGCAAGCGTGCCGGATCCTCTGGATGGCGGGTGTCAGGGAACGAAAAAGAGATGCTGATCCGAATTCCCTAAAGTGCTTTGGAAGTTGGCGCTCCGGGCTCCTTGGCTGACAAAAAGGGAGGCGTTGTTATTGCTCATGCTGTTGCATTAGAAAACCTGGATCTGAACCGAACTCCGATAGGTGTTTCACCTGCCGGCAGCACAACTTCTGAGGCAAAACAAGGATCCGCTCGTAGAATGAGCGTGGGAGCGGAGGCATCAGATACGCCCAAAAAAGAAGGCGACGGATACGGTTATTCAGCCAACGACCAAGGCTCGCGTGGTTAAACTTGGGGACAACTACATTGTGCTCGGCCAGAACAACGAGCCACTGACTGCAAGGTATCCCGCCGACAGCTTTCGATACATAACGGACGGGGCGAAGTCAGCCTACCAACTGGCTACCTTGGACGGTAAGAGGCCAAGCGACGCGATTATTGCCTTGGCAAATTACGTTCCTCCCGGACAAAGAACTGCATGGCAAAAAAGCCCCGCCAAATGACGGGGCTTTGTCGTAGCTAGAGGCGCTGTTGCCGGGGAAATCGAGGTTAGGCGCGGCCACCTGGAGGGCCTAGGATCAGCATGACGGTGAAGATCAGTGCGACGATCACGACTGCGATCACCGCGGTCAGGATTGGGCGGCCGACCATCCAGCGGAACAGGGTGTCAAACCACTTGTCATCATCCGGGTGGTCGCTCTTGGTGGTGCGCCATTCGCCTTCCAGGCGTCCCTGCTTCTCCAAGCGGCGTTCATAGGGAATCGTCAGGTAAGGGACGATCGAGGTGGCTGCGGCAAGCACGATGGAGCGCTTGGTCCAGCGCTGGTTGATGCCGACGAGCACGCCGGTGGCAACGTAGGACAGGAACACGAAACCGTGCATGAATCCGGCAATGGAAACCGGCCAGTCGCCCACCTTCACGACGTACTTCAACAGCATGGCGATGATCAGAAGCGTCCAGGTGACTGCCTCGGCCCGGGCAACGATGCGGAATAGGGTGCGTGGTGACATAACCTGATTTCTGTCCCTCGGGATTGCGAATAAGTCGGTTCTCCATTTAGAACCCACCCAAGTCTAACGGGCGCTCCTGTGTGCACAATTTGAACGAGGGGCCGACTACGGCTCCGGCAAGTGGCAAAAAAAGACGCCATCCCGTCCGCCGAGAATCTGCGGCGGACGGGATGGCTGTTGCGAGTCCGAGGCGGCTAGGCCGCGGTCAGGCCCAGCAGTTCGCCGAGACGCTGGCGGTGCGTCCGGGCCTGCCCGAAGAGCTGGCTCGTGGCATGAGCGCGCTTGAAGACCAGCTGGGCATCGTGCTCCCAGGTGATGGCGATGCCGCCATGCAGCTGCACGCACTCCGCGGCGATGTGGTCCAGCGCGTCCGAGCACCAGGCCGCGGCGGATGCCGCACGCTGCGGCAGGTCGTCGGCTCCGGTGCCGGCGGACCATGCGGCGGCCCAGGCCGCGGTGCGCGCGGTCTCCACCTGCACCAGCATGTCGGCCATGCGGTGCTTGAGCGCCTGGAAGGATCCGATGGCGCGTCCGAACTGCTCGCGCTGCTTGGAGTATTCAACCGTCATGTCCAGTCCGCGCCGGGCGGTGCCCGCCTGCCAGCAGGCCAGCGACACCAGGGCGATGTCGCGGACCTTGGCCAGGGCGGCTTCGGCGTCCAGGGCCAGTGCGCGGGCCGGCACCTGGTCCAGGGTGTAGGTGGCGAAACGCAGGGTGGTGTCCACCGCAGGGGTGGAGATCCGCCCGATCGCTTCCGGATCCAGGATCTCGAAGATGCCCGGTCCGTTCTCGGTCTGGGCCACGGCCAGCACCAGGTTGGCGCCCAATCCGTCGATCACCAGGGTTGCCTCGCCGTTCAGCACCCAGTCCTCGCCCTGCGGGGCGGCGGCAAGGTCGTTGGATGCGGGATCCCAGCGGCCCTTGGAGTCCGCCCAGGCGAGCGTGGCCAGGGTTTCGCCTTCGGCGATGCCCGGCAGCAGTCGCTCGCAGGCCTCGGTGTTCCCGGATTCGAGGATGGCCGCGGTGGCCAGCACGGCCGAGGAGAGCAGCGGGGACGGAGCCAGGTGGTAGCCGAGGGTCTCCAGGACCAGTCCGGTCTCCAGCCAGCCGCAGCCTGCCCCGCCGAATTCCTCCGGGATCGCCAGGGAGGCAACGCCGATTTCCTGGGCGAGCACCTGCCACAGCTGCGGGTCGTAGCCGAGCTCGGATTCGGCCGCGCTGCGCACTGCCAGCGGGTCGGCATGGCGGGCCAGTACCGCGTGCAGGGTCTTGGCCAGTTCGTTTTGTTCGTCGGTTAATGAGAAGTCCATGATGTCCTCTAGCTGGCAGGCGACAGGATCGCGGCGGGAGCCAGGATCGACGCGGCGATGCGTGAACGGTGGTAGCGGCCGGTGCCCCAGGCCGAAGCCAGCGCGTGCACCCGGGTGAGCCACAGGCTCAGGTCGTGCTCCTGGGTGTAGCCGATGGCGCCGTGCACCTGCAGTGCGGTGCGGGCGGCCAGGATTGCGGCGTCCGAGGCGGCGACCTTGGCGGCGGACACGCTGCGTTCGCCGGCCGGGGTGCCCAGATCCAAGGCCGCGCCCTTGAGCAGCGGGCGGGCGAAGGTCAGCGCCACGCGGACGTTGGCCAGCTGGTGCTTCAGCCCCTGGTATTCGCCAATGACGCGGCCGAACTGCTCGCGCAGCTTGGCGTAGGCCACTGCCTCTTCCAGCAGGCGTTCGCCGGCGCCGAGCAGCATGGCGGCGCTGCCCAGAGTGGCGCGGTCGATGGCCAGCGCCACGGCCTGCGGATCAAGCGCGGCGGCCGGTCCGGCAGGGGCCAGCTCATGCAGGGTGCGGGCCGCGTCGATGGACTCCTGGCCTTCCCCGGCCTCGGCAGGGGTGATCGAATCCTCGGTGACGATGAACTGCTGCGAGCACAGCTGCGCATCCAGCGCGTAAGGCACGAAGCCAGGGATCGCGGCGGTGGCGATCACCGAACCGTCGGCCAGGGATTCGCGCAGGGCTGGGTCCACCAGATCCGGCAACAGCGCCGCGGATTCCAGGTAGGGGCCCGGGGCTGCGTGGTAGCCCAGGCGCTCGAAGGCGACGATCAGGTCCACCGGGGTGCCGCCCATGCCGCCGTCGGCCTCGTCGATGCACAGGCCCAGCAGGCCGAGCTCGGCCAGCTGCTCCCACAGTGCGCGGGCCGGAGCCGCATCGCCTTCCGAGGCCGTGCGGGCCACGGCGGTGCCGCCCACGGATTCGATGACCTGGTCGATGGCCTCGGCCAGCGCCCGCTGTTCCTCACTGATTACGAATTTCATGACGCCTTCCGTCCGTCGCCGCCGCGTGGCAGGCCAAGTATGCGTTCTGCAATGATGTTGCGCTGGATTTCGTTGGTGCCCGCGTAGATCGGGCCGCCCAGGGCGAAGATGTAGTCATCCACCCAGCGTCCGCCGGCCTCCGCGGAGGCGGAGCGCAGTTCCGCGGCCGGGCCGAGCAGATCCAGGCCGGTCTGGTGGATCGCGATGTCCAGTTCGGACCAGAAGACCTTGTTCACGCTGCCTTCGGCGCCGATGTCGCCGCCTTCCTGCAGCGTGCTGACGGTGCCCCAGGTGTACAGGCGGTAGGCCTCGGACTTGATCCAGGCATCCACCACCGCGTCCTGGGCGAATGGATCCTGCTCCTGGTTGCGCTGCCACAAGTCGATCAGCCGGTCGGTGGCGGCGCAGAAGCGGCCGGGGGAGCGCAGCGACAGGCCGCGCTCGTTGCCGGCGGTGCTCATGGCCACGCGCCAGCCGTCGCCCGGGGCGCCGAGCACGTCCTCGTCCGCGACGAACACATCGTCGAAGAACAGCTCCGCGAACCCGGTGGTGCCATCCAGCTGGGTGATCGGGCGGACCGTCAGGCCCGGCGCATCCAGCGGGAACAGGAAGTAGGTCAGGCCGCGGTGGCGCTGCGCCTCGGGATCCGAGCGGAACAGGCCGAAGCCGCGGTCGGCCCACGGGGCGCGCGAGCTCCAGGTCTTCTGGCCGTTCAGGATCCAGCCGCCGCGCTCGTCGTCGCGCTTGGCGGTGCTGCGGATGGAGGCCAGGTCGCTGCCGGCGCCCGGCTCGGACCAGGCCTGGGCCCAGATCAGGGTGCCGTCGGTCATGTCGCGCAAAAAGCGCTCATGCTGCGCCTCGGTGCCGTGCCCGAACAGGATCGGAGCCAGCAGCGAGATGCCGTTCTGCGCCACGCGGGTCGGGGCTCCGGCGCGGTAGTACTCCTCCTCGAAGAGCACCCACTCGATCAGCCCGGCGCCGCGGCCCCCGTATTCTTCCGGCCAGGACACGACGGACCAGCGTCCTTCGGCCAGCTTGGCTTCCCACTGACGGTGGGCGGCGAAACCCTCCTCGGTGTCCATGGAGGGCAGCGGGGTGGCTGGCACGTTTTCGGCCAGCCAGGCGCGTGCTTCGGCAGCGAACGCGAGCTGCTCTTCTGTCAGGTCAAGATCCATTTATTTTGCCGCCTCCGCCATGTTCTTGGCTCCCATGCCGGCCAGGGAATCCTTGCCGACCTCTGCGTTGTGTGCGTGGGCTGCGTGGTGCAGCCCGAAGACCGAGTCCATGCCGGCGCGCAGGCCCTGCAGGTCTTCGGATTGGTTGACCGCCTTCTTGGCCAGGGCCAGGCCGAGGCGGGGCATGGCGCCGATGCGCTCGGCCAAATTCAGCGTGTGCTCCTCGAGCAGTTCGCGGTCAACGACGTGGTTGACCATGCCCAGCTCGTAGGCGCGGCGGGCCGTGAAGCGGTCGCCGGTGAACAGCATTTCCTTGGCCGCGCGGGGGTTGGTGACCCACGGGTGGGCGAAGTATTCCACGCCGGGAATGCCCATGCGGACCACCGGGTCCGAGAAGAATGCGTCTTCGCTGGCCACGATGAAGTCGCAAGACCAGGCCAGCATCAGGCCGCCGGCGATGCAGGCGCCGTGGACCATGGCGATGACCGGCTTGGGCAGTTCGCGCCAGCGGCGGCACATGCCCAGGTAGACCTCGGATTCGCGGGCGAAGCGGGAGTCGACGCCCTCGGCCCCGACGTGGTCCCACCAGACCACTGCCTTGCGCTCGAAGCTCTGGTCGGCGTCGCGCTCCGGGGTGCCGATGTCGTGGCCTGCGCTGAAGTGCTTGCCGTTGCCCGCCAGCACGATGGCCTTGACCGCGTCGTCCTCGACGGCGCGGGTGAACGCGGCGTCCAGGGCATAGGTCATTTTCGAGTTCTGTGCGTTGCGGTACTCGGGGCGGTTCAGTCGAATGATCGCCGTGGTGCCGCGCACTTCGTAGGTTACGACGCCGTCACTGTCGTTCAGAGTCATCGCGGGCCTCCTTATCCTGTGTCGCATTTCGGCTGGGAACCCAGCCGTGAAAACTTGCTTGGGACTACAGTAACCAAACAAGTGCTTGGTTTGCTAGCATAAGCGAAGATCAACCGAGAGACCAATGGATATCGAGAGTGAGGGAGATGTCGTGGATCTGAATTATTCAGCGGAAGATGACGCTTTTCGTCAGGAATTCCGGGATTGGCTTGAAGCAAACCTCGTCGGCAAGTTCGCCGCACTGCGCGGACTGGGCGGCTCGGGGCGCGAGCACGAAGCCTTCGAGGAACGCCTGGAGTGGAACCAGCACATGGCCGCCCACGGCTGGAGCTGCGTCAGCTGGCCCAAGGAGCACGGCGGCCGCGGGCTGAGCCTGCAGCAGCAGGTCATCTTCCACGAGGAGTACGCCCGGGCCAATGCGCCGGCTCGCGTGAACCACCTGGGCGAGGAACTGCTGGGCCCGACCCTCATTGCCTTCGGCACTCCCGAGCAGCAGGCCCGGTTCCTGCCCAAGATCATCGCGGTCGAGGAACTGTGGTGCCAAGGCTACTCGGAGCCGGGAGCAGGCTCCGACCTGGCCGGGGTGAAGACCAAGGCCCGGCTGGAAGACGGCAAGTGGGTTGTCGACGGCCAGAAGGTGTGGACCTCGCTGGCGCACACCGCTGACTGGTGCTTCGTCATCGCCCGCACCGAGCCGGGATCCGTGAAGCATCGCGGCCTGTCCTACCTGCTGGTTCCGATGGACCAGCCCGGCGTGGAGATCCGCCCGATCCTGCAGCTGACTGGAACCTCGGAGTTCAACGAGGTCTTCTTCGACGGCGCCACCACCGATGAGGACCTGGTGGTGGGCGAGCCCGGCGCGGGCTGGTCGGTGGCCATGGGCACCCTGGGCTTCGAACGCGGCGTCTCCACGCTCGCCCAGCAGATCGCCTTCCAGCGCGAGCTGCAGCTGATCATCGACCTGGCGCGCACCAACGGAGCGATCGAGGATCCCATTACCCAAGACCAGATCGTCAAGTCCCAGATGGGGCTGGATATGCTTCGCATGCACGGGCTGCGCACGCTCAGCGGCGAGCAGGGTATCGAGGCCTCGATCACCAAGCTGCTGTGGGCTCCATGGCACCGCTCGCTGGGCGAGCTGGCCATGGCCGTAGCCGGCGCTGGCGCGCTGACCGTCGCGCAGGCGCCGTATGAGCTCGACGAGCTGCAGGCCCTGTATCTCTTCAGCCGCGCCGATACCCTCTACGGGGGATCGGACGAAATCCAACGCAACGTAATCGCCGAGCGCGTGCTCGGCCTGCCCAAGGAGGCACGAGTATGACCATCCAGCGCATCGCACAGCCGGCGCCAGAATACGTTCCCGCCCATGGTCTGCTCGCCGGACGACGCGTTGTCGTGACCGCTGCAGCCGGAGCCGGCATTGGGGCCGCGGCGGCACGCCGCTGCCTGGAGGAAGGTGCGGACCTGGTGGTGCTGGGCGATACCCACGCCGGCCGGCTCGAGGCCTCCGCCAATGAACTCGGCGCTGAGTTCGGCGCCGAGCGTGTGCGCTTCGCCGTCTGCGACGTGACCAACGAGGAGCAGGTCCAGGCGCTGCTGGACGTCGCCGAGGAAGCCGGCGGCGTGGACGTCATGATCAACAACGCCGGGCTGGGCGGCACCGCCTCCATCCTGGACATGGAAGACGAGCAGTGGGAGAAGGTCGTGAACGTGACCCTCACCGGCACCTTCCGCTCCGTGCGCGCCGCCAGCCAGCGCATGGTGAAGAACGGCACCAAGGGCGTCATCATCAACAACGCTTCGGTGATCGGCTGGCGCGCCCAGGAAGGGCAGGCCCACTACGCCGCCGCGAAGGCAGGCGTCATGGCACTGACTCGCTCGGCAGCCATGGACGTGGCCCCGCACGGCATCCGCATCAACGCGGTCGCCCCGTCGCTGGCCATGCACCCGTTCCTGGCCAAGGTCACCTCGGACGAGCTGCTGGAAGAGCTGACCTCCCGCGAGGCCTTCGGCCGCGCCGCCGAGCCCTGGGAAATCGCCAACGTCATGGTCTTCCTGGCCAGCGACTATTCCTCGTACATGACCGGTGAAGTGGTCCCCGTCAGCAGCCAGCAGGCCTAAAGGAGAGAACAGATGACTGAGGCTTACATTATTGACGCCGTGCGCACCCCGGTGGGCCGCCGCGGCGGTTCGCTGGCCGAAATCCACTCGGCCGACCTGGGTGCCCACGTGATCTCGGCGCTGGTCGAGCGCACCGGCATCGACCCCGGCGCGGTGGACGACGTGATCTTCGGATGCACCGACACCCTGGGCTCCCAGGCCGGCGACATCGCCCGCACCGCATGGCTGGTGGCCGGGCTGCCGGACCATGTGCCGGGCGTGACCATCGACCGCCAGTGCGGTTCCAGCCAGCAGGCGGTGCACTTCGCGGCGCAGGGCGTCATGTCCGGCACCGCAGATTTGATCATCGCCGGCGGTGTGCAGAACATGTCCAAGATCCCGATCTCTGCGGCCATGATCGCCGGCGCCGAGTTCGGATTCACCACGCCCTTCGCCGAGTCCCCTGGCTGGGTCGCCCGCTACGGCGACCAGGAGGTCTCGCAGTTCCACGGGGCGGAGATGATCGCCGAGAAGTGGGACATCACCCGTGAGCGCATGGAGCAGTTCGCGCTGGAAAGCCATGAGCGCGCAGCCGCCGCCGTGGACGAGGGCCGCTTCGACTCGCAGGTTGTTCCGCTGAACGGCCTGGAGCAGGACGAGACCATCCGCCGCGGCACCACGCTGGAAAAGATGGCGACGCTGAACACGCTCACCGAGGACGGCCGGCTGACCGCCGCTGTGGCCTCGCAGATCTGCGACGGTGCCAGCGCCGTGCTGATCGCCTCCAAGAAGGCGGTGGAAGAGCACGGGCTGACCCCGCGTGCCCGCATCCACCACATGTCGGTGCGCGCCGACGACCCGGTGTGGATGCTCACCGGCCCGATCCGCGCAACGAAGTATGCGCTGGAGCGCGCAGGCATGGGCGTGGACGAGATCGACCTGTTCGAATGCAACGAGGCCTTCGCCCCGGTCGTGCTGGCTTGGATGGACGAGCTGGGTATCGACCGCGAGAAGGTCAACGTCAACGGCGGCGGCATCGCCCTGGGCCACCCGATCGGCGCCACCGGCACCCGGCTGATGACCACGCTGCTCAATGAGCTGGAACGCACCGGCGGCCGCTACGGCCTGCAAACGATGTGCGAGGGTGGCGGCCAGGCTAACGTCACGATCATCGAGCGGCTCTAGCCTTCGGCCCGCAAGCCCATTAACCAAAGATCCCCGCCGGGTAGACCCGGCGGGGATCTTTTCGATCATCACTCGCACCTTTATGAGGTACTTATAACTGTAGGACCCGGAACTGTGCCTGCCCTATGCAGGGCATCGGCACTGCCCGGGGAACTACTTGGCGTTGACCGACAACGGAACGTCGACAGGTTCCAGCTCGCCATGCGGCGGGTTCTTCGGAATGAAGCCGGCCAGGATCACGGCGGCCACGGAGAACCCGGCGCCGAGCAGCAGTGCCGTGCGGAAACCCTGCTCGGTCGGGATCATGGCGCCATGGAAGTCGGTGGACATCTGGGCCAGCACCAGGCCGATGACCGCGGCGCTGGCGGTGGTGCCCACCGAACGCATTAGCGTGTTGAAGCCGTTGGCCGCGGCGGTTTCGCTGCGCGGCACCGAGCTCATGATGATCGACGGCATGGCTCCGTAGGCGAAGGCCACGCCGCTGTTGACCAGGGTCGCGGTGAGCAGCAGGCCCCAGGTGCTTCCCATGCCCCACAGGCCCACCACGTAGCCGACGGCCAGGATGGAGATGCCCAGCATCAGCGTGAACTTGGCGCCCAGCTTGTCGGAGAGCTTGCCGCCCACCGGCGAGAGGATCAGCATCATGAAGCCGGCCGGGGCGACCCACAGACCGGCGGCCAAAACGGACTGGCCCAAGCCGTATCCGGTGCTGGATGGCAGCTGCAGGATCTGCGGCATGAGCAGCATGCTGACGTACATGCCGAAGCCGACGAAGATCGAGGCGATGTTGGTCAGCAATACGCGGGGGATGACCGCGGTGCGCAGGTCAACCAGGGGGTCGGTGGTCCGCAGCTCCCAGAAGCCCCAGAAGACCAGCGCCAGCAGCGACAGGCCGAAGAGGCACAGGGTCAGCGGCGAGGCCCAGCCCCAGAAAGAGCCCTTGGAGATGGCCAGCATCAGCGCCAGGATGCCCGTGGACAGGCCGATGGCGCCGAGCCAGTCGAAGCGCTGGCCGGCGGCTCCGGCCTTCATGCCCGGGATGAACTTCCAGATCAGCAATGCGACGATCAAGGTGACCACGGAGCCGCCGACGAACAATGCGCGCCAATCGGAGAATTCGATGACCGCGGCGGAAATCGGCAGCCCGATGGCGCCGCCAGCTCCCAGGGTGGCGCTGACAGTGGCGATGGCGGAGGAGAGCTGTTCCTTGGGCACGAGGTCGCGCAGCATGGCGATGCCCAGCGGGATCATGCCCGAACCGAAGCCCTGCAGGGCGCGGCCGATGATCATGATCGTGACGTTGGGGGCGAAGGCGCAGACCAATCCGCCGAGAATCAAAGGCAGAGCGAGGATCAGGATCATCCGGCGCTTGCCGAAGAGGTCACCCAGGCGTCCGGAAATCGGGACAGCCACCGCTCCGGCGAGCAGCGTGGCCGTCACGATCCAAGCGGTGTTGTCGGCGGAGGTATTGAAGATCTCGGGCAGTTGCGGGATCAGGGGCGCAACCATCGTCTGCGTCAGTGCAGAAGCGATGCCGGCAGTTGCCAGGATGCCGACGGCGGTTCCCGGACGAGTGGCGGATTTTTTGGCGCGATGCGTCAAGGGGTCCTTTCAGGGTGATGTGTAAGATACATACAGTATTCATAATACACATTCCGGGGTACGATGGAAGGCCTGAAAGGGCGTGAATACCATCAAGCGACACACTGCAGATATCGAGTACGAGCAGATGCTTCTCAGCCGCTATTTCGTGGCGCAGCATCGGCGGGGAAACGGATTGGACCGCAGCGCGTACCTGATCCTGAGCCACATCGATGCGCGCGGGCCGATGACGATCGGCGAGCTGAGCTCCGCGCTGCGTCTGGACGCCTCGACCTTGCAGCGGCAAGTGGCCGCGATTGTGCGCGACGGGTTGCTGGAGCGGGGCTTGGACCCGAACGGAAGCGCCGCCCGAAAGCTGACGATGACCTCGCATGGCCGCGACATGCTGGAAACCGACCGTGACGGATATATCCAGGACCTCGACGCCATCACTGCAGACTGGTCGGCGGAGGACGTCAACACTTTTGCCGAACTGCTGCGGCGCTACAACGGAGCCATCGAGGAGTTCCGGGACGTCAAGAATTCACGTTGACCCCCGCGGTAGCCGCGTGCGGGGCTTTTCCAGCTGCCATCTCGACCATGGCCAGACGGGCACGAAGTCTGAATGAAACCTTGGATGCATCGAAGATCGGTGTATTGAAGCGTAGTCTCGGGACGACCGTTGAACGTTTGGACCAGCGAGGAGTGAACAATGGATGGATGCGAAAGCAAAAACTACAACTTGTCACTGTCCCTGACAACGGATCAATATGACGACCTGACAACCGCGCTGGAAGCGCATCGTGACGGCTTGCGCCGCATCGCCGGCCAAGCCGCCAACGGCTTCGGTCTGGGTTCCGGATACTGGAATGGGCGGGCCGAGGAAGTCCAGGAGCTTTTGAGCTGTGTGCGCCGGCTTGCGCAAGGCGAAAATTCCTCCGGAGTCAATGATGCTTCAGGTAATTCGTCGAGGCGCTTCCCTCCCAAATGACGGGCAGTCCATATTGATAGTCGAAAGGGCGATTCGAGTTGCCAGCTGTATTCGCGGCGTCCGAGCTTTCCGGAGCAGGATTGCTTGGCACAAGAGTTGAGGCCGTTCCATCTTGATGGAACGGCCTCAATCATGCGCGGGCGGCGTACCGACGCTCCGCAATGGCCGTGTCGGACTAGATGGCGAGCCGCCGCACGTATTGCGGCATCCTGGTGCCGGCGTACCCGGAAACTCGGGACCAGATGCGCGACTGCGCTGTGCTTCCGATACTTCACCCGGCAGGTGAGCATGACTTCGAGCTCGGCTCGCGCGAACAGCGATCCGATCTGCATGGCATCCGCTTCAACGTCAACGGTTTTCAATGCCTGATTGGGCCTGGCAACTCAGTAGCTTGAGCTCATCGGAAGCTGGGTCGATGATGGCCACGAGGACCGTTTTCCCGCGCATTCACACCAGGCCCATGGCATCGGTGACGGATTCCTTGGCTCCAATCATGGCAACCGGCATGTGTACTGGCTCCACCTTGTTTGTATCTTTCCGAGCGGCCACATCAGTCACGGCGCACACCTCGCCAACGCAGGTTTCGGCGTGGATTCGCGATGCTGCGCAGTGTCCAAGAAATACCATGGGAAAAAGTAGTCCACTTTTCGAGGAACTTGCGCGAAGCCCCACGTGAATGTTCCGGTGGACGGTGAAGTTCGCGCCGGGGATCTCCCATGCAAAGCGCCCGGAGCTTCGCGACAAAGTCGGACTGGTTCCCTCAGCGGGCTGGTAATTGTTTTTCGAATCCAGGGTGCGCTGCACTGGCGCAAACATGTCGAATCGCCTGGCAAGAACTATCGGGCCCTGCCAGAATTCGAGTGATTCCAGGGCGCGCATCCCGCGGTCCGGTCGCTGGAACTGCCGCGCGGACGCGGCGGCACGCAGAAACCGCCGTGCCGGCAGCGAAAACTCGCTGCCCGCACGGCGGGCTGCATGGCCTGAGGGACTGTCCTACGCGAGGGCATCCTTGCTGTTCTGCACGAAGCCCGGAAGCACCGAAAGGCGTTCAACCGCGTCATCGATGATGCGGTCCACAAGCTGCTCGCAGGTCGGCAGGTCGTCGATGACGCCGACTACCTGCCCGGAAGCCAGCATGCCTGCCTGCGTATCGCCATTGACCAGACCTGCCTTGAGCAGCATCGGGGTGTTGGCGGCGAGCATCATCTGGCCCCAGCTGCGTCCGGTGCTGCGCTTCATGCGCAGTCCGTCGCGGGCCAGTCCCAGCCAGGACTGCCCGGAAAGCTCCTTGAACTGCAGGGTGCGCCGCGCGGTGCCCAGCATTCGGCCCAGCGGCGAGCCGGATTCCAGGCTGTCGATGAACTCGGTGCGCAGCAGGCGGTGCGGCATGCCGTCGGCCTTGGTGGTCACCACGGTGCCGTCCAGCCCGAATTCGAGGTAGCGCTTCTTGATGAGCTCGGGCACGGCGCTGTCGCTGGTGAGCAGGAAGCGGGTGCCCATGCCGATGCCGGCCGCGCCGTAGGACAGCGCGGCGGCCAGGCCGCGCCCGTCGAAGAATCCGCCGGCCGCGATCACCGGGATGTCCACCGCGTCCAGCACGGTGGGCAGCAGCAGGGTGGTCGGGGTGGCGCCGGTGTGGCCGCCGCCCTCGCCGCCCTGGATCATCACCGCGTCGGCGCCCCAGGAGGCGACCTTCTCCGCATGGCGCGGCAGGCCGACCGAGGGGATGACCACCGCGTCGTTTTCCTTGAGCTTGTCGATCAGCTCGCGCTTGGGCGCCAGTGCGAAGGAGGCGACCTTCACGCCGTACTTGATTAGCAGATTCACCCGGTCCATCGCGTCGGCCGCATCGGCGCGCAGATTGACGCCGAAGGGCTTGTCGGTGCGGGACTTGGTCTCCACGATGGCCTTTTCAAGCTCGTCGTAGGTCATGGTCGCCGAGGCGAGGATGCCCAGGCCGCCGGCCTCGGCGGTGGCGGTGACCAGGCTTGGCCCGGCGACCCAGCCCATGCCGGTCTGCACCACTGGATGCTGGATTCCGGTGAGCTCGGTCAGGGAGGTGCGGATGCGGTTCGTGGTGCTCAAGGGCTGACCTCTTGTTCTCTGCGGTGGGCGGGGTCCAGGACCTCGCGAATCAGTCGAAGCTCCTGCTCGTCGGGCAGGCGGGTGGCAGGGATCGTTTCCGGCACGTGCAGCTCGAAGCCGGTTGCGTCCAGCACCTCGTCCAGGGGAACCCCGGGGTGCAGGCTGAGCAGCGCCATGGTGCCGCCCGGCCCGCTGAAGTCGTAGACTCCGAGGTTGGTGACCACCCGGTGCACGTGGTGGAAGCGCGCCGCCCCGGGGCCGGCGGCCTTGGCGCGGTTCGCGCCGACCCCGGTCACGAAGTCGACGTCGCGCACGAAGCTGCGCGTGGACTGCCGGGCGATCCAGTAGCTGGTGGCGTGGTTGATGGTGTTGGTGGCCGCGGCCCGGGAGCCGAGCAGCTGGCGGTGCGGCTGGAAGTGGTCCCCAATGGCCGAGAAGTTGTGGTTTCCCTCCCGGTCGATCTGCGCTCCGCCCATCACCACATGGCGCTTGCCGGCGGCGATCAGCTCGAAGAGCTCGCGGTAGGGCAGGTAGCCGGCGCTGAACTCGCTTACCCCGCCCAGGGCCGGGACGTCCCCGTAGATGGTGGACTCGCCGTCGCTGAGCATGAGCGAGGGCGCGTGGGTCAGCGCGGCCAGCCGGGCGCCGAGCGTGGGAATGATGCCGGCCGGGCTGGCGAGGATGTCGTGCTGCCCGCGGAACAGGTCGCTGCAGGCTGCCACGGCGATCTCCGCGCGGGTGGCGGTGCTCAGGGTCTCAGGCATGTACGGCCTCCTTCCGCCAGATGGTCTCATTTTCCAGATACCCGGCGCGGTAGCGCTCCCACAGTGCGGGATCGGACGCCGCGCGGGCGTACTCGCGCTGCAGCTCCTCGTTGCGCGGGTACGCCGGCAGGCAGGTGGTGAAGTGGGCGCCGCCGGGGGCCTCGTAGACGTGGTCCACCATGGTGCGGTTCAGCAGCAGCGTGGAAGGGTGCGCGCCCTCGGTCAGTTCCCGGGTGCTAACCACCGATTCGGCGCTGAGGACGGTGCGCGCGGCGGCCCGGGCGAACAGGTCGTCCACGTAGGGGTCGGGGCCCAGGCACTGCCCGTTGCCCAGCGCGTCGGCGCGGTTCAGGTGGATCAGCGCCAGATCCAGCGGCACCGCAGGCATCGCCACCAGCGTTTCGCCGTCCTCGTAGGGTGAGGTGATGGTGCGGATCTGCGGGTTGACTGTCAGCACGTCCGAGCCCAGTCCGGTGCGGGTGACCTCGAAGGGCAGGCGCCGGCCGGCCGCGCGCAGCCCGGAGACCAGCATCGATTCGTCAAGTTCCGTGGTGGCGATGGCCCCGGATTGGCGGGCGGCCGCGAAGTGCGGGTCAACTGCGATGGAATCCAGGGTGACGAACCCGTGGACGACCTCGCGCACCTGCCCGGTGGCGCACAGCGTGCCGACGTCCGGGCCGCCGAAGCTGACGATGCGCAGGTCCTTGGCTCCGGAGCGCACCAGCGCGGCGACCAGGGCCATGGGCTTGCGCCGGGACCCCCAGCCACCGATGCCGATGGTCATCCCGTCCTGGAACAAGCCCTGCAGCGACTGCGCCGCGATGACCTTGCCGGTCATGCCTAGGCTCCGGTGGCGACGAAGTCGTCGCGCAGCTCGTCGGCGACGCCGCCGAGGTTCAGCTCGAAGGTGAAGCCCTGCTCGAAGCGGTAGCTGCGGTTCACGTCGATCGGGTCGATGCAGTTCAGCGCCTCCTTGGCCGCGCGGATGACGCGCGGGTCCTTGGCGGCGATCTCGTTGGCGTAGGAGAACGCGGTCTCGTCGAGCTTGTCGGCGCTGACCACCTCGGCTACGGAGCCCAGCTCCGCCAGGCGCTGGGCGCTGATGTTCTTGCTGGTGAAGTACAAGGTGCGCAGCATGTGGGCCGGGACCAGCCGGGCCAGATGGGTGGCTGCGCCCAGCGCGCCGCGGTCCACCTCCGGCACGCCGAAGTAGGCGGTGTCGCTGGCCACGATGGTGTCCGCGTTGCCCACCAGGCCCACGCCGCCGCCCAGGCAGAAGCCGTTGACCGCGGCGATGACCGGCACCGCGCACTCGTAGATGGACTTGAATGCGGCGAAGCAGCCGCGGTTGGCGCCGAGGATGGCGTTGAAGTCCTCGGTGGACTGCATTTCCTTGATGTCCACGCCGGCGTTGAAGCCGCGGCCCTCGGCGCGCAGGATGACCGCGCGGGTCTTGGCGTCCTTGGTGGCTTCGTTCATGGCGTCCGCGACGCCGAACCATCCGGCGACCGGCAGCGCGTTGACCGTCGGGTAGTTCATGGTGATGACGCGGACTCCGTTGGAGTGCATTGCTGAAGTGATCGACATTGGGACCTCCCTGTACCAAACGTTTGCTTGTTTGTTACCCTAGCACTTGCTTGGTTTCAGGTACACTGGCAATCCATAAGCACCACATCGACGAAAAGGAAAAAGCCCATGACTGGCATTTTGAGCGGCCGCGTCGCCATCGTGACCGGCGCAGGCCGCGGACTCGGACGCGAACATGCACTAGAACTGGCCCGCCAGGGAGCGATGGTCGTGGTCAACGACTTCGGCACCACCCTGGGCGGCGCCATCGACCCGGCGAACCCGGCCCACGAAGTGGTCGCGGCCATCCGCGCCGAGGGCGGGCAGGCCGTGGCCAACGGAGCCGATGTGGCGAACTTCGAGCAGGCCGGCGCCATGGTGCAGCAGGCCATCGACACCTACGGCCGGCTGGACATCCTGGTCAACAACGCCGGATTCGTGCGCGACCGCATGCTGGTGAACACCACCGAAGAGGAATGGGACGCGGTCATCCGCGTGCACCTCAAGGGCCACTTCGCCCCGCTGCGCCACGCCTCCAAGTACTGGCGCGACGAGGCCAAGGCCGGGCGCACCCCGCAGGCCCGCGTCATCAACACCACCTCCGGCGCAGGCCTGAAGGGCAGCGTCGGACAGGCCAGCTACTCGGCCGCCAAGGCGGGCATCACCGGCTTGACCCTGGTCGCCGCCCATGAACTGGCCCGCTACGGCGTCAACGTGAACGCCATCGCCCCGGCCGCCCGCACCCGCATGACCGAAGACGCCTTCGGCGAGACCATGGCCGCCCCGGAAGAGGGCTTCGACGCCATGAACCCGGCCAACGTCTCCCCGGTCGTGGCCTGGCTGGCCAGCGCCGGCAGTGAAGTCACCGGCCGCGTCATCGAGGTCGAAGGCGGCCGCGTATGCATCGAGGAAGGCTGGAACCACGGCCCGCAGGTCGACTCCGGAGCCCGCTGGGAGGCCGCGGCCGTCGGCGCCCAGATCGAGCAGCTGCTGGCCCAGGCCGCCGTCCCGGAACCGGTGTACGGATCATGAGCACCGCAGGAGTAGACCCGATGACCGCCGGCGCCTGGGCCGGCCAGCATCTGGGCGAGAAGACCGTCGGCTACACCCAGGACCAGGCGATCCTGTACGCGCTCGCCGTCGGCGCCCGGCCCACCGACCTCGACCTGATCTTCGAGGACCGGCTGCGCGTGCTGCCGTCCTTCGGCCTGACCCTGGCCCAGTGGGCCCCGGACCTGCTGGCCGACCGCGGCGCCTTCGACAACCGCGCCGTGCACGGGGCCCAGGAGCTGCTGGTCTCCAAGCCGCTGCCGCGCAGCGGGGAGCTGGCGCTGAACGCCCGCGTGGGCGAGGTCTGGGACAAGGGCGGCGCCGCCGTCTTCAACATCATCGTCGAATGCGACTACTTCCAGGCCACCTGGCAGATCTTCGCCCCCGGCTTCGGCGGTTTCGACGGCGATCGCGGCCCGGCCCGCGCCGCCGCCCCCGAAACCCCGGCCACGGGCACCGCCAGCATGCAGACCGCGCCTAACCAGGCCGCGCTCTACCGGCTGCTGGGGGACAAGCACCACATCCACATCGATCCGCAGGCAGCCAAGCGCATCGGGCAGGACCGCCCGATCCTGCACGGGCTGTCCTCGCTGGCCGCAACCACGCTGCCGCTGGCCGAACTGGCCGGGGCGCACCCGGCGGACCTGGTTCAATTCGGCGGACGCTTCTCCGGGGTCGTTTTCCCCGGGGACCGCATCGAGGTCAAGACCTGGGACAACGGACGATTCGAGGCCGCAGTGGCCGACCGTACGGTAATCGCCGACGGATTGGCGGTCTTCGGCTAAGCACAGCCGCAGACCGGGGCGCTGCAGCGCCACGACAGCTAGATAGAGGGAACACATGAGAGTCATCGTCTTGATGAAGGAAGTCCCGGACACCTACGGCGAACGCGCCATAGATCTGGAAACCGGGCTGCTGAAGCGCGCGAACGCCGAGCCGGTGCTCGACGAGATCACCGAGCGCGCACTGGAGGTGGCATTGCGCCACCGCGAAGCGCAGCCGGGCACCGAAGTGGTGCTGCTGAGCGTGGGTCCGGAAGGCAGCCTGCCGACCACCCTGCGCAAGGGCCTGGCCATGGGCGCGGACCGCGCGGTGCACGTGCAGGATCCCGCGCTGCTCGGCGCGGACCTGACGCTGACCGCCCAGGTGATCGCCGCCGCGGCCAAGCAGATCGGGTTCGACCTGGTGATCGCCGGCAACGTGTCCACGGATGGCGGAGGCGGCGCACTGCCGTCCATGCTGGCCGAACTGCTCGGCGTGGCCGGGCTAGCGGCGCTGTCCAGCGTGCAAATCGACGAGCTGACCGTGGCAGGCCAGGTCAACACCGACGTGGAGCGCTACGAAGCCAGCGCCGACCTGCCGGCCGTCATCTCCATCACCGAGGCGCTGCCGGATGCCCGCTTCCCGAACTTCAAGGGCATCATGGCGGCCAAGAAGAAGCCGTTCGAGACCTTGGACCTGCAGGCCCTGGGCGTGGCCCCGGGCGAAGAGGAAGCGCGGTCCATCGTGATCTCCGCCGCCGCCCGCCCGGCGCGCAGCGCCGGTACGCGGATCGTCGACGAAGGCGACGCCGGCGAGCAGATCGCCGAATTCCTGGCCAAGAACCAACTGATCAAGGGGCATTAAGATGAGCAGCAATTCCGGGAACCCGATCCTGGTCCTGGTGGACACCTCGCCGGAGGGGCAGCTGCGCGCAGGCGCGGGCGAACTTCTCGGCGCGGCCGCCTCGGTGGGCAGCGCCGTGGCGCTGGCCCTGGCCCCCGCCGCACAGGCCGAGCGCCTGTCGCAGGAGCTGGCTGAACTGGGCGCGACGCGCGTACTGGTCGCCGACTCCGCGGCCGCCGGCAACGCGGTCATCGCGCCCTTGGTAGATGCGCTGGCCGCCGCCTACGCACAGGTGCAGCCCGAGGCGGTGCTGGCCCCGAACTCCATCCGCGGCCGCGACGCCGCCGCGCGTTTCGCCGCCCGCGCCTGCCTGGCGCTGGCCGTGGACACCGTGGGCATCGACCGCGACGAGGAAGGCATCATCGCGCACCACTCGGTGTACGGCGGCGCCTACCTGGTTGATTCGGCAGCCACCACCGGCGCCCTGGTCATCACCCTGCGCCAGGGCTCCAGCGAGGCCCGCGCCACCGCGCAGCCGGCCCAGCTCGAGCTGCTGGCCGTGCAGCCCTCGGGCGCGCCAGACGCCGTGATCACCTCCCGCGAAGAAGCGGTTATCGAGTCCTCGCGCCCCGACCTGCGCGGAGCTGACATCGTGGTCTCGGGCGGACGCGGGCTGGGCTCGGGGGAGAACTTCTCCCTGGTCGAGTCGCTGGCCGACGCCCTGGGCGGTGCCATTGGCGCTTCCCGCGCCGCAGTGGACGCCGGCTACGTGCCGCAGACCATGCAGGTGGGCCAGACCGGCGTCACCGTCGCCCCGCAGCTGTACATCGCGCTGGGAATCTCCGGTGCCATCCAGCACCGGGCCGGCATGCAGACCTCCAAGACCATCATCGCCATCAACAAGGACCCGGAGGCGCCGATCTTCGACGTCGCCGACTTCGGCGTGGTCGGAGACCTGTTCACGGTGGTTCCCCAGCTGGTCGAGGCTATCGAGGGGAAGCGGGCTAACTAATGGCACGGCAGGGACTACCGCGCACCCCCGGGGCCGCCCCGGCCCAGCCTCCGGCTCCGGTGCAGGAAAACGAACAGCCCCAGCAGGCCGCCGAGCCCGTTGCCGCCACCCCGGCGCCGGCGGCCTCGGGCGGCGTGCGCCGCGGGTTGCCGCGTACAGGCGCCACGCAGGCGGCGGCCGGCCAAGCTCCGGCGCAGCAGGCCGCTTCGGCGGCAGCTGAACAGGCTGAGCAGCCCGCCGAGCCGGTGTCCGCGCCGCTGGCCGCCGCGTCCGGACGTCGCGGGCTTCCGCGCCCGGGTGCCGCAAGCACCCCGGCCGCTGCGGAATCGGCACCCGCCGCGCCTATTGCACCGGCTCCGGAGCAAGCGCAGGTCCCTGCCGCGCCGCAACCCGCGGCGGCGAAGACGCAGGCCCAGCCTGCCGCCAAGCCGTCTGCGGCGCCGGCCAAGCCGGCTCCGAGCGCGCCCGGCGCCCTGGCCAAGCTCTGGGCCACCGCCCGCGGCAAAACGCTGCTGCTGGCCGTGGGACTGCTGGTGCTGCTGGGCGCCGCGGTGCTTGCTGCCCGCTGGCTGGTCTCGCTGGACTCGGTGCAATCCTTCCTGGCCCGCTACCCGGGAGAGACCCACTTGCCCGAAGGAGCTCCGGTCGGGCTGCCGGCGTGGATGGGATGGCAGCACTTCTTCAACATCTTCCTGATGGTGCTGATCATCCGTTCGGGATGGCAGGTGCGCACGCAGCGCCGCCCGCCAGCCAGCTGGACCGCGAAATTCGGCAAGAACCCCAAGAAGATCAGCATCAACCTGTGGTTCCACCAGTTCCTCGACATCCTCTGGCTGGTCAACGGCGCGGTGTTCGTCATCCTGCTGCTGACCACCGGCCAGTGGATGCGCGTGGTGCCGACCAGCTGGGAAGTCTTCCCGAACGCGCTCTCGGCCGCGCTGCAGTACCTGTCCCTGGACTGGCCGACCGAGAACGGCTGGGTGAATTACAACAGCCTGCAGGTGCTGGCCTACTTCGCGACCATTTTCCTGGCCGCGCCGCTGGCCGCGATCACGGGATTTCGGATGTCCGGAGCCTGGCCTACGAGGGCCGAGAAGCTGTCGCGCGCCTACCCGATCGAGGTAGCCCGGGCGATCCACCTGCCGGTGATGTTCTACTTCGTGGCATTCATCGTGGTGCACGTGGCCCTGGTCTTCTCCACCGGGGCGCTGCGCAACCTGAACCACATGTACGCGGCGCGGGACGCGGTGAACTGGACCGGATTCTGGATCTTCTTCGCTTCGCTGCTGGTCATCGTCGGCGGCTGGTTCGCCGCCCGGCCGATCCTGCTGGCCCCGCTGGCCTCGCTGTTCGGCAAGGTCGGGCGCTAGCTGCTGCACTCTGGAAGGACCGCTCCGCGCATTTCTGCGTCGGGGCGGTCCTTCGTGGTTTCCAACGGGATGATAAGCGATTAATTGATCCTTGAGAGTGCGAAAGTGGGACTGCCCTTGCAGGGTTCCCTCGCGCGGGGTTCACTTGAATATCGAGAGTCCATCATTTCGGGTTGGGGACCGGGCAGGATCGAGAAACGAGTAGACGTTTGGCACAGCGCAAGACAGAACGAAAGAACCTGCAGGGCGAAGAAACCCGAACCAGAATTCTTGAAAAGACCATGCGACTGGTCGCGGTCCACGGGTACTCCGGAACCAGCCTCAGCATGGTGCGCAGGGCGTGCAACGTATCCGCAAGCTCCATCTACTGGCACTATTCGGGCAAGGAGGAGCTGGTCGCGGCCGCCCTCGAGCACGCCTACCGATCCCAGGCCCAGCGGCTGCCGAACTGGCTGGACACCCCGCCGTCCTCCTCGCGTGCGCACGACTTGTATTCGCAGCTCATGCACTCGCCCAATGGCGAAGGCGAAATGGGGTACTGGCGCGTAGGCCTCCAGCTGGCGCTGACCAAACCAGGAGAACCGATCCCGGCCCGCGACCGCTTCCTGCAAATCCGCGCAGAAGCCATCGAATGGACGGCTGACTGGTGGGAGCGCACGCTGCCGGAAAACATGCCGCAACGCCGGGACGCGGCCCGGCTCATGGGGAACTTCACGGTCGCCGAGCGCGAAGGCAGCTTCCTGAAGCTGCGCGGCCCGCGGACCACCGATACCGCCCGGCTGACCCGGATGATCGCCGCCGCTCTGGACACGGTGGCAGAGCAGCTGCCGGTGCTGGCCGAGACCCATGACCTCACTCCATCCACGCCGACCCCGCCGCAGATGGCGGTGCTGGTATCCGCCGAAGACGCGGAATCGGGGCGTGAAGCCTTATTGCGTGCTGCGCAGGAGGTCATTGGCCAGTCCGGATATGACGGGGTGAGCATCTCCAAGGTCTGCGAACGTGCCGGGCTTCCCGCCAGCTCCCTGTATTGGTCTTTCAAGGACAAGGACGAGCTGCTGTCCACGGTGATATCCAACGCCTGCGCTGGGTGGAAGCAGCTGCGCGAAAAGGAATTCGCGCTGCCCCCGGGCGAGCACTGGGCCGAACAGATCCGCTCGTTCATCCTGCCATCGCTTAAGGGCTCGGAGCACGGCCAGAGCGCGGTGCCGATGAGCCTATTGCTGCTCCTGCAGCGTGCCGAGCACGTCCACGCAGGCCGCAGCGAGCTCGAAGGAGTCCTGCAGGAGACATTCGAAGCGACCGTCGAATGGTTCGCCGCGCTGCTGGGCTCCGCAGCCGGGCCGCAACGCCGCCATGCCCAGGATGTCGCCATCTGCCTGTTCCGCATGCTTGACGGGATGCTCATCGGACGCCGGGTTGACGATCAGTTCTATGATCCGCAGCTGCTGGCAACGTTGATCAGCAACGCCATCGTCCAGATTGCGCAACGGGACGCCCAAGCCGCGTGAATCCTCCGCGGGGCATCGTTTTCCGGAGAATTCCGTACAAGCTGCCTACAGGCGGTTTGGCCGCGGCAACGGTGCCACCCCGCAGGGGTCCGATCCTGGCAGGTATGCGCCCGAGCCGCAGGATGGCTCCATCCGGCGGCATCAGGCAAGGCTGTCCGGATGCCGGAACCAGACGATTGGGGACCTCGGAAGCGCGATGCGCCGAGTCATACATACGCCAATGTTCCGCGCTTCGCCCCTGATGCTTATACTTTAGGGAAGAACGTTCATATTCCCCGTCGAGCTTTTCCGCAGGTAACGAAATGCAGGCTCCTCGATACTCCATCACGCTGGTGGAATGCGGCGCCTGGCCACAGCGCGTGACGATGATTGCAGTGCTCAATGCCAAGGGAACATGAATCTATTGGATTACCGAGGAGATCATGATGGGTCGGCAGACCGCCATTCCCTTGTCGCTGACAAGCGACCAGCTGGACGATCTCGTCAGTGCGTTGGAAGCGCATCGCGACGGATTCAAGAAATTGGCTGCGGAAGCCAGCCTGGGTTTCGGCTTGGATTCCACCTATTGGCAGGGGCGGGTGGATGATGTGCAGAACCTGCTCGACACGGTGCATCGCCTGGTCGGCGAAGATGACCTCGGCTCGCGCACGGCGGGCTACGAGGAATCCTAGCGGCGGACCGCCTGAATTTCCGATCCTAATGCGGCTCTGCGGGCGTCGCTGTCCTAGCCCAGCATGCATCCGTGCGGACGAAGCACGGCACCTCGTGGATCGCAGCGCTATGGGCCCAAAAAGATACCCGGAATGGCGAAAGCCGGCTGCGGTCGTTCCTGACGCATAGTTCGGCCAAGGTGGTTTCGGGCCGCAAGGGCTCGACTCTGGTGAAAATGGGGCTGGGGATGGTAATGTGCCACAGCTCCAAATGCTCGCTGTCCGTGTCGCATAACGCGAGAAGCACTGCGCGGCCGTGGATGGATACAAATCCCATCACGTCGTCGACCCGCTCGGTGGGGTCGGCCAGCACCACGGGCATGCCTTCGACCCAACCGTAGCTAGCTAGATGCCGTTTGGCGGCGGGAGAACTGAGAAGCTCTTCGACGCGCTGGCTGGCGTATGTGCGCAGCTCCGGGTATTCCATATTTTCCTCCGCTGACGGCAGCTCTCCGCAAGGTGATTGCCCACGAAATCCTGAGGCAGCTCGTGCCCGCAGGAATCCCCGGGTGTCGCCTTCGGCGCTCGGTGATCATCGTGGAGTATTCCTCTGACAATACGCCCATAATCCCGAATATCACATTCGCTGTCTACCACTATGTACGGATAATACGCTCTGCGAGTTCGGATTGTCCCTCGGCGGTCGATCCGGCTCGGCGCTTGTGAGCAATGCGACGGAGAAGACCCCCGGCGGAAAATTTCCGTCGGAGGTCTTACCCGGGCTGGAGGATGAGGCGGCCTAGTCTTCGGCGCCGCTCATTTCTTCCGCGGTGCGCACCAGTTCCTGGGCCCAAGCCAGCACCTGGGCGCCGGAAGCGCCCTGCGGCAGGCCGGAGGCGCGCAGCACCAGACGGACCTTGCCGGCGGCGTCGCGGACCGGAGCCAGCAGCGAATCCACGTCGTAGCTTCCCTCTGCGCCGAAGTCCACCGGGGCGTAGCCGGAGGAGGTCTGCGCGATGATCTCGCGCAGCCTGCGCTCCTGGGCCGGGGTGTACAGGCCCGAGGAGTATTCGCGCAGCACCGAGTAGACCTCGTCATCTGCGTAGTCCCCGCGCATGGTCACCGACCAGCCCCGGTCGCGGGCCACCTGCAGGCGGGCGCGGTAGTCCTGGGGGGTGCATTCGTCCGCCGGCAGGGCGCGGGCCAGCCAGCGCTCGATGGTTTCCTCGTCCTCCCAGGCCAGGCACATTTCGCCCATGGGCGGCATCAGCGGGATGCGTTCGCCTAGGCGTTGCCCGTCGTGGAACTCGCCGGTGCCGGAGACGATCACCGCCATCTCGTCGCCGATGACCGCCATGGTGGAAATATCCGCGTCCAGCGATGCCGCGAGCTGCTTCATCGTCGAGCTGTGGCGTTCCGCGCGGCGCACCCCGCGGATCAGGTCGGTCTCGAACGGCGCATGCAGCGACAGCGGGGCAAAGCGCCCGTAGCCGCCCTGGAAGAACAGCAGCGGGGCCACCGGGGAGCAGACCTGCAGCTCCTGCACCGCGCCGACCACGATGTAGTGGTCCCCGGCGTCGGTGATGGATTCGAAGGTGCAGTCGATGTAGGCGACCGCTCCCTCCAGCACCGGGGCTCCGGACGGAGCGAGGGTCCACTCGATGTCCTCGAACTTGTTCGGCGCGCGGCCGGCGAAGCGGCGGCACAGCTCTTCCTGGTCGGCGGCCAGCACGTTCACGCAGAAGGAGCTGGCGGTGCGCAGCTTCTTGAAGGTGGAGGAGGCCACCGTGGGCAGGAAGCCCACCAGCGGCGGATCCAGCGACACCGAGGTGAAGGAACCGACGATCATGCCGACCGGTTCGCTGTCCTCGGTGATGCCGGTGATCAGCACGACGCCGGTCGGGAAGTGTCCCAGGACGTTGCGGAACGCCATCGGATCTGAGACGGGCGGGGTCTGTGCCCCCAGTGCTACTGCATTCACGGTCTTTTCCTTTCAGTACTTCGCTGGCGCAGCTACTTCTGGCCGATGAGGTCCAGCGCGACGTCCACGATCATGTCTTCCTGGCCGCCGACCATGCGGCGCTTGCCCAGTTCCATGAGGATGTCGGTGGTCGGGATGCCGTAGCGCTCGCTGGCGGCTTCGGCATGGCGCAGGAAGCTGGAGTACACCCCGGCGTAGCCCAGCGAGAGGGTCTCGCGGTCCACGCGCACCGGGCGGTCCTGCAGCGGGCGGACCAGGTCGTCCGCGGCGTCCATGAGGGTTGTCAAATCGCAGCCGTGCTCGAAGCCGTACTTGTCCGCGGCGGCGATGAACGCCTCCAGCGGGGCGTTGCCCGCTCCTGCGCCCATGCCTGCCAGCGACGCGTCCACCCGGTTCGCGCCGTGCTCCACGGCGGTCAGCGAGTTCGCGATGCTCAGCGAGAGGTTCTCATGGGCGTGGATGCCGATCTCGGTGGCCGGATCCAGCACCTGGCGGAAGGCGTCGACGCGTTCGCCCACGCCCTTCGGGGTCAACGCTCCGCCGGAGTCCACCACGTACACGCAGGTCGCGCCGTAGCTTTCCATGAGCTTGGCCTGGCGGGCCAGCTCGGCCGGCTCGGTCATGTGGGACATCATCAGGAAGCCGACGGTGTCCATGCCCAGCTCGCGCGCGGCGGCGATGTGCTGCGCGGAGACGTCGGCTTCGGTGCTGTGGGTCGCGATGCGCACTACGGTGGCGCCGGCCGAGTTGGCGGCCTTGAGATCCGTGATGGTGGCGATGCCCGGCAGCGCCAGGGTGGCGACCTTGGCGTTCTTCACCGCGGCGGCCACCGCGGAGATCCACTCCAGGTCGGTGTGGGCGCCGAAGCCGTAGACGCAGGAGGAGCCGTTGATGCCGTCGCCGTGGGCCACCTCGATGGAGGCGACCCCTGCCTTGTCCAGGGCGGTGGCGATGGCGACTGCCGACTCGACGCTGTACTGGTGGCGGATGGCGTGCATGCCATCGCGCAGGGTGACATCTGAGATGTAGAGCTTGCTCATGCCCGGGCCTCCTGGAGTTCTGGGTTTTCTGCGGTGGTTGAGTGGTGCTGCGCCCAGCGTTCGGCCACGGCCATGGCGGCCGAGGTCATGATGTCCAGGTTGCCCGCGTAGGCCGGCAAGTAGTGCGCCGCACCGGTGACCTCGAGCATCACGGTGACGCGCACGCCGGTGAAGTTGCCGGATTCCGGCAGGTGCAGCGGGTTCTCCTCGGTGAAGGTCTCGAACTGCACCGCCTGCTTGAGCTGGTAGCCCGGGACGTAGCCCTGCACCTTGGCGGCCATCTCCAGGATCGAGGATTCGATCCGGCCCAGGTCCGGATCGCCCTCCACCAGCGCGTAGACGGTGTTGCGCATGAGCATCGGAGGCTCGGCGGGGTTCAGGATCATGATGGCCTTGCCGCGGCCCGCGCCGCCGATGTCCACCAGCGCCTGCGAGGTGGTCTCGGTGAATTCGTCGATGTTGGCGCGGGTGCCCGGGCCTGCGGAGCGCGAGGAGACCGAGGAAACGATTTCCGCGTAGCGCACCGGGGCGACGGCGCTGATGGCCGCGACCATCGGCACGGTGGCCTGGCCGCCGCAGGTGACCATGTTCAGGTTCGAGTCATCCAGGTGGTCTTCCAGGTTGACCACCGGGATGCAGGACGGGCCGACGGCGGCAGGGGTCAGGTCAAGGACGCGGACCCCGGTGTCCTTCAGCTTCTCCCAATTGGCGCGGTGCGCGCCGGCGCTGGTCGCGTCGAAAACGATCTTGATGTCCTTGAAGTTCGGCAGCGCCAGCAGCCCGTCGATGCCCTCAGCGGTGGTGGCCACCCCGAACTTGGCCGCGCGGCGCAGACCGTCGGATTCCGGGTCGATGCCGACCATGGCGCCCATTTCCAGGCGCGTCGAGCCGCGCATGACCTTGATCATCAAATCGGTGCCGATGTTGCCGGAGCCGATGATGGCCACCGGCCAGCGATTGTGCTGTTCCATTAGTTCTCCTCGTGCGTGATGCGGACCTGTCCCAGGCCCTGGATGGTTGCCACCGCGTTGGCTCCGGCGGGGAAGTCGACCATGGGGCCCAGCGCCCCGGTCATCAGGATTTCTCCGGCGCGCAGCGGCCGGCCGAGCGAAGCCATGCGGCGCACCAGCCAGAGCGCGGCGCGGTACGGGTGGCCCAGGCAGGCGGCGCCGGATCCGACCGAGCGGACCTTGCCGTTGACTTCCATGGCCATGCCGACGGCCGACAGGTCCAGCGCCGTGGGCAGCACCGGCACCGTGCCGGTGACGATCTGCCCGCAGGAGGCGTTGTCCGCAATCGTGTCCAGAATCGAGATATCCCAGTTCTCGATGCGGGAGCCGACGATTTCAATGGCCGGAAGCAGGTGGTCCACCGCGGAGATCAGCTCGTTGATGGTGGTGTCCGGGTGCGGCAGGTCCTTGTTCAGGACCAGCGCGATTTCCGCCTCGACCCGCGGCTGCAGCACCGCGTTGGCGGCCAGCGGCTCGCCGTCGGCCAGGCACATGTCTGCGAACAGCACCCCGAAATCAGGCTGGTTCACACCCATTTGGGCCTGGACGGCCGGCGAAGTCAGTCCGATCTTGCGGCCGACGACACGGCGCCCGGCGCTGATCGCGTGGTCCTCGTTCAGGCGCTGGACCTCGTAGGCGGCTTCGATGCCGCCGGCTGCCAGCTCGTCGCGGATGGGGCTGATGGCAACGCCGTTGAGTTCAGCCTCGCGCAGACGCAGGGCGAGATCCGCCAGTGCCGTGGACTGTGCGCGAACCGTTTGAGTGTGTGTAGTCATCCGTCCTCCAAAGTGAAACTCCAGTATCTACAGCTCGCTTCGGGGCGTGATTCTGTTGTCTCAGAGAGCGGGATAAATAAATTGAAACTAGTTCTAGTTTTTCTCTGTAGTGACGTGTACAGTGAATGAAAACGAAGACGTGGTTCACATCACATGGAAGTTTTGCAGCAGCTTCCGCGAGGTGGACACAAGCATGGCCTGCGCAGCGAAGCGCAGTAGAAGACCTGAATCCCTTTTCCCAGGAAGGTTTCCAAATGAGCGTTCTGACCTCTGTCCCAACCCTTGTCCCGACCGTTCAGGCCACCACCCAGGCACCGTCCATGGTCTCCCGGATGACGATGATCATGGAGGCCTTCGAGCCGCAGGATGCTCGCCTGCTTCTGGACGAGATCACCGTCCGTGCCGGCCTTCCGCGGTCCACAACCCACCGCATCCTCGACCAGCTGGTGCAACTCGGATGGCTGGAGCACGCACCCGACGGCTATGGCATGGGGTGGCGCTCGCTGAAGTACCGCAACAACGACTCGATCAGCAGCCGCATCCGCGCTGAAGCTGCGCCGCTGCTGCACGATCTGCAGATCCGCACCGGCAAGGTGGTGCACCTCGCGGTGCTGGAGGGCGCGAACATCCGCTATCTGGATAAGCTGGGCGGCCCGACCGCGGTGAACATCCCGTCCCGCGTGGGCGGCGTCAACCCTGCCCACGGCACCGCACTGGGCAAGTCGATGCTGGCGTGGATGGATCCGGAGGACCTGGACGAGATTTTCGCCAACGGCCTGCCCGGGGTCACCGGCAAGACGCTGACCGACTCGACCTTGCTGTACTCTGAACTCGCCCGCATTCGACGCCGTGGGGGACTGGCCTACGAATCCGGCGAGAGCTATGAGGGTATCACCTGCGTGGCAGCGGCCATCCGCGTTCGCCGCAAGCCGGTTGCCGCCTTGTCGCTCGTGGGGCGAGGCCGCGACTCCATGGAGCTGGTGGCTCCGCTGGTCCAGCAGGCTGCGCATCGAATCTCCGAAGCGCTGAGCGCTCCGGCCTCCATGACCGCCTGACTCGCACCCGGCGGCGCTCCGCTCGTTGACCGGCATCGCATGGATGCTGCCAGCCCCTGCTCCACGGAAGTCTGGCAGCATTTCCAGTCGTTCGGTATTTTGCGCGGGCAATAAGGCGATAACGGGACGCGAACCACCGTAACCTTGAAGAAAGCAAGGTGACGCTGGAAAGAGGTGGTCCCCATGGCCAAGAAAAAGAAGAAGCCGCAACGCAAGCAGGGGCATCCGGCGAAGGTCAACGCCAACGTGATGTCGCTGGCCCATGCAAAGGTCAAGCGGGGTCTCGACGCGCTGACGCCGGACTACGTGCGGTGGTACGAGCAGACCTACCAGGGCACCGGTGCGGTGGAAATGGATCTGATGGCGGTGCGCGATTCGCTGAGCTTCTACGCGGATCTCGTTGGTTTGGATTCGGTGACGGATTTCGATCCCCAGGCAATCGTGGCCATTGTCCACGGCTTGGTTGAGCGCGAGGAGCACCGCGAGGACCAGAAGCACCTCGGCATGATCCTGTCCGAGGCCTGGATTTCCTACAGCCTGTTCCTCGAGGAGTCCGGACTCTGGAAGCATCACGCCAGAGAGCTGGAGATGCTGCGCGAAGGCCTGCACAGCACGCAGTTTTCGTTCAACGGGGGTCCTGGAATCGGCGGGATCTTGGAGGAAGAAGCCGAGCTGAGCACGGAAGAGCGCGAGGCCGCTGCGAAAGCGCAGTTCGATGCCATGCCGGTAGTCGCGCTCGGGCACGCGATGGCCGCGTGGGTTGCCCAATCGCCGGAACGCCGGTGGAACTCCAAAAACCCCAAGCCTTTCATCCAGTCCGCCCTGCAAGAGCTGGAAGCATCAATTCCCTCCGGAATTACCGGCGACCGCCGTGAGATCATCATGGGTTATGTCTTCATGAGCCTGGCTATGGCAGGGGTGCTGAGCCTCGACTTCGGCCAGCCGCAGCTCATGGAGAATGCCGAGGGATTCGTGTCGGCCGAAGGCGACGTGGGTTTGGGTGCCACCTATCTGCTGGTGCGTTCGATGGTCCAGCTGCTGATCGCGACGCCGGAAGAAGGCAACGAGGAAGCCGACGAAGTTTGGGATCTGACGCTGGGCTGGCTTACCGCAGCCCAGGACGGCGAGCCCCATTTGGTGGCGGAAGATCGGTACCCGGACCGCAGCGAGGAAGTCTGGGCGAAGGCCCACGCACGAATGCGGGAAATGATTGATCTGGGAATCGTCGAATCCGGCGACTACTACACGGTGCCGCCCATGGTGCAGACCATTCTGGCAGACCTGGAAGACGAGGAGCTGGGCCCCGAAGACGACGAGGAATCACTCTACGGCGACGCCGCGGACTGGGAGGAAGAAGAGCTGTTCCGCCCCGCACGCACCGAGCCGTATACCGGGAAGGTCCTGCAGCTGAAGCTCGGACTGCGGGATACCAAGCCGCCGATCTGGCGCCGGGTGCTGGTGCCCATGGACCTGCACCTGGGCGACCTGCATGACATCATCCAAGCCGCCTTCGACTGGGACAACACCCACCTGCACATCTTCCGCACCGGACTCTACGACGGAACCAGCTACGGGGCGGACATCCCCGAGCTGGAAGTCGACGTCGATGAAACCGCGGCCCTGGTTTCGGGGGTGCTCAAGGCCGAGAAGGACAGGCTGGAGTACAGCTACGACTTCGGCGACGACTGGCGGGTGCGCATCGACGTGGAGAAGGTCCTCGACGGGGACGGGGAATTCCTGCCGCGGTGCACCGGAGGCCGGCGCTTCTCGCCGCTGGAGAACTCGGGCGGAACCGAGGGGTGGGACGCCAAAATGGACATCATCCGGGACGCTGGGCATCCGGAACACGAAGAAGTCCAGGAGTGGCTGGCCGACACGTATTTTGAGATCCCGGATCCTGCGGAGTTCACCATTGAGTCGGTCAACGAACGGCTGATGGAGGAGTTTTAGGGCGTAGTCCGTCTCTGGAATCTGACTTTGGACTAGGTGTTTTTGATTCCTGCGGTGGATGCGCGCACCACGAGCTTGGGAGCGAACACGAATTGCTCGCGGACCGCATCCTCGCCGGCGTCGGCTTCTCGCAATAGGACGTCCACTGCGGTGCGCCCGATTTCGGCTGCCGGCTGGCTGATCGTGGTGATCGGCACGATGGCCGACTCCGCGAAATCAATATTGTCGTAGCCGATCAGAGCGATGTCTTCGGGAACACGAATCTTTCTGGACATGACAAAGGCCTGCAATAGGCCCATGGCTAGCAGATCATTGGCAGCGAATACAGCGTCAGGTCGAATCCTTGGCTCCATGGCGGCAATGCGCTCGCCGGCAGCTCGACCTTCCATGACGGTCAGTTTTTTGGTGGGGATGTATTCGAGAATCGCCTGGGGGGTTCCTGCAACGATCTCGCGAGCGCCCTCCAGCCGGTGGCGTACTTGTTCGATGCTATCCGGTCCTCCGACGTAGGCGATCCGGCGCCGTCCGAGGCCGACCAGGTGGGATGCGGCCAGACGACCGCCTTCCACATCGTCCACCGACACCGAGGAAAAACTGCGGTCGCCGCTATCGCGGTCCACTAGGACTACCGGGGTTCCGGAGTTGCGCAATTTCCATAATTTGCCCATGTCTCCGTGCATGGGGGAGATGAGCACGCCGGCCACCCGTTGCTCCTCGAAAAGGTCAAGTAGTTGCTGCTCGTTACTCAATGAATTGTCGCTGGTGCCAGTCAGGACGGTATAGCCGTTCTCCAGCGCCCGGTGTTGGGCACCTTGGGTGACGTCCATGAAGAACGGGTTGCGTGTGTCCAGCACGATGAGTCCGAAACTGCGGCTACGTCCTGCGCGCAGCTGGCGCGCAGCATCGTTGCGGACGAACCCGAGTTTGTCGATAGCTGCCGTAACTTTGGCGACCGTGCGTTCGGAAACGACCTGCGGACGGTTGAGCACGTTGGAGACCGTGCCCACGGAAACCCCCGCCTCGGCGGCGACTTCCTTCACGCTGACTGTCACAGGTGTTCCATTCCGTTGCTTTTCACTGCTCCTTGCGAGTATATCCTCCGCGTGGTTGAAGGTCTCCGGGCATCCTTAATTGAAAGGTTTCAAAATATTGCACAATCACGCGAGGTCTCTCTTGAATAATGCGGTTCAAGTAATCTAAACTCGGTGAAGTCGCATCAATTGAAACGATTCATTTATGGCCTATGGGACTAGGTGTCCTGCGACTGATCAGGCACATTTCAACGAGGAAGGCCGATGGCAATGCGAGTTTGCTTCCAGCTTCAGGTTAAGCAGGATCGTCTGGAGGAGTACGTGCACCGCCATGCCGCTGTCTGGCCGCAGATGCTGCAAGCCATCAGTGACGCTGGTCGCAGGAATTACTCGCTGTTCCTCCGCGAGGATGGTCTTCTCATCGGCTACTACGAGACCGATGACGACGAGGCGGCCCAAGTGGCACTGGACGCGGATCCTCGGACCGCACAGTGGGAGGCCGACATGGCCGACTTCTTCGTCTCCCTTGACGGCAGACCTGACCAGAGTGCGCTTCGGCTGGGAGAAGTCTTCAATCTTGAGTCCCAGATGGCCGCACTCGTTCCGACTGCGGACTAGCAGTCAGGCCAGAAAAACATCCCACCTCTATCAACGCACGACAGAACGGAGAGATCCATGGGCGCAAAGTTGAGCCCCGAGATCCTAACCACCCTTGAACGCCTGGCCGTTGAAGTCCCCTCATGGGCCTATGGCAATTCCGGTACGCGCTTCAAGGTCTACGGCACGCCGGGCACCCCGCGCGATCCCTTCGAAAAGATTGCCGACGCGGCCCAGGTGAACCGGCTGACCGGGCTCGCCCCCGCCGTTGCCCTTCATATTCCTTGGGACAAAGTGGAGGACTACTCGATCCTGCGCCGCCATGCCCAGGACCTTGGCGTTGAGCTAGGTACTATCAACTCCAACACCTTCCAAGACGATGATTACAAATTCGGTGCGCTGACCCACGAAGATCCCAAGATCCGCCGCAAGGCGATCGACCACCATCTTGAATGCATCGACGTCATGAACGCCACCGGTTCGCGAGACCTTAAGATCTGGCTGGCCGAAGGTTCCAACTACCCGGGCCAGGCAGACATGCGCGGCCGTCAGGACCGACTTGCCGACTCGCTGTCCGAGATCTACTCCGGTCTGGGTGAGAACCATCGCCTGGTGCTTGAATACAAGTTCTTCGAGCCGTCTTTCTACCACACCGATGTTCCGGACTGGGGTACTTCCTACGCTCAGGTCGCGGCACTGGGGGAGAAAGCCATGGTCTGTCTGGACACCGGCCACCACGCACCGGGCACGAATATCGAGTTCATCGTGATGCAGCTACTGCGTCTTGGCAAGCTGGGATCGTTTGACTTCAACTCGCGATTCTACGCGGACGACGACCTCATCGTTGGTGCGGCCGATCCGTATCAGCTCTTCCGCATCATGGCCGAGGTCCACCGTGGGGGTGGACTCGAAGAAAATACCCCGATCACCTTCATGCTCGACCAGTGCCACAATGTCGAGAACAAGATCCTGGGCCAGATTCGAAGTGTCCTGAACGTGCAGGAAATGACCGCTCGGGCGTTGCTGATCGACAGGGTCGCGCTGACCGAAGCCCAGCTTTCCGGCGACGTGCTGAAGGCCAACGAGATCTTCATGAATGCCTTCTACACCGACGTGCGAGAGGAACTAGCCCAGTGGCGCGCCTCGCGCGGGTTGCCGGCCGACCCGATGGAAGCCTTCCGCGCCTTGGATTACCAATCAACTATTGAAAACGAACGCGCTGGCGGCGTCCAGGCAAGCTGGGGAGCATGACGATGACTACCGTTGCAAAGAAGCGCGGCATCACAGGGTGGAAGGCCACCATCGCGGTGGCAATGAGCAACTACATTGAAGCCGGAGCCATCATTGCGCTGGCCACCAGCCTCAGCCTATGGCAGGGCGCGTTCGGATTCGACGACGCGCTGGTCGGCGTGATTGCCGCCGTCTCGGCCAACGCCTTCGGCGCCGCGCTGGGTGCATTGATCGGTGGTCCGCTGTGCGACCGCCTGGGACGCAAGTTCATCTACACCTATGACCTGATCGTGTTCATGATCGGTGCCCTGATGATCACCTTCTCCTCGGGTACGAGCCTGCTGATCATTGGCGTGGTCCTCATGGGTATCGCGGTCGGTGCCGGTGTGCCGGCCTCGTGGACCTACATCGCCGAGGAAGCCCCTCGGGAATCGCGTGCGGCGCACGTGGGCACCGCCCAGCTGGCGTGGTCGATTGGCCCCGCCATCGGTTTCGCGCTGGCTATTTTGGTGGAACCGTGGGGTGTCAACGGCTCCCGCATGATCTTCTTCCACCTGTTCATCGTTGCGGCCGTGACCTGGTGGGTGCGCCGCGGGCTGCCCGAATCGACCCGCTGGAAGGAACAACGGGCCGCGGAAACGGCAGCTGGCGTGGAGGTATCCTTCTTCTCCGGCATGCGCGGGCTGCTGGCTGACCGTCGCAACTGGAGCGCGCTTTTCTTCCTGCTCGGAGTCTATGGGCTGTGGAATACCGTGGCAGGCCAGGCTGGCATCTTCCAGCCACGGGTCTACGAGGCTGCCGGTGTCGAATCGGCGACCCAGCAGAACCTGCTGCAGGTCCTTGTCTGGGTGCTGACCGCGGCAGCCACCTACTTCGGGTTCATGAAGTATGGCGACAAGGTCTCGCGACGCTGGCTGTACTTCGCCGGCGCCTTGCTGGGCGTCGTAGCTTGGGTCGTGCTGATCTTCGCCCCTCCCGGCACCTTCTCGCTGCTGTTCTACGCGGTGGCTTGGGGTATTTCCGCTGGTATCGGCGCGCAGGCATTCTACGGGCTATGGACCGCGGAGCTCTTCGCCACGCGCTATCGCGCCAGCGCACAGGGGGTGCTGTTCATGCTTGCCCGTGTGCTGGTAGGCCTGCTCTCACTCGTGTTCCCGGTGCTGCTCACCAGCTGGGGCTTGGAAAAGCTGGGCCTGCTGATCATCGGCCTGCTGGTAGTCGCCTTGCTGATCGGCACCATTTGGGCGCCGGAAACTCGCGGCAAGTCGCTGGAAGAGATCGAGCTGGAGCGTTATGGATATGAAACCAGGGCTTCCAAAATCGAGGCCTGAGAACGTCTGCTCCCAATGCAAATTAACGAGTCGGAAGACAAGAACACCATGAGCAACACCATCGCGACACGCACCACCGCACAGGAACTGATTCAACGATCCAACCGGTTGGGTGCGGATAAGAAAAACACCAATTACGCCGGAGGCAACACCTCGGCAAAGGGCACCGCCACCGATCCGGTCACCGGCGAGGACATCGAGCTGCTCTGGGTCAAGGGATCGGGCGGGGACCTTGGCACCCTGACCGAAAAGGGGCTGTCCACTCTTCGCTTGGACCGCATGCGCGCGTTGGTCAACGTCTACCCTGGCGTGGAACGCGAAGACGAAATGGTCGTCGCCTTCGACTACTGCCTGCACGGCAAGGGCGGCGCCGCGCCGTCCATCGACACCGCCATGCATGGCCTGGTCGACGCCAACCACGTGGACCACCTGCACCCGGACTCGGGCATTGCGATCGCCACGGCCGCCAATGGCCGCGAACTGACCGCAAAGATCTTCGGCGACAAGGTCGCCTGGGTGGACTGGCGCCGTCCGGGCTTCCAGCTGGGCTTGGACATCGCCGCCATCAAGGAAGGCAATCCGCAGGCCGTTGGTTGCATCTTGGGTGGCCACGGCATCACCGCCTGGGGCGAGACCTCCGAGGAATCCGAAGCGAACTCGCTGTGGATCATCGACACCGCCGCGGCGTACATCGAAGAGCACGGAGCAGCGGAGCCATTCGGTCCGGTCGTAGCCGGTTTCGAAGCTCTCCCAGCTGAGCAGCGCACTGCTCGCGCCGCCGCGCTGGCCCCGACCATTCGCGGTCTTGCCAGTACCGACAAGCCGATGGTTGGCCATTTCACTGACGACGAGCGTGTGCTGGACTTCATGTCGCGTGAGAAGCTGTCGCCGCTGGCAGCCTTGGGCACCAGCTGCCCGGACCACTTCCTGCGCACCAAGGTCAAGCCGATGGTGCTGGATCTGCCGGCAACTGCCAGCGTGGAAGAACAGCTGGATCGGCTGAAAGAACTCCACGTCGAATACCGTGCGGACTACCAGGCCTACTATGACGCGCATAAGGACGAGAATTCCCCGGCCATGCGCGGCGCGGACCCGCTGATTGTCCTTGTGCCTGGAGTCGGGATGTTCTCTTTCGGTGCGAACAAGCAGACCGCTCGCGTAGCCGGCGAGTTCTACCTCAACGCCATCAACGTGATGCGCGGTGCCGAGGCGCTGGATACCTACACCCCGATCTCCGATGCAGAGAAGTTCCGCATCGAGTACTGGGCCCTGGAAGAGGCCAAGCTGCAGCGCATGCCCAAGCCCAAGTCGCATCAGGGACGAATTGCGTTGGTCACCGGCGCAGCCTCCGGTATCGGCAAGGCAATCGCCAAGCGCCTGGCCGCTGAAGGAGCCTGCGTTGTCATTGCCGACTTGGACCTTGCCAAGGCCCAAGCGGCGGCCGCCGAACTCGGTGATGCGGATGTCGCCGTCGGCGTGGCCGCGAACGTGGCGGACGCCGCTGCCGTCCAGGCCGCCATTGACCAAGCAGTGCTGGCCTTTGGCGGGCTGGACTTGGTGGTCAACAACGCCGGGCTTTCGCTGTCCAAGTCGTTGCTGGAAACCACGGAAGCAGACTGGGACCTGCAGCACGATGTCATGGCCAAGGGCTCCTTCCTGATTTCCAAGGCCGCGGCGAAGGTGCTGATCGACCAGAAATTGGGCGGAGATATCATCTACATTTCCTCCAAGAACTCGGTCTTCGCTGGCCCGAACAACATCGCCTATTCGGCCACCAAGGCCGACCAGGCGCACCAGGTGCGGCTGCTGGCCGTGGAACTGGGCGAGCATGGCGTGCGCGTCAACGGCATTAACCCCGACGGCGTGGTGCGCGGCTCGGGCATCTTCGCCTCCGGCTGGGGCGCCAACCGCGCCGCCACCTACGGCGTGGCGGAGGAGGACCTGGGCCAGTTCTACGCGAACAGGACCATCCTCAAGCGCGAGGTCGTTCCGGAGAACATCGCCGACGCGGTGTACGTGCTCACCGGACCGGAGCTGACCCGTACCACCGGCTTGCACATCCCGGTGGACTCCGGCGTCGCGGCAGCGTTCCTGCGATGAGCCGCGAGTTTCAGGCACCGGTCGCCGCGATTGACCTGGGCGCCACCAGCGGTCGGGTCATGATCGGCGAGTTGGTGGACGGCAAGCTCGAGCTGCGGCTGGTGCACCGCTTTGCCAATGGTCCGGTGCCCTTATCCTCACTGGAGGAGGGCGCGCCAGCCGAGGCCCTGTCCTGGGACATCGACGAGCTGTGGGCGCAGATCCGCCACGGGCTTCGGCTGGCGTTTGCGCAGCGTCCGGAAATCGCCTCCATCGGCGTGGACTCCTGGGCGGTGGACTATGCGCTGCTGGACGGCGCTCAACGCCTGGGCCAGGTGCGGCACTACCGGGACCCGCGCAACCAGCGCGCGGTGCCGGCGCTGGAACGGCATTTCGACCGGGCGGAGCTCTTCGACCGCAACGGCCTGCAGTTCCTGCCCTTCAATACCGTGTACCAGCTGGAGGCGGAGCGTGCGCAGTCGCGATTGCGGGACGCGCAGGCAGTGCTTCTCGTTCCCGACTACATTAACTGGCTGCTGACCGGGGTCGCGCGCTGCGAGTGGACGAATGCGTCCACCACCGGGCTGCTCAACCAGCGCACCGGTGGTTGGGATGAGCAGCTTGCCTCATATCTGGGTGTAGACGGTAAGCTGCCCGAACTGATTCATCCGGGCCAAGTGCTGGGGACCCTGCTCCCGCATCTGGCTGCCGAGCTAGGTGCCGAGCCGGAGGTGAAAGTGGTGGCGGTGGCCTCGCACGACACGGCCAGCGCCGTGGCCGCGACCCCTCTGGCGGGCCCGCGCTCGGCGTACGTGTCGTGCGGAACTTGGGGACTGGTCGGGGTAGAACTCGAAGCCCCGGTACTCAGCCGCGAGGCGCAACAGGCTGGCTTTACCAATGAGCTGGGGCTGGACCAGAGTGTTCGATTCCTTAAGAACGTGACCGGGACATTCCTGCTCAGCGAGTCCATCCGCTACTGGAACGAGCAGTCCGCTCAGTCCGGCGAGCCGGAAACAATCCTTGACGAGCTGCTGGCCGAAGCCCAGACCTTGCCGGTCCCGGCGGTGCTCATCGCCCCGCAGGACGAGAGATTCCTGGCACCGGGACGGATGCCACAGCGCGTCAGCGAAGCTGTGGTTGCTGCAGGAGGGGCGGCGCCGTCCACCCGTGCGGAATTGATCCGCGTGATCATCGAGTCCTTGGCGTCCAGCTTTGCAACCGAGGCGTTCGCGGCTGCGGCGTTCGGCGGTTTCGAGCCGGAGAACATCCATGTTGTCGGGGGCGGGTCGCAGGGCAGGCTGCTGTGCCAGCGTACCGCAGATCTCGCGGGGGTTCCGGTGGTCGCCGGGCCTGTGGAGTGCACCGCTCTGGGTAACGTGCTGGTTCAACTGCGCACGCTGGCAGGCAGCCAAGTGGACCTGCGGGAAATGGTCCGCGCTTCGGTCAAGTTGGAAACCTACCAGCCTGAAAGGACCCATAGTCTGGCCTAGATCCGTGTGGGCATCTAGGTCTCGGCCGTGAGTCCGGCCGGCAAAGATCCCCTTGCACCTGCTGCAGCGCAGGTCCAAGGGGATCTTTGGTTTTGGCGTCTACTGCTTGCGCTGGATGAACACCACGGTGTCTTCAAGCGTGGCCGGGTTCCCGTTGGGATCGGTGATCTCGCGTTCGATGACTTCCGCCTGCAGGACGCTCCACTGATCGGAATCCAGCTGCAACGCTTCGAGCTCGGTATCCGGCTGCGGGAAGGCGGGAACCTCGCCATCGAAGGCCGGGGCAAAGGAAGGCCGTGCGGCATGGGACAGCGCCAGCAGATGCCCACCGGGGGCCACCAGCTGCGCGGCCTTGCGCAGGATCTCGGCGCGCGCGAACTCGAACGGCGCCTGGAAGAAGCTCAGCGTCACCAGGTCGAAGGTCTGGGAGGTGCTCCACTCGGACAGGTCCGCGGCGATGAAAGTGGCCTGCGGCTCGGTGAAGCCGTGTTTCGCCGCGTCCTGCCGGGCACGCTCCACCGCGGTCGGGGAGATGTCGACACCGGTGGCCTGCCATCCGCGGGAGGCCATCCACATCACGTCGCCTCCCTCGCCGCTGCCCAGGTCAAGGGAGGTTCCGGGGGCCAGCGGAGTGACCAGTCGCTCGATGACCTGGTTGACCTTGCCCGACCAGACGCGCTCGGAGCCGCCGTAGTGCTTCTCCCAGAACTCGACTCCGCGAAGCTCCTCGGTATCGTGATGGTGGTCCATGCCTGCATTCCCCTTTAGTTCCTATCGGATGGGTCCTCATCAACGATCCTAGGCGCAGGCGGCGGGCCGGGCGAGGCAGTTTGCGCCACCGGCAAAAACCCATACGTTGCCTACCGTGCGCTGACCTTTCCGAAGAGCCGGGCAATGGACGCCAGGATCATCGGCCGGCAGGCAGCCCAGGCGGCCGCGGTGGCCATGATGGCCACGGCGAACAGCCACAGACCGGTCCAATTGTCGGCGAACGCGGTCGGATCCGTGGAACCCTGGGCTGCGAACATGTGGTTCAGGTTGCGCAGGGCCCCAGTGGACAACACCAGCGCCACATGCACCACGATGAACAGCGCGAAGTAGAGCATGGTGGGGAAGTGCAGCGCGCGGGCCACTTCGATCGGATAGCGCTTGGTCAGCGCCGTCGCGTTCTTGGGCCAGAACGCGCTGAGGCGGAATCCGGTGGCGGCCGCCAGCGGCGCGGCGATGAATACCGTCGCGAAGTAGGCCAGCTGCTGCAACGCGTTGTAGTTCACCCAGCCGTTCTCCGTGGGCCAATCCAGCGTCATGTACTGCAGTGCGGCGGAGATGGCGTGCGGGAAAACTTCCCAGGAGGTCGGGATGATTCTCATCCAGTGCCCGGAAGCGAACAACAGGACCACGAACACCAGGCCGTTAACCAGCCAGAGCAGGTCCAGGCTCTGGTGCAGCCACAGGTTGATGCTCACCTTGGGGCTGCGTTTCGAAGACCAGTAGGCAGGCGGTTTGCGCTGGTGCCGGACCTGCAACCCTGTACGGATGATCAAGACCATCAGGAACAGGTTGAAGAAGTGGTTCCAGGCCAGCCATCCCGGGATTCCCACGGGTGCCGACTCGGGCAGGTGGTATTCGCCCGGGTAGCGGGCGATGAAGCTGGAGATCGCGTCGAACCCGACGAACCAGCGGGCCAGCAGGACGACCGCGGTGGCCATGCCCAGTGCGCAGAAGGCGCCCAGCACCCCGGCCAGCACCCACTGCCTGGTGGTCAGCGGGCCGTGGCGCTTCGGCTCGGACTTCCTGGGTGCCGCCGTGGCAGCCGCGGCAGGCCTTGCTGGGGCAGTTGCCGGGGCGAGCGGCTTGCGCGGCTGTGGTGCCGCAGTCGGCTTGGCCGATGCGGCCGCCGCTGGGGCAGGCGCTGGCGCGGGCTCGGCAACCGAGGCCGCCGCCGCAACGGGCTGGGTCAACTTAGCCTGGGGTTCAGGTGCTTCGGGCTTCGCCACACGTGCCGCGGCAGGTTTGGTCGGCGTTGCCGGTGCGACGGGTTCCTGCGCAGCGGGGGCTGCGGGCTGTGCGGGTACAGTGCTCTTGGGGGCAGGAGTCGCCGGAACCGAGTGGGCCGGAGCGGCCGAGACCGGAGGCCATAGCTGGCCGCCGGGTGTCCGGGGCAGCCCGCGGCGTAGCTTCCCCGCCGGAGCGGATTCAGCGGCCGGATCGGCCGATGCCTGGACCTCAGGGGCAGATGGTTCGGAAGCTACCGTGCCAGCTGACGCGGCGACGGCCGGTTCTGCGGCGGGCGCGACTTCCGCCGGCAGGGAGGCAGCTTCGGTTGCATCGGCCAAACCGGCCGGCGCCACGGACCTTTCCGCCGGAGGCCAAGACTCCCCGCCCGGCACACGCGGCAGACCGCGACGCAGGGTGCCTGCTACTGCAGCCGCCGGGGAAGCGGACTGCACCGGTGGCGCAGGAGCCTCAACCACCGGATTCCCGGCCGCAGGACTGTCCACAGTGGAACTTTCGGCGGCGGGACCTTCGATAGCGGGAGCCGTGGCGGATGGCTGCGCGGCATCGAGCTGGCCGGGATCGGCAGGGAGCGCTTCGGAGGCCGCGGCCAGGAACTTGGCAGGAGGCCACGGTTCGCCGCCGGGAATGCGCGGCAGCCCCTGGCGCGGCAGACGAGTCGGGGTGCTCATGGCTACCGGCCCTTCGCGGCTTCCAGCGCCGCGATCAGCTGCGGAACCACCTTGAACACGTCGCCGACCACGCCGAAGTCGGCGATGTCGAAGATCGGTGCGTCGGCGTCCTTGTTGATGACCACGATGGTCTTGGCGGTCTGCATCCCCGCCTTGTGCTGGATGGCCCCGGAAATTCCCAGCGCCACATACAGCTGCGGGGAGACCGAGACGCCGGTCTGGCCAACCTGCGCTGCATGGGGAACGAAGCCCGCATCCACTGCGGCGCGGGATGCGCCCACGGCGGCCCCCAATGCATCGGCCAGCTGCTCCACCAGCGCGAACTGCTCCGCGCTGCCCAGACCGCGGCCGCCGGAGACCACCCGGTCCGCAGAACGCAGTTCCGGGCGAGAGGAAGTCGACTCGATGGTCTCCAGGTTGGTGACCTCGATGTCCGGCTTGCCGCTGGCGGCGACCTCCAATGCGGTGGACTGCTCCGGCTGCGCGTCGGCGCGGGCCTCGATGCTGCCCACCCGCACGGTGATCACCGGAGCGCCGAAGGTTGGGGCGCTGGTGGTGGAGAAGCTTCCGCCGTAGATCGCATGCGATGCGACAACACCCTGGTCATCCCGGGAAACTCCGACGGCGTCGACGCTCAGCGAGGCCCGCGCGCGCACGGCGAAACGGGCCGCGACCTCGCGGCTGGAGTCGGTGTGGCCGGCCAGGACCGCCTGCGGCTGGACCAGAGCGGCGGCTGCCTGCAGGGCATCCACCAGCGGGACGGTCGGCCGGCCCTCCAACGGCACCGTCAGCACCTGGACGGCCCCGGAGGAGCTGGCCTGCGCCGCCAGCGCGGGCAGGGCCTGCGCCGGCCCGGACACCAGTGCCACGGGGGTTCCCACGGCCGCCGCGGCGCCCAGCAGCTCGGCATGGTTCTTGGCCAAGGCGGGACCCGGCGCGGTTTCCAGGAGAACGAGAATCGAATCGGTGGCAAAAGTTGTCATGAGTGTCATCCGTTCACGCCAGGTTGTTCTTGACCAGGAAATCGGCCAGGGCGTTGCCCGCCTCGCCGTCATCGGTGATGACGGTGCCGGCCTCGCGTGGCGGCTTCTTGGCCACCGAGAGCATGATGGTCCTCGCTGTGTCCGCCGGCAGCGGGTCGATGCCCAGGTCCGCCAGGCCGAGGGCCTCGATCGGCTTCTTCTTGGCGGCCATGATGCCCTTGAAGTTCGGGAACCGCGCATCGGGCAGGGACTCGGTGATGGAGGCGATGGCCGGCAGGGACACCTTGATCTGGGCGCGGACACCGTCGAATTCGCGGGATCCTTCCACAGCCTCCGGGCTGATCCGGACTTCGGAGAGTCCCGTGGCGGCCGGCAGGTCCAGCAGCTCGGCCAGCATGGCGGGAAGCACCCCGGCGGCGCCGTCGGTGGACATGTTGCCGGTCAGGACCAGATCGTAGTTCCCGCGGCGCAGCGCGGCGGCCAAGGTGTCTGCGGTGAGCAGGAGGTCGGCGCCGAGCAGCTGCTCGTCACTGATGTGCACTGCGGACGCGGCCCCCATGGCCAGGGCCTTGCGCAGGGTTGCCTGGGCGGAATCCGGGCCCATGGTCAGCACGGTGATCTCCGTTCCCGGGGTGCCGTCGGCGTACTTGAGCGCGACTTCCAGGGTGCGCTCGCCGATTTCATCGAGGACTGCCTCGGATGCCGCTCTGTCCGCCAAACCGGTTTCCAGATTCAGCAGCCGGTCCGCCCCCGTGTCGGGGACTTCCTTGATCAGAACAGCGATCTTCATCAATCTCTCCTCAGCTAATCGCCACGCGCTGCACGCAGCCCGGTGGTTGTCGGGCCGCTGTCGGGCGGTCGAGGATGCCGACCGCCAAATGAAGCATGTGTTGTAAAACACAATACTGATTAATGCCGCCTGGTGTCGGATTGCGGGTCGTGGTTCACCGTCATGTCATGGAAAAGGCGAGGTGAAGCGCGAATCGCCGGCAGGGGGAGGAGGGGCGCGCGGGGCTCGGAGCCGCTAGCTTCTTCAGGTCGCCGCGGAACGCTGTTCCAGCAGGGTGCGGATGCCGTCGAAGTGGTGTGCCATCAGCGCTTGGGCGGTCTGGACGTCCTTAGCGATGACCGCATCCAGGATGCGCCGGTGGCCGCGGGCAGTCTCGACCAGTATTTCCTGGTCGTGCGGGAAGTTGCTGATTGAATCGTGGATCGAGTGGTAGGCGTCCCAGAAGACGCCCATCAGGTTGGAGAGCAGCCGGTTGTCCAGCGGTTCGAAGAGGATCTGGTGGAACTGGCGGTCCGCTTCAGTGAATCCCTCGCCGGCGGCGGCGTGCTGCTCCATCTGCTGCACGCAGTCGCCCAAGCGCTGCAGGTGGCTTTCGGTGGCGGAGGCGATGGCGATGCCGATCAGTCCGGTTTCCAGGGCTTGGCGCACGTCAACCAGTTCGCTGGCGCTCTGGCCGTTCTGGCGCAGCGACATCTGGCCGCGGAAGGACAGCGTGTCGTAGAGGGCGCTGAGATTTTCCTCGGCGACGAACATGCCGAAGCCGTGGCGGGTGTCGATGATGCCCTGGGCCTGGAGTACCTTGATCGCCTCGCGCAGGGAGTTGCGTCCGACGCCCAGCTCGGCCATGAGTTCCTGCTCGGTGGGCATGGGATCGCCCGGAGCAAGGTTGCGATCCAGAATGATCCCCGTGATGTCGTTCGTCAGAGCGCGAAGGCGAGATCTGGCGTCGGATCGCCGAGTGGCTGTACTCATATTTCGGGTTTCCTTTCTGGGGGCTTCGGTGCGGAATGTGACGCTGTTGACGAAATTGCGTGATTCCTATTACAGTCTAATCCATAGATCGGACATCCCACGTCCGACGAACAGACATTTTTCTCTCGGAGGTGGAAAACAATGCCGATCAAGGACGTGGCAAACAAATCCATGGAACGTCGAAATTTTCTCAAGATCAGCGGCATGATCGGTGCCGCGGCGGTCTTCTCGTCGACCCTCGCCGCCTGCTCCTCAGGCGACACCGGCACCAGCACCGGCGCTGATGCCGGCGGCGCGGCAGGGTCTCTGGCGCTCACCGCCGGCATCTCCTACGCGCTGTCGACCGGCTTCGACCCGATGACCTCGTCGGGCGCGACCCCGTTCGCCGCCAATATGCACATCTTCGAAGGCCTGGTCGACCTCCACCCGGCAACCCGCGAGCCGTACCTGGCCCTCGCCGCGGCCGATCCGAAGCAGGTCAACGACACCACCTGGGAAGTCGAACTGCGCAAGGACGCGAAGTTCCACAACGGCGAGCCGGTGACCGTGGACGACGTGGTCTACTCCTTCGAGCGCGTGCTGGATGAGAAGAACGCTTCGCTGTTCGCCCAGTTCATCCCGTTCATCAAGTCGGTCAAGGCCAAGGGCGATTCCGCCGTGACCTTCACGCTGAACTACGCCTTCCCGCTGTTCCCGACCCGCATCTCCGTGGTCAAGGTCGTCCCGAAGGCCGTCGCCTCCAAAGATCAGGCAGGCTTCGACGCCAAGCCGATCGGCTCCGGCCCGTACAAGTTCGTCTCGGCGACCAAGGACGACAAGATCGAGTTCGCCAAGTTCGCTGACTACAACGGCAAGTACGCCGCCAAGGCCGACACCATGACCTGGTTCCTGCTCTCGGACGCCGCGGCCCGCGTGACCGCCATGGAGTCCGGCCGCGTCGCAGCCATCGAGGACGTGCCGTACCTGGACGTAGACCGCCTGAAGTCCAAGGTCAACGTCGAGTCCGTGCAGTCCTTCGGGCTGCTGTTCCTGATGTTCAACTGCGAGCAGAAGCCGTTCACCGACGTCCGCGTCCGCCAGGCCCTGCACTACGCGCTGGACACCGAATCGATCATCAAGACCGCGCTGCTGGGCAACGCCAAAGCCGCGACCTCCTACGTGCAGGACACCCATCCGCAGTACGTGAAAGCCGACACCGTCTACACCTACGACCAGGCCAAGGCCGAGTCGCTGCTCAAGGAAGCCGGCGTCACCTCGCTGAACTTCGAGCTGCTGACCACCGACACCTCCTGGGTCAGGGACATCGCCCCGCTGATGCTCGAATCCTGGAACAAGCTGCCAGGCGTCACCGTGACCATGCAGAACCTGCAGTCCGGCGCGCTGTACGCGGATAACGTGGACGCCGGCAAGTTCACCGTGGTGGCCGCCCCGGGCGACCCGTCGGTCTTCGGCAACGACCTGGACCTGTTGCTGTCCTGGTTCTACCGCGGCGACGTCTGGCCGAAGAACCGCTTCCGCTGGACCGGCACCGCCGAGTACAAGGAACTGCAGAAGAACCTTGATGCCGCGGTGAAGGCCAAGGACGAGGCCGGCGCCAAGGCCGCCTGGGCCAAGGCCATCAACCTGGTCGCCGCGCAGGTGCCGCTGTACCCGATCCTGCACCGCCAGCTGCCAACGGCCTGGGACTCGGCCAAGCTCGATGCCTTCCAGCCGCTGCCGACCACCGGAATCTCCTTCGTCGGAGTTGCACCGAAGGGCTAGCGCCTTCCTGCTTCGATGAAGGCCTCGTGCAGGGCGCCGCGTCCGGCCGCACCCGGGTGCGGCGCCCTGCACACCCGCCGAAATATTCTTCCCCAAAACCCAACGGAGTCATTGCGTGGGAAATTTCCTGAACTTGCTGCTGCGCCGCCTGGCGGCGCTGCCGGTGATGATCTTGGGCATCTCGCTGCTGGTGTTCATCATCCTCAAACTCGCCCCCGGCGATGAGGCGACCAGCGCGCTGGGCGAAGGCGCCAGCGCCGAGGCCAAAGAGGCCTACCGCGAGGAGCGCGGCCTGAACGACCCGCTATTCATCCAGTACTTCTCCTTCCTGGGCCGCCTGATCCGCTTGGACTTCGGCGTGACCACTCCGCCGGCCCAGCCGGTCTCCGAGATGATCGCCAAGGCGTTCCCGCTGACCCTGCAGCTGACCTTCCTGGGCGTCATCATCGCCGTGGTCATCTCCCTCATCTTCGGCGTCATCGGCGCGCTGTACCGCGACAAGTGGCCGGACCAGCTGGTGCGCATCTTCTCCATCGCGGCCATTGCCACCCCGTCCTTCTGGCTTGGCATCCTGCTGATCCAGTGGCTGGCCCTGGGTGAGAACCCGCTGTTCCCCTCCGGCGGCGCGGCCCCGGCCGGATCCGGTGCGGGAACCTGGCTGCAGCACATGGCGCTGCCTGCCCTCGCGCTGGCCATCCCGGTCTCCGCCTCGCTGATCCGCGTGGTGCGCACCTCGATGGTGGAGGAGCTGGACCGCGACTATGTCCGCACCGCCATCGGCAACGGAGTGCCGCGCAACGAGGTCATCAGCCGCAACGTGCTGCGCAATGCGCTGGTCACCCCGGTGACCGTGCTGGGCCTGCGCATCGGCTACCTGCTCGGCGGCGCGGTGGTCATCGAAATGATCTTCTCGCTGCCCGGCATGGGCCAGCTGATCATGAACGGCATCACCAACCAGGACACCAACCTGGTCCAGGGCGTGGTGCTGGCCATCGCGATCACCTTCGTGCTGGTGAACATCGTCGTCGACCTGCTCTACCTGCTGATCAACCCGCGTATTAGGACGGTGTAGCAAATGACCATCATGGCACCGCGCAACAAGCTCGTGGCGCGCCTGAGCGACTCGGGCGCCCGCTTCAAGTCACTGACGCTGGGTTCGAAAATCGCCCTGGCCTTCCTGCTGGTCATCGGCATCATCGCGGTCATCGCGCCGCTGATCGCCCCGCACGACCCGCTGGCCACCGGAATCCCCGCCCAGCCGCCCAGCGCCGAGAACCCCTTCGGCACCGACCGCCTGGGCCGCGACATCTTCTCGCGCCTGCTCTACGGCGCCCAGTCCTCACTGCTCGTGGGCCTCGGCTCGGTAGCGCTGGCCCTGCTGGCCGGCGGCCTGCTCGGCTCGCTGGCGGCCACCGGCTCCAAGTGGGCCAACGAGACCATCATGCGCATCATGGACATGCTCATGGCGTTCCCGGGCATCGCCCTGGCCGCCGCGCTGCTGGCTTCGCTGGGCAACACTCTGCCGGTCATCATCATCTCCATCGCCGTGATCTACACCCCGCAGATCGCCCGCGTGGTGCGCGCCAACGTGCTGGCCCAGTGGGGCGAGGACTACGTGCGCGCCGAACGCGTGATCGGCGCCGGACGCTTCTTCATCCTCATCACCCACGTGGTGCGCAACTGCGCCGCCCCGGTGCTGGTGTTCGCCACCGTGATGGTCGCCGACGCGATCATCCTCGAAGCCTCGCTCTCCTTCCTCGGAGCGGGCATCCAGGACCCGGCTCCGAGCTGGGGCAACGTGATCTCCTACGGCCGCACCCTGGTGCTCAACGGCGCCTGGTGGGCCACCACCTTCGCCGGTTTGACCATCCTGCTGACCGTGCTGGCGTTGAACATCCTGGCCGAAGGCATGACCGACGCGCTGGTCAACGTCAAGGGCTCGGCCAAGAAGAAGGCCGCCGGCGAGGAAAAGGCGCAGGTCGCCAAGCAGGCAGCTGACACCGCCGAAGCCGAACGCCTGGAAGCCGAACTCGCCGCGCTGGCGGCCGCCGAGGCCGCGCGCACCGACCGCCTGGTGCTCGACGCGTCCTCCGGGACCCCGCGCACCATCCTCGAGGTCAAGAACCTGTCCATCCGCTTCCCGGAACGCTACGAGGACACCCCGATCGTGCAGAACGTGTCATTCTCGGTGCGCGAGGGCGAGACCATGGCGCTGGTCGGGGAATCCGGCTGCGGCAAGTCCATCACCTCGCTGGCCATCATGGGCCTGCTGGGCCCCAGCGCCAAGTTGTCGGGCTCCATCACCTTCGAGGGCCGCGAGCTGCTGCCGGCCACCGCCGACGGCGGAACCCTGGCCGGGGACGACAAGGTCTACAAGGGCCTGCGCGGCGAGCAGATCGCCATGGTCTACCAGGATGCGCTGTCTAGCCTGAACCCCTCGATGCTCGTGGGCGACCAGCTGCGCCAGCTGACCCGCCGCGGCGGGCGCAAGAGCCCCGAGGAGCTGCTGACCCTGGTGAAGCTGGATGCGGCGCGGACCATGAAGTCCTACCCGCACGAGCTCTCCGGCGGACAGCGCCAGCGTGTGCTGATCGCCATGGCCCTCTCGCGCAGCCCCAAGCTGGTGGTCTGCGACGAGCCGACCACCGCGCTGGACGTCACCGTGCAGAAGCAGGTCGTGGACCTGCTCAACGAGCTGCGCGAGCAGCTAGGCTTCGCGATGGTCTTCGTCTCCCACGACCTGGCCTTGGTGGCCTCGCTGGCGCACCGTGTCACCGTGATGTACGCCGGACAGGTGGTCGAATCCGGGCCGATCAGCGACGTGCTGATCGCCCCGCACCACGAATACACCCGCGGCCTGCTTGGCGCGGTGCTCTCCATCGAGTCGCAGGCCGACCGCCTGCACCAGATCCCCGGCACGGTCCCCAGCCCGTACGACTTCGCCGACGGCGACCGCTTCGCCGAGCGCTCCCAGCGCCCGGATGCCGACCCGGATGCGCACCTGGCCTTCGTGCCGGTGTCCGCCGGCAGCGAGCACCGCTGGGCAAGCCACCGCGGCGCGGGCGACACCCCGGTTGCAGAACAGTCAGGAGCAGCGCGATGAGTAACACCGTGCAGAGTCCGGTCATCGAACTCAAGGACATCCACGTGCACCACAAGATCCGCGGCGGCAAGCTCTTCTCGCCGCGGCTGGTCAAGGCAGTGAACGGCGTGGACTTCACGGTTAGCCGCGGCGAGACCGTGGGCATCGTGGGCGAGTCCGGCTGCGGCAAGTCCACCCTGGCCTCCGTGCTGGTCGGCCTGCAGGAGCCAACCAGCGGCACCGTCCTGTTCCAGGGCGAGCCGGTGGGCCGGCGCAACGCCGCCGCGCGCAAGAGCTTCGGACGCTCGGTCGGCGTGGTCTTCCAGGACCCGTCCACCGCGCTGAACCCGCGCATGAGCATCATGGACACGCTCACCGATCCGCTGCGCGTGCACGGCATCGGCACCGCGGCCAGCCGCCGGGTCAAGGCTCTGGAGCTGCTCTCCGTGGTGGGCCTGCCGCCCTCGGCCGCCTCCGCGCTGCCCAGCCAGGTCTCCGGCGGCCAGCGCCAGCGTGTGGCCATCGCCCGCTCGCTGGCCCTTGAGCCCGAAGTCATCGTCGCGGACGAGCCGACCAGCGCGCTGGACGTCTCAGTGCGCGCACAGGTGCTGAATCTGCTTACCGACCTGAAGGCGCAGCTGAACCTGGGCATGGTGTTCATCTCCCACGACATCCAGACCGTGCGCTACGTTTCGGACCGCATCTGCGTGATGAACGCCGGGCAGATCGTGGAAGAGGGCGACGCGGCGCAGGTCTTCGACACCCCGTCCAACGACTACACCCGCACCCTGCTCGGCGCCGCCCCCGCGCTGCTGGAGCACTAGCCGCCGGCATCCTTGCGGGCACAGAAGAATTCGACCCGGCGTCCGCCGGATCATCAGTAGAAAGAACAAGTTTCGTGGCATTTGCGAACAACCCCAAGTACACCGGCGTCATCCCGCCGGTAGTCACCCCGCGCACCGCCGAGGGCGCCATCGACGTGCCGGGCCTGCGCTCGGTCGTGGAGCACCTGGTTACCGGGGGAGTGACCGGCCTGTTCGTGCTCGGCTCCTCCGGCGAGGTCCCCTACATGACCAACGCCGAACGGGAGCTGGCGCTCTCCACCATCGCCGAGGCCAACAACGGCCGCGTGCCGCTGATCGTCGGCGCCAACGAGCAGACCACGCAGCGCGTCATCGAGGAGGGCCGCCGCATGATCGAGCTCGGCGCCCAGGCGCTGGTGGTCACCACCCCGTACTACGCGCTGTCCAACGCCGCGGAGATCGAGGCGCACTTCCGCATCATCCACGCCGCCCTGGACACCGACATCTTCGCCTACGACGTGCCGGTGCGCACCCACGTGAAGCTGCCGCTGGACGTGGCGATCCGTTTGGCCAAGGACGGGGTCATTGCCGGCGTCAAGGATTCCTCGGGCGATGACGTCTCCTTCCGCCAGCTGCTGCTGGCCACCAGCCACATCGAGGGCTTCTCCGTCTTCACCGGCCACGAGGTCGTCGTGGACGGCGCGCTGCTCGGCGGCGCGCACGGTGTGGTCCCGGGCCTGGGCAACGTTGATCCGGCCGGCTACCGCCGTCTGTTCGACGCCGCCGTGGCCGGCGACTGGGCGCAGGCGGCCAAGGAGCAGGACCGCCTGGCCCGCGTCTTTGACATCGTCTACACTCCGGATTCCTCCCGCGTTTCCGGCGGCGCCGCAGGCCTGGGCGCCTTCAAGACCGCCCTGGTGGAAATGGGCATCATCGCCGGCAACACCATGAGCGCGCCGATGGCCGACCTGAACGACTCCGAGGCCGCCGCCATCCGCGAGATCCTGGCCGAGACCGGCTTGCTGGGCGCCAAGTAGGTCCGCCCGGCATGCAGCACAACCCCCGCGGCGCCGGTGCGGTGATCGCCCTGGACCTGGGCGGCACCAAGATCGCCGGCGCCGTCATGGACCCCCAAGCCGGCATCCTGGCCACGGGCGAACTTCCCACCCCGGCCACCGCCGGCGCCGACGCGGTGCTCGACGCCATGGCCAAACTGGTCGCCGACCTGCGATCCCGGGCCCGGTGCGGCATCGACGGCCTGGGCCTGGGCGCGGCCGGGGTCATCGACCCGGCCACCGCCCGCGTGCTCTCGGCCACCGACACAATTTCCGGCTGGGAGGGCACCGACCTGGCAGGGCAGATGCGCGAGCGCACGGGCCTTGAAACCCGCGCGGTGAACGACGTGCATGCGCACGGGCTGGGCGAAGCCCGGTTCGGCGCGGGCCGCGGCGCCCGCGAGGTGCTGCTGCTGGCCGTGGGCACCGGCATCGGCGGATCCCACCTCATCGACGGGCAGGCACACTCCGGCGCCCACCGCGTGGCTGGGCACATGGGCCACATCGACTCCCCGCTGGCCGCCGGGATCCCGTGCTCCTGCGGGCGCACCGGGCACCTGGAGGCCATCGCCGCCGGGCCTGCAATCCACCGCCACTACCTGCGGCTGGGCGGAAACCCGGACGCAGCAGACACCCGCGCGGTGGCCCAGCTGGCCGAGTCCGGCGACGAACTTGCAGTGACGGCGCTGCGCACCGGAGCCCTGGCCGCGGGCATGGCCGCCGGATCGCTGGCGAACATCCTGGACCCCGAGCTGGTCATCATCTCCGGCGGCATGGCCCATGCCGGACCCGCCTGGTGGCAGTGGCTGCGCGAAGGCTACGCCGTCTCCGCGATCGACTCGCTGCAGGGCACGCAGCTGGTGCCCGCGCAGCTGGGCACCACCGCTGCCTTCTATGGCGCCGCGAGCCTGTTCTGGACCCCCGAAAGGACAACTCCCTGATGCTGCTGACCCCAGCCCAACTTGAAAGCCTGCGGGGCAAACTCATCGTTTCCGCACAGGCCTACCCCGGCGAACCCATGCGGCTGCCGCAGACCATGGCGCAGGTAGCCGCCTCGGCGGTCATCGGCGGCGCGGCCGCGGTGCGCGTGCAGGGGCTCGCGGACATCCAGTTCACCCGTTCCGCGGTGGACGTTCCGGTCATCGGCCTGTTCAAGGACGGGCACGAGGGCGTGTTCATCACGCCCACCGTGCACCATGCGCTGGCAGTGGCGCAGGCCGGGGCGCACATCGTGGCGCTGGACGGCACCCGCCGCGAACGCCCCGATGGCAAGACCCTGGAACAGACCATCCGCGCCGTGCATCAAAACAGCGGCGCGCTGGTCATGGCGGACTGCGGTTCGCTGGGCGACGCGCTGGCCGCGGCCGAGGCCGGAGCCGACCTGATCGGCACCACGCTGGCCGGCTACACCGGCGAACGCGCGAAGACCGAGGGCCCGGACCTGGAGCTGATCTCCCAGATCGCCGGTGCCGGTCTGGACCGCCCGCTGGTGGCCGAGGGACGTATCCACACCCCCACCCAGGCCCGCGCGGCCGTGGACGCCGGCGCCTTCGCGGTGGTCGTGGGCACCGCCATCACCCACCCGGCGACCATCACCTCCTGGTTCGGGGACGCACTAAGAGGCGGCTAGGATTGCGCGCAGCGCACCCTGACCCCCATCCCAGCGGGTGGAGCCCCGCACAGCTCCGCCCGCGGGGGTGTTTTCTCTTTTTAAGCGAATAATGCGATGACTGGTTATGAAATATTCATGATTTAAGATTAAAAGGCTTCTCAAGGTGACGCGGAACACCTAGGCTGGGGTGACATCCTACGTCTGATCTCCGACGAGGGATGGCATCGCAGTGCACCCCCAATGAGAGGAACATGCCCCCATGTCGCAGCCTTCGACCCGTACCCGCCGACGATCCCTTGCCCTGTCGGTGGCAGCATCCCTGCTGGTGCCGCTGTCGCTCGCCGCCCCGGCCCAGGCCTCCGGCTCGCTCAGCGAAGCCAACCCGGCCGCGGCCCCTGGCCAGTTCGAGGAACAGAACCTCGCGCAGGACCGCACCGACGCGAACTTCTTCTACCGCATCCCCGCCCTGGTCCATCTGGGCGACGGCGTCGTGCTGGCCTCCTGGGACGCGCGACCGGGCAGTGCGGCCGATGCGCCGAACCCGAACTCCATCGTCCAGCGCCGCAGCGTCGACAACGGCAAGACCTGGGGTCCGATGACCACCGTGGCCGCCGGCTTCCCCGGCAGCGCCGCCGAAGGCAAGTACGGCTACTCTGATCCGAGTTACATTTTCGACAAGGAATCCGGAAAGGTCTTCAACTTCTTCGTCTATTCCAAGGACCAGGGCTTCCATGGCAGCACCTGGGGCCATGACGACAGCAACCGGCAGGTGATCAGTGCCGCTGTGGTCGAATCCTCGGATGGCGGCGAGACCTGGAGCGCGCCGCGGTTGATCACCGAAGTGGTCAAGCCCGGGGACGGGCCAGTTCCCGGTGCGGTGCGCAGCACCTTCGCCACCTCGGGCGCCGGCATCCAGGTCGCCCGCGGAGACTACAAGGGCCGGCTGATCCAGCAGTACGCCGGCGACGTGGTGCAGGCCAACGGCTCGCGAACCTACCAGGCGTACTCCGTGTACTCGGACGACCACGGGGCCACCTGGCGGCGCGGCGAGTTCACCGGAACCTCCATGGACGAAAACAAAGTGGTCGAGCTTTCCGACGGCAGGATCATGCTCAACTCGCGGGATTCGGCCGGCGGCGGCTTCCGCAAGGTCGCCATCTCCGAGGACGGCGGCCATAGCTACTCCGCCGTGAACCAAGACCGCCAGCTGCCGGACCCGACCAACAACGCGCATCTGACCCAGATGTTCCCCCAGGCGCAGGCCGGCAGCGACGACGCCAGGAAACTGCTGTACACCGGCGCCAACTCGCAGACCGGACGCGAAAACGTGTCGGCCCGGGTGTCCTGCGACGACGGCAAGACCTGGCCGGGACTGCGCACCATCCGCCGCGGCTTCTCCGCCTACTCGGTGGCCACCGCGCTGGATCACGGGCGCTTCGGTGTCTTCTACGAGGGCAATTACACGGACTCGATGCAGTTCGCCGCTTTCGACGAGGAATGGCTCAACTACGTCTGCGCACCGCTGAGCGCCCCGCAACTGAATGCCCAGGCAGGCGCCAACAGCCAGCTGGAAGTCACCATCAGCAACCAGGAGGAGCACGCGATCGAGGGCACGCTGCAGGTTGCCGCGGGCCAGCCCATCAGCTCCGAGCCGTTGCGCGTGGACAGCGTGCCCGCCGGCGGGCAGCGCACGCTCACCCTCCCGGTGGCAGTGTCGGCGCTGGCCAATGGCAAGCACCGTATCCAGCTCGAATTCACCGCCGCGGACGGCACCATGTCGCAGTCGCTCATCGATGCGTCCATCGCCGGCAAGGAAGTCACCGGCCTGAGCGTCGAGGGCGAACGCGCCGACACGGGCCGCGACCTGGGCACCAACCCGTACACGGCCGGGGAGAAGCTTCCCTACACCTTCTCGGTGAAGAACACCGGCAATATCAACCAGTGGGTGGTCCCTACCGAAGGCAACTTCGCGCCCTTCGCCGCGCGCCCGGTCGGTGAGCCGAGCGATGCAGGCAACTGCCGCTACTCCAACCTGGCCGCCGGGGCCTCCTACCGCTGCACCACCCCACGGCACACCGTCACCGCCCAGGAGCTGGCCGACGGCTTCTTCGCCCCGCTGAGCACCTGGACCGCAGGAAAGCTCAGCGACTACCGCGCCGTGGTCAATGACTACCAGGTCAACGGCGGCGAGGTCGACCTGCTCACCCGCCGTCCGGCACTGGATGCGCGGTCCGCGGAGCCGGTCTTCCACGACCTGGACGGGGACGGCTACGCCTCCCAGGGCGACACCGTCAGCTACGAGGTCACCGCCACCAATACCGGCAACGTCCGGCTGACCGGCGTGGCCGGCAACGGCCTGGAGCTCGGTGACCTGGCCGCCGGGGCCAGCGCCACCGGCACCCTCACCCGCCAGCTGGGCGCCGCGGACCTGGAGGCCGGCGTGCTCGCAGCGCAGACCGTGCCGCTGGGAGGTGCCAACGGGTTGAAGCAGGCTGCCACTCAGGTGCGGCTGGCCGAGACCACGCTCACCCTGGCCCCTGCCGGGCAGGCTTCCGCCAAGCCGGGCAAGGCAGTGCTCTCCAGCCAGGGCGAGCCGGGCAGCGATACCTTCGCCATCCGCATGCAGTTGCGCTCGGGAGCGAACGCCACCGAGTTCATCCTCCTGCAGGACGGCAAGGACATCGCGCGCCAGGAGCTGACTGCCGCCACCGGCGGCGTACAACAGGCGCTCGTGGAGGTGCCCGGCCTGTCCAAGGGCAACCACCGTTTCCAGGGCGTGCTGGTCAATGAGGCGGGAAGCAAGAAGACCGCCACCCAGACGGTCAAGGTGGACCGCGCCGGATAGTCCCGGCCGGAACAGCGCCTGAACCCAGAATTTCGGCCCCACCCCCGTCACGGGGTTGGGGCCGAACTTCTTGCCCGGAACACTAGGAGTTGTCCTGGTAGCCCAGCCGTGCGCTGATTCTCCGCGCGGTGCGCACCACCTCGGTGCACAGGCGCTCCAGGTCCTCGGAGGAGATGCGGTAGTACGGGGCGGCCACCATGACGCTGGCGATCACCTCGCCGCGGTGGTCGTAGACCGGGGCTGCCACGCCCACCTCGTCGCGCGAGGTCTCCCCGTAGTTGAACGCGTAGCCGCGGCGCTGCGCCACCTCCAGCCGGGTCAGGTAGTCCTCGGGTGCCATCACCTGGGGTAGCTCGATCTTCCCGGAGTCCAGCAGCCCGCGCACCAGCTCATGCGGCTGGGCGGAGAGGAACACCTGGACGGTGGCACTCAACGCGGTGCGGTAGCGGCTGCCCATGACCGAGGTGTGCTTGACCAGCCGGGTGGAGGGGATCTGCTCCACTGTGACCGACTCCCCGCCGTCCCAGATGGTCAGCGCGGCGCTTTCGTCGGTGCTGTCGCGCAGCTCCTTGAGCAGCGGGTAGGCGACCTGGCGCACGTCCAGGTTGGCCAGCAGCGGACCGGTGATCGCGATCAGCCCCAGGCCGAGCTTGTACTTGCGCGACTGCTCGTCGCGTTCCACGATGCGCTCCTGCTCGAGGGTCGCCAGGATGCGCGAGACGCTGGACTTGTGCAGGCCCACCTCGGCGGCGATCTCGGTGACTCCCAGCAGCGAGCGGTCCACGGTGAAGCAGCGCAGGACATCGATCACGTTGACGATGACCGAGGCCCCGCGGCCCTCGCCGGCACTCTCGGTGCGCGCCTTGGCGGAGCTTTCGTTCTCGATGGTGGTCATTCGGACTCCTGAGGGGTTGTCTTCAACTACAAATCATCCTAGCCGGGTGCGCTAGGCACTCGGCGGACAGTTGCTAGGCCAGCGGCTTGCGGCTGGTTTCCATCGAGCAGGCCACAGCGATCAGCGAGATGACCGCGGCGCCCATCAGGTACCAGCCCGGGGCGAGGAGGTTGCCCGAGGTAGCGATGAGCAGCGTCGCCACGAACGGCGCGGTGCCGCCGAACAGCGCATTCGATAGGTTGAACGAGACCGCGAAGCCCGAGTAGCGAACCTTGGTCGGGAACATTTCGGCAAGGAAACTGGGCAACGTACCGTCGTTCAGGGTCAGCATGCCGCCAAGCAGGACCTGCACCAGGATGATCACCAGGAAGTTGCCGGTGTCCAGTAGCATGAAGGCCGGCACGGTGAACAGCACGAACACGACCGAAGCGCTCATCAGCACCCGCTTGCGCCCGAAGCGGTCCGACAGCATGCCGGTGAGGAAGATGAAGCCGATGTAGGTGGCCAGTGCCACCGTGGTGGCCAGGTAGGAGCGGGTGGCGTCCAGGCCGAGTTCCTCGGAGAGGTAGGTCGGCATGTAGGACAGGATCACGTAGAAGCCCACGGCGTTCAGCAGCACCGCGCCGGCGGCCTGCAACAGCTGGCGCCAGTAGTTGCGGAACAGATCGCGCACCGGGGAGGCTTCCTGCGTCTCGGATTCCTCGGAGGCCTCGAGGAAGGCGGGCGAATCTTCCAGCTTGGTGCGGATGTAGCGGCCGATCAGGCCCATCGGCGCTGCCAGCAGGAACGGAATACGCCAGCCCCAGCTTTCCATCTGCGCCGGCTCCAGCACGCCGGTGAGTACCGCGGCCATCAGCGAACCGAGCAGCAGGCCTGTGGCGGTGCTGGCGGGCACGACCGCGGCGTACAGCCCGCGGCGATTGGCCGGGGCGTATTCGACCAGGAACGCGGAGGCGCCGGCGTATTCGCCGGCCGCGGAGAAGCCCTGGATCAGGCGCAGGCCCAGCAGCAGCAGCGGGGCGCCGAAGCCAATGCTGGCGTAGCCCGGCAGCAGGGCGATGCAGGCGGTGGCGCCGGTCATCAGCAGGATCGACCAGGACAGCGCCTCGCGGCGGCCGATCTTGTCGCCCAGGTGGCCCCAGATGAAGCCGCCCAGCGGACGGACCAGGAAGGAGATGGCGAACACGCCAAAGGTCATCATCAGCGCCAGCTGGCGGTCCTCGGACGGGAAGAAGACCGCGGCGATGGTCACCGCCAGGTAGCCGTACGCGGCATAGTCGAACCACTCAACAAAGTTGCCGATGAAGCTGGCGGCCACGACCTTGCGCCGGGTGGCGCTGTCGATGCTGCGCGGTGCCTGCTGCGGTTCGGAAGAGGTGCGCACCGCGCTGGGTGCCGGTGAATGCTCGGGGGTTGTCATGTGCCACCGCCATTGGTGTCGAAGGAATATTGGTTGCAGTGATTGCAACTTCGTTGCTTAAAGCTATGGGTGATTTGGCTCACGGTCAAGGGTTTTGTGGAATGTGACCGGTGCGTGCGCCGGGGGTCATTTTTCCGCGGTTTTGCGGGCCGCGAGGGCCGCCCGGTGGGAGCCGAAGCCCGATAGGTCGAGTTCTCCCGGCGGCCCCCAGACCACCAGGACGCGTAGCTCCTCCGGGCCGGGATTCACCAGGTCGTGGTCCACCCCGGGCAGGGCCAGTGCGCTGTCGCCGGGGCCCAGGATGCGGGTGTCCTCGCCGATGCGCATGCGTGCGGTGCCGCTGAGCACCTGGTAGAACTCGGTCAGGGCTTCCTCGCCCTCGTGGCGGTGGAATCCCTCGAAGCCGCCGGGCGGGATGCTCCAGGTCTGGATCGCCACCGGTAGCCCGGTGCTGCCGAGGAAGTGGTGGCTGACCTGTAGGGGCGTGCCTTCGTGCATGCAGTAGTCGAACGCCGAGTCATCGCGCCGTTCAAACATGGTGGGTTACTCCTGGGGGTCTGCGGGGGCTTTTAACGCCCCAGTGCCGGGACGCTGAACGGCGTCCCGGCACTGGGGCTTCAGGCCTGCGGGGCCTTAGGCATCGATGATGTTGTTTTCCGGACCGAAGCCGAACTTGGTGATGTTCTCAACGGTGTTGTCCTCGTTGATCACCAGGATGTCGTGCTCGCGGTAGCCGCCGGCGCCCGGCTCGCCATCGGCGACGGTGATCATCGGCTCCATCGAGACGACCATGCCCGGCTGCAGCACGGTGTCGATGTCCTCGCGCAGCTCCAGGCCCGCTTCGCGGCCGTAGTAGTGCGACAGGACGCCGAAGGAGTGGCCGTAGCCGAAGGTGCGGTTGGGCAGCAGGCCGTGGGAGATGTAGATTTCGTTCAGTTCTGCGGCGATGTCCTTGCAGACTGCACCCGGCTTGATCAGCTCCAGGCCGCGCTTGTGCACCTCGACGTTGATGTTCCACAGCTCCAGGCTGCGGGCATCCGGCTCGCCCAGGAACAGGGTGCGCTCCAGTGCGGTGTAGTAGCCGGAGGTCATCGGGAAGCAGTTCAGCGACAGGATGTCGCCGCGCTCCAGCTTGCGGGTGGTGGCCCAGTTGTGGGCGCCGTCGGTGTTGATGCCGGACTGGAACCAGACCCAGGTGTCGCGCACTTCGCGGTGCGGGAAGGTCTTGGCGATCTCGTGGACCATGGCCTCGGTGCCGATCAGCGCGACCTCGTACTCGGTGATGCCCTCGCGGATCGCTGCCTTGATGGCCTCGCCGCCCAGGTCGCCGATGCGTGCGCCGTGCTTGATGACCTCGATCTCCTCGGCGGACTTGATCATGCGCTGGCGCATGGCGTCCTGCGAGACGTCGACCAGCTCGGCGCCGTCGAAGGCGGCGGCGATCTTCTCGCGGGTCAGGCCCGGCAGGAAGTCGTCCTCGACGCCGATGCGGCGGGCCTTGACGCCATCGCGGCGCAGGGCCTCCTGCAGGCCGAAGTAGAAGTTGTCACGACGCCAGTCGGTGTACACGATGTTGTCGCCGTAGCTGGTGCGCCATGGCATGCCGGCGTCGATGTTGGCGGTGATGGTGGTGGTGTTGTTCGCGGTGACCACCAGCGCGTAGTTGCGGCCGAAGGTGGTGTAGAGGAAGTCCGAGTAGTACTTGATGCCGTGGTAGCTGGTCAGGATCGCGGCGTCCAGGTTCTTGGCGGCCATGATCTGGCGCAGGCCGGTCAGGCGGCGCTCGAACTCGGCGTCCGAGAAGGTCAGCTGCTGCTTGGTGCCGTTGTGCAGGGTCTTCAGGCGCTCCAGCTCGGAGACGTTGGTTGCGTTGTTTGCGGTAGTGGTCATGTCGAAATCTCCTGGAGTCTAGGGCTCAAATAGAGCTTGAAGAAGAAAAGTGGTCAGCGCTTTCAGTCAACTTATTCACATCCAAGTTGCATTGTCTGCAACGCTGTTGCACTTAGACTATTTGTGGTTCACGTCACTGTCAAGGGCTGCAGGAAAAGAATTTTCGCGGGCACTTCACACGCCGCTCCGGCGTCATCCGCGGGGATTAAATACGACACCGGGGCCGCCAACCTTTCGGCGGCGACCCCGGTGTCGTTGAAGCGCGGTTACTGCTCCATTGAGCCGCGGTCCTGCGGGGCGCGTAATGCCTGGGTCCCATCGGGATCCGGGACGAAGGTCAGCGACGGGTCAGGGTTGTTGATGTCCTTCTCCAGTTGCTTGATCGCCTTGTCTCGCTTGATCAGGCGTCGTATCAGGTTAATGATCATCAGGATGATCACGAAGGAGAACGGGAATGCGCCGATGATGGTGCCGGTCTGCACGGTATCCACCACTGCGGTGCCGCCCAGCGTCAGCAGCACGGTGGCCACGGTGCCGATGCTCAGCACCAGCACGACGCGGAACACCGGGCCGGACTTGTGCGGTGCGGAGACGAACTCGCTCAGGGCGTAGATGCCCGAGTCCAGCGAGGTGACGTAATAGGTCGCCACCAGGATCGTGGCCACCACCATGAGGATGGTGCCCACCCAGGGCAGGTGCTCCAGCATCGCGAACAGCCCGGCCGAGGTATCCTCGCCGACAGCGTTGCTGACCGCGCGGTTGGTCTGGTCGTCGTAGTAGATGGCGCTGGCGCCGATCACTCCAACCCAGATCATCACGATCAGGGTCGGGATGACGGTCACGCCGAGCACGAATTCGCGGATGGTGCGCCCGCGCGAAATCCGTGCGATGAACCCGGCCACGAAGGGGGAGAAGGCGATGACCCAGCACCAAATGAAGACCGTCCACCAGCCGTTCCAGCTGTCCTGCCAGCTGGCCAGCGGGTTCGCGGTGATCCCCGCATCGGTCCACAGGCTCATGTTCACGAAGTTGGCCATGAAGCTGCCGAAGGTCTGCGAGATCATCGAGATGATGTACAGGGTGGGGCCGAAGATCAGCACGCCGGCAACCAGCACGATGCTCAGGATCGAGTTCAGGCTGGAGATGCGAGCCATGCCCTTGCTGATGCCCACGATCGCGGAAATGCAGGTGATGCCGGCGAAGATCGCGATGACCATCAGCCAGATCATGGGGGTCGAGGACAGCCCGGTGAAGGAGGCCAGCCCGGAGGTGAACTGCAGCGCGGCGAAGCCGAAGGAGGTGGCCAGCCCCAGCACGGTGGCGATGATCGCCAGCAGTTCGACGATGACCCCAGCCCCGCGTTGGGACCAGCGCGGCAGGATGTCCACGGTGGCCTCGCGGAAGGTCAGCGTCTTGCCCAGGTTGTGGTGCGAATAGGCCAGGCACACCGCCACGGCGCAGTACATGGCCCAGGCGGTCAGGCCCCAGTGGAAATAGGTCCACACGATGGCTCCCTCGGCCGCGCCCTGCCCATCGGCCGCGGGGATCACCGGGTTCTCGTCACGCAGCATGATCGGCTCGGCGACTGACCAGAAAATCAGCCCGATGCCCTGGCCGCAGGCGAAGAGCATCGAGTACCAGGCGAACTTGCTGTGCTCGGGCTTGGCCTTCGGCCCGCCTAGGCGGATGCGGCCGACCTTGCTGGTGGACAGCCAGATGCACACCGCCACGGTGAACACCGAATATAGGATGAACAGCCAGGTGAAGCGACCGGTGACGAAGGTGCGCAGCTGCGAGATGGTCTCCGCGGCCGCTGCTGGCTGCAGCAGCACCCAGACGAGCACGCCGATGATCAGCGTGGGCGGGATTAGGCGGATGAGCAGGCGGTCCAGCGGCGGGATGTTGCGCCCCATGAAGCGCGGCACCTCCACCGCCGGAGGGGGCAGGTCATTCTTCGCAGTGGTGAGGGGTTCGCGGTTGTCGCGTTGGTCTATGTCGTTGCGGGACATGCTACTTGACCTCCGCCGGCAGCGAGCCGAGGATCAGCTCGGCCTGCAGCGATTCGCTGACCGCGGTGGTGACCGCGTCCAGCAGCAGCCTGCCCTTCTCGGCGCTGGCGCCCACAGCGCTGGACAGGCAGCCGCTGGCCGGGGTCCGTGCCGGGTCCTCGGGGAAGATATCGTATGGGGTCAGCTTGGCCGGCGGGTGGTCCACCACGCGCGACATGTCGACCTTCTCCGGGTGCAGCAGCAGCATTAGCGAGGTTTCCAGCACCCCGCCGTGCTCGATGTCCCAGCCCAGGAACCCATCCGGGAAGACCTTCTGCAAGGTGTCTTCGTTGACGAAGTCCCAGTAGGACAGCAGCACGGCGCGGGATCCGGAGCCGTCGCGCCGCGAGCGGGCCACGGCGTTGTCCAGTCCCTCGTAGATGAACTGGTAGTTCTCGAAGTGCCCGTTGAGCACCACGACGTTCGTGAAGCCCTGGACAATGAAGGAGGAGACCACGTCGTCGACCATTCCGGTTAGCGCTGCGGCGCCCAGGCTGGTGGTTCCGATGCGGTGGTTGCCGCCGCCGGAGCGCGGCTGGGACTTGTAGCCGTAGGAGAAGACCGGGGCCACCAGGGCGCCGATCTTTTCTGCGATCTGGCCGGCGATGGCCCGGGACAGCATGGCATCCACGCCCAGCGGCATGTGCGGGCCATGCTGCTCGGTGGCGCCGGTGGGAATGATGACCGTCGAGCCCTCTTGGGCGACTCGGGCGGCGAAGGTCTCGGCGTCAAGATCTTCAAGGAAAATGGCGGGCACTGGGCTCTCCTCGGTGATGGCGGCCGAAGGCCGCGGGAACTATTTACGCGGGGACGCAGCGTTGTGTTGCGTCCAGTGCAACAGGGTTGTGCAAAATCTTGCCAGTGACACCAGTCACAGTCAAGGGGTTGGTGCTCAGCTGCGCGGCTCGACCCGCGTTGGAGCCTCCTCGGCGATATCCTCGTGCCAGAGCGCCGGCTGCTCGCGGATGAAGCGTTCCATCAGCCCCGTGGCTTCCGGGTCATCCAAGACCAACACCTGGATGCCGCGCTGGCGCAGCCAGTCCAGCTCGCCAGGGAAATTCTCGGCCTCTCCGATCACGACCCGAGGGATCTTGAACTGCACGATGGCCCCGGAGCACAGGTCGCAGGGGGCCAGGGTGGTGTAGAGCGTGGTGTCGCGGTAGTCCGCGCGACGCCCGGCGGCACGCAGCGCGTCAATCTCGGCGTGCGCGGTCGGATCCGCCTGCTGCACGCGGCGGTTGTGACCCGCGGCGATGACTCCCCGGGAGTCGGCGAGCGATGAGCCGATCGGGACCCCACCCTCAGCTGCGCCGGCACGGGCAGCGTCCAGCGCCGCGCGGTAGCCTTCGTGGTCGATGCTCGTCAGGTTCATGGGTTGTCCTTTTCGGTGGGTGCGCCACGGCGCCGATCCCGAGAACTCGGGGTCGGCGCCATGGAATGGGGATTATTGATTGGGTTCAACTGTCGACGGTGGCCTTGGTGGACTCCGTGGCACCCGGGGCCTCTGGCCGGTTCACCGGCGGGGCCGCGGCATCCGGGGCCTGGGCGGTGCCCAGGTCGTAACGCTGTTCGAGGCGCAGGTCCTCGGCGCTGCCGAACTCCTTGAGGAATTCACCCTCGGATAGGTCCATCTTCAGCCCCAGCGGGACCCCGGCGTTGATGCGGGCGCGGAAGCGTGGGTAGCCCAGGGCGAAGTAGACCGCGGCGCTGGTCAGCGTGCCGCCCAGCCAGGAGAAGTCGATGCCTCCCACGGCGCTGGCGATCGGGCCCTGCAGTGCGGGAACCGAGCCGTACATGCACATCCACGTCATCACGATGCCGGCGGCGAACGCGATGAATGCCGACCAGTTGACCGATTTCAGGCGCGAGGACTTCGGATCGAGGAACAGGTAGGAGAAGTCCTTGTGCTTGCGCTCGAAGATGAAGTAGTGCACCGCCATGATGCCGCCCCAGGTGGCGACCCAGGCTGCGATGGAGGCGATGAAGTTGTGCAGCAGTTCGGCGAAGTCGTGCGCGTAGAGGAAGGCGATGACCGCACCCATGGCCAGCACGCCGACCAGGATGGAGATCTTCTTGCGCGAGACCTCGATGTCCAGGGCCTGGACCGCCACGCCGAAGGTGTACATGTTAATGATATTGGTGGCGATCGGTCCGTGGATGACCAGCAGGATCACCGGGATGGACAGGGCGCCGAAGCTCTCGACGACCAGCTCGCCCGGATCGGCGGTGCCGTGCTTGGTTGCCAGCGAGGCACCCAGTACGCCGAGCCAGACCACCGGCAGGAACTGACCGAGCACCGAGACGATGTACAGCTTGTGCGGCTTGATGCTCTTGGAGACAAAGCGCGAGTAGTCGGGTGCGTAGGTGAACCAGCCGATGCCCCAGCCGATGCCGATGGCGGTCATGATCGAGCTCATGGCGGCAATGCGCGGCATGCCGGTCAGCACGGCGCCTTCCGGGCCTGCGTAGCTCCAGTCGATGTCCAGCTGCGTCCAGGCGATGATCGACATGGCAACCAGTACGATCACGGTCGGCGGCATGGTCAGGCGTTCGAAACGCGAGATGGCGCGGTAGCCGCGGTAGCAGATGATGACCTGCAGGGTCATGATGACCGCAGCAACGGCGATGCGAATGAGCATGTTTTCCTGCTCCGGGTCGACCCATCCGATCTTGCCGAAGAGTGCCAGCACCAGGTCGAGGATGACCCAGGTGTTGATGGCCGACCAGCCGATGGCGATGACCGCCTGGATGGCTGCCGGCAGGTAGGCGCCGCGGCGGCCGAAGGCTCCGCGGGCGAGCAGCATGCCGGTCGCGCCGGTCTTCTGTCCGAGCAGGACGAAGCAGCCGAAGCCGAGCATGCCGATGACGTTGCCGATGACCAGAACGGTGATGGTGTCGGCGAAGCCCAGGCCCAATTGGATGCCCAGTGCTCCGAGGATCCAGTTGATCGGGGCGACGTTGGCGCCGGCCCAGATCCAGAACTGTCCGGACAGCTTGGTGGTGCGTACCGATTCGGGAATTGGCTGGAGCATGTCCTCAACTTCATGGGTTGCCTCTTCGGAACCCTTGGGACTTTGCACGTCCATGTCTCCTCATTCCATGCCGCAGCGAGTTTGCGGCTACCTAGTGGTTAGTGGATCGCTACAAAGCCTAGGGATTGAATGTGATCGGCGATACACTCATATCGTCGTATTTTGTCATCAAAAAGGTGACAAAATGACACCTACTTCATCGAATCAAGTTTCTGACCTGCAGTTTTAGAGGTATTCATGCTCGTATCACTGGGCTCAATTATTAACGAGCCGTTATTCCGCAGCGCCCGTCCGAAGCTGCTTGCCGGCGCCGCAAAAGTCGCGGAATCCCAGGTCCGCTGGGTGCATCCCAGCGAGGTGGTGCAAATTGCGAGCCTGCTGCACGGCAACGAAATGTTACTGACCACCGGTGAGGCGGTGTTCAAGCTGCGGCCCGAGGCGCAGCACGCCTACCTGCAGTCGCTGGCAGAGCGCGGGGTCGCCGCGCTGGTGCTGGAACCGCTGGTACCCGAGACGCTGATTCCGACCGATTTCATTGCCGAGGCCGACCGGCTGTCACTGCCGCTGTACCGATTGCAATCCACGGTGCCCTTTGTGGAACTGGCGGAGAAGGTGAACCGGCGCATCGTCTCGGACCAGGCCGTCACGCTGCAGCAGGCCGACGAGGTCTCGCAGTACCTGGCCCGGCACATCGCCTCGGTCGGACCCAACCTGCGTCCGCTGCTGGACATGATCGCTCACGCGCTTTCGGTGCGCGCGAGTCTGGTCGACCTGGCCGGCAGGGTGATGTTGGAATCTGCCATGCCGGGCACCGCTGCGTCCGAGGACGAGGGCGTCGAGGTGGCCACGGACCTGTTCGTCGGCAGCGATGTGGCCGCGCAGCTGGTCCTGCGCAGCGGCGGGGGGTTCACGCGCGAGCGCCTAGAGGTGATCGCGGACCGGCTGGGCAGTATCGTGGGGCTGGCCTATGCGCAGCATTACCGCCCCAGCGCGGTGCAGCTGGCCACCACCTCGCTGCTCCAGGCGGTGGTGAATGGCGCGGGGGAGAACTACGTCGTGGAATTGGCGCACCAGGCGCAGTTGGATGTCGAGATGCCGGTATGCCTGATGGTGTTCCAGAGTTACGACATGTCGCGCATCAGGGCCAGCATGGAGCGCGTGCTGCGCCAGCATGTGCCGGCAATCCGCACCTACCTGGAGGGAAGCCGGCTCTATGCGCTGCAGGTCCTGGCCGGCGACGAGCCGCGCGCCACCCGGACGGCGCTGGTCGAAACCCTGCGCAATGCGCTGTCCGGGATCTCCGTCGAATGCTGCGTGGGGCCGGTCGTGGACGGCGTGGGCCGCGCCGCTCGCTCGCTGGAAGAGGCGCTGCAGCTGGAGTCATTTGCCGCGTTGAATCCGGCCGAGGGGCGGGTGCGCGATGCCGGCGACTACGCGCTGGAGCGGCTTGCGGTGAAATTCCCCGACGCCTCGGAACTGGGTGAGTATGTGCGCGAGCAGCTGAACGGGCTGCTGGAGCTGGGCCAGCCGCGCAGCCGACAACTGGTAACCACGTTGCTGACCTGGCTGGACACCGGATGCAATACGACTGCCACCGCCGCCAAGCTGTACCTGGAACGCCAGACGCTGCACAAGCGCCTGGGCAAGATCTTTGCGCTGATCGGAGGCGACCCGCGCGAGGACGGGCGGATCCTGGTTGTGCACCTGGCCTGCCGGATGGCCCTAGGGGTGCCGCGGGGCCATGAGCCGGTCGCTAGAGGACTGCGCGCACCGTCTGCTCGAAGCTGACCACATGCTCGGCGGCCAGGCGCGAAGCCTCCAGGTCGTCGCCCTCCAGGATGAGCCGGATGAGCGTGGCGTGCTCTGAAATGTGCTCGTGGATATCGGGCAGCCGGTCCAGCACCATGCACCAGATCCGGGTGGCCAGATTGTCCAGCCGGACCAGCGTTTCCTCCAGGTGGTGGTTCTGCGTCGCCCGGTAGATCAGGCGGTGCACCTCCAGGTCGTATTCCATCAGTTCGCGGCGGTTCCCCTTGGGGTCCAGCGACAAGATGGCCTGCATGGTGCGTTCCAGCTCGGTGCGGTGGATGCCTCCGCGGTTCTCCGCCGCCTTGCGCGAGGCCAGCGGCTCAAGCACCATGCGCATCTCCGAGATGGCCGCCAGCTCGGTGATGTCCACGTTGGTGACGAAGGTTCCGCGGCGCGGGTAGGAAACCACGAGGTGGTCCACCTCAAGGCGCTTGAGCGCCTCGCGGATGGGCGTGCGTCCCATGCCCAGGTCCGCTGCCAATGCCGCCTCGTTAATTGGATCGCCGGGGCCGATGTCCATCATGATCAGCCGGTCTCGCAGGACGCGATACGAGCGTTCCGCCATGGACTCGCTGCCAGCTATCAGTTCGGTCGTGCTTGTCATTCCCATGCTCCCTTCGTTTCAATTCTGCCCCGATATGAAGCCGGGGAGAAATATTTTGGTCGACCCGTTGACGCGCTGTGAGTTAGATCATACGCTAGTGTTCAAACATTGATATATCAACCGTCGGCAATTCGTACATTTAGGGAGAATGCTTTGCTTCACACCCAATCACTTGTCGTAGATTCACTGACCGAGTCCCTTGCTTCGCTGGATCCGGAGGTGGCGCAGCGGATCGATGCTGAGCTGGCCCGCCAGCAGCGCGGCCTGGAAATGATCGCCTCGGAAAACCACACGGCCCAGG
>NZ_RBLB01000011.1:0-339701 GCF_003633665.1 Arthrobacter sp. AG1021 | reverse complement strand
GGTGTTCCGCGGCCCAGTCAGCGGTGTCCGGAAGCAGAGAACGATACCCGAGTGAGTGAAGGGTCAGTACGCGCCATCGGACCTGCAAGGGTTTACTCCCGCTCGCCTCCGATAGACCCTGAGCATGGCGGAAGAACCTGAGCAAAGCGGCAAAGAGGGGGATGCGCCCGAACCGAAGACCGGGCGCACCCCACGAAGGATCTACTGAAAAATTCCCCGCGGCAGTTGATAGTGCGCGTCCGCTCTGAAGATCGGATGTCGCCTTGCGGGATTAGCAGAAAGGATTGGTCTCGTGCGTAAATCGTTGCTGAGTCTCCAATTAGATGATGATCAGATCGATGAGCTCATTGCCGCGCTCTGCGCGTATCGGGATCACTTCGTCGAGCTTATCGAGCTAAATGCTGATGTTGTAGGTCCGCACGCGCGCGAGAATGACCAACAGTGGCAAAGCAAGATCCGCCAGGTGCAGGAAATGATCGATCAAATTAATGAGTCGCTGTATGGCGCACGAAGCAGGCATGCCAAGGTTAATATCAGCCAAGATTTACCAAACGCCGCCGCCTGAGAGCTAATGCCTAAAACCTGTGAATTAGAGACCGTTCGCGCAGGGGAAGCTCTGAGCGTTCTACGATGCAAAGTACTTCACATCCCAAAGCAGCCGAGAACTCGACACTAGGGTTTACCGCTAATCCGGACCTCTAGGATCATATCGACCCTGTCCAAGAACAGGAAAACGAACGATGCTTCACGAAGAATTACGTTCCCATGCCGCAGAGGAAATTAAGAACCTCTTGAGGTCACCGTACGCTCAGGATCATTTACGTCGCTACGGTTGGTATCCGGGAATGCCCGTAGCCGTTGCCGCGCCGTACGAAACCCTCGACACCGTGATGGGCCTAGTTTCCACCTATGATTCCGCGGTGCTTATTGGATCCTATGACCCGTATTTCGATGAACTGACGCTATGGCATGTTTCTGACCCCGCCACCGGGGATCGCTTCGACGAAGAACAGTGCGTGGACCTGAAGCGGAATGAAGCTTTCACTTTCCGCGAGATGCGCCAGAAAGCGTGGCATTGCACCTCCGTGCGTTTCTGGCCGAAAGGCTGGGATCATCCGGTACGGGTCCGGGAAATACCGTTATTTGCGCGCAGCGACCGCTTGGCATGCAGCGAAGCCAAAGCTATCCAATTCGCCTGAAGAAACGAAACATCCCAGAACGTCGCTCCCAAAGATCTCTGGGAATTGCTTATCCGCAAGCGTGCCTAACGAGACCTGCATAGCAGCGGTCCGCCACGATTCCGTGGCGGACCGCTGTCATGTCCCTTGTCAATATATGTCGCGTGCCTCCACAGGTGCTCATTGATTAGAATCAGATTCGAAGTCCCACTCCTGTGCCGACTCACCCTCGGTGCCGGTATCCGTTTCCTTGGTGGAAGATTTGCGCTGTTCAGGCTCGTCAGTACTGTGCTCATGAATCGTCTCGCGCAGGCCTTCAACTTCCTGGGCTCGCCCTTCCCAGTAGGCCGGCTCTAAACCAAAGCCGTTGGTCGCTTCTTCAGCCATATGCTTGAAACCATCTCGATGGTCCTCCAAAGCGTTATTCAGATCTTCGAACTCGTCATGACTAACACTGACATCAACGTGCTTTCGGGGCATTTGATCCATCCTCGATTGTTTGACAGGCTAAATACTCTTTGGTTGCTTCAAACTTACGCGCCTGAGTTATCTATGACAGCGGCCACAAGGTTTTCCTCAGAAACTCAAGGACAGAGATTTTTCGCACTTACGGTGGGCCCTCAAGAAATCAACAATCCCTGGTGGGAACCACCCAAGGAACAACCTTGGGCATGAGCTACTCGGCAAGGCCCCAACCAGTTAGCGCGCCAAAAAGTGAGGTAGACGTCATGAGCAATATGTCTACCGAGAAGGTGCGGCGCCCTCCGCCATCAAAGACTTCTTCTCGGTCGCCTGGCGTGGTTCATCATCGATCTCGACGCTACGGATCATGGCTTTCAAAAACTTGGCCGTAGCAACCCGTTCGTCCTCGGAGAGCGTGCCTGCGGCATCCATCATCCGCTCATGCATTCGATGCAACGTTCCACGAACTTCCGTATCGCTATATTCCGTGGGCACAATCCCCACCGATCGCCGATCTGCAGGATGCACAATACGCTCGGCATACCCATCCCGGCATAAACGGTCGATCAATACCGACACCGAGGCGTTGGAGATCCCCAGTTCCTCAGCAAAATCTCGCTGACGGGGAATCACCCCCTTACGGTGCTCGGCGAGTAGGAAGCGTAGTGCGGACATATCGGTTTCGTTCATACCCATCGAACCGCGGGTCGCGGATCGCATCTTCCGCTCCGCCTCGCGATACCTGCGCATCAGATTCAACAAATCCACCGCCTCGGGCACTGAACTACCCTCGGCATACCAATACCCGCTGGCTTGATACCTGCCCATGAGAACTCCTTTCGCCGGATACGAACGCCATGCCCGCAACCTCCGGGGCTCCTATTGCCCTTGATTCGAGGTCCAGCTTGCCTAACTAAAAATAAATAATGTAACCTAGCTAATAGTTAGCTAGTCTACATATATTTTACTACGAAACAGCTATCAATACCGGAGTGAAAGATGAAAAAGTCCTTAGCAGTTGCCGTAGAAACCACCGCACCCCACGCCGCCGCATGGACCACGCGGATGCATCAAACCGCCGCCTTTGGCTCGCAGCAGTGCCGCAACAAGAACACCGTGCATTCGGCAATTTGCACCATCAGCGGCTCCCCGGAGCAGCTGATCATCAACTTAGCGTGCACCGCCAAGGCCGAAGAGCATGTCTCCGAGTTGATGCAGTACGTCAACGACACCCTCCTGCCGCAGATGGAGAAGACGCTCGGCGTCCAATTTGAGGTGCGGAATTTGCAGTTCGCCGTCGCTGGTAAGGAAAACCTGCTCGCTACACCAGAGCATGTAGCCGAAGCTGAACTCCCCACCCATTGGCTGGATCAACCTTTCACCGCCCCATCACTGACCCCTAGCACTGGCCTGAATCTCGAAACCACCAGGTTGGGAACCGAGGCAGAGGCCTCCCCGGCAGATTTGAGCATGGCCTAGATCCTGCAACACCCGCCGTCCGCGAGGTGCGGCGGCACCATAACGCAGGATCCGCCTCGTAGCGCACCTTCGCTACACACTTCTGATTCCACATCATTATTTTCATGAGCAGTGCCAGAAAGGGAAGTATCTTAAATGCCAGGTCGAATCGTTCGAACCCGCACCGCAGTCAGAGTCGCCGATTTTCTCGCCACCCGTGAAGGCAAAGCCCACCTGTCCAGCTACGGTTGGGCGCAGGGAATGCCAATCGTAATGACCCAACCATCTGAATCCCTCAACGATGCCATGGGCATGGTGTCAATCCATGGGCGGGCCGTGTTGGTTGCCATGCTGGATCCGCAGACCGAAGAACTACTCATGCTGCACATCACTCCCCCGCAGACCGCGTTGAAAGTCGCTAAGGTCTGGTCAGATCAACTTACTATGGGAGAGTTCTTCCAGCGCTTGGGAACCGAGAACGTGGCTGAGTTCCGGGTGAAATTCTGGAAGCACACCGCCGTTGCGCATCAGATCCCGACCTGCCCCGCGATGCAGTCCCAGAACACCACAGCAGCCACCCGCTACCCGCTGCCAACGCGCCGCCACGCCGCCACACCTCTCACCACCGGCGCGAGCTGATCAGCCCCTTGTCCCCCGGTTCTGGCTCATCCCCCTGGCTGGCTCATAGTCCTGGTGGACAGCTGGCGAGCCAGAACCGGGCTTCATGTTGGGACTCCACCGGCTCAGGTCCTCTATCCAGGTTTGCGGATACCAGGACCCTACACAACCAAGAGCCCAACACAACCAAGAGGTCAACACCTCGTGCACCAAGCGTGATCGCATCACCCCTAAATCGGTGCCGCCCATCCTTTCGCGGTCTTCGCAACGGAATTTTCTGCCGGCCAGCTCCCTCTCTGATGCTTGCCCCGCACGCATCGTGAAGAACTGCTCATCATCCGGGCGTAAAATTACCTGGGACAGCGCGTCCACTTCAGCCAACAGCCGCCTTCCCTCTGACCCCGCATTAGCTCTGCGTTGACGGCCTTACTTAACCGTAGGGTATCCCTTAGGGGAGATCTCGCGTACCGTCGATAGTACACTGCGTGACAACCCCTGTGACTTGCCCAAAATACCTGGACAATCTCCGAGGACGCATCACTGTAGGACTCTTACTGGAAATACCGCGAGAGCCGCAAGAGCGGAGGTCCGCCATGTCCACCCACGAACTACGATCCCACACAGCCGAACACGTCAAGCACGTCCTGGGCTCTCGTCAAGCCTGCATTCACCTGGCCTCATAAGGTTGAAGGGAAGGGATGCCCATCGTGTTGGCAGAATCCCGGGAACTGCTCGATGAGGTCATGGGAATGGTCTCTATTCACGGACGATCCGTGATGGTCGCGATCTACGATGAACCCGCCGACCATCTGAGCCTCTGGTTCGTCTCTCTGCCAAATCCTGCTTTGGAAAATGTGCCGGCCGAGCCCCCGGGGCAGACTATGGGCCGCTTTATCACCCAAGGCACACCTGACGGGGCGAGAACGTTCCGTGTCAGATATTGGGCGTACAGTGCAATCATCTTTGAAATCCCCTACTACGTGCGCAGCGACAGGGGACATCGAACTTCCTATAACTCCCGTCCGGGCACATGAGATAAACCAGAGCCTGAAGATTCCCTGGGTAATCCAGAACCTAGGCACTGACCTGTGGCGTTGCGCATTAAGCTGGTTTTGTTTATAACTGAAATAAGCCTTGGCAAGTCCCGGGTTTTGTTGAGGGTCAGCGTATGAAAATTTCTAAGCTGCTTCCAGCAGTGACTGTTCAGCGTAAAACGCTTGCTCCGCCTCCAACGGAGTCTTGTACCCCAGCATCGAATGTAGTCGTTCAGTATTGAACCAATGCACCCAAGCCGCAGTCGCTTGCTCCACATCCTCCAGACCGTCCCACGGCCCATCCAGGAAGATCAGCTCCGCCTTATACAAGCTGTTCAGGGCTTCGGCCATGGCGTTATCATAGCTATCACCCTTGGAGCCCACTGACGCGACCGCTTCCACCTCACCGAGCGCTTGGGCGTAGCGTAGCGCACGATACTGCACGCCACGATCCGAGTGATGAATTAATCCGCTCAGGTCAACGCCTTCCCTGCGACGAGTATGGATTCCCATGTTCAATGCATCCAGAGCTAGATCCGTATACATCCTCGGCGAGGTCTGCCAGCCCACGATCCTGCGGGAGAAGACATCCAGGACAAATGCGACATACACCAGCCGCTGGCGGTTCTAACATACGTCAGATCAGCGACCCATAACTGGCAGGGCGATTGGGCATGGAACTGGCGGTCCACCAAGTCCTTGGGCCGGTTGGTTTCGGGGGCCGGCTTCGTGGTGCGAGGATACTTGCCGCGCACCGTCCCGCGAACCCCCAACTGCTTGCACAGCCGCTCCACGGTGCATCGAGCGACTTTGGAGCCGTTCTGGAGCCGGTGTTCGGACCGGTTCAGCTGGGCGTGGATCTTGCGGATCCCATAAACCCGGGTGCGCGGATGCGCATGAATTTTCATGATCTCCTCACTGATCTGCGTGTCAGCCACGCTCCTTGCCGAGGGGGCACGCTTAATGAAGGCGTAGTAGGTCTGCGAGGCGATCTTGATGCCGAATTCTTCGCGTAGGATCCGGCAGATCGGTTCGATAACCCACAGGTGTTTGTGCTCGTCGATGAACGTGACGATCACTTCTGTGGGCGGTCGAACTCCGCGGCGAAAAAAGCCGCTGCAGACTTCAGGATGTCGTTGGAACGGCGCAGCTCGCGATTCTCCTTCTCCAACTGGATGATCCGCGCCTGCGCATCTTGGGTTTCTACCGGCAGCCCTTCGGTTTCGGCCTTGCGCACCCAGACGCGCAGTGCTTCGCTGCTTACTGCGGTCTGTTTCGCGATGCGTGAGATGGCGCCGTTGCGCAGGGCTGGGTCTTTCCGGGCTTCGAGGCAGAGCCGGGTCGCGCGTTCACGAAGTTCTGCGGGGTATTTCGAGGTAGCCATGAGTGGTTGGTGTTGCCTTCCTTGGTTGGTGCACGCTTACTCTGTATCAAACCAAGGACACTTCAGTAGGCTGCGGTCTTGCGCAGCACCTCGTTCTCCATTTCTAATTCGCGGATGCGTTTGAGCGCTTGGGACATTTCCTTGCGTTCGTCAGCATCAGAGGCTGGGGTCATTCCGTGGGATTGGTAGCGGGCATCACGGACCCACGTTTGCAGGGCTGTCTTTGAAACGCCCAGATCCGCAGCGACTTGCTTCTGAGAAATCCCCGACTCTACGAGAGCGACGGCGTCCTTCTTGAATTCTTCGGTGAAGATTCTTGGCATGGTTTTTGTTCCTTCGTTTGAGCATAACCATAGCTGGGTTATGCGGTCGAAGTGTCAACCAAACCTTCAGCAGACCCTGAGCACCGGTGCGTAGCGGGTCCAGGGCGATCGGGCTTCGGCGGCGATCTGGTCGTACCGGTGCGGTGGTATCCGGGCGTCTGGGCGAGGACTGGATGTCAGAGCAGCGGGCCCCGGCCTCGGTGCTTTGACGGCGTCATGAACCGCCCGGGATATTCGCGTGGGTGTCAATTCGTTCGTTGGGGTCCATGGATGTCCCGGGCCCCGGGTTGCTCGCCGTGGTGGTGGGGATGGGCATCGGCCTCCTGAGTCAGGGGATGAGGACGAGCCGTCCGCGCAGGCTGCCTTCAGCCAACCTGGCGTGGGCTGCCGTTGCCTCCTCGAGCGGGTAGGTCTGTGCGACGCGGGCCCTAATTTCACCTTGGTCGGCGAGGCGGGAAAGCTCGGCGAGCTGGGCGCCGTCGGCCCGCACGTCGAGCGCATCGACACGGACGCCGCGTTCCGAATCCGGTTCCTGTCCCGGCCACAAGCCGACGTAGGAGCCACCGTCCTGGACTGCGGCGATCGCCTCGTTCCCCAGGCCTGCGGCGTCGAGCACACCGTCGAAGCCGGCAGGTGCAAGGTTCGCCCCGCGGGTCAGGAAGTGGTTGGCGCCGCGAGAGACGAGGAACGGTATGTCGCCGGCGGAGGCCAGCACGGTGACCTCCAGGCCCTGTCGGTGGGCCAACTCCACTGTGTGCCCCCCGACCCCGCCGGCCGCTCCCGTGACGAGCAGGCTTTGCCCCGGCCGCACCGCCAGCAGGCCCAGGGCCTGCGCTGCGGACAGCGCGTTCAGGGGCAGCGCCGCGGCATGGACATCGTCGAGGGAGGCAGGGGCCGGGGCGATGGCTTCTGCGTCAAGCACGACGTAATCGGCATGTGTGCCCAGCGACTCATTGTGGCCCGTGGCCAGGCCTATGACCCGGTCCCCGACAGGCCAGTTGACCCCGGCCCCCACGGCATCAATCGTGCCGGCAACATCCCAGCCGAGGCCGATCCGTTCCCCCTCACCGCCGAAGACCCCCGAACGCATGGCAGCGTCCACCGGATTCAGCGCAGCCGCGCTGACCTTGATCCTCACCTGCCCGGGTCCCGGTACAGGTACCGGGACCTCTGTGATCTCGACTGCCTCGGGTCCACCGAAGTGAGAAACTGTTGCGGCGCGCATGAACATAGCCTTCCTATGGTTTGGGTGTGGGCGGTCGTTTCTGCCGCATCGGCTGAACCTTCCGCTGTTGGGTGCGTGCGAAGCCGAACGTCAAACGTGACGGCCCGGGGTGATGGTCTCGGCCGTGCAGGTCCTGTCGGTCTCGGCCAAATGATTGAAAACGAAGATGGCCATTCTTTTCAAGTGCCTTGGTCGGATGGCCCTAAACCGGTTTCTTACACATGGTGCGTAACTCCATAATGGGACAGTATTGAATTCGATACAAAAGGCACACGCGTGTGCGTAACAGGAAGGGCAGGTGCGCCATGGAATCCGGCCCGAGCATCCGGCAGGCTGGGGCACTGTCCGGGCCGTGTTCCCGCTGGCCGGCGGAACACGGGGAAACCATCCGGCAGATCATCGAGCGGGCGGGCAACAAGTGGGCCGTGCTCGTGGTCAGTTCGCTTCAGGGCGGGCCCCTGCGCTACACCGACTTGCTTCACTCCATCCCGGGTCTCTCCCAGCGAATGCTCACCCACACCCTCCACCAGCTGCGGCGTGACGGTCTCATCACCAGAACCGCCTATCCCGAGGTGCCCCCACGGGTGGTGTATGCACTGACTGATCTGGGCACCACACTGCTCGTCGCCATCACCACTCTGATCGACTGGGCCGGAACCCACCACGACGAGATCCAGGACAACCGCACCCGATTCGACACGGCAGAGGCCATCACCTGACGCCCCGTGCCGGCCGGACACCAAAAGCATGCAGGGCAAGGCCGATCGGGGGCAAGAGGGCACTTCCTTATCTACCACCGGAGTCCGCGTCCGCCCGCGGTCCATGGACCCGTCGGGATACAGACAACCCGCCGCGGAGCCGGCATCACCGGACCAACCCGTCACCTATTATCGGCTGTAGGCCGACCTGAGGCACCGGCCGCTGCCCTGAAGAGCTAACAGGATCGCCTCCAAAACAGGAATGCCAGGGCTGGCTCGCGCCAGGTGCTCACGACCAACCAGCCACAGCCGGGTCCGAGACAGCGCAAGAGTACAGTCCATTTGAATAACGGCTGATACCAGTACTAAGCCCGGGACCGGGCCCCCTGTCTGTCAGGGTTTGAATAGAGGGTCAGCAATCACCGGGTAAGTATTATCTGAACTGTGTTCGACCTTCTGGACTACGAGATTGTCTCTGATCTCATAAGTAGTCCGAACTGGGCGTCCAGCACTGTCTACAGCCCAGGGTGCTGCAACAGTTCCATAAATTTCTTCGTTCGCATCCTGAATAAGGACATGCTCTTCGACAATCTCAGCAGACCCGTTACCTTGTTGATAGCTCCCTCACCCGAGGATGATGGGAGCTGTCGGCCGGCCAATCCCGGCATGGTGTCTTGCCCCTGCATATCCAATAGTCCGGGGGTGTTGCCACCGGGATTGGATGGCAGCGAGGTGATTGCTAATCAGGGGCACGGCGCCAGGAACACTGGACGCCAGTCGTAACGTGGGTGTAAGGCTTTGCTACCGACGGTTGGTCGACCTTGAACAAATCATCGGTTCAAAGGAGCACCGGTCATGAACACCACGGAAATCGATATTTTCCTCGGGCTCGACGTCGGAAAGACCGACCATTGGGGCTGCGCCGTGACGGTGGAGGGCACCACCATCTGGAATAAAACCCTGCCCAACGACGAAGCAAAGCTCACCAAGGTCTACCAGGATCTCAGCGCCCAAGGCGCCGTACTGGTGGTCGTGGACCAGCCAGCGACCATCGGTGCCCTGGCCGTCGCGGTGGCCCAGCACCTGGGCATCACCGTGGCCTACCTGCCCGGGCTGACCATGCGACGGATCGCGGACATGTATCCGGGTACGGCCACAACCAACGAAAAGGACGCGTTCATTATCGCTGCCGCGGCCCGCACCATGCCGCATACCCTGCGCAGCCTGCAGGTCTCGGACGAGGAAGAAGCAGCCCTGGGCATGCTCACCGGCTTCGACCTGGATCTCTCCCGCCAGATCACCCAGACCAGCAACCGGATCCGCGGGCTCTTCACCCAAATCCACCCCTGCCTTGAGCGGGTGGTGGGTCCGTGGCTGGAGCATGATGCGGTGCTCGAAGTCCTCGCTGCATGGCCCACCCCAGCCCAGTTGCGGCATGCCGGCAAAGCACGGATCGATGCGAAGCTGAGGAAGCACGGTGCTCGCCGGCACACCGTGTGGGCCGGCGCCATTCTGGACGCGGTGGATGAGCAGACAGTGGTCGTGGTTGGCACTGAGGCCGCCGGGCTGGTCATTCCGCACTTGGCCCGGCAGCTGATCGCTCTGCATGCTCAGCGGGCGGACGTGGCCACGCATCTTGAAGCTATGGTGGAGGCCCACCCTCTTTGCCCGGTCCTGACGTCCAGGCCAAGGGTTGCGGTCAGGACCACTGCAGTATTCATTGCTTCAGACCTCCGGCAAGACCTTTGATAGTGCCGCCGCCTTGGCTTCCTATGCTGGGTTGGCGCCCGTCACCCGCCAGTCGGGCACCTCGATCAAATCCGAACGCGTCAGCCATTGAAGGCAACAAGAGATTGAAGCGAGCCTTGTTCCTTTCGGCGTTCGCTGCGATCCGTTTCGACCCTGCCAGCCGCGCCTATTACGACCGGAAACGGGCCCAAGGCAAACGTCATAACCAGGCGCTCATCGCGTTGGCCCATCGCAGGCTGACGGTATTGTTCGCGATGATCCGGGACGGGTCGCTTGACGATGCTCCGGTGGTGGATGCTGCTTGACAAAATACATAGGGGCACCCCCCATCAGGGATTAGATCGTAGAAAATTCCTGGGGCTGTGAAGCATCTGTAATCGCTACGGATAACCGAACCGAAGCATCTTGCAGAGGTTGAGCAATCAGCCTCGTTCCGTCTTCAACTTCATAATGGACAGAGCCCTCCGATGATTCTTTACCCTCGGAGAGACTCTTATTGGGCAGAGGAACTAATCGGGCCGTTCCGCTAGAGTCAGTAATCTCAATTTTTGCAGATGATCCTGAATCGATAGCCACCTCAGTGCGGTCAATTTTCGCCTCGAATCGGCCACTTTCCATATCCGTCTCAGCCATCGGTATCTCTTCAGGAGCATAATCAGTGATCAGTTGTTCTAAGGAGCTGCTTGGTGTTTCTTCACTCGCGTATGCCGGGAAAGCAAGTGTCGAACTACACACGATACCGAGCACAGTTACAGAAGAAATATGCCGCCAGAGTCTCATGTCACCTTTACTTTTGAATTGATGAAGAACTTCAACAAAGAAGCAATACGCTGCTTCTGTCTGAATAAATTAAATCAAACAGTAGCATGTATAAACTTCACTTCGGCAAATGAGGAAGTTGAGCCAGCATTAATCGTGCTCCAGCGCTTCTGCAGTAGCTATTGAAGCAGTTTCCTTATCTTCCCGTTGGTTCGTTCCTGCGACAACAGCCCTATTGCACGGATGACCGGAAGTACCCCTCCGGAGCCTCAGCCACAGGGAACATCTCCGGTAGCTGCGGGTGCATGACCTTGTCATACGCGTGGAACGGGCCATCCTGCGCGGTGAGCCGATCCATCAGCGGGTAGAAGTAGTCCCGGTAGAACACCAGGATCTGCTGCGGGCCGTCCCACCGCATCTGCTCCCACGTCTCCCACAACGCGGTAATCACCGAATACACTTCAGGGTACTCATACCAGTTCGGCGCCCACGCACGCCCCGAAGGCCCATACTTCCGCAGGTAACGCGGCAGCGCGTAGCCGCGCAACCTCTGCTGCGCATCCTCATACACGAAAGGCCGCTCCGGCTCCGCGTGCCCGGTGTCCCGCGACGGGGCCGCTGGCCGTGCCGTCGGCTCCTGGGTCTCGTCGCCGTCCAGATCCAGCTCATCGTTATTCGGTGGGATGCCGATCATCGCGACAGCTCCTGTCCTTGGATTCGAGCCGGGGCCGCCGCGGACACAACGCGTTTGCGGTGCTTCATCGCCGGCTGCGGATTCTGCGTGCTCGGCGGCAACGGGAAATCAGCATCCTTACCACCCTTCTGCTTCCACACAGCGATCACCCGTACAGAGGCGGCACTGTGCTGATCTAACGACAGCTTGCCCGCATCCTCCGGGCCAGCCCCAGCCGGGGCCGGCTTACCGGCTTCTTCGGCTTCGGCAGTTTTAGCGTTCGCCCGGTCAAGGTGTTCTTCGCCCTCGAACCGTTCAGCTTGCCCCTGATGAGCGGCCTCATCCTGCTGGGCTTCCGCCGCCTCGGCAGTAGCGGTCTGCGGTGGCAGCTTCGCGCCTTCGGGCACCAGGTGCGGGAACTTCCCGGCAATCGCCCGGTCTACCTCATCGTCGTTCCCATACCAGGACGGCACATGACTGATGGTGTCGCGTCCACTAATAGACCGGTCACTCACCGTATCCGCTGGCATACTATCAAGCAGACGCAACGCTTCCTGCTTGCTGATCTCCACATCACGTTCCAGAGCGTTGTTGTAGTCGTAATTCCGGAACGTTCCGTGCGGCTGCGCAAACCACGGCTCCTGGCCCATGGGTGGCGGCTCCGCGGTGGCTCGCTGACCAGCCAAATAGTCGTCCAGGGCATCATGCAAAGCCCGGTGCCAGTCAGTCGCCGCCGTGGGATGATCCCGGTTCAGATCCTCCACATTGACCCCGAACTGGTTCCGGATAGGATCAGCACCAGTCATGAACGCGCGACTGGTGCTATTGTTTGCGCCGTGTTTAGTAACCAACGCCAAAAGAGTCACCTGTCCAGCACTTGCCTCAGAACCGGTTGCATGCCAGAACTTATCGAGTACTGATTCATTGCCGGTTATCTAAGTTACGGCGCTTCAGCCTTCGCTCCGTCTTGTGTCAGCACGGAAAAACTGAACGCACCACAGCGTCATGAATGTAGCAAATACAACTTGGTTAAATCGATCGCTTCGAACCCTCGTCTCGGCTCATGCCGCGATAGTTCCCATGTCTGCCGCATCACGAGCACCACTAGTTGCTGAACAACTGTCGCGCCCATTCGCTGCCGGTCAGCAGCCGGTTCTCGCGCTTGGACACTTTCCAGCCCTCGGCGGTGCGGACGAACTCCCAGCGGTTGGCGCTGACGCGCTCGGCGGTCCACGGCTCGCCGCGGCGGGCGAAAACCAACGAGTGGTTCGTGGCCACTGCGGCGTCCCCGTCGATGCGCAGCGACGGCGCGGTGCCGACGTGCGCGCATCCAGCGGCCATGAAGTCCTTGTGGGTGTCGAATTCGACCAGCCCTGCCAGGTCTTCGTACTGCAGCGTGATGGTGTCGAAGGAGTAGGTCCCGCCTTCCGCCCAGAGCCTCTCGATGGCCTGGCCGTTGCCGGAGTCTGCAAACGGTCCGTAGCTTGCGATCAAGTCCAGGATTTCAGCCCGGTCTTCCAGCGCCTGCAGGCGCTCTTCAATGCTTTTCACCAGTCCCTCCAAGGAATGATTGTGCTCAGTGTCGAGGAGAAGAGGACTTCTCCGGCCTGTGGTGCCGAGGGTTCGGCGGCAAGCTGATGTTCGGTCCTGCGGATGGCGGAACCGGTCATTCGCGGTTCCCCGTCCAGATACAGCAGGCGGATGCGCAGCTCACCCGGCTGGTGGCTGACGGTGTCCGCAAAAGGCAGCGTGGTGTGCTGCTGGGCGTGGCTGAAGGAGAACGTCCAGCCGCCGGCAACCCCGGGGACCTTCAGCAGTTCCGGCATCAGTTCGGTGTCTTCCCAGCGGAAGCTGTCGTGCGCGTCCAGCCCGTGCGGCTCCGGGTAGCGGGTGAGCGTGATGTGCATGCCCTGGTTCGGGCGGAACGGCAGCACGTCGGGGCTGACCAGTGCGTGCGGCGCGGAGTAGCCCTTGACCGGGCGGAAGAAGGCCAGCAGTTTGCGCTCGACTCCCGGGATGATCGGGCCGCGACCCCACTGGAACGACGCTTCGCCCAGGCGGTCCCAGGCGTCGACGCTCTGCTCTACCGGATCACGGAACCAGTACATCGCCACGAAGTCGGTGTCCGCAAACGTCGAGTCCGCCGCGTGCGCGGGGTCCTGCTCGCGCACCCGCGCCCAGCGGTCTCCCCAGGCCACGCCGGGCAGGGCCAGGTTCTCGGGGCGGTGGTCCAGTTGGTGCCAGCGGTTGTACTCGCCATGCAGCGAGGCATCGGCCAGCTGCACGAAGGAGAAGAACGCCAAATCGGAGAACATGAAAACCCTTACTCCGGAAGCTTCCGGGTCGCCGCGCGGGCCCGGTGAGGGTCCCCGCCCTCCATGCTCGCCCAGCCCCAGCCGCCGGCGCCCGAAGGATCCCGGAGAACGGGATCATCTCACGCCTGCCACTAGGACTTTTTTGTAACGTGACAGGCAAGAGGCACGCCGCGGGCCTGCCCCAGTAAACCCTGAGCTAAGGAAGCCGATTTGTCTACAGAAAAGATCGCCATTCTCGACGGCGCACGCACGCCCGTAGGCCGCTACGGCGGAAGCCTCAATTCGGTTCCGGCCCATGAGCTGGGCCAAGTTGCAGCCCGCGAGGCGCTGTCCCGCAGCGGGGTCTCCGCGGAGCAGGTCGACGAGGTCGTCATGGGCTGCGTGGGCCAGGTCGGACCCGACGCCTACCTGGCCCGACGCGTGGCCCTCGGCGCCGGACTGCCCGACTCCACGCCTGCCTTCACCGTCAACCGGCTGTGCGGCAGCGGGCTGCAGGCCATTTGGTCCGGAGCCCAGCAGCTGGCCTGGGGCGGCTCGCAGTTCATCCTCGCCGGCGGGGCCGAGTCCATGTCCCGCATGCCGTTTCTGGACTATGACGCCCGCGGCAACTCGCGGCTGGGCAACCGCACGGTGCTGGACGGCACCGTGGCCATGCTCACCGACCCGTTCTCCGGGCAGCACATGGGTGTCACCGCGGAGAACGTGGCGGACAAGTACGGCATCAGCCGCGAGCAGCAGGACGAGTTCGCCGCCGAAAGCCAGCGCCGCTCGGGCACCAGCGAAGCCCTAGCCGCGTTCGCCGAGGAAATCACGGAGGTCACCACGGGCGGGCGCAAGCCGGTGACCGTCAGCCTCGACGAGCACCCGCGCCCGGACACCACGGCGGAAAGCCTGTCGCTGCTCAAGCCCGCCTTCCGGAAGGACGGCAGCGTGACCGCCGGCAACGCCTCGGGCATCAACGACGGCGCCGCCGCGGTGCTGCTGGCCAAGCAGTCCACCGCGCAGGAACACGGCCTGCGTTCGCTGGCCACCATTGAACATGTCACCACCGCCGCACTCGACCCGGCCTACATGGGCTATGCCCCGACCTTGGCCCTTCACAAGCTGTTCTCCGAAACCGGCCTGTCTCCGCAGGACATCGACACCTTCGAAGTCAACGAGGCCTTCGCCGCGCAGGCGTTGGCAGTGATCCGGGACGCCAAGCTGGATCCGTCGCGCGTGAACCCCTACGGCGGGGCCATCGCCCTGGGCCACCCGATCGGCGCGACCGGAGCCATCCTCACGCTGCGTGCGGCCCAGGACCTGGTGCGCCGCGACCTGACCTATGCGGTGGTCACCATGTGCATCGGCGGCGGGCAGGCGCTGGCCGCGCTGATCAAGCGCAGCGGCGCCTGAGAGACCGCCGCACCGCGAAAAGAGAGGCCGGGGAGGGAACCGAATGATGGTTCCCTCCCCGGCTTCTTGCCTTCAGGTGCTGTGGTGCTTAGCCTTCGACGGCTCCGACCAGATCCTCGTCACCGGCGGCGGCCTGCGCGTTCTTCTTGTCACGGATCAGCCAGGACACCAGGAAGCCGACCAGGCTGGTAGCCAGGATGATCACGTAGGTCAGGGTGTAGGCGGACTCGCTCGGCACCTCGGTGCCCTCCACGGTGGAGGAAGCCAGCGCCATGGTGGTCACGGTCGTGCCCACGCCCATGAAGATGGTGCGGGTGACCGTGTTGATGCCCATGCCCTCGCTGGTGTTCTCCACCGGCACCGACTCGGCGACCAGGTTCGGGAACGCGGTGTAGGCGAACATGGTGCCGATGAACACCACGTTGATCGCGATAATGTAGCTCAGCACACTGTACTGCGCCCAGAACAGCGCACCGTAGCCGATCACGCAGATGACCACGCCGATCAGCAGCGAACGGCGGGCACCCACCTTCGCGGCGATCTTGCCGCTGATCGGCGAGCAGATGAACGCCACGGATGCGGCGCCGAAGATGACCAGTCCGCCCATCGTCGGCGACAGGCCCAGGCCCACCCCGGGGCCGGCCGGGGAGAGCATGATCATCGGGCCGATGATCTGCGCGGCGACCAGCGGGCCCACGCTCAGGATCGCGGTGGCCAGCTGGGTCAACGCCATCTTGTTGGTCTTCAGCACGCGCAGGTTGATCATCGGGTTCTGGACCCGCAGTTCCCACCAGATCCAGATCGCGGCGAGGGCCAGGCCGCCGAGCACGAACTGCAAGGTGCGGGCGCTGGTGATGCCCCAGGCGGCCGCGTTCGAAACGCCGTAGAGCACCAGTGCCACGGCCGGGGCGAAGAGCAAGCCTCCGATGTAGTCGATCCTCCGGTCGTCCTTGCTCAGTCCGGTGGAACGGTCAAGCATAGTCATGGCCATGACCGCTGCGATCAGGCCCAGGATGCCGGAGACCATGAACAGGCCGTGCCAGTTGCCCAGGTCCAGCAGCACGCCGGCCACCAGGCTGCCGCCTGCACCGGCGATGAAGGATACCGCGGCGACCAACGCGATGGCGCCGGGGACCTTGTCCTTCTCGATCCCCGCACGGGCGATGCCCAGGCCCAGCGGCAGCGTTGCGCCCGCCGCGCCCTGGAATGCGCGGCCGATGATGACCCCGATGATGGAGCCTGCCGTGAAGCTGATGATCGAACCGACCACCGAGATGCACAGCACGATCACCAGCATCTTCTTGCGTCCGTAGATGTCTCCCAGGCGGCCGCAGATCGCGGCGGAGGCCGCGGCGACGAGCAGGAAGGAGGTGGCCGCCCAGCCGGCGGTGGCCGCGTCCGTCTGGAACTCGGCCATTAGGCTGGGCAGGGCGATGAAGATCATCGCGGATTCAAAGGTGCCGACCAGTTCCGTGGCGATCAGCACGGTGATGATCTTTGCATAGCTTGACCGAGTGGTCGCGGCTTGCTGCTTGTCTAGAAACGACGCCATCGTGTTTCCTTTGCTGTTGTCAGTGCATGGTTGCGACAGCGCCCGGGGAACCGGGCGCTGGGTAATGCGTACTGAAAGAAAGTCCGGAACGGCGCGCGAGATTTGGGATGCGCCACCGGCGGACAGGTCCCCGCCCCGGACCGCTCGATGCGTCGAGCAAGCCGGGGCGGGTGGAATATGGCGGGTCCGGGCGGTGCCGGACCCGCTGCGCGCGGGGCCTAGCGTCCCTGGACGCTCAGGGTGGAATCCTGCGGATCCGCGGCGTCGGTGCGCGGCGCATCCTTGATGCGCAGCGCCAGCAGGAAGCCGATCACGCAGGAAGCGCAGATGATGATGTAGGCGGTGTTGAACGCTGACTCGGTGGAGACCATGGTTCCCTCCACGGTGGAGGAGGCCAGCGCGACGGTCAGCACCGTGGTGCCCACGGCCATGAAGATCGTGCGGGTCACCGTGTTGATGCCCATGCCCTCGCTGGTGTTCTCCAGCGGCACCGATTCGGCGACCAGGTTCGGGAACGCGGTGTAGGAGAACATGACGCCGATGGAGATCACGTAGGTGTTGATGATGAAGGTGAGCAGGTTGTTGTCGGCCCAGAACATCATCGAGTAGCCAATAAAGCTGATCATGATGCCGATCAGCAGCGCACGCCTGGCGCCCACGGCCGCGGCGACCTTGCCGCTGAACGGGGAGCCGACGAAGCTGAGCGTCGCGGCGCTGAAGATGATCAGGCCGCCCACGGCAGGCGAGACGCCCAGGCCGGCCGGGTCGGTGGCCGGGGCCAGCAGGATCAGCGGGGTCAGGATGCCCACCGCCACCAGCGGGCCGATGCCCAGCACCGCGGTGCACAGCTGGGTCAAGGCCATCTTGTTGGCCTTGAGCAGGCGCAGGTTGATCATCGGGTTGGAAACGCGCAGCTCCCACGCGACCCAGAGGGCCGCCACTGCCAGGCCGCCGAGCACGAAGCCCAGGGTCCGTCCACTGAATACGCCCCAGGCGCTGGCGTTGGTCAGGCCGTAGAGCACCAGGGCCACGGCCGGCGCGAAGAGCAGGCCGCCGACGTAGTCGATGCCGCGGACTTCGCCACGGGCCACCGGTGAGGTCTTCAGCATGGTGATGACCATCAGCGCGGCGATCAGGCCCATGGCCCCGGAAACGATGAACAGCGCCTTCCAGTTGCCCAGCTGCAGCAGCACGCCGGCAATCAGGTTGCCGCCAGCGCCGGCCAGGAACGAGGACCCGGCGATCAGCGCGATCACGTTCGGCACCCTTTCCTTGGGCAGTTCCTGGCGGGCCAGGCCCAGGCACAGCGGCAGCGTCGCCCCGGCCACGCCCTGCAGCGCACGGCCCAGGATCACGCCTTCCAGCGAACCGAAGGTGAAGCTGATAATCGAGCCGACCACGGAGATCGCCAGCACGATCGCCAGCAGCTTCTTGCGCCCGTACATGTCGCCCAGGCGTCCGCAGACCGCGGCGGAAGCAGCGGCCACCAGCAGGAAGGCCGTCGCGGCCCAGCCGATGGCGGCTGCGTCGACGTTGAACTCGTGCATCATGCTGGGCAGCGCGATGAAGATCATCGCCGATTCAAATGTGCCGACGAATTCGGCGACCAGCAGGACGCTGACGATTTTCGCGTAGCCAGGGAACTTGGCCGTTTTCGGTGAGGCATGCTGCCCGGAGGACGCCATGGCGCTTCCTTTTCTGTGCGGTGTGAGTGATGTACGCCCGCGGTGCATCGGTGGTTCCCGGGGCTTCCTCCCCGGGAGTGCGCGGATCGCCAAGCGTCCTGCGCGACGCAAATAACTGCGTGGATCGGGGGCCGGATGCCGGCCGCACTGCGCGAGCGTGAAATTAGTATGTTGCCGATCCGAATTCCGCTCCGCGCAAAGTCCCAGACAGTGGGATGTGAGGAGATCCTCGTCACATCCGCTTGGCACACTGAGTGCTGAAGCGTTGGCAACGAAAAGGAGCAGGCATGGGTGTACTCGACGGCCGGGTGGCTTTGATCACCGGAGCGGGCCAGGGCATAGGCCGCGGCATCGCCCGCGCACTGGCGTTCGAAGGAGCGAGCGTAGCGCTCGCCGGACGCACCGCGCAGAAGGTGGAAGACACTGCCGCCCAGATCCGCGCCGAAGGCGGCGACGCCCACGCGTTCACGTGCGACGTCATCGACCCGGAACAGATCGAAAAGCTGGTCGGGGACGTGGTGGAGCGTTTCGGCTCCCTGTCCATCCTGGTCAACAACGCGCAGACCACCGTGCACGGCCAGCTGCTGGATTTGCCGGAGCAGGACTACCTGCGCGGCATGGAATCCGGCCCGCTGGCCACCTGGCGCTTGATGCGCGCCTGCCACCCGCACATGCAGGGCAATGGCGCCATCGTGAACCTGGGATCCGCCGCCGGCGTGCGGTGGAACCCGACCGGCTACGGCGGCTACGCGGCCGCCAAGGAAGCGATCCGCGTGCTGACTCGCACGGCGGCCTGCGAATGGGCAGCCGACGGCATCCGGGTCAACGCAATTCTTCCGCTGGCCACCTCGCCCTCCCTTGAGCATTGGGAGCGCATCAACCCGGAGGAAGCCCGCGAGTACATCGCGACGATTCCGCTGGGGCGCATGGGTGACACCGAGAAGGACATCGGCCCGGCGGTCGTGTTCCTCTGCTCGGAAAACTCCCGCTACATCACCGGGCATTCCCTGCCGGTGGACGGCGGGCAAGTGCTCATGCGCTGAGCAACCCTGCAAGACCCCCAGCTCGCTGCACCAAACAGGCCTTCACCGATGATGGCCCTGCCATCGGTGCGCAGCTACCCTTCGGCGGCACCTTACGGATCGCCGGCACCACACCAACGCAAAGGAGAAGCCATGTCCATTGACATGACCGAAATCACCGATTCCGAGCAGTTCGACGAAGTCCGCCTGATCGACGCGGGCAGCAACCCGACCCGCTTCGCCCGCGGCTGGCACTGCCTGGGCCGCTCCAAGGACTTCCGCGACGGCAAGCCGCACACCATCAAGGTCTTCGGCACCAAGGTCGTCATCTGGGCCGACACCAAGGGCAAGCTTAACGTGCTGGACGCCTACTGCCGCCACATGGGTGGCGACCTGTCCAAGGGTGAAATCAAGGGCGACGAGATCTCCTGCCCGTTCCACGATTGGCGCTGGGGCGGCGACGGCAAGTGCAAGGACGTGCCGTACGCACAGCGCGTGCCGCTGCGCGCCCGCACCGCCGCCTGGGAAACCATGGAGGTCAACGGCCTGCTGTTCGTCTGGAACGACCCGCAGGGCAACCCTCCCCCGGCTGACGTGACCATCCCGGAGATTCCGGGCTTCGGCACCGACGAGTGGAGCGACTGGTCCTGGAACACCTTCCTGGTCGAGGGCTCGAACTGCCGCGAGATCGTGGACAACGTGGTGGACATGGCGCACTTCTTCTACGTGCACTACCAGATGCCGAAGTACTTCAAGAACATCTTCGAGGGCCACGTCGCCGCGCAGCACATGCGTTCGACCGGCCGCGACGACATCCACACCGGCGTGCAGCTGGACATGCCGGATTCGGAGACCATCTCCGACGCCGCCTACTACGGCCCGTCCTTCATGCTGGACACCGTGTACACCGTTGCCGGCGACACCACCGTTGAAACCAAGCTGGTCAACTGCCACTACCCGATCTCGCAGGACTCGTTCGTGCTGATGTTCGGCACCTCGGTGCACACCATCGACGGCGTCACCCAGGAGCAGGCCGACGCCATGGCCGACATGTTCACCGAAGGCGTCGAGACCCAGTTCAAGCAGGACGTGGAGATCTGGAAGCACAAGACCCGCATCGAGAACCCGCTGCTGACCGCCGAAGACGGCCCGGTCTACCAGCTGCGCCGCTGGTACGAGCAGTTCTTCGTGGATGTCGAGGACATCACCGAGGACATGGTCGCCCGCTTCGAGTTCGAAGTGGACACCACCAAGGCACTGGAAACCTGGAAGGTCGAGGTCGCTGAAAACGTGGCCAAGGGCATCGTTCCGGAACAGGATCCAACCAAGGCCAAGGCCTAGCCTTTACCGACTAACCACGCACCCGGCGCATCGATGCAGGGGAAAAGTACTATCGGCCCGGAAACGGGCCAGCGAGGAGCACCTCATGAAACAGATCGATTGCCAGCAGTGCGGGACCGCCGTCCTGGTGGAGAAGTTCAGCATCCCGCACACCAGTGTGCAGTGGGTCAGCGATGCGGCGACCTCGTGCCCCCGCTTCGCCGAAGCCACGGCCGATGCTCGGGACAGCGTGTGCGGCACCACCGCACTGAGCTGCTCGTCATTGAGCCAGAGCATCGATGACGCGGTGCGCGAGGGCCGCCTGCCTATCAAGTCCCGCGTGGAGCCGGTCATCGGCGACGCGCTTGTCGCCGACGCCCTCTAGGAATTTCGGCGGCGCACCCGGCAAAGGGGCTCCCACCACGGTCCGCACCATGGTGGGGGCCCCTTGTCTTTGTTTGTTATTCCCTATCCCACCACCCGGCCTCGTGCCGCGAAAAGGATGAGCATGACCACCACGATTCCCGATCCGTTCGCCCCGGTCACCCTGGGCCCGGTGACGCTGCGCAACCGCATCATCAAGGCCGCCACCTCCGAGGGGCGCTCCCCCAAGGGCCTGGTCACCGACGACCTGATCGACTTCCACCTGGACTTCATCCGCGGCGGCGCGGGCATGACCACGGTGGCCTACTGCTGCGTCTCCCCCGAGGGCGCCTCGGCGCCGGGCCAGATCCTGATGAGCGAGAAGTCGCTGCCAGGGCTCAAGCGGCTCACCGACGCGATCCACGCCGAGGGCGGGGCGATCTCCGCGCAGCTGGGCCACGCGGGCATGGTCGCCTCCAAGAAGATCACCGGCGTGACCTCCATGGGGCCGAGCAAGTTCGTGAACCCCTCCTCCATGGAATACTGCCGCGCCATCCGCCGCGAGGAAATCACCATGGTCATCGAGCAATTCGGGGCGGCCGCCCGGATCACGGTGGAAGCCGGCTTCGACGCCGTGGAGCTGCACTTCGGGCACAACTACCTGCCCAGCTCCTTCCTCTCCCCGCTGCTGAACCGCCGCAAGGACGAATACGGCGGCAGCATCGAGAACCGTTCGCGCTTCGTGCGCGAGATCGCCCAGCGCGTGCGTGCGGAGGTCGGGGACAAGATCGCGGTCATCGCCAAGATCAGCATGGACGACGGGCTGCCGGGCAGCATCTGGCTGAACGACTCGATCCGCACCGCGCAGCTGCTGGACGAGGACCGCAACCTTGACGCGATTGAGCTGACCCAGGGGTCCTCGATCATCCGTCAGATGTACCTGTTCCGCGGCGACGTGCCGGTCTCTGACTTCGCGGCGGTGGTGAAGGAACCGATGAAAACCGGCGTGCGGCTGTTCGGCAAGTTCGCCCTGGGCAGCTTCCCGTACAAGGACCTGTACATGCTGGACGCGGCGCGCCAGTTCGTGCCGGTCATGAAGCACACCAAGCTGATCCTGCTCGGCGGCATCAACAACCGCGAGCACATCGACACCGGCATGCGCGAGGGCTTCGACTTCGTGGCCATGGGCCGCGGGTTGCTGCGCGAGCCCGACCTGGTCAACCGCATCCGCGAGGATTCCACGGTCACCAGCCGCTGCATCCACTGCAACAAGTGCATGTACACGGTCTACGGGCGCACGCACTGCGTGCTGGAGCCCAATGACCACCATGGCGCAGTCCCGGATCGCAACTCCCCGTACGCGGTGGACCGCGCGCGGCTGCTGCCGCTGAGCAGCGTCGGGTAGCCGTTCATTCCGGAGGCTTCGTGCAGCCGCCGCGGTAGTGCTACCGCGGCAGCTGCACGAAGCCCTTCATCAAGATCCTTGCGGTGCGCAGCAGCGAGGTGTGCACCAGTGCGCCGGCGGCGTCGAAGTGCGCGGCGGCGGACACCGCGCCCGAGGGGGTGCCCAGCCTGATCACGTCGCTGTTCCGCCGCCCGGCCAGCGTCGCGGCAATGCTTCCGGGAATCTGCGCGGCGGCCGCCAGGCACATGGCCCCGGTGCCCGGAACCGCCTTGTGCGTCTGCCCCATGGAGATCACCCGGACCAGCAGATCGCAGTCCCCGGCCGGGCTCAGCGAGCCGTCCAGCAGCATCGCGGGAGCGGGAGCCGCGGCCAGCACAATCTTGGGCATGACCTGCGCCGCGTCCCCGGGAGTGGCGCACAGCCCCATGGCCACCGCCCCGGCCCGGCGGATCTTTTCCAGCAGCGCCATCACCGGCCTGTTCGCATCGATCTGCTCCGGGCTTTCGGTGCCTTCCAGGCCCAGCCGCGCGGCTTCGATGACCACCGTCGGCAGCGCGGCGTCCACCAGGCTCACCGGATACTCCTGCCCATCGACCGGCAGCACGTCCACCGGATTTCCGGTGGGCAGCAGCCCCGGACTGCGGCTTCCGGCCGGGTCGGGGTAGCTCAGTTCAATGGGTGCGGCGGCGCCGTGTACCCCGGGCAGCGACAGCTTCCCGCCTACCGCGGCGCGTCCTTCAATGACGGTCAGGACCACCCGGACGATTTTCGAGGTATTCGTGTTGAACAGCGTGAAGGCCTGCCGCCCATCCGGGACCCGGAGCAGCCCGGCTTCCAGGGCGAAGGGCACCACCCCGGAGGACAGGTTGCCGCAGTTCCCGGCGTAGTCGGTCACCCCGGTATCCACCGCGACCTGCCCGAAGGTGTAGTCCAAGTCCACGCCCTCGCGCTGGGAGCGGGAAACCACCATGACCTTGGACAGCGAGGAGATCCCGCCGCCCAGGCCATCCAGCTGGCGGCCGAAGCGGTCCGGGGAGCCCAGCGCCTCGGCGAAGACCCGGTTCCGGTCGGATTCATCCTCAGGAAGCCAGTCCTGAGCGAAAAACAGGCCCTTGCTGGTTCCGCCGCGGACGAATGCCGCCTCAATCCACTGCACGCAAACTCCTCATTGCCGTCCTCGCAGACCGCAACGCGGCCCCTGCGGCAATTCTAGGTGGGCATCAGCCTCAGGCGTTCACCCGGTCCATGTCGTGCAGGAATTCAAGGAACTTGTCGGTGACCTGCGCGGCGCGCTCCATGGCGATCAGGTAGCCGCCCCCGGGCACGGTCTGCACTGAGCGCACGTCCTCGTGCTGCGCGTCGAGCTGCGCCTGGATGCCGTCGCCGTACTGTTCGGCCAGCTGCAGGTCGGTCTCCGAGCCCAGGAAGTAGTACGGGACATTGGTGCGTCCGGCCGCGCGGGCATTGCGGTATTCCCAGTTCAAATCCGCCACCCGGTACCAATTGATGCCGCCGCCGAAACCGCTGCGGGAGAAGTCGCTGACATAAGTTTCCAGCTCCCATTCATCCAGCCAGGACCAGGGCAGGGCCGGCGGCTGCGGCAGCGCCTGGCGATAAGCGGTTCCCGGCGGGTTGGCGTACACCGCGCCGAAGTCGCCGTCGGTGGACAGCACGTGGAAGATCTTGGAGATGATCTCGCGCGGGTTCACGTCGTAGTCGGCGCGGGCGCCCTGCGGGTCCACGTGGTAGTAGGCCATGTGGTTGAAGGCTTCCTTGCCGCGCTCGATTTCGGTGAGCGAAGGCAGCGCGTCGTAGTGCGGCAGCCCGGCGTATTGCAGGCCGATCAGCGCGCGCACGCGTTCGGGGTGTTCGGCGGCCAGGTCGTAGGCGGCGAACATGCCGTAGTCGATGCCGGAGACCACCGCTTGTTCCTCCCCCAGGTGGTCCAGCAGGCCCACCAGGTCCGCGGTGATGACATCGGCCCGGTACGCCGCAAGCTCTTCGGGCGCCTCGGTCTGGCCCATGCCGCGCAGATCCGGAGCCACCACGCGGTAGCCGGCCTCGGCGAGCGCGGTGATCTGGTGCCGCCAGCTGAACCAGGTGTGCGGGAAACCATGCAGCAGGAGAACCAGCGGGCCCTGGCCTTCTTCCACGTAGTGCATCTGGATGCCGTTGATGCGGGCGTAGTGATGGGTCCAGTTCCTCATGGGCTGCTCCTTCGGGGAAAGACGGTCCGGCGGTCGGTTCACGCCGCCCACCATTACATCCCGGCGCCATGGCGGGCCGAGCGGTGCATCCCGGTGGCCGGGACGCGCCCCGCGCCAATAACGAGCGCTTGGTTAGTTGTTAGGATGGAATTCGACCCGCAGCGCCCGGCGCGCGGCGAATACCCGGAACCTCCTGCACCTGCACCTTCTGCGAAAGAGCGACATATGGCTGAAAAGACCGCCCCGGCCCGACGGACTGTCATCCTCGACAACGCTGCCCGGCTCTTCGCCGAGCAGGGCATCGGCGGCACCTCGGTGCGCGAAATCTCCGCCTCGGTGGGCATGCTCTCGGGCAGCCTCTACCACCACTTCGCTTCCAAGGACGAAATGGTCGAGGAGATCCTGACCGAGTTCCTCGAGGAGCTGCAGGGCCGCTACCGCAGCGTCACCGATTCGGGCACCGAACCGCGCGAGGCGCTGAACCAGCTGATCCGCATCACCCTGGAAATCATCCGCGACTTCCCGTATGCCACGCAGATCTACCAGAACGAGGTCGCGTACATCCAGAAGCTGCCCAAGTCCACCGGTGCGCGCGCCATCAGCAGCGACATCGCCAAGCTCTGGGTGGAAGTCATCGAGCAGGGCATCGCCTCCGGCGTGTTCAAGAAGGACCTGGATGCCCACGTGGTGCACCGCCTGGTCCGCGACGCCCTGTGGCTGACCGCCCGCTGGTTCTCCCCGTCCAAGAAGTACACGCTGGACCAGCTGACCAAGGACTGCAGCGCGCTGTTCCTCGACGGAATCGTGGCCTAGGTGTGCGTTGCTGCGCCCGGCTCCAGGCGCAGCTCGTACAGGACCGTGTCGATCCACCGGCCCGACAGGGGGCCTGCCGGCGCTTGGGCACTGCGCTCCCGGTAGCCCAGCACTCCGGGCAGGGCGGTGCCCACGCCCAGGCCCGCCTGCGCGGCGTCGACGTATACCGAATGCTCGATCACGCCACGATAGGACCGGCGGGCGGACACCGGCGACGCGGCAATCCAGCCGATCACGGTGCTGTCCCGGTGGACCGCGGCCAGGCCCAGCTGCGCAATTTTTCGCGCCGAGAAGTCCTCCCGGGAAGGGACGGCGCCCTCGAAGGTGGCCAGTCCGCCGTCGATGCCCTGGCGGTAGATGCGCTCCACGCCCGGCCACTGCCCAGCGGCCATCGGGCGAAGCTCAAGACCGGCGGGCGGCTTCACGCTCAAAGTTCCGAGATCAGCGCGGCGGCCTTGTCCAATGACCCCGGAACCAGGGTGTAATAGGCCCAGGTCCCGCGCTTCTCGCGGGCGAGCAGCCCGGAATCCACCAGGATCTTCAGGTGGTGCGAGACCGTGGGCTGGCCCAGCTGCAGCGGTTCGGTCAGATCGCACACGCACGTGCCGTCCGCGGGCCCGTGCTTGACGATGGACAGCAGCCGCAGGCGGTTCGGGTCGGCAATCGCCTTCAGGATCCGCGCACTGTCCCGCGCGGACGCTTCATCCAGAGCCTCAGCGGTGCCGATGGAACAGCATACGTCGTCCATCGCGCCTGCGGGCACCGAGGTTGCGGTCATCGGGAACCTCCTGCCTAGATTGACATCCTTCGATATCGGTCATCATACTCGACAGAGGAACATATATCGATAATCATCAATGTCACTGAAGGACAGCTCGTGCCGCCAACCACATCCCCCGAAACGACAACCGCTCCGGGGAAGCTCTCCACCCTGGATCGCTACCTGGCGGTCTGGATCCTGCTGGCCATGGCCCTGGGCCTCGGCTTGGGCAGGCTGGTCCCGCAGCTCGGCCAGATCATGGATTCCGTCCAGGTCGCCGGCGTCTCGCTGCCCATCGCCTTGGGGCTGCTGGTCATGATGTACCCGGTCCTCGCCAAGGTCCGCTACAACGAAACCGGGCGCGTGCTGGCCGACAAGAAGCTGATGATCACCTCGCTGGTGCTCAACTGGTTGCTGGCCCCGGCCTTCATGTTCCTGCTGGCCTGGCTGTTCCTCCCCGACCTGCCCGAATACCGCACGGGACTGATCATCGTGGGATTGGCCCGCTGCATCGCCATGGTGATGATCTGGAATGACCTGGCCTGCGGCGACCGCGAGGCCGCCGCCGTGCTCGTTGCGGTCAACGCGATCTTCCAGGTCGTGGCCTTCGGCGTCCTGGGCTGGTTCTACCTGCAGGTCCTCCCCGCCTGGCTGGGCCTGCCGACCACCAGCGCGGAGTTCTCCGTCGGGGCGATCACGCTCTCGGTCCTGGTGTTCCTGGGCATCCCGCTGCTGGCCGGATTCCTCACCCGCACCGTGGGCGAAAGAGCCAAGGGCCGCGACTGGTACGAGGGCGTCTTCCTTCCCAAGATCGGCCCGTGGGCGCTGTACGGGCTGCTGTTCACCATTGTGCTGCTCTTCGCCCTGCAGGGGGATGCGATCATCAGCAACCCGTGGGACGTGGCCCGCATGGCCCTGCCGCTGCTGGTGTACTTCGTGGTGGTGTTTGGCGCCGGGATGCTGATCGGGCGCGCCCTGAAGCTGGGCTACGAGCGCACCACCACCCTGGCCTTCACCGCCGCCGGCAACAACTTCGAGCTGGCCATTGCGGTCGCCATCGCCACCTTCGGCGCCACCAGCGGCCAGGCCCTGGCCGGGGTCGTCGGCCCGCTGATCGAGGTGCCGATCCTCGTGGCACTGGTCTACGTGGCGCTCTTCTCGCGCAAGTACTTCCCCACCCCGGCACAAGAGCTGAAAGGCTAGCCCATGACCACTCCCAAGCCATCGGTCCTGTTTGTCTGCGTGCACAATGCGGGGCGTTCGCAAATGGCCGCCGCCTATCTGCAACGCCTTTCCGAAGGCCGGATCGAGGTCCGTTCGGCAGGCTCCGCACCGGCCGACCAGGTGAACCCGGCCGCCGTCCAGGCGATGCGCGAAGAGGGCATCGACCTGTCCGCCCAGACCCCCAAGATCCTGACTACGGCGGCTGTGCAGGCCTCCGATGTGGTCATCACCATGGGCTGCGGGGACACCTGCCCCATCTTCCCCGGCAAGCGCTACGAGGACTGGACGCTGGATGATCCAGCAGGCCAGGGCATCGAGCCGGTGCGCAAGATCCGCGACGAGATCCGCACCCGCATCGAACATCTCATCAGCGAACTTCTCCCGCAGCGTTAGGAACCCGCCATGAAGAACGGCCATCCCATCGTGATCATCGGCGCAGGTCCCATCGGGCTGGCCGCCGCCGCGCACCTCAGCGAGCGCGGAGAACAGTTCCTGGTCCTCGAAGCAGGCGAAGCTGCCGGGGCGTCCATGCGCGAATGGGCGCACATCAAGCTGTTCTCCCCGTGGAAATTCAATGTCGACGCGGCCGCCCGGCGGCTGCTGGAAACCCCGGCGGGAAACTGCCTGGGCGACTGGGCCATGCCGCGGGAAACCTCCCTGCCCACCGGCGGCGAACTGGTGGAGCACTACCTACTGCCGCTGGCCGCGCACCCCGCCCTGGCGCCCTCCATCCGCTACCTGCACCGCGTCATCGGCGTTTCGCGCGTCTTAGACGACGGGATCGGCCTGGACAAGACCCGCACGGCAGGTCGCGACCAGGCGCTGTTCCTTGTCCGCACCCAGTCCCCCGAAGGCATCCGTGACGTCACCGCTCGTGCGGTGATCGACGCCTCCGGCACCTGGAATACCCCCAATCCCGTCGGACGCGCGGGGCTCGAAGCCCCGGGCGAGGCAGAAGCCCGCTCCCGCGGCGCCGTCACCTCGCCGCTGCCCGATCCGCTAGGCGCGGATCAGGACGCCTTTTCAGGCAAAACGCTGCTGGTGCTCGGCGCCGGGCATTCGGCGGCGAACACCCTGATTTCCCTGGGCCGGCTGAAGAGCGCCCACGCGGACACGAAGATCCTGTGGGGACTGCGCGGAACCGCCAACCCGGCCAAGCTCTACGGCGGAGGCGCGGCGGACCAGCTCCCGGCCCGCGGGCAGCTGGGCACCAGCCTGCGCCGCCTGGTCGATACCGGGCAGGTCGACCTCATTGAAAACCTCTCCATCGTGCGCCTGGAAAACGGCGAGCGCACCCTGGTCGTGGGCGCCGACGGGCGGGAACTGCACGTGGACTACATCGTTCCGGCCACCGGCTTCCGCCCGGATCTGTCGATCCTCTCCGAGCTGCGCCTGGAGATGGACCCCGCGGTGGAAGCCCCGCGCGAGCTCGGGCCGCTGATCGATCCGGAGTTCCACAGCTGCGGCACCGTCAGCGCGCATGGGGAGCGCGTGCTGTCCCACCCGGAGCCGAACTTCTACATTGCCGGCATGAAGAGCTACGGCCGCGCCCCGACCTTCCTGATGGCCACTGGCTACGAACAGATCCGGTCCATCGCCGCCCATCTGGCCGGCGACCTGCAGGCCGCCGCGAGCGTCCAGCTCTCCTTGCCGGAGACCGGGGTCTGCTCCACGGATCTCGGCGGATCCTGCGATGCCCCGGCCCAGGACGCATCGGGCTGCGAAACTGGCCAGCCGGAGCCCGAATCCTGCTGCGGGACGCCGCAACCGGTTACCTCAGGGTGCCTACAAAGTCAGTGAGCAGCTACCAAACCAACCATGGCTAACACCGTTCCCGACTGATATCGAAGCTTCCGCATCACCCTGGCAAGGTTCCGGTATCCACGCTGCTTCAACAAGGTGATGACGATGTTCCGCAGAATTGCCATAACCTTCAGCGCGTTAGCCTTCCTCACCTGAGACTTATCCTCGTTCCAGTCATTTCCCGCCGCCAACGCAACCAGTTCTCAATGCCCCAGTGGTCACGGATGAGCCCGCCAATCTCCGCTGGGCCAGCCACATGAGTGGGCAACGACGTCAACGCCTGCACCGTTTCCGTATGCCACTTCGTTGAACCTGTCGCCCGGGATTTACGGGTGACCTGTAATGCCTGGGCTACGTGAGGGAAGCTGATTCCGGCCGTCACCGTCGCGCACTTGATAGTTTAGATCGTCCTGCGCCCATTCTTCGATTCCACGCTCTGGTTCCCAGCCGGCACTTGATCCCAAGGAATCTATACGAGCTCGTCATGCAGCTCGGGCTGGTTACCTTTCACCGTAAACACATCATGCGCCCCGCGACCATGCATATGGCGGGCATGGCGGTCTGCGTATGCAGCGCATCGACGGTGATCGCTTTGCCCTTCAGATCCAGAAAATGGTCAGGCAGGGTGGAGAACTGTGTGATCTCATTCGTCTTGGCACCGACGGGATCTTGGCCGCAAACGGCGCAGGTGCCTTGGTCCAAAGCGACCAAAAGGTGCGCGCTGAATCGCACCGGGTTTAATAGAGGCAAGGAAATTGGAAAAGGAACACTTCTCTCTTGCCGATCAAATACACCGACGAACTCAAGACCCGCGCCGTGGACCTTGTGATCCATGCGCAGGCCGAGCCAAGCACAGCTAATGGCGCCATCCGACGCGTTGCCAAGGCGCTGGGCCTGAGCAGTGAAACGCTGCGCACTTGGGTGCGCAACTACAAGAACAGCGGCGCGATGACGCCGGCCCAGTCCATTGACCTGGAAGCCGAGAATAAGCGCCTGCGCGCCGAGCTGGCCGAGACCAAGCGGGCCAATGAGATCCTGAAGAGGGCAGCGACTTTCTTCGCGGCGTGAGCTCGTATTATGCTGCGAAGCAACGGCCGCCGTCGGCCCGCAGCGTTCGCGACGAACAACTACTGCCTAAACTTCGTGCGGTCTATGAGGAGAACTATTCCTGCTACGGGGTACGGAAAATGTGGCATGCCATGAACAACCAGCATGGCGATCAGTTCGGGACGATTGCCCGGTGCACCGTGGAGCGGCTCATGAAGATCACCGGGATCGATGGGTGCGGCGCAAACGGAAGAAGCCTAAGACCCGTTCAGCGGACCCGGAATCGTGTCCGGTGGATCTGGTGAATCGCCAGTTCACCGCAGCAGCCCCCAATCGGCTCTGGGTCGCTGACATCACCTATGTTCCGACCCACGCGGGGTGGGTCTATGCCATGTTCATTCTTGATGTGTTCAGCCGTGAAATCGTGGGCTGGCAAGTGACCAACCACATGCGGGAATCCTTGGCCAGGGACGCTTTGATGACGGCCTTGGCAAGGAAATACAAGGATGGCGAGGACGTGACCGGCCTCGTGCATCATTCAGATCGTGGGGTGCAATTCCGGTCCATCAGATACGGGCAGGCGTTGGCCGAGTCCGACGCGATCGCTTCGGTGGGTTCCAAGGGCGATTCGTACGATAATGCCATGGCCGAGGCGCTTAAATCGGTCTACAAGGCGGAGCTGATCGACCGGAAGCAATGGTCTGGACAGGTTGAGGTCATGGCCGAGACCTCCAGGTGGGTTGGCTGGTACAACTCCCAGCGGCTGCATTCGGCACTCGGATACAGGCCGCCGGCTCACGTGCATCAACAGTGGACCGAACGGACGCAGACGGACGTTGCGGCTGCTTAGAAAAACAAGTTAAAGAGTCTCTACAAAACCCGGGGCTTGACAGCTCTCAAAGAGTCAAATATTGACCATATCCGGTTAATTCTCGCGTGTTCCGGGTACTTTCCCCAGAAATATCCAGAGATTCCCGAACCTTAAGTTTTCCACGCGTAGATGGCAGGGTCCTATTCGAGACTGGCCAAACATGGACCATGCAACTTAATTGTCGCCCTGACGTAAGAGACAGTTTCTAACTGACAGATTTGAAGTTAAGTTGTTCGTTCAGCTAATACAGCACTGCTAGCGCGCACCTTGAGCTCTGGACGGATCAGTCTTCGTATACGTGGCCCTGAAGCTCCTGCTACTCGTTGAAGCAAGGTAGCTACCGCCAATTCTCCGACTAATGTTGCAGGCAGGTCTACGGTGCTGAGGGCAGGCGAGACCCACTCAGCAAAGGGAAGTCCCCCATATCCAACAACCATTACTTCCTCTGGCACACGCCGGCCCGATTCCTGCAGCGCTTTGAGAGCGCCAAGGGCAAAGAAGTCATCCCCAGTTATTACCGCGTCGTACGTGCGGTCCTCGCTAAGGCGATCGTTCACAATAAGGAATGCTTCGTGAGCCCGCCACTGGGGGCCAGTATTCTCAAAACGTCTGGTGTGTACATCTGCGAAGTCCACAGTGGCCTGAGGGGACTCCTCTAGGGCTCGTCTGATCCCCGACTTCCTGGCTTCCACTGTGCTGATCGCCAGATTCTCATCGATACTGAGGATCCTTTTCGCACCCGAGCCGATAAGGTGTCTTGCAGCTGCATAGCTTCCTGCTTCACTGTCCACGCCGATGAAATCGGTTGGGCTTTCAGCAATTTCACGAGTTGTTGCAACGACTGGGATTCCTGCTGCCTGTACAGCAGCCCAAGGATGGCTCCGCCCTTGGACGGGTATAGCAATGACACCGCTGGGTCGGGAAGCGATGATTTGCTCCGCAATCTGTTGCTCTTGCTCCGGCAGTTCCTCCGTCGCGTATAAATCCAGCGAGTATCCTGCTGCCCGCACTCCGGACTCAATCGCGGCTAAGAGTTGGGCTGCGAACGTGTGTGTTGCCGACGGCACTGTCACCGCGATGGTATCGACGCCGGTAGTCGGATGCTGTTGCGGGATAACGTACCCAACTTTAACCGCCTCGCTGAGGACAAGCTGGCGGGTTCGTTCACTTACTCCATCACGGCCTCGTAAGGCGCGCGAGACGGTATTGGGAGAAAGGCCAAGTGCAGTGGCGATGTCGTCCAATGTGTGACGAGTAGATTTCATTCCCGCTCCTCCCGCGCGCCTGAGTGCGCTCTAACTGATTATTCCTTAAGCACGAGGTAAACCCGTGTCAGGGGAGCCGAGGTAACTTCTTCCGGCGTGATGACGAGACGAAGCCAATGCCCGAAATCCCGCACAGAGGTGGTAATCACTCCCCTCATCTCGCCTACGGCTGGCTCGGACTCGTGATCGACCCAGGTCAGGCCATCGGCCGAGATCTGCGTCTTGGCTTGCACCCGGCCAGTATCGGACTCTAGGAATTGCACGAACCAGCGGGCTTCCGTCGCCCAGGCAGCTTCGAACGGTTCTGTTGCAATTTCTCCTTCAAGAACGACACCGCGTTCGAGGACTGCGGTTTGAGATTCACGCATGATTTTACCAATCTGCCGAGATAACGACGGAGTCGAGGAACAAGAAGTTTCGCTGGCCGCTCATCGAACGTACCGAGAAATAGAAATTCAGAAGATTTTCCAAAGATCCATAGCGTTCTTCGTAGATGGGCACTGGGACATCAGACCAATCCATGATCTGATCATTCAGCTGCAATTCAACATTGCGTCGAGTTTCGGTGTTGATGACCCATCGCAAATAATGCCAGTTCACTTTGGTCGGGACTTCGTTCATGCAAAGCTCTTGGGGCTCACCGTAGACTTCCCAATCTTCCGGGTTAGGAGCTGTGAAATCAGCCGCATAGGGGAAGTCTACTTTGCCCTCAAAGTGCTCGCGAGGAGTTGGTTCTGGAACGGTCGGGTACCTCCATTGACGAAGCATGTTCCCATCTTCGTCAGCATTCTGGTAGCGGGCGACTGTATGGTAGCGGATTCCATCATCTCCGCAGAGGTCAGTGGCGACAGTGAATGCGCCAAATTGCGCTTCTGAGGGATGGCTGTTGCCGTCGAACTTCATTTCCCCGAAGGCTTCATCTGCATCCGGGTCGACCACTGCTTCGGCTTTATATGCCAAGTAGGCTTCGATCTGCAGCAGGCCTCTCCCGCTCATGGTAAGCCGTCGGATAGCTGTCGCGGTGTGGCCAGGATAAGGCCTCGACGCCAACTTCAATGCATACGTTCCTGACATCGCTCCGTGTGTGCCAACATCGAAAAAGTCGCAGGACGAAAGCTGCGGTGGGCGAAAATCTCGGAAGTGCCTGTCTAGGGATTCGTACTCTCCCTTGCCGTTGTAGTTGCCGCCGAGTTCAACCCACCCGTGTAAGCCGGAGTTGAACTCATCATGCGCAAGGATGCGGGGCAAGGGTTTGAATTTGGATAATTTTGGATCCGCGCTCTGAACAGCTTTCCTGATCGTAGCGCTGAGATCTGTTTCTGGGGTGTTGTGCATATTTTGCATATTCCTAACGTTAGATCGTAATTGAAAAAAGTACAAGACTATTGAAAAAGAATAGTTTAGTTATAGAATCAATGTGACTCACACCACCGAAAGGGAATCATGGCACCCAAACGCCCTATTTCAAAAGCAACATTGGCATCGACTGTAGGTACTGCTCTCGAGTGGTACGACTTCTCGCTGTACGGCATAGCCTCAGCACTCGTACTGTCGCAGGTATTCTTTCCTGGAGAGAATCAAACATTGGCTGTGCTGGCATCGCTAGGAACATTTGCGGTCGGGTTCTTCGCCCGCCCTGTGGGCGGTGTCATTATCGGTATCCTCGGGGACCGCTTCGGACGAAGACTGATGCTTTTCGTCACCCTATTGCTCATGGCAGTGTCATCGACGCTCATCGGATTGCTCCCGAGCTACAGCCAGATCGGAGTATGGGCTCCCATCCTCCTGGTGTTCCTTCGAGTTCTCCAGGGCCTTGGCGCTGGAGGTGAATACGCCGGCGCTATGTTGTTATCCGCTGAGCACGCCCCCGCAAAGCGCCGAGGACTCAACGCCGCGATCCCTAGCGCGGGAAACGCGCTCGGCTCTCTCATGGCGACAGGTATCTATTTCTTGGTTCAGTCCGTCCTGCCTCATGAAGATTTCATTGCCTGGGGCTGGAGAGTCCCTTTCTTGCTCAGCATCATCCTTGCCGTCGCCGCCTTCATCATTAGGCTCCGGGTAAGCGAAAGTCCAGAGTTCGAACAAGGACATCAGGAAGAAAAGCCAGCGGTTCCTCGTTTCCGCGAAGTTTTCCGTCTCGGTGGCCGCCGCATTCCTCTAGCCATGGTCATGAGCATCTCGCCGAACGTGCTTTCATACCTCCCTTCGGTATATGCGCTGAGCTATCTGGCAACCACGGTGGGCGCTTCCGAATGGATAGGGCTCTTTGGCATCATCATCGCCAACCTTCTGAAACTCATCACCATTCCGTTAGCGGGGTTGCTTTGCGATCGTTTCGGCGGCAAAAGCCTGATGATCATTGGTTCTGTATCCGGCGCGGTACTTTTCTACCCCTTCTTCTGGATGCTCGATACCGGAACCCCAGTTTGGATCTGGGCCGCACTCGTCTTGATCTTCACTTTGTGTTGCGATCTAACCTTGGCCTCGCAAGCCACTATGCTTTCAGGGCTTTTCGATGTGCGCGTTCGTTACACCTCAGTGACGTTCAGCCGAGAAATCACAGGCGCCCTAGTCGGCGGAACCCTTCCCTTTGTCGCCGCGGCGCTGACCAGCAGCTCGGACGGTTCGCCATGGCTCGTGGCAATGTATTGCTCAGTGATGTGCTTACTGTGCGCTGGTGCAACCTACTTCCTGCCTTCTACTCGGCATATGGACCCCCACGCCATCGAGTCCCCCGCCCAAAGCGTGTCCAGATAATGCATGTCGACTCAGAATCGTTGAGCGTTTAAGAAAAGGATTGAAATGGCAAATTTCGCCGCAGTAATGACTGACCTCGGAACTATGGAACTTCGAGAAGTCCCAGAACCGACCCTTGAGCCGGGGCAAGCAATCATTGCCCCTCGCGCCGTGGGGGTATGCGGTTCAGACGTCTCCTATTTCGTCTCAGGAAAGGTCGGGCCCTTCGTCGTCTCCGGAGATTTCATCCTCGGACATGAGCTTTCCGGAGATGTTCTTGCCATCGCCCCGGATGTCACCAATGTCAAAGTTGGAGATCGGGTCGCCGTGGAGCCCGGAACCCCCTGCCGCGACTGCGCTCAATGCCGCGCCGGACGCTACCATCTATGTCCAGATCTCGAATTTCTGGCCACCCCGCCTTATGACGGCTGCCTCGTCCAGCGTCTGGCAGTCGATGCGCGTTCCCTACACGTCATGCCCGAATCCATGAGCTACGAAGCAGGAGCACTACTCGAACCGCTCTCCGTTGGACTGTGGGGATGCAGAAGAGCTGGGCTACTTCCAGGCGATAAGGTATTAGTCACCGGCGCAGGACCCGTCGGCATCCTCGCCGCGGAAGCAGCAAGGGCAGAAGGTGCCTTGGAAGTGGTAGTTTCGGATGTTTCAGAGACACGACTAGAACTCGCTCGAACCCACGGATTCCACACTTTCCACAGCAATGAAATCAAAAAGCATGATCCTAGTTTCGATGTCCTTCTAGAATGCAGTGGAGTGCCACAGGTACTTAACGCTGGGTTACACCTATTACGGCAAAATGGCAGAGCAGCTTCAATTGGCATCGGCAAGACCGACGTCGAATTACCTTTGCATACGCTGAATTGGAACGAAATCACCCTCGCCACGGTCAACCGCTATAACAACACCTGGCCTTTGGCAATGGCTCTAGTCGCCAGCGGAAGAGTCGACCTCTCAGGGCTGCACACGGGAAGCTTCCGACTCTCCGAATCCAGTCAAGCCCTACTGGCAGGTCGAGTCGACGAGCATGCAGTGAAGTCAATCATCTACCCGCAAGAAGTTTGATATGACTTCAGCAAACACAGGACAAGCATCAAAGGATACGCCGATATCCGTGACTCTCGGATTTGATGTGGGGACCTCTAGCAGCAAAGGAGTGCTGGTCGATTCGCAGGGGAATATCCTTGCGCAGGCAACAAGATCGCATGAGGTTTCACGGCCAGAACCTGGATGGCATGAGATGGATCCCGAACTCTGGTGGGAAGAATTTCAGGATATCTCGCGCGAGCTACTGGCACATGGACACTACAAAGTCGCTGCGGTAGGCGCTAGTGGCATGGGACCCTGCGTCGCCATCGCAGACCGCCACGGAGTGCCCTTACATCCAGCTATCCTCTATGGAGTAGACACCCGTGCAACCCAACAGATCCAAGCCCAAAATACACTGCTGGGTGCCGAAGATATTTACACTCGCTGCGGGTCCTTCCTGTCATCGCAATCTGTTGGGCCGAAGCTGCAATGGCTTGAGGAGAATGAATCCGAGTCATTTAAAGAAGCCCGCATGTTCTTCATGCCTTCGAGCTGGATCGTCTACCGTTTAACCGGCCAATACGTTTTGGACCATCATTCAGCGAGCCAATCCACACCTCTATATGATCTGTCATCAGCAGGCTGGTACGAACCATGGTTTGAGAAGATCGCGCCTCAGATCAATAGGCCTCGCTTGCTCTGGCCCGATGAACAAGCAGGAACCATTACTGCTGAAGCGGAACTTCAAACTGGAATTCCTGCCGGAACTCCAGTGATCGCCGGCACCGTCGATGCCTGGGCCGAAGCCATTTCTGTGGGAGCAACTCGCACGAATGACACCATGCTCATGTACGGCACAACCTTGTTTATAGTCCACCACACTCAGCGATCACTGCGTCACCGCTCCCTATGGAGCACCGCAGGAACAAGACCCGGTGCCTACTGCTTGGCCGCTGGGCTAGCGACTTCCGGAGCAATCACCCAATGGATCCGCGAACTAACCCAGACTGACTATGAAAACCTGTTCCGAGAAGCCGAAAAAAGCGGGCCGGGCGCTAAAGGCCTCGTGATGCTCCCCTACTTCAGCGGCGAACGAACACCCCTCCACGATCCCCAAGCCCGGGGAGTGCTGGCCGGCTTGGAGCTGTCTCATACGCAAGGTGACATCTTCCGCAGCGCGCTGGAAGGAGTTGGCTACGCAGTACGCCATAACTTGGAAACGTTCCAGCAAGCTGGCGGAACAACACAACGAATGTTCGCAGTTGGCGGTGGAACAACGAGCAAGCTATGGCCACAAATTATCAGCGAAATCCTCGGGACAGAACAGATCATCCGCAAGTACGCCATCGGTGCCAGCCTGGGTATGGCATTTCTTGCAGCCTCGCTGTTCACCGATCCAGACATCGAACGCTGGAACCCCGTTCTGTATAAAACACAACCCATCAAAAATCCGGTGTACGAAGCCAGATACCAACAATTCCGAGATTTGTATCCTGCAACGAAGAATATCGTCCACGATCTGTCCCGGAAATAATTCCGGTCAAAGACAATAAGGATTTGCCATGAAAATTCCAACCAAGATCAGTGCCCTAGCATTGGCTACGACGTTGTCGGTAACTGCTATCCCAGCGGCGAACGCCCAATTGGCAGGTTTGAGCACTTCGCGTTCCACCAATCTGCAAGAAGCTACCTACAAGCAAGCTGAGGTGCCCTGCGCACAAGCGAAGGAAGTACAGGTCGAAACAGGTGCAGTATTCAGTGATCCACTCCAGAACAGGGCAGGAGCTGTTGCCGAACGACTATGTTCCTACTTCAAGCAAGCTGATACAGGTTCAACGATCTCACTAGCAGCTTTCGTCATTTCTGGCGCATCTGGTGAAGACTATGTCAATGAACTTCTGGCGGCCTACCAGCGAGGGGTCAATGTCCAGGTAGTTATCGACGGCTGGCAAATAAGTTCTGCTCCCGCAGCACGGTTGATTGATGCCCTAGGCACAGACATTAAAGCAAAGTCATGGGTCGCCGTATGCAAGCACGAATCCCCTGAAGGAAATACTTCATCGTGCCAAGGCACCAAAGGGATGCACAACAAGTTCGCCTTGTTCTCCTCCGTTTCAAATGAGCGAAACGTCGTAGTCCAGTCATCAGCCAACGTCACGGACGTCAACCATACAAGCTACTGGAACAACGCTCTGACCGTGAAGGGAGATGAGAAGCTCTACCGCGCATACAAGAAGTACCACAAGGACCTTTCTAAGATGACGCAGGATCCGGACTACTACAAGGAGCATCATTCACGCGGTGAAGATGGATTCAGTGTCGCCCGGTTTTTCCCGTCTGGCTCACTGGATCCAGTGAGCGAAAGACTCTCCCATCTAGATTGCATAGCAAATGAGACGACGATTGCGGTTGGGATCAGCGAATGGGACTCGACGCGAACAGCTATCGCAGAAGAGCTTGCCAGACTTAGTAATGCCGGTTGTAACGTATCAGTTGTCGCTGGTCCTGTAGCGCCCAACATTTCAAAGATCTTGAACAACTCACAAGTTCCCTTAGGCGACTTGTCTCAGACAGACACTACCGGTCGGATCCATTCGAAATTCTTTGTAGTAGACAAGGCCTACGACGATTCCAGACCTAACCAGCATGGCCCGAGCTCATTCGTTTTCACCGGAAGCCACAACTATAACGAAACAAGCCTCAAGCGCAACGATGAAGCAATTCTCGAACTGCATAATCAACACGTTGTTCAGCAATACATGGAAAACACCGAACGCTTATGGGAAGCAACCCTAGAAGCGGAAGACTCCTAAGACGTGGGACGCAGATTCCACTACGGCATAAGAGAATTAGATCAGGGGTAGACCAAGGGATGCAGCGTCCAGGATTCGTTGGATGTTGCATCTCTTTGTCTCAATTCTCCTGTAGGAGGCGCAACCTGCCAGCCCTTGGGGGAAACTGACAAGTTCCAATAGGCTTCGCCAATATTGGGGACCTGAACGGTTCTCCCACCCACTGGTTTAGTCTGCGCATGCAGCAAACGGGTCTATCTCAATTGGCGACCTGCTTTTCCGGCTCAACTGCATGTTGAATCATGCACTCACCGGGAGATTGCGTATCGGATGAACTGTGAAAGACGCCTGCTGTAACTCACATAACCGGCACACCACCGTAGCTGGTTGCATCGCCCCTGCAAGCAACATCAAGAATAAAATGTGGATTGACGGATCTTCTCGCGGATACCACGCCCTCTCGCTTCCTACACGAGGCAAACCGTCTGCACCGTAAAGACCGTCATTGAATGAATGACACTGGGGTTAGCCTGAATTAGTGGACACCCGAACAAGCGGGATCACCCGATCCCACATTTGAGAGGATGTCACTAATGAGCAATATGAAAAAGCAACGCAGGTCCTTCACCGAGGAGTACCGCAGGGAAGCCGCCGGCCTGGTCATCGACACCGGACGCACCATCAGCGCGGTCGCCAAGGAACTGAACCTCGGCGAGCAAACACTGGGCACCTGGGTGAAGAAAGAACGATCCCGCCGAGGCCTGGACGGTGAGCCGACCGGAGCATTGGACGAGTCCGAACGTGAAGAACTCAAACGCTTGCGCAAGGAAGTCTTCGAACTGCGGGAGGACAACCGTTTCCTGGGAAAAGCGGCGTCCTTCTTCGCGTCGAAGCAACATCGGTCGAACGGTTCGAACTGATGCACGCGTTGAAGGATGAGTTCGCCTTGACCCGCATGGCGTCATTGCTTCACGTTTCGAAATCCGGGTACTACGCCTGGAGGCAACGCTAATCCGCTGGCCCGTCCCCGAGGGCTGCCGCGCAGCGGGCACGGGATGTGAAGGTCGCCAAGATCTTCAACGACTCCCATCAGACCTACGGGGCGCCGCGGGTGGCCGCGCAACTGGCCCGCGAGGGATCCCCGGCCGATCCCAAGACCGTCGCTGCTTCAATGCTGCGCCAGGGCATCGAAGGGATCAGCCCACGGAAGTTCACCCCCGTGACCACGATCCAAGGCGTTGACACGTACCACCTGCCGGATCGGGTGCGCCGTCAATGGGACCAGGGAGCCTTGGACAAGGTCTGGATCAGCGACATCACCTATCTGCGCACCAATGAGGGCTGGCTGTACTTGTGCGCAGTGCGTGATGGCTGCTCCCGCCGGGTGCTGGGCTGGGCGCTGGATAGCGTGCAGAACACCGATCTGGTGGAACGGGCCCTGCGCATGGCCAGAACCCTGCGCGGACAGATTCCGGGTCAGGTGGTGTTCCACGCGGACCGTGGCTCGCAATTCACCTCGGCCCAGTTGCATGAGGTGGCCATTGAGTTGGATTTGCTGCAGTCCGTTGGGCGCACGGGCGTGTGCTGGGATAACGCCATGAGCGAGTCATTCTGGTCGACGTTGAAGACCGAATTCTATGACCGCTACCGATGGGCTACCCGGGCGGACGCCAAGCAGAAGGTCGCGTGATGGATTGAGGATTTCTATGACCGACGCCGGCTGCATTCAAGTCTGGGGATGGTTCCTCCGGTGGAGTTTGAGCAGCTGCTTCGCAGCCAGCAGGAACGCGTTGAGCAGCATGGGACCGCGCTAACGCTGGCTGCATGAGCTAGATCACGTGTCCACTAATTGCGGGGAACCCCACTGCATCAGGGAGAGAAGTAGTTGAAAAAACTGAAGTTGCCTCGTCCAAATCTACGCAGGTAGAAGGTGAGCTTGCCAAAACAGGAGCCAACGCCTCGATTACTATCGTTGCCGGTGGCCTGTTGCTGGCCGCAGCGGGTATCGCACTGACCATGTCGCGACGTCGGAACAAGCACTAAACATTCAGTAGGTAGGTCATCCGTCTGACCCTGCAGAGATTCTTCTTGGGCAGGCGGCGATGAATCCGCTACCCAGGGCGCTGTACCAATCATGTGATTGGTACAGCGCCCTGGGTTTTTCTCCCACCAGCATTGGTTCCCCGTTCTTTCTGATGTCCGTATCGTGTGGAAAAGGGGCAGAACCCTTTCGGATGCCAGCAAATTTTGAACAGTTCTGAGAACCATAGTGCTAATTCGTTACCGGTTCTGAACGGTTCAATTCGCGGCTCAAAGAATCATTAGGTAGACGATACAGAGAGATTCGGGGGAGGACAGAACATATACTTCGTCTCATAGCTGCGCAACATAGTGTACTGGTAGTGGAAGATGATGCAGCTCTCTCCATGATGCTCAAGGAATTGTTCGAAGGTGAAGGTTACGAGGTTGTAGTTGCTCGTGACGGGCAGCGGGCTTTGCAGCTCGGGTTTGGCCGTCACTTCGTTGTCTTGGTTTTCGATCGGGGGTTTACCCATTATCGAGGGGCTTGATATTTTAGAGCGTTTACGGCGAAAAGGCATTAGTTCTCCTGCACTGATTTTGTCGGCTTTGAGCAATCCGGCGGATAGGGTTGAGGGTCTTGACCGTGGGGCGGAGGACTATCTAGGTAAGCCACCACATTTGAGGACACCAGCCCGACTGCGGGCAAGGACGCGGCGGCGAGCCCGGAACCGGTGAAGCTCGGTGCCACGCTGCGGGCCGAACTGATGGAGCCTGCCGGCAGCCAGCTGATGCGCGTGAACAAGAACCGGTGCTTGAAGGTGGCTGGCGCCTAGCTCTATCTGGGCAAGCTACTGCGCTCAACGTTGGTGAAAGTCCTCTGGGACCAAGCGGAGCTGATGGTGATCTCGATGGATGACGAGCTGATCACTAAATACGACTATCCGTTCCCCGCTGGGGTGACGTACCTGAGCTTGCGGCATGCGAAAGAGAAGTTCCAGAACACGCCTGACGTGAAGTGACTGTTACCGATGTCTCGAGACATCACACCTCTTATTTATAAATGGCGATACACGCTGAACCGTCCCGGGTTTGATGCCGCTGTCTTTCGAGAGAAAGATAGCAACCATGCCCAAGAAATACCCTGCCGAAGTCCGCGACCGCGCCGTAGCGATGGTTCTGGACCGGCTCTCCGAATATCCTTCCGTGTATGCGACCTGCAAGGCCCTGGCTCCGAAGCTGGATGTCGGTCCCGAATCATTGCGCCGCTGGGTGCTGCAGTCCCAGGTCGACGCCGGTGTGAAGGACGGGCCGACCACCGATGAACAGGACGAGCTCAAGCGGCTACGCGCGGAAAACCGGGACCTGAAGGAAGCCAACGAGATCCTGAAGGCGGCATCGATTTTCTTCGCGAGGGAACTCGACCCTCGCCGCCGCTAATCTGTCGGTTCGTTGATGAACAACGGGCCGAAGGTCATGCGGTCGAGTCGATCTGCGCCGTCCTGCGCGAGCAGGGCGTACAGGTTGCCGCACGAACCTACCGGGCATGGAAAACAAGGGTTCCGGCCCTGCGAGCAGTTGAAGATGCGAAGGTCATTGACACGTTGCGCGGGCTTAACAAGCGAGATGCCAAAGGACGACCCCGGCCGGAAATCCTCTACGGCCGCTGGAAAATGACCGCATGGCTGCGCCGCAACGGCTTCCCCGAGGTCTCCAAACACACCGTTGACCGACTCATGCGTGACGAGGGCATGAACGGCCTGATCCGGGGCCGCAAGACCCGCACCACCATCCCTGGCAAGGACGGTCGGCGAGCCGGCGACCTGTTGAACCGGAACTTCAGCGCCAGCGCCCCCAACCGCATTTGGGTCACGGATTTCACGTATGTTCCGGTGTATTCCGGATTCGTCTACGTGGCCTTGGTGATCGACCTGTATTCGCGGGCCATCGTCGGGTGGGAAACCTCCACGGTCAAGGACACGGCGTTCGTGGAGCAGTGCCTGAAAATGGCGCTGGGGCGCCGAAAATACAGCAATAGACCGGTTGACAAGGGACTTTTGCATCACTCAGATGCGGGAAGCCAATACACCTCGATCCGGTACACCGACACCTTGGAAATTGAGGGGCTGGTTCCTTCGATCGGCAGCGTCGGCGACGCTTACGATAATGCCGCCGCGGAGACCGTGATGGGCTTGTTCAAGAACGAGGCCGTGGCCAAAGGTTCCCCCTTCCGCGCTGGTGCGTTGAAGACCGAATCCGACGTCGTGGAGGTCGTCTTCGACTGGGTCTTTTGGTACAACAATGATCGCTTGCATTCCTCGCTGGGCCACCAGACGCCGGAGGAATTCGAGCAAACCTACTATGATGAAAATTCCGGCTCGTTACCCGACGCTGCCGCACACAAGACGGCGGCATGATTTCCGGGACGGTTCACGGATACGCCAAAATCTCTCTGGGCCTAGCCAAACTTGTAACCAAAATGAGCAAAGCATCCAAAACAAGCAGCCTTGGGAAAGCTTATGCCGCATGGAACAAGCTCGGAACATCAAATAAGGCCAAATTCAACGAGTTGATTGCACGGGCAAAAAACTTCGCTCAAGACGTCGTCAAGAAGGGCGCGTCCTCGGCCTTTGCGAAGCACAGGAAGCAGAGCACCAAATCCGCAGCTATGCTGGTTCTCTTGAGAGAAGGCGGCCTCGTGGTGGCCAGTGTCTTCGGTGTAAAATCCTGCTTTGAAGTCGTAAGGGAAGTCTGGAAATAGTGAACAACTACATCGAAGGTTACGTATCATGAACCCCATCATCACCTGGGCTATGTCCTTGTTGCTTTTTTTCATCGTTTTCTACACCGCGCGGAAACTCCAGCCGGTCCAGACCGCGGACCAAACAACTGGCGCAAAAGCACCGTTAAGTAAACGAATTTCTGGATTCATCGCCACGTTCGATTATCTCAGCTGGGCTCTACTAATAGCCGCGGTTTGCTTCCTGATTGCTGCCATAGCGCAGACCATCGGAACGTTTAGCTAAATATTTCCATTGGGACGTCTGGAGAACTTTCCAGGCGTCCCAATTGTGTGCCGGTACTTATTGGAAGCATTTAAGTGACCGCACAGACGACTCGTCCAAGGGGTTTGACGTCCTTCCGTGTCTCCTTTTTCGATGCGCCTAAAGGTCTGCTCTGACTGCTGCTGCCGTTTGGAAACTTACGGGAATCGAAGTAGCTGCGAGAACTCCCGTCCATCAGCAAATCCACCGTATCTGTATGTCAGGCTGACTTTGTCTGCTTCGCCGCTCTTGGGATCGGCGGCTACTCTTGCCTCTCGAGCTCTTGCGGGCGTAGTTTTCCTGCATCTAATGCATGTTTCCATGGTTTAGGGGCGTCGTGAGTGATGTCGTTCCTGGCTTCGTCCCGCGGATGCTGGTGGATCCGGACATTGGGCTATTCCGGGCAGACGAACGAGTGTACACTGCAATGCTGGATGGGTGGCAGGCACAGATGCTGGCCCGCGGGCTCCCCACTCAGACCATCAAACAGCGCTACCAGCCTCTGGAACGGTTCCAACGGTTTACGGGTGAGTTCCCATGAGCTTGGGCTTTCGAGCTCAACGCCGTCAGCTCGTGTTCATCGAGCCGCACCTGACCGGAATCCGGTTGTGACAAGGATCCGGCCACGGCCAGCAGGGAGGACTTGCCAGAGCCCGAAGGTCCCACGATAGCGGCGAATTCGCTGCGGGCAACATGAAGATCAACTGCATCCAGCGCCCGGACTTGCTGGTCGCCGTCACCCAAAACCAGCGTCACCGCACTGAGGGAAAGTCCAGATCCGGTGCTCCTGTCCTGCGTGGGTGACGAGTGCGGTGCGGTTTCTTGGCTCATCGGTTTCCTCCAAGGGCGGTCAGCGGGTCAACTTTGGCAATGCGGACAATCGAGACGGCGGCACCGAGCAGGCCCAGCGCTATGGACAAGCCGGTAGCAACAGCGATCGGCCCGCCTTCCAGCGAGAACGGAACCCCAGTTGGCATGAGCACTCCCAGTCCCAAGCCTGCGGCCAGCCCGATGAAGGTAAATCCGACCAGCAAGATTGCTGCTTGGGCGATACCGTCGCGCAGCAGGTAGCCGACGGGGGCGCCCATCGCCCGCACCACGGCAATTTCTTGTTTCCGCTGGATGGTCCACACCGAGAAGAAGGCGCCAACCACCAGAGCGCAGATGGCGTAGAGGAAGGTCTGGATCATATTGAGAGTCGTCGTTTCTGCTTGGTAGCCGGGTGATGCATTGAAGGCCTCGGAGAGCTCCATGCTCGTCGCCGAAGCGGCGGCATCGCCGTCAGACAAGGAGGGTGTGCTTCCGGGAACGAATTGAAGTGCGGCGACGCTGGCATAGTCGAAGTCGAGCTTGTCGATGTCATTCTGGGTGGGAGCACCCTCCGGGGCCCGCCCGGAAGCGATCAGCTGCCATGTCTGCAACGGCAGATAGGCCACGTCCACGTGGCCGAAGGTCGCTTGTCCCTGAGTGAATCCAATGACCGTCAGCTGAGTGTCGAGACGGTCAAGGGTCAGCACCGTTCCCAACTCCACGCCTTCTTTCCGCAAAGTATCGGAGACGACAATGCCGTCGACCTTGCCAAGCCGAGAACCCTCGGAGACTTCAGGGGAGAGGAAAGAATCCGAAGCAACACCAAAGAGCGCCACGTCAACCTGCGCACCATCATTGATGACCCCGTTGGCCATGGAACTGTCCATGGGCTGGGCACTTTGGATTCCAGGTTGCCCAGACCAGATGTCAATCTGCTCCATCTCAAGCATGGATCGCGAAAACGCGTTGTCGGTCTTGGTGCCCTCGTCGAAGGCGAAAGCCGAGGCGGGCATGGATTTGAGTCCGGAGACGCCGTCATTGACGAGTCCCGCCGACATCCCCGAAAGCATGACTGAGAGAATCGCGATGAGAGCGATAACCGCCCCCATAAGGCTGAAACGCCCTTACGCATACGCCAATTCTCGTAGCGCTAAAAACATGATGAACCTTAGGTTGAGAGAATTTTTTCGACAGGTTGTCGATAAGATGCAAACATCATGTCGGAAAGAATCGATCGATCGCAAACTGGATTCCGCACTCAGGAATTCTGAACGGTCATGCTGATTCCGGAAGCTACAGAATGGCACCCCTACTGCGGGCCACAGGACCTGAATGGATAAACCGTCGAATGGATGCAAGGTCTCTCACCGTCCGCGTCAGGCCTAGGGATACGGCCTTGGTTGCGTTACTCCCGCCCACCGGGACAGCTTCCGCGTTGCATTCCCAACCTCAGTAGCCTCGAACTATTTCCCCCCGCGCATGTCCCAACGGGTCTGCCGAGCGGAAATCCAGCTGGATTACGCCAACACAGAGCGTCCCCACAGTTGCGGACGGTGCTGCGAAAAGACAAGGGAGCCACGTGCATGCACAGCCATGAGCAACCGCAAACCATCCCCGCCCTGGTGGCCTACGCCGCCGAGCACTTCACCGACCGGGAAGCGCTGGTCGATGGGCCGGTGCGCCTGAACTTCGCCGAACTGGCCGAGCAGGTCCGCCAGGCCTCCGCGGCGCTGATCGCCAGCGGCGTGAAGCACGGCGACAAGGTCGCCATCTGGGCGCCGAACACCGCGCGCTGGGTGATCGCGGCACTGGCCGCCACCAGCGTGGGCGCCGCCATGGTGCCGCTGAACTCGCGCTACCGCGGCGTCGAGGCGCACCAGATCCTCTCCCGGGCCGAGGCCCGGGTTTTGTTCGTCGCCGAAGGCTTCCTGGACACCTCCTACACCCGGCTGCTGGTCGACGGGGCCGCGCAGCTGGGCTACACCGACGAATCCCACGTGGTTCCGGGCCTGCCCAAGCTGAAGACCCTGGTCAGCCTGCCGGCGGGGCCATCCGGCGCTCCGGTGGACTCGGCGGTGCTCCCGCTGGCCAGCTGGGACGACTTCCTGGCCTCCGGCCTCGGCGTGGACCCGGCCCTGGTGGCCGAGCGCGCAGCACAGGTCACCGCGGACGACGTCGCGGATGTCATCTTCACCTCCGGCACCACCGGGCGCAGCAAGGGCGTCGTCTCCGCGCACCGCCAGTCCCTGGGCGTCAGCTACGCCTGGGCCGGCCATGCGCAGATCTCCGCGGAGGACCGCTACCTGGTGGTCAGCCCGTTCTCGCACACCTTCGGATACAAGGTCGGCATCCTGGTCTGCCTGGCCACCGGCGCGGCCATCTACCCCATGGCGACCTTCGACCTGGATGAAACGGTCCGCCTGCTGCGCGAGGAAAAGATCAGCGTCATCCCCGGCGCCCCGACCATCCACCAGTCGATCCTGGACCACCCGGACTTCCCGGCCGCGGAAGAGACCAACTGGCGCCTGGCCGTGCTCGGCTCCGCCATGGTCCCTGACCGGCTGCTCGAACGCCTGCGCACCGAGGCCCAGGTCCAGCAGCTGACCACCGCCTACGGGCTGAGCGAGGCGGTTGTGGTCACCATGTGCCGCCCGGGCGACAGCGCCCACACCGTCACCACCACCGCAGGCCGGCCCACTGCCGGCTTCGAGGTGCGCGTGGTGGACACCGGCGGCCGGATAGTCCCGGCCGGCACCCCGGGAGAGATCCTGGTGCGCGGCGAGAACGTGATGCTCGGCTACCTGGACGACCCGCAGGCCACCTCGAAGGCCATCGACGCCGACGGCTGGCTGCACACCGGGGACATGGGCAAGCTCAACGAGGACGGCTACCTGAGCATCGTTGACCGCATCAAGGACATGTTTACCGTGGGCGGGTTCAATGTCTACCCGGCCGAGGTGGAGAACACCATCGGTTCGCTGGACGGGGTCTCCGCCTGCGCGGTGCTCCCCCAGCCCGATGCCCGCATGGGCGAGGTCGCCCACGCGGTAGTGGAGGTGCTGGCCGGCTCGCAGCTGACCGAGCAGGACGTCATCACACACTGCCGCAAGTGGCTGGCCAACTACAAGGTGCCGCGCACCGTGGAAATCACCGCCCAGCTGCCGCGCAACGCGGCCGGCAAGATCCTCAAGCGCAACATCCGCCCGCTCGCACCCACCTCGGCAGGCGCCAATGCCTAGCCTGCGACTTGAATCAACCACCGCGATTCTGGACCTGGGCGGAGATGAGAACCGCCAGTCCCTGGCCTGGCTGCAGGAGGTCAACGACCTGCTGGACCAGGTGCTCGCCGGCGAAGCCACCGCCTTGGTCACCACCGGCTCGGGCAAGTTCTACTCCAACGGGCTGGACGTGGCCGAGGCCGACGGCCCGGTGGAACTGGACCCGGACTACGTGCGCGAGCTGCAGGCGGTGTACGCAAGATTCCTGGCCCTGCCGATGCCCACCGCGGCGGCCGTCAACGGCCACGCCTTCGGCGGCGGGGCGCTGCTGGCCATGGCCCACGACTACCGGCTGATGCGCACCGAACGCGGGTTCTTCTGCTTCCCGGAAGTGAACATCGGCATCGCCTTCACCGAAGGCATGGCGGCCCTGGTGCAGTCCAAGCTCAGCGCTGCGCAGGCCCGCGACGCCATGCTCACGGGGCGGCGCTTCGACGGGGATCAGGCGGCCGCGGCCGGGCTGGTCGACGAGGCCGTCCCGGTGGAACAGCTCGTCGAGCGCGCCGTGCAGCTGGTTTCCGAGAACACGCCGCAGCACCCGGACACCCTGGGCGCCGTCAAGGAGATCATGTACGCGGACGCCGTGAAGGCCCTGGCGCTGCCGCACCGGCCAGCTGGCGCACTGGCCGGCTGGCGCGCTGGCCGGCTCCCGCTAGGGACAGACGCCGCCAAACCATAAGAAGCACCACCCAGCCGGGGCCGCCTCCATCATGGATGCGGCCCGGGCTGCGTTGCGCTGTGAAAAACCCGGCAACGCCGCACGCAGGGCGCAGAACGCAGAGAACAGAGTACAGCAAAATAGCCGAAGCCGGCTGGCGCACCTTGCGGTGCGCCAGCCGGCTTCGGCTTGTGGACTTCCCGGCGGGCGGTCCTAGACGGACTGCGCCTGGGCCGGTGCCTTCAGGGTCTGGGCTGCGCGGTAGGCGAAGACCATACCCGAACCCAGCGGGGTGCCCGGACCCGGGTAGAAGCCGCCGGAGAAGGATGCGCTGGTGTTGCCCACCGCGTACAGGCCCTCGATGGCGGTGCCGTCCTCGCGCAGCACGCGGGCGTCCACGTCGGTGCGCAGGCCGCCCTTGGTACCCAGGTCGCTGAGCACCATGCGGGCGGCGTAGAACGGCGCCTGGTCCACAGGGATCAGGGTCGGGCCCGGACCGTATTCAGGATCCGCGAAGAACTGGTCGTACGGGTTCTCGCCGCGGTGGAAGTCCTCGTCCACGCCGGTGACGGTGAAGCCGTTGAAGCGCTCGATGCTTGCCTGCAGCGCGTCGGCCGGCAGGCCGGTGGCGGCAGCCAGCTCTTCGAGGGTGTCGGCCTTGACCCAGGTGCCGGCGTCCAGGTGCTCCTGCGGGGAGGTGTTGAACGGACGCATGATGCCCGGCATCTGGCCGCCGAAGCGCGAGTCGAAGATGAACCAGGACGGGATGCGCTCAGGCGCGGCGGCCAGCACGCGGCCCATCTGGTCGTAGGGCAGGCACTCGTTGGCGAAACGCTTTCCGTTGGCATCCAGCCACACGCCTCCGCGGAAGCCCAGCGCGAAGGCCGCGTTGCCCTTTGGCTGTGCGGCGCCCGGGCACCACCAAGCCTGGTGCAGCTGCTCCACCGCGCCGCCGGCCTTCTGGCCGGCGCGGATGGCGGTGCCGATGTTGGCGCCGGCCGGAGCCATGGTCCAGCCCGAGCTGCCCGGGGTGCCGTTCACGGTACGCAGGTCCTGGTTGGCTTCGAAGCCGCCGGCGCCCAGGATGACGCCTTCGGTGGCGTGGATGCGGCGGGTGCCCTCGGCGTCCTTGACGATCGCGCCGGTCACGCGGCCGTCCTCGGTGACAAGGTCCACGAGCTCGGTTTCCAGCTGGATGGTGCCGTTGCCGGTGTTGGTCAGTGCCAGCAGCAGGCGGCCGATGAGAGCCTGGCCTGCGGTCAGCGGGCCGTCCGGGTGCGGCTGGTTGTAGCGGTCGTATTCGACCAGCGGACGCACCAGGTCGGCCAGCTCACCGATTTCCTCGCGCGGCAGGTCCACCGGCATCATGGAGCGGCCCAGCGGCTTGCTCTCATGGGCGTTGAAGTAGTCCGGGAATGCGGTCCAGTAGAACTCGATGGCCGGATCCGATTCGAAGAACTCGACCAGTTCCGGGGCGGTATCCACGAAGGCCTCGCGGCGCTCCACCTCGTGGTCACCCATGACGGCCTTCAGGTAGGCCTTGGCCGACTCGCTGGAGTCCTCGACGTCGGCGCGCTGCTGCACCTGCGTTCCGGGCAGCCAGCAGGAAGCACCAGAGTAGGCCGAAGCGCCGCCCAGAAGGTTGGTCTTTTCCACGAGCAGGGTCTTCAGACCGCGCCGGGCCGAGCTGTAGGCGCCAGCCAGGGCCGCAGCGCCGGAACCGACGACTACGACCTCGTATTCGTCGTCCCAAGCCTGGTTGTTGGACATAGTTTCTCCTTTGTCGTCCACATGGGTGTGAGCGCTACCCAATCAGACTCGGCATGGTGCCTGGATGCCGCATCCCACCCAGTAGGACAATTCGGGACAAACCCGCTTCGAAGGTTTTTGTGACGTCCCACACACCGGGATTCACCGTTTCCAGAACGGAAATTTATGGCTAGATATAGACTTACGCCTTCTTCCGGGACCGGTCTCCGGAAAGAGCGTCTCCAGGTCAGGTGTGACGAAGGAATGGGATGCACATGGTTCGGGTCGATCCGCAGCCACTTGGCGATCAGTCGCCCCACGCTGTTCCCGCGCGCTACGCGCGAGGCTGGCACTGCCTTGGCCTGTCCCACAGATTCCGCGACGGCGGCGTGCACCGCCTCGCCGCCTTCGGCGTGACGCTGCAGGTGCAGGCAGATGGCCAGGACCAGCTGACCGCCCGGCTTGAGGCCGAACAGTTCGCGCAAGACCTTTCCTGCCTTGAGCAGGACGGCCTGTTCTACGTGTGGCACGACCCGCAAGGCAATCCGCCGCCGCAGGACCTGTCGATACCCCGCCTGCGCAGCGGCACCGGCTCGGAAGACGACGAAGACCTTGAATGGTCGGCTTGGGCGTGGAAGGAAACCACGCTCGCCGCCAGCACCGGCCAGGTCATGGAGCACGTAGTGCATCTGGCCGATTCGCCCCACGTCACCGAAAGCGAGCAGCTGTACTTCAAGAATGTTTTCGAAGGACAGCTGGCCACGCAGTACTTCGAGGGGCCGCTGCACCACAGCTATCAGCTGCAGGATCCGGGGCCGAATGCTGCGGCGATCCAGCTGGCGGACTCGGTGGCCGGCTACTACGGGCCGGCCGTCATGATCGCGCAGCTGGACTACGTGATGGAAGACCGCAATCTCGACGCCATCGTGCTCACCGCGCACTACCCCATCGACGAGCAGCACCTGGTGCTGATGACCGGGGTCATGGTCCGCACCGAGCAGCCCCCGGCCCCGGAACTGAAGACCGCCGCCGCCGGGCACGCCACGCAGATCCTGCGCTCGATCACCGGGGCCGTGCGCGCGCAGCTGGACGACGCGGCCGCAACGGGCTGCAGGGCCGCACGCGGGGCCAGCAGCCCCGTCGCGGCGCTGCACCGCTGGTACTCCCAGTTCTTCGTCGACGAGCAGGACGTTTCCCCGCAGATGACCGAGCGCTTCGAGTACGAGGTGGACACCACCATGCCGATGGACCTGTGGACCAGGTCCTCGGCCCGCAACCTGATCCTCCGCCGAGTCAACGGAAAGCAGCTGGCGTAATGTCGAACCGCGAGCAAGAACTAGACACCGCAATGCAGCAGGTGCGCTGCATCGAATGCCTGGCCAAGGTGCAGGTGCGTAAGAGCGCGTGGGAGCAGACCAGCGTCCAATGGACTGAAGAGGCGCTGGACCTGTGCCGCGAGCGCCCCGCCCGCGCTACGGGCAACCTGCCGCGCGACCAGTTCGTGGGCTGCGAGACCCTGCGCGCGGCGGTGCGCGATGAGACGGTGCAAGGCAACCTCAAGCTCGCAGATCGGGCCGCGGCTTCCTGACCGGGCCCAGCTGCTGCGGTTGCCCGGGGATTGCCCCGGCCTGCCCCTGCGGGCTCGCTGTAACCCGAAGTCATACCACCAGCCCCAGTGCCGCCTTCTGCCTGGCGACGGGTCACGGTTCCCTCCCCTGGTGAGCCACTGCGCCGGAGTGGAGCGCTGCCCTCCTGCCACCAGTTCCGTATTCTCCGACGAGAAGAACCCTTCGGTCGCCTGCGGATGGATTCCCACCGGGAGTGGCGCCATCACGTAGGAGAGCCCCGGCTGCGCTGCAGCGCCTAACCGCGGCCAGACCAGGCCAAGCAGCTCGACTGTTTCCCGGGCCGAGAGGGTGGAATCCAAGAATTGGGCGCGAGCGACGGCATTCTTTGCAGATGCCCGCGCAACGTCGAGTTTTATGCCGCGAAGCCCCTCATCCCGAACTTTCCGCTCCTCACGGGCAAATCCTGCGGTGTCGATGCGATCCCCGAGGGTCCCGGCATCATCACGAATCTTCTTTTCGAGCGCATACAGCACGTGGGGCATCGAGGTCATTGGAACCCTCTCCTTGCATGCACTGCACAACAGCGGGGAATGCTGCGGGAATCCCGATAGAAGAATTTCAGCCAAAAACAGCAGATGCCCCGCCATTGGCGGGGCATCTGCTGGTGGTTCTAGCCTTCGTAGGTAATCTTCACCTTCGGGCTCAGCGCCTTGGCCTGGCAGGCCAGGATCAGGCCCTCTTCCAGGTCCTGCGGTTCGAGCACCTCGTTGCGCTCCATCTCCACTTCGCCTTCCAGCACGATGCAGGTGCAAGCGCTGCAGGCGCCCTCGCGGCAGGAGAACGGGGCGTCGATTCCCGCGTTGAGCAGGACGTCGAGCAGCTTGTTGCCGGCAGGCCAGGCAACGTTGCTGGTCTTGCCGTCCAGTTCCACCTCGACCTGGGCCGTTTCGCCATCGGCATCCACCACCAGCGGGTCCACCGGGGCGAACGGATTCGCCTCCAGCGAGTTGAAGCGCTCGATGTGGATGCGCTCCGGGGCGGCGCCCAGGTTCTGCAGCACTGTCTCGATGCAGTCCATGAACGGGCCCGGGCCGCAGATGAACGCTTCGCGCTCCGCGTAGGGCTTGGCCAGCGCGGTCATCGAGGCGAGGTCAGGGATGCCCTGGACGCTTTCCAGCCAGTGGATCACGTGCAGGCGGCCCGGGTTGGCCTTGGTCAGCGCGACCAGCTCGTCCTTGAAGATCACGTTCTGCTCGTCGCGGTTTGCGTAGATCAGGGTGATCGACCCGGTGCCGGCGATCAGCGCGGACTTCAGGATGGAGAGCACCGGGGTCACGCCGCTGCCTGCAGCGAACAGCAGGAAGTCGGTGTCCAGGGAGGACGGGACGAAGGTTCCAGCAGGCTTGAGCACCTCAAGCACGTGGCCGGCTTCCACGTTGTCGCAGATCCAGTTGGACGCGTACCCGTCGCGAGTGCGCTTGATGGTGACCTTCAGGCGTTCGTCCTCCTCCGGGGAGCTGCACAGCGAATAGCAGCGCGCGGCGTCCTGGTCGCGGTCGCTGGGGATGCGCAGGGTCAGGAACTGGCCCGGGCGGTAGCGGAAGCTGTCGGCCTGCTCGGCCGCAGGCTCCAGCACCAGGGTGTGGGCGTCGTGGGTTTCCTTGATGACCTCGACGACGCGGGTTTGCAGCGCGGTGATCCGCGGGGTGCTGACGATGCTGGTCATGACGTGCTCTCCTCACGGTTCAGGAATTCAACGACAACGCTTTCGAAGGCGGCCTTCTGCTCGATCATGGCCCAGTGCCCGCACTTCGGGAACACGTGCAGTTCCACGTCCGGGATGGTGCGCATCGGGATCAGCGAGGCGTCCATCGGGGTGACGCGGTCATCGCGGCCCCACAGGATCAAGGTCTTGGCCTTGACCTTGTGCAGCATGGACCACGCCGGCGGATCATCGGATTCGGCCTGGGCAGCGATCTGCGCCTTCATGGCGGCGGAGCTGTACATGCGGCGCGCGCTTTCCAGGGTCTTCGGCTCGGTGGCCAGGGCCCAGCGCTTCTCGATCAGTTCCTCGGTGACGGTTTCCTCGTCGAACACCATGGAGCGCAGCCACTGGATCAGCCGCTCGCGGGTCGGGTCCTCGGTGAAGGCGATCAGCAGGTTGATTCCCTCGGCGGGGAACGGCGCGAAGGCGTTCAGGCCCAGGCCGCCCACGGTCACCAGGCGGCGCACGCGCTCGGGGTGGCTCATGGAGAACAGGGTGCCGACCATGCCGCCCATGGAGTTGCCGATGATGTCGACCTTGTCTAGGCCCAGCCCGTCCAGCAGGTCGATGACCGCCTGGCTGGCCGCCGGCATGGGGTGCTTGTCGGTGGGGTCACTGACGCCGAAGCCCGGGAATTCAATCACGTAGCAGTGGAAGTGCTCGGCGAAGGCCGGCAGCACGTCGCCGAAGTTCTGCCATCCGCTGACGCCCGGTCCCGATCCATGCAGGAACACCAGGGGGCGGCCCTGGCCGGCTTCCCAGTAGCGCAGCGTTCCCTGCTCGGTGGGCAGTTCACGCAGGATTGCGTCGGCGCCGGCTGCAGGCGATCCGCCCGGCGCATTGCGAAGTTCCGTAGTCATCTGATTGGCTCCTCGATCTGCGGATACAAATTGGTCTTTGGTGAACCTTATTGCGGTGGAGCAAGCCAAAACAGGGCGGATCCCGATGACCGGGATGCCGCATTCCAGCCCGGGAAATCGAGTCGAAATCGACAATCCCGATGGCTGAGACATAGGTCACGTTAAGACGATTCTTTGCCTAGATTTTAGCCAGCAGCAAAGTTTGACGAGCTTGATTAGGAAGCGAGAATTCCATGACGATTACCACCGTGAGCGACGTCCTCACCACCCGTGCCGATGAGCTGCGCGCATTGGCCTCCGTCAACGAAGAACTGGGCAAGCTCAGCGACGAGACCGTGCAGATCATGCGCGAGTCCGGCGTCATGAAGCTGCTGGCACCGGTGGAGTACGGCGGAACCCGCGCCCACCCTGTGGAATTCGCCGAAACCGTCATGAAGCTCGCAAGCCTGGACGGCTCCGCCGGCTGGGTTGCCGGCGTCGTCGGCGTGCACCCGTGGGAACTGGAACTCATGTCCCCGAAGCTGCAGGAAGAAATCTGGGGCGAAAGCGACGAAGTCTGGGTCTCCTCGCCCTACGCACCGATGGGCACCGCCACCCCGGTCGAGGGCGGCTACCGCTTCTCCGGCCACTGGCAGTTCTCCACCGGCACCGACCACTCGGACTGGGTCATCCTGGGCGCCTTCCTGGGCGATTCCGAGGGCAAGCCGGTGCAGCCCCCGCAGTTCCTGCACGTGGTCGTTCCGCGCAAGGACTACACCATCGTCGAGGATTCCTGGGATGTCGTGGGCCTGAAGGGCACCGGCAGCAAGGACGTCATCATCGACAACGTCTTCGTCCCGGAATACCGCGCCATCGACCAGGCCGAGTTGTTCGCCGGAGAGGTGGCCCGCAAGGCCGGCAAGAACGAGCCGATCCACCGCCTGCCGTTCTACAGCATCTTCCCGGTTGGCCTGACCGCCGCCGTCATCGGCATCGCCGAGGGCGCGCTGCAGGCGCACCTCGACTACCAGCGCGAGCGCGTGCAGATCAACGGCTTCAAGTCCGTCGAGGACCCGTACACCATGTACGCGGTCAGCGAGGCCGCCGGCGAGATCAGCGCTTCCCGCGACACCCTGCTGGCCAGCGTCACCCGCCTCTACGACACGGTCGCAGCCGGCGGCGAGATCACCCTGGAGCAGCGCGCCCTGGCCCGCCGCACCCAGATCCAGGCAGCATGGCGCGCCACCAACGCCATCGACATGATCCTGTCCCGCTCGGGCGGCAACGGGCTGCGCATGAACAACCCGGTCCAGCGCTTCTGGCGCGACGCCCACATGGGCCTGGCCCACGCGATCCACGTCCCGGGCCCGAGCTACCACGCCGCCATCATGACCCAGGTCGGCGTCGAACCACCAGCGAATCTCGCAGCCGGCGTCTAGCCGCCCGGCAAGGAACTGAAAGGAAAATCCCATGGCACGTCAAACAGATTGGACGAAGCTCGCAGGCAAGCGGGTGGAACTGCGCAAGGGCGGACAGGTAGTCCGCACCGGATTCGTCAAGGACGTCCTCGACTCGGCCGATGTCCTCTGGCTGGAAGCCGAGCGCTTCCGGCAGCGCACCCTGATCGACAAGAGCATGGGGTTCACCATTCGTCCGATGCAAGATCCTTCACTGAACTAGCGGGCCCTGCCCGCACCGCAATTCACCGATACAAAACAAACGAGGGAACATCATGACCCACATTCGTGGACTTGGATATCTCAAGGTCCAGACCCAGCACATCGCCCGCTGGCGCGAACTGACCGTCGAAGCCCTGGGCTTCGCCGAAACCGTAGGCCCGAACCCGGACGGCCTGTACCTGCGCATGGACGAGCGCGAAGCCCGCCTGATCGTGCTCCCGGGCGACGTCGACCAGGTTGTCGCAGTGGGCTGGGAGGTCCGCGACCAGTTCGCCCTGGCCGCCGTGGCCAAGGACGTCGAGGCCGCAGGCATCGCGGTGACCTGGCTGACCGAAGAGGAAAACGACGAGCGCGGCCTGGAGCAGGTCATCACGTTCACCGATCCAGCCGGCCACCCGGTGGAGATCTTCTTCGGCCCGCGTATGGACCACACCCCGCTGATCACCGGCTACGCGCAGAAGTTCATCACCGGCGCGCAGGGCATGGGCCACGTCGTGCTGCCGACCACCAAGATGGAGGAGACCACCTCCTTCTACACCGAGGTGCTCGGCTTCCTGCCGCGCGGCGCCGTCCGCCTGGGCCCGGAGCGCCCGGCCACCCGCTTCCGCTTCTACGGCTGCAACCAGCGCCACCACTCGCTGGCCATGGGCCCGGCACCGCACGGCGAGGCACCGGGCCTGGTGCACCTGATGGTGGAGGTCGAGGACCTGGACACCGTGGGCCGCGCCTACGACAAGGTGCGCCAGATGGACTTCAACATCACCGCATCCCTGGGCCGCCACACCAACGACCACATGGTTTCCTTCTACGTCCGCGCACCGGGCGGCTGGGACATCGAGTACGGCACCGACGGCATGCTCGTCGACGAGTCCTACTACACCGCCGAGGAAATCACCGCTGAGAGCTACTGGGGCCACTCGCACGAGGGCGCCGAACCGCTGGCGGCCTTCATGCCGCCGGCAGCAGTCGCCGCGGCAAACTAGTCGCAGACGCGCATGACGCTCCCCGGTGCCTGGTTGGAAACAGCCAGGCCTCGGGGAGCGTCTTTTTGTCCAGAAAGACACGTAGGGCTGATGCGGCGCACCGCTGACTGCTGGCAAGCTGGAAGCATGACCGAAATCAGGCTCCGCCGCTCCGCGTGGCACGCCTTGCTGCCCTCGCTGGCGCTGGGTGCGGTGCTATTGCTCGGTTCTTGTACCCCCGCCGCGGCCCCTCCGCCTGCCGACAGCGGGCAGGGGTCCGCGGGTGCCCACGACCAGACGGCCGCACTTCAGACAGCGGTGGATTCCGGAAACCTGGCGGCGGCGCAGGCGGCCATCGCTTCCGGAGCGGATGCCAACGCACGCTTCGCGGACCAGACGCCGTTGCTCGTGCGCGCGGTGAAAAACGAGGATACCTCGATGGCTGCGGTACTAGTCAAAGCCGGCGCGGACGTGAACGCCAAGGATCCCATTCAGGATTCGGCCTTCCTCTATGCGGGAGCCGAGGGCCTGGACGAGATCCTCGAGCTCGCCATCGCGCACGGGGCCGACGTCGCCAGCACCAACCGCTACGGCGGCACCGCGCTGATTCCCGCCGCGGAACACGGCCATACAGAAACCATCAAGATCCTGCTGGAAGCCGGTGTTCCCGTGGACCACATCAACAACCTGGGCTGGACCGCCCTGCACGAGGCCATCGTGCTCGGCGACGGCGGCCCGGGACAGGTCGAGGCGGTGCGTTTGCTGCTGGCTGGCGGTGCGGATCCCGGCATCCCGGATGACAACGGGGTTTCGCCACGTGATTTGGCAAAACAGCGGGGGTATGAGGACATGGTGAAAGCCCTCGACGAATACCTGCCGTAGTCCGGCGCTTGGCTTCCGTTAGCGTTGGAGGATCTTCGAATTCTGGCGGGAACGTTTCATCTCCTGTTGAAACGCCCGGTGTCGTGGAAACCTGGAAACGAGCATCGTTGCGAAGTGTTCAGCTCCGCTCTGGTCCGAAGTCAAATAGCCGACTTCCAAACGGCTAGTGATCAGATTTGCGGCCGACGCATAGAGTGGGCGATTCCGGCCGGCGACAACCTGTACTACGCTCCGTTCAATCAATGACTCGGCTGCTCGAATACGCGCCGCACGCTGCTCTTCGGAGAGCTGTTCAACTTTAATTCTCTCCATAAGAATCGCGGCAAGCGACATATCGTTATTACGATCTAATTTTGCTACCACACTCGAAGAATCGAAAAAATCAGTGCTTTGAAGGTTCCAAAGAAAAGAATCAGTTTGGTCAATTCCAGTCCACAACTGTGCCAGCCAGCTGCCTGTAGTGGGAAGTACACTCGGTTTCTCCAGTACGGAGAGCAACAAGAACGGCAGGAGAATTTTCTGTCCAGCTTCAATATTTCGTCCAGCACCCGGAATTGCCTCGACAACATTTATAGCTTCTTCCACCTGACCCGCGAGGATCAGCAATGCTAAGTACGTTGCAGGCGAAATTTCAGTCGCACGCCTTTCTGAACGGAAGAAGTCGATCTCATTGCGCATGCTTTGCGCCGGATTCGTACGCTTTGCTTCTTCCGTATGGAGAATTACCAAGCGGCATAGATTCGGATCCGATCTGAAGGCCTCTCGCCTGGCCATCAGCCGTTGGCTTTGGTCGCAACTGCTCAAGGTCGCCAGAATATCGGCGATTTCGGCCCTGGTCCTTCCGGGTTCGGCGAGGATGTCCAATGCTTCACGCGCGGTTGCAACGGCCACTTCGTCCTTCCCCAATGACTGCACCAACACGACCCAATCTCGGTATAGCTCTGCCTGTGCAACTCTTGCATTCCGGGCAAGTTCGGCCAATGAGTCCAGTCCGCCGCTGAACAAGGTTGCTTCAACTAACAGCTTGCGAACGCGACTATTAGGGCGTTCCTGCATTCGCGCTTGCAGCTCGTTGATCCAACGAGGCAAGAAGGTATCCATATCCACAAGATCAGACTCACGGCATCGGTCAACATCTTGCAGAGTTATCGCATCCTCGAAGTCCGTGTTTTCAAACCATGCATGGGCAACTTCTGAGGCGCGTGTGTTTTCTGGCGTCAGTTCGTAGACGCACCTCAGATATTGTGTCCGGTTGATGGCAAGGTCTAGATCGAGCATGTCCGCAGCACACAATGGCCCGCTGAATATTCCAATCTCGCCATCCAGATCGAGGATTGCGAAAAGTCGTTCATAGGCTTCCTTCGCTTTGTCCAGTTCACCGGTACTGAACAGCTCGCTAGTCATGCTGAACAGGTCAGTCAATTCCTCCGCCCAAGATTCATCGCCGAAGGACCGCTCATCGTAGATATCTTCATCCCATCCGAAGCCGTCGAAGTCCTCCCCCTGTTCGAGTCGGCTATGTAGCCCGGCGATGTCTTCGAGTAGATTTCCAGATGCTATTCGTGACGCTAGAGGCTGATAACCCAGCGATCCGGAAGCATGGGCAAATACCTCGGCAAAGCCATTTCGTTGGGACGCCTCCATCTTCTGCGCATAGTCCAATATTCCTTGACGCAGGTCACCGATGGAAAGCTGGAACAAATCTCGCGTCAGCCCATCCAGGAACTTCTGCTGTTCGGGATCTTCAAGCATCGAATACTCGCTTAACTGGTCGTGGATATGCTGAACGGACCTGCCCAGCCTATCTGTTGGTCTGGCATCCCCGAGCGGAACGAAATGGCGGTATAGGTACCGAGTTTTTCACACGCTATGGGTTCCTGCTGGACCAAAATAACGATCGAAATCATAATCATCACGAGACAGGGGAAGCAGATTGGCCGTGTCCGGAATCTTTTACCGAGGACTCCTCGGACAATGATCGAGGACGCCGCGCCTACCACACACCATTTTTCCTCAAGCGACTTCATGACATTCGCAGAGCTGCCAGTTGCAAGGCACTGGGAGCTACAGCCAGATTGGTTGTTGCACCCACTTTCGATTCTCAAAACCACAGTAGACTCCGTGAAGCTACTACTACCGCTCGCGGTACGGAATGCCAAGATTCGTATGGCATGAGACAATTAAAGATTGTCAATGCGACTGAGGAAACCGAACGAAAGTTTGCGAACCTCGTTGCCAAAATTGAATACCACAAATCGAGCTATTTCTTCGGGATCAGTGGACTCGATAACTTCGTCCTGGCTTTGCAGGAATGCATTTTCAAAGGAGAACAATAGATGACGACAAGCAGCGAAGCTCCAATAACGGAGGCTTTCGAATCAGAAGTTCCGATTTGGCCTGTCTTCGTGCGCCACGTTCTGTCTGTGTTGTCTGATGGAAGTACTCTGCACCGTCGTGACCTCGTCAGCAGAGCCATCGACTCCGCTCAACTCTCGAATTCAGCACGAGAAGAAACGCTGAATTCAGGCGGCCTACGATCAGAGCAACGTCTTGGATGGGCGATTAGCAATCTGTTCAAGGCTGGATGGATAGAGCGACCTGTCCGGGCGAATTATCGGATTACTGAAGCTGGCAAAAAATGGTTCGGCGATCATCCCGACGGCATTTCCAGCTTCGCCGTTGCCCAACGGACCTTTGCTGCGTACTGGCCACAGGCCCAAAAAGACTCCGCTCCAGCCGAAACTGAGGGCCCGGATAAGGAGTCCACTGATCCGATCGAACTAATCGAAGAGGGAATCAATCGCATTTCATCCGACGTCGGCGATGCTCTGCTAATACGCCTACGAGACAGCCACCCTGAATTTTTCGAGGAAGCAGTCGTCAAACTACTACTTGCGATGGGCTACGGAGGAGCGGAACAACGCGGCCGGAGAATTGGTGGCACGGGTGACGGTGGAGTGGATGGAGTCATTGACCAGGACGCACTTGGTCTTGACCAAATCTATGTGCAGGCCAAACGCTACGCCGAAGGTAAGTCGATCAGCCGGGAAACAATTCAAGCTTTCATTGGCGCACTTCACGGATTCGGCGCCAGCCGGGGCGTGTTCATCACGACCAGCCATTTCACCCAGCATGCCCGCGAATACGCAGCAGCCATTCAAAATCGTATCGTCCTCATCGACGGTAAGCGGCTAGTATCACTCATGATCAAGTACCGCGTGGGGGTTCAGGTGAAGCAAAGCTACGATGTGGTAGACATCGATGAGGATTTCTTCGAGTAGACCACATATCCGGTCAGATATTGTGGCTTTCTACAGAAACAAATAGTCAAAGAGCCCAAAGTGTCGTAGCTGACATTTTGGGCTCTTCAACTTCTCGGCAATATTAACCGTACGGATGCGGACAGCAGTGCCGGATGAATTTCAACAGCTAAGTAGCGTCTTTGGATGATTAGAGGTTGGTTAGGTACCGTCTAAAATCCAGCTTTCGTGCCGGCCAGATTAAGCGCTTCTTGCCGGGCCGAAGAAGGCTACTCTCATGAAAAGTTCTCTGACCCATTTGCCATGCTCCCTTCACGCCCGAACGGCAGGGGTTGTGTCGACGAGTAGTGATCAAGCTAAGCGATGCATCGGCAGCTCGTCATCACGAATTTGCTTCGCGCTCCTGCTGGATTTTCTCCACCGTGCCGATCGCATCCGGCGCGAAGGCATAGAGCTTGCCGCCGCTCTGGCTGACCCAGAACCGTCCGCACAAATCTGTGGTGCGGGATTGGGTTTCCTCCGGCCACCATTCGGCGTCCAAGGTCCGCGTTGTTGAGATCTCTTCGGGGTCCATTCGCTTGACACGCTCGTCGGAGGCGTAGGCGGCGGCAAGTTCCTCGGCGCTCGGAGCGCCCGTGGTTTTCACCGGAATGCAGGATTTCTTCGGCAGCTCCCCGTCATAGTCCATGACGAAAATGCGTTCACTGCCGGTGTTGCGCTGGATTAATTCCACAGCGGTTCCGCCGGCGGGAACCCAGCCCGGCAGGATGCCCTCCTTGACTGCTTGTTCCGAGGTGGCAGCACTGCGGGTGGTCGATTCATCGAGACGGTCTTGGGCCAGTTCCCCGACATCGCAGCCGGTCAGCGCCGCAGCCAGCGGCAGGGCCAGAAGTCCGGCAATCACAAACTTTTTCTTGAGCATGAATCAACCCTATGAAGACTCGATGTTTCGAACATCGGCGCCAAGTACCAACTGTTCCGGGTGGCTGTCCTACCCTGGGTGGACAGCGCCGCCGTCCGCGACGGAAAAACCGGGGCCAGCACCCTGCGACAACCCGTACTCCGATTCACCATGCCCGAGCAAAAGAAACATCACTGGAACATGAGGTGGACGTGGTGCGCCGACGAGCGGCGGGTTCTCGCGGGTGCTGGCCCCGGCGGTCTGAAAAGCTATCGATTACAAGGTGATCTGGCGGTTCTGGTCCTTGTACAGCAGGTAGCGGAAGTTGCTCGGTCCGCCGGCGTAGCAAGCCTGCGGGCAGAAGGCGCGCAGCGCCATGTAGTCGCCGGCTTCGACCTCGACCCAGTCGTCGTTCAGGCGGTAGACTGCCTTGCCCTCCAGCACGTACAGGCCGTGCTCCATGACGTGGGTTTCGGCGAACGGGATGGATGCACCCGGCTCGAAGGTCACGATGTTCACGCCGAAGTCGTAGGCCAGGTCCTGCGGATCCAGCATGCGGGTGGTGCGCCACTTGCCGTCGGTGTCCGGCATGTGGCCCGGCTCGATGTCCTTCTCGTTGCCGACCACTGCCTTCGGTGCCGGCACGTAGTCCAGCGCCTCGTAGCGCTTGCGGATCCAGTGGAAGGTCACGATCTCGGACTCGTTGTTCTTCAGCGACCAGACGGCGTTCGGCGGAACGAAGGCGAAGCCGCCCTCGTCCAGCACATGCTCCTCGCCGTCGAGGGTCAGGGTCAGCGCGCCGCCGACCACGAACAGGAAGCTGGAGACCCCTGCCTGAGGTTCCGGCTTGGCGGCGCCGCCGCCCGGGGCGATCTCGACGATCACCTGGGAGAAGGTGGTGGGGCCGCCGGCGACCGGGCGGTTCAGCACCCAGGCGCGGGTGTCGGTGAACTCCGGGAACACGCTGGTCACGATGTCGCGCAGCACACCCTTGGGGATCACGGTGTAGGCCTCGGTGACGATCGCGCGGTCGGTCAGCAGGTCGGTCTGCGGCGGATGGCCGCCGTAGGTGTTGTAGTACGGGCTCTTCACCTGGGCTGGAACGGTCATGGGAAAATCTCCTAGTTTGCGTGGGAGCGATTCAGCGCGATCGCTTCCAGTTCGGCAAGTGTAATTTGGGCAAGATCGGTGACTTCCTGCGCGCCCACCGCGCCGCAGGCCACCCCGCGGTGGATGTAGCGCGCCAGGGCACGGGCGGTGGCGGGCTCGTCCATGATGGCCGATTCGATCTTGTGCACGTAGTTGCGCAGGCGGGTGCCGGCCGCTTCCAGCCCTTCGCGGAAGAAGGCGAAGGTGGCCAGGTAGCGGGTCACCAGGTGGTTTTCGTGCATGTCCCAGCCCTGGTAGATGCCGCGGGTGAGGTGGCGGGTCACCAGACGGGCGTGCAGCGCCCAGGCGGCGGCGATGTTCTCCGGATCGCCGGCCGGGATGATGTTGGTGGAGCCGTCGGACAATTCCACGCCGGTGCCGGCCACGGCGACCTGCATGACATCCTTGGCGAAGTCGGCCGCCGGATGCTCCATGGACTGGTAGCCGGCGGCCACCCCCAGCGAGGCCGAGTAGTCGTAGGTGCCGTAGTGCAGAGAGGAGACCCGTCCCTGGCCGGCGTGGATCAGGGCGGCGACCGGGTGGCTGCCGTCCGCGGCGATGATCACCTGCGGGGTCTCGACCTGCACCTCGAAGCGGACGCGCCCGTCCTCCAGGCCGTGCGCTTCCTCCAGCTTTTCGGCCAGGAAGACCATGGCTTCGACCTGGTCCACGGTGGTGACCTTGGGCAGCGTCAGGCGCAGCCCCTCGGGAAGGGGGCCGTTGGCGAGAAGCCGCGAGATGAACAGGTCCAGGGTGCGGATGCCGCGGGCCCGGGTGGGGGCCTCGAAGCACTTGAAACGGATGCCGATGTAGGCCGGGGCCTTGCCGGCGGCTACGGCGGCGGATACCGAGTCGGCGGCGGCCAGGGCCGCTGCATCCTCCTCGGCATCCGGCCGATTACCGTAGCCGTCTTCAAAGTCCAGACGCAAATCTTCGATGGGTTCGCTCGCCAGCTTCGCGGCCACCAGCTCGCCCAGGCGCTCCGGTTCGGCCAGGTTCAGCTTGGCTGCCAGCTTGGCCAGCCCCGCGGCGTTGCCGGCGGCGGCCAGGGCGTTGGAGCCCCAGGCCTCCGGCAGGCCGACGGTGAACTTGTCCCCCGGCACGTACACGGTGTGCACCGGCTGGCGGGCGCCGGAATCCCCCGGGTAGGCGGATGCCAGCAGCTGGTCGGTAGCGGCCAGCTTGGCTTCTACCGCGGCGAGCGTTGACTCATCGAAGACGTTGCTCATGGCTTGGTCACGTATTCCTTTTCCAGTAGTTCGTAGGCGCCGGTGGTGAGGAAGTCGGCGAAGTCCTCATCGCGCCCGGAGACCAGGGTGCCGATCAGCGTGGCGGCCGGCTCGTAGTACTTCGCGAAGCGCTCGGCGTCGTTGACCTCCCCGCGCAGCTTCTCTACCTCTTCGTCCAGGATGCTTGCCACCAGTTCGGCGGTGATGGTGTTGCCGGTGTCGGCGGCCACGACCTTGTTGCGGATCTGCTGCCAGATCTGCGAGCGGGAGATTTCCGCGGTGGCGGCGTCCTCCATCAGGTTGTGGATTGCCACGGCGCCGTTGCCCGAGAGCCACACGGCGGTGTAGGCCACTGCCACGTAGAGGTTCAGGCGCACGCCGGCCTCGGTGACCGAGCCCGGGGCGCTGGCGATGTCCAGCAGCTGCTCCGCGGTGACCTCGACCTCCGGGCGCTGCTTGTCCAGCTGGTTCGGCTTGCTCCCCAGCACGGAGTCGAAGACCTCCATGCAGGTGCCGACCAGGTCCGGGTGGGCAACCCAGGAGCCGTCGAAGCCGTCGTTCGCTTCGCGGGTCTTGTCCGCGCGCACCTTCTCGAAGGCCGCGGCGGTGACTTCAGGTTCGCGGCGGTTCGGGATGAAGGCCGCCATGCCGCCCATGGCGAAGGCGCCGCGCTTGTGGCAGGTCTTGACCAGCAGTTCGGTGTAGGCGCGCATCATCGGCGCGGTCATCGAGACATCCGCGCGGTCGGGCATGATGAACGCGTCGCCGGCTTCGCGGAAGGTCTTGATGATGGAGAACAGGTAGTCCCAGCGCCCGGCGTTCAGGCCCGAAACGTGGTCACGCAGCTCGTAGAGGAACTCGTCCATCTGGAAGGCGGCAGGGATGGTCTCGATGAGCATGGTGGCGCGCACCGTGCCGTACTCGATGCCCAGTTCGGCCTGCGCGAAGGTGAAGACCTCGTTCCACAGGCGCACCTCCAGGTAGTGCTCCATCTTCGGCAGGTAGTAGAACGGTCCCTGGCCGGATTCGGCGAGCACCTTCGCGTTGTGGAAGAAGTGCAGGCCGAAGTCGACCAGCGCGCCGACGCCCGGCTTGCCATCGATCAGCACGTTGTTCTCCGGCAGGTGCCAGCCGCGCGGGCGGACCACCACGGTGGCCAGCGGCGCATCGGTGCGCAGTGCGTAGGACTTTCCGGTCTTCTCATCGGTGAAGGCCAGCTTGCCGCGGGCGGCGTCCGACAGGTTCTTCACCGCGTCGATGACGTTGTTCCAGCTCGGGGTGGAGGCGTCCTCGAGGTCCGCCAGCCACACCTTGGCGCCCGAGTTCAGCGCGTTGATGGCCATCTTGGCGGGGGTGGCCGGGCCGGTGATCTCCACGCGGCGGTCCTGCAGCGCTGCAGGCGCCTCGGCGACCTTCCAGTCGCCGTTGCGGACCTCTTCGGTGGCCGGGTCGAAGTCGATGGCCTTGGCGTCGGAGAACTGCTTGCGGCGCACGTCGCGGGCGGCCAGCAGCTCGTTGCGGGTTCCGGCGAACTTCTGGTGCAGCTTCTCGATGAATGCCAGCGCGTCATCCGAGAGGATGTCTGCCGCGCCGTCGAACTCCGGAATGCGGGATAGTGAAATGCTCATGTGGGTTGCTCCTTAACCTCTGTGCTCTGTTCCAGTGATGCGGCCCGAAAGGGCCAGGGGTGACTAGCCCCGGGTTGTGGTTAGTCCTTTGCCGCGGCGAGTTCCACCGCGACGGCCACGTCGGTGGCGACCTGCGGGTCGAACACCGAAGGGATGATGAAGCCGGGGTTCAGCTCATCGTCGGTTACCCGGGCGGAAATCGCGTCTGCGGCGGCCAGCAGCATCTCATCGGTGATGTCTGCGACGCCGGCATCCAGCAGGCCGCGGAAGAAGCCCGGGAAGGCCAGGACGTTGTTGATCTGGTTCGGGAAGTCACTGCGTCCGGTCGCGACCACCGCCGCGTGACGACCTGCAACCTCCGGATCCACCTCTGGATCCGGGTTGGCCATAGCGAAGACGATCGCTCGCTCGTTCATTGCGGCGATGTCGGCTTCGTCCAGGACATTCGGGGCGGAGACGCCGATGAAGACGTCGGCGTCGACCACGGCGTCCTTCAGCGATCCGGAGAAATTCTCGGGGTTGGTGTTCTGCGCCAGCCACACGCGGTGCTCGTCGGAGTACTGCTCGTCGCGGGTGATCGCGCCGTTGCGGCCGCAGGCGATGATGTTCTTCGCTCCGCGGGCCGCCAGCAGCTGGATGATGGCGTTGCCTGCGGCGCCCACGCCGGAGACCACGATGCGCACGTCCTCGATCTTCTTCTCGACGACCTTCAGCGCGTTGGCCAGGGCGGCCAGGGTGACGATGGCGGTGCCGTGCTGGTCGTCGTGGAAGACCGGGATGTCCAGTTCCTCGCGCAGCCGGGCTTCGATCTCGAAGCAGCGCGGGGCGGCGATGTCTTCAAGGTTCACGCCGCCGTAGACCGGGGCCAGTGCCTTGACGATCTTGACGATTTCGTCGGTGTCCTGGGTGTCCAGGCAGACCGGCCAGGCGTCGACGTCGGCGAACTGCTTGAACAGCGCGGCCTTGCCTTCCATGACCGGAAGGGCCGCCGCCGGGCCGATGTTGCCCAGTCCCAGCACGGCGGAGCCGTCGGTGACCACGGCGATGGTGTTGCGCTTGACCGTCAGGTTGCGGGCATCGGCGGGGTTCTCCGCGATGGCCATGCAGACGCGGGCCACACCCGGGGTGTAGGCGCGGGAGAGGTCGTCGCGGTTGCGCAGGGCGACCTTCGGGACGACTTCGAGCTTGCCGCCAAGGTGCATCAGGAAGGTGCGGTCCGAGACGTTGCGGACGTTGACGCCGTCCAGCCCGTTGAGCGCGTCGCGGACCTTCTCGCCGTGGGCGACATCCATGGTGTTGCACGAAACGTCGACCACCATGTGGGTGTGGTGCGATTCGGTCACGTCGAGGGCGGTGATGTGGGCACCAGCCGAGCCAACCGCTGCAGCCAGTTCGCTGGTCGCGGTAATCGACGCTGGGGTCTCTACGCGAAGCGTCAATGAATATCCCGGGCTAGGTGCTGCCATGAGGTCCTCCTGTAAAAGTTTCCGTATAGTGGATACTAATATCCTCAAAATGAAAACGCAAGGCCATTTTGTGCAGTATGACACAACTTTTCACACTAATTTTTCTCGCATCATGGAATCTCTGTTCATCATGGGGCTATTCTTAGAGAAAAGATTTCGCATCGCAGAAGTTAAGTGCCGACAACTTCCACGATTCAGAGGCACCGAGGAGTCGTATATGACGCAGACAACCAGCAAGTCGACCACCGGCGGCGTCCAGTCCGTCGAGCGCGCCTTTGAATTGCTCGAAGTCATCGCCCGAGCCGGCGGCGAAGCCGCGCTGAGCGAATTGGCCGCCGACACCCCGCTGCCGCTGCCGACCATCCACCGCTTGCTGCGCACGCTCGTGGGCGTGGGCTATGTGCGCCAGCTGCCCAACCGCCGCTACTCGCTGGGCCCTCGCCTGATCCGCTTGGGCGAGGTCGCCAATCGCCAGCTGGGCGCCTTGGCCTCGCCGGTGCTCAAGGAATTGGTCGCCAAGCTGGGCGAATCAGCGAATATCGCCGTGCTGGACGGCGACATGGTCACCTATATCGCCCAGGTGCAGTCCCCGCACTCAATGCGCATGATCACCGAGGTGGGACGCCGCGCCATGTTGCACAACTCTGGCGTCGGCAAGGCGGTGCTCTCGGTGCTGGACGACGAGCGCGTCCAGCGCCTCGTGGCCCAGGCCGGCATGCCGCCGAAGACCGCCAACACCATCACGACCCTGGGCAAGCTGTTCACCGATGTGGAGGCGACCCGCGAGCGCGGCTACGCCATCGACGAGGAAGAGCAGGAGCTGGGCGTGCGTTGCATCGCCGTCCCGGTGCCCGGAGCGCCAACTCCGATGGCCATCTCGGTCTCCGGCCCCGTCACCCGCGTCGACGAGGCATTCATGCAGCATGCGGTCCCGGAACTGCAGGAAGCCGCGCGCGAGCTCGGCCGCCAACTGGTGGCCGCCGCCGACTAGCCATTCAAGCCCTGCTGCCCCGGGCCGCCGGCATGTCATCATGCGGCGCCCGGGCAGTTTCTTGTTAATAGGCGTGGAGCTTGATGCGCGCTATTCGAGGATCTCGCTGGCAAAGCTCACTGAGCCCGAGCTGGTCTTGGTGCTCCACGCCAGGGCCTTGTCGTTGCCGAAAATATTCTCGAAGTTGTTTTCCGGGCTGAAGGCGAACAGCTCGCCCGTCGACGCATCGAGAGCTACCGCTTCGTTGCCAAGAGACCCCAGTTCCTCCATCTGCTCCGCAGACCAGGCAATGAAGGAGTAGGATCCCGAGGTTGACTGCCCGACGGGGATCCGGCCATCCGGTATCTCGATGAGCCAAGCCTGCTTGGTCTCGAAATTCAGCACGGCCACGTTGAAGCTGTTCTCGCCCCTGTCAAGGTTGAAGCTCAGGGTGGAACCGCCATTCATGACCGGCCTCGGGCTATACGGATCGCCGCTGAATCCACCCAGTTCGAACTCTTCCGTGGCGTGGAGCAATTCAGTGCCGTCGAGCAGCTGCACGCCGCCGATCTGGTTCATTGTGTCCTCGGATTGAGGATCTTCCTGCGTGAGCACGGCGACACCCCGGTCGGTGCGGTAGACGGCCCCCGCGTTCTCTGCTTCCACTTTTTTGCTTCCGCCGGCCAACGGGATCGATACCACCCGGCGGCTCTTCGCGTCCGCTTCGCTCCAGTACACCTTGCCGCCGTCCAGGACGAGGGACTCGCTGTTCGAGTCGCTGGCCTTCTGGAAGTCCTTGATCTCCTGGATCCCGTCCTTGTCGTCGTAGGCCATCAGGGTGGTTGCGCTTCCGCCGTCGACTCCGCGGACCGTAGCCACCACGGTATCGCCGTGGATGGACCAGGAGGTGTCGTCAGTGGCGGCGTCCCGCTTGGAATCGGGCCAGTACTGCGAGTACTTCCCTGTTTCGTCGACGGTGTACGGCAGGCCCTTGCGCAGTACGACGGGTCGGGCATCACTCAAGACGCCCAGCAGTTGCTCCCCCTCGGGAAGATCGTGCGCTGCGCGATCGGAGATGGCGTCGCCGGGCGGCTTCACCGCGTCCCCCACTGAAACAACGGAAGCCTCAACCGGCGTGCCATCCGTCCAGCTCAGGCCCTCGATCTGGCGTCGCTGTTCAGCCGCAGGCTGGCTGGCATCCTCCGTCGTCGGGGTGCCCGAAGCGCTGGAAGAAACGCTGGGAGGATTCGAGGCTTCCGCAGACTGCTCCACGCCACTTACTCCGCTGGAGCAGGAGGCCAGGACGAGTCCAAGTCCGCATATCCCTGCGATAACGGTCGGAGGACGGATTGTTCGAGTCGATGGTGGCATGGATGGATTACCTCCATAAATATCGGATTAGGTCCGTTCCGCCCATGGTTCATTAATCTATCGATGTTTACACCCCCTGGCCGGGAATCGTGATCTTCGCGCTACCGCACGTTAACCAGTCCCCGGCCAACAAGCCAGGTCCCCGCCGGGGAAGCGCCGCCTCACCCCTATAGGACAGTTCCCCGGTCATCAGGCTGCAGATCCCTGTTATCGGGACTGCGCACCGAACAGGGCTGCCGCTTGGCTAGCATGAACTAACTCAGGACCCACTTCCCGGCGTCGTTCATAGGAGACCGCTTCATGGCATCGAAAACCGTTCTTGCACCCGTCAAAATCGATCAGCTCGAAGTCGACCTGCTGGTCATCGGTTCCGGCACCGGGCTGGCCACCGCGCTGGCCGCCAAGGAGCTCGGCCTCAACGTTGCCGTGGCCGAGAAAACCAAGTACGTGGGCGGCTCCACCGCCCGTTCGGGCGGCGCCTTCTGGATTCCCGCCAACACGGTGCTCAAGCGCGACGGCGCCGTTGATTCCCTGGACCGCGGCGAGAAGTACATCGAATCCGTCGTGGACGGCTCGGGCCCGGCGGAGCGCTGGAAGGCCTTCCTGGAATACGGCGACGAAACCGTCAAGATGCTCGAACGCATGACCCAGCTGAACTTCTTCTGGTCCAAGGGATACTCCGACTACCACCCCGAAAAGCCGGGCGGCAGCGCCGCCGGACGCTCGGTCGAATCGCGCCCCTTCGACCTGAACAAGCTCGGCGACCAGCTCGGCCGCTTCCAGCCGGCCACCATGGCAGCGCCCATGCCAATGCCGGTGACCGGCGCCGACTACAAGTGGATGAACCTCATTGCCAAGGCGCCGCACAAGGCATTCCCGCTGATCGCGAAGCGCCTCATCCAGGGCGCCGGCGGACTGCTGCTCGGCCGCAACTACAGCGCCGGAGGCCAGGCCATCGCCGGCGGCATGTATGCCGGGGCCCTTGATGCCGGCATTCCCGTCTGGACCGAAGCGAAGCTGGTCGACCTTGAATTCACCGATGGCGTTGTCACCGCGGCGGTCCTGGAACAGTCCGGCGAACGCGTGAGCGTGCGCACCAAGTACGGCGTGGTGCTGGCCGCCGGCGGCTACGACCACAACATGAAGATGCGCCAGGAGCACCAGAGCCCCTCGCTGGTCGAGGACCTGAGCCTGGGCGCCAAGGGCAACCACGGCGATGCCATCGAATTGGCGCAGAAGCACAACGCCCAGCTGGCAAGCATGCAGCAGTCCTGGTGGTTCCCGGCCGTGTCGCCGCTCAAGCCCGGCGGCTCGGCCAAGATCCTGCTGGCCGAGCGTTCGCTGCCCGGATCGTTCATGGTGGACCAGTCGGGACGCCGCTTCATCAACGAGTCCACCGACTACATGAGCTTCGGCCAGGAGATCCTGCGCCGCGAGGCGGACGGCGATCCGGTGGGCGAGATGTGGCTCATCTTCGACCAGACCTACCGCGACAGCTACATCTTCGCCGGGCAGTGCTACCCGCGCATGGCCCTGCCCGAGTCCTGGTACAAGGCGGGCATCGCCCACAAGTCGTCCTCGATCAGCAAGCTCGCGAACAAGATCGAGGTTCCCGCGCAGGCGCTGGAACAGACCCTGTCGGCATTCAACGAGGGCGCCGGAACCGGCATCGACGACCAGTTCGGCCGCGGCGAGTCGGCCTACGACCGCTACTACGGCGACCCGACCCAGAATCCGAACCCGAACCTGCGCGCGCTGGACGGCAAGACGTACTACGCGGTGAAGATCGTGCTATCGGACCTGGGCACCTGCGGCGGCGTAATGACCGACGCCCATGGCCGCGTGCTGGACAATTCCGGCGACGTCATCGAGGGGCTCTACGCCCAGGGTAATACCGCCGCGAACATCTTCGGCAACGTGTACCCGGGGGCCGGCGCCACGATTGGGCAGGGGCTGGTCTTCGGCGCCATCATCGCCACCCATGCAGCGCAGAAGGCCCGCGAACTGGTCCGCAGCGCCTAGCCTTCGTTATCTTCCGAGACCGGCCGCGCCGGCTGGACAGGCAGCAGTGAACACCGGATCCTTCGGATCCGCCCACTGCCGCCCCAGCCTGGCGCGGCCGTCTGCGTTTAGGAGGAACCGTGCACCGGTCCACCACGGTGCCTGCGGCTACTGGGCGAACTGCGTCTCGTAGAGTTCGGTGTACTTCCCGCCCAGGCCCAGCAGCTCGCTGTGCGTTCCGCGCTCGATGATGCGCCCGCCCTCGACCACCAGGATCTGGTCCGCGGAGCGGATGGTCGACAGCCGGTGCGCGATGATCAGCGCGGTGCGGTTTTCCAGCGCCTCGGTCAGTGCCGCCTGGACTGCTGCCTCGTTGGCGGAGTCCAGCGCGGCGGTGGCCTCATCCAGGATCACGACCTGCGGGGCGGCAAGCAGCAGCCGGGCGATGGTCATGCGCTGGCGTTCGCCGCCGGACAGCCGGTAGCCGCGCTCGCCCACCACGGTGTCCAGCCCGTCGGGCAGGGCGGCGATGACCGGCTTCAACCGCGCGCGTTCAAGCGCTTCCCAGATCTGCGTATCGTCGGCCCCGGGTCGGGCGAGCAGCAGGTTGGAGCGGATCGACTCGTGGAACAAGTGCCCGTCTTGGGTGACCATGGAGACGGTTTCGCGCAGCGAGTCGAGCTTCAGCTCGCGGATATCGGTTCCCGCCAGCTCGACGGCCCCGGAATCCACATCGTAGAGCCGGGCCAGCAGCGAGGCGATGGTCGACTTTCCGGCGCCCGAGGAGCCGACCAGGGCGACGGTCTGCCCTGCTTTCACCTCGAAATCGATGTCATGCAGGACTTCCTGCCCGCCGCGGGTATCCAGCACCGCGACCTCTTCCAGGGACGCGAGCGAGACCTTGTCAGCGCTCGGGTAGGAGAAGTTCACGTGGGAGAACTTCACGGGCACCGGCCCGGGTTTCAGGCGGCGGGCGTCGGGCGCATCGGTGATCAGCGGCTGGAGGTCCAGCACCTCGAACACGCGGTCGAAGCTGACCAGCGCACTGGTGATTTCCACGCGGGCATTGGCCAGCGCGGTCAGCGGAGCATACAACCGGGTCAGCAACATGCCCAGGACCACCACGTCGCCAGCGGCCAGGTCGCCACGCACCGCATACATGCCTCCAAGGCCATATACCAAGGCCAGTGCCAGTGCGGCGACCAGAGTCAGGGTCGCGACGAAGTAGTACTGGCGCATGGTGACCTTGACGCCGATGTCCCGCACGCGGCCCGCGCGCAGCGCGAACTGGTGGGATTCGTCCTTGGGCCGGCCGAAGAGCTTGATCAGCGTCGCTCCGGGCGCCGAGAAACGCTCGGTCATCTGCGTCCCCATTGAGGCGTTCAGATCCGCGGATTCCTTGCGCAGCAGCGCCACCGACTTGCCGAAGTGCCGTGCCGGCAGCAGGAAGACCGGAAGCAGCACGAGCGCAATGGCGGTGACCTGCCAGGAAGTCGTGAACATGACCGCCGCGGTGAGGATCAGGGCCACGGTGTTGGACACCAGCCCGGACAGGGTCCCGGCGAAGGCCGCCTGCGCGCCGATGACGTCGTTGTTCAGGCGGCTGACCAGCGCCCCGGTGCGGGTTCTGGCGAAGAATGCCACCGGCATCTTCTGCACGTGGTCGAACACCGCGGTGCGCAGGTCGTAGATGATACCCTCGCCGAGCTTGGAGGAGAACCAGCGGACCACGACGGAAACGATCGCGTCCAGCACCGCCACCAGCGCGATGACCAGCGCCAGGTTGACGATGATCCGGATGCCGCTGCGGGCGACGATTTCATCCACGATCCGGCCGGCGAGCACCGGGGTGATGACGGCAAGCACCGCCGAGCAGATGGAGAAGAGCACGAAGATGAGCAGCCGGGTCTTGTAGCCTGCGGCGAATTGCAGAACGCGTTTGGGTGTTGTCGGCGCGTAGGCCTTGCCTTTGTCCCCCGACAGCTTCCAGAGGGAATGCCAGGCGGCATTTTCCATGCTCATTGTGTCTTCTCGCGTTCCTACTCGGGCGAATGCTGCAACCTACCTGCCCATGGTGCCAGCTGGCAGGCAGTTGATTCCAGCTAGGGTCAGCTTAGGCGACGGCCCTCGCCTCCAGAACCGTTACCGGCCGAGTTTCCGGACGTCCCGCAAGCCCGGAGCCTCCGCCGCGCAGCATGGCACCTCGAAGGCAATCCGTCCGACCTACTGGATTCCGCCGCATGGCGAGACCAGCTGCCAGCACCCCCGGAGCAGCACCCTGGACTGCAGTCCCCGCGCGCCGCAGCCTCCCCTACGCCGCCCGGATTGCCGATCTCGAATCTTGGCCTCTCCGGAAAGATCGGCATACACCCTAGACTGATACCCCCGGGGGGTATATCCTCGATGCTGAATGGCGGATCCGAGCACCTCTCGGAATTTGCCGACCCATCCGAAATTACAAGCAAGGGAGGACATCATGAGTACCCAACGGCATTCAGGGCATCCCGTGGAGCACGACCAGCACCCCGGACATGAGCATCCAGCGCCCCGGAAGCACGGCGCATCCCATGGGCACGGAACACCCGCAGGCCACGGGGAGCACCAAGGCCATCAGATGCACGAAGATCACTCCGCGCATTCCGGCCACGCGGGACACGGCGGGCACGGCGGCCATGCCGCCGCCTTCCGGAACAAGTTCTGGCTGAGCCTGGTCCTCGCGCTGCCCGTGGTGTTCTTCAGCCCCATGGTTTCGCACATGCTCGGCTACCACCTGCCTGAAGTCCCGGGCGCCGCCTGGATTCCACCGGTCCTCGGCACCGTCATCTACTTCTACGGCGGCTGGCCGTTCTTGGCCGGCGGCGTTTCCGAGATCTCCTCGCGCCGGCCAGGCTTGATGCTGCTGATTTCCATGGCCATCACCGTGGCGTTCGCGGCCTCCTGGGTGACCAGCCTGGGCATCGGCGGGTTCATGCTGGACTTCTGGTGGGAGCTGGCGCTGCTGGTGGTCATCATGCTGCTGGGCCACTGGATGGAAATGCGGGCGCTCGGCCACGCCTCCGGGGCGCTGGATGCGCTGGTAGCGCTGCTGCCCGACGAGGCCGAACGCGTCACCGAGTCCGGCACGGAAACCGTCTCGCTGGGCGAGCTGGCCGCCGGCGACCTGGTGCTGGTCCGCTCCGGCGCCCGCGTTCCGGCCGACGGCACCATCGAGCAGGGTGGCGCCGAATTCGATGAATCGATGATCACCGGCGAATCCAAGACCGCCGCGCGTTCGGCCGGGGACAAGGTCGTGGCCGGCACCGTGGCTACCGACAACGCGGTGCGCATCCGGGTCGAGGCGGTGGGCGGGCAAACCGCGCTGGCCGGAATCCAGCGGCTGGTCTCCGAGGCGCAGTCCTCCTCCTCCAAGGCGCAGGCGCTGGCCGACCGTGCCGCCGCCTGGCTGTTCTGGTTCGCGCTGGGCGCGGGCGTGATCACCTTCATCACCTGGATGCTGCTCGGCGCCCCGGATGATGCCGTCATCCGCACGGTCACCGTCCTGGTCATCGCCTGCCCGCACGCCCTGGGCCTTGCCATTCCGCTGGTCATCGCGATTTCCACCGAGCGCGCGGCCCGGTCCGGCGTGCTGATCAAGAACCGCATGGCGCTTGAACGCATGCGCACCGTCGACGTGGTGCTATTCGACAAGACCGGCACCCTCACCCAGGGCGCCCACGCGGTGACCGGCATCGCGGCCGTCGCGGGCATGCCCCGCACCCGGCTGCTGGCGCTGGCCGCAGCGGCTGAATCCGACAGCGAGCACCCAGTGGCCCGCGCCATCGTCCGCGCAGCGAACGAGGATCCCGAGGCGAAGTCCTTGGGCCTGGCCGGACGCGATTTCAGCTCGGCCACGGGCCGCGGCGTGCGCGCAGAGGTCGACGGCTCGCTGATCGAGGTGGGCGGCCCGAACCTGCTGCACGAGAAACAGCTGCAGCCTCCGGCCGAGCTGGCCGGGCAGACCGGGCAGTTCATGCAGCGCGGAGCGGGCATCCTGCACGTGCTGCGCGACGGGGAAATCATCGGTGCGCTGGCGCTGGAGGACCAGATGCGCCCCGAATCCCGGGCCGCCATCCGGGAACTGCACGCCCGCGGCGTGAAGGTGGCGATGATTACCGGCGATGCCCGCCAGGTGGCCGAGGCGGTCGCCGCCGACCTGGGCATCGACGAGGTCTTCGCCGATGTGCTGCCGCAGGACAAGGACTCCAAGGTCCGCGCCCTGCAGGAGCGCGGGCACAAGGTGGCCATGGTGGGCGACGGCGTCAACGACGCCCCGGCGCTGGCTCGAGCGGAGGTCGGCATCGCCGTCGGCGCCGGCACCGACGTGGCCATGGAATCTGCCGGCGTGGTGCTGGCGGGCAGCGATCCGCGTGCGGTGCTCTCCATGATCGACCTGTCCCGCGCCAGCTACCGCAAGATGCTGCAGAATCTGGCCTGGGCCACCGGCTACAACGTGCTCTCCCTGCCGCTGGCCGCGGGCGTGCTGGCGCCGGTCGGCTTCGTGCTCTCCCCGGCGGTCGGCGCGGTGCTGATGTCGCTGTCGACCATCGTCGTCGCGCTGAACGCGCAGCTGCTGCGGCGGGTGGAGCTCGACCCGCGGCAGCTGGCTTGAACCACGGCGCACTGACTCTGGATAGACTGGTGCGGGTGAGCGACGACCAAGAATCCAGCACTGGCGCACCGGCCCCCGCCAAGCGCGGCCGCCCCCGGCAGGCGGGGAAAAACGAGCAGATCCTGGGCGCAGCGCAGCAGCTGCTGGCCGAATGCGGATTCGCGGCATTCACCATGGACGCAGTGGCCACCCGCGTCGGGGCCTCCAAGGCCACGATCTACCGCCGCTGGGCCTCCCGCACGCAGCTGCTGGCCGAGGCCATCAGCACCCTTGAGTGGTCCGCAAAGGCACCGGACACCGGGAGCCTGCGCGCCGACCTGATTGCGCTGGCCGACGTATGGTTCGCCGAAGACCCACAGCGCGATGCGATCTTCGTGAACCTGCTCGGGGCGCTGCCGCAGGACGATACGCTGCACGAGCTCTACATCTCCAAGCTCGCCGGACCGCGGGCCGAATTGGTGAAGCAGGTCCTCGACCAGGCGGCGGCCCGCGGCGAGCTGGCCACGACGGCCGCCGTGGAGAGAACCCGCGGCATCATCCCGGGACTGGTCTTCCACCGTTTGGCGGTCGAACGGCTGCCGGTGGACCGCGCCTACATCACCTCGCTCATCGACCACGTGATCCTCCCCGTGCTGCAGCGCTGCGCCATCGAAGCCTAGGAATCCGACGTTCAAGGCGTTGGACCGGTCCACGAGCCGTGGATGCCAAAGATCTTCCTGACCGGAATACTGCTGCGTGCCATCGCCTGCCCCGCCCAAGCTACTCTGCGAAACCCCGTTGCCAACGACCCGCTGACAACCGTTCAAGCCGCGCGCCGAGACCCACGCTCCAGTTCATTTCGAGGCCTCGGCGCGTTTTCATTCCCGCGGGGCAATTTGCCTGCGGGACCCAGCACGATACCGATCCGGCAATATGGCGGCTAGGACTCCAAGAGACTTTCTTGCAGCACATCCACGGTTCCCAGCTATGGATTTACCTGGCGGGATGACCTAGAGTTTTTGTGTGTCAAAATGTCAGGACATATTCACATAGTTCGCTCACTTGCCTCAATCCAAGCAGCGCCCCTGAAGGGAAAACCCGTGCCCAAACTCTCCATGAATGTCACCACCACGTTTTACGGCAACGTCGCTACCGACATCGCCACGGCGAAGGCGGCCGGCTTCGGCGGCATCGAATTGCAGAGCCCCAAACTTTACCGCTATCTAAATGCCGGGTATTCGGTGCAGGAACTGCCGCCGCTCCTGGAAGGGCTGGAAGTCACCGGAATCGGCGCGGTTCTGGACATGGAACGTCAGGGCAGTGCCCGCGATGAATTTCTGACCGAGGTCGAACGCATGGCGAAGATCGCCACGGTGGTCGGTGCACCCATCCTCCAGCTCTGCACCGGCCCCGTCGACTGGAACGTAGTCAAGGACTTCAAGGCCGGAACCCTGGCCGCAGCCGACCCCCGCTACCGCGGAACCCTGGGCCTGCCTGAATCTGCGGCCATCGACGTCGCCGCGCGGAATGTCAGCGATGCCGCAAGAATCGCGGAGGCCCATGGCCTTGACCTCTACTTGGAGCCGCTGGCGTGGTCGAACATCAACCGTTGCGCCCAGGCGCTGGAAATCATCGAGCGGTCGGGACGCGAGAATGTCGGCATCGCGCTGGACACCTGGCACTTCTGGACGGTTGGCGACACCCTGGACGAGGTCGCCGCACTGCCCAAGGAACTCATCAAGGCCGTGCACATCTCCGACGGGCTGGATCTCGACCGCGAAAACGAAGTGCCCACCCAGGATGTCCATCGCAATGTGGTGATCGGCGGCGGCGCCATTCCGTTGCAGGAGTGGGTTGATGCCGTGAAGTCCACCGGATACGACGGCTGGTGGGTCTCCGAGATGTTCTCCGACAAGGCCAATGAACACGATTTCCTGAAGGTTGCGAGCACCATGCGCAACCTGCTGGACATCATGGTTTCCTAATCCGCACTCGAATCCCCAAGGAACTTCACCATGCAACGCTTTGCACTGATCGGCGCCGGATTCATCGGTTCCGTCCATGCGCGGAACCTCGCCGCCAACCCCGACGTCGATTTCAGCTTGGTCTACGACGTGGATGGGGAACGGTCCACATCGCTCGCCCGCGCCCACGGAGCCCGGGCCGCCAGAGACCTGGATGAGGTCTTCGACCCCGCCCGCATCGATGCGGTGTTCATCGCATCCTCGACCAACACGCACGCCGCCAATCTGCGCCGGGCAGCCGATGCCGGGATCGCGGCCCTGGTGGAGAAGCCCATCGACATGGACTTGGCGCAGGCCAGGGAAACCGTCGCCTACGTCGAACGCGCAGGCATCCGCGCCATGGTCAACTTCAACCGCCGTTTCGACCGGGACCACGCAGAACTCAAGCGCCTGGTTGACTCCGGAGACCTGGGCCCGCTTTCCCTGCTTCAGCTCACTTCCCGCGGGCCAGCCCTTCCGCCCTTGGACTACCTGAAAGTGTCGGGAGGACAGATGCGGGATCAGACAGTGCACTTCTTCGATCTGGCCAGGTGGATCCACGGGACTGACCCGAAGGAAGTTTTCGCGGCCGGTTCCGCCCTCACCGATGCCCGCGTGGCGGAACTCGGAGATGTAGATACCTCCGCCGCGACACTTCTCTTCGATTCCGGGGCCCTGGCCCAGATCGACAGTGTCCGGCACACCGGGTACGGCTATGACGAGCGGATCGAAGCCCTGGGTTCCGACGGCATGGCCGAGTCCGGCCGGATGCGTTCGGGCAATGTCACCCTGTTCCGCGGTCCGCAGTCCCGTTCTGACGGCCTGCACGGCAACTGGTTCGAGCGGGTGGCGCCCACCTACGCCGCGGCTCTACAGGGTTTCACCGATGCCCTAGAGCGTGGCGAGGACGTTCCGGTGACACTTCGCGACGGCCTGAAGGCGCAAGCCATCGCCGAGGCGGCCACCCGCTCGCTGAGCAGTGGGCGCAGCGAACGGATCAATTACGAGTTCTGACGCATGGGTTGCGACAAGGGACCCTAACGGGAAGAACGGCCGCGGCCATCTCCCGGTCGGGTCCCTGCCCCCGCCGCTTGGGCAGGATGCTACCTGATCCCCTCCTGTGCGAACTTCAAAACGTCCGCACCGTTAGTCGAATCGACAATCGCCGGACCGGTCAGGATATTCTTCCCACCGCTGATTTCAAACCCGCCGCGGTGGTTCTGCCATAGGGAATCAACCGCTAAGTACCCTTGCAGCCACGGCTGTTGATCCACGGTGAACAGGATCTTTTGATCCACGATCCCCTGGGCGAGCTCGGCGTTCAAGTCGAAGGATGCGATCACCGCCTCGCTGCCGACCTCCGCTTTCGATGCGGCGGCAGTCAGCGCTATGGGCGCATCCAGCGCGACCAAAGAATCCACTTCCCGGGCGGTCTGCAGTTTCGCCGTGATCGTCGAGGCAACCTGGGTCATGTCGGTGCCCTGGACGTAGAGGTTCTCCGTCTCCGGAATCACATCCTTGACGCCTTCACAGCGGGCTTCCAAGCCCACGTTGCCCTGTTCGTGGATCACGCAGATCGGAGATGTCTTGCCGTCCTGCTTGAGCCGTTCTCCCACCGCCTCGCCAGCCAGTTTTTCGTCGCTCCCGAAATGGGCAAAAGCGCCCATGGCCGCCGACACGTCGCCACCTGAGTTGATGGACACCAGCGGAATACCAGCTTCGTCGGCCTTGGCCAAGACGTCTTCCAACGCGCCAGGCTTCGCCAAGGTGACGATGATGCCGTCAACACCCTGCACCACATACTGCTCGACAAGTTGCGCCTGCCGCCCGGCTTCGGGATCCGAACTGTAGATCAGCTCAACATTGTCCTTCGCTGCGGCCTCCTCGGCACCCCGCCGAATGGTGTCCCAGAATGTGTTTCCAGGAGCGCCATGGGTGATCATGGCAACCTTGATCGGATCGGTGGAGGCAACCTGTCCCGCGGGCGAGTTGTCTTCCACCACCTGCCGGCCACCCTGCGACGAGCATCCGGCCAGGATCAGCGCTCCGGCGAGCGCCAGCCCTGCAAAACGCGAACTCTTCGATTCAATCCAACGCATGTTGTCCTCCCTCGATCCGATGCTGGCTAGCTGTGGGCCACGAGGCCCTTGACGGTTACGGGTTCCTTGCGCTGGTGCGACTCGTAGGCGGCACCGACAACGTTCATCATGCGTTCGGCGGTGCTGAAATCGGTACTCATCGGCTGTCCATCGCGCACGCACCGCACGAATTCCTGGATCTCCGCCACAAACGCCTCGGCGTATCCGGTGCCCACTCCGGCCCCGGGCATGGCCGCCACGTCATTGAAGTACGGGTGGCTCGGGCCCGTGTAGACGGTGCGCGGCCCGTTGTATACGCCGTCGGAGCTAGCTGCGAAGATCTGGAATTCGCCGCCGCGAATGGAGTCGAAGGTGATGCTACCTGCATCGCCGAACAGCTCCACGCCAAGGGAGTTCGGGACGCCGTGCGCGATGCGGCTGAGCTGGACTTGCCCTACGGCGCCGTTCTCCAGGCCCAGCGTCAGCAGGGCCACATCGTCGTTGGTGACCTCGCCCAGCTGTCCGGTGACTGCCCCGCCATGGCCCACTGCGCCGGCGGCGGCAAGCGGGCGCTGCTTGATGACCGTGTTCAGCGTTGCGTTGTGCACAGCTTCAATACGTCCGGCCACGAATTCGACCGCATCCAGGGCATGGGCTCCGATGTCCAGCAGCGCGCCGCCACCGGATTCTTCCTGGGAATAGCGCCAGGTCAGTGCGCCATCTGGATTCGCAGCGTAGTCGGCGTTGTACCAGGCGCGCACCGTGTGAACGGTACCGATCAGCCCCTCGCTCACTGCGGCGGCCACGGCAGCCAACCCGGGGAGGCGGCGGAAGGAGAAACCGACGCCGGTCACTGCTTCGCTGGCCTGCGCAAGCCGTGCCAGATCGGCGGCTTCTTGCGGAGTGCGGCCAATGGGCTTCTCGGCGAACAGGTGTTTTCCGCTGGCCAGCACCTTCGGCAGCACCTGCGCGTGCAAGAAGTTGGGCAGGGCAACGCTGATGATGTCGACATCCGAATTGATCAGCGCATCGACGTCCGCCGTGGCCTGCTGGAAGCCGAAGCGGCGTGCCACGGATTCGGCGAGTTCCAGATTAGGGTCCGCAATGCAGGCCAGTTCGAGGTCCACGGGCTCGCTGCCGCGCACCATCATGGCGTTGCGGAACCCGAAGGCGTGGGCCTGGCCGGCCATGCCGGCGCCGATGATTCCGATGCGTAGTTTCTTGTTGCTCATTGGTCTGCTCCTTGAAGTCTGGTTGTCTAGTGTGCGGCGACGCGGATTCGCGAGGTGCACGAAGAAATGTGGTTAAAAGTGCGCTGTGCGATGGGCAGTGGCTGGTCCATGCTCTTGAGCGGGTACATGTCCTGCTCGACGATCGCGAAGATCTCCCGATCCAAGTTCGCCGCCGCCTCAAGAACCGGTCCGAAGTCGGGAACGCCGAAAGGCGGCTCTACCATGATTCCCATCTGCACCGCAGTGGCGAAGTCGATGTCATCCTTGAGGATCTGGGCAATCAGCTCCGGGTTGACCTGCTTCAAGTGCAGGTAACCGATGCGGTCGGGGCGCTGCGTGATGAGCTTGACGTTGTCGCCTAGGTAGTAGGCGAAGTGCCCCGTATCGAGACAGAGATTCAAGTATCGGGGATCGGTATTGTCCAGCAGCCGATCGATGTCTTGTCTGGTCCCGATGGGGCTGTCCGCGTGGGAATGGAACTGCTGGCGCACTCCGTACTCTTCCCACAACCGGCGTCCCAGCTCGTCATGCCCCGCGCAGAAGTTCTCCCATTGTTCGGCCGAATAGCCACGGCGCCCTTTGACGGCACCGAATTCCTCACGCACCCAGAGTTCGGGAATGACTATCAGGTGCCCAGCGCCGAGCCGGGTGATCAGTTCCGCAACTTGGCTGACTTCTTGCCAGGCCCGGCTAAGTTCCGCACCGCCCAGATGCAGCGAGGTGAAACTCGTTCCACCGGTCAGGGTCAGCCCGTGCTGTTCCAGCTGATCCGACAGCTGGCTGGCATCAGTGCCCAAATAGCCGTAGGGGCCCAGTTCAGTGTAGGAGTATCCGGCGGCGGCGGCTTCTCGCAAGTACTGGCCGGGAAGCGGCTGCAGCGGATCTTCGGCGTTCCATACACCCCATGAGTCCGGGGCGATTCCCACCTTGATTCCTGGGGCAGGGGCCTTTTCAAGAGACATGTATCCTCCGTCGTTGTTGTGTTGTTGGAGTTAATACTAGAGCGCTCTAGATTGCCGGTCAATAGGTTTGTCAGAACATATTCGCCGACATTGTTTCGCCAAGTCAGAATGGCTATTAAGATTCGTTTCGAGACGCTCAGCAGCCCCGGAGGTGCCACACTTCCCATAAGCTAGGTGCTGTGGGGGCCGACCGGCCGCCTACCGAAGAAAATTTTCAGGAAAGGGATCTGCCGTGAAGTCGGTGACCATGGAAGACGTCGCACGTGCGGCCGGAGTCTCTCGTGCGCTGGTGTCCCTGGCCTACCGAAATGCTCCCGGAGTCAACGCGAAGACCCGGGAACGCATATTCCAGGCCGGCCGCGACCTGAACTACCAGCCGAACCGCATCGCAGCTTCCCTAGCCAGCAAATCCCAGAATTCCATCGGGGTTTTCCTCTCGGATCTGCACAACGACCTGTTTGCAGACATCTTCGACGGACTGCGCGAGGGGTTCGGCGAAAGTGCCAAGCAGCTGATCCTCGCCATCGGCAGCATCGACGGCCAGCGCGACACTGCAGCCCTCGACACGCTGGTGCAATCGCGCGTAGATCTGGTCGTTGCGGCCGGACTACTGCTTCCGGACGCCGCGCTGTCAGGTTACGCCGCTGTAACCCCCATGGTCAGCACGGCCAGAATCGCTCCGGGCACGGATAACGTCTACGCCAATAACTTGACCGGCGCCGCTTTGGCGACCAACCACCTCATCGAGTTGGGGCACCGCCGAATCGCATTCCTGGCCAACCCGCAGTCGGACGGCTACCGCGAACGCGGCACCGGCTATCGCACGGCCATGCAAACGTCAGGCCTTGAACCCTGGATCATCGCTTCGTCCTACGCACGCACGCAGGCCGCCGTCGACATCGGGGAAGCCCTGCGTTCATCGCAACGACCTACTGCCGTTTTCGCGCACAACGACCAGAGCGCCTTGGGCGTGCTGGACGCCGCCGCCCATTACGGGATACATGTTCCTTCGGAGCTTTCGGTGGTCGGCTACGACAATTCATCTTCCAGCTTGGTACCCGGGATGGCGTTGAGCACCGTGGACATCCATGCCCGCGAGCTCGGGCTGCGTTCCGCGCAGGCGGCCTTGGCTCGATTGGAAGATCCGTCGGCACCATTGCAGTCCATCTCGATCGAACCCTCGCTGCTGGTTCGCGGCACCAGTGCCCGCAGCGAAGATGCCCGCAATACCTGACCCGCACGGCAAAATCCCCGGAGCACGGGATGAATTTCCCGTGCTCCGGGGATGAAGTCCTCAGATAATCGGAGCTACGACGACGTTCCGGCGGCAGCGCCGGCTTCAGCTTCAGCCAGCTCTTCCTTGTGGCCGCCGATTTGCTCCAGCTCGTGAGCCAGCTCGGCCAGCTCGGCGCCGCCGGCCATCTGGGCGGTGAGCTCCTCAACGGTGATATCCGCTTTGGAGTAGTAGCCGATGGAGCGTCCACGTTTGAGCAGGAGGAATGAATCCCCCACTGGATAGGCATGATGCGGATTGTGCGTAATGAAGATGACCCCCAGCCCGCGGTCGCGCGCCTGCAGGATATACCGCAGCACGACACCAGACTGCTTCACACCCAATGCCGCCGTGGGCTCATCCAGAATCAGCACCTTGGCGCCGAAATACACCGCACGGGCAATGGCTACGCACTGCCTCTCGCCGCCAGATAGCTGGCCGATGGGCTGCTCCACGTCGCGCAAGTCGATACCCATGTCGAGCAATTCCTTCTTGGCGATCTCCTTCATTTTCTTCACGTCCAGCTTCTTGAACGGACCAACACCCGTGGTCAGCTCAGAGCCCAGGAAAAAGTTGCGCCAGATGGGCATCAGCGGGACGACGGCCAAGTCCTGGTAAACCGCGGCGATGCCGGCGTCCAGAGCCACGCGGGGGCTCTTCAACTTGATGTTCGAGCCGTGCAGCGTAAATTCGCCTTCGTCATGCTGATGCAGGCCAGCGATGATTTTGATCAGCGTGGACTTGCCCGCACCGTTGTCACCCAGCACGCAGGTGACTTTCCCCGGGTCGACCTGCATATCCACGCCCCGCAGGGCGATGATGCTTCCGTAGTGCTTGCCCACGTTTTTCAAGGTCAGAAGATTGTCGCTGGTCTTTGGTTCCAGCTTCTCAAGCAGCTGCTCGTTGGTGAGTCGAGATTTCATAGTCCTTTTTCCTTTTCGCTACTTGCTGGATTCCGCGCGCTTCTTCACCACGATGTTCACTACCGTGGCCAGCAGGAGCATCAGGCCCAGGAAGAACTTGAACCAGTCCGGGTTCCATTCGGCGTAGACAATGCCCTTGTTGGCCATGCCGAAGATGAAGGCGCCGATGGCGCCGCCGATGGCTGAGCCGTAGCCGCCGGTCAGCAGGCAGCCGCCGATCACCGCGGCGATAATGTAGAGGAATTCGTTGCCGATGCCTTCGCCGGATTGGACAGTGTCGAAGGCGAACAGGTTGTGCATGCCCAGGACCCAGCCGCAGAAGCCGACTGCCATGAACAGTCCGATCTTGGTGCGTACTACAGGCACACCGACCGCGCGGGCGGCCTTTTCATCGCCGCCGATGGCGAAAATCCAGTTGCCCACCTTCGTGCGAAGCAGGATCCAGGAGGCGATGACGACCATGATCAGCCAGATGAAAACGGTGACCTTCACGTCGATTCCCGCAATATTCACGGATGAGGCGAAAACTGCCTTCGCGCTTTGGAAACCATCCATGTTGGCGATCGATGGCGATGAGACCGAGCCGCCGATTGCGCGAGTCAGGCCCAAATTCAAGCCAGTCAGCATGAGGAAGCTGGCGAGCGTCACGATGAACGAAGGAAGCTTGGTCTTGATCAGAATGATTCCGTTGATGAAGCCGATCAACAATGAGACGACCAGGGCCAACACCACTCCGACCCAAACGTTCAAACCGAAGTACCAGGAAAGCAGCGAGGCGCTCAAGGCGGAGGAAATCACTGCGACACCGGTGGACAGGTCGAACTCTCCGCCGATCATCAGCAGGGAGACGCCCACAGCCATGATGCCGATGGTCGAAGCGCCGTACAGGACGGTTGCCATGGAGGCCGGTGCCAGAAAGACAGGTGCGACGATGGCGAAAAAGATGAAAAGTGCGACGGCACCGACAAGGGCGCCGATTTCCGGACGACCCAGCAGGACTGACAGCGCGCTTTTCTTGGCGACGCGTTCATCTCCTGGTTGTGCCGAGGTTTTACGAGAGGTGGAAGCTGTTGTGAGTGTCATGGTGTTTTCTCCTGGTCCGGTGTTCCTGCGCCGCTAACTCGATGCCGGATTTGGCGGCGCAGGATCGAGTGGACGTGCTTAGCGGATGCCTTCCTGGGCAAAGGTGGAAATACGGTCCGCGACTTCCTTGTCGACAATGGTTGGGCCGGTCAAGGTGGCTTGGCCGCCGCCGATGGTGAATCCTCCCCGGTGGTTCTGCCACAGCGAGTCGACGGCCATGTAGCCTTGCAGCCATGGCTGCTGGTCTACGGTGAACAGCACATTGCCTTCCTGGATTTCGGTGACCAGCTGCGGGTTCATGTCAAAGGAGACCACGTTGACGTCCGAATTGGCGGTGGTCTTTGCCTTGAGCAGTGTCATAGTGATCGGCGCTCCCAGACCGATGATGGCGTCGGCTTCGGCATCAGCCTGCAGCTTGGCCGTGGAGGTCGATTCCACTTGGGTCATGTCGGTTCCCTGGACGTAAAGTACCTCCGTAGCCGGAACGACCTTCTTGACGCCGGCGCAGCGGGCTTCAAGACCAACGTGCCCCTGGTCCTGGATCACGCAGATCGGCTTCTTGATGCCTTCTGACTTCAACTTTTCGCCGGCGGCTTCCCCAGCAAGCTGTTCGTCAGAACCGAAGTGGGCAAAGGCGCCAAGGTCCTTGAAACGGTCTTCGCCCGCATTAAGGCTGACGATCGGAATGCCTGCGTCGGTAGCCTTCTTCAAAGCGCCGGCCATCGCGTCCGGCTTGGCCAGAGTGACGGCAATGCCATCGACACCTTGGTCCACTGCCTGCTCGATGAGCTGCGACTGGCGTCCGCCGTCGGGGTCGCCAAGATACTGCAGTTCGACATTGTCCTTCGCCGCAGCTTCTTCTGCACCCTTGCGGATGATGTCCCAGAAGGTGTCCCCTGGAGGAGCGTGGGTGATCACGGCAATCTTTATGCGATCAGTAGAAGCAACCTGCCCGCCACCTTCCGCCCCGCTAGCTACCGGCTCGCGACCACCCTGGCCCGAGCAAGCGGCCAGTCCGAGGGTCGGAACAATCGCGAGCGCAAGCGCCGCTTTCCGCCAAGTTGTCATTCCCATAGTCCTGTTCCCTTCAGGTAACCGTCGGCAGGTTCCGTCATCCCCTGGATCATGCCGCCTACTCAAAAATGCTCGTGATGTGAATCACAGGTCCCCTAAAGTCTGCGCCAAGAATGTCGATCCGTCAATACTTTGTAAAGACATAAGGATGTTCTTACGAGAAATTCGCTTAATTTGGGCAACACCGAGCTCGCCCGGTCACGGCGCAGGACGCCTCCGACGGGACGATTCACGCACAACCAACTCAGGCGAAACCAGGATCCGTCGAGAAAACTGGCCATCGGGCGCACGGAGCATACGCAGCAGCAAGCGTGCGCCGCATCTGCCCAATTCATCGGTGTCAGGGTCCACGCTCGTCAGAGAAATCCGAGACATGCCCGACAGCGCGATGTTGTCGTACCCGGTGACCGCGACCTGTTGCGCAGCTTCATCCAAGGCCTGCAACGCTCCGAGCGCCACAAGATCGTTGAAGCAGATCAGCGCTTCCGGGACCGGCCCCACCAACAGCATGTCCGCCACGGCCTTCCGGCCGGCTTCCAATGTTGGCCCTGCCTCAAGCACTCGCGCATGCCCCTGCAGCCCATGCTGTCCCATTGCACGATGGTAGGCCGATTCCCTGTTGCCGGACACCGAACCGGAACCGCCGGATACATGAGCAATGCGGGAAAACCCGGCGGCCACCAGATGCTCCACAACCCGCGCAATACCCTGCGCGTCGTCCACTTCGACGACGCCTATAGAACCCTGGGTAGCCCGGCCGCTGCCGATGAACACCGCCTGCGCGCCATCCAGGACAACCTCGAATCCAGAACTCTCGTCAACGGTTCCCACCACCAGGAAGCCACTCACCCGCAAGTCGCGCAATGCCTGAAAAGACGATGCTTCCACACCCCTTCCTTCGTGGGCCGGGGCGGCGCTGAACAAGACATCGAATCCCGTTTCCTGCAGCTCGTCCCGGACGACTTCGGCGACTTCAAGAACCCATGGGTTGTGAAGCTCGCCAAGCACGACTCCGATCACCCGAGGGTTCTCCGAGGCCAGCGAGCGAGCAGCGAGATTTGGCTGGTAACCCAGAGCCCGAATGGATGCTTCAACTTTTTCGCGGCGCTGAGGACTCACACGATCCGGATTCGACAGCACCAGCGAAACCAGCGACTTGGAGACACCCGCATGACTGGCGACGTCGCGGATGGTGGGTCGACGGCGCAACGACTCAGCCATGGCGCCGCCCTACCGGGCGCACGTGGCGCCGACTTGCTGTTCCACCGAATGCCAGGACCTAGTCTGCGCTGACTGCTCGGCGGCCTCCACCACGGCGGCCGCGGCTACCGCGTCATGAATATTGGAATTCAGCTCCGCCCCGCCGGCCACGGCCGCGAGAAATTTCTTGGCCTCGATGATCTTGAGATCATCAAACCCCATGGCATTGCCGGGACCAGGCTGAAAACGCGCATAGTCGCCGTATTTTGGCGAGGCAACGGTGGTGGTATATCCCTGCTCTTCGTTGGCACGCCCGAGCACCACCTGGAGCTCGTTCATGCGCTCGAAATCCCACTTCACCGACCCCTCGGTACCGTAGATTTCCAGCCGGTACCCACACTCGGGGCCCACCGCGACACGCGACGCTTCAATGGTGCCCACCGTCTTGAGCGCCCGGTCCGGCCCGGCGAACTGGACCAGCGCGGCTGCGTAGTCTTCGTTCTCAACCGCACCCAGCTCGCCTCCCTCGATCACGTCGAAATGCGTGCCGCGCCCCATCGATAGCTTCGGGCGGGCTTCAAACATGATGCTGGTCGCCGCGGTGACCTCGCTGATCGCCCCAACCGTGTACTGGCAGAGGTCTACCGCGTGACTGAAGAGGTCAGCCAGCACCCCGCTGCCAGCGAGCTTCCGTTCGAACCGCCACGACAATGCGCCGTTCGGCTCCGCCGCATAACCCGCCAAGAAGCTTGCCCGAACGTTGGTGATTTCGCCCAACCGCCCATCGACCACCAGCTGGCGCACGTGCTCGATGGCAGGGGCATGCCGGTAGTTGAACCCGATGGAGGTTTCCACTCCGTTCCGCTCGACAGCCGCTTGGATCGCGGCGGTCTCAGCAAGGCTTCGACCGGCCGGCTTTTCGATCCAGAAGTGCTTGCCTGCTTCGGCCGCCGCCACAGCCATCTCGGCATGGAGGAAGTTCGGCGCACAAATGGACACGACATCAACTTCAGGGTCGTTGAGCACCTCGCGGTAGTCCTTGGTTCCCCGCTCGAACCCCAGGACTGAGATCGCGAAGTTCACCCGGGACTGCTCGGCATCCGCGGCAATCACCAGTCGCGGAATGATGCCCAGTTCCGGATAAACGTATGGAACCGAGGTATAGGCGCGGGCGTGGAGTTTCCCCATCCACCCCACCGAAATCAGACCGACACCAATGCTTTTCTGCTCTGTCATTTTCACTCCTGCTGCTCTGCCGGGCTTCCCGGGGCGCATCGCCTAGATGCATCCTTCGACCAAAATTGGACCGTTCCACACAGACCTTATGAGCGCTTTGTCGAGTTAATCAATAAAAATCCCAAAGTTTTTTGTCAGGACAATTGGACAAGTAGACCTTCCTGTCCAACGAGCCATGTCGAAGGCTATTTTCAGCATTCAGCCAGCCACCCTTGAAACCCCATGCACCAAGGATTCGAGTGGCCTCGAGAGGCTGAAAAGCGCCGATTTTCAGCAGATTCCCACCACCCGGATGCCCAATTGGCGAACTTTCGGATATATTTGTCCTGTCAAAGCGACATTTGACGGCAAGGTCGCCAGGCAAGGGAGTTAACCGTGAGCGCACCACTGAGCATCAAGATCGATCGATCTTCACCGATTCCCCTGTACCACCAGGTAGTGCAGGGGATTGAAAAGGCCATTCACGACGGATCGCTGGAATCCGGCTCCCGCCTTGAAAACGAAATCGAGCTTGCCCAGCGCCTGCGGCTCTCGCGTCCGACCATCCGCAAGGCCATGGACGATCTGGTCCAGTCCGGCCTCCTAGTCCGCAAGCGTGGTGTTGGGACGCAGGTCGTTTCCAGCCAGATCCGCCGTCATCTGGAGTTGTCTAGCCTGAACGACGACCTCGAACGGGCTGGCAAGAAGCCTTCCACGACCCTGCTGAGCTTCGAACACACGCAGGCCCCGGCCGAAATCCAGGAATTGCTGGCACTTCCCAAGGACGTTTCGGTTTACCACTTCACCCGACTGCGTTCAGCTGGAGGCAGCCCGCTGGCGCTGATGGAAAACTGGGTCCGCGACGACATCGTAGAGCTCAGCGAGGAATCGCTGCGCGAGCATGGCCTCTATGAGCTGCTGCGCAGCGCAGGTGTGAACTTCCGTCTGGCCCAGCAACGTATTGGTGCCACCATCGCCGACAAGTCGCAGGCCGAAGCGCTGGATACCGACAAGGGCTCCGCCCTGGTCACCATGCAGCGTACCGCCGTGGATGACACCGGACGCAATGTCGAAACCGGTTCCCACGTATACAGGGCTGATTCCTACAGCTTTGAAATGACCTTGGTGCAACGCTAGGCGTTTACGCACCGCTCCTGAAAGGAACGATGCATGACCGATTGGATTTACCCCGCCGGCTCCGCAGCCGACGGCGACTGGAGCGTTTCGCTCGGAGCCCATGATTCAACCATGTCCGTTGAGGGCTGGGCCCATACTGGGCTCAAAGTCGCAGAGCTATCCCCGGGACAGGTTCTCGAAATGGACGCCGCCGCCGAGGAACGTATCGTTGTTCCGCTTTCCGGGGGATCTTTCACTGCGACGGTTGACGGTCGGGAATACCAGCTCTCGGGTCGCAGTTCGGTATTCGCCGGGCCCGCAGACGTGCTCTACACCGGGATCGACACCACCCTGACGCTGGCCTCGGCCGGAGGCGGCCGCGTGGCAGTAGCTTTGGCGCCCGCGAAACAGCAGTACCCAACCCGGCTGATCACCTCCGAGCAGACCCCGGTCGAGTTGCGCGGCGCGGGCAACTGTTCGCGCCAGGTGCACAATTTCGGTACCCCCGCAGCGCTTGAAGCCGATCGCTTCATCGTCTGCGAGGTCATCACTCCCGCCGGCAATTGGTCTTCCTATCCTCCGCACAAGCACGATGAGGAGAAGGAGGGCGAGACCTCGCTGGAGGAGATCTACTACTTCGAAACGCAACTGGCTGCCGGTATGCCGACGCCTGCGGCCACCGACCCCATCGGCTACGCCCGCGTGTACGCCTCCGACGAGCGCCCCATCGACGTGAATACCGAAGTTCGCACTGGCGACGTGGTGCTGGTTCCCTATGGCTGGCACGGCCCAGCGATGGCCGCTCCTGGCTACGATTTGTACTACTTGAACGTAATGGCAGGCCCTGGCCGCGTGCGCGACTGGCTGATCAGCGACGACCCGCATCATGGCTGGGTCCGGCAGACTTGGGACGAGCAGCAGATGGATCCACGACTTCCCTTCGGCTCTTAGCCTGGCAAGTACTGGAATTACGGCGATGGCCGGGATCGCTCTCGCGGTCCCGGCCATCGCCATACTTCGGTTTTCTTCTAGAGCATGCCAGCCCACGGCTCAAAGGCGGCGCGGAAGGCTTGTATTGCCTGAAGGCTGTCCCCACTGGCATAGGCTTCGAGGCCCACTGGGCCTTCGTAGCCCAGGCGTGATAATGCCGAGGCAACCGAACGGTAATTAATCTCCCCGGTGCCCGGCTCGCAGCGTCCGGGAACGTCAGCCACCTGCACCTCCCCGATATGCGGCAACGCGCGTTCCAGCAGCGCTATCAGATTGCCTTCGCCAATCTGCGCGTGATAGAGATCCAACATCATCTTCACCCGTGGATGCCCCACTGATTCCACCAGGGCCAAGGTGTCCTTGGCCCGGGCCAGCGGGATTCCAGGATGGTCCACAATGGTGTTCAGGTTCTCGAGAAGGAAACCGACGTCGTGTTCCTCCCCCAACTTGCCCAGCTCCTCCAGGGTTTTCGCAGCAGTCAGCCACATGTCTCCGGTGCTGCGGTAGCGCGGCACCGCGGCCTGCCCGTTGACCAGTTGAGCGGGGTGCACCACCAACCGGCTGATGCCCAGCCGGTGAGCGGTCGGGATCAGCTCGCGAGCGGACTCCACCACGCGATGGGCGGTCTCGGGATCGCACAGGCTTCCGTCGCTGTACCCGCTCATGGAGCCGAAACGCGCTCCACTGCGTTCCAGCGCCGCCAGGTCCTTGCCTTCGGTGTCCCACAGCTCAACCTCGAAGCCGGCTTCATGCAAGGCAGCGGCCCGCTGGTCGAGGGGAAGTTCGGTGAATACCATCTCTGCGCAGACGGCCAGCTTCCGGGTCATCCGGCCACCGCCAGGCGCGACGCGGCATCCAAGCGTACCGGTAGGCCGGATTCGTGGGATTCCAGGGCCGCGAGCGCAATCCGCAGAGCTGCGCGCGCGTCGGATCCTCCGGGCACCTCCAGCGCCGCGTGCGCGGTTCCCTGCCGGGTGCCGCGCACCTTGAGCACAAAAACGTCCAGCTGCTTGCGGTAGGCGTCGGCGAACAAGTCGATGTTCAGTCGAGAAGTTTCCGCCTGCGCACCCTGCGCGTCGAACAATATCGCGGATTGGTGGGCAGGCCCGCCGGCTTGGAGCATCCCTCCGCTGCCGAAGACCTCGCCGCGCACGTCGTACCCGTAGCTGGCGGAGAAACTTGCCTCCGCAATGGCGATGGCCCCATTGTCGTAGCGAACGGTGACGACCGCGGTATCCAGCAATCCGGAGTCCTTGTGTTCCGGGGCGACCAGCGCAGCGGCGACCGTATGCACTTCAACGGCCTGGGCGCCCGGATTAAGCCAATTCAGTGCATCGAAATCGTGGATCAGGGTTTCGGTGAAGATGACGTGGCTACGGATGGCACCGGCGTTGGGCAGTCCCCCGGCGACGGCCGGGTCGCGGGTCACCGAACGCAACAGCTGAACACGCCCAATGGCTCCGGCACGCACCTGCTCCCCGGCGTAGGCGAAATCCGCGGAGAACCGTCGGTTGAAACCGACCTGAAAAACTACCTGCGCTCGCTCGACCTCCTCCAGCGCCGCATCCAGATCCTTGACGGCATGCGCTGTCGGTTTTTCGCAGAAGACGTGTTTTCCGGCCCGCGCAGCCTGGGTGATGAGCTGCGCGTGGAACGCAGAAGGCGCTCCGATCACCACGGCGTCAACTTGTTCGTCTTCAAAGACGTCCTCGATGCGCTGCGTTGCCCGCGGGCAGCCGACTTCTGCTGCAAGGGCCGCCGCTCGGCCCTCGGCCGGATCCGCTACGGCATACAGCTGAGCGCCCGGAATATGGTCGGCCAGACTGCGGGCGTGGAAGGCCCCAATCCATCCGGTGCCAATCACGGCGATCCGCAGCGCCTCGGGCCGCTCGGACGGGATATTTTCGTAGCTCAACGTAGCCTCCTAGAACGTTCTAATTGATGTGTCGATACAAAGCATGGCACACTGGAGAGCACACGTCTAGAACGTTCTAGAAGAAAGTTTTGCGGTGACCGAAACCAAGCCATCCCAGAAGCGCCCGACCCTCGCGGACGTCGCTAGCAAAGCCGGCGTCTCAGTGGCGCTGGCGTCAATCGTGATGCGCAATGCCGAAGGAGCCAGCGAAGCCTCGCGGCAGAAGGTCAAAGATGCAGCCGCGGCGATGGGCTACCGACCGGATTCGCGCGCACGCTCGCTGCGCAGCCACCGCAGCCGGACATTGGGGCTGACCCTGATGCTGGGCGAACCGCTACATGCGGAACTCGCCGACGCCCTTTATGTCGAAGCGGAAAACAAAGGTTATGAGTTGATTTTAGGCGCAACTTCGGAGCGGCGGGATGAGCAGCGCACCATGGACACGCTCATCGATGCGGGGGTCGAGGGGATCATCGCGGTTTCCAGCTCACTGCCGCCAGCAGCCATGGCGCAGCTAGCCTCGCAGGTTCCGGTGGTCAGCCTGCTGCGAAACTACTCCGGCATTCCCTCGGTGCTCACCGACGAAGCTGCCGGCATTGAACAGCTTGTCAGCCATCTGGCCTCCGCCGGGCATACCAGGCTGCTGCACCTGAACGGCGGCGCCGCGGTGGCCGCTCGGCAACGCGCCGCGGCCTTCAACAGGGCGATCGAGGGCAGCAACGGGCAACTGCACGGAGAACAGGTACTCTCGGGTCCTTGCGAACAGGTCGCCGCCCAGGCGCTGGGTGATTATCTGGAACATTGCGACCCCACCCAGATGCCTACCGCGGTGCTCGCATTCAACGACCGCAGCGCCCTCGGTGCCCGTCAGACGCTGCTTTCCCGCGGGCTGTGCATCCCACAGGATGTGGCGCTGACGGGTTTTGACGACAGCGAGTTCGCCCGCCTGGCGTTTGCAGACCTCACTACCTCCCGCCAGGACGTCAACGCACTGGCCGCCTCCGCCATGGGCCTGGCAACGAACCCCGCGTCGAAGGTGCGCACGGTCAAGCACCCGCCCCAGCTGGTCGTCCGCAGCAGCGCGCCGGGCGCCTGAAAGACCGGGCCCCGCAGCCCTTTCGGGACTGCGGAGCCCGGGAAAACGTGGTTCCCCGTCTAGGCTTCCTGCAGCGAGGAGTCGGCGATCTGCACTGCAGCTCCGGAAGACTGCGCCGAAGCCGCCACCGCGTCGAGGATTTCCATGTTGCGCACGCCGTCCGCGAAGGTGGCGCAACGTGGCAGCGACCGCTCTACGGAAAGCCCTGCGACTTCTTCGAGAAATGCCCGAGCCTGGTAGCCGAAGGCGTCGTTCTGGCCGAATCCGACCATCGGGGCGTCCATGGCCAGGCCGCCGCGCAGGTACGGGTGCTCTGGGCCCAGGATGATGCGGCGGTAGCCGTTGGTACGGTCTGATTCGCCGTGCAGGTACAGCTGAATCTCGGATGGCCGAGACTGGTCGAACACCGCAGCGCCGTTTTCGCAGAAGACCTCAACGATCAACGCATTGGCGTGTCCCGCGGCCACGCGGGACACCTGCAGGGTGCCGATGCCCTGTTCGAAGCGGACACCGAAAGAAGCCACGTCGTCGTTCTCTACTGGTTCGGTCACGTCGGAGACCTCGGCGTGATCGTGCCCCAGCACAGCGCCAAGCGGCAGCGGACGCTCGGTAATAACGGTGTCCAGCAGGCCGCCGGATACCGACCGGATCGGGCCGCAGAGGAATTCGGAGACATAGGTCAGGTGGCTTCCAACGTCGGCCAGCGCACCGGATCCGGCGCCGCCCTTGTAGCGCCAGCTCATCGGAGCCTGTGCATCGCAGCCGTAGTCGGTCCAGTAGCGGCCGGAAAAATGCAGCACCTTGCCCAGCGTGCCGTCCTGGATCAGGTTGCGGATCGCAGCCAGGCCCGGGGTGCGGTGGAAGGTGAAACCGATGCGGCCCAGCACGCCGCGGGCTTCGGCCTCGTCAGCGGCCTGCGCCATGGCGCGGGCGTCCTCCAGGGTGTCCGACAAGGGCTTTTCGCACAAAACGTGCTTCCCGGCGGCCAACAGGCCCTCGACGACCTCGCGGTGCATGGAGTTCGCGATCACCACGGACACCACGTCGATGTCATCGGCCTCGGCAATAGCCCGCCAGCTGGAATCATGGCGCTCGTAACCGAAACGATCCGCGGCGGCCTGGCCGAATTCGGCGTTGACATCGCCGATGGACACCAAACGGATCTCCGGCAGGGTCGGGCTGTACAGGGTACTGGCGGCGCGGTAGGCCGCAGCGTGGGCCTTGCCGGCCATGCCTGCACCGATGACGGCGACGCCGAGGGATTCCTTCATTTCTGCTCCTTGTTGAGTGCACCGCGGAATGCGGTTGGTTTACTAGTTTTAGGTCTGCGGCCGGACCGCAAGGACCGGCACGGGGGAATTCAGCAGGATGCGCTGGCTCAGGCTCCCCAAGAGGGCCTTGCCCATGGGTGAACGTTTGCGCAGGCCGATGACCACGCGGGTCACCGTCCGGTTTTCGGATATTTCCTCGAGCAGCGCGTCGACCGGATCCCGGTCCGCACGGCCTTCGCGTTCGATGGCCCGCCAGGAGATGTCGGTGGGAACATCTGCGGGCTTGATCGGAGTGAGGCCAAGGTTGAAGATAATCAGGTCCTCGCGCCGGGTGCGCGCTTCCTCGATCCCCGCGTGCAGGGCAAGTTCGCCTTCCCTGCTTTCTGCGACTGCAGCGATGATGCTCACGGGTTATCCCTTCACTTTTTCGATGAAACCGGTTTGGAATTCCTCTTCGAACTGCTCCAGAGATTTGTTCCCGGTCTCGGGAAGTTCCTTGTACAACACGATGACTGCCACGATGCCCACCGCGAAGAAGCAGTAGAACGTGCCGGCGATGCCGAGCCCTGCGATCATCGGCGGGAAGACGAAGGCGACTACCGCGTTAGCCAGCCACAACGCGGTCACCGCGGTGCCGGTGGCAAAGGTGCGGATTTTCAGAGGAAAGAGCTCCGAGAGGATCAGCCAAGACAGCGGGCCGATAGCGCCCTGCATGGAGATGACGAAGCATAGAACGAAGACCAGGATCATCCACATCTTCGCATCGCCTTCCGGCATGAGCGTTGCAGTCAGCGCGATCAGCAGATGGAAGGTGGTGGTCAGCACGAAGCCGGTGATGATCATCTTGCGGCGGGAGATCTTGTTGATCAGGAAGATGCAGATCAGCACGCCGGAAACCGAGAAGAAGCCGTTGAGGGTGTTGAAGACGATGGCTGCGTCTGCAGAGAAGCCTGCGTTCTGCAGCAACTGCGAACCGTAGTACATGACCGCGTTGATACCCGAGAACTGGGAGAACACACCGACCAGGGCTCCGATGATGACCAGTCGGCGCACCCACGGCACAGCCAGGTCGGACCAGCCCGCAGTCTGGGTTTTCTCCTCTTCCTGCGCCAGATGCTCGACTTCCGCGATTTCAGCTGCGGCACGTTCCTTGTCACGGACCTGTTCAAGAACCATCAGCGCGTGCTTGTGCTTGCCCTGGGAGATCAGCCATCGCGGTGATTCCGGCAGGAAGATCATGCCGACCAGCAGAGCGATCGCCGGGAGCACCGCCACAATGAGCATGTAGCGCCAGATGAAGTCATGGTGGCCCCAGATCTGGTAGATCACCGCGTTGATCACGAAGGCGGCGAACTGGCCGGAAACAATCATGACCTCATTGCGGGTCACCAGCGAGCCACGCTGTTCCTGCGGCGCGATCTCGGCCAGGTAGACCGGGACAATGGCCGAGGCCCCGCCCACGGCCAAACCGAGGATGAAACGGCCCAGCGCAAGAAGCTGCCACGTCGGGGCCAGCGAACACAAAACGGTTCCGACGACGAAGACGATGGCCAGGTACAAGATGGTTTTGCGCCGGCCTGCCTTGTCGGCCAGCCGGCCGCCGAGCAGTGCGCCGACTGCGGCGCCGAGGATCAGGATGCTGACAACAAAACCTTCGGTGGTGGCGTTGATCTGCAGCTCGCGGCGCAGCGGCTCCAGGGCGCCGTTGATCACGCCGGTATCGTAGCCGAAGAGCAGGCCGCCGAAGGTTGCCACGTAGGCGATGATTCCCAGACGCCGCGAGTGCGGCCCCTTGGTCAGCGGGGGCAGCTGATAATGGCTGCCCTTAGTTTTCGATGCCAACATGCGCTCCTTTGCCGCGGGCCACCATAAGGTGACTGCAATCACAAGTTCATTTGTTATGACATTACGTCATTAAGATCAACCGGGCAAGGCTAGTAACGACAAAGTTAACTTCTTTTTCTCCCCGTCAATGATTGCGCCAGGGCAGCGCAAAAGCACCGAAAAGCCATGCTCTTCGGTGCTTTTGCGCAGGATGGATTCCGGTTACGACAGCACGCCGACCTTCTGGATGTACTGCTTCATCGTGTCCATTTGGTAGCGCGCAACCTCGGCCGCGCGCTCGTTTTCTGCGAATACGCAGGTCGCCATGACGGTCTCTTCCCGGTCCAGGAATCCGTTGGAGGCCAGGCCGCCGAAGAATTCGTCCCAGTTCACATCACCATCGCCGATGCGCAGGTGCTGGTGCACGCGCACCGCGTTGCCCGGCGGGTTGGTGATGTACCGCAGGCCGTGCGAGGCGTTGTGGTTCAGGGTGTCGGCAACGTGGACCACGCGCAGGCGGTCTCCCGCCGCCTGCATGATTTCCAGCGGCTCGTCCTTCATATGGAAGGTGTGCGCGGCTACATATGCGAACCCGAAGTTCGGGGAATTGATCCCGCGGATCATCCGCCATCCGGCCAGGCCTTCTTCGACGAAATCGTCCGGATGCGGGTCGATGGCCACGTGGACACCTTCGCGCTCGATCAGCGGTACCAGTTCCTCCATGGAGCGGTAGAAGGCAGCTTCGGATTCCTCCGGTTGTTCAGGGCGTCCGGAGAACTCCGTATTCATCTGGGTGACACCCAGGTCGACGGTAATCTGCACGGCGCGCTTCCAGTAGCGCACCGAGGCTTCGCGGATGACCGGATCCGGGGAGGACCACTTGAGCACAGGCAGCACTGACGCGATCTCGACACCGTGCTTCTTGCATTCAGCGGCCAGCTTGGCCACCAGTTCGTCGTCGGCCTTGGGATGTGAAAAGAACGGCAGGAAGTCCTTGTGCGGAGTGATCTGCAGATAGTCGTACCCCAAATCCCGAGCCAGCTTGGGAAATTCCAACAGCGAGTGGCTGTGGTGGAACGGGGTGGGATCCAATGCAATTTTCATGGATTCGTCCTCTTAGGCGTAGAGCTCGGGCTTGTTCTGGAGTTTTACGTCAATCTTGGCACCGCTGTGCAGCGCTTCAACACCCGCCTCGCAGCAAGCTGCGGCGGCATAGCCGTCCCACGCGCTTGGTCCAGCGATTTCACCGCGCAGCGAGGCATCAACCCACGCTTGGACTTCGGTGTCATATGCCGCAATAAATCGTTCTTCGAATCCCGGAGTGACGTTGCCACCCCAGCGTCCTGCGCTGCGGATATAGGCCCCGGAGTCTCCGCCGATGTTCACGATGCCTTCTTCGAAGGAGGCTTCGGTGGCCACCTGGTAGCCGAACTTGGCCTGCACGAAGATCTCCACGTCGGCGAGCACACCGGATTCGGTTTCAATCAGCACGTGCTGCGGGTCGGCCAGCTTGCCGTCGTTGGTGCGGGTCTTCTTGCCGGTGCGCACCTGGACCGAGGTGATTTCCTCGCCGGTGAAGAAGCGGATCGCGTCGAATTCGTGGACCACGGAGTCTGCGATCATGTTTTCGCTGGTGAAACCCGGTGGAATGTCGGGGTTGCGGTGCTGATGGTGCAGCATTAACAGCTCACCCAGCTCGCCGCCGGCCACGAGGTTGCGCAACTGGATGTATTCCTTGTCGAAGCGGCGCATAAAGCCGACCTGGATGCGTTTGCTGCCCAGCGCGGCCTCGGCCTGCACGACCTCCCATGAGGTGGCAGCGTCCATGGTCAGCGGCTTTTCGCAGAGTACCGGAAGGTCACGCTGGAGGATTGCCAGCAGCGCATCCTTGTGCAGGAATCCTGGCGTGGCCAACAGGACCGCGTCCACCTCACCCGAATCCAGCGCCTGGTTCAGGTCGCTATATCCGGTGGCGCCCGGGATGCCCTCGATGGCGGCGTTCACCCGGTCCAGATCGATGTCCACCACTGCGGTCACTGCCGCCCCGGTAATACGGCGGTGGAGCCGCTGGATGTGGTCCGTGCCCATTCGGCCGGCTCCGACCACGGCAATACGCAGCGTCTGTGCCACGGCGTGTCCCTTCTGTGTGGTTTCCTGTCGTGCGGCGGGAACGGTTCCCGCAGTAGTAACGTTCATGGCGTAGGCCTTTCCAAGGGTTCTAGACGCGGGTCCGCGAGCCGCAGCTAAGCAGGTATTGGCGGGTTCGGGTGGCGATGGGCAGCGGAACCGAGAAATCGGCCACCGGGTACATGTCCTGCTCGACAATGCCGTAGATCGGCCTGCCCAGCGCTTCCACCTCGCGCAGCAGCAGCTCCAGGTCCGGAATGCCAGCCGGGGGCTCGCACATGACGCCGGCCAAGTTGGCGGCGGCCCATGTCATGTCCTCGGCCCGCACCCGCTCCAGCACTACTGGGTCGACCTGCTTCAGGTGCAGGTAGCCGATGCGCTCCGGGTACTTGCGGATGAGCTCGAGACTGGAGGCCCCGCCGTACTCTGCATGGCCGGTATCCAAACACAGATTCGTGTACTCCGGGTTAGTCAGCGCCAAGAACTTCTCAATATCCGGCTGCCCGCAGACGTGGGAGTCCGCGTGCGAGTGGAACTGCTGTTTCAACCCGAAGTCCTCGGCCAGAATCCTGCCTAGGCGGTCGTGCCCGGCCGCCAGCGCCTCCCAGGCCGCATCGTCCAGAACACCGGATTCAATGGCCTGCCCGGTCACGTCGTCGCGCCACATCGCCGGAATGACCACGATGTTTTCACCGCCCACTGCAGCAGTCAGCTCGGCGACCTTGCGGGCCGGTTCCCAAGCTTCGTCCCAGGCGCCGGCCGAACCATCCACGCCGCGGTGGAATGCGGTGAAGACGGTCCCGGCGCTGACCTTCAGGTTGCGCTGGGCCAGCTCGTCGGCCAGCTTTGCAGGGTCTGCCGGCAGGTAGCCGTAGGGGCCGAGTTCGATGGTCCGGTATCCAGCCTCGACTACTTCATCAAGAAAACGCTGCCAGGGGGTCTGCTTCGCGTCGTCGGCGAACCAGACGCCCCATGAATCCGGGGCCGTGCCGATGGTGATGTTGTTCTGTGACATGGGTCTTTTCTCTTCATTCAAGCTGCCGGGGCGACCCGGCGTACGACGTTAGTTGGACGGGAAATTGAAGCTTGCGGTAGATGCCTGCGCAGGTTCGGGCCAGCGCTGGGTGACGGCCTTGCCGCGGGTGTAGAAGCGCACGCCGTCCGGACCGTAGATGTGGTGCTCGCCGAACAGCGAGTCCTTCCAGCCTCCGAAGGAGTGCCAGGCCACCGGAACCGGGAGCGGGATGTTCACTCCGACCATGCCCACGTGGATGCGGCGGGTGTAGGTGCGGGCGTGGGCGCCGGAGGATGTGAAGATCGCGGTGCCATTGCCGTACGGGTTCGCGTTGACCACTTCGATTGCTTCTTCCAGCGAAGCCACCCGCAGCACCACCAGCACCGGGCCGAAGATTTCCTCGGTGTAGGCGCTCATCTCGCGGCTGACCTTGTCCAGGATGGTCGGACCGACGAAGAATCCGTTCTCGTGGTCCTTGACCACCAGGTCGCGCCCGTCAAGAATCAGCGCGGCGCCGGCTTCTTCTGCCTCGCTGACGATCTTCTGCAGACGCGACTTGGAGGCCGGGGTGATGACCGGGCCCATGTCGGCCTTTTCGTCGAAACCGTGGGAGACGTTCACGCCGCGGCCGCGTTCGGCCAACTTGTCCACCAGCGCGTCGGCGGCATCGCCCACGGCCACCGCCACGGAGATCGCCATGCAGCGCTGGCCCGCGGAGCCGAAGGCCGCGGCGTTGATGTGGTCCGCGGCCAGTTCCATGTCCGCATCCGGCATGATGACCGCATGGTTCTTCGCGCCGCCCAGTGCCTGGACGCGCTTGCCGTGCTTGGTGGCGGTCTCGTGTACGTACTTCGCGATCGGGGTGGAGCCCACGAAGGAGATGCCGTCTACGTCCGGGTGGGTCAGCAGCCCGTCCACGGTTTCCTTGCCGCCGTGCAGCACCTGGAATACGCCGTCCGGCAGGCCTGCCTGCTTGAACAGCTCCGCGATCAGCAGTGCCGCGGACGGGTCGCGTTCAGAGGGCTTGAGGATGAAGGCGTTGCCGGTGGCAATGGCCACCGGAGCCATCCACAGCGGCACCATGATCGGGAAGTTGAACGGGGTGATGCCTGCGACGACGCCCAGCGGCTGCCGGAAGGAGAACACGTCGATTCCGCCCGAGACCTGGTCGGAGAATTCGCCCTTGAGCGCCTGCGAGATGCCGCAGGCGAATTCGACAACCTCGATGCCGCGGCCTATTTCGCCTGCGGCGTCCGAGAGCACCTTGCCGTGCTCGCTGGTGACGATGCGGGCCAGCTCGTCGGTGTGTTCGGTCAGCAGCTGCTGGAAGCGGAAGAGGATCTTGGTTCGCTTGACCAGCGAGGTCTCGGACCAGGATGCGGCGGCGGCCACGGCAGCGGCCACGGTTTCATCCAGGTCGGCTGGGCTGGCCAAGCGAAGCTGGCCGGTGACCTCGCCAGTGGCCGGGTTGTAGACCGGGTGGGTTTCAGTGCCGGCGCCAGCTGTGGCTTTGCCGTTGATGAAATGGAGGATTTCGGTGACTTCGGTGGCGATTGCGCTCATGGTGTGTTGTTCTTTCCTTAATTCAAGAATTGTTGCTTAGCCCAGGTACGGCTTCTGGCGGGCCTTGTGGCTCTCGTAGACTTCTCGAGCCTTGAGCGTGGAATCCAGTTCTGCGACTTCCGATACCGGAACGTCCCACCAGGATTCGCTCGACGGGGCATCGGCGTAGAGGTCCGATTCAATGTGGATGAGGATCGGCCCCGATCCTTCCGGGGCTGCCTTGGCCTCGGCCACCGCAGCGGCCAAGTCGTCGATGGCGTTGTGTCCCGGTGCGATGCGGATGACCTTGACGCCCAGCGACTCGGCGTTGGCCGCCAGGTCGATGGGCAGCGTCTCGCCTTCGTCAAAGGAATGTGCGCCCGCATCCAGCTTGCGGTACTTGGTGCCGAAGCGCTGGGAGCCCAGCGATTCGGATAGCGAGCCGATGGAAGCGTAACCGTGGTTCTGGATCAGCACCGTAATCAGCTTGATGCCCTCGGCCACTGCGGTGACCAGCTCGGTGTGCATCATCAGGTAGGACCCGTCGCCGACCATGACGACCACGTCGCGGTTCTCCGCCGCGCCGCGCGCGGCCTCGTCGAGCACCGCACGCTTCAGCCCCAGGCCGCCGGCGATCTCGTAGCCCATGCAGGAGAAGCCGTATTCCACGTGATATCCGAAGGGATCCGAGACCCTCCACATCTTGTGCAGATCGCCCGGAAGCGAACCGGCAGCGCAGACCACCACATCGCGTGGGTCCATGGCCCCGTTGACTGCGCCGATGATCGAGTTCTGGCTGACCAGCGGGCTGAATCGCTCGGCGAAGGCTGCATCCACGGTGGCGTCCCAGCGCTTTTTCTCTTGTGCGGTCGCCACTTCCAGGGCCCCCTCCACGCGGTAGCCGCTCAGCTCCTCGCGCAGGGCGACCAACGCCTTACGCGCATCGGCCACGACCGGCAGCACGGTGGCATGCTTGTAGGCGTCCAACGCCGCTACGTTGATGTTCACGAACTTCACGTCAGGGTTCTGGAACGCAGTGCGGCTAGCGGTGGTGAAGTCCTCGTAGCGAGTGCCGATGCCGATCACCAGGTCCGCCTCGGCGGCCAAGGCGTTGGCGGCAGTGGTGCCGGTGGAGCCGATGGCGCCCAGCGAGTACTTGGAATCCCATGGGAGCACGCCCACGCCGGCCTGTGTGTTACCCACCGGGATGCCGGTGGCCTCGCAGAAGGCAGCGAGCTCGTCGGTGGCGAATGCGTAAAGCACACCGCCTCCGGCCACGATCAGCGGACGCTTTGCCTCGCGGATCATGTGCGCGGCCTGGGCAACATCTTCCGATTCCGGCGCGGGGCGACGGATCCTCCACTCGCGTTCGGCGAAGAATTCCTCGGGGAAGTCGAATGCCTCGGCCTGCACGTCCTGCGGCAGGGAAATGGTCACCGCACCGGTTTCCGCTGGGTCGGTGAGTACTCTCAGCCCGTGGTGGAGTGCGCTGGCCAGCTGCTCCGGCCGGTTGACACGGTCGAAATACTTGGACAGCGGGCGGAATGCGTCGTTGACCGTGATGTCGTAGCCATGGGGCATTTCGAGTTGCTGGAGCACCGGGTCCGCGGCACGGGTGGCGAAAGTATCCGAAGGCAACAGGAGCACCGGCAGACGGTTCGCCGTGGCAAGCGCCGCACCAGTGAGAAGGTTTGAGGAGCCCGGGCCGATGGAAGTGGACACCGCGTAGGTGGCTCGGCGCCGGGTGTGCCGTGCGTAGGCAACAGCCTGATGGGACTGCGCTTGTTCATTGCGCCCCTGGTAGTAGGGCATCAGTGAAGCGTCCTTGGCCTGCCACTGCTTCAGTGCCTGGCCAACGCCGGCCACGTTGCCGTGCCCGAAGATTCCGAACATGCCCGGAATCAGGCGTTCGCGGTACCGCTCCCCGGCGACGGTGTCGACGGTGTACTGGCGGCCCAGGAACTCCACAACCGCCTGAGCGACGGTCATTCTGCGGGTAGTCATCGTGTTCGTTTTCTCCTTAGTTTCCGGCAGGTGCGATGACGGAAGGTTCGATATCCGCCGTGGCGGGGGTGTGGTTCAGCAGCGATGCGGCGGTGGCCACGGCTCCGGCTACATCCCCGTCCGCCGGATACAGCAGTGTGCGGCCAACGGTGAGGCCTTGGACTCCGGGCTGGGCCAGGGCGTCGCGCCAGCTGGCGAATACCTCCTCTGGGCTACCGGCAGGGTCACCGCCCAGCAGGACCGTGGGCAGCGTGGTGGAGGACATCACCCTGTCCATCTCCGCGACAACTGGGATTTTCAGCCATGTGTAGGCGCTGGATTCGCCCAGGCTGGAGGCTATTCCCATGGACTTGATGACGGCATCGGGGCTCAGGTCATTGGAGACCCTGCCCTCGATGCGGCGCGAGATAAACGGCTCCACCATGGCTACCAACCCGTGGGTGGCCAAGTCTGAAACCGCATGGGCGGTGGCTTCCAGGGTTGCGACGGTGTCGGTGTCCTCGTAGCTGATGCGGGTGAGCATCTTGCCTCCGTCGGCGCCGATCGCAGCCAAGGCCGAAGCAGTGTGGCCGGTGAAACGGTCGTCCAGCTCGTTGACAAGCCCCGTCAGTCCACCGCGGTTCATCGAGCCGAACACCAGTTTCCCATCCAGGGCTCCCAGCAGCAGCAAGTCGTCTAAGATGTCAGGGGAGGCCAGCACGCCGTCGCAGGCAGGGTTTTCCAGCGCGATCTGCAGCCGGTCCAGCAGCTCGCGGCGATCGGCCATGGCCATGCGGCGGCTGCCTACCGACAGGGCTCCGCGGGCCGGGTGGTCGGCGGCGATGATGAAGTTCTGCACACCGAGCTTGGCGCCGGTGTGGCGCAGACGCCGGTCCGCCGCGCGTTGCACAGCCTGCGGATCCTCCAGCCGCTGCCGGGTCAGCGACTCATAGCGGCGCGGGTCTTCACGGTCGATCCGTGATTCGAATGCCTGGCTCATGATCTACACCAAGTCCTTCTGCGAGTTGGGAACGGTGCGGCCGCGCTCGGCCAGCAGCGAGATGACTTCAGCAGTGGTGGGCATCGCGTCCGAGCAGGCGACCTTCGATGCCACGATGGCGCCAGCCGCGTTGGCGAAGTCCAGCACCTGCTCCAACGGCCAGCCCGCCAGCAGCCCATGGCAGAAGGCTCCCCCGAAGGAGTCCCCGGCACCCAGCCCGTTGGCGGTCTGCACCGGCACGGGTGCGGAGACGATGCGCTCGGTTCGGGTCTTTGCCATGACTCCTTCAGGGCCCAGCTTGACCACAGCGATCTGCACTCCCGCAGCCAGCAGCCGGTCGGCCTGTTCGTCTGGCGTACCCTCGCCGACTGCCACCGCGCATTCCGTGTCGTTGCCGATCGCAACCGTGGCATAGGGCAGCACCCGGGCGACCTGCTCGCGAGCCTGCTCCACCGAGTCCCAGAACATCGGGCGGTAGTCCAGGTCGAGGATCGTGTGCTGTCCTGCGGAAAGCGCCTCGACGGGGCGGGCTTCATGGGCCGCGATCTGCGCCGAGCGCGAAGGTTCGCGACTCAAGCCAGTAACGGTGGACCAGAAGATTCCTGCACCGCGGATAGCGTCCAGTTCCAGTGCGTCGGGTTCGATGTTCCAGTCCGGCGCCATGGGGAAGCGTCCATAGAAGTACAGCGGGAAGTCTTCCGGCGGCTGGATGGCACAGAAAGTCACCGGCGTCTGCAACGAGTCGTCACGAGCAACCAGTGTGCGGTCGACGCCGAACTTGTCCAGTTCGCGCTCCAGGAACGTTCCGAAGTCGTCGTCGCCAACCTTGGTGATGACACCTGCTGCACGTCCGTGTCGGGCTGCGGCGACCGCGACGTTGGTCGCAGACCCGCCTAGGTATTTGCCGAATGAGGTGACATCGGCCAGGGGGACTCCGATGTCATTGGGGTAGACGTCAACGCTGATGCGTCCGAGGGTGAGTACGTCGTAGGTCACGCAGATCGACGTCCTTTCGTTCCAGAAGTTCATGTGGTCCAGCCCGCCAATTCACTGTGAGGCGAGGCACACATAACACTTTGCACGAAAAAGTTTGGCCTGTCAAAGGTTTGTACTGACATATTGACAAGTGTCGTCACTTTGAATGGAAAACCCCCGGAATTCCGCGGTTTTTCCGCAACAGCTCTGGGGCAACCAACCCAGACCTTGCAAAAGTATTGTTTGTCCTATCATTCTTACCTAGTATGATTTCGTAGTGCGGGTCACAGGAGCCCGCGCACCCTCCACGCCTTCCGGGGCGCCGTCACCCTAAGGACCACAAATGAAACTTGGCGTCTACAACGCAATCCTGCACGACCGTCCGTTGCCCGAGGCGCTGAAGGTCATCGCAGACCTGGGATTGTCCGGCATCGAACTGAACACCGGAGGCTTCCTGCCAGCCGTCCACGTGCCCGCCATGGACGAGATCCTGAGCAGCGATGCAGCCCGAGATGACTACCTGGCTATTTTCGAGGGAACCGGCGTTGAGATTGCCGGCCTGAATTGCAACGGCAACCCGCTGCACCCGAACCGCATCATCGGCGACAAGCACGCAGAAGACATCCGCCGTTCGATTCGCCTTGCCGGCCGACTCGGCCAGACCCGCGTGGTCACCATGTCCGGCCTGCCCGGTGGGGAGCCCGGAGCTACCAAACCCAGCTGGGTGGTCAACGCTTGGAACTCCGCAGCGCTGGATCAGCTGGACTACCAATTCGAGGTAGCCAGCGCCTTCTGGAAGGAAACAGACGCCTTGGCCGTGGAACACGGCGTCAAGGTCGCCCTGGAACTGCATCCCCAGAACATCGCCTTCAATCCAGCCAGCTTCCGCGAACTTATCGAACGCTCCGGAACCAGCAACATCGGTGTTGAGCTGGATGCATCCCACCTGTTCTGGCAGCAAATGGACCCGGTCGCCGTAGTGCGGGACCTGGGCGCCCATGTCGTGCACGCTGCGGCAAAGGACGTACGAATCAACCCCAATGCGGCTATCCAGGGCGTTCTGGACAACAGCTTCCGCAAGTTGCGCGAGGACGAGCCGCGCACCAATTTGGGCGGCGACGAATGGGCCAACGAATGGCCCAAGAACTCCGCCTGGGACTTCGTGGCCCTGGGCAAGGGGCACGACACCGAGTTCTGGTCCGAATTCCTGCGCGCCCTGCACGAGGTGGACCCGGACATGATCGTGAACATCGAGCATGAGGACACCGAGCTCGGCCGCGTGGAGGGCCTCGAAGTGGCAGCCAAGGTGCTGCTGGATGCCCGCGCGCTGCACGAAGAATCGCTCGCACCCCAGGCCTAGCCGGCCCGGGGAGTCCGGGGCCGCAGGTCCAGGGTTGGACGCTCCATGTGCACACACGGTGCGTGCCCCGCCAGGTTGGCGTGGTACGCACCGTGTTGCATTTTCGGTGAAGTCAGCTGCTGAGCGGCACGCTGCGTCCTAGTCGGTCGCTTGCCCGGGCCGCATCAAGGATGTCGATGGTATGCAGCGCCTCGTCAAGATCGACCGGCAGTTCCCCGGCGCCTTCCAGTGCAGCGAACAAGCGGCGGTAGTACTCCGCGTAGTTGCCTGGCAGCGGCTGCACCCGACGTTGGCTGTCAGCCGTGCGCAGCACTCCGAAGTCCTCCCGCTCAACCATGCCCCAGTCACGGGGCTCCGCGGCGGGGCGCTGCCCGGACAGCATTTGATCGATTTGGCGATCCGGCATAGCTGAAGAATAAGATCCCTCGCTCGCATACAGGTCCATCAGCCGAGCCTCGCGGCCACAGAGCTTGCTTGCGGAAACCTGCGAATAGGTGCCGTTCTTATGGTGCAGCCCGAGGCTGAATCCCACGTCAACGCTTATTCCCTCGCGCGTCAACCAGTCCAGTGACGCATCCACGCGCGCCACCGGACCCAACAGCTGCACCGCTTGGTCAACCAGATGGGTTCCCAGATCCCGCAACAGACCACCTTCCGGGTCGAAGTCCAGGGTGCTGGGATCCGCCTGATCCATCACCAGATGGGCGCGAAAGATTTGTCCGAGCTCGCCCGACGAGGCCACCTGCCGCAAAGTCAGGAAATCCGTGTCCCACCGCCGGTTCTGGTACACGGTCAGCACCTTGCCAGCGGTCCGAGCCGCAGCGGCAAGTTCCCTGGCCGTGGCCGCGTCCGGTGCCAACGGTTTATCGGAAACCACGTGCACCCCGCGCGCAAGCGCACGCAGCACCAGCTCACGACGGGTCTGCGGCGGAGTAGAAATGACAACCACGTCCACCCCGGCATCCAGAAGCTCGTCCAATGAGTCGAAAACCTGCATTCCGGGATACTCGGCATCCAGCTGTAGACGGCGTTCGTGTGAACGGGTGACTACCCCCGCCATGTCCCAACACCCCGCGGCTTCAATGTAGGGCAGATGGAAATGGCTTCCACCGAATCCATAGCCGGCTAATCCTATACGCATGCATCCTCCTGAAGTTAGATCAAGGGTTCCCCACCCCGGCGGCGAGAAGGCACCGAAAGCCTAAGATGAAGTGCAGCGCAGAGAACTGCGCTGACAACAACGGCGGCTCCGAACCAGCTGACCGCTTGCGCTTCGCCGAAAAGCTCACCGACCCAGCCCAGCCCCAAAGCACCCGCCGCAGTCAGCGCGTAGCCCAACACCCAAAAGGCGGAACTGGCGCTACCGCGCTGGCCGAGCGGAATATCCTGCAGAACAATGCCCAACCCCACCGGGAACAAGGCACCGTGGCTCAATCCGGCCGCCGTCAACCCAGCTAGGTAGATGACCACCGCTGACATTCCAGGCAATAACGGCGCTAGGCAGATCAGCGCAGCCCCGGAAACTAGCCCGGCATAACCAGCCAGCGCATGACGTCGAACCAATGCTCCACCGAGCTTCTGGCCGATGGCGGTGGCGGCAAAGATCAGCGAACCGATGAGTCCCAGGACCCGCAGGTCGCTGATTCCGAACGAGCGCACCACCAGGATGGAGGTCATCGCGGTGCAGCCGCCCATCACAACGAAGCCCAGGGTCATCAATCCCCCGATGGCAAAATTCCGAAGAGCGAATCGGGGCACCAGCGGCAGACTGGGATAAAGGCGCAGTCGACGCGAGGGCACGCTCTCAGGCCCGAAGCATAGAACAAGCAAGCACAGCCCGGAAACCACTGCATGCGCCGTAAAAGCGATCATGGGCACGGTCGGGACTGCGAAAATCAGCCAGGCGGCCAGCACGGGGCCGCTCCCCAGGCCAACCATGTTGGCGACGCTGGAAACCGCGGCCCCACGGCTGGGGCTGCCTACCAGATCCGTCAAATAAGCCGTAGCCGTTCCGGTGACCAGCCCGGCGCAGACTCCGGAGAGCACGCGGGCTGCAAATAGCATCGGTGCGTCATCCGCAATCGAATACAGCACGCCACTGGCCAAGGAGGCGCCCAACCCGAGCATCATGACCGGCTTTCGGCCCAGCGCATCGGACAGAGAGCCGAATGCGCACAAAACAAGCAATACGGTGACCGCGTAGATTGCGAACAGCTGCGTCGCCGCGGCGGTGCTCAGACCAAAGTCATCCTGAAGCGTGGGGTACAGCGCCGTGGGCATCGTGGTGCCGCACATCGCTACGGCATAGGTCGCCAGCACCCCGAACAGGGCCCCGCGGCCGGGAGCCTTGGGGCGCGCAAAAGGTTCCGCAGGGATCTGCGCTGGGCTTCGACGGGCCATCTGGCTACCTCGCACTTGTGTAAGCTGACAAGCCGAGCCTAGATAAGTCCTAATGTCCTGTCAATGTTAATTCATCGAGCTTGCCGTCGCGCGAGGTCCGCGGCGCCAATCAGCCCAGCCGAAGGCCCCAGCTGCGCCCGGCAAATCTGGGCGAAGGGGCGGTATCCGCGGCCGGATAGGGTACGCCGATAGTGCGCTTCGGCCACGGCAAGCAACTCGGTCTTAGCCGAACCCAGGCCGCCGCCGATGACGACCATGCCCGGATCCAGCACCGAGACCAGATTCGAGATGCCAAGACCAAGCCATTGGCCCATTTCCTCGATCAGGTCGCGGCAGGCGGCGTCTCCCTGCACCGCAAGCTCGGTCACCAGAGCTCCAGTTACCGTGGAGGGGTCGTCATTGCAGGCTTCGCGCAGGCTATGGGCGACGGGCGACTTCGAGCGCACCAGTTCGGCGCCGTCGCGTCCCAGAGCATTGCCGGAGGCATATTGCTCCCAGCAGCCGCGGTTGCCGCAGGCGCAGCGATGGCCGCCGGGAACAATCGTCTGGTGTCCGAATTCCCCGGCGATTCCCGAGCTTCCGCGGTACACCTCCCCACCGAGGATGAACGAACCGCCAATCCCGGTGCCCAAAGTCAGGCAGACCATATCATTGACTCCGCGGGCGGCGCCGAATCGGTATTCAGCCCACCCTGCGGCATCCGCATCGTTGACCAGGGTGACAGGCCGGCCCAGCTGGCTTTCCAAACGGTCGCGCACCGGTTCATCGCGCCAGGACAGATGCGGGCTGAAGAGCACCCGGCTTGAGTCGCGGTTCATCCAGCCTGCGGCGCCTACTCCCACGGGACAGCTTGGCTCCCCGTCGCCCAGCTCCTGGACCAGTTCAGCGATGGCCCGCTCGGTGGCGGGGACATCCCGGGCAGGGGTAGGTCGGTGCAGTTGCCGGGTGATCATGCCGTCGGCGTCAACCAGCGCCGCAAGGATCTTGGTTCCGCCGATGTCGACGCCGATGGAAGGTTCGGAGGATTGCATAGTCACACAGCATAAACCCGATGGCGTCCATCCTTGAAAGCAGCCGAGATTTTTGACGGCGGCAAGCAGCCACGGCTGTCAGTGCTACGCCACCTGCGCGGCAGCCCCATGCTCGTCGGTTTCGCGGACTCCCGACGCCTCGATCAGCACCACCAGCGCCACCATGATCGCCGCCGCCCCCAGCACCGATACCACGACGATCTGCACGTCGGACGCGTCAGTGGGTGTCAGCTGGGGAAGCAGCGGGGCGAAGGCGATGAACAGCGCTCCGACGGGGAAAGCCCACTTGAAGAAGCCGCGCAGGCAGTGCCGCAGGATCAGCGCCCAGACTCCCAGCAGGAAGATCGAGACCGGGACGCTCAGCGTTGCCACCGCCATGGCCGAGGTCAACCCGGAATTCCCGGCCTCGTGGTCGAGCAGCACCTTGAACCCCGCCGAGTACGCGCCGGCGGCCGCGAAAACGAAGTAGTGCCCATAGCCGAAGATCATCGGCGCCGTGCGCCGGCGCAGCCAGACGCTGGCATCCGAGGAGAAGTACACCCACCACAGGCCGGCGACAAGGATGAATCCGCCAACGCCTAGCAGCGAGAATTGCAGCAGCTGGCTGGCGTTCTCGAACGCATTGGCCGCGGCCACGGTGGAAGCCAGCACGGATTCGCCCAGCACGATCAGCGTGAAGGAACCGTAGCGGTCGGCGATGTGCTCCGGATGCCACGGGGTCTGTCCCGCTCGCTCCGCGATGATCGGCACCAGCAGCTCGCAGGCGACCAATACCAGGAACACCGGCAGCGCCCAGTCGGCCGGCGCCAGTGGATAACAGACCCAGAACACCTGCACCACGGCGATGCCCACGGCGTAGCGCAGCGCTGTTTTCCGCAGCCCGGCATGGCTTCGCGAAGCCCTGATCCACTGCACGACCAGCGCCAGCCGCATCACCACATAGCCGGCGATGATCAGGTGGAAATCCCCTTCGGTCATCGCCGGGGTGGTGCCCACCGCGAGGATCACTACGCCGGCCATCTGGGTCAGCGCCAGCACGCGGTAGAGCCAGTCGTCGGCGTCGAAAGCGCTGGCGAACCAGGTGAAGTTCATCCACGCCCACCAGACCGCGAAGAACACCATCAGGTAGGCGACCAAACCGCCGGCCACATTCGCATGGGTCTCGGCATCCACGAGCTGGGCCGAGGCCAGCGAGACCGATACCGCGAAGATCAGGTCGAAGAACAGCTCCAGCGGGCTGGAGGACCTGAAGATCTCGGAGGGGTCCCTCGGGCGCATGCGCTTCACCCGCAGTTTGCGCGAGGCGTAGTGATGGTTCTCCGGCATGGCGGCCCCGCTTCGTTCCTGAGTCCAAAAAACATGTTCTGCTCAAGAATACGAAGCTCGGCGGCAAATATTCCACGTCCGGCGTGAATGACCTGTGTTTGGGTCGGCTGCCGGGACAGCATGGGATGCTCAGCTTTTCCGCCCCGGCGAGCGCACCGCTGCCGCTCTGCCAAGGTGGTCTGGCGTGGAGCATTGCCGACGGATTTGCGGACAAGGACTACACCCTGCCTTATCAAAATGCAGGCCGTGCTTGTCTGGGCGAATGTCGATCTGCAGCAGCCCGGTCTCGCAGGGCTTTCCGGTGCTTGGGAAACAGTAATGCCTGCACCCGTCGCGGGGTCGGCGCCTTCCCTGGCTTCCGAGGCCGGCCGCCTGCGCTCCTGATCGACCGCACTGGAAAAACCGGCGGCCGGCATGAGTCGAGTCACATGGCTGCCTGTCCGGTCCGCCTTTCACTACACCGTGCCGACGTCCTGGATCGAATCACCCGCCAAATCACGACTAGGGTTGTTCGATGTGCATGAAAACGGAAAGCACCGCATACCAAAGGAGAGCTCCGTGGCCCCGAAATCACCCAAACCACCGCAGCAGGACCATTCTGCGGTGCCCGAGGCATCGGAAGAAATGCGGCGCGGACTGAAAAACCGCCATCTTCAGCTGATCGCCATTGGCGGTGCTATCGGCACCGGCCTATTCATGGGTTCAGGCCAGATCGTATCGGTGTCCGGGCCTTCGAGCATCTTCGTCTACGCGATCATCGGCTTTTTCGTTTTCCTGGTCATGCGCATGCTCGGCGAGCTGCTGTTGTCCAATCTCCACTACAAAACCTTTGGCGATATTGCCAAGGATTTCCTCGGGCCTTGGGCCGGCTTCTTCGTGTCATGGAACTACTGGTTTTCGTGGGTGGTTGCCTGCGTCGCCGACATTACCGCCATCGTTGCCTACACCCAGTTTTTCTGGGAAGAAGTGCCCCTTTGGCTACCGGCCCTCGCCGCTGCCCTTTTCCTTCTGGTGTTGAACCTGCAGCCCGTCCGCTGGTTTGGCGAAATGGAATTCTGGTTTGCGATCATCAAGATCGTCGCGATCCTGGCCTTGATTGCAGTTGGCGCGGTACTGATCTTCACCGGGTTCACCCATGATGGATTCCAGGCTTCAATCACCCACCTCTGGGACCAAGGGGGCTTCTTCCCCATGGGGATCAGCGGCTTCGTGCTCGGTTTCCAGATGGGCGTGTTCTCGTTCATCGGTGTTGAACTGGTGGGTACCGCCGCCGCTGAGGCTGAAAACCCGCGGAAGAATCTGCCCAAGGCCATCAATTCGATCGTGGTCCGCATTCTTGTCTTCTACGTCCTCTCGCTCGCCGTGATCATGAGCATTTCGCCGTGGACAGCGCTGGAAGCGGGCAAGAGCCCGTTCGTGCAGACTTTCCTGCTTGCCGGATTTGTCCCGGCCGCGCTGGTGATCAACCTCGTGGTGCTCAGCTCCGCGGCATCCAGCGCGAACTCCGGCGTCTACTCCGGAACGCGTATGCTGTTCGGCTTGGCCAAAGACGGCCACGCTCCACGCAATATCGCGTTCACCGATTCACGCAGCGTTCCACGTCGGGCCGTATTCGCTACCGCGGTGCTTCTGTTCACCGCAGTCCCGCTGCTTTACGCTGGAGACGACGTGGCAACGGCCTTCGGGTTCGTCTCGACGATGTGCGCCACGATGGTTTTGTTCACTTGGGGTTCGATAGTCGTCAGCTACATCGTTTTTCTGAAGAAGCATCCGCAACGCCATCAGGAATCAAAGTTCCGAGTACCCGTCGCCCGCTTGGCGCCCTGGGTTGTTCTCGTATTTTTTGTATTCCTAATTTGCACGTTCCTCTACAGTGACGGCACCCGCTGGGCCACATTGGCGACCCCGGTGTGGTTCATTATCCTGGCGGTCTTCTGGCACCTGCGCAAGCGCGCGCTGCTCCGCGAGGGGAAGCCGTTGGCGGGCACCGTTTCAGAGCTTCCCCACCCGTTGGATGAGGCCAAGTAGCAAGCGATAGTACGTAGGCAGGCCCTCATTACATGGTGCGGCCCGCGTCGAGTCCGGGGCTGAGCCGCCTACCCAACGTGGGAACTGCGCTCAGGTGCTCGACGGCACCGGGTGCTGGGATGGCAGAATCGCACAAAGGTCTGCAGCTTCTGCCGGCCCCTGCGTGGACTGCCCACCGAGGTCCTCGGACTGCGGCCTCCACGCCAGTGTTCCGATACGCCGTGAATCCATGACAGTCAGCCAGCAGAACGCACTAGGCTTCGCCGAGCAGCACGTCCTCGGCGATCTCTTGCGGCGTCTCATGGGCAGCGCCGATGTGGCTGAGCTTGTGCCCCGCGAGCGCCAGCACCAGGATCGACACCACTACCGCCCCGGCACCCAGCCAGTACGGGGCGGCAGCGCCCAGTGCGGCGGCCAGAGGACCCGCGACAGCAGGGGCCACCGCACCACCCAGGAAGCGCACGCCGGAATAGGTGCTGCTGGCGACATTGCGCGGCAAGTCGGTGGCTTCCATGACCGCTTCGGTCAGCGCGGTGTTCATGACGCCAAGCACCAGGCCGGCGACGACGACCAGAATGATCAGGACCTTCAGTTGCTCGTGGAAGACCGCCATCGCACCCAGCAGCACGGCCAGCAGGCCCAGCATGGTGAACAGCACCGGACGCAGCCCGAACGTGCGGGTCGCAGGCGGCGCCACCAGCACCGAGGTAATCGCCAGCGCCAAACCCCAGCCGAAAAAGACAAGCCCGAGTTCGGTGGCGCCGAAGTCCAGCCCCGCCGCATGCGCCGCGGCCTCCAGCGGGAAGGGAGTGTAGGCAAGCAGGATGAAGAAACCGAAGTTGTAGAACACTGCCGTAACGGACAGGGCCAGCAGGGCCGGGTTGCGCAGCGCCTTGAAGCTGGCAGTGATGGAGATCTTGGCCGGCGCCGGCGCCCCGGCCGGGAGCTTCAGGAAGGCGAGGATCGCCACCAGGGCAATGGCCATGAGCATCGCGGTGCCGAAGAACGGTCCGCGCCATGACAGATTGCCCAAGACGCCGCCAACCAGCGGCCCAACTGCCATTCCGACACCTAGCGCGGCTTCATAGAGGACGATGGCCTGGCGGCTTCCGCCGCTGGCGGTGCCGACGATGGCCGCCAAGGCGGTGGAGATGAACAGGGCATTTCCCAATCCCCAGCCGGCGCGGAAGCCCAGGATCTCGTTGACGTTGGAGCTGGCACCGGCAAGCGCGGCGAAGGCGACGATGAGGACCAGGCCGATAACCAGGGTCTTCTTCACACCCAAATGCCCGGAAACCCAGCTGGTGAAGAACATCGCAATGCCGGTGATGAACAGGTAGCTGGTGAAGAGCAGCATGGTTTGGGACTGGCTTGCCTCCAGCGCCCGGCTGATGGCCGGAAGGATGGGGTCGACCAGGCCAATGCCCATGAAGGAGACCATGCAGGCAAAGGCGATGGCCCAGACCGAGCCAGGCTGTTTCAACAGCGATGTCTGTACGTTTCCGGCTTGCGTCATTCGATCGTTCTCATTTCTTGCTGGTGCGATGTTTTGTGCGTAGTCTGCGCTCTTCGTAGATACTCGTGGCAAACGCGAGTCCTCCCGCGATGCGGCCACGCCGGACGGATGCCCCGAGGGGACGATCCGGCGGCGCGATCGCTGCAATCCGCTTGGCAGCTTCACGGCGTTCGGGGATCTGCAGCTCGCAGGGGCACTCGGCCCCGCGCGTTATTGCATAGTCACACTATACATTTATTTACATAGGTTAGCTATGTAAATGCTCGCAGACGCACGGAAATGCCGCACGAACGCAGCGATCGGGCACGCAAGGATTGTAGATTGGTGCACCATAAGTGCACTATTATGCATTTGTGGACGAAAATACCCAGATCCTTGCACATTCCATCGGCGCGCGGGTCAAGCAGGAGCGGTTGGGCCTCCAATGGACCTTGGATCAGCTGGCAGAGCATGCCGGAATCAGCCGACGCATGCTGGTCAACGTCGAGCAGGGAGCCGTGAATCCCAGCGTCGGCACGCTGCTTCGGCTCAGCGACGCCCTCGGAGTCGGCCTCCCCGCGCTGGTCGAACCGCCGACCGCCAGGACCGTCAAGATCACCCGCCGGGGCGAAGGCGCCGAGCTATGGAGCGGGAAGCACGGCGGCCGCGGCGTGCTCCTGGGCGGAACCCGCTCCCCCAATGTCATCGAGCTGTGGGACTGGAGGCTCAAGCCGGGCGAACGGCACGGCAGCGACGCGCACGTCGCAGGCACCGAAGAACTCCTCCAGGTGCTGGAAGGCGAACTGACGGTCCAGGTCGGCGCAGAAACCTACGCGCTGGCCGAGTCCGACGCACTGTGCTTCCCGGGCGATGAGCCCCACTCCTACGAGAACAATTCAGATGCTCCGCTGCGTTTCACGCTGGCCGTCTTCGAACCGGGCGTCGGAACGTCCCACCGCCAGCTGGAATCCGATGCTCCAGCCGACTAGCCACACCCCGACTTCAGCCCAGAACCGCCCAAGGAGACCCCAATGACGGCCCCCCTCACCGGCACCAGCCTTCCTCCATGGACCATGGCCATCGCGGCCATGCTGTCCATCCAGGTGGCCAACGCCCTGTCGGTGGGAGTGCTGCGCGAAGTCGGCCCGGCGGGCACCGCATGGCTGCGCCTCTGCTTCGGAGTGGTGTTCCTCTGGATCATCTCCCGTCCGGCGATCCGGTCCATCCGCCGCAGGGATCTCCCCTCGCTGCTTATCCTCGGCATGGTCACCGGCTTCATGACAGTCTTCTTCCTGGGCGCCGTGGAGCGTATTCCACTGGGCACCGCGGTAGCCATCGAGTTCCTCGGTCCACTGATTATCGCCGGCCTCATGAGCGGCAACCGCAGGGCGCTGACCTGGCCCGCGATGGCCTTGGCGGGCATCGTCCTGCTGACCGAACCCTGGTCCGGATCCTTCGACCCCATCGGCGTCGGGCTGGCGCTGGCAGCAGGCGCATGCTGGGCCTCGTACAACGTCCTCACCCAGCGTGTCGGCGACCGTTTCGCCGGCATCAGCGGCCTGTCGCTGACCATCCCCATCGCCGCACTGGCTACCATGCCCGTCGGGCTCCCCCAGGTGATCAACGGCAACCTCGCTTGGTGGGTCCTGCCTGCGGCAGCCGGCATCGCCTTGATCACCCCGGTCATCGCATTCGGGCTGGAGATGCTGGCCCTCAAGCGCATGAACCACACGGCCTTCGGCACGCTGCTGTCAGTCGAACCGGCCTTCGGCGTGCTCATCGGACTTCTGGTCCTCGGCCAAGCCCCGTCGGTCTTCCAGGCTGTCGGCGTTGTCATCGTCGTGACCGCCGGCGCCGCTGCCCAATGGGACGGAGCGCGCAAGACCAGCGGCAACCTCACCGAAGTCCCCGCTCCCGAGCAAAGCACGCAGTAGCGCTCGTTCCCTGATCCCTGATTCGAACCGAGCAGACAAGCAAGGATGACCACATGACACCCAGCGCACTGATTACCGGAGCCACCGGCGGCATTGGCCGCGCCATAGCCGAGGCCTTGGCGCCAACCCATCACCTATTTCTGGTGGGGCGAAACTTCGAGCCGCTGCAACGCGCCGCAGAAGGTTTTCGATCCGCCACGCCGCTGCTCGCCGACCTTGGGTCCCCCGGCCGCATGGGCGACCTTGCCGCGCAGATCCCCGCACTCGATGTTCTGGTGCACAGCGCCGGCATACTCCGCATGGGCACCGTGGAGGAGACTAGCCAGGAGGATTGGGCACAGAGCATGCAGATCAACGTGTTGGCTCCGGTGGAGCTCACCCGCGCCATGCTGCCTGCCTTGCGCCGGGCACGTGGCCACGTGTTCATGATCAATTCAGGTCTCGGGCACCGCACCATTGCGGGATCGGGCGCATACAGCGCCAGCAAATTCGCCATGAAGGCATTCGCCGACGCCCTCCGGATCGAAGAAGCTTCGAACGGCATCAAGGTCACTTCCATCCACCCGGGGCGCGTTTCCACGCCGATGCAGGAACAGCTGCACTCTTGGGAAGAGAAAACCTACGATGCGGAAAACTGGGTCCGCCCCGAACAGATTGCCGAGGCTCTAATGACCGCGCTTTCCCTGGGTGACCGCGCGAACTTGGATTCGATCGATATCAACCCTTCACCGCAACCATAGGACTGAGGCCGCCATGCGAAGTTGAACAAAAAATTTGTTCATCCTCTCATGGTTCCTGGCAGTCTCCCCGCATTCATTTTCTTGATGCCCGGCAAGACCCGATCGGCAAATTGATCAAAAAATTTGTTCAGATGAGACCTCACCGGGTCACCCACAGCTTCCACGGGCGGCAGTATCGCGAGCGCTCGGGTACCGTCGCGCCGAACGACATTCTGCGGAAAATGATCAAAAAACTTGTTCAGTTTCAGTTTCCGCTTGCGGATCTCCACTGCGAATGAGACTTCCACGAGCTCCACGAGAAGAGGCGTTCTACGATCAGTAAATTTGTTCATTTCAGGTCGTTCGCGAGACCGGCAGGTGCCATGGACGGAATTTCGGTCCCGTCTAATGCGAGCAGCTTCTTGCGTATGCTGAATTCAGAACGGCCGAGTGTGCTTCATTCTGAATTTTCATCTAATTTCTAGTGGCGCTTTCGCGTCAGAATCAGTCTTTCGATCAATTAGTTACACTCAAGGTGACTTCGAAACTTAGCCGGATGATTGGGGCGAAAACATGAGTGCAGGAAGCAACCAGAAGCACCCAAGTTCACCGACTCCTTTCGGGACGCGATGTTTCGGCAAACAGTCCCCCATAGTTCTGAACATCGATTTGCCGATCCAGCACCCCTTTGACGCCCAAGGCATTTTCTCGTTTCTGGAAGCAAGGGCGATTGCCGGTGTAGAGACCACAGATCTCTCGCAGAAAGACAGGCTGATATATGCCCGAACACTCATGTTCCCAAGTGGGCCAGGGGCTATTAGGCTTATCGCTCGTAACTATGGATCCGCCAGCTGGGTCCTGAAAGCTCAGCTTGAACTCCAAAATTTGCGCGATCAAGCTGCCGCAATTTTCCGGATACGGCGCCTCTTGAATCTGGACGCCGACTCAAGCGCCATCGATCTCAACCTGTCCAGAGACCCGGCACTGGAAGCGAGTATCCTTCGAACCCCGGGCATCCGGGTGCCCGGCGCAGTCGACCCTCATGAGCTGGTCATCCGGGCCATCATCGGCCAGCAGATTTCGGTCAAGGCCGCTCGAACCCATCTTTCCCGACTCGTAGCTCAGGCCGGAGCCGCCTACACTTCGAGCTTTACCGGTTTGGACAGGATCTTTCCCGCTCCGGCGGACATCATCGAAACCGTGCACGACCCCGGAGCAGATCTACCGCTGGATCCCGATCGCGTCCTGAAGCTCCCCCGCCGCTCGATCTCTACGCTTCGAAGTGCAGCCATTGCACTTCAGAGCGGTGAACTGGAGGTCGGCTTCGAGAGCAATCCCCAGCTGCTGCGGGAGAGCCTGCTCCGAACACCTGGAATCGGGCCTTGGACCGCCGCCTACCTCGCAATGCGCGTGCTTGGTGATCCCGACGCTTGGATGCGCAGCGATGTTGCATTGGTCTCCGGAGCAGTGCGGCTCGGCATTCTGGAGCCGCAGACCTCGAAAAGCGCCAGTCACCGTTTGCTCGAAGAGTACGCCCGGCGCTGGTCCCCTTGGCGCTCCTATGCCTCCATGCACCTATGGCAGGCAGCCTCCGGCTGATCCTCTTCGTATATCGACGACTTGCCGCGCAAGATGACCCCGTCCCTCCAACGCCTAGGAAACCCGGACGCTCGCGATCCGGATGGATGGCGAGTGCCGGAAGGACACCTGGTCAGCCGTCAGGGACCGCGAGGAGAATCAGCCCGCACGGAGCAGGAAACCGCGACGGATCAACGCCAAAACTCCCGGATCTCTCCGACCTGTTCCCGGCCTTGGCGGAATCCCTCGCGGGCAGCCGTCGAGCGCAGGGACTGGTTCATGGCGTTGACGCCCACGTAGGCTTCGGCGGCGGCATCCGGCACGATGATCTGGATCTTGCTTCCGGACGCGCGAAGCTGGTCCGCCTGCGCCGACAGCTGCATGCCCCAGCTCTCCGGGTGCAGGCTCCGACCGCCCAGCGGAGACAGCGCCAGCACCTTGTCGTATCCCTGCGCCAGATCTGCGTTTTCATTCCGGCGGTAGCCGCCGTCGATGTAGGCGCGCTCCCCGAGCCAATACGGCGGGCCGCTGGAACAGCTGGCGGCCACGGCATCGACCAGCGGAACCCCGCTGGAGTTGTCGAAGACCACCGACTCGCCGTCCTGCGCCTGCACTGCGGTGAGATAGACCAGCCGCTGCGGCCAGTCGGCCTGCGCCATGCGTGATTGCACGATGGATCTCCACCGGGCGCTCAGCTCCCTGTCCCAGGCACCGGGCAGATCCAGCGCGGCGGCAGCCATCCTCCGGTGCATGTCCCCCGGTCCGGAGGAAGCGGAGCTGATGGACCTGATGCGGGACAGCTGGTCGGGAACTCGGGCCGCAGCCGGTGCGGTTGCAGGTCGGGGGGCGGCCGCCGGAGGCGCCGGTGCGGCGATGACCGCTTGGTAGAGCTCGGTCGGGGTGGAGCCGACAAGCTGGGCGGCCGCGGTGGCGCCGGCGGAAGTTCCCACCGTCAATTGCGGCGCGCTGACGTCCAGGCCTTCGGAGGCCAGCCCGGCGAGCACGCCGATCAGCCAAGCGTTCCCCGTGGCTCCTCCGCCGCCCAGCACCAGGGCTCGGGCGCCGGTGGTTTTGGGCAGGCCGGAAAGATAGGGATACGCCATGCTGGCGCGGGAGGTCGGATAGGAGGATGAGTTCATGGCGGGTGCCTTTCGGAAGAATTCCTCGGGCTCACCCGCAGGCCGGCTAGGAGTGCCGGGCCGTCGTACGGGACAGGGGTGCGCCCACGGTCGATCGTGCGGACATCGGGTACCACCTCCCTGCAACGGATTTGAACTGCGTGCATTCATCATAAGGCCGTATCAGACGCATGCGACCGGCCGCATTGCCATTTTTTGGCCCGCCTACGTAGAGTCGACGTAGATGCGGCGTACTCCACGCGCCGTCGGCGAAGGGACGGGAACATCATGAAGATCGCGCTGGCACAGGTATTGAGCACCGGCGATCCCCAGCGCAATCTGGCGATCATCCGCGACCATGCCAAGCAGGCCGCCAAGGCTGGCGCATCGCTGATCGTCTTCCCCGAAGCCATGCAGGTTGCCTTCGGCAACCCCGTGGAAAAGTTCGCCGAGCCGGTCAACGCCCGCTGGGCCGGGCTGCTGCGCCAGCAGGCCCGCGACCTGGGCATCGCCATCGCGGCGGGCATGTTCACCCCCGGCGAGGGCGGCCGGGTGCGCAACACCCTGCTGGTCGTGGGCCGCGGCGTGGACACGCACTACGACAAGATCCACCTCTACGACGCCTTCGGCTATCTGGAGTCGGAGGCCGTCACCCCTGGCGACACCCCGGTGCAGTTCGAGCTGGATGGAGCCACCATCGGCATGGCCATCTGCTATGACCTGCGCTTCCCGCAGCTGTTTGTGCGCCATGCCCGCGCCGGCGCCCAGATCAACATCGTGACCGCGTCCTGGGGCGGCGGCGAGGGCAAGGCCGAGCAGTGGAAGGCGCTGGCCCAGGCCCGCGCACTGGACACCACCACCTTCGTGATCGCCGTGGACCAGGCCGATCCCGAAAGCGTCGGCCGGCCGCTGAAGGGTGCCGCTCCGCTGGGCGTGGGCTACTCGATGGCCGTCGACCCGCTGGGCCGCGTCATCGCTCAGGCAGGACCCGCGCCCGAGTTGCTCATCGTGGATTTGGACCTGGGCCTGATCGAGGAAGCCCGCAGGAAGCTTCCGGTGCTGGCCAACGCCGTCGACCTCTAGGCTCGCTCGCTCAGAACCCCTGGACAACACCGCGGAGCGGGCACCGGCGATTGCCAAGTGCCTGCTCAATAGCGCTGCATGGATCCCCGGTCTGGCCTTACCCGGGCAGGCGATGCGCTCCCGCTACTCGGATAGATCCAGCATTGGCGCCTTGCGCTTGAATCCGCCGGTGACGTAGCCGAGGTAGGCAAGGCCCAATACAATCCACGCCAGGCCGATCTGGAGCGACAACGGGCTCAGGCTGGTCCAGAGCCAGATGGTCAGGCATAGGCCGACCAGCGGCAGCAACAGGTAGTTCACGGTCGACGCTAGACCTCGCTGACGGTGGGCTAGGAAGTAGTACTTGATCACGGCAAGGTTGACTGCGGAGAATGCCACCAAAGCGCCGAAGCTGATCATCGCCGACACCATTTCCAGGCTGGCGAACAAGGACGTGAGCGAAATGAGCGAGACGATCAGGATCACGAAGGTCGGTGTCTTGAATCGCGGGTGCAGATAGCCGAACACCTTGCGCGGCAGAACTCCGTCCCGGCCCATGCTGTAGAGAATACGCGCCACCGATGCCTGCGAAACCAGGGCGGATCCGAGTGCGCCGCAGATGAAACCTGCCGTGAAGAAGATGGCCAGGAAATCTCCGCCCGCCGCGAAAATCACCTGGATCGATGCGGAGTCAGCATTTGCGAATTCGTGGCTGGGGTATACCAAGTGAGACAGGTAAGCCAGGCCCACGAACATTAGTCCGCAGATCAATGTGGTCAGCAGAATTGCCCGCGGCATGTCCCGTTTCGGGTTGCGTGCTTCTTCGGCGAAGGTCGTGATGGAGTCGAACCCGAGGAACGACAGGCACAAGATCGCCGCTCCCGCAGCCAGTGGCGCGAAGCCGCCGGGCTCTCCGTTCCCCCGGAACGGTGCCCAGAGATCCACGGAGACCTGCTCCTTGAGGTAGGCAACCGAAAAAATGACGAACAGGATGATGAAGAGAAACTGGAAGCCGATGATCACGATGTTCGTCCGCGCCACGGAGACAATTCCAACGACGTTCAGCACCGTCACCACGACCATTCCAGCCAGCATGAACGCCCATGGTGGGATCGCCGGGAAGAACTCATGCATGTAGATCCCGAGCAGCAGGTAATTGATCATCGGCAAGAAGAGGTAGTCCAGCAGCAGCGCCCAGCCGGCCATGAACCCTATATTCGGGCCGAAGGATCGCTGCGTGTACACATATGCCGACCCGCCCACCGGGAAAGCCCGCGACATCAGCCCATAGGAGCGTGCGGTGAAGATCATCGCCACCATGGTAATCAGGTACGCCAGCGGCAATCGCCCACCGGTAATCTCGGTGACGATGCCGTAGGTGCTGAAAATAGTCAACGGAACCATGTAGACCATGCCGAAGAGCACCAGATTGGGCAGGCCCAGGACCCGGTTCATCTGGTCGGTGGCAAGCACTGCGCCACCCGGTGGCTTGAGTGGAGATTTCGACATGATGGGCACCTTTCCGTCCGCTACCCGGCATAATCCACCTGCCAGAGGTGCAGGGGCTGGAAGCCAAGGGCCAGATTTAAATGAAGAACGTTCACTAAAGGTAGTGACTGGAGTCACTTGGCGCAAGGGGTGGGCTGGCGCAACCGCCAGCGCAAAGGCGCCGAAAAGCCCGCCCGGCATCGCGAGCAAGGCTTTAATTGCAAGCAGAAAGAGCGCCCCACTAGGCGAAACATGGGATTGTTGATATTCGAACCGGCCGATGGACATCGAATGTTCGGCCGCAAAAGAAAATTTATATTGTTAATCTCCACGCAACATTGGTGTTACATGCCTACGTGATCACGCTGTCCCACTTCTCGCTCTACGGCCGCGATGATGGCGCGCAGCCCGAAGTCGAACGATTGCTCGCTGACTGTCGAGCGCGCTTGCCGCGCAAATTTCTCCCCCAGCTCCAGGACTTCCACATGGCGGGTCTGGCGGGCCCCCGAATCCCCCTCGGGCACCACGGCGACATGGGCTCCGGGAGCCACGATGTCCAAGGCTGCGCCAACCACGAGGGACTCAAAGGCAATCATGATCATGAGGATCCGGGGAACAGCCACCCCTGCCCGGCGAAGGATGCCGCCCAGCTCCTCATAGATGAGCCCAGATTCGGATTCTTCCGTGATCGGCGTGGCCACGATCAGCTCGACGGCCGCAGGAACCCGCAGCAAGGCGTCACGGAACAGTTGGCCGAAATGGAACAGTGCTTCTGGCCACGGGAGCTCGGCGATCAGGCTCTGGTCAATGGAGCGAATCATGTCGCGACGCATGAGGTTAACCAGGTGCTGCCGGTTGTCCACGTGGTTATAAAGCGCCGGAGTCCGCACGCCCAGCGAACGGGCGAGCTTACCCATCGAGAAGTCTTCGGCCCCACCCTCATCGAGCAGCGCGAAGGCGGCCTCGACGATGCGTTGCTGAGTGAGGATCGGCTTGGCCGGGCGTCCGGCAACACGATGCGGCGTAGAAGACATGCACTAACTCCCTTGGTTATTTCCTATCCAATCATGGACAGTAGAGGGCCCAGTGGTTAGACTCAACGATAATTAACACTATTCATTTAGGAGTCGAGCTGATGCAGACGCCCGAAACCGTGATCTTCGCGGACACCATTCACAGCCTGGACGGTGAAAAGCAGTACTCCGCCATGGGCATCACCGCGGGAGTAGTGACGCACCTCGGCTCCCGCTCCGAGGCAACGGAGTGGTCAGGACCGGACACCAAGGTGATCGACCACGGGACGGCAACCATCACTCCCGGCCTCGTCGATGCGCACATTCATCCGATATTCGGCCAGTCGGTCGCCCGCGGAGTATTCCTGGGCGATGCCAAGGACCTGGACGACGCACGCAGGATCTTCGCCCGCCATGCCGAGTCACAGCCTGCAGATGCACCGGTGCTCGGCTACGGACTGAACGTAGCGGTCTTCGGCGAAGCCGAACCCCACGGCGGGCTGCTCGACGAGGCAGCTCCCGGCCGGGCCAGCTACGTCACCTGCTTTGATGCACACTCGGCGCTGGCTTCGCAGCCCATGCTGGCAGCAGCCGGCATCACCGGCACGGAGACGTTTGACGACGCCTCCAGCATCGTGGTGGATTCCGAGGGCCGGCCTACGGGTTTCATCCGCGAATTCTCCGCCATGGCCCTGGTGGAAGAGGCCCTGCCGCCGCTGACCATCGAGGACAAGGTCGACGGACTGGAACGCCTGTTGCGCGGCATGGCCGCCAGCGGCCTGACCGGTGGTGAAATGCTGGATCTGGCGGATCCCGACTCGCTGGAGATCCTGCGCAGGCTCGAAGAACGCACGGAACTGCCGATCAAATTGCGAGTCGCTCCCTGGATCATGGCCAGCGACGTTCCCGAACAACTGCGGCATCTGATCGAGCTGCAAGGACAGCACGGCAGGCGCTGGCAGGTGCGGGGCGTGAAGCTGATGATCGACGGCACCGTCGACAACGGCACCGCTTGGCTTTACGAACCGGACACCGAGGGCGAGTCCACGGAGTCCCTGTACCTTGAGCCCCAGCGGTACGTCGACAACCTGCGGACGCTGGCCGCAGCCGGCATCACCACCACGACCCACGCCATCGGCGACCAAGGCATCGGGTTCGTCATCAAGGCCATCAGCGAGCTGCCTGGGAACGGGGTCCTGCACCGGATCGAGCACCTGGAGGAAATGAACGACGAAGACTTCACCGCGCTCAAGTCCAGCGGCGCCACGGTGAGCATGCAGCCGACCCACTGCACCCACTTCGTGCGCGCCGACGGCTCCGACGCCTGGTCCCGCCGGCTGGGCGGCCACCGCGCGTCGTTCGCCTTCCGCCTGCGCGATGTGCAAGACGCAGGCATGGTCCTGGCCCTGGGGTCCGACTGGCCCATCGCGCCGTACGATCCACGCCTGATCCTGGCCGACGCCCAGACCCGCCGGCGTACCGAGGTGCCGGGCAGCGATTCGGCCCAGCCTCGCCACAAGCTCAGCGCACGCGAGGCCCTGGAGGGGTACACCGTCAACGTGCACGCCAGCACCGGTGCTGTTGGCGGGCGGATCGTGCTCGGCGCGCCTGCGGACCTGACAGTTTTCGCGGAAGATCCACTCTCGCTGGCTCCCGAGCAGCTGTGCACGGTCGACGTGCTGGGAACGTACATCGACGGGCAACCGGTCAACGCCGGCGACCCGCTGCTGACCGCCTGAGCAACGGCAGGCAGGCACCCTCCCGGCGAGCGCGCATCGCGGAGGCGGGATGGCCTAGTCTGGGCAGATGACCCGCCTTCGCCTGACGCATCCTTCGGAGCTGCTGTTCGCGCTCTTGACCCGCGGAACCGTTGCCGGTGTTGCCGTCGCTGTGTTGTGCATCGTGATTCTTGAGTTGCGTGAGTATACCGTCATCACATTCCTGTATGGCGTACCCTTCGGTGCGCTGTACGGACTGCTGGTTGCCGGTGGGGTCTACGCCGTGCTCGCCTTCGGGCATCGGCGCAGGCCCGGGGGCGTCATGCAGCGGCTGGTTCCGACAGCCGCCGCAACTGCGGCGGTCCTCTGCATTCCTGCGGGTCTGATGACGACCGGGCTCGCCGGCTGGGAAGGCGCAGGGTACCTGCTGCCGGCCGCGGCGCTCGTCGCCTTGGGCTCAGCGGTCGCCGCCTGGTGCATGCAACGGGCGATACGCGCTACCGGGCAAAAGCTGAACGCCGGTCGCCCGGACCCGGCTCCTCCTCGACCGGCCCGAGGCTAGGCCTGCCCTTGCAGTTAACCGGACGCTTCGTTCCCGCCAACACGGGCGAACGCCCGCAGGCGCATGGCCTGCGGGCGTTGAGCCCGCTCAGGATGGACCCTTGTCCATCTCTTCGCGGTCGTTCTTGTTTTGTTCGGGATCCCCCGGGTCAGACTCAGTGCTCCGAGCTCCCGGCGAGCCTGGGTACAGGCATCTGGATCGCTCCGGTCTGGATCTTCTCGTAGTCTTCGGAAGTGACCACGGGAATCTCGTAGCCGTCCTTGTCGATCAGCTTGCCGCCCTCGAAGTGGTCTCCTTCGATCAGGCCGCAGACTTCCTCTTCCTTCACCATGCGCGGCGGGGCCGCGGCAAAGACCGAGTTGTCCTTGGTGTTGCCGGCCTGCAGGACGTTGAATAGCAGGTTCAGCAGCACCGCCATGACGGCGGCCGAGGAGATCCCCGAGTGGAAGATGGTCTGGAACCACACCGGGAAGCTCTCGTAGAAGTCCGGCTTCACGATCGGCACGCAGCCGAAGGCGATGGAGGCCGCCACGATGATCAGGTTCTTGCCGTCGTACTTGACCTTGGACAGGGTGCGGATGCCCGAGGCGGCCACGGTGCCGAACAGGACGATGCCTGCGCCGCCCAGGACCGGGGTCGGGATCGCGGCCACCACGCGGCCCAGGACGGGCAGCAGGCCGAGAACCACCAGGATGCCGCCGCCGGCGGCGACCACGAAACGGCTGGTGATGCCGGTGATGGCGACCAGGCCGACGTTCTGCGCGAAGGCGGACTGGGTGAAGGTGTTGAAAATCGGAGCGATTACGGAGGAGGCCATGTCGGCACGCAGGCCGTCGGCGATGCGCTTGGAGTCGACCTTGGTATTGGCGATTTCACCGACGGCCAGGATGTCTGCGGTGGTCTCGGTCAGGATTACGAGCACCACAATGGTCATCGAGATGATGCCGCCGATTTCGAAGATCGGCATGCCGAAGGCCAGCGGCTGCGGGAAGGCGAAGATCGAGCCGTTGCCGACCTTGGAGAAGTCCGCCATTCCCAGCAGGGCGGCGGCGACGGTGCCGATGACGATCGCCAGCAGGATGGACATGCGGGAGATCGCGGCATTGCCGAGCTTCGAGAGCAGGATGACTACCAGCAGGGTGCCGGCGGCCAAGCCGATGTTGGCCAGCGACCCGTAGTCATCCGCCTTGGCATTCCCGCCCATGGCCCAGTTGGCGGCCACGGGAGTCAGGGAGATGCCGATCATCGTGATGACCGTGCCGGTGACGACCGGCGGGAAGAATCTGATGACCCTCGCAAAGAACGGGGCAATGAGGAAGCCGATGAGCGATGCCACGAGAACCGCGCCAAAGACCGCTTGGATGCCGCCTCCTCCGTTGACGATGGCGACCATGGTGGCCACCGAGGCGAAGGACGTGCCCTGCACCAGCGGGAGTTGCGCGCCGAAGAACGGGATGCCGATGGTCTGCAGGATAGTGGCCAGGCCGCCCACGAACAGGCAACTGGCGACGAGCAGGCCGATTTCTTCGGGTGATAGACCGGCTGCGCTGCCGATAATCAGCGGCGGCGCGATGATGCCGCCGTACATGGTCAAGACGTGCTGCAAACCGTAGGCAAAAGTCTTGCCTAGTGGTAACTTGGCATCTTCGGGACGCGTCCCTTTGATAGATTCATCTTGTGTAGCGCTCATGGCTGACCTCCTAAGTCAGTCGCTGCCAAGGGTGTGCCGATGTGTCCGCATCGGCACACCCTCGCCGCTTATCAAAATTAGATAAATGCTGGAATGTTCGACCAGATCGGGTGCTTGGCTGCGCCGCCCTCACGGGTCACGGTGGCTTCGATCAGGCCGTATGGACGGTCCGCGGCGAAGAACACTTCATTCGGGTTGTCCTGGCCGAAGACCTCGAGGTCCACCAGGAAGTGGTGCTTGTTCGGCAGCGAGAACTTGATCTCGGCGATCTGCTCGTTGGCCTCCAGCGCGGCCTTGCCCATCTCGAACATGGTGTGCTGCAGCGCCAGCGAGTGGGTGTTGGCGAACAGCGTCAGCAGCTGCTCGCGCACCGAGGCATAGACCGCGTTGAAGTCGATGCCCGCCTCGATGGCTTCCGAGGTGTAGCGCCAGCGGGCGGTCACGTCGGTGGCCAGGATGCGGTCGCTGGTTTCCTTCAGGGTGGTGTAGCGGTCGACCGGGAAACCATGGAACTCGGAGCCGGTGGACTTCAGGACGGTCAGGTCCTCCAGACCGGCGACGATGCTCTTGGAGCCGTCTTCAGCGATTTCCAGCACCGCGGTGCGGACCTCGTTCTTGTTCTTCGAGAAGGCGTGGTCGTGGTCGTTGATGCGGTCCCAGAAGTACTGCTGGGCCGCCCAGCGGCCGCCGGTGATCCACTCGAACTCGCCGGTGAAGTGGGCGCCCAGGCGGAGCAGGAATTCCTCCGGGCTGTTCACACCGTCGCGGGCCAGGCCGTAGACGGTGTTCTTCTGGGTGTCGGTCGGGACGACCTTGCCGTTGTCCCCCTCCAGGTGGGCTTCGGTGAAGTCGCCGTGCAGCTGGCTGGTGACGTTCAGGTCTTCGATCTGGTGGCGGGCGGTGTCGCGGGTGATCTTGACCAGGCGGACCTCGGCCTTGCCGTACTGGTTCTCGCCAAGGACGATGCCGGTGGATGCTGGGGCGGTGATTTCGGTAGTCATTGTTCTAACTCCCTCGGTACGTGGAATATGCAAACGGGCTGATAAGAAGAGGTACGTGGTAGTGCTCATCGACGTTGTTGACGTAGAAGTCGATGGTTACCCCGGGGAAGAAGCTTTCCGTTCCCTGCTTCCCGAAGTAGTCCCCGATTTCGAATGAAACCCGGTAGTGGCCTGCTTCAACCTGAGTCGGGCCGAGGTTCTTGATGCGGCCGTCCGCATCGGTGATCCCCGAGCCGATTTCTTGCCAGCCGGATGCCGTCTTGGCTTCCAGCGTGGCCTTGACACCGGAGGATGGCCTCCCGGTCCCGGTGTCGAGAATGTGGGTGGTGATGTGGCTGCGCTCTGCGCTGGCATCTGCCATGTGTTCGTCTCCTGACTAATGAGTCGGTCGCTGGAGGGAAGGTGCTCTGGAAGTTAGTTCTTGACCGCGTCCTGCAGTCGCAGCAGGGCAATTTGGCGCAGCTGGTCGGCTACTTCGGCCAGCTCCGCCTCGTCGGTGTTTTCCAGTCGTCGCTGGCATTCGGCGAGGATTTCCTCGCTGCTTCGCCCGGCGGCGCGGATGAGGAAGACGCGGTCGAAGCGCTGTTCATAGGCCCGGTTGGCCGCGGCAAGGCGTTCGATGATGTCCGCATTGAGGTCCAGGGCCGCCTGCTCTCCGCGGGAGAGGGTTGCTTCCTGGCTGTTTCCGCCGGCTCGTTCTCCGATGCGCGGGTGATGAGCCAAGGCCGCGGCGATTTCGTCGCGGTTGAATGGTGCGGCGCTGCGGGTTGCGGACTCGTGGAGGGCAGCCAGCGAGGAGAAGGGGCGAGCAGAAACCAGATCATTGATCCAGCGCTCAACATCGATGCACGGACGCAGAATTTCGGCCGCTTCGGCGGCGGAGACTTCATTGAATACGTTGAGGTGCATCGGGTGCTCAGCTCATTTCTAGCTCAAGGGTTAACCCAGGGAGCTTTAGCTGAACACCCTTACCACCGAAAAATTCGGCTTCGACTAGATGTTGGCTCCGTGGAACTTGTTCACCACTGTAAGCCAGTTCACACCATGGCCGTCAAGTCGTGTTCCAAAAAAACTTGGATAAGTCAGACTTTAGGGTTTTTTCCGCACCATGGATAAGTTTTTTTGCCCGGGACTATTGCCATCGGTGCAGTGAGGCCCCCATACTAGTTTCGTAAAGCAAAATAAAACTTCCATAATTCGGAAGTTGAACCATCTGAAGGAGGGTCGCAATGACCGCTATCAATCCAGCCAACTTCAACTGCTCACCGGAGGGACAGCGTCTGGTCGCGGCCACCGAGGCACTGCGGACAGGGCTCTTTCAACCGATCGAGAACCTGGACCCCGACATCGCTCCGCGCATCCGCATCACCCCGCAGGCGCCGAGCATCTGGACCAAGCTCTTCGGCCGGTAACCAGCACTGCACCTAGGTGCACCCACAAACTGCGTAGAGACCATTCTCCTGAGGCGTCGGGCATGGTCTCTGCGTTATTTAACGGGAAGTCACCGCCCGTTCTTGGCCACGCTCAAGAGAATGCTCGATTCCTCCAGCGCGGTGACCTGGATGCGGCCGTCGGGAAGGACCAGCAGGTCCTGGCTGCGCCCTTCCCACTGCTCGCCGCCCGAGCTGATGCGGATCCTTCCGGAAATCACCAGAATGGTGGCCTCGCCCGGGTTTTCATGCTCCTGCAGCTCGGTGCCCCGCGCCAGAGCCATCACCGTTTGCCGCATGACGTGCTCGTGCCCGCCGAAGACCGTGCGCGCCGCACGACCGTTGCTGGCGTTCACTGCTTCGCGCAATTCAGTGCGCGCAATGGCCGCAAGTGAAAATTTCTTCATGTCATCCCCATTCCGCAGGCGATACTGCCGTCAATGCCCCGAGCAGGTCAGACTCCGCCCGGCACCTTGGCTTACAGCATGTCCTGCAGTTCGGTGCCGGTCAAGGAATTCACGCCGATCCACCCTCCGGGCACCGAGACATATCGCACCCGAGGGCGCCTAGGAATGGGCCAGCAGCTGCAACGCGATGACCACGACGCCGACCAGGACGAGCACGAGCATCAGCCACAGGGTGCGCCAGAAGCCGAGCTTGCTCCGGCGCAAAGAGAGCCAGGCAAAGAATGCCAACGCCGCCACGAGCATCCACTGCCCCCAGATCAGCGCCGTGGACGTGGAGAAGACCCCGAGCGCGCTGAGACCCAACGGGATCAGCGGACCGACAATGGCTCCACCAGCTCCCCACGCGACTTCCAGCTGGTGGCGCAGCTCTGCGCGTGTGGGCAGCGACGCGTGGACCGTCGAGTGGGAAATCAGGTCGGCAACCAGTCCTGCCATCAGGATCGCGGCCACGGTCACCAGCAGGCTCACGGCCGATGCCCCGGGTTTCGGGTCATGGCTGTGCAGGTTCATGGCCAGCAGCACCGCGAGCGCGGTGAAGGTCACGTAGACGCGCTCCTTCAGCCTGCTGGTCATCGCTTCGGGATTTTCCGTTGCTTTTCATGGTGTCCTTCGATACGTCGGTTGATCTGCGGATTGTCCTCGGCTTCTATCCGCGGGATGGCCCGCCGAAATCGAGGAACTCGGATTTCGCGGTGCTCGGGGCGGCGACCATGCCCACGATGGAGTCGACCAGGAAGTAGCCGAGCTCCTCCCAGGTCGCCGCATGCTCCCCCTCGGCCACCTGGCGCTCGAACTCCGCGCTGATCCCGAGCACCATATAGCCGAGGATTCCCGCGCGGGCTCGGAGCACCGAAGCGGGAATGCCGCGCAGTTCGTGGCGCGTCCTGCCCACCAGATCGGCCTGCAGCTCATCACCACGGAGCATTTCTGCGCCGATTCCGGACAGGCCCGGGTAGCCGCGCACCTGATAGAGGAACTGCGCCCGGCAGAATGGCTCGGGTTGGGCGGCCAGGTAGTAGATCCACGGCAGCACCCGATGGGTTACCACTTCGCGCAGGCCGCCGTCGAGGTCCTCGCTGACCGGCAGGGCCTCCCGGAATTCCGAAACTTCGGTGATGGCGCGGCGGATCAGCGCATTGAGCAGGTCGTCGCGGGTCCCGAAATGGTACTTGATCGCCGAATGGTTCGCCGTGCCGGCATGTTCGGTGATCTTCCGGTTCGAGACGCCATCGATTCCATGGATGGCGAAGAGTTCTTCCGCCGCATCCATCAGCGCCTCCCGCGCCTTGTCGCTATGCCTGCTCATGCCCGTACGACCCTTCCTCCGTGCCGCTTGCTTCGGTCGCCAAGTCTATCCTCATGACCTTCACAGGTAATTTTACGCCATGTGGCGTAAATTAGTTGATAGACTGCAACGAAGGCATTTTTCGAATGCAGTTTAAACAGATCAATATCGAGGAGCACGACAGCTTGAGCAACCACACCACCGGCCCCGGACACCAGGCTCCGCCCCGGCGGAAGTCCAGGACGGAGGGGGAACCCCTCGATCCGCAGGCACTCGCGGCCAAACGCGCCAAGGCGGAGAAGATCGGACGCACCGCGGCAGTTTTCATCATGCCGCTGCTGATCGTCGGCATGATGATCTGGGGTTACCTCGGTGCCATGCACCACCAGGAGGCCCGGGACATGCCGGTGGCCATCGCAGCAACCAGCACCGCTCAGGCCGAGGACTTAGCCGCCGCGCTGGAGCAGGCCAACGCCGAGGCAGTGGAAATCAGCATTGTCGACTCCCAGCGCGAGGCCCGCGACGAGGTCTACGACCGCGACGCCAGCGCCGCGGTCTTCCTGGACGGGAAGAACGCCACCTTCTACACCGCCGGCGGCGCCGGCGTATCAGCCGCCTCCTCCATCCAGGCAGTGATCACCCCGGTGATGCTCGAGCAGGACCTGAAGATCTCGGCCGAGGATGTCGCCCCGCTTCCGGAGAACGACCCGAGCGGCATGGGCGCGATGTTCCTGGCCACCGCGATGGTCACCGCCGGCTACATGCCGTGGTCGATGGCCTTCTCAAACTCCCCCGAGCTGCTGCGCCGCCGCCGCGCCTTGCCGCTGCTGGCGGGCTGGTCCCTGCTGATGTCCGCACTGGGCGGGCTGATCGCCGGACCGATCCTGGGTGTGCTTGACGGCGCGCAGAGCGTGCAGGTCATGGGTGTGCTTGCGCTCGGCGTATTCGCTGTGGGCGCCGGTCAGCTGCTGTTGACCCGCCTGTTCGGCGCGATGGCGGTGATTCCGGGGATGTTCCTGTTCATGGTGCTCGGCCAGCCGGCCTCCAACCTGGGCATGTCCATCCACGTGCTGCCCGAGTTCTACACCTTCCTGCACCAGTTCCTGCCGATGCCCGCCCTCGGCGAGGCCCTGCGCTCGGTGATGTACTTCAACGGCGACGGGGCGGCAATCCACCTGCTGATCCTGACCATCGGCGCCGTAGCCGCGCTGCTGCTGACCCAGGTGATCGACAACGCCCGCACCGCCAAGGGCAAGAGCACCATTCCCACCGAGATCAACGTGGCAGGCCTGCACGGCGGCCCGCGCCCGAAGAGCAACGCCTGGCGCTACATCACCCTGGGCGCCATCCCGCTGGGCATGGTCGGCGTCATGTTGACCTTCATGCTCGGCGCCATGCAGTCCCCGACCGTGCGCGACATGCCGGTGGCCGTGGTGGGTTCCACCATCGAGCAGGCCGAGCAGACCGCCGCGGGACTGGAAGGCGACATGGAGGGCATGTTCGACTTCACCGTGCTGGATGACCCCGAAGAGGCCAAGACCCTGATCTCCCAGCAGGACCTGGCCGGCGCATTCGTGCTGCCCACCGCGGAGAACCCGCAGGCCGTGCTGTACACGGCCCAGGCCTCGGGCAACTCCAACGTCCAGGTGCTGAGCTCCGTTTTCGGCCAAGTGGCCGGCGCGCAGCAGCTGCCGCTTGACCACCAGGAACTGGCTCCGCTGCCCGAGGGTGACAATGTCGGCATGACCGCCATGTACCTTGGCATGGGCTGGATCATGGCGGGCTTCATGGCGATCATCGTCGGCGACACCGCCGCCCCGCACGCCCGCCGGCTGAAGAACCTGCTGCCGCTGCTGGCAGGCTACTCGGTCTTCATGTCCGCCGTGCTCTACCTGATTGCCGGCCCGTTCACCGGTGCGGTCCACGGGCACTTCTGGGCCCTGCTGGGAACCGGAGCACTGGCCATCTTCTCGGTGGCGCTGTTCAGCACGATCTTCAGCCGCCTGATGGGCATGCTCGCCCTGCTGCCGATCCTGGCAGTGGTGATGTTCCTGGGTGTTCCTGCCTCCAATGCGTCGCTGTCGATCTACATGGTGCCGCAGGCCTTCGGATGGCTGCATGACATCCTGCCGATGCCTGCCGCCACGGAATCCATCCGCTCGATCCTCTACTTCGATGCGGTCGGCGTCGGTTCCCACCTGATCACCCTGGCCCTGTGGGGCCTGATCAGCCTGGCCGTGGTCATGGTCCTGGACCAGATCAAGCCGGTTCGCGGCCACATGCATCCGGTGCCTGAGGAGGTGCTGGCCGAGCTCAGGGGCCAGACTCCGGCGGACAAGGCGGCCCTGGCCGCCGAATCCGCCAACGAGATCGATGATGAGGCCAGCCACCTGGCCAATGACGAGCTCGAGAAGGACGCGCTGGGCGTCTAGCCGCCTCAACGCCAGCCGTGCCCCGGGGACTTCCCCCGGGGCACGGCCGTCTAACCGGACGGGCGAAACATCCCGGGCGTTTCTGGGAGCTGGCCGCCGCGGTTCCTAGGATGGGAGCAGACGCCTCACCAATGACCCGCTGAATCTTCCAAGGAGAATTGATGACCTCGGCACCTGAGAACCCGTCGGCCGCCCGCACCATCGTGATTACCGGCGCCGGATCCGGCATCGGCAAGGCCACCGCGCAGCTGCTGCTGGCCCGCGGATGGAATGTGGTGCTCGCCGGGCGCACCGAAGCGACGCTGGCCCAAGCCTCCGATGGCCATGACAAGGCCCTGGTGGTTCCCGCCGATGTCACGGACCCGGATGCCGTCGATGCGCTCTTCACCCGGGCGGCGCAGCGCTTCGGCCGGGTGGACGTGCTGTTCAACAACGCCGGGGTCTTCGGCCCCGCGGTGCCCATCGACGAGCTGTCCCCTCAGGCATGGGAGGAGGTCTGCAGCATCAACCTCACCGGCGCGATGAATGCGGCGAGGGCCGCCTTCGCGCACTTCAAGCTGCACGGTGGCGGACGCATCATCAACAACGGCTCGATCTCCGCGCAGGTTCCGCGGGTGAATTCGGTCGCCTACTCGGTGACCAAGCACGCGATCGCGGGCCTCACGAAATCTCTGGAACTCGACGGGCGCCCGTACCGCATCCGGGCAACCCAGCTGGACATCGGGAATACCGCCAGCGACCTGCTTGATGATTTCGGGGCGACGCAGGGGGCTTTGCAGCCCAGTGGGCAACGCCTGGTTGAACCGACCTTTCCGTTGGCCGAAGCGGCGGATGCAGTGGCCTACATCGCGGGCATTCCGCTGGGAACCTCGATCAACCAGTTCACCATCACCGCCGGCGGCATGCCGTACATCGGGCGGGGCTAGCGCCGCGGCCTGCCTGGTCCGGTCCGGAGCGGCCTAGAAGAACTCGGACAGCAGGTTCTCGAGCTTGGAGAACGCGGAATTCCAGGCCTTGGTGCTGGATTCGATGACTTCGTAGGGCAGCGGGCTCTGCGTCAGCGTGATGCTTGTTTTCCCGGCGAATTCCTGGAAGTCGACACGGGTGGTGATCACCAGTTCAAGTGTCATTTCATGCGGCCCGTCGTCGCTGACCAGGCAGGTGTACTCGTCAAAGGCGGTGATGACCGCCTTCAGCGGGACCTTGGCTTCCGGGTTGTCGACCTGGACCATGGTCAATTCATGGCGGCCGCCGACCATGGGCTCGAAGACAATCGAGTCTTCTTCGATGGCCCAGCCGTGCGGGCCCCACCACTGGGCGATGATTTCCGGTTCCACGAATGCCGCCCAGACCGCGGTGCGCGGTGCGGAAAATTGGCGGGACATAACCAGTTCAGTCATCGAATCCATGCTTAGTAGATTATCGCGTCCGGGCCGCCCGGGTCGATGTGAGATCTACTGCTGCGGACGGCGGCGCGGTTCCATGCGGCTGGCGGTATATACGGTCAACGCGTCAGCCTGGGTGCCGGCCGCCTCATGGGCTTTGAGCACCTTGTAGGCGCGGTCCCATTTGTGGCGTTCGCGGGGGCTGTCCTTGAGGTTGCGCTCCGCCGGGCCGAAGATGCTCAGGCCGAGGTACTTCAGGCGCCACAGTGCCCGATAACCCAGCCCCAGGCCAGTGGTGTCTTCGATGATGGGCAGCGGTGACTCATCCATGATGGTCTTTCCTCTTCGGTGTTATCGGACATGCAGTCGGCATCCCCTGGTAACCCCAAGTCTACGATATTAGTTGGTGCACCAACTAATTAATGATTCAGCCCTTCGGCGCGGCCGAACCGGCGGCAATCATCCGGTCCAGGATCGTGCGGAGCTCCACCGCGTCCTCCAGGCTCAGGTTCAGGCGCTTCATCATTTCCTTCGGCACCTTCACGGCCTCGGTGCGCAGCGCCGCCCCCTGCTCGGTGGTGGTGATGACAATGGCCCGCTCATCCTGCGGATTGCGGGTCTTGACGATCAGGCCGGCTGTTTCCAGGCGCTTGAGCAGCGGGGAAAGCGTTCCCGGATCCAGGTGCAGCTGGTCGCTCAGTTCACGCGCGCTCATCGGCGCGAATTCCCAGAGCGCCAGCATGACCAGATACTGCGGATGCGTCAGCCCCATGGGGTCGAGAACCGGCTTGTAGGCCGAGATCACCGTACGTGAGGCTACCGCCAATCCGAAGCACACCTGCTTCTCCAGCTGCAGCAGTTCTTCGTCTTGCAGATTCATGCTCTCCACGGCCCCTACTTCTTCTCGTCGCAATGCTGTCCTCCTATTGATCGTACGCTGTTGCCGGACTTTGGCGGCCGAGGGCTTTCCTCGCCGGCGACCGGCTTCATCCGCCACGCCGCCGCGGAATAGGTAGCGAAACCCGGTTGCACTGCATAGCCTTGTGCCTATGAGCAACCTTGAGCAGGCGCCGGCAGAAATCGACTGCTGCGCGGGTCAATCCCCCTCCGAAATTGAGATCCTCGAACCGCGCGAGGTCCCCTTGGGCGGATTGAGGGCCATGACCGTTTTCCGCACGCTCCCCCAGAAGCAGCGCAGCCTCATCGGCGCCTGGTGCTTCCTCGACCACTACGGCCCCGACGACGTCACGATCACCGGAGGCATGAACGTCCCGCGCCATCCGCACACCGGGTTGCAAACCGTCTCCTGGCTGTTCACCGGGGCCATCAACCACCTTGACTCGGCAGGCTTCGCGGCCACCGTCCGCCCGGGCGAAGTGAACCTGATGACCGCAGGTCACGGCATCAGCCATTCGGAGATCCTCACCGAGGGCACCACGATCCTGCATGGCGCCCAGCTGTGGACCGCGCTGCCAGACGGCGCGCGCGACATGGAGCCGACCTTCGAGAACTACCGCCCGGAGCCGATGCACGGCGATGGCTGGTCGCTGTCGGTCTTCCTGGGCAGTCTCGCCGTCGGATCGCAGAGCTCGACCTCGCCGGTCAAGACCCACACGGAGCTGTCAGGCGCGGAGCTGCGCCTAGCACCGGGCGCCGAGATCGAGATCGTGGTTCCGGAGCATCACGAACACGGCGTGCTGCTGGATTCCGGAAGCCTAGAAGTCAACGGGCACCAGCTGGAGTCTCGCGAATTGGGCTACGTTCGGGCCGGCGGCAGGTGCCTGCGCCTCAAGGCCGGGAATGAACCAGTCCTCGCCCTTGTTATCGGTGGTGAACCGCTGAATGAAGACATCTTGATGTGGTGGAATTTCGTGGGACGGTCCCACGAGGAGGTCCTGGCCTTCCGCGCCCAGTGGCAGGCGGAAATCGGCGCCGAACCCGGCGATGCCAGCGAAGACCGCTTCGGGCCGTTCCCTCCGAACACCCCCGCGGCGCTGCCGGCGCCAGCGCTGCCGACCGTCAAGCTGCGCCCGCGCGTCAACCCGTCCTAGTACATCTGCAAAGGAAACATGAACATGAGTGAGATCAAGCCGGTATTCCTCCCCGAGCGCCAGCGCTTCTCCCTGGACGACAACGGCAAGCGCATCGGCGCGGCCCACTACCGCGACTACGACGGCACCGACGGCGTGGAGCGCATTTTCTTCCACACCACCGTGGACGAGGAGTACGGCGGACAGGGCTTGGCCAGCGTCATGGTGAAGTTCGCGCTGGACAACACCATCTCCAGCGGCGCGAAGATCGTGGCAGTCTGCCCGTACGTCAAGGGATATGTCGCGAAGCATTCGGAATACCAGGCGCATCTGGTGCAGCCGACCCCGAGCCACTTGGAAATCCTTCCGCGCAGCTGAACCGGGGATTTCAGGGTTTCATCTCCAGGCCGCGCGCGGCCAGCTCCTCGCGGAGAATGCGAATGGCTTTCGGTCCGACGCCGTGCAGTGCGAGCAGCGCGGCGGCGCCGGCCTGCCCCGCCTGCTCGAGGCTGGTGATGCCGGCCTGCTCGAAAGCCCTGGCGGCGGGATTGCTGGTCTTCGGAAGCTGCGTATCCATGCCCCCAGCGTAGTCAAGCCGCTGGCCGGGCAACAGGCTTGGTGCGCGGCGAAACGATGATGAGGACCAGCGCCAGGGCCAGGCAGAAGCTGAACACCGAGATGAAGCCCCACCCTGCGGCCGCCGTGGCGAAAATGACGCCGCCCAGCGCCGTGGCGCCGGCGGTACCCAGCGAATCGGCCAGCGTCATGGCCGAGGAGTTGAATCCCTGTTCATGCTCGGCCGAGAGCTTGAGCATATTCACGTTCTGGCGCGGGTAGATCATCCCCATGCCGAAGCCGCCCACGGCCCAGCCGCAGATCAGCACCGCCACCGGCGGGTGGTACACCGCGGTGAGCAGCGCCGTGGAGATCGCGACCGTGCTGGCCAGGGCTCCGAGGGTGATGCTGTGCGAATTCGAGAGCTTGTCGCCCAGCTTGCCCTGCAGCCACGAACCCACCGACCAGCTCAGCGCCGAAGCGGTCAGCACCAGTCCGGCCCGGTCCGGGCTCAAGTGGTAGTCCTCGCGCAACAGGTAGGGCAGGTACACCTCGACACCGAAGAACGCGCCGGCGACCAGCGTGCGTGTGCTCATGGTGGCGGGCAGCCCGCGGCGCACGCTGAAGGTGCCCTTGGGCAACAGCGGGCGGATGGTCAGCAGCGCCAGCAGCAAGGCCGCGAGCAGGGCCGGCAGCGACCAGGCGCCGCCGCTGTTGCCCAGCAGGTTCATCGCGATGACAGCCGCTCCGGTCAACCCGGCCAGCAGCAGGCGTTTCCAGGAGACCGGGCCCAGCTCGGAGTGGGACTCCCGAGGCAGCCGGTCCAGGGCCGGGATGATGGCGCAGAAGGCGAGGGCAACCAGCCCCATGACACCCAGGAACACCCAGCGCCAGCCGATGAACGTCGCAATCAGCCCGGCCAGCCAGGGGCCGATCAGCGCGGGCAACACCCAAGCGGTGGCGAAGAGCGCGAAGATCTTCGCATGCAGGCTGCCGGGGTACGCGCGCGCGATGAGCACGTAGATCGCCACGGTGATCGCGCCGCCGCCGATGCCCTGGAGGATGCGCCCTGAAATCAGGATCTCCATGCTGCCCGCGGTGCCGCACACCAGCAGGCCCGCCAGGAATACCGCTACCGAGGCGAACAGCGGAATCTTCGGCCCCCAGCGGTCGGTGATTTCGCCGGCCGCCACCATGCCCAGCATGCCGCTAGCCATGGGCGCCGCGAAAGACAGGGCGAACAGCCGATCCCCGTCCAGCACCTCGCTGACCAGCGGCATCACCGTGGTGACCCTTCCACAGGTGTGGTTGGGAAACCAGTTAGCGTTGCAGATCAGATTACATTTAGATCTTTCGAGATAGTATCTCTTTAAACTCACCATTTATTGGCCAAAGAGCCACTAATAATCAAAGGCGGCACAATCTTGCGCAAGTCTATTTTTCTATTGCCCGCGCTGGCCCTGAGTCTGGCGCTTGCTTCCTGCTCCGGAGGCTCCGAACCCGCGCCTGCACCAACACCTAGCGAAGCACCCGCGGCGAGTGAGGCGCCGGTAGAATCGTCTGCCTCGCCCTCGGCATCAAAACCCGCGGATGAGTCAGGTGTGAAGGAGTACGCTTTCGCCACCGGAATGACCTTCGGCAAGGTCGCCACGTCCGGCAAGCCCAGCCCTGAACTGGATGCCTTCCTCGATGCCGCCGGCGAAGATGCTGGCGATGCCTACGAGGACGACTTCACTTTCTGGACCGTCACGATCGACAACCGTGAAGGACATGCCGAGGCATTCCCTTACGAGTTCCGCGCCTATGACAAGGACGGCAGTGAGTACATTTTCAAGCGGACCCTAGATTTGGTCGAAGCCGTGCAAGAGCAGCTCCCTGATGCTCCCGATGCCACCGAGGACAGCCCCGAGTGGAAGGCCTACGAGAAGCGATTCGACCTCTACGAGGCCGCGTTCGAGTCCGAGAGCGTCGTGGCGAATCCTGGAGCGTTGAAGAAATTCACGGTGGTTACCGGAGATGACCTTCCAGAGGAATTTACGCGGATGAGCATTGACCTAGGCGGGCTCGTTGGCGAAGCGGAGGTCATCACTTTGGAAGACGCCAATTCACAGGGTTACCCGATGGACTTCTAAAAGTCTCGTCGTAACGCAGAAAACCGCCCCACCCTCGCAATGAGGGTGGGGCGGTTCGTCGTTCAGGTGGGAACGCGCGCGAGCTGAATTCCCAGATATGGCTCTCTGTGGGAATCCAGCGGACTGGTTTATTCGGTGGTGCCCTCGGTGTCGATCACGATGTCTGCCGGCAACGGTTCTTTTTCGACGCCGGTGCCGAGGCCGATCTTCGCGAGGAAGTCCTGCGCCTTGGCCAGCGCCATGAGCCTGGTGATCAGAGTGGCGAGGGCAACGAGGAACGCCACGGCGGCGGTGATCCACGCACCCCACGATGGAGGCAGGTATTCGCCCATCACTTCCTGGAGGATCGGCAGGGCCGCGGCCAGGAAGCCGATGGCCGCGAGCAGGTACGCCACACCTGTGCGGGCGGTCGCTTGCCATGGGTGCGCCACCTGAGTCGGGACGCCAGTTGCAATATGCTTTGCCATGATTACCATGCCTTCACTTTCTTGAGGTTGGAGATGTACTTCTTGGTGAGGTAGCCGTGGGGGTTGTTCCACCCGTTGCGGCCCGAGGTGTAGGCGGCCCATTTCTTCGAGGTCACGCCCCAGTAGCCGTCGGATGCCCAGTTGTCCGGGACGCCCTTCATCTTCTTTGTGGCGTTCTGGGCGCGGACGACTTCCTGGTACTTCGCCTCGGTCTTGGCCAGCCACTGCCCGTCCGGGACCAGCCCGTGCCATGCCTGGTAGGCCTCGACGTCGTTGGCATCGAGGTTCTTGTAGCCCATGGCCTTGAGCTTCTTCTTCACGTCTGTCGGCACGCTTGGCTTGGCGGCAGGCTTGGACGGCTTGGAACCGCCTCCGGCAGGCTTCACCGGCGCGATGCTCGTGCGATCCGGGGCGGAGCCGATCTTGACGCTGAACTTCTCGAACGCAAGTTCCGGCGCGTAATCAGAATTGGAATTGCGCCAGTCCGCCCACAGTTCGAAGTGAAGGTGCGGGCCGGTCTGGGTGCCGGAGCGGTCGTTGTAGCCGAGCAGCTGCCCCGCGACAACCTTGTCCCCCACCTTGAAGTGATCCAGCGGGCGCATGTGGTTGTAGCCGTTGCCCTCGCCGTCCGGGTTGGAGATCAAGCCACCGTTGCCAGTGCGGCGCGGTGCCCAGGTTGAGGACTTGTTGCCAGGCTTGGCGTTGCGGACGATCTCCTGCCACGTGCCGGCGAACGCCGCGTAGACGGGCATGCCGACCTGGCCAGGCTTCGGCGGTGCGATGTCCAGACCCTTATGCCCCGGGTAGCCGTCGCGGTCGTTGTGGTGGCCGGTGAGCCGGCCTTCGAATGGGCTGATCATTCCCACTGGGTTCTCCTTCTGGTTGGGGTCGGTGAGGTCGAGGAATTCTTTCCAGCGGCCTGCAGCGCGCATCTTCGACGGGCAGTCCTTGCCGGTCCAGTGCGCGTGGTCGTACACCTTCGAGCGGCCGATGCCATGCTGGCGGCGCAGATCGCGGACAACCCTGGCCGCGTTCTTGAACGCCTGGTCGTAGTCGCCGTCCGAGTTGACGCAGATCTCCACCGCGATGGATGACTCGGCAGCTTCGCGGGTGCCGCCGTGCCAGCACTGCGCGGTGTCCGGGTAGGAGCGGATCGCTTCGGTGTCGTCCACGGTGATGTGCCAGGACGCTTGCCGGACGTTGCCGGAAGTTTGCAGGTTCGCGTGAGCCTGGGCGTCGGCGCCCTTGGAAGTGTTCGCGGTTTCGTGGACCGTGATAGACGTGCACCGGTTGGTGCCGCCGTAGATCTTGTCTTTCTTCTTGACCAGCTGCTCGCGCATAGGCCAGCCCTTTCTTTCGGGTATGGGTATGCCCGGGAGCGGCGTGCCCCCGGGCATGAAAAAAAGCCACCGTTCCGGGTGGCTTAGTCGATGGTGATGTTCGGGCGTGCCGGCGGGTGCTCGGATGCCCGGTAGTGATGCCAGCGGTGCGTGAGGTCATCCCAGGCGGCGTTGAACGTCCGGACTGCTTCGCGCAGCCGTTGGATCGTCCGGTTCTGCTCCCGGATCTGTGTTTCCAAGGAGTCCACCCGGCCGGCCAGCTTCTGGCGCTCTTCGCGTTCGGAGTTCAGGTCCGTGCGCAAACGGCCGTAGTCCTCCCGCAAATCGTCGGCGATGGCCATGGCCATCTGCTGCGACTTCTCCGCCACTGCGATATCCGCATCACGTTTGCGCACCGGGGCTTCGCGGCTGAATTGCCGGTAGCCCCAGAAGCCGCCGCCCGTGAGCAATGTCAGTACCCCCAGGATGATTGCTACGATCGACGCTTCACTCATGCTGGTGTCCTTCCACCTCGGCCAGGGCCCGGCGCACAGATCGCTCGATCATGATGATCGACACCGCTCGCACCACTGATCCGATACCCAGGGCCAGCGGCACGCCCCAGGCGAACGCGCTGCCTGGGTAATGCCACGAGACGGACAGCGAGTAGGTGGCGAAGCCGCCGGCGGCCATCCACCAGCCCAGCTGCTCGATGGCCCATCCAGTGGAGACCTTGTCTCCCCACCAGTTCAGGCCGGTGAGCGCGAGCAGTCCTCCGGTGCCGAGGAACCCTGACACGAGGATGACGATGGGCCACGGCATCTTGTCCATGCTTTTGGACGGGATGAAGTCCGGGACGATCAGCGACAGGACAACGAGCACCCCGAAGAGCACGGCGACAGCCGCGACCGTCGTATCCATGGGGTGCACCAGCAGCCGGTCCCACCAGCGGGGTGGGTTCCGGGTCGGTTTGAAGACATGCGTCGGCATCACTCCTCCAGCCCCTTGACGGCGTCCATCAGCTGCTCATCGGTCACACCCTCCGTGGAGACTGTGCCGTCGATGTCACAGCTGATGTTGTCCACGCAGGCTTTGGTCACCGCGATGCGGCTGCTGGTCGTGTCCGGTTTGCCTTCGATCTTGAATGCGATCTCCAGGCGAAGACCCCACATCGTGTCCCCGCCGAGCGCCCGCTGGATCTTCAGCAGATCGCTGGTCGTTTGCGGCCGCACCGGATCCGGTACGACCGGTGCCGGGGTTTCCTCCGGCTCCACTGGTGTTTCGTCCATTCCCTCTCCCCTTTCCATGAGTTCGGGTTACTTCGTGTAGGTGATGCGCAGCTTCGTCTTATTTCCGGTGAACAATCCGTAGTACTCAGAAGACGTCGACGAAGACGGAGGCAAGAAGCTGATGCCCTTCGTATTGCCGCTCTTGAATCCGGCATGCACCGAGGACGGCAACGTGATCCAACGCCCCTCCGGCTTCTTCAGCTTCTGCCGTTTCACATCATTCGCGGCCGACGACCACGACGACGGGGCGCTGGCGTGGTTATGCACACCGATGCACGCTGTGCCGCCGGCAGAGGAATGCCAGTGCTTCGCATAGACATAGACCTCGATTTTCTTCACCGTGGCACCCGACAAGCGTGTGAGCTGCGACGGGAACCCCACGAGGCCTCGCATCACACCGTTGCCCGGCACGTACGGCGAACGGCCCTGCGCGGCGGCTCCGCTGTACGTGGAGTGCGTCGCTTGGGAACCGTCGCCGGTGTAGGCCTGCCACCAGGTGGCGTTGATGGTGTCGGTGTACTGCCGCACCGGATCCGGGTCTGGTGCTGGTACAGGCGGCGGCGTGGTGCCTTGCTTGTTCGAGTCGATGTCGCGGCCGGTGTACGAGGAGCGACGGAGCCCCAGGTCGGCGACGACGACTGACCAACGGGCCGTGTCGTTGGTATCGGAGGCGACGGCTGCGCGCCCGGAGTAGATGTACACTTCCGGGCCGAGCATGATCTTCCCTTCGGGGATGTCCTCCGGGCATCGTGCGTACACGGTGACCATGGCTTGGTCGAATCCGCCTCCTCCTCTCAGGTAGTAGCGGGACCCGGTCAGCGCATTATTCGTTGCCGCGCCGGCGGAAATCGATTTTCCAGGAGCTGAATACACGATGGCTGCGCCACCGATGGTGCCACCCATGGAAGATGTTTCCTTGATCGCAGGGGTGCGGTAGGTGATCTGGTACATGCGGCCGTAGACCGCATCCAGCGTCACGACTGCACGGATGCGAGCGTGGTCGATACCTCCGACGGCGTTCCAGCCCTGGTTGGGTGTGGAGACTTCCTGGTGTGCGACGATGCCGTGTGGGATGACGGTCATCCACGCGTTACCGTCGGCGACGTTCGGGTGTTCTTCGACGTACTTCATGAACGTGGCGCCGAGAGTGTCGCGCCCGTTCATCGTCACCCCGTAATCACCGGAACCGTGCCCGCTGGTGAGCGGGTCACTACCTGTGACAACGGAACCGTCCAGCCGTGATTCGCCGGCGATGCTGAGCGCCTGCCCGGTCACGCCACCCTCGGAGTCGAGGGCAGCGAGCACCTCTCCTGTTGTCGGGTTGGTGATGGAGTAGACGGTTCCACCATCGGCACGGATCTCCGTGACCGGTTCGCCGCCCTCGGCGCCGTAGACACGCAAGCCCTGGTTGTCGAGTTTGAGACCGACAGCTTCAGCAGCGTCCGTCCAAAAGTACGAGCCGATGAACTTGCCGCCGAAGAACTCCTTGCCGACGAACATCTCCGACTTGACGATGCGAGCCGTTAGGTCCGCAATGAAACCAGTGTTCGCGGCAAGATCGTCGGTGTCGATTTGCTTGGCTTTCACCGAGCCATCAACGAGCATTTCACCCGCATACATGCGGCGAGCGCTGACATTTCTGACGCGCACATTTACGGTATCAGCGTTGCCAACCAGCCCGATGATCCATGACTTCACCGGCCATGGCGCAGGTGGGACAGTCAGTTCAAGCGAATAATCAGCTTCGGTAGGTCCAAATGAAGCAGTAGTCGAACTGGCCGAAACATTCGATCCGCCGGAGATCTCGCTATACATCCAGATGCGCGCTGACACGTTCACGGTTACAGATGACAGGCCCTTGAGGGTGATCTTTAGCTTGTCGCCTGCTTGGAAGGGGAACCCCGCGTCTCGATCCCGAAACATCAGGTAGAGGTTTGTCGATCCTGGCGCTGATGCTGTGTGGGCACCTTCTGTGACGGTCTTGTAGTTCGCGGGACTTTTGACATTCACATCGAGCACCGGGTCGATGATGGCGTAGTTCTCGAAGTCACCGAATGCTGCCATTTGGGCGGTGATTTTCCGGGACATGACTACGTCGGCCCAGAGCTTGTTGATGACAGCTTCGGACATCGTTCCAGTGGTCGCGAAGAGGTTCTTCACGTCGACCGTCTGGAAGGCCGCGGTAGCCGCCGCGATTTCTTGGGCGTTCAGGCGTGCTGTAGCGATCGTGCCGGCAGTGATCCTGTCTGCATTCAACTGGATCACGGTAGCCACCTGGGCGGCGATCTCCGAAACATTCAAGCGAGCAGTGTTGATCGTGCCGGCTGTGATGCGCGAGGCGTTCAACTGGATCACCGTGGCGACCTTGGCCGCTACGGCGTTCGCATCGAGCCGGTCAGCGCTCAGCGTGCCCGCCGTAATACTCTCGGCATTCAGCTGGATCACGGTCGCGATCTCCGCGGCCAAGCTGGCCACGTCGATCTGTGAGGCCCCGATCTTCCCGGCGGTGATCCGGTCAGCGTTCAGCTCAATGATCGACGCGATCGCCACGGCGAGCGCTGCTGCGTCGAGGCGGGCTGTGGCGATGGTGCCGGAGGTGATCTTGGCTGCGGACAGGTTCGGGATGACCGTGGGGGTCATGGCCATTGCTACCCAGCCGGATGCGGTCCATCGCCAGTAGCCGATTTCGTTGCCGTTGGCGTCGATGCGGGTCCAGATTGCATTGATGGGTCGGCCGGTGCCGTCGGCGAGCACGGGTGCGGCGGTGCTGACCGGGGCGATCAGCAGGGCCATGTCGGCTGCTGCCTTGGCGTTGGCGATCGAGGTAGGTAGCGTGGTGCTGATTGCCGTTTCCGCAGTGGATAGGCGCGACTTCGCGTTGTTCAGTTCGGTCGTCAGGCCCGGCAGTGTGGTTGAGTCCAGCGAGTCCAGGCGGGTTTTGGCCTCGTTGACCTTGGCCGTGTTCTGCTGAATCAGGTTTGGCAGGGGCGCCAGGTCAGTCTTGGCCTGGTTCAGGTCAGTTTGCAGCTGCGGCAGGATCGTCCCAGTCAGGTTCGATATCGTCGCGTCGTTGGCGCTGAGTCGCGTCTCGTGTGCTGCGAGATCTTCCTCGGCCGCGTCCAGTCGGGTCCCAAGGTTGCCGGCCTCGGTGATGACTCCGTCGTATTTCTCGTCAAGCTGGATCAGCTCGTCTTGAATATCTACCGGTGACGGGTAGCCTGGCCCGTCCAGCGTCACGGTGTCGGACATCTGAGACCACTTTCCGGCCTTCGACACCGCGACCAGACCGAACGTCCATTGGCCGGCGTCGAGGATCACTACGGCGACGTCTCCCAGCTCGCCGGTAATCGTGGCCAGTTGCGTCTCATTCGATGGCGTGAACACTTCGACGCGCGAGGCGTGCAACGACACGTGAGAGAGATCCATCGGGGACAAGGCATCACCGGCGAACTTCCCCGACCATCGGCCCTCGACGCTGCCGATACCCGCCGTCAACACAGGAGGGACGGGCTCGGGTGGCACCGGACCATTCACTGTTACCGGCGTGTGCGTGCCATCGTGCTGCTCCCCCACAATCTGCACGAGCGTGCCGTCCTGGTCGTATTCTTCGATACGTCCGGACTCGATGGCTGAGTTCGCCAGCTGCGGGCGGCCGTTGGCCGAAGCCATGCGTTTGGCTTCGGCGATCTGTTCGACCAGCCAGGCGGCGTCATCATTCAAGCGATTCAACTGCTGCTCACTTTCAAAATAATTTGGCCCGTCGGGCAGTCGATTTCTATCTCCCGCACCCGCACCCACTGGTCCAGTTGCACCCAGCCAGCATCACCGGTCAAGTACAACCAGTCACCAGCATCGAAAGAGCCGTATGGGCACATGTCGTGGTCCACCAGGGAAAGGCTGTCGAAGGTCCAGTCCGAGGTGCGGGCTTCGAGCTCATTCCGGGCTTCCCGGCCTGTCTGTGTGGTCTTCGTGAATTCCTTGCGTTCAAGCACGAGCGCACGTCGTAAGCGTCCTGCATCTCGCACTGCCGTGGAACGGACCATGCTGCGGCCCTCGCCGGCGCCCAGGACCATGACTTCCGAAGCGTAATCGCCTTCGACCAGCGGGGGCGGGGCGGTGACGTTCACGCCGATCTCCAGTCTCAGATGCTCACGTCTGACCCCGAACTCCGGGTAACCAATCCGAAGCCGATGCGATAGCGCGTCGTCACCGTCCCACGTCGTTTCTTCCCGGTAGTCGAAAGGGGTCTGGGTCGCCAGGTCCGTGATGATTGAGCCAACGTCGGGGGTGTCCCACCACGAAAGGGTGTATGGCTCTGCCTTCTGCTCCGACAGCTCGCTGACCTTGGACTTGGCGGTGTTGAACTCTTCCTTGGTTTTCGTATGCATCGCTTTGGAGTCCTTGAGGACTTCCTTCTGATCCAGCCATTCAAAAAACCAGTCGCTGGCCGCGTTGAATTTCGCGGTGGAAAGCTCGACCCATTTCTTGCCGTTCCAGGTCGACGCCGAGAGGAGTCCCTCGGCGTTGCCTTTGAACCACAGGTTTCTTTTTGAGCGTTTGTCCCCCGTAGGTTCGCTCGTGGAGCGGATCAACAGCCCGCCGGCTGGGAGCCCTGCTGCAGCGAGCGCTTTGGTCGCGTACTGGTCGACCAGTTTCGCGTCCTCTTCAGCTTGCTCCTTGGTGTAGTCCAGTTGCTCCTGCATGTACGCCTGATGCCGCTTAGCGGCCGTCAGCTGCGCGCCCTCCGGCTTCCCAAGAAACTGTCCAGATTTCACAGCGTCCACAACTACCTGCAGATCTCCCGCCGGCTTGTTCTGCAGGTTCGTCCAGATCAACCGAACCACATCCAATGGGTCAACACGGGTCGAGGAGAACTCCTTATCGACCCACGGCATCCCCGTCGGATAGGACGTGAACCCGCCTGCCGCAACGTTCAGCCAGTCCCCGTCGGTCGTGAGACCGTCGACTATGGCGAAGACCGGATCTCGACCTTCCTGTTCAGCGACAATGGCCGAGCCCCATTCGGTGAGCGCCCGCTGCCCTGAGGGAGCGTTGATCATCCGGTAGCCCAAGGGCAGGCGGCCAGAGATGCTATCAGGGCGCGAAAGCCCAACTGTCACCTTGGCCCCCTGCAGCTGCAGGTCCCGGTCTACCCACTGCCGATCAGGCAAGGTCAACAGATGAAAACGCCAGTCAGACATGCCGCCTCCTATCAGGTGGTCGAAGGGTCAGCGACTTCCAAGAATCTGATCGCCAGGGAGACTCCGGACATCCCGTCTATGGACGCTGTCCATGCTCCACCAGCTGCCCCGTATCGGGCTTTCATCACGAAGATCTGATCGGTCCCTCGAATATCGGCTGGGACGTAGACATCGTCTTCCACAATCCATGGCTGCCGGGTCACACCGCCGCTCGCGGTTCCGTCCCAGGTGTACCTCTGGGTGCTGTACTTCCGAGTTGACGCCCGCAGATAGGGGCCGAACTCAGCCCAAATCTCACCCCAGTTAGTACCTGGTTCAAGCCGCACCCCCATCCACGTGGCGCGGATCTGCGCCCGGGTCGCCCACTTCGGAACGGAAATTGTCTGCTCTCCACCCGCATTCGGGAAGTATTCGCCGTCCACCCCGGCCGCTTTCAACGTTTCGCGGTCTGCTACAACGTTCGGTCGAGGTCGCCACACGTCCGCAACGCGAGGTATTGCTACGTCACGCAGGTCAGTGATCATGCCGTTGGTGATAGTCCCGGTGGAGGCCGGAATGGTGATCTTGGCCAGCAGGATCGCTGGATAGGTCAGACCGAGCTGGTTGATGTTCGAAAGGTTTCCGGGGACGCTGGCGATGCGTTCCAAGCGGGCGTAGTTGAACGTCACCGGATCACTAGGTGCTGCACCTTCGTACTGGGGATCCAGCACCCGTGCGATGATCGCATCCGTGCGGCCGCCACCCGAGCCGGTGGCCGGGATCGTCACCGCGGTAGAAGATGGATTGCGCAGCACGTAAGTCTGCTGAGTGCCGCCGGCGTAACGATTCAGGATCAGGGCTGCTCCCGGCCGGACGGCTACCGTGCCGTTCGGGGTGGACTGGGCCTTTACCGCCAGCGATGCGGGCTCCACGATGCCCTCCGCGCCGGAGGTTGCGGCGTAGGCGAGCAGGCGTGCTACCTCCGGGGAGTGCTGGGCGCCGCCGCCCACGAACCAGGGCGTGAGATCCAAAGCCACAAGGGCCTCCTAAAAGTCATAAAGAATGAATCGAGCGCACGGTCACTATGCTGAAAGCTCCTACACGAACCGCGCATGACCGTGCGCACAGACAAAGGTGAACAATGACCGATTACCAAAGACGATTCCCGATCCATGGCGAAACGCCAGCTAGTACCAATTTGGAACTGACTCTGCGGGACACCATGCATGAACTTACTGATGCACTAGGCACCACGCAGATGACTACCGGTCATCTAGTGACGAGGCATATTGCTGACATTTTCGCCGCAGTGCACGCTGTAACCCTTGAATTGGAAAGTCGGATCAACTTACTCGAAGATGAGCTTCGAAATCGTTGATCCATGCCTTGCCTAGTAGATCCCGGCCCTGAAACACAGGGCCGGTTTCTGCTTCCTCGGTCCAGGATCGGCGCGGTCCTTTGTTTTCATTACCCATCGGGGCCTCCTTAGATTGAGTAGTAAGCGTTGCGCCAGCGCAGTTCGACCAGCGCAGTGCCAGTCGGATCGACGCCACCGAAGGTCAGATCAGAGATGCCGACGGGCAGCACCGCGGAAGATAACCGGGTTTTTCGGGTGAGCATGCCACCCACCGGAGCGGACCCGCGCAGGACGGTGCCGGCGAAAGAGTCGACGGTGACTGACTGGCCAGGCAGCAGTGTCCCTTTCAGGGCGATCTCCCACCCGGCCGCGGCGCGCACATACGGGTCAGTGATTGGCCCCTTGAATACGGCTTTCAGTGGCGTCGCCGCGGTGCCCTTGTTGTCCACGTACCCGGCGCGCGGTGCCGACGAACGGACCGTAGACAGCGGCCCGACAAGCGGAGCCATCAGGCCGCCGGTCGAGGCAGGGACGATCGGAAGCGTCAGCACGGTTTCGGACTCGTCGAAGTGCCGGCTATCCATCAAGCGGAAGTCGCAATCGATGCGTGCTCCACCCTGTTGCGCGCGGATATCCCCGTTGGACCCGGAGAACCGGTCCGGCCGCCCATACACTCGTCGCCACCGGCCGTCCAGCTCGTAGGACAGTGGGGACATAGTAAGCGGTGTCAGTCGGTGCTTCGGGTCGTGCCAGCGACTGGCCAGCGCGGATTCCAACGAAATCGCGCTGGCCAGATCTACAGCATCGGTTGTGAGGCTGATGCCCCACGTCTTGCCACCCAGGAAGTCACGACCGGGAATTACTCCATCACGCTGGGAGCGTTCAGCATCACCAATTCGCAAGCTGGATGTGCCCGAGTTGAAGCTTGTGTTGACCAAGGCCGTGTCCGTGCCGAATGTCAGCCCGTCAAACCTGAACTTCACTTCTTCCCTCCTCGGTTATTCCGACGTCGATGGTGATCCAGTGCGGAGAGGAAGTCATCAACATCAGCATCCTTAGGCAGTTGCATGGTGATCTGATCCCCTCCGTGCTGCACCTGCTCCGCTCCGCGAGCCGCCAGGTTATGAATCGATCGCCACTGGGCCCCGTTGAAAACAGGCTCCGGCGAGCGCGAGGCGTTCATTACCTGGGTTTGTCCCGGTTGCACGTATCCGCCTTGGTCGTACAGGTATGACCGGTAGTTGAACGGTGTGCCGTTGCGCCACAGCTCCGCGTGAAGGTGCGGTCCTGTGGAGCGTCCGGTGTTGCCCGAGCGTGCGATGACGTCGCCGGCTTTGACTCGCTGGCCGGGTTTTGCCGACCATCCTGAGAGGTGGCCGTAGTACGAGGACAAGCCGTTGGTGTGGTCCATGACTGTGCCCTTGCCGGTGCGGCCGGTGACGGCGTTCCATCCGGTTTTTCGGATGATGCCGTCGTACATGGCTCGTACTGCGGATCCGATCGGCACTGCGAAGTCGATGCCCGCGTGGGGGTATCGGCCTCGGGAGGTGCCGAAACCTGAGGTGATGGGGCCGCTGGCTGGCTTCGCGAATTTTCCGAGTGGACCGTCGTAGAACATTGCTCCGCCGTCGGCGACTTGTGCCGCGGCTTTCGCGTCATCTTTCTTGACGGCCCATCCGGTCATGGAGTCGATCAGCTTGTGGCCGGCTCCTCGGATCAGCTCGTTGATTCCTTCTCCCGGGAGCATGGCAGTGATTGAACCCTTGATGGGTTCAGTCAGCGCCCGTACGCCCGCGGCGATGGTTCCAACGGCCCAGTCCTTCACCGCGCCGACGGTGCCTTTCACACCGCCCCATACGTCGGACCAGAAGCCGCCGATTGGTAGTTTCGAGTTCCGCTCGTCGTGACCGCCGGTGAGCGTCGGCAGGGATTCCATCGGAGCCTGCTTTTTGCCCGCCAGCATCGCTTTGGTTTCCGCTGCGGTGTAGACGTACCCTGGACCGGTGTTGATCAGCTCGGGGCCTTCCTCGCCAACGAGTTTCCAGCCGTGCGCCATTTGACCGCCGTCGGCGAATGCTGGGAGTGAGGCAACGTCTGGCAGCTTCCATCCGAGGCCGAGCTTCTCGGCGATGCCGTTGAACATGGCTTTCAGACCATCGTTGTACACCGTGTTCACCACGAAGTTGATGGGCTTTCTTACGATGTTCGCTACGGAATCCCAGATCCCTTGAACTGCTTCCTTGCCGGATTTGAAAGCGGCAGGGAAGTCGCCCTTGAGCAGGTTCGCGATCGTGTCAAATACGGGCTTTCCCCATTTATCCCATACGATCCCGAAGGCTTGCGTCAGGGAGTCCCACCCGGATTTGATCCAGCCGAAGGCAGGCTTGAGCGCATTATTCCAGAGCCACGAAGCGCCGGAGGACACCGCGTCCCAGGCTGGTTTCAGGATGTTCGTCCAGGCCCAGCCGATCCCTGTGGCCAGTACGTTCCAGCCAGCGCCGATCCAACCGAATACGGGTTGCAGGATCGAGGTCCAAAGCCAGCCTGCGGCCACGGCGAGCGCGTCCCAGGTTGGTTTGAGGATGTTGTCCCAGGCCCATTTGGCGTTGTTGGTCCAGTTGGTCCAGGCTTCGGAGATCCAGGTGAAGGTTGGCTGGAGGATGGTTGTCCAAAGCCAGCCCGCTGCGGCTGCTATGCCGTCCCAGGCCGGTTTGAGGATGTTCTCCCAGGCCCAATTCATTCCCGTCATGAGCCCGTCCCAGGCTGGTGCGATCCAGGCGAGGAAGGGTTCGAGGATGTTGGTTTGCAGCCAGCCCATGATGGTGCCCCAGTTGGCGACGGCGACAGCGACAAGTGCTGCGCCGGCGACGATTGCAGCGACGACCCAGGTGATGGGGTTGGCGAGCATGGCCGAGTTCGCTGCCCATTGGGCCACGGTGTAGATTCCCCACGCGGTGGCCAGGCCGCCGAGCCCGATGCCCATTGCTTCCATGACCCCCGGTGTCTGGGTAACCCAGTTGAGGACTTCTTGTGCCGGTCCTAGGAAAGGCTGGATTCCGTCGGCGATGAGGCCTTGGAATCCTCGGCCGAGGGATTCGAGCGATGCGGTTGGTCCCGAATTGATGGCGTCTGTCATCTGCTGGGCGGCGCCTGCGGTGCTATCGAAGGCGTCACCCATGGGGTCGATCATGCCGAGGAAGTTCGGGATCTGGTCAGTGCCGAGGTCTTCGAGTGGTGTTCCGAAGAGCGCGAGGCTGGCCGCGGCTTGTTCGCCTGGATCCTTGATTTCCTGGAGGCCGTGAACGATTTGCGCCATGGCGCCTTCTGCCCGGTCGCCGCCAGCCAGAAGATCGTTGGTCATGGTCGTCATGTCCAAGCCGAGCGCGGAGTATGCGCCAGCGGTGCTCTTGGACATGTCTGTCGAGCGGATCGTGAACTCTTTGAGCGCGTCGCCCATTTTGTCCATGCCGATCGCGCCGTCCTGCGAGGACGCTACGATGATGCCCATGGCGGTGTCGCCATCGATGCCGAGCTGCGCAAAGTGCTTGGAGTACTCGTCGAAGACCGGCAGGATTTCCCCGCGCATGGCTTGGGGTACTTTCTGCATGGATCCGGCAAGCATGTCCATGGCTTGGTCGGCGTCCTTGGCCAGACCGTTCTTGATCAGGATGCCGGCGGTCGTCGCGGATTCTGCGACTCCCACGCCCATGGCCTTTTCGAGGCTTAGGGCTTTGGCGGTGATGGATTCGATCTGCTCCTCGGAGGCATTGCGCATCCCCTGCATGGAGGACACGACGGCGTCCACGGCACCCGTGACGCCTTCCATGGAGTCGCCGAAATTGTCAGCGTAGAGATCGCCGGCGACAGCTCCCCATTTTTGGGCTTCTGCCGGGGTGGCCCCCAGCGAAGCTCCGAGTACCGCGGCGCCATCGGCTTCACCAACTGCGCTCGTGAAGCCGCTGGCCACCAGTGCGGTGGCGCCGGCGACGGCGGTGAGCTTCGTAATGAGCCCACCCATGCCGCCTGTTGCCGCCTTGAATGAATCGTTGGCTGAGCCTACAGAGGACTTGACCTTGTCCCATTTGCTGGGTGCCTTACCTACTTCGGCGGTCTGCTTCTTCTGGGCCTCGGTCAGCTGTTCGCTGATCTTGGCAGCGGCTTTTGATTCTTCCTGAAGCGCAGCTTCTGCGTTCTCGTACTTCCGAGTCGCGTTCTCTGCTTTCTCCTTGGCCGCGGCCAGCTTCAGCGTTGCCGACTGGGCCTGTGCCGATTCGCTACCGTACTTGCTGATCGCGTCGGTGAGCTTTACCTGCGCGTCCAGCTCGGCGGCTTCGGCTTTGTTCTTCGCCTGTCGAGCGGTGGAGATCTCCTGCTTGAGCTTGCCCAGGGCGGCTTCGCTCTTCTTTGCGGAGATCTCCAGCTCTTTGACGAGCCCGTCCGTGGCTCCGGCGGAGTTGTCGGCCATGGCCCTGGTGAATTCATTGCCAGCTTGCCGGCCGGCATCGCGGGCGACCTGGGTAGCTCCGCGCTTGAATCCTGTAGCGAATGGCGACATGTTGGCCAGTACGTCGACCCATACTTCGTCGGCCACAGTGCGCCCTCCTTTCTCTGAAATGAATCAGTGAGGGTTTGGGCGCGCCAGGACTTTCAGAAGGTTGTCCTGCATCTGGTGCTCTGCGGCCTTTTCGAGTTCCTGGTGTTCGCCGGTGCCGGCTTCGGGCCGTGGCAGATACTCCGGTTCCAGTGCGGCACTATTTCCGCGGAACAGGTTATGCAGCTGGATGGAAAGATCGCGGAGCCGGCCGCTGATGTCCCACAGCATCCATTCCTCATCGCCCCACTCGCCGGACACGGCCCGGGCAACGGGGTTCTTCGGCGGGAGGTTTTCCACCATGACGCGGAATTTGCGGAGACTGATCTTCCCGGAGAAAACATCACTGAGCGGGTCGCGCCCGGGGTACGCCTGCAGCAATGCCGCCTCGTACGCCTCGGGCTCGGCCCCAATCAGTTCAGCTATCCCCTGTACCGGAATTTTCCCAGCGAGTCCTTGTACTCCTGGGTTTCAGCTCCGAAGACCAGTGCCAGGTCATCGGTGGTGTAGCCGGCGGCTTTCCACTTTTCCAGCTGCTCTTCACTCGACAGGTCCGGGTGTTCACCCAGGATGACCATGGCGGATTCGTCGCCCGGTGAAGCAGTCTGCAGGCGCTTCATGAAGTCCTGGAAATCTGGGGTGTCCTCGACCTGGAAACCGAGGCGGATGAACACGCGCTCGTCCTTGCCGATTTCAATTGGCAGCAGCTCGTCGGTTCCGACGTTCTCTGCCAGCTGCCTCTTGAAGCGGTCCATGCGTACGACGCGGCGGGTTGGTTCAGCCATGATGATGGCTCCTTTCGTGGGGAATCTGGGGAATCAGCTAAGTGGTTGGGGCTGGCAGGATTCCCCTCGCTGCCAGCCCCAACCGGTTCGGGGGTCGCCCGGTTATGGGACTTGGTGGTAGAACGGTCCGTCCTGCAGCCGCGAGTACGACTTCTTAGCGACGGCATCGCGGAAGAGGCCCCAGGTGCACGAGTAGGTCTCCGCAGCGTTGCGCGCCAGCTTACGGGCGCCCTTCGCGGTGATTGCAGCTCGGTAGGCGTACTCGTAGCGGTAACGAGCCATGTCGCCTACCCCGTCAATTGCGATCACGCCGAGCCGCATGTACGGGTAGTCGGAGATGGCGCCGTCGTGGTAGATCCACGGGCCTACGCTGGTTGCCGGCCAGTCTTCGACCGGCACGCCGTGCCACAATGCCTGGACGTAGGCATTGTCTTCGCCCAGGTTCGTGAGGAGGGTCTTCTCGATACCGGTCAAATCGCGACGGACAGGTTCGAGGGCCTGGTCCATCTGGGTGTTTTCCGAGCTGACCGAGTCTTCCTGGTCGATGCCGTCGGTCGTGATGAATCCGAAGATCTTCGCGTCTGCGGGCAAGATCGGCAGGTGGTCTTCCACCCCGAAGAAGGTGGTAGGTGGCGCGGAAGTCATCGGCTGCACAAACAGCAACTTAGACCCCCACTTGCGGACGTTAGTATCCACGTTGGCCTGATCCAGATCGATTTCTGGCATGATCGCGGCCCCTTTCTAGATATAGAAGAAGGGCCGCATCTGCAGCCCTCGACGGTGGTTATGGTTTCGGTCGGAAATCGACAGTGTACGAAGCGGTTGCCTGGTGCAGGTCCGTGTTTCCATATGGTTCGGCTGTCGGGTGGAAAGCCAACCGCACGTCGTCGGCGTAGCCGTCAGCTGTTCCCTGGCATCGGAGCTTGCGCATCCGATAGTCAGCTTCATCGAGCAGGTCCAGAGCGGCGCCGCGACCTACGGCATAAGCGCAGATCTCGACTGTCGGCGAGCGAGTGATATCTTGCTCGCCCCCGCCAACGACCTGCACCTTGTAGGCTGGAGCGGTTTTCTGCAGGTTTTCATCGGTCTCAGTGAAAATGGGTGGATCGAGCCCCGCCCGCAGCCAGCCAAGCACAAACGCTTCAGCCTTCGGGTAACGGCTCAGGCTAGGCATCCGTGGCCCGCCTGAGGATCTGCTGCCGAGTCAAACGGCCGTACCCGTCGATCTTGCGCATGTCTTCGGTGACCGTTGCTTCGACTCGCGCAAAGGAGCGCAGCAGACCGCTGGGTGACCCGGTGCCAGGACGCGTTCCTTGCCGGACTTTCAGCGCCTGCGCAAACTGGCGCTTGCCATCCTGCAAGGCGATCGACTTCGCCCGGGGAAGAACCCGTTCAGCTTTTGCGGCGAGCGCTGCCCGGACCGCCGGTGACTGCATCGCCTGGTTCAGCTTCTCGGTACTGAGGTTCGGCTGTTTCAACGGCCACCTCCTTTACCGGTGCAATCAGGCCCAACGCGATCGCGTCGGCTTGGCTGTACTTGTTCCCGCGGAAGTCGACACGACCGTCTTCTTCCAGGGATGGTTCATGCTGTGCCATGGTGTCTAGCCTTTCTGATCAATGAGGTTGAGTTCGGTGTGGTCGAGGATTCCCGAGGCGAAGTGCTTGGGTTCGGCTTTCACCTTGTAGGGGTTCCCGGCCACGGTGATGATCGACCCGGCGGTGATGCGTGGGTTGAGGGGCCCGCTGATGAAGTACTCCCCGGTGACGGTGTGCTTTCCGGCTCGGTCCTCGGTGGATGAGGCTGGCTGGAAGTTGCAGGGTCCCCAGTCGATCCGGGTTCTGGTTTTGGAGGGTGTGCCGTCCGGTGCCGGAGTAGTTGCCCCGGTCGGCACGTGCGCGGTGACCATGACCTGGTGCAGTGCGTCGGTCATTCGTACACCTCTTTCCAGTCCGGGAAGATCCGGTTTAGGCCGTAGGCCATGGGGGCTTTGATCTGGGGCAGCGGCGTGGATGCCGCGACCCCTTCGAAGATCTCCACCATCCACTCTTCGAAGCTGAGCCGTTCGTCGCCGCCGGAGGAGTCCAGGGTGATGGCCCGGGACTCGGCTCCGGCGGCAACGGCTACGGATTTCACTCCGTTGTTTTCGATCTTCGGAAGGACCGAGAGCACCATGCTCACGACGACGTCGGTGACGTCTTCGAGTTGCAGTGTTCCGGCGGCGATCCGCTGGTCTACGTCTTTCCAGCGGCGTCGGATCTTTCGGGATGCTGCTCCGATCCAGTACTCGACTCGGGTGGATTCGACCGGTTTCAGCGGGCGCCATGCGTCGACGATGTCTTTGACCTGCGCAAGGTCAGCCATGGCCACCCGCCTTCCTACTTCGTGCCGGTGGTCTTGGCCGCCGGGGTCTTGGCGGCGGCCGGCTTGTTGTCGGCGTTGGCGGCTTCGAGCTGTGCGTTCGCTACGGCCAGCTTTCCGTTTGCTTCGGCGGCTTCTGCCTTGGCTGCTTCGGTGGCAGCCTTGGCTTCTTCCAGCTGGGCCTTGAGCGCTTCGACCGGGTTCTGCGCCGGCGGCTGCTCGGTCACGGTGACCTTCTCGATCAGCTTGCGGCTGACCAGGTGCTTCAGCTGCTCCTCGTCCACGCCTTCAGGGATGATCCCACCGGCGCGGACGATGCGGGCGACACGGTTGCCGTTGGGCGAGCCCACGGAGACCTTCACGACGGAGGCCTTGGCCTTGTACAGAGTTGCCATGGCTTAGGCCCCCGTTCCGGTCATGTAGATGCCGGCCAGCGGGTTGGTGACCACTGGCACGTGCGGGTTGCGGGCCTGCAGGCGGGTCTTGTCCGCCTTGCTCTCGCGGATGGAGGCAACCTCCACGCCGGTGTCGTTGCCAACCGGGCGGTACTCCGGCGACGGGATCGACTCGCGGGCGATGCCGCCGAGCAGGCGGCGGTCCAGGAACAGCGGGTCGGTGACTTCGCCGCCGTCTGCTGCCACCCAGGTGATGCCGCCGATGGTCGGGAAGGCGCCGGTCTTGGCGGTGTCGTCGCTGTCCGGCAGGACGTCCAGCAGCTCAGACACGATCTCGGCGTGCTGGATGCCGTCAAGCACGACGGTGTCGATGTCGTAGCCCAGCTTCAGCGCGCGGACGGTGGCCTTGGCGCGCATGGCATCCTTGAGGATCTGCTTGCCGTTGGTCCATGCGCCGCCGGCGATGGTCTGGGTCACCGAGGACTGGATGACGCCCAGTGCCGCGTCGTTGGCGCTGAACACCAGTTCGGTCTGCAGGAGCAGCAGCGCGTCATCGATTGGCTGGCGCAGGAGCCGGCCCACCTGCTCGTCGGTGACCTCGGTGGCGATGCCTTCCTTCAGCGCGGTGTACAGCTCGTACTGCTCGGCGCTCAGCGGGGTGAGCTTGTACTCGGCGCCTGGGGCGACGGTCTCGGCGCCGCGGTCGGTGCGGATGATTTCCTTGGACGGCACCATGATGGCGCCACCGCTGACCTGGTAGCGGCCCTGCAGCAGGAAGTTGCCGAGGAACTGCTGGGACGTGAGGATGTCGCCCAGGCGGCGGGCGAGCAGAGCAGGAGACTTGATGAAAGCCAGCAGGTCCGCGGCGCTGGCGTTCTCCGTCTGGCTCGGGGTGAATGGGTAGGTAATCATGTCTGGATGATTCCTTTCTTCTAGCGCTGGAGAACCTGGACCAGCTTGCCGTCAGCGGCAGCGGTCAAGGCCAGACCGATGACGGTCCCGGTCGTAGCGGTGCGGACGGCTCCTGCGCCGGCGGCTTCGAGGCTTGCGCCCAGAGCCACCTCGCCGGATGCCTTCAGCTCGTGGATCACTTTGCCGACTTCCACGGTGACCTTGTCACCGATCGCGGCATCGTGGCCGGCAATCCCCACGTAGGAGGTGCTGGCGGCCGCGGCCGGAGCCACGGAACGGTCGGTCGCGCCGACCTGGACAGGATGGCCACCGACTACTGCGGTGGTGACATCGAAGGTGACGGTGTCACCCGGACGATGGATTGGCAGGTACTGGCCCATGGTTAGGACTCCTTCGTGGTCTCAGCGGTCGCGAAGACCTTGCTGTAAACGGTGTCTTCATCGGTGGCCTGGTCCACGCCACCGGTGTAGCCCTTGGCTTCGACCGGCACCAGGCCGGGGGCCAGCGCGTTCAGGCTTTCCTCGGCACCCGGGTCGGCCTTCAAGGCGTTGATCCAGTGCTCGCGGCGTGCTGGCGGGATGCGGCCCGATTCGACAGCCGAGTCCACCACCCGGTTGCGGTGCTCCTCGATCTGCTGGTTGCGGGCCTCACGGCCGGCCGAGGCATCGTTGAGCAGCTGCGAGTACTGCGCCTCGTCGAGCACCACGGTGCCCGGTGCAGGCTGCTGGACGGCGGACGCCGAGGCTGCAGCATCTTGCGAGTCTTCGGCACGCTCGGCGAGCGCTTCGTCCAGTTCGGCCAGGACCGCTTCCTCGGAAACGTCGGTGGCCTTCGGGTCGATCCCCAGACGCTTGATCACGCCCTGGAGTAGAGAGTCCGACATGTCGGCTCCTTCCTTTGTGTGGGGCTGGTTCGGGGATTCCGTTTCAGCCAGATCGTTTCGCCACTGGCCGGCGACGGCGAGCGCCTCGTCCAGGTGGGCTTGGATGTCGCGCCGGGCTGGCGTGGCATTGGTCGGTGTGGGTGCCGGCGCGGCGCGGCGGCCGGCGTAGGCGAACACGCTGAAGTCCAGGCGGTTCTTCAGGTCTTCGGCTTCGGTTTCCGCGGTGCCGACGATGCTGTCGGCGAGTCCGGCGGCTACGGCTTCCTCGGCGGTGTACCAGGTCTCGGCGACCATGCGTTCGCGCCATTCGTCGCGGGTGCCGCCGGCGCGGTCGGCGTAGACGGAGGCGATGGTGTTGGAGATGCGGTCGAGGAAGTCGGCGGCTTCGCGGAAGTCGGCTGGGTTGCCGATCGCGATGGTGAGCGCGTCATGGATCATGATTTCGGCGCCCTTGCCCATGACGATCTCGTCGGCGGCCTGGATGATGAAGCTGGCGGCGGAGGCGGCCAGCCCGTCCACGGTGGCGACGACCTTGGCCTTGTGCCGCTTGAGCGCGTTCATGATGGCCACCGCGTCGTAGACGTCGCCGCCTGGTGAGTTCACGCGGAGGTTGATCGTGTTCGCGGTGACGCCGGAGAGGTCCTGCACGAACTGCGATGCTTCGACTCCCCACCATCCGCCGATCTGGTCGTAGATGAAGATCTCGGCCGCGTCGGATTCGGTGCCGGCTTCCATGCGGTACCAGCTGGTCTTGTTCTCAATCCGCGGCGTCAGGGGGTTCTTCTGCTTCTGGTGCGGCATCGGCTGGTGCTCCTTCCGTGGTTGGCTTGGTGCGTGCCGTGGCGGTGTCTGCCGGGGGCAGGCCGTAGACGGTGCGCAGGTAGATTTCGAGCGGTTCGTCTACGACGATGGCGCCGCAGTCGATGAGCGCCTTGATTGCCTCGGCTGTGGGCTGGTGGCGTGAGCCGATCTCGTCGAAGGTCACCAGCGGGGCTGGTTCGTCCGGGCCGAAGTTCAGGTCGACCAGGTCTTCGACGATGTGCTGCGAGGCGGTCTCCGCGATGTAGCCGGCGAACGTCTGCAGGGACAGGGTGAAGAAGTCCGCGAAGGTGCTTCCCAGTGCCCAGGAACCGGTTTCGGTGCCGAGGTTGAGGAAGTGGGCCAGTACTGCACGGGCGATCTGCTCGTCGTAGTAGCGGATGGGGGCTTCGGCGTCCGGCAGCTGGCCGGTGACTCCGAGCAGGTCGAGCTTTGCCTTTGGCGGGATGGAAGCGCCGGAGGTTTCGCCGGAGCGCACGCCGCGGGCGATGGCCAGGCCAGCGTCCACCTGCGCCTGCATTGCCGTCTGGTACTCGGCGACGGTCATGTTCTCCGGCAGTTCTCCGGCGGTGTACACCGGGAAGCCCATGCCGTTGCGGTCCACAGACTGCAGCTGAACCCGGAGCATGCGGTCCTTGAGCAGCCAGAACTTGTACGCCGGGCGAAGCAGCGACTGGCCCAGCCAGTTGCCGCCCTCCCTGTCGAGCACGTACGCGACCAGGCGCTCCACACCCATGCTGGACTTCTTGCCGGTCGGATCGCCGAGCTGGTGCAGGGTCTTGAGCCCGCCGTCGGCGTCCACGTCGACCTGCGAGATGGTGCGCTGCGGGCGGAAACCCAGCTTGCGGAGCCGCGCGCGGCCCTGCTCGTCGATGCGGTAGACCTGCTCGAAGTAGGCGTGCCCGAAGGGAAGCATCAGCAGTGCGAGGCGCAGATGCTCCTTCCAAGAGAACCTGTCTCGGGAGCGCGGCGCGGTGACGGCCGGCTGTCCTTTGATCGGCAGGCCCAGATCCTCGGAGACCAGCTGCACTACCTCGGGGCGCGCCCCGTTCGGGTCGATGCGCCATTCGGTGCGGATGATCGGCAGGGTCACGGCCCTGAGCACTGACATGACCTGCGCGTCCTGCCGGCGCATCTTGTCGTACACCTCGATGTTGAGGGGCCAGCGCAGTTCCGGGGTTTCTTCGTCCTGCTCGTAGCCCCAGAAGCTGGAGGCTTGATAGCCTCGCTCGTCTTGCGGTGCGGCCATTGACCCTCCTCTCAAAATCCGATGCTGCCGATGTCCGAGGTGTAGCCCTGCCCGCTGTCATAGCTGGTGTGGCTGTCCTGGACGTGGGTCGCAACGTCGCTGGTCTTCACCGCGGCCGGGGCTGGCGGCGGTGGCAGTTGTCGGTCTTCCTTGCGGGTCAGCAGCCACAGCGCGGCCACGGCGGCCATGAGCGGGGCCGTGTCGGCTGGGGAAGCCTTGTCGTCTGGCAGCGTCGCGCCGCCGCTGAACTTCTTCAGCACCGCGGTGGTCGCCGCCAGATCCAGCGGAGGCTGCTTGTGGTGGCGCAGGCTCTTCCCGGTGACCTCGTCCATGAACCGGGACCAGCCGTTGGTGAGGTCGGTTCCCTGCCACGGGATCACCGGCACGTCGAAGTCGTTCTCCGGGTCATCCTTGGCTTCGGCCAGATCCTCAATCAGCGAGGAAACCTGCGCGCCCTTGGACTGGCCTGTGACGGACTTGATTCGCCCGCGGCGCTTGGAGTTCATCAGGTAGCCGCTCGTCCAGCTGGTGCCGTGCCTGGCGGCTACGATCTCCACCTGCGGGCGGCCGTCGGTGCGGTGCCCGGCGAAGGCCATGTACACGTACTCGCGGTCGCTGGATTGGGCCAGCCCCACGGTCACGTCAGAGATGATCCTGTCGGCTTCCGCGATTTGAGGCATGCCGTCTGGGCCGATCTCCGGCTTGTTCTGTCCTTCTTCCCATACACCTGGCGGGAACGGGCCTTCGAGCACGCCGTCCGTCCACTGGCACAAACACTCGGTGCGGAACACCCATTCGGGGTCGGTCTTGCAGGCCGCGGCCAGCGTGCGCTCGGTGAAGCCCGGGTTCCAGCCCACCGAGGGGTTGGCCTGCGCCCAGCCTTCGCGGTCCCACTTCGAGCATCCGGGAGGAGCCGACCATTCGAACAAGCCGAGGCTGTCGGGCTCCTGCTCCCACTCGTCGTCTTCCTCGTACTCCTCGTCATCATGGTCATCAGCGGACTCCATACCCAGATCGATCACGTCGGGCAGCAGGTCTTCACCGGACTTGCAGATGCCGTCCGGATCCCCCGCGCCCTCGTGGCCCATCTGGCGAAGGTAGCGCAGCACGATGCTGGTCACGTCGCCGGCGTTGGACAGCGCGAGGATCAGCGCTTCCAACTGGGCCATGGTGGTCTTGGTGATCGCTCCCCAGGCATCCCAGTTCTGATGCTCGCGCAGTTCGTCGAGCAGGATCAGGTTTCCAGTGAAGCCGCGGCCCGCCTTGCGGTTAGCCGCCTTGACCTTGTACCTAGTCTTGACCCGCTTGGTCTGCTTGAAGTCCTCGACGTCACGGATGATCTCCAAGGCCTTCTTGCCGTTGACCTTCACGACCTTGTCGATCAGCGGGGCCAGCTCTTCGGACTCCTCGACCATGTCGACGGCGCCCTGCCAGACTTCCTCTGCGGTCTCCAAGTCCTGCGCGGTACCGAGCACCAGCGGCCAGCCCCACACGCAGATGATCCACAATGCAAGCACCTGCGAAAGCGTGGACTTGCCGTTCTGGCGAGCAATCAGCACCACCACGGTGCGGAAGCGCAGCTGGCCATCTTCCAACAGCTCCAGCATGTGCACCAGCAACCACTTCTGCCACGGAAACAGGTTCACCTTGAGAACCTGCTCCGCGAAGTCGATCACGTCATAGCCGAGAGTCCACTCCTCCGCCTCCGGCGAGCGCGGTTCAAGCTGGTGCAGCGGCGGGGTGTAGACGCGTGGCTTTTCCTTGCCGTAGAGCTTGGGTCGCTTCTTCCTACCCGGCTTGGCGGCGCCTGTTCGCCCGTTCCTGGAAGCTTGAGACGTTGCTGCCACCGCCTACCCCCTTGTCCTGCTTTGGAGGCTCTGGCGCGGCTCCTGCGCTCAGCGCAGCGGGAGTGATCTGAAGCTCGGAGCACGTCTTCACGTACTGCGGAAGGATCTTCACCACGGCGTCATTCAGTGACTCCATGGAGTCGCGCTGTGCTTCGTCGATCATCCATGCCTGGGTGCGGGCCGCGGCTATCAGGCCTGTGTACTTCTTGCCGGCATCGCCCTGCAGGTGCGGTGAGTTGGCGATGGCCGCGGCGGTGGCGTCGGCCATGTAGCCGCGCTTGCGGGTCGGCCGGACCAGCGGGGCGAAGCGGTCGCCCCAGGTGCGGACCTGCTCGTTGAGCTTCCGGGCGACTTCCAATGCCGGGTGGGCTTGGACTTTGCCGCGGGAGTCGCGGACGACCATGCCTTCCTCGTCGATTCGGCTTTCAGCTTCGCGGAGCCGGGAGACCAGGAAGCAGTAAGCTTCCAGCGCCTGCCGGTCCACGGTGCCGGCAATGTCGTTGGTGGCCACGATCTCGTCCCAGACTTCCTTGACCTTCTCGGGTAGCCGGTCGGGCGCGGTCAGGCGTGGGTCGCGTTCTTCAGTTCCGTCCACCAGGTCACCTCCTGCGCGGTCAGTTCGCGCGCTTGGATGTCGGCGGTGCCGAGCAGCTTGAGCGGTTGGAAGGTTCCCGCGGTGATCGCTTCCAGCTGGGCCGCGGCGATGCCGTTGCCGTCGGTGGCCTCGGAGTCGGCACGGTCGATGTACTCCGGACGGAGCCGGGCGACCAGATCGGAGAGTGTGCGCCGGGACTTGCGCCAGTCCACCATCGTGGCGATGTCCGGGACGCTCATGTGCGGGTAGTCCGCCAGCACGTCGCGGACGGCCGGCTCGAATTCCTCGGTGGCGCTGGGACGCCAGTACTCCAAGCGTGCGTCCTCGGCGAGCGCCCTGCGGATCGCGTTGCGGGACACCTCGTGGTCTCGGGAGATCTCGCGGATCCCTCGGCCGTCGGCGTGCAGCTGGATGATCTTGGGACGGTCACGCATGACGGCTGCTATTCGAAGTGGACGATCGGTTCGGTGGATGTCGCGACGATCGGCGTCAGCACTTCCATCTCTTCGTCTGTCGTCGAGTCGTGCACGTAGAGGATGTCAGCTACAACGCCGATTCCCTCGCACGAGTTCGCGGCCATGACGCGGATGCTTCCGCCGTTCTGAAAGTTGATGAGGCGTTTGCCAGGGACTCGCGAGATGCGCGACGGGTCCAAGTCCAGTGCTGGATCAATCAGCGCGTCCATCCCTATCTTGGCGCTCTGAGCACCGGGGAACGCGATGGCCACACGCTTGCCCAGCGCGGCTTCGGTAAGCACTGCCTGCAGCGCTCCCTTGGTTGGAATCACGGTTTTCACGATGGGGACCTTTCGCTCAAATAGTTAGGCGGGTTCACTTTCACCGCCATATTGCCTTGTCAACCCTAAAAATGGTTCGGAATCCCCCAGGGGGGAGAGGGAGGTAACCGGCGCGACTTACTTTCACCTCGGGGTGCTGGATTTTATTGGGTCTCGGCCTGGTTACCAGTCGTCCTTGACGCCCAAGCCGGTCTGGATGTTGGGTCCGGCGGACTTGTTGCAGTCCAGATGTGCCGGGGCCCAGTTCGTCGGGTCCCAGGTGAGCTGCGGGAAAAGCTTGCGAGGCTTGACGTGCTGCACGCTGCATGACTGCGGGTGCGGGTACATCAGCGAGTAGTCGATGGACAGTTCGCAGATGACGCATGGTGTCTTCGCTCTACGGCCCTTGGTCTTGACTTGGCGCAGCGCTTCGGATGCGGATCGTCCGCTCCATGGCTTGACCGGCATCTGGTTCAGGCTCATGAGTTGATCACCTCACTGCACTTGGGAATGACGAAGCCCCGAACATCTTGGGGTCTGTCCGGGGCTTCGAGTCTCTGGGTTAAATGACGAACCCCCGAGTCTCAGAGAGATTCGGGGGTTCGATTGAGCCACTAAGGCCATTCAATCAGTAAATTTACGGTGCTATGTCAAATCCGTCAAGTCAGGCCCGCTTCTTGGAAAGCCGCGGCCCTCTGCGCTTCTGAGCTCCCAGGGACTTGAGCATGTTCGTCCACGTATCCCACTGCACAGTATGTCCGGCATCGGTGGAGCACTGCACGATGTGGGCACCGGCCCGGTTCTCCACCACGACCAGTTGAGCACTGCATCCCGGGCGCTTGCAGAACTGGTCAGGTAGATCGACCTTGGTCTCGGCTCCATGCGTTGCCGTGACCGTCCAGCCTGCCGCGTCCCGGATCCACCAGTAGGCATTCTTCGTGAACGTCTTATCCGCAGCTCCCGCGATCTTCACCGCCTGGCTCCGAGACAACCACTCCGCCAAGCTTCCGGTGTCCTGGTACACAGGCAAATGCACACCATGGTCATCGACCAGTCGCAGCACCACCGACCAGATGTTGTCCCGAACCACTCGCAGCGCATCCGACACCGCCACATTGATCGGCACCGGCGCCTCGATCCGCTGGGCATGGCGCTCACTGCCACCACCACCGAACCCGGCATGCAACGCTTCCTGAGCGTCATCCCATCGAGCGGCCACGAACCTCAGGTCGGCAATCATCTGGTCATTGCACTCACCGCACAAGTTCAGGCCCGGCATGGATGCCGGGGGCCAGCTGTCCGGGTTATCCAGCAGATGAACCACGCATACCCCCGCTGCTTGCTTCGCCGTCTGGATGCATCCCCAGCACCCGCAATACGGTGACTCCCTATGCTCTCCCAACTACAGCACCTCCTCGCAGCACTCGAATGATCTGACCCGACACGTAATCGATCGGGCGCCACACCTCGGCCGTCGCACCACCACGACGCAAGCCGTTGATCCAGGACTCCTGATCTGTGCTCACCCGACCGGTCTGGGTCTTCAACTCAGCGAACACGAGCTTGCCGGACTTGCCGTGCACGAGCACCAGATCAGGGAAGCCAGGATTAGAGCGCCGGCTATCCGCGGTGTGATACGTCAGCGTGTAGCCCAGGGGCTTGGCCAGCTGGATCACTTGCGATTGGAAGGTTGCTTCGCTCCACAACAGAGCAGGATGGTTCTTCATCATGAGTTCTTTCTCTTCCGAGGTCTTCTACGTCTTGAGCGGTTGGCAGGAGGGCTTGACGGTTTAGGAGATTCAGGGTGGGAAAGATCGCGCCTCCCGCCCCTACCCGTCCCGTCCCGGCCCGACCCGTCCCGACCCGTCCCGGCAGATCTAGATCCGACACCCTCAGGTTTCTTGATGATCAACTGATTATTTTTTGATTCGGAGTTGATCTGAGCCGGTGCGTGGGACGAGCCGGTGATTACCGTTGCGTCGTCGCCAGCTGGAGTCTCACCCTGGCGGGGAGTCGCGACAGCCTCGCTGCCCAGTGCTTCGAGCATCTCCGAGTAGTCGTGGAGCCCTGCGTCGATGTCCGAGAAGGACATGCGCTCTTTCCGGGCCGGTTGGACCGGTGCCTCGGAGTGCTCAACCACGGGCGCTGCCGTTGCTTCCTGAGCGGTGCGGGCGGACGAGCCGGTGGTAGCCGTTGCGTCGTCGCTTGCCGTTGCCTCAGCCGAAGCTGTGGCCGGAGCCTGCGCCTTTTCAGGTGCCGGAGCGGTGGTGGGAGCGTGTAGCTCAACACGTTCGGTGGAGACCTTGACCAGGATTCCCGCCTTGTCGCGCAGCCACGCGACGGTGTCTGCGGTGAAGTACGGCGTTCCTGGTGCCGGTCTGAGTTCTTTGTCCCAGTACTCACCAGCCTTTCTCTTTGAATTGCAGGACTTGCAAGAGACCACGAGCCGTTCGATCGGCGTCGGATCGGAATTGTCCAGGTCCTTCGGGTCGAGATGGTCAATCTCCCCGGCCCGGATGGACTTGCGGTCATTGTTGAATGTGACCAGGCGGCCACACCAGCGGCACTCGGCGCCATCGCGCTTGATGATGGCGCCCTTCTTGGCCATGTCGTAGGTATCAGCGCGACGGTTCTTCTCGCGGTCCTTGTCCGACTTGAGGATCATGTGAAAGAGGTCGTCATCCTCCACGAGCTTGAGTACCCGGCGCATACTGCCGTTCTCCTCAATCTCCTTCTCTTCCAGAATCCCGCAATACAGCGCCGCCCCGAGCAGGTCCTTGTACCTGCTCAGGCCGGCGAGCTGCTTGGCCGTGCCGATCTCCACGATGTAATCCCGGTCAAACGCCGCCGATTGCGTGGCGCAGCGATTGGCCCAGCCGTACATCTCATTCAGGAGACGATCGTCAACCTCATCCAGCTCCAGAACACGCAGCACCAACGGGTGATTCGCCGACACGTCCGACTGCTTCAACCACGACATGCTTGTTCCTGTTCGTATCTCTCGCACGCGGCAATCTGAAGGCTACGGCGAGCGCTGGTGGGTGGTGTTTGGTGTTTCGGGGGTTTAGCACTGGTTCGCGCCTGCTGGAGGCTCTGGGAAGCGGTAGAGGTGCCAAACGAGCCTGTCGGCCAGGCAGCTGGCTATGTGCTCGGCGTTTTCGGGGATGCGCTGCCCGGTGCCGAAGACCTGAACCCTCTGGTTTCCCATGGTCTTGGCCCTCCAGGTGTCTCCATCCAGCTGGGCTTCGACCCAGACTTCGACACGGTCGTGCTCGTGCGTGATGTGCTTATTTCGGTATTCAGTGAAGTGCACGATCTTCCCGGACGGGATCTCGTGCGCCTGGTCGTTGACCTTGAGCTCGTATCGGTAGATTCGACGGTTCATGGCGTGGCCTCAATTCTGATGATGTGCTCTGGGTGGGCTTTGGTCTCCATCTGCTCGCCGTTCCACTTGACGGTGAGCTTGCTGGAGAACTCGCTGTGCGAGGTGAAGACGATCTGGCCGTACATCATCCTGTTTCCTGGCAGCGGGATTCGGGCGTGAAGTCCGTGGTGGAAGTAGTTGATCGCGCCGATTCGGATCTCTTCCATGTCCACGAGCGGGTCGAGCATCTGCGGCGGGCCCTGGTGCTCTTGATCTTCGGTCATTCGTCCCTAGCCTCCTTGCGGTATGGGTTGTCCCATGTTCGGCCGTCTAGATGTTCAAGACGGAGTGTGATCCCATCGGGGTTCAGGATCGCGTGATTCAGAGCAGTTCCAACACCCTCCTGCCAAGCTTTGGCTTCTTTGTCCCTCGTGTGCTGTTCGAGTACCTGAATTGCGTGCTTCTTGTGACGCTTCCCGGCGTTGTCGCCGTTCCCGATAAAGAACCCGCACTGGCATTCACGCTGTCCCTCGTCGTTAAACACGAGCTTGAAATGCTTTTTGAAAACCTTCTTGATGCTCATGGCTTCACCTCCGGGCTGTCAGCTTTGATCATGGCCAGCAATGGAGCGCTGTAGGGGCTCACAGGCTTCTTGAATGGCCTGTCTGGGCCCGATGCATTGCAGGCTCGAATGCCAGCGCTTAATCCCTCTCCGAATGCCGTGTTTGCCAGTGCAAGACCTGCCCGCGTGGTCACGAGTTCTTCGACGCTGGTCACTTCCGGCAGCGCGGCGGCGAGATAAGCGGACACGGCGGCGCGGGCGTGGTTCGAATAGGGCATCATCGACGGCGCATCCGTGAAGGCATAAACCTTGCGTTCCAGCGGGTCGCTCATTCGTTTCCACAGCGCTTGACCAGCTGCTTCGATCGCGATCGGGTCTAGCTGGGGCTGTTCAGGCATTGATCTCGTCCTCCCACTGAGCTCCTACAGCTGGGCCTCGTTCGGGCGCCCTCAAAGGAACCCGGATTCTGTATGTCCTGGTACGACGCGGCATGTTCCGGGATCCGAACCGACGCGCCCACTTCATGTTCTTCTGCCCAATGCGCTCAATATCGAAGGTCTCAACGATGAACTTGTTCCCGGTGATTACCATGCGGGATTCAAGCGGCACGTAATGCCGCACGCCGTTCGCAGTCGCCCATTCGAAGAGCACATCTCGCTGTGATTGGTTCAGCTTGGCGAGGTTGATGATTCCTGGCTTCATAGTTGCCTCCTCCTAGTTGGTTCCGGCGATGCGTGGCACCGCGATGTGGTTTGGTTCGGCCTGCCGGGTGGCTGGCGCCGGCGGTGCGGTCGGGGCTTCTGGTTCTACGTCCGGCATGCGCAGGGCTGGGGCTGGGCTGTCGCCGGCGTAGAAGTGCTGCATCTGGATGAGCATGGTCGGGGTGATTCCGGTCCAGACGCTCGGGACGATAGCCCGGGCGCCGAACTCGTCCATCCATGGGTTCAGGGACTCGGGCTTGTATTCGTCCTCGGCCCAGATGATCCGGTCCCCCGCGCGGCCAACGTCGGCCAAGAACTCGCCGATGGCCGTGGACTTGTGGAAGGTATCGTTCCGGCCCAGCTTGAGCCATGGCCACAGGCCCGCGCCCTGCAGGCCGATCTTCTCCCCGAAGGTTGGTGCTTGGCGTTGCCAGGAGCTGGACCAGATGACCTGCACGTCGTAGTCGTGGATGAGCTGGTTCAGGCCGGCGATCATCCGCGGCGAGATGATCTCGCCCCACTGCTTGCCATCCACGCGGGTGAAGTCAGCCCAGGCCTGCTTATGTGGTGGGACGGTGTAGGCGCGCCATGCGTTGAGCACGCCGTCAATGTCGAGAAAGAGGTAATTCGTCATCTCGTCTTAGGCCACCTTCGCGACATCTGACTTGCGGATGTTCTGCGCAGTGGCAACTGCTCCGAAGATCTCATTCACGGCAGCGAGAACGGCGTCCCAAATGAGGCCACCAGCGTCAGCGAGATCCTCGCCGAGGTACTGAAACGCCCGAAATGGGTTGGCCTGGATACGTGCAGTGCGGATCTCCTGCTTGACCTGGTGGAGCGTCTGGCGCAGGTTCTTCTCGTACAGGGCTGTCATGCGCGGCTGCCTGGTCTGCCGGCAGTGCTCTGCGCGCTTGGCCAGGTCGATTGCTCTAGCGATGCTCGGGCTGCTCATGATCGGCTTTCCTTTCGTTGTCGATGGAGGTTCGTAGGAATCTGGCGAGGATGTAGGCGGTGATCGGAGACTGGAAGACGAGCAAGCCGATGCCCAGCACCAGCCAAGACCAGGCGCTCATTGCCCGGCCTCCGGCGAGTGCTTGCCAGCGATGCTGATTTTGGTGCTGGGGGTCAGTGCGTATTCGCCGGTACTGGTCGTGATCTTGACGGCCTTGAACTCCATGGGAATCAGGTGGCCGTTGTCCTCTTCGACCTCGACCTGCATCGTTCCGTGCGAGACGCTTTCCAGCGTTCCGAAGGTTCCGATGGTGCGTCCGAGGTCGGTGCCGTTGAGGCGGCGGGCTTCGATCATGACGCTCATGCTGAGACCAGGTATCCGTGGAAGGCTTCGTGGTCGTCGCAGACGTCGGCGGCTGGGTACAGGCGCGAGCGTTCCCAGACGTTGCCGTTTTCGTCGAGGTTGCCCCAGGCCCACCAGTGGTTCTCGTGGAAGGTGAATTCCACGAGGTCATCGGCGTCAGCCAGAGCCTCGATGGTCTGCCCGGTCATGTACTCCACGTGCTGGCGGATCGCTTCGTCGGCGCTGTGCGCGTCGGTGGTGCCGGTGACCAGCCATAGGTCGCCGTCTTCGCCCAGTTCCTGGACGGTGATGTTCTCAGCCATGATTAGCCTCTCCTTCTCGTCGGGATGATGATGTGCTGCAGGACCAGGTCGGGACGGTGCCCGAACCACTGCTCCGTTTCGCCAAGGTCGAGGTTCGTAACCTCGACCATCGGCATGCCCAGTGGGATGCCCTTGGCGTCGGAGATCGAGCGGAGCGATGCGATCAGGGCGGCGTTGTCTTCGGCGACGTGCTTCGTCGCGTGCTGGATGCCCTTCTGGGAGAGCAGCTTCTTCGTGCGGGCGCAGTCACCGCAGTCGTCCTTGGTGTAGACGGTGATCTGCAGGCTCAACGGCGCCACCCCCGGTGCGGCCGGTCGAAATCGTCGAAGTCACGATTGATGCGGTGGAACTGCCGCAGCACGAACACGAAAATAGTGACCACCAGGGCGAGCACTACGGCGGCGAAGACGCAGTACAGCACGATGATGATCGGGCCGTACTGCTCAATGAGCCCGGCCATGCGACCCAGCAGCTCTTCAACAGTCATTAGCTTGCCTTCTTCCTGTAGATGGGTTCGCCTGCGGATAGGCGTGCGATTGCGGCGTCCCAGAGGCGGCCAGCACCGCGGTGCGTGAGTCTGACCGAGAACACGACACGTTCTTTGTGCCCGGATCCGATGATGGATTCCTTGACCTTGACCCAGTCGGCCTTGACGGCCTGGGCGGTGGCCTGGTTACGGCGGACGGTCTCCCCGCGGATGATGATGTGCAGTTCGCCGGCAAGATCGAACACGTCCTGGTGCAGAACTTTCGCCGACGGGGCGTTGGACTGCGCCCACACCTGCAGGTGGTTCGCGAGGTCGCTGATTGTCTGCAGTCCTTCGGCCTGCCGGTACATGTCGATCTGGGCAACCTTCGGGCGGGCGGCTTCCAGCTCCTGCGCCTGGTCTGCCACGACGGACTGCAGCTCACCTACGATTTCCAGAGCCCGCTCCTCCAAGCTCTTCGGTTTGACCGCGTACATGCCCGTGCGCCGAATCTCTGGAAGCACCTCACGAGTCATCCACTGCTTGAACGTCTTGGCACCTTCCACTTGCGACCCCAGCACGGCCAAATACAGTCCTGGTTCGGAAATGATCGTCATGTCCTGCGCTCCGGAGGGGGTACTCACTGGGTGAGTATCCTTGTCCTCGTCATCGAGGCGGCGGGTCATGTTGTGCGCGTCGCGGTAGCCCAGAATCCTGGCCACGTCGGAGGCGACGAACCACGGGTCTCCGTCGAGCAGTAGCGTGCGGACTGAATAGCCTTCGAACATATACTTCTGGATGTCGTTCACGATTTCCTCCAATACAACGTTTTTAGTTTGTTTTTTATGAAACAAGGTTTTGTGGACTACTTGCCGGGATTCGGCAATCGGACCGGCATGACTAGCTGCTCCAGCACTATCTGGTCGAGAGGCTCCAGCCCGCTGGTGATCCGGACAGGCTGGGCCATCGAAGCGAACGAGAGACGTACCTTGTCGCCAGGCAGCGCTCTGAGCGCCTCCTGATAGAAGTACGGGTTGAACGCGGTTCGCACCTCGGCTTCGCCCTCCGCCGGGATCAGCGGAGACTTCGCCGGGTTCTCTTCCCAAGTGGTGCTGATTCGAAGCGCCGTGCGGTCCTCGGTGCTGGTCAGCTCGAACGGCTGGTTCCGCTCGGTGGTCGCCCCGATGACCCGGGAAGCTCGTTTCATGGCCGCGGCCGAAAACACCATGTGCGAGGAGTAGTCCTTGGCAAACAGCTTGCGTAGCTCTGGGTACTCACCGTTGACGGTCAGTGCGTTGACCGCGAAGTCCTTCCCGGAGAAGTGCACCGTTTCGAACTTGCTGCATCCAACCGACCCCATCAAGAGCAGCTGCATGTCCCCCGGCTTGTCCATGAGCACCCGGATCCGCTTCCACTCGGACAGCTTGATCAGGAAGCTCCCCTCGAAAGCGACAGGCGAAGGAATCCAGGCCCGCGCCAGCCGGTACCGGTCGGTGGCGTACGCGGTGATGCGGTCCGCAGAGAACACCACGTTGATGGCGGTCAGGACCGGCAAGGTGTCATCCTTGCTCGCCGTGTGAGCTACCGAGTCGAGCAGGTCGCGGAATGCCTGCACATCGACCACAGCCCCAGCGATTTGCTCCTGACCCAGCGCGTTCTTCCAGTCGGCGATAGTGCCGAACTCCTCCGCCTGGGACGCGCTGGCGAGCGACGAGGGCACCGTGATTTCGAACCCATCCGCTTCCAGCGTCAGCAGGCTGATCGAGGCCTTGGCCTTCCACTCCCACTTGAGCGTGACGTCCAGATCCTTGGCCGCGCCGCGTACCAGCTCGGTCAGGGTGTTCATGACATAGTTCCCTGCGATAAGCCGTTCGTGCACCGTCTCGCCCGTTGCCTCGCCGCGGGTGATGCGCAGGCTGGTCTGGTAATCGAACGTGGTGGCTTCCAGCCAGCCGGACTCCTGGAAGCGCAGTGCCGTCAGGTTAAGGAACGGCGCCGGCATACGCCCGACGATGCGGATCTTCTTCAGCATGGCCAGCAGCTCACGGGCAGGGACGGTCACGGCGACGTTGCCGGCGTCTGCGCCGGCGGTTCTTCTGAAGATTGCTTCTAGTGCTTCTGGTGCGGTAATCATGCTGCTTTCGCCTTCCGTCTTCTCTCGTTCGCCTCGGCTCGCTGCTTGAGTCGCTGCCGGGTCCTGCGTTCTTCTTCGGACAGCCCGCCGAAGGTGCCGTACTGCCGGCTACTCGATGCATCCAAGGAGTGCGCGTAGCATTCGGCCAGCACCGGACAGGTGGCGCAGATCCGCTTACCCTCCCTGGCCGCCTCCGGAGCGGCGCTACTCGGATAGAACGGGTCGCCGTTCTTCCGGAAGTCGCCCTTGTCTGCCATTCCTGCGCATGCGGCCCGATCCATCCATGCCAGTGGATCGTTGGACTTCGTCGGGGCTACGGCCGTCAGGCTGGCCAGCCCGGTCGCTACCATTCCGGCGCCCACCTTCGGTGCGGTTCGCCCAGCTCGCCGGTGCGGTGAAACTCGGTGATGTCACGGAAGTGCTCCGTTGCCCGCTGCGCCCACCAGAACACCTCAGATCGGGAACCCGTGGACTTGGTGACCCCACGAGCATTGACGCGTGCTGGCCGGCCCGGCGCTACCCAGACCTTCGCGACGTAGACCATTTCCCCGGGCTTCACGCCAGGCACAGCGCGAACGGTGGTGCGCGGGTAGCTGAGCACGTGCTTGAGCGCTGGCAGGATCTGCTCATGCCCGCGGTCCAGATCCACGACGCGTTGCTTTGGCGCGGTTCCAGCCGTCGAAGGGTGCTGGGCCTGCGAGCGGATCCGGCGAGGATCGACTGCTTTCACCGTTTGCTTGCCCAGTTCGTCGGAAACCTGAACCCATGGCATTAGGCCACCTCGATTCCGTCAATGGCCGGCGCGCACTCCGCGCAGATCCCGGTCCAGTGCTTGTCGGAGACGACTTCCTGATTGCAGTTCCTGCAGGTCGCCGTGTTCAGATGCACGTCGTTGAACGCGTTCTCGCGGGTCTGCAACGCGATCCGGATCATTTGCGCTTCATCCTCGGACGGCAGGTATCCGGCGAAGTCGATCAGCTGCTGGTACCAGCGCGAGAGCGGCGCCCACCGCGCTTCCTTCTCCCACGAATCGCGCATGTACCAGTTCGTCTTACCCAGGTTCCGGTCTGTAATGGCCACCGGCACGTAAGCCAGGAGCAGCGAAAGCTGCTGCAGGGACAAGCCCAGCGCGGCCTTGCGTGCCTCGGCCTCCCATCTCTTCCGGGCTTCCTCCACCTCTGGAGCTCGGCTTGTCTGCTCATCGTCGAGTTCCGGGAAAGGGAGGCCCACTGCCTCGCCAATGGCTTGGCGCTTGAACGTCTCATAGTCGCCGCGGGCTTCCTCGAAGATCATGGAGACCAGCAGGCCGCGGGCGTTGCGGTCCTCAATGCCCTTGCGATCGCGGATCTTGTCGATCACGAACTTGTGGCGGGCGCGCTGCGCGATCGGCAAAACGCCATCCAAGCGGCGGATGTTCTCCCTGCGGGCTTTCTCCTCCGGCGAGGCCTTCGCCTTGGCCGCGGCCTTGGACTTCTCCCACCAGTCCACGGAATCCGGGGTGCTCACGTCGAACTGGTGCCCGGCCGCCACATGGTCGGCGACGTCCAGGACTTGCTCGGTCTTGGCCCACTTGCCGCTGTAGCGGTTCTGCGAATCAATTTCGACGGCGCCCTGCGCGGTCAGCTCGGCACGGAGCGTGTCTCGGCGGGCGTTCTGCTTCTTCTGCTCGATCAGCCGATTCACGTCCATCTGGTCCTTCTTCCATTGGGAAGCCTCCAGATCGTCAACAATGCCGTCGAAAATGCTGGTATCGCCAGTCTCATCCTCGACGTCGAGGACCGCGGCGGCGCTGAGCAGGTCGATGGTGCCCCGGGCATGGATCTGCGCGACCCTCGGGTTATCGGCCAGGCGAGCGCGCGGCTTCACCTCTGCCTTGGGGATGTTGAAGTTCTTCGAGATCCACGCCTCGGACTTCCCCTCGGTCAGCATGCCCTGCAGCGACTTGGACTGGCCCATGCTGTCGAGCGGCAGGTGGTTGTTGCCGGTAGACAGCGCCTCCGTGTACAGCTCCAGCGCGGCGTTCTCCGGAGTCGGGACGATCTCGCACTTGAGCTCGGTCAGGCCGGCGCGCAGCGCGGCGGCATGGCGGCGGTGTCCACCCTGGATCATGTAGTCTCCGTCGAGCTCCGGATGCGGGTACACGCTGATCGCGTCGAACTGGCCAATGGTTTTCAGCTCATGCGCCAGGCCGTCGATGTCGCCCATGTCCTGGCGCGGGTTTTTCGGGTCCGGGTGGATGGCCGAGACCGGCAGCATCCTGAGTTCACCTGGTTTTTGAGACACGAAATCCTCCATAAGGTGTGTCGAGAGAAAGAAAAAAGAGAGTGTGTGATGCCAGCGGTCAGCTGGCCCGGTTAGCTGCGAGTTCGGCGGAGAACCAGTCCCCCAAGGACATGATCACTAGAGCGCCAGCCACCATGATGGCCAGCAAGCTCACACCGGTCTGTTGCGATGCGGTGAGAACCGAGATCGCAAGGGTCGCGAAGATGACCGGCATCCAGACCAGCCACAGACGCCGCGCGGCGCGGGCGAGAATCGTTCCGGCGCTCATCAGCGTCCACCCCCAAATAGGGACGCTGCCGGCACCGGCTCCGGAATGGTCACGGCCGTGAAGTAAGCGAGGTCCACGCCATTGACGTTCAGTAAGCCGCGGCCTGCCTCGCCCTTGTCGCGCAGGTCGTTCTTGTCCGCGATCAAGGTCTGCGACGGGTATACCTGGCGCATCACCTTGAGCACCGCTTCCGCGGCGACCTTCGGGCGTTCCGACTTCGGGTATTCCTGCCACTCGACGTCGATCACCGCCGACGGAGTCAGCTTCTTCATCGGGTACACGCTGACTCTGCCCTTCACCTTGCTCATGCTGCGGCCGTCTCGCGGCCGCCAAGGGCGGCGACCCGCGCCAGATGATCGGCGTAGACCTTGGCGGCTTCGCGCAGGCACTGCGTCCGGGTTGGGCGCAGACCTTCCTGCGCGGGTTTGGTGTCATTCGATAGAATCGTCATTGGAAGTCTCCCTACGTACCGTTTGTATTGATTTCCTGGCCCTCAGCAGCTGCTACTGCTGGGGGCTTTTTTATTGGCGAGGATGAACCTCGCCTAGCTAATGGCTTGCTCATGCAGCACTCAGAGCTCCGGCTGCAGACTGCCGCTTGGAGCCTGCCGCGTTTGTCACTCGGTGTATGCGCGTTGATTCCTTGCGCAGGAACAATTCCTCCACATCACGGTCTAGGCGTCGGGCTATTTCCTTTGCCAAGTCCTCGGAGCAGGCAGTCATGGCGCCAGTCTCCAACGCCGAGATAGTTGCCTGGGTGCAGGTGCAGAGCAACGCCAGGTCTCGTTGCGAAAAGCCGGCGCGCTGTCGAGCGCGGCGGATCATCTCGCGATCCTTTGGTTCCATATACACCTCTCGGTTGTATCGAGCTTTTGGTCGTCGCAAGTACATTCTGCCTCCTAATTTTTTTGAGTACAAGTGAAGCTTGCCGCAAATGTCATTCACTTGTCAAGCGGTATTGGCAAAACTCCTACTGATGCCTAGTAATCTGATGTAGTCACTTGTATTCGAAATACATTGACCCGCTGGTATCAGTGAAACAAGAGCATGGAGGATTGTCGGCATGGACAACGAACAGCCAAGCCTGCGCGATATCGCACAGCGAGCATCCGACCGATTCGGTGGAGCTCGCGGTCGATCCCTGGATCGGGAAGCGAAGCGACTTGGCCTAACGCTGTCCTACACGACCGTGGACAAGATCCTGGCCGGCAAGTACACATCGCGCCCAACGAAGGCGACCCTGGAAGCACTGTCTCAGATGGCACAGGTTCCACTTTCGACCGTGTATGAAGCGGCCAACATGACCATGCCGATGCGCCCGTTAGCCGAACAATTGCCACCCGAAGTTGACACCCTGAAGGCCGACCAGCGTCGAATCGTTATCGATCTTGCCCGCCAGTTCGTGAAGCAGAACAAACACGAGCAGGAGCTGCGCAAGCAGCTGGAAGAGGCAACCCATGCACACACTGAAGATTCACCCACGCCGAAGCGTCCGACACTCCGAGCCGTGGCGCCCGCGAGTGACTCTGGCACTGGACAGAAGACGGGACTCACCGAAGCAGAGGACAAAGTAACCCCACCCCCCATCGAGCAGCTCGCTGCGCACTTCCCGTTCGAAACCGAGCACGAGAAGTTCGAGCGCCTACACGGCGAGCGCGGTGAGGAGAATCAGGATTCGGGGTCTGATTTTTAGGTTCCTGGTTTAGTCGGGTTCGTTTTTCATATTTGGTAGTTGTCGGGCTCTACCCATATATTCGAACGTATGTTCGATGTTTTGGGCAAGTTGAGCACGCTTGTCACCGCCGCGGTTGAGTTCACTCGCCCGCACCCTTCCGTACCCGCAGCCACTGACGGGCGGAGGATTTGGATAGATCCCAAGTTGAAACGCGCTGAGCTGCGGTGCGCGTTGGCCCATGAGGCAATGCACATCAAGCACGGCCACACCTCATGCCAGGGGCCAGCGAAAGAGCGGCAGATCCGCTTGGAGGTCGCCCAGTTCTTGATCCCTTTTGAGGACCTGCAGCGCGTGGCAGGCTGGGCGCGCTGCCCCGAAGACATGGCGGAAGAACTGGACGTGCTTACGGAGGTCGTGATCGATCGCCTGCAGACGCTTGATGGCGATCAGATCCAGCAACTATGGCCGGCTAACGAACATAGCGCTTAGCGCTTATCCACACACCGTATTTTCTTGTTCTCCGCGTTCCTACGTGCTTAGAGACTAGAAAATATCACCGATATACACAGGAGAAACCACAGTGACTACGAATGAACTTCCTACCCATGAAGAGTCTTTCGAGCTGCCTGCCACCGCTTTCGGGTGCGCGCCAAGAGAAGTGACCGCCGAGGACGACAATCTCCTGAAGCTCCTCATCGGCCGCCTGGATGAGCTGACCCGCCCAGACCGGCCAGGGAGGTTGAAGTGACCAGCACGGCACGCCCTCGGGCAATCCTCTACCTGCGTCAGTCCATCTCACGCGAAGACTCCATCAGCTTGGAACTGCAGGAGGAAGCTGGCCGACAATACTGCGCACAGCGCGACTACCAGGTCGTCAGCGTAGAAGCGGACCCAGGCATCAGCGGCCGCACCTGGAACCGGCCCGCCGTGCAGCGCACCATGGCCAGCATCGAGAACGGTGAGGCGGACGTCATTGTCCTCTGGAAATGGTCACGGCTCTCCCGTGCACGCAAAGACTGGGCCCTGGCCATCGACAAAGTCGAATCCGCTGGCGGCCGCATCGAATCCGCTACCGAACAAGTGGACGTCACCACCTCCACCGGACGCTTCGCCCGCGGCATGCTCGCCGAATTCGCCGCATTCGAATCCGAACGCATCGGCGACACCTGGAAGGAAGCACAGCACCGCCGCATCGCCCAAGGAAAGCCCGCCAACGGCCGCAAACGCTTCGGATACACATACACCCGCGAAACCGGCTTCACGCCCCACCCAGACGAAGCGCCGGCCCTACGAGAGCTATACAGGATGTACCTCGTCGGGCACACCACGCGCGAGCTCGTCGAATACCTGAACAGCACCGGCATCAAACCAACCCACAAGTACAGCAGCGTCGTCGCGGAAACCTGGTCAGGCGACACCATCATGCGCATCCTGGACAACCCTTTCGCCACCGGACGCTTCCGGCACGGCGGCCAAACACACCAGGGAATCCACGAACCAATCATCAGCGAAGAAACCTGGGACGAATACCAGGCCCGGCGCCGGGACCGGGTGAAACGCTCACGCGCCGAAAGCTCGCAATACCTGCTCACCGGCATGCTCTACTGCGCGATCTGCGGCAGCAAAGCCTACGGCGGCCGACACGTCCCCACCGGACGCGTCGCCTACTCCTGCAAACAAGCCAGCTACTACAAGCTCCACCGCGGCGGCTACGTCAACGAAGACAAGATCCTGGAGCACCTGCTCCCCTGGCTGGAAAAACTCGCCGACGAAATCAACGCACTGGCCGACGCCGAACCAGCACACGTCCAGGTCGCCGACCCCGCGCCGGCTATTCGGCGAGCAATCATCAAACTGGACAGCCGTCGTGATGTGTTGACGGACAAGATGCTGGATGGGCTAGTTCCGGATGATGTGTACCGTCGTAAGCTGGCAGAGCTGGATCAGGAGAAAACGCAACAGCAGCAGCGGCTGCAGGACATCGAGGCAGCGCAGAAAGTCGGAGAGCTTCACCTGACTGCGGACCTCATCCGAGACTGGCCCAGCATGCAACTCAGCGCACGTCGAGAGCTGTTATCGAGGCTGGTGAGTCGGATCGAGTACACCGCCCAGCGGCCGAACCTCGATGTAGAGGTCATTGCGAAGTGGTCTTAGAATCTTGTTTTTCCATTGGGGCAGGGAAGAGGTACTTGGCGATGATGTGCATTATCGCGATAACTTCTGCCACAACCGACACCAGCCAAGCGGATAGCACCAGATGATGCGCAGCCCCATTGGTTTGGGCGATGTACACCAGAACCCCCATATTGCTGCAAACCAGAACGAAGAATGCCATAGCTACAGCAACACTAAAGAAGCTAGAACGCAGCTCGTTCTCCTGCTTGGCTTTCTCCTGAACATGCTTTCGCATCTCATCGCGGTGTTGCGCATTGTTCAAGAAACTTTGCCGTTGGCGCTTCTTGTAGTCTTCTTCTCCCGAGTCGTTCTCAGGGGCTAAGCCCGGCTTGCCGCTTTGGTCTCCTGCCGGAGGCCCGCCAACCGATTGATCCATCCCGGGGAGCTGATCTTGAGATATTAGAGCCTCCGCGGACTGAGTGCGAAGAACATCGACATTCTTCAGATCAGCCATGCTGGCAGAGAAGGGAACCTTCTTACTGCCAGCATTCGGCTTCTCCGGGTTAGATGAGCCCAAGCTTGTTGATCCTCATTTGAGCAGCCGATTTCGAAACAGCAAAGTACTCCGCAACCTGCGATACGTCTGAAGTCATTTCGTACACGGTACGAAACTCGAATTCCGGCATCAGTAAGTTCGCTGCGTAGGTGTCTGCATAGAGCTCATGGAGGGAGTACCCGTTGCCACCGCGGCGCTCAACGAAAGAATACTCCGCGTCCCCAGCGATAACGCGTTCAAAGTAGTGACCCAGTTCGTGAGCAATAGTGAATCTCTGTCGCGTAAAGTCTTGGGTCTCTTCCACCAAGATGGTTACGTCGCCAGGGCGAGCCACGATCGCACCGGAAATATCTTCAAGCAAGCGGGCAAATTCAACCTTGATACCCTGCGCTTTTGCAAGCTTGCGGGGATCAATTGGGAATTCGCCATCCCATAGTTCACGGAGAGTTTGCTCAGCAGCTTCTGCTGCGGCATCCTTGACAAGCATCAATTCCCCCTATGGTCGCAATCTTGTTATCCACAGATTCTGTGGATAACAATGTTGACAGTTACATAGTATCTATGTATCTATCCGAACAATAGACACTACAGAAAAATTGCACCTGTTGCGAATTGTTATAAATGCTCCGTAACGAGAATCGCATCGTTGCAATGTGATTAAACGTGTGCATGCTTTATCGGTTCATGATTGCAAGATTGCGAACCACACATAACGCGCAGTAACAGTGGTCACCGCCATGGCCTCGAACGCGACCAGGAACACCAGGGTGAACATGCCCAGGGTCGTGGACAGGTACTGCGGCGCGTAGATGGTCTCGACGCCGGGCGCACCGGTGCGAGAGCTGTTGTTCAGGGGCATGGAATCATTCTCGCAGAACCGCGGCGGCTTCAGTCCACCCGTGGGATCGGCGGCTATCCGCCCAGTGCGTGCAGCGAAAAGGCGCTGAGGAATCCGGCGGTGACCAGCAGTCCGGTGTAGTCGTGGTCCACCGCGTAGGCCTCGGGAATCATGGTGTCGGCGATCATCGTGAGGATGCCTCCCGCGGCCACGGCGGTGGTGAAGGCCAGGACCTCGGCAGGCATGCCCTCCAAGGCAATCGCCCCGATGAAGGCGGCCAGGCCGCTGGCCAGCACGATCGAGCCCCACAGGGCGAAGATCGACCGGCCACTGCGCCCGGAGGCCTTCATGCCCGCCGAACTAGCCAGCCCCTCGGGAATGTTGGAGACGAAAATGGCGATCAGCATGGTCGGATTCACGCTGGCTCCCGCGACAAGCCCCAGGCCCAGCGCCACGGATTCCGGGATGCCGTCGATCAGCGCGCCGACGGCGATGGCTGATCCGGAGGAGGATCCGGAGCTGCCTGCCTGGGTGCGGTTTCTCTTGCGGCTGCGCCTGGCCAGCAGCGCGTTGGCGCCGAAGTAGAGCAGGGCGCCGGCAGCGACCCCGGCAGCCGTGGCCGCCAGCCCGCCCATGGTGAAGGCCTCCAGCACCAACTCGAAGCTCAGCGCGCTGACCAGCACGCCGGCGCCGAACGCCATGACGGCGCAGACCCAGACCCGGGGAATTCGCAGCCACCAGGCCGCTACGGCCCCGATCAGCAGCGCTGATCCGGCCACGGTTCCCCAGAGCAACGCGTGGAGGGAGACGAACATGACACCCACTATAGTTGGCGGTCAGCCAACCCAGTAGGTGCCCTGGAAATGCCGGCCGGGGCTACCCTTCCGAGGACATGTTGCTGAAGCGCGAGTAATGTCCCTGGAATGCCACGGTGATGGTCTTGGTGGGACCTGCACGGTGCTTCGCGATGATCACGTCGGCTTCGCCCGGACGGTTCTCCTTGTCGTACACATCGTCGCGGTGCAGCAGGATGACCATGTCGGCGTCCTGCTCGATCGAGCCCGATTCGCGAAGGTCCGAGACCATGGGCCGCTTATCGGTACGCTGCTCGGAACCACGGTTCAGCTGCGACAGCGCAATCAGCGGCACGTCGAGCTCCTTGGCCAGCAGCTTGAGGTTACGCGAGAACTCGGAGACTTCCTGCTGGCGCGATTCCACACGCTTGCCCGAACTCATCAGCTGCAGGTAGTCGAGGATGATCATGCGCAACTCGTTGCGCTGCTTCAGGCGTCGGCACTTGGCGCGGATTTCCATCATGGACATGTTCGGCGAATCGTCGATGAACAGCGGGGCCTCGTTCAGCCGGCCCATGGTGGTCGCGATCTTGGTCCACTGCGCGTCCTCCACCGAGCCCTTGCGCAGGTCCTGCAGCTGGATGGATGCTTCCGCCGAGAGCAGGCGCATTGCGATCTCGTTGCGGCCCATTTCCAGGGAGAAGAACACGGTGGCCATGTTGTGCTTGATGGCCGCGGAACGGGCGAAGTCCAGCGCGAACGTCGACTTGCCCACGGCGGGACGGGCCGCGATGATGATCATCTGGCCGCCCTTCAGGCCCTGGGTCAGCTCGTCGAACTCGTAGAAGCCGGTGGGCACGCCGGTGATGCCGTCGCCGGCGTTGGCGGCGTTCTCGATCTCGTCGACGGTACCCTCGATGATTTCGGACAGCCGCACGTAGTCTTCGCTGCCGCGGTTCTCGGAAACCTTGTAGACCTCGGCCTGCGCCTCGTTGACGATGGCATCCACCTCGCCGTCGGGCGAGTAGCCCATCTGGACGATACGGGTTCCGGCGTCCACCAGGCGGCGCAGCACGGCGCGTTCGCGCACGATTTCCGCGTAGTAGCCGGCGTTCGCGGCGGTCGGCACCTGCTGGATCAGATTGTGCAGGTAGGCGGCTCCGCCGACGCGAGCGATCTCGTTGCGCTTGGTCAGCAGGTCGGCCACGGTCACGGCATCCGCGGGCTCACCGCGGCCGTACAGGTCAATGACCGCCTCGTAGATTGCTTCATGGGCGGGACGGTAGAAGTCGGTGCCGCGAAGGACTTCGACGACATCGGCAATCGCGTCCTTGGAGAGCATCATGCCGCCAAGAACCGACATCTCGGCTTCGATATCCTGCGGCGGCTTGCGCCCCGCATCCGATGCTCGCTCTTCGTAGATCGGCTCTGCACTCATTACAGACACTTCCATCCCCTATGTACCCGCCGGGAAACCACTTTTGCCATATCGGCAACTGTCCATCGTGTCAGCACCAACCGACAGCTGGGCCCGGAGGCCTTGTGGATAGTCTTTCCCAGTGCCAACACTAGGTGGGTTATTAACAGAGGTAAACCCTGATATCCACAGAATATGTGGATAACCCACCACCTCCTGTGGACTCCCCTGTTCACTACGTGGGGATAATCCTGTGGATTACCCCACTTAAATGGCAGATATTAACACTTGACTTGGGTTTTTACGTTTTCACAGCTGTGGATAGAGAATTAATTTTTTCCACTGCACACAAGCTCCGTAGACGTTATCAACAGCCTGATTCCCGGAATCAAGGCGTTTTTCACAAGTTATCAACCCCAATCAACAGGCTATCCACAAAGCTGTGGATAGTGCTGTGGATAGCGACCCCGTCATAATTGCGTGATGAGCTGCGGAAATCCACACGTCGGCGAGCCGCGGTCCACGGAAACCGGGCATCAGGGCCCGAAGCCGCGCGGTTTGGATTTAAAACCGCTGCGGCGCGAAGGATGACCCTTCGCGCCGCAGCGTCTGGTGATGTCAGTTAAACGAGTTCGGGCACTGGCAGTGAGTGAAATCGCGAATCGTGGAAGATCTGCGGGGAATGGTTGGAGAAGTCATGACCGTGGACCTCCAGGAAGATCACCCAATGGTCGCCGGCTTCCACTTCGTTGTAGATCGAGGTCTCCAGCCAGAGGGTGGATTCCTGGATGAACAGGGCGGCTTGCTCAGTCTCATGGGTATCTACGCCGGCAAAGCGGTCGCCGTGCTTTGAGGCGATCTGCCCGCAAATCCCGTCGTTGCGCTCGCTGAGCACCGAGACGCCGATACGCTCCGCGGCACGCAGCTTGGGCCAGGTGTTGGAGGTTTTCTGCACCGCGAACATGACCAGGGCTGGCTCCAGCGATACTCCGACGGTAAAGGACGACGCGACGAGGCCGGTTTTCTCCCCGTCAATGACGGCGCAGAGTGCGGCGACGCCTGATGGGTGCTGCGCGAAAACCTTGCGCAGGGTCAGCGGGTCAAGATCCTGATTCAAAGACATGGCTCGATTCCTTCGGGTCGTGCCCAACGAGCGGGAACGTCCGGCAACAGCCCGTGGAGTTCACTTCTGCGCGCTGCCAGATGTTTGCACACTCGATGTGCGGTACTTGTGCCACGCGTTCTTGCGTGGGACCGAATCCTCACCTGGAGCACCCCACTACCGTTGAGAGGGTTGCCGGCCAGCAAGCCAGGGCTTATAGCTGACGCTCTTGATTCTGGTTAAAACCATATTGCTCGTTACGCCGCACGGTCAAACATTTCACTTCTCAAATCGCAATATTCAAGAAATTGTTCGACTTCTTCGGTAATTTCCGTGTTTCGATCATCCTTTTATTCGGAAGTTTCAGTCATTTTGCACGCATCTCCAGCCAACTTGTGCGGTTTGATTTCAAAGAATGTAGCGGGCCAAGGCAATCAAGCCGCTGGCTTCGTACATCTGCCATGCCGAGGGCAAGCGTCGCCCAAGCCCCCACAGACTTGCAGAACCCGACTCCCCGGATACCCCCGGGCGGTCCACAGCGACGCTTCCGTCAGAAGTACCGCCGCGCTGGCGGCCAGCCCGCCCGTCACGAAATGACGTTTCGAACGAACTTCACCGGTTCCGCGCCGGCATTCACGTAGGAATAGGACTGCGAACTGGGGTAGGTTGCATGTTCCCCCGCGTTCAGGTCCAGGACCGTCGAGGCGAACTCAATGAGCAGCTTGCCGTGAACTACCAAGATCATTTCCGACCAGCCTTGGGGATCGGGCTGGGCGTCATATCGTTCGCCGGGCGCAAGCACCCACGTCCACAATTGCACCTCTTCGCTGGCGGGGGCCGACCCCAGCAGCATCGCCCGACTCTGCGGACTACTCCCCTTCCACGCCAGTTCATTGATTTCGGAACGGGCCGCAGTAGGCGCGGTCACCAGATCAACGAAGCGAATTCCCAGCGCTTCCGCCAATTGGTCGAGTCCCGCCAGGCTGATATTCGCCTCGCCGGCTTCGAGGTTGATGATCGTGCGTCGGCTGACCCCCGAGCGCTGCGCAAGAATTGCCTGGCTCAGTCCCGCGCGTTTTCGGAAGTCGCGGAGATTGGATCCAACGTTGCGGAGAACCGGAGAGTCACTGGAATCTTGCATGTGCACTATTCTGCACTATATGATGTGCAGAATGGTGCACATTTCTGCCATACGGGAAAATTTTTCACTCAGCAGGCAAGAAGCCGCCCTCCTTACCATCACGTCCGTCTGGGGCGGAACTTTCCTGCTGATTCACTTGGCCATGCGCCACAGCGGACCGATGTTCTTTGTCGGCGTCCGATTTGTCATCGCAGGCTTGGTCGCCGCGGCCATTTTCTCGAAGTCGCTCTGCAGGATCACCGGCAGGGAGTTATGGGCCGGAACGGCCATCGGCGTGATGATCTTCCTGGGTTATGGGCTGCAGACCCAAGGGCTTCAAACCATCAATAGCAGCACTTCGGCGTTCCTGACAGCGCTGTACGTGCCGATGGTTCCGCTGTTGCAATGGCTGGTCTTTCGCCAGCGCCCCCACACGATGGTTTTGCTCGGGGCGGGTCTCGCCTTTGTCGGACTACTGCTGCTGGCTGGACCGGGTGCCGTCAGTCTGGGCTTGGGCCCTGGAGAGATCGCAACCTTGGCGAGCACCCTGCCTATGGCCGCAGAAATCCTGTTGATTGGCTTCTACGCCGGCAAGGTCAACCTGGGCAGGGTCACCGTCATCCAGCTGCTTGTTGCCGGCGGCCTCGGATTCTCCGCCATGCCGGCAGCCGGTGAATCCGTCCCCGAGTTCTCCTGGCTCTGGGCCGCCCCTGCCATTGGCCTGGGAGCCGCAAGTTTCCTGATCCAGGCGACCATGAACTGGGCGCAGAAGTCCGTCTCCCCCGCCCGGGCCACCATTATCTATGCCGGGGAACCGGTCTGGGCCGGAATCTTCGGCCGCATGGCCGGTGACCGGATGCCTGCCTTGGCGTTGCTCGGCGCGGCGGTCATCGTGGCCGGGACGTTGCTCAGCGAGATCCGACCGAGACCGGAGGACACGACACGGGATCAGGCTCAGGCTCCGAATCAGGACGCCCTGACCGAATAAGCCCGCAGACCTTTGGCACGCAGCCCTCGGCCCGCCCGGTCGCACCATCGAACCGGGCGGGCCGAGGACCCTCCAAACGCATCCACGCGTCAGAGCCGGTGGAAGCTTTCGGCGAGCGCGTACACCGGAGTGTCCAACCCCTCGTAGCGTGCCTTGAGCTGCAGCCCCAGATACTTGGAGTAGTGCCGGGACTGGTGCAGGTTGCCGCCGTGGAACCACAGGTTCTTGACCCTGGTCGGCTTCCACATGTTGCGCAACTCCCCCTCCCACGGCCCGGGATCCTTGGTGGTGCCCGAGCCCAGGCCCCAGCATTTGCCCACTTCGTCGGCGACTTCCTGGGAGATCAGCTGCGCGGCCCAGCCGTTCATGGAGCCGTAGCCGGTCGCGTAGACCACCGCGTCGGCGGGCAGCTCGGTGCCGTCGGACAGCACCACTGAATGTTCGGTTAGGTGCGAGACCTCGCCCTTGGCCAGCGCGATGGACCCGTCGGCCACCAGCTCCGAGGCGCCGATGTTGATGTAGTAGCCTGAGCCGCGGCGCAGGTACTTCAGGAACAGCCCCGAGTCGTCGTCGCCGAAGTCCAGGTCGAACCCGGCGTCGGTCAGCGACTGGTAGAACTGCGCGTCGTCCTCCCTGATCTGAGCGAAGGCGGGTTTGTGGAATTCGGGCAGCACCTTGTACGGGATCGAGGCGAAGATCAGATCCGCGGTATCGGTATCGATCCCGTTGGCCAGCGCCTCCTCCGAGTACAGCGGCCCGAGCACGGTTTTCATCAGCGATTCGGAGCGCACGATGTGCGTGCTGGAACGCTGGACCATCACCGGCTTGGCGCCGTTGTGGACCAGGTCCGCGCAGATGTCGTGGGCGGAGTTGTTCGCGCCGATCACCACGACGTTCTTGCCGCGGTAGGACTCGCCGCCCGGGTGGGTCGAGGAGTGGTTCTGCTCCCCGGCGAAGATCTCCTGGCCCGGGTACTGCGGAAGGTTCGGGATGCCTGACATGCCGGTGGCCATGACCAGGTGCGTGGGGCGCAGGGTCAGCGGCTGACCGTCGCGGAGAACCTGAACTATCCAGCCTTCGGACTCGGGGTCCTTGCGCGCGCTGACGGCCTCGGTCAGGGACCAGTAGTCCAGTTCCATGAGCTTGGTATAGCACTCCAGCCAGTCCCCCATCTTGTCCTTCGGCGTGAACACCGGCCAGTGGTCGGGGAACTCGATGTACGGCATATGGTCGTACCAGACCGGGTCGTGCAGGGCCAGGGAGTGGTAGCGCGAACGCCACTGGTCGCCGGGCTTGGGATGCTTGTCGATGATCAGCGCGGGCACGCCCATGCGCTTGAGCCGTGCTCCCAGGCCGATGCCGCCTTGGCCGCCGCCGATGACCAGCACGTAGGGCTGCTCGGTGATGCCCAGGGACTGCTGCGCCTTCTTTCTCCGGTCAAGCCAGTTCTCCGAGACCATGGCCGCGCCGTGGTCCGCGCCCAGTGTGCGGCGCGGGCCGGAGGGTTCGGGGAAATCGCGCAGGCTCTGAGCGGTGGAAAGCATGGTCCAGCCCAGCGAGTCGCGCAGCCGGAACAGGCCCTTGCCCTGCATCGCGTTGTTCTCGAAGGTGTACCACGCCTCGATGATGCCGTCGGCTTCCGAAGCTCCGGCGACCTGCAGGTTGCGCGGCCAGGCGCCAGAGTCGATGCCCAGCAGCATGGATTGGATGCCGTCGCGCCCCTCGGCGGTGTGCAGGTTCCAGGTCAGCGCGGTCAGATCGCGCCAGTAGGACTCTTCGCCGAACAGCTGGGCCGCGGCGGTGGAATCGTCTGCTGCCAGCGCCTGCTGCAGCTGCGCCAACCATGCTTGAGCCTGGACTTCCGGGGAGTTCTCAGCCATCGTCATCACTTCATTTCTTTCTGAAACCGTTGGGATGGTGCGGCCGGGGCTGCGCCGCGTGGAATCCAGAATATGATGTAGGCCATAAAATAAAAGGGTTGCAAAAGGTTGCAACCGAGTTGAGGTGCTTCCATTTGTGGTGATCGGCATCCTCGACCATTGCGCCTCTTAAATGCCAAATTCATTCGGCCTTTTCAAGCGCGGAAAACCAGGCAGCCAATGTCAAAGCACTGTGGACACCTGAGGTGATCCACGACCTGACCCCAAAGCAGTTTGATGGCGCGCATGGAACGATGCACCCAGATCAGCTTTATGGCTCCTACGGCAACTACATCTTCGGGCAGATGACCGAAGCCCCGTATCAGGTCTTCGAATTCCACGAAGCCCAAGATCACTTGCTGCTGGTGAAAACCGGCGACGTTGTAAAGAAAGGCACCCCCCCAGGCAAGCCCGGGGCGACCGGTAATTCCAGTGGCATCCACGTGCATTTCCAGATCAACAACCCGAAAACCAGTGTGTTTGACCGGCCCGCGATCAACAACGGCAAAACCTATGACCCGATCCCGATCCTTCGACAGCAAAAGGTGAACATCCAATGAAACACCCCAAGATCCTCACCCTCACCTTGGCCGCAGGACTCGTCGCGGGAGTTGCCGGCTGCACACCGGCCAGCACCGAGACAGAACCCAGCAGCGCCCCGACCGTCGCCCCAACCATGACCAGCCCCACCACGTCAACCCCCAGCAGCAACACTGGGCAGTCGCCGGCGACCGAAGATCCGGCCAAGGTCGATCTGGCCAAGCAAGCGGCCACGATCATGACCACCTGGAACCCGACCAAGGATTTCAACCGCACCGCCGCCGAGCTGCGCGCCCGCCCGCTCATGACCCCCGAACGGGCCAAAGAAGTCATTGCCCCCGAACGGCCCGCGACCGGCGTTGAATGGCTGACCGCTGCCGAAAAGAACGCCACCAGCAAACCCACGGTGAAGCTGATGACCGAGCACCACGAGCAAAACACCATTGCCGTCACCGCCACGTGGCAATGGGTCAGCAAAGACGGGGAATCCTGGGCCGGGGAAGGCAAGCAAACGTTCTTCTTCACCTTCACCGACACCGAACCGTAAAAGATCCGCGACTATGTTTCCTCCGTCCGCTAACCAGCCCCACCGCCTGAGCCGCATCGCCTACAAAGCTATCCCAGTGTGAAGAAAGCGAGTACACCATGAGCACCACCGAAGACCTCATTGAAGCGACCGTCACCAAAGACGGCACCGCCACCGTGAGCATCCAAGGCATCACCCACGAGTTCACCGCAGCCAGCGAAGCTGCCGCCCGAGCACAAACCGTGGAACTGGTCAGCAAACACGCCACCGAACGCGGTACGTCTGTGCGCGCAGTGATGCACGATGGCCAAGGCTCCTGGCCGGTCAAAGTCCACCCCGATGGCACCGTGGAACCAGACACCACCACCCCACCGGCCAGTAGCGACAAGCCCGCTGCGCGCCGCCGCCGTGTCGTTAGTCCCGTCACGCACGTGGCCAACGCGGAAAGGGCCGTCATCAAAGAACCCGCAATGCGTGAAGAAGCCACCGCCGCAGCCCCCGAGCCGCCAGCCACCGCAGAAACTACATCCGAACCGGAGAAACCATCGAAGGAACCCGCCCAAGCTGCCGACGCGCGCCAGAGCGCCACCCCGGCCCCCACCGGCCCATCTAGTGCAACTGCCAAAGCCCCGCAGCCGAACCCGTTCGCCCAGAAATCCCAGTCCCACACCGTTCCCGGAACAGACGGGGCACAGGCAATCCGGCGCGAAGCCCGCCAAAGTTTCCTCACCCAGGAACAAGTTGAAGAACCCGCCACCCAAGGCTGGCGCGGTGCCATGACCCGCCTCGGCATCCGCATGGCACCCAGCGATGCCGAACGCGCCGAACACGCCGATGTGCAAGCAGTGAGCCAGCACTGGCCAGGGCCACGCACCATCGCCATCGTGAACGGCAAAGGCGGATCCGGGAAAACCCCCCACCACGGTGCTGCTCAGTGCGATCTTCGCCCGCTACGGCGGAGCCGGGGTACTGGCCTGGGATAACAACCAGACCCGAGGCACCCTGGGCTGGCGCACCGAACAAGGCCCGCACGAAGCGACCTTGTTAGAGCTGCTGCCCGAATCAGAAAAACTCTTAGGTACCGGGGCGCAATCGGCAGACCTCGCCCATTTCGTGCACCACCAGACCCGCGACCGGTTCGACGTGCTGCGCTCCAAGCCCATGGAGCTGGCCAGCGCCCAACGCGTAGACGCAGCCGACGTGGACGCGATCCACCGGGTGGCCTCGAAGTATTACCGGCTGGACTTCATTGACTCGGGCAATGACGAGTCAGATCCGATGTGGCGGCGCATGATCGAGAACACTGATCAGCTCGTCGTGGCCACCACCACTCGTGATGACCACGCCGAAGCCGGCGCGCTGCTGCTGGAAGCGCTCGCGCAGCAGAACGACAAGGCCCACGCCCTGGCACAGAACGCCGTGGCCGTGGTGACCCAGGCTGATTCCAAGGCGACCGCCGCCGACGTGAAGCGCGTCGCGGACGGCTACCAGACCTTAGCCCGCGATGAGGTAACGATCCCGTTTGATCCAGCGATGGTGGACGGAATCCTGCGCTACGACGCGCTACGCCCGAGTACGCAGCGCGCATGGCTGGCAGCGGGCGCCGCTATTGCAAGAGGTCTTTAGGACCACATATGTGTGTAGTTAGAGGTGTGGCGGATATCGTTTCTGACATTCCAAGGGATTTCACGGATCACAGCGTTCTCGTTCCACCCAGCCATGCGGAAAAGCCCAGTGGGCAGTTCTCGTACGTTCTGACAGAACTCACGGATCGTAATCCCTCGTGGTTGAGGTTGCACCGGTCGAACCTTCGAGAGGGGGCGAGAGACGCGCCAGAGAGTGAAGTTGTCGGTAGCTGCATCAAACACCGCCATAATGAGCGATGAATTGAGCTTCAGTGGCATTCCTAGAACACCCGTGAGTAGTTCATGCGGTGGTATAAAAATTTTGGGCTCATCGGCCAGTCCGCCATGGGCGGCAAGGTGGTTCCGAGTTGCTGGAATGTCAAAGAGCTGACGAAATTCTTGGGTAATCCAAGCAGGGGGCGGTATTTGGAACATGTGGGTCTCCGTTGTTTTCGGCTTCAAAGGCTACCTTTGATGACCGGCGGTCGATGACTTCCTACATGCCGTGTGCTAAACAGTGTGCAGAGCCCATCGATGGGCACACTCTGAGCATACGCCCGTTCGCTCGAGTTGCATACCTGCCGATTATGGGCGGGGAGAAGAAAAATCTTCGGATACCAGTCAGTCGGGGACTGCTAGTTAGGCTTCGCGAGCGGACTGAACTTCGATGATATTTCATATCCTGACAGTGTGTCAGGGGTGTATCTGCGCACAGATGGGATTTCATCTTTTGTACTCCGACATCCACCCTTCGCCGCAGTGCTGGCGTGTATTCACTCGTGATAGATGATGTCTTCGGCGAAGCACCAGATGCCGAAGATTTCACCGGTGTCATCCGTGGCCAGGACATAAACCAATCCTTGGGCCCGCTTAGTCGCTTTGGCTTCCAAACATACGTTGGCTCCCAATATAGGCAGAGTTGCTGAAACTTGCTTAAAAGGTGAGTAGTAGACCGTTTGAGCGTTCCTGTTTGGATTGAAGCGCAACACATCGTAGGTGGCTCCACGGTAGCTGAACTTACGCCCCGAGAGGTCTCCGGTAGGCGGTGGTTTCTTTGGTTCACTCACTTGTGGAACTCTAGACCTGAAAGTAGTTAATCGGCTGCACCGCGGAGGTAACGCACAGGTACATCTCGGAGAGGTACGAGGATTTGTAGTCTTCAATACCCTGCTAGGCTCAAGTAGCTGCTGACCTTACGCCGCAAGTACTGAAGAATCATCCGATTTCATCTTCACTGACAGGAATATCTCATGGGCAACAGCCCTGAAGCAGCATTAGGCATCGCCTTACTTACCTCCCTCGTTCGCCAAGACCGCGAAGCCTTCCTGATCATCGCCTCCCAGCTCGAAGGCGGTAACGCTCAAGCCGTCGCTATCCTTGCACGGCTCGGAGAAGCGATGGTCGGAATGATCGCTGAGCTGCTCCAAACCAGCGATGAGGAAGCCCTCACTCGCATAGCAGCATCCCTCGCACTCGACACTGAATAGAATCCGAAGAAACAGAAGATCGCCCATGGGCTGGCATGAGAAGAGAAGCAAGCGATAGCACCTTCTGTGGATGTGTAATCCGGTCAGTGGCTGACCGCTTCGGTCCGGTACATTTCCCAAGGAAGAATGAAGACTACGGAACTGTCGCTGGGATCAGCGTAGGTCCGCGTAGACTTTGAACTACAGGCTCGGTCGGGTAAGACACCTCCACGACATCGCGAGCTCTTTCAAACAAGGACATTATTTGCCTCGCATTTCTCAGCTGATAACTTCAGCTCCCACCGTGAAACCCGGTGATCCTCAAAGCTTTTTCCACGTCAAGAAACTGGTCGGCGAAGCCGGGCTGATCCGGCGCCGGCCCGGGCATTACCTGGGCATCGGCATCGTATTGGCCACGTTGCTGGCGGGCACCATCACCGGCATGGTACTGCTGGGCGAGAGCTGGTTCCAACTGCTCATGGCCGCCGCCCTGGGACTGCTGCTCACCCAATTCGCCTTCCTGGCCCACGAAGCAGCACACCGCCAAATCCTGGCCTCCGGCAAGACCAACGACAAGCTCGGCCGCTTCCTGGCCAACATCGTGGTCGGCATCAGCTACCAGTGGTGGATGAACAAGCACAACAAACACCACGCCACCCCCAACACCATCGGCAAGGACCCGGACATCGAATGGGACACCATCTCATTCCAGCCCGCCGACGCCCAACGCCAACGCGGCCTGCTCAAATGGATCACCCAGCGCCAAGGCTACCTCTTCTTCCCGCTGCTGACCTTGGAAGGGCTGAACCTGCATCTGCAGTCGATCAAGTACCTGTTCGTCGGCCAGCGGGTGAAGCACCGCCGCCGCGAACTGATCTCGATCGGCCTGCGCATTGCCCTGTACCTGGGCGCCATCTTCTTCCTCTTGCCGATGGGCATGGCCTTCGCCTTCCTCGGCGTGCAGCTGGCGATCTTCGGCATCTACATGGGCGCCTCGTTCGCGCCCAACCACAAGGGCATGCCCCTGGTGCCCGCGGACGCCCGCATCGACTTCTTCTCGCGCCAGGTGCTCACGGGACGCAACGTGTTGGCTCGCTCCAGCTTCGGCAACAGCGTGCTCTCGCACGTCTACGGCGGGTTGAACTACCAGGTGGAGCACCACTTGTTCCCCTCGATGCCGCGCGCCAATCTGGCAGGGGTTTCAAGGATCGTGCGCAGCTACTGCGCCGAGCACCGGATCCCCTACACCGTCGCCAGCGTCCGCGAGTCCTACGCCCAGGTCATCTCCTACCTGAACAAGGTCGGGCTTTCGGGCCGCGACCCGTTCAAGTGCCCCATGATTTCCGGGTACCGGCTCCCATAAGCAGACTGCTTCCAGTAGACGGAACGTTGAAGCCCATCCCCAGGCCTATTCCCGCATCCGCCTAAGCGTTAGCCCGGGGAAAGGAAACCGTGCTAGACGTGGTATTATTAGATTTGGATATAATTCAGCTTGTCAAAAGCGGCATTTTTCCCCTTGGATTTTTAATAAGCGCCTCCTCGGAAGATAATTCCACGAGAGCGAATCGCGTCACTTGAAATATTCGTCCTTGCACTTCTTGCAGGGCATTCGGTTGGCCCCGGGTTTCTATAGGACCTATCCCACCGCTCACACATGCATCTGTATCGATATTTCTGTATACCCGGACTCAGGATTCGATGTTCTGGTCGTAAAGCCCATTCGGGCTTGATGAAAAATCATCTGATGCACCTCAGACTTACTGCGTGCCGCTTCGGCGATACATGCTCTAACCACGGTCTCACCACAGGCATAAGATTTAGGAATACACATGGCTACTGGCACTGTTAAATGGTTCAACTCCGAAAAGGGCTTCGGCTTCATCGCTCCTTCAGACGGATCCGACGACGTTTTCGCACACTACAGTGCGATCCAGAGCTTCGGCTTCAAGAACCTTGAAGAAGGCCAAGCCGTTGAGTACAAGCTTGAAGCTGGCCCTAAGGGTCCTCAGGCTACCGAGATTCAGGCGCTCTAAACGCACCTAGTAATTCTATGAAGAGGGGCGAGATGGGCTTATTGACCATCTCGCCCCCTCTTTATTTAAGTAACTCGTTAAGCTCTTTCTTCGATGAAGCAACCGGCCAAGCCATCAAGATTCAAGAACCGCAGTGTCTTCACTTCTCACCAGCCCTCGTACCCGCAGATACCCCTCGGGTTGCTAGGGTCGGTTACTCGCCGTTAGGGAATCCCAGTTAGGTGTTGTCGGCTTCTGATCCCTTCCCATGCAGCAAGTCGTCGAACAGGATCCACTACCTGGGCTCAACGGGCCTTCGGGAGTCACCGCAGGAGAATCAACCGGATCCCCACGATACTGAGCCACCCGCTCCAGAGCGGCATCGACAAGCCCCGACACAAACACTGGATCAACCCCAACAGTCGCTGCCCGCACATAATCCAGTCCAAGATCCTTGGCAGTCTGCACTGCCTCAGTATCAAGATCGTATTTCACTTCCATATGATCAGACACGAATCCCAACGGAACAACGACCACACCCTCCACGCCCGAGCTAGCGAGCTCCTCGAGTCGATCATTGATATCAGGCTCCAACCACGGAGTCCGGGGTGAACCAGAACGAGAACAGAAGACAAGCTCAGCATTCAACGGCTGCTTTTCTCCCAGTTCTCGATTGATCCATTCGATCAGCTGCAGATGCTGTTCACGATACCCAACAGTCTGCCGCTCCGAGGCTTCTTGCATTGCTAGAGGGATCGAATGAGTGACATAGAGCAAACGGTGCTTCTGCGGGTCTAAAGCCCCGACTTTCTGAATCAAGTCAGTGAGTCCGCGATGCACACAATCCAATTCCGCGTAGGCAAAGCCGGGATGGTTATAGTATTGGCGAATTTTCTCGAAAGATACCTCGATACCTTCCTGGGCCAGGACATTTTGGGTCTGGGCGAAATCTTCGCGATACTGCCGGCACGAGGAATAGCAAGAATACGCGGAGGTATCGATTGCAAGGAATCGCGACCCTCCCGTCCTTTCGGCGAATTCGCGCACGGTGTCAGTGAGGTAAGGATCCCAGTTGCGGTTGCCCCACAATACTGGCGTCGTGATTCCACGTTGTTCGAACTCTTGACGCAGGGCTTCTAGTAGCTGGTGGTTCTGGTCGTTGATGGGGGACTTCCCGCCGAACCCGTAATAGTGTTCACCTACTTCGACTAGTCGCTCATCCGGGATGCCGCGTCCCGCAGTGACATTCTGGAGAAACGGAAGAACATCTTCATCTTTCTCCGGTCCGCCGAAGGACATGAGGATGACTGCGTCGAAGGGGGTTAGATTGCTGCTTTCCATGCCTGAATTTTACGTACTGTAGAAAAAGCGTAAGTCCCTCATTCAGGGCGTCTCCAGCTTTGCTGAGTTTGCCGTTTCATTCTTGAAGTTGCCTGAGAGGATAACTAGAGTGGTACCATATCTAGTACCGCTAGGAGGCGGCATGGCAATCACCACCAGCGAAGCGCGACGCGACTTGTTTGGTCTTATCGAACGAGTGAACCTGGACCACACCGAGGTTGAAATCATGTCCAAGCGTGGGTCCGCAGTGCTCATGTCGAAAGACGAGTACGACTCCCTCGTAGAAACCAGCCACCTACTGCGCTCACCCAAAAACGCAGTACGTCTGCTCGCAGCCTTGGAAGCGGCACGCAATGACCAGACTGCAGAACACGGGCTCATCGAACCGTGAGCGACAGGCTTCTGACCTGGACCGCCGGTGGATGGGAAGACTACGTCTGCTGGCAGACCCAGGATCGTAAAACACTCAAACGAATCAACGTGCTGATCGAGGACGTGCTCCGCGACGATCCTCTCGAAGGCATCGGAAAGCCCGAACCGCTGAAGCATGCATTAGCTGGCGCCTGGTCGCGCCGCATCGATGACGTCAACCGACTGGTGTATATCGCTGATGACCGCGCAGTAACGATTCTTCAAGCCAAATACCACTACTGACACCGCCTTTTGGCGTTCTTGGTCCACCCCTGGGGCCCACTCCCCTGAGCGAATTCTCTGCGCCGATAACCTCCGTTATGTAAAGTTATAGCTGTTGTATTGTCAGAACATGCGAACTCGCGGTCCCCTCGACAATTCATTGATCACCCGGGCGACCTATGTCATCCAGCAACTTTCCCTGGGTCACTCCAGCGCGGGCTGACCGATGAACCGTCTCGAAGCGATGCATGAATTCCTACCTTGACTAGTGCTCTAAAGAACTTCATTGACGATATTCGCAAGTTATGCGAAAGTTTCGCATAACAGGTAGGAGCCGTCATGAGGGATCTGCTACCAGGGCTCGTGCCGCTGAGGCTAACGCAAGGGCTGCCAGCATTACATCCAGAAGAACTTATCTGGTTGGAAATGCTCGATGGATGGCGCAACCAACAACTAGGCGGCAATCTTTCACCGCACACCATCGATCAGCGCATCTCTAATATCGAGCGCTTCCGGAGCTTCACTGAGAAATATCCCTGGAACTGGGAAGCCAGTGACATGGACGAATACTCGATGGAACTTCGAGGCGTCCGTAGGCTTAGCCGGTCAACGATGCTGACCTATCAAGTCACCGTTCGCTTGTTCATGGAATACCTGACTGACTCCAGCTACGGATGGTCCGAAGAATGCTTCCGCCGCTTCGGTTCTTATCCCGCACAGATTGCTTTTGAATGGAATACGGCACGACACCGCTCCGAAGTGATGAGCGATCCAAAGAAGTGTCCATACTCCCGCGAGGAACTGCAATCGCTTTTCGACTGTGCTGACGATCACGTTGCCAGGGCTCGACGGGCGGGACGGAAAGGTTGGATCCCCTGGTACAGAACCTCAATCATAATGAAAACCGCCTACGCCTGGGGACTTCGAAGAAATGAGGTCCGTCAGCTCGAGCTCTCGGATTTTGGGCACAACCCGGCCGTCAAAAAATACAAGGATTTCGGAACTTTTTACGTCCGCCATGGCAAGGCCAAAGCCGGTTCTCCCCCGAAACGCCGCACGGTACTGACCGTTCCCGAAACAGACTGGGCCGTTGATTGCCTCAGCGATTGGATCAACGACGTCAGGCCGCGTATGAGCGTTGCGCTGTCTTGTTCATACTTGTTTCCTTCTGAACGCGGCGGACCGCTGACAGCAGATGCCTTAAGCGCGGCATTCTCCAGCATCCGCAAAGAAGCAGGACTTGCTGACGGGCTGGACTTCCATTCCTTGCGTCGCTCCTACATCACGCATCTGGTGGAATCCGGTTACGACGGCTTATTTATTCAACAACAAGCCGGTCATGAATACGGATCGACGACAGCCATTTACACTGGCGTCTCCCCCGACTATCGGAACAAAGTCGTCCAGCAGGCGCTTAGATCAATGGCTACAGACGCAACGCATCAGAGAAATGAGTGATACCAGATGGGCAAACGAATGGAGTACAAGTGGAGGCTGCGCGAAATCATAAATCATGGCCTCCCGCGGCCTGAACAAGATATCCGACATCTTGCCACTACTGAATGATCGTGGGATCGACTTATCGAGCTCGCAGATTTACCGGCTGATCGGGCAGAAACCAGAGCGCATTTCTTTACAGCTGCTTTTTGCTGTTGCCGATGTCTTGGAATGCACAGTCGAAGATCTCTGCGCTTATGAAGCGGTCGACGCGAGAACCCAGCTTCGCAAAGCCGATACCGATGAGAGCACTGTAGCGTCGCTGAAAGATTCCACCCGTCCACGCCGGGCCCGCGTCTATCTGGCTGACGAATGACATCCCAAGAGCGCTCCTGCGCACGATGCGAACGCACAGGCGTGAAATTCAACGCCATCTGGCCAGAAGGCCATATCTGCCGACGGTGCTACCAACGAGCCACACGCATCCACGGAACTTGCCCACAATGCAACCAAGAACATCTTCTGCCTGGCCTTGCACCTGATGGACAAGCGATCTGCTCAGATTGCGCGGGAATGCCGAATAATTTTGTTTGCACTCGTTGCCACGAAGAAGACGAACTAAGCGCCAAAGGCTTCTGCTCGCGTTGTCTGCTCAAAGATCATTTGCAAGCCCTCCTCCAAGACGACAATGGGAGGATCCCCGAGCATATGCGGCCCTTCTATGACGCCGTCACGACCCAGCCAAACGCCCGTAGCGCAACCGTTTGGCTGAAGACTAACCCTGCGACACGGAAGCTGCTCGGGGACCTGGCTTCCGGGAAAGCAGACCTAGCCCACCGGACCTTCATCGAGCATCCTGAACCGGCCAAAGTTAACCACCTGAGAAGAATCCTTACCAGTCTGGAAGCGCTCGAAGATTATGGCAGCAGGGTCGAGCGATTCGAAACGTGGCTAGAGGCCAAGCTCAGCGACGTGCCAAACCGGGCGCATCAGAAACTGATACAACAATTTGCCACCTTCGTTTACTTGAACAGGCTGCGTACCTTAGAGAGCCAAGGGCAGCTGGAAGAAGGTACGTTGCTGAGTGCTCGGCAATCCACCACAGTAGCAATCGACTTCCTTGCGTTCCTGCAGGAACGTAGAAAATCAGTAGCCGGTTGCACCCGGCAAGACATCTATGACTGGTTGGCGTCAGGGTCCACGACTCGGAGCATCGCTAGAACTTTCGTCCGGTGGGCAATCCAAGCTCGGCACATTCCCAAGCTTGATTTCCCCTACCGTGTTGCCCAAACAGATCCGCGAATCAGTTCTGAAGAACGTAATGAGCTGATACTTCACGCATTGGAGAGCCCCGAGTTCGGCGCGGGTGACCGAGCTGCAGCGATTTTTCTGCTCATTTTTGGGCAGCCTCTATCCAGGATCGCCGCGCTGAAGGTAGACCAGTTCGAGTACTCGGATGACGGCCGTCTGAGAGTAACTTTCAAGGCATCGCCAATCGAGATCCCTCCCCCATTCGATGAGATAATCAAAGAATTTCTGGCTAGCAGGATGAACCAAAACACCGTAGCGAATCAGAATTCCTCATGGTGCTATCCGGGATACGTTTCTGGTGAACACCTCAATGCGAATCATCTGATGCAGCGACTGCGCGAGGCAGGAATAAACCTTCGCGGCGCCAAGAACGCTGCACTTCAGGAGCTCGTGCAACGGATCCCGCCGGCCATTGTCGGCGAAACCATGGGCTACAGCAGCCAGGCTATGGAAATGCATCAGCAGCGCGCCGGCGCGAAATGGATGGTTTATCCGGCATTGATCGATGAGACGAATCCTTAAACGATCTGAGAACTGATGATGATTCTCATCCCTCGTTACGGATAGGCGTGGGAACTGATCTGTTTAGGTTGGAATTCGCGGGTCAGCAATATCTCTGGTCAGCAGTTGAAAGTGAATCTAGCGCTGTTCGAATGATGCGTGAAAAGATCACTTAAGGGGTCGTATTACAGCCGGTGGATTATATTTATTCAATCTGACCAGTGATTTATTCTATCGGCACCAGCTCCTCAGGGTATGCCGCGGGGATCTTAACTCCCAGCAACTTGGCAGAACATTCGCTGCGAAAGAGGCGTAAAATAGAAATAGGATACAAGCACCATGAGCACATGGAGCTGAGGGATCTCGCCGGCGTATAGCTTTTGTGCCACCCACCTCGCGTGGTGTGACGTTCAGATCAAAGCATCAGTGTTGAACCGGAAATGACCATAGGCGGTCAAACCGCTCCACGAGCTTTTACAGGCCTCCGAGGCCTTTTCTGATCAGTTGTTCTTCTCACCAGCGGATTCTCCAATGAACACTTCATCCAGTGTCCCCAGTCCCTCTACCCAAATACGGGACTTGGCCACACAAGCTAAGGAACAGAACCTACTCCGACCGCGTCAGCTTCAGTACGTTCTGCTGGCTCTTGGCCTGTGCACGCTCCTGGCCCTCACTATTATCACCTTCATCTTGATCGGTGATTCCTGGTGGCAGACTGTTACAGCCGTGTGCAGCGCGTTGCTTCTTGTGCACTTCGCTTTCCTTGTCCACGATGGCGCCCATTTCCAAATTTTCCGCACCCCCGCACATAACGAATTTTTCGCCGTAGTGACTGCTGCACTCATTGTTGGGGCCAGCTATAGCTGGTGGCAACACAAACACTCAGCGCATCATCGTAACCCAAACCATATAACTCTAGATCCCGATGCAAAACTCCCCGTCATCCACACCAAACCACATGCCACGGGCATCATGAGCTGGCGACCAATCCGTTTCTTTTCTACCCATCAGGGCGTGCTGCTCTTCGCCCTCATGCCCTTAGAAGGGATTTCCATTTACGCCGCCAGCTGGAAACACCTGCTTCGTTCAGGAACTGTCAAGTACCGTGCCTTGCAGATCACCCTTATAGCAATCAACCATTCAGTAGTCGCATTTTTGATGATTTGGGTCCTTTCCCCTGCAGTTGCGGGCACCATACTCGGGATTCATCTGGGACTCTTCGGGTTCTATTTGGGCATGGTCTTTGCATTGAATCATAAGGGCATGCCACTTATCACCGACACACGAAAAGGTGACTACCTACTGCGACAAGTCCTCGTCAGCAGGAACATTCAATCCAATGCGCTCTTAGCCTGCTTGATGGGCGGACTCAACAATCAGATCGAGCATCATCTATTCCCTACAGCCCCACGTTTTACCCTACGCAAGCTCGCTGTTCTCGTTAAACAGCATTGCCTTCGCATTGGCGTTCCGTATGCACAAGTTTCACTCACCGAAAGCTATCGGCGCGTCTATCAATACGTGAACCGGGTAGGCATCGGACAAAGCAATGACTACATCTGCCCGTTAGGAACGTTTCAACACTCACCTCAGGTCATCCAGACAACAGCATCAAAAGCTGACCCAACATAGACGAAAGGAGCAGTGTGACGCTCATGGAAAAACCGAATAGATGCCCACGTTGCCTTAGAAATTCACTCGTGGAAACTGAAACGCGTCGCTATCAAGACGACGAAAACCAGCTACGCAGATGGGACAACGACGGTGGTCACGATGAAGGAATGCGTCAAGACCTGGAAGTCACTATGCGCGAAGTGCTTTGGACTTGCACCTTTTGTGGCTGGCATAGAGTCGCGTACAGCGCCCAGGAGCCACACCTGGGACCCGAAAAACACCCAGACAAACCACGCACCACACCTATTGGTCCAGCAATTCCACATTCACTCAACTGAGCGGCTCGAATGCCGCCAACCGAAAGATCAGAGATGATGACCTATGAATCACGAACCAACCCCTATCTCCACAGTCCACGACCCCCTCACAGTGGGCAACGTACTAATGGACTCACTGCCAGCAACTCTCTTAACCGCCAAGGCACCAGAAAAATACACAGTGGCCGCAGTATTCAACCGCCGGCCCGAACCTGAAGAGATTCAGAACATCCTCAGCCCGGCCGTCAAACAAGAGCTTGCCTCCGTCGGATACACCAACGTTGAACTGGGGGTCTCAAATCGGCGCCTAGAAATTTCCAACACTTCCCTCGAAGAACTCCGTGACGGCTTGGCCTTTGCGATTGCCTGTGTCCTCACCCAACAAAGCGAAGCATTTCAACAGCACCGCCGCGCAACCGAAGCCCAGATCAAAAAAGAAACAAACGAAGAAACCCACCGAGCCCAGGCCGTCCAGGCCCTAGCCAGTTCCATCTCGTTCAGTCCAAAAGCAATGACTGACCAGATTATCTAGACCCCTACTGTCACCCTGGGCCGTGTACCGGCCCTATAACAAACCCTCCACCCGGATCGAGAATCAGCCATGAAAAAATCATCCAACGTCCCGCGACGACCACTCCCTACTTCAGCGCCTGTCCCCCCACGGGGGCATAACACAGCCTCCAATCTCTCTGAGGTGAACCACTTCGACACAACGTCAAAAAGAACAGTCTCACCAGATACCCGTCCCCATCGAGCGCACGTCACTCGAACAGCAGTGGTGTGGGTGTCAACGGTCATTGGGCTACTACTCTTGGTGCTCCTGATCGTTTTCATCGCACAAAACCAAGCCACAGTCCCATTGCAGTACTTCGGATGGAACGGCTCGGTCGGTCTGGGCCTAACGATGTTTATCTCCGCTGTCGCAGGTGGGCTGGTCATTGCAGTTGTTGCCGTCGCTCGTATCATGCAATTACGTTCTACCACCGTCGCACAGCGAAAAAAGCTCAATCATTGGGGCCCTTAAAGTAAAAAGTCATCCCATTTGGCGAGAATGCGGCAATAAATTAGTTCGCTCCGTCATGACTCTCAGGCAGGGCATGGCGACGGAAATGACGAAAGCTGTAAACCACTGTTCCCAGAGCTATCGTTCCAGAAGCTAGTAAGGTCACCCCAGTGCCCCATCCGCCAAACAACCACCAGTGAGTATCTACTGGCCACCAACCCGGCACCGGCAGCCCAACACCCCAGAAAATACCTACCCCAACAAGCAGACCAGAAAGCAGGAGGCTAAAGGTTATGCGAGGCCAAGTTTGTACGCTTTGACGGGCTAAATGCAAGGCGCGACGTTTGATCGGGCGTAAAAGTTTTTTAGCCCATTCGTAACGCATCGCTAACAGCGCCAGGCCACCAGCGATCAATAACAAGCCAGGCCCAGGAAGGACCACTGCGGCAACTCCTGATGCTACTAACATCCAGCCAGCGACCTCGATCAGCCGAAATTTCAGCCACACCGAAAACCACCATTTTGGCTTCTTCATCACTGCCCCCCCGGCCTCCCGTCTTCAGCAACACCGCCAACTTCATCACAAGGGCTTTAGCGTAAGCCTCCAGCAGCCACCGCACCTGCCAACCTCGCAGACTCACAGCCAATACGCGTTCAGCAATATGTCTGATAACAACAACTCGATGCGTCTTTCGTCGCGGAAACACGATATATGAAGTGTTAGAGGCCCTGTTAGACGTTATGGATATTTGGGAAGGGAAGCCACCTCCAAGCCCATCATTCTAAAACTCACTCATCGCTCCAAAGGACAGCCGATGACAACTCCCCGCGCGGCCGTCATTTACAACCCTGTAAAAGCGCAGCTCAATGAACTGGAAAAATACGTTCGGATCCAAGAAAAACAGCAAGATTGGGCACCAACAACCTGGCATCCCACCGATGCTGACGATCTTGGTCTCGGCGCCGCACGACAAGCGCTGAACAAACAGCCAGATGTAGTAATAGTCGCAGGCGGCGACGGAACTATACGAGCTGTTGCCAATGTGCTGACCAATACCAAAGTTCCTATAGCCTTAGTGCCTTGCGGCACCGGCAACTTACTAGCACGGAATCTCAAAACACCCCTCAACGACTCCGAAGCATGCATCGCCGCTGCTTTCCAAGGAACCACAGCATGCTTGGATGTAGGTCTTATCGATCTAAAACGGCCGCAGGGCGCGCACTGCACCCAACTATTTCTCGTCATGGCTGGTCTAGGACTTGACGCAGACATGGCGGCACACACCAACACTCATATGAAAAAATACTTAGGATGGATCGCCTACAGCGCACCGATCGCACGCTCGGTGATCTCCCATAAGCTGTTCCAGTTTACGTATCGAATCGATCACCAAGAACCAGCTCGGGACCGGGCCCACACCGTTATCGTCGGCAACTGCGGGACACTGACGGGAAACATCTTGCTGATCCCCGACGCAAGCCCCACGGACGGCTTCTTAGACGTTGCACTCCTAAAACCCAAAAGACGACTGGGTTGGGGAAGGATCGCAACAAGATTAGCTCTGCAAGGCATGATCCGGAGTTTACCTCTCAGCCAAGAGATTCTTTCCTATGCCCTGAAACACCACTCCCTGGATTACCTCCAAGGAAGCCGTTTCGAAGCAACCTTCGATAACCCTAGGGCCATAGAGTTAGACGGTGACAGCTTCGGAAATGTCACAGGAATTACAGCGAAAATCCTCCCCGGCGCCCTGATGATCAAAACCGCTCCGAAAGAACATAAGTAGATCCAACGCCGCGCGATCTATCCGTATCGAAAAAGCAACAATTCAACGTTGCCGCATCACTGGATAGCTACAGCCTTTTAACAAAGTCTCGAAAAAATTCGTTTTTGACGCACCATCCTGCCAGCTGAGCTGAAGATCCTCGATAGTTGAAGAGCCATGGGACACCTCCTCGGATACGCCAGAGTCTCCACCGGCGACCAAGACGCGCAACTTCAGCTCGATGCATTGACTAACGCCGGCTGCTACCGAATCTTTACCGACACTGCCTCCGGCACCCTCGTGTCACTGCCAGAGCTCGATAAGCTCCTGGACCAAATTCGCCCCGGAGACACTCTCGTAGTGTGGCGCCTAGACCGACTCGGCCGATCCATCCGTCACCTGATTAACCACATGGACGCGTTGCAGCAACAAGGCATCGAGTTCGAATCCCTGCAGGAGAATATCGACACCAGTTCTTCAGGGGGCCGGCTCTTGTTCAACATCTTAGCTTCCCTGGAAGAGTTCGAACGAGACCTCATCCGTGAGCGCACCAATGCCGCCTTAGCTGCGGCACGTGCCCGTGGACGTACCGGCGGCCGCCCCTCGTCCCTCTCCCCCGACAAGCTGCGCACCGCGAAGAGGCTGTATGAGCAGAAGGACATGACAGTCGCGCAAATTGGTGAAGTTCTGGGTGTCAGCCGCAGCACCGTTTATCGGGCGCTGAGGCGCAACGTTAAGGAGTAAGCATCTCTAATGCAGCGGCTACTCTTGGATCGAAATAATCAGGTTCCGATCTCCGAATAACCGAGAATTTCTCCATGAACATCCTCGACCGTGATCTCCAACCGTAAACGTTCAATGAGTAGCTGGGCACCAAGGCCCCTCTGAACATGCTCTAAGATCTCCCGTTCGATCTGCTGAACGTTAGCTTCGGTGAGTATGCTGACGGTGCATCTAACCAGCCACTGAACATGAGGTATTTTCGTGTCCGTGGCCTTAACCTCGGTGTAGTTCAACTGGGCAGTTTGGGATCGCGAGAACTGCTGCCTAATGCTGCTGATGATCTCGCTCGCGGGGACACGTACAATTTCTCCCGTATCGCGTGAGGCAGCTTCCCAAGTCCTCTGCATAGGTCGCAGTTTTGAAATCTTGGCCAGGACAGTGCTAGTTATGTCAGCGCCGTCGGCGGAGCGATCTTCGCCTCTAAGCTGCTCCAGGACAGTAGCGGTTTGGTCCTTGAGACGGCGTCGTTCTTGATGGCACCATCGGCATTCGAGCTCATGCAGGTCTGGTGCGTCATCAAGCTTATGAAGTACGTCCTCTATCGTGCGTCCGCAGGGAAGATTTTTCATGACACCGCCTCAATGATGGCCTTGCGCGCCCGGGCGACCCGTCCGCGAATAGTGGATTCTGACGTTTTGGCGATTGCGGCTGCTTGCGCATAGGTCATTCCCTCAAGGCATACCAGAACAAAAGCCTGCTTCAAGGTCGAAGGAAGCTTAGCGACGATACCCCACGCCATATCAACCTCGCTTCGTTGTACAGCCAAGTATTCGGGTGAAAGATGCTCCGGTGCCGACTGGCCAGAGAATTCTTCAGCATCAACAACGTGAACCCGATTTTGAGCAGAACGAACTCGATCCAAGCAAACATTCCTTGCCATTCGGAAAATCCACGTCTTGAAGGCACCATTAGCCTTGAGCGTATGCGGGTTCTTCCACGCTTTGATCCAAACTTCCTGCACAGCGTCGTCCGCGTCCTGCCAATTCTCAAAGAAGGAGCGACAAGATCATCAAGCCGACCGGCCGATGCAGAAGACCAGCCTCACCGCCATTGGCCGCTGGCCTCTGGACTACCGCCATCTAAGCGACCTCGCAGCGCATTGTGCGAACGCTGAGTAATGAGGCTTCCTGTTTACCGTGCGCACATAGCGCTTTGCCAGATCAACCTCGACTTTCTTCAGCCACAGCCATAGCATTCTGCCACAGGATCGCTCCGGTCAGGACCAAAAAAGCACGTACGATTCTGCGAGTGTTCGCGGTAACCGCGATGGGACCGTAGCTACACGTCAATTGCCCACGTTGACTCAAAAAAACCTCCGGCACCGCTCACGATAAACGCTTTAGAACAGTACATTGCCTACGACAGCGCTCGCAGCGATCAGCAGCCCCATCGCGTTCATGGTCAGCAAGCGCAGGCTCGGTTCCAGTCACTCGGAGAAGACCACCGGAACGGTCAGCCGGTAAGGGCGCGCGGCGATGATCCCGCCGAGCTTGGCCCGCAGCCGCGAGACCTCGGCACGCACGGTTACCGGGGTTACCGGTTCCTGCCAGAGTTCGCGCAACCCAGCCGCGTCCACCCCCTGCTCCCGGCGGGCCAGAAGCTGCAGGATCCGCCAATGCCGGGAGTTCACTGGCACCTCGGTACGCTCTGATCCCACCCAGATCACCGCGCGCGGCATCGGGCTGGGACACAATTCCAAGACGGTTTGCTCGGCGATGGGGCGCAACATCCATCCGCCCGGCACCGGTGCCGCGTGCATGGCGCCCAGCCCGCGCACCCAGACGCTTCCCTCGTGCAATCCGCCGATCGCCGAAAGCCGCACCGGGCAGTCGAAGCCACGGCTGGCAGCTACCGCGTACTGCTCGTCAACCAGCACGTAGTTATCGGCCGGCTGGTCCACTGCGTCGCGCAGTTCGTTCAGCTTCAACTGGTGCACACGCAGCAGCTCACCCTCCGCTTCCCGGGCGGTCGCGGACACCAACGCGAGGGTGTGCGGGTGCGCAGTGCGGAATGAACCGGCCAGTGTGACGGTGGCAGTGAGCATTCCGGTAGCCGGGCTGACGATCGGCGCCGAGGTGCACACCCAGGCATGCTGTTCCTCGCGGGCGTGCTCCGGGCCGAAAACCTGCACGGGAATCCGCTCGGCCATGGCGGTGCCGATGCCGTTGGTTCCGACATCCGCTTCACGCCAGCGCGCGCCAGCCACGAATCCGATCCCATCGCTCTGCCTGCGCACCGCGCGGGGTCCGAGCACCGTGAGGATGTAGCCCTCGCCGTCGGCGATGACCAGCTGGTTCTCCGCCTGACCCGCCATCGGCAGCAGCCGGTCGCTCAGCAGCTCGCCGAGGATCGACAGCTCATTATTCTCCTGTTGGCGCGCTGCCAGCTCGCCGCTCGGCAACGGCCGGGATTCGCCGCCGCGGCCCTGCGCCCGCTCCCAGGAGCGCGCGATGACCGGGCGAACTTCGCGCTGGATGCGCGCTCCTTCGGACCAGCTGCGGTGCAGCGGCAGCAGCTGGCGGGCGTAACCCAGCGGATCCACGCCGGCGCCAAGCGCTGCCTGAAGGCTCGGAGCGGCCGGAGGGCGGGCAGGTGTCATTCATAGAGGATGACACGCATTCAAGCGCAGGAAAAGACTTGTTTTTCGGCGCGGCATTGCTTCCATAGCGCCCAGAGCGCGGCAGTGCGTTCGGCGCGGCATTGCCTCCGCTTACCGACATGAAACTACGTTTCTTGAATTGAACCTGCGTTTCATGCCACGATATTTGTTGGACGTGCGCCAGCTCACAGGATCGCGGGCGGTGCTACGTGACAGGTACAGAGATCAAAGGACGTCACCCCCATGGCCATGACTCACGCTAACCACTCCGAGCTGACCCCGCTGCGCTTCCTGGAGCGCTCCGCCGAGGTCTACCCGTCCAAGCAGGCAGTCCTGCACGGTACCCGCAGCTACACCTACGCGGAACTCGAAGCCCGGATCCATCGTTTCGCCCAGGTCATCCGCGAGCGCATCACCCCCGGCGACCGCGTGGCCGTGCTGGCCCCCAACACCCCTGAGATGCTCATGGCGCACTATGCCGTGCCGTTGGCCGGGGGCGTGCTGATCGCCCTGAACACCAGGCTGTCCGCCCACGAGCTGCAGTACATCATGGACCACTCCGAGGCGAAGCTGCTCTTCGCCGACACCGAGCTGCTGGGCAACACCAAGATGCTGCGCGCCGAGAACCCCACGCTGCAGGCGCTGATCGAGCTCACCGACGACCAGTTCACCGGGCGGCGCCCCGACGTGGCGGTGGACGCGGTGCTCGACGAGCTGCTGGCGGAGGCCAGCGATGCGAAGCTGCCCTATTGCGTCGAGGACGAGCGCGCGCCGATCACGCTGAACTACACCTCCGGCACCACCGGCAAACCCAAGGGCGTGCTCTATTCGCACCGCGGCAGCTACCTGAACTCGCTGGGCGAGGCCATGCACCAGGGCATGAACTCCGCCACCCGCTACCTGTGGACCCTGCCGATGTTCCACTGCAACGGCTGGTGCACCCCGTGGGCGGTCACCGCCGCCGGCGGCACCCATCTGTGCCTGCGCGCGGTGCGCGAGGACTCGGTGTGGGACGCCATCGAGAACCTGGGCACCACCCACCTGTGCGGCGCCCCGACCGTCTGCTCGATCATCGCCGACGCCGAACGCGCCCACGAGCTGGCCGAGCCGCTGCGCATCACCACCGCCGGGGCCCCGCCCTCGCCTGCCATCATCTCCAAGCTGCAGAAGCTGGGCATCGAGGTGGTGCACGTCTACGGGCTGACCGAGGTCTACGGCCCGTACACCATCTGCGAATACCAGGACGCCTGGGACGAATTGGCGCCGGCCGAGCGCGCCGAGCGGCTCTCCCGCCAGGGCGTCGGCATGATCACCGCCGAATCCGCGCGCGTGGTGGACCTGGACATGAACGACGTGCCCGCCGACGGGGAAAGCATGGGAGAAATCGTGCTGCGCGGCAACAACGTGATGATCGGCTACTACCGCGACCCGCAGGCCACCGAGCAGGCCTTCGCCGGCGGCTGGTTCCACACCGGGGACCTGGGCGTGATGCACCCCGACGGCTACATCCAGGTCCGCGACCGCGCCAAGGACATCATCATCTCCGGCGGGGAGAACATCTCCACCATCGAGGTCGAGCAGGCGCTGGCCGCACACCCCGAGGTGCTGGATCTGGCGGTGGTCGGCGTGCAGGACGAAAAGTGGGGTGAACGCCCGGTGGCCTACGTGATCCGCGCCAGCGGCTCGCAGCTGGATGCCGAGGGGCTGATCAGTTTCGCCCGTGAGCGCCTGGCCGGATACAAGGTGCCGCGCACCATCGTGTTCCCGCAGGATCTGCCGCGCACCTCCACCGGCAAGGTGCAGAAGAACGTGCTGCGCGCGCAGGCGCTGGAAGAGGCCGCCGGATAAGCCCCGGCGGGGTTCCGCGGCGCACCGCAACGGCGTAGAGTTGGCGCACCGCATAGCCTACCGGCCGGAAGGTCCGCCATGCCCGCAACCTATACCTTCGACGTCTTCAGCTCCCTGGACGGCTTCGGCAGCGCCGGCGGCGACTGGGGCGGCTACTGGGGCAAGCAGGGCCCCGAGCTGCTCGAGCGCCGGCTGCAGCTCTACACCCCGGCCTGCCGCATGGTCTACGGCGCCAACACCTTCCGGCTCTTCGAGCGCTTCTGGAACGAGATCGCGGACAACCCGGAAGTCGAGGACCCCTGGGGCATCGCCATGCACGAGCAGCCCGCCACGGTCATCTCCACCACCCTGTCCGAGCCGTTGGACTGGCCCGACGCGGTGCTCGAACGCGAGGACGCGCTGTGCGTGGTGGCCCGGCTCAAGGCCGAATCCGCGGTGCCGCTGCGTTCCCACGGTTCTCTGGCGATGAACCACTCGCTGCTGGCCGCCGGGCTTGTGGACTTCATCCAGGTCACCGTGTTCCCGGTGCTCACCGGCCGCAACGGCGCCTCGCCGGTGTTCGCCGGGGTGGACGACTACGACCTGGAGCTTGTCGACTCCCGGCTGCTGGATGGCAGCATCCAGGAATTCACCTACCGCCCGACCCGGCACGGCTAGCCGCCCCCGGCGGCTGAGAGGAGGTCCAGGTGGCCAGGAAGGGCGCACCGGCGCACCGCACGCGTTCCACGCTTTCCTTGCGCGCCCTGGGGCTGCTAGCGGCCGGGGCGCTGGCGCTGGCTTCCTGCTCGATTCCCAACAACCCGGCGCCGGCCGGCCCCGTACCCGCCAGAGATGCACCCACCAGCGGCTCGCCCTCCGGGGCGGAAAACACCCAGGGCGCAAGCTTCCAAACGCTGGCCTCGAATCTCAACGCTCCGTGGTCGGTGGCGGATGCCGGGGATGCGCTACTGGTCAGTGAACGGGACTCCGGGCGCGTCCTGGAGATCCTCGATTCAGGCGCCGTGCGCGAGGTCGGCCGGCTGCCCGATGTGGACTTCGGCGGCGAGGGCGGGCTGCTGGGCCTGGCCGTCAAGGCCCCGGACCGGCTCTACGCGTATTCCACCGGCCCGAACGGCAACCGGATCCAGCGTTTCACGCTGGCCGGGGCGGTAGGAAGCTATTCGCTGTCCGAGCCCAGGACGCTGCTGGACGGGCTGCCTTCAGCCTCCAACCACAACGGCGGGCGGCTGGCCTTCGGACCGGACGGCATGCTCTACGCCAGCGTCGGGGATGCGGCGCGGCCGGCGAGCGCGCAGGATCTGGGCAGCTTGGGCGGCAAGATCCTGCGGATGGACGCGGAGGGAGGCGTTCCGGCGGACAACCCGTTCCCGGATTCCTACGTGTACAGCTACGGCCACCGCAACGTGCAGGGGCTGGCCTGGGACGCCGACGGCGCCATGTACGCCAGCGAATTCGGGCAGAACACCTGGGACGAGCTGAACAAGATCACCGCAGGCGGCAACTACGGCTGGCCGGAAGTGGAAGGCACCGGCGGCACCGGGGAGTTCACCGACCCCGTCGCCCAGTGGAGCACCGACCAGGCCAGCCCCAGCGGCATCGCGATCATCGATTCCGTGCTCTACCTGGCCAACCTGCGCGGGCAGCGGCTGCGCGCGGTGCAGCTGGACGACCCGGAAAAGCAGCGGGAGCTGCTGGTCAACGAGCTGGGCAGGCTGCGCGACGTGGTCCCGGGGCCGGATGGGCGGCTGCTGGTGCTGACCAACAACACCGACGGGCGCGGCGACCCGGGCCCGCAAGACGACCGGCTGATCTCCCTCCCGCCGTCAGGGACCGGATAGCGGGCTTCCACCCTGCAAACGCCGACGGCCGGCACCGCCCCGTCAGGGGAAGTGCCGGCCGCCGATATGACCTCGGGCGCTACTGCGCTGGGCGCATGTCCCCGGTGGTGCGGAAGCGCTCGTGCCAGGACAATGCCTCGCCCAGCAGGTGCGGCGTGTGCTTGCCGTAGCTTTCCTTGCGGGCGCGGTCGAAGTAGTCCTGCAGCAGCGGACGGTAGTCCGGATGCGCGCAATTGTCGATGATCATCTGGACACGCTGCTTCGGCGACAGGCCGCGCAGGTCTGCCAGGCCCTGCTCGGTAATCAGGATCATGGTGTCGTGCTCGGTGTGGTCCACGTGGGAGGCGAACGGGACGATGCCCGAGATCTTGCCGTCCTTGGCGGTGGACGGGGACATGAATACCGACAGGTAGCCGTTGCGGGCGAAGTCGCCCGAACCGCCGATGCCGTTCATAACGTGCGAGCCGAGCACGTTGGTGGAGTTCACGTTGCCGTAGATGTCGGCTTCGATCATGCCGTTCAGGGCGATGCAGCCCAAGCGGCGGATGATCTCCGGGTGGTTGGAGATCTCCTGGGCGCGCAGCAGGATGCGGTCGCGGTAGTGGTCGACGTTCTTGTTGAACTCGGCGATGCCTGCCTCGGACAGCGAGAAGCTGGTGGCGGAGGCGAACTCGATGGTACCGTCCTTGATCAGCTGGAGCATGCCGTCCTGGATGACCTCGGTGTAGGCGGTCAGCCCCTTGTAACCGCCGCGGGCCAGGCCCGCGAGCACGGCGTTGGCGATGTTGCCCACGCCTGACTGCAGTGGCAGCAGCTTCTCGCTCAGGCGGCCGGCGCGGATCTCGTAGTCCAGGAAGCCCAGCAGGTGGTCTGCGATCTTCTCGCTGGTGGCGTCGACCGGGGCGAACGGGCTCAGGCGGTCCGGGGCGTCGGTCTCCACGACGGCGACGATCTTGTTCACGTCGACGTTCAGGTACTTCTGGCCGATGCGGTCGCGCACGGTGGTCAGGTCGATCGGCTTGCGGTGCGGAGGCAGGGCGGTGCCGTAGTAGACGTCGTGCATGCCATCCATGGCGGCGGACTGCTGGGAGTTGACCTCGATGATGACCTTGTCGGCCATTTCCAGCCAGGTCTTGTTGTTGCCCACGGAGGAGGAAGGGATCAGGTCGCCCTCGGCGGTGACGCCGACAACCTCGACGATGGCCAGGTCGATCCTGCCGTAGAAGCCGAACCAAGCGTGCTGGGCGACATGGGACAGGTGGATGTCCATGTACTCCATGTTGCCCTCGTTGATACGGCGGCGGAGCTCCGGGTCGGACATGTACGGCAGGCGGAGGTTCATGCCCTCGGCCTTGGCCAGTACGCCGTCCAGTTCCGGAGCGGTGGAGGCACCGGTCAGAACGTTGATCTTGAAGTCTCGGCCGGCGTCATGCTCGTCGCCGATGAGCTTTGCCAAAGCGCCTGGCACGGCTTTCGGGTAGCCGGCGCCGGTGAAGCCGCTCATGGCCACGGTCATGCCCGGCTTAACGAAAGTGGCAGCCTGTTCTGCGCTCATCAGTCGTTCGGTGAAGGCGCGATGGTGGATACGCTGGTGCAAAATAGCCCTCTCTCACTTCTTTGTGATCCACGTCTGTAACGAGTATCTCAACCTACTACTCTAGTGTCGCTTTCGACCGTCCGGGGCCAGCTTCTAGGCCCAATGCCGAATAAAGCAGGGGCAAAGCGCTGACCTGTCCAGAGTTTGCGGTGACCGGTCGCCGGAAATTCACCGCGTGCGACTAGTATTCTCCCGAACACCGTGCGCGGTGCAGTTTCAACCTCGTTCTAAGTCCATTGACAGGCTCGGTGGCTAGGTTGGGTAGTGATGACTACAGCACGAGCCGCCGCACCCCGGCACCGCCTCACTGCGGCGCTGGTCCTGTTGCCGCGCGCAGTGCTTCTCTCCCTCCTGCTGATTCTCGGCCTGCTCTTGATGCACGGGATGAACCTGCACAACGAGCATGCGGCCGGTACTGGCGCCGCGGCTCCCGCCCAGAGCGCCCACGGGCACGCGGCAGGACCCCTGGCGCCGGGATCGGGACTCGTCGCCACGGGAACCCAGCATCTTGTCGGCCAGCCGAACGCGCTGGCCTGCACCGACTGCGATGAGCAGGGCGCGCAGGCGGCCGCCGCCGGATGCGTCCTCGCGTTCATCCTCTTTTTCCTGCTCTTGCCGCGCCGCGGCAGCGTACTGGTCCGCCGGGTCTTCCCGTCACGGGCCGGGCCGCGACGTTCCCGGGCAAACTGGAGCGTGCTGCGCGCGCCGAGCCTGATCAGCCTGTGTATTAGTCGCACGTGATGACCGGTGGCGGCCGGAAGCGTTTCGCCGATTCCCTGGCCGCCTCCCGGTAATCCGGCGCGTTTTGCGCGCCCTCGACAACAACACAGGAGATCTTCCATGAAGTCCACCCCTCTGACTCTCAGCGCCCTCGGGGCGGCGGCTGCGCTGGCCCTGGCAGGCTGTTCCGCGCCAGAACCAAACGACCCGGCGGAGCATTCAACCCACGACATGAGTGCCGCCCCGCCTTCGAACGAATCCGTGAACGCCGCGCAGAACGAGGCCGACGAGATGTTCGCTTCGATGATGGTGATACACCATGAACAGGCCATTGAGATGAGCGACATCCTGCTGTCAAAGCAGGGACTGGCCCCGGAAATCCAGCAGCTGGCGCAGGACATCAAGGAGGCTCAGGGCCCTGAAATCCAGACTCTGCGAACCTGGCAGGAACAGTGGAACGTCCCGTCGGACCAGCCCCATTCGATGGGCGAGGATGACGGAATGGTCAGCGACGAGAATCTGGAGAAGCTGCGCCAGGCCACGGCAGCGGAAGGCACCACGCTGTATCTGGAGCAGATGATCGCCCACCACGAAGGCGCCGTTGAGATGGCAGAACAAGAGCTCTCAGAAGGACGTTTCGCCCAAGCCAAGGACATGGCCCAGCGCATCGTCGACACCCAAACCGCAGAAATTGAGCAGATGAATGATCTGCTTTCCGCACACTAAGCCCGAAGGAAGCAATGAACTCCACCGAAAAACCAAGCGTCTGGAGCCGCCAGGCGGTGCGGCTCGCCGCTCCGTTGGCCATGCTTGCCATGGTGCTCAGCGGCTGCTCGCAGGCACCGGCCCCAACACCTGCTCCGGCATCCCAGTCCGACGCCGAATCTACCGCAGATTCAGGCGAACTGCTTGAACGGTTCGGCCTGCAGGGATTGGACGCGGCGCAGATCATCGATCAGCTGGAGCAGCTGCCGGTTGCCGAACGCCCGGCCAATCTGATGGCCTCGGTCCGTCCCGGGCAGCTGGTGCTCAGCGACGAAGCCGGTCGCCAGGCCGCCATGCAGCTGCCTGCGGACAAATTCTACCTTTCCGTCGCTCCCTACGAGAGCCAAACCCACGACTGCCATTTCCACAGTCTCACCACCTGCCTCGGGGAGCTGCAGAATGCTGACGTCATCGTCGATTTCACGACAAACGATGGCACGAAGGTCCTGGACGGCATGCAGCTGGCAACCAATGACAACGGCTTCGTCGGTCTCTGGCTGCCCAGCGGAGTCACCGGTGAACTGACGATCACCGCCGGCGGCAAAACCTCGACGCAGTCCATCTCCACGGCAGGGTCCGAGGACGCCACCTGTCTGACGACCATGCAGGTCGTCTAGGACCGGCTTCCCTTCACCTGGTTCGGCACGGCAGTACACTGCGTGCCGAACCGGTGTGGGCATGGGCCCATGAACGTCGCCACGCCCGAGTTCTGGAGCTTCGAGACGCTCGCTTGGTGCGAAAATCGCCAAATTCCTAAGGAAATCTGGCTGTTACCGTTTTGTCCCCGAATTGCCGTTGACCCGTCATGGGGTCGCTCCTACATTTAAGGTGACTCCCGTCGGGGGCCCTCTGAAAATTCATGTTGGAGGTCGGATTCAAATGAAGAAATGGACTCGGTGGCAAGACTGGGTCGGTGTCGCGGCAGGTCTGTATGCCGCAATCGCATCTATCTGGCTCAATGGAACGACAACATCCATGACGCTGATGATGGTCTTCGGTTTGCTGATGGTCGTCACCGCAGTGTGGAGCGTTGCGATGCCGCGTCTCGTTTCGATGGAATGGGCACTTGCCATTTCCGGTGCACTGCTTTTTGCCTCGCCGTGGATGGGACAGTTCACCAGCTACGCCATGAGCACATGGGTGTCATGGATTTGCGGTGCCGTTGGCATCGCAGCGGGCTTGATGGCCTTGGCCCCGGCCATGGAAATGCGCCACGCAACAGGCGGCTCAAGCACCGCACACTAGATTCCTCGTGAAAGACCAGTGCATTCACATTGCCTGGGCTCCGGATGATTGGCGATCCGGAGCCCAGGCAATGGTTTTTTAGTTGTTCAGGTGCCAATTGGCTCGCCCAGCTCCGTGAGATGTCCCAGCGCTGGGATGCCTCCGAACCAGCCGCTTAGTTGAATGCCGCGTGGGGTGCCTTCGGCGACGTAGCGCAACTCCAAGCGGCAGCCGATGGCCTCCGCATGCCGAGGCAGGGTTGCCAGCTGGACGCGGTCCAGATCTCCTGATTCAAGTTTCTTGACCCGGTCGGCGCTGGCCTTAAGGCTTCCGACGAGATCCTTGGTGCTCAAACCTGCCACTTCGCGAAGCTGCGCCAGCTAGGTATATCCGTCGCAATCCTTGGGAAATCTGGCACGCCTCTTCTGGGATTCCTTAGCCAGATTTTCGATCATTCGGGGATAACGGTACACAAGAGATTCGGCTTTCTCGATGCACGCGAACTATCAACAAGGCCACGGGAGGAACCAACGGTTGCTAGCTTCGGCAGCTGGGCAGGATGATCCGTGATGTCCGTCGTGCTTCTAAATGCGGCCGATTCGGCGCGCTTCAAGCCGTCGGCGTACTGCGGATCCGGCTTGTTCCACGGCGTCGGCGATGCCCAGACCTTGGTGCAGCCCTGCCACGATCGAGGCGGCCATGACGTCCCCGGTTCCCTTGACACGCACGTCCAGGCGCTCGTAGCCGATGGCGGCGACCTCATCTGCTGTCACGACGAGATCCTCGCCGTGCTGCCTGTCCTGCCCCTCCAAGCCGCTGGCAACCACCCATTGGCAGCGTCCGGACAGCAGACGGCGCGCGTCCTTGATGATCTGGTCGACGGGTTGCTCGCGCGCCGGGGGGCTTTCAAGCAGGTGCTGCAGTTCAAAGAGGTTGGGAACGATCCCGGTAGCCAGCGGGAGCAGCTCCTTGCGCAGGGCAGCGGCGACCTCGGGATCGGTGTAGACGCCCACGTCGTAATCCCCAAGCGTGGGATCGACGACGACGCGCAGCTGCGGGCGGCGTTCGAGCAGCATGCGAAGCCAGCTGGCTACGGCGACCACCTGGGCCGGGCCGGCGAAGTACCCGGTGTAGACGGTGGAGACCTCATCTGCGATGCCGAGCGCGGTGAGGTCATGCAGCGCGTCCGCAACCCATGGGCCCGACAGGTCGGCGGCGTGCACCTGCGGGTAGTGCGGCAGGTTGCTGAGCATGGCGGTGGGCAGCGCCGCGACCTTCAGGCCGCGCTCCGTCAACACCGGCACCGAGGCGCTCAGGCCGACCGTGCCGTAAACCACTTGGGATCCGATGGCAATGATATCCACCGGGCAGGAATCCAGTTCCCACCGTTCACGCGACAATGCGCTGTTTTCATCCTGTTGTTCCACACCCATATCTTAACGAGAGGGAGCCCCTGCCGTTCTTTCGGAGTGCTTTGATTAAACGCCAACGGGTGGCGCGCTCCCCTCGCGGAGAGTGCGCCACCCGTCGGACAGGAAGCAGGTCTGGAGGACTTACTTCTTTGCAGCAGCAACAACCTGCAGGCGCAGGTTTGCAACAACGTCCTCGTGAACGCGAACGGTTGCGGTGTAGTTGCCAGTCGACTTGATGTGGTCGCTGACCTCAATGTTGCGCTTGTCGATCTTGCCCAGACCAGCGTTTGCAACAGCAGCAGCAATGTCTGCGGTCTTCACGGTGCCGAACAGGCGGCCGTTGGCGCCAGCCTTGACGGTAACCTTGACCGGCTGGGACTTCAGCGATGCTGCAAGAGCCTGAGCTTCCTCAAGGTTTGCAACGGCGCGAGCAGCGCGAGCAGCCTTGATGGAATCAACCTGCTTCTCACCACCCTGGGTCCAAACGATTGCGAAACCGCGTGGCAGCAGGTAGTTACGGGCGTAGCCGTTCTTTACCTCGACAATATCGCCAGCAGCACCGAGACCGGATACTTCGTGAGTCAGAATGATCTTTGCCATTTTGCTATCCCTTCTTCCTTAGCCTCGGCCAGCGCCGGAGTAAGGCAGCAGGGCAACTTCGCGTGCGTTCTTGATTGCCTGTGCGATCTTGCGCTGTTCCTGCACGGAAACGCCGGTCACACGACGAGCGCGGATCTTACCGCGATCGGAGATGAACTTGCGCAGCAATGCGGTGTCCTTGTAGTCGATGACGGTGATGTCAGCGGCCTTCAAGGGGTTGGACTTTGGTTTGGGCTTACGGATTTCAGCCTTAGCCATCGTGGAGCTCCTTTAGTTTGGGAGCCCGCAGATTATTCTGCGGGATGGTGAATAAATAGTGGTTAGAAAGGCGGTTCGTCGTTGCCCGGGTTGCCCCAGCCGCCACCGTTGTTTCCGCCAGTGCTCCACGGGTCGTTGGCTGGAGCGTTCCAGCCACCACCCTGCTGCGGCTGCTGTTGCTGCGGCTGCTGTGGTGCATTTTGCTGTGGTGCGTTGGAGAAGCCTCCACCGCCAAATCCGCCGCCGCCACCGCCGGAGCGCTGGGTGCGGGTTACCTTGGCGGACGCAAAGCGGAGCGACGGGCCGATTTCATCGACCTCGAGCTCCATAACGGTGCGACGTTCGCCTTCCTTGGTGTCGTAAGAACGCGAGCGCAAACGACCCTGGGCGATGACGCGCATGCCCTTGGTCAGCGTTTCTGCAACGTTCTCTGCAGCCTCGCGCCATACCGATGCACGCAAGAACAGGGCTTCCCCGTCCTTCCATTCATTGGTCTGGCGGTCAAAGGTGCGAGGAGTCGAAGCGATCGTGAAGTTCGCTACGGCTGAGCCGGACGGCGTGAAACGCAGCTCCGGATCGGCGGTCAGGTTTCCGATAACGGTAATAACAGTCTCGCCTGCCATTGACTCTCCTTAGAAAAGTTTGAACGTTTGTCCTACGACGGAAGTACTTGCGTAATTAAACGCGAGCCTCTTCCGGACGGGTGACCTTGTGGCGCAGGATCAGTTCGTTGATCTTGAGCTGACGCTCAAGCTCAGCCGAAGTAGCTGGATCTGCGGTGTAGTTCACCACGATGTAGGTGGCTTCTGCCTTCTTCTTGATCTCGTAAGCCATCTTGCGACGACCCCAGACATCAACCTTGTCGATGGTGCCACCGTGGGAGCGAACAACCTCGAGGTACTTCTCGATGGTTGGCTCTACGGTGCGGTCATCGACCTCTGGATCGATGAGGACCATAAGTTCATAAGCACGCATGTGAACCCACCTCCTTTGGGCTAAACGGTCGCGGCCTTTCCGCAACAGGAGGTTCTTGCGTTGCCTGAGCCGGACACACCCAAGTTTCGGGCGTGCGGTAGCACAGACCTTCCAAGCTTACCCGAGGGTGCCCGCCTTGTAGTAGTCAAGGTGTCGCAGATCATGAAATGCGCTCCGCGCTCGCGACCCGTACCTGTATTAGCCCTCCAGGTCGCGGTCGATCAGCGGTTGGATCCGGTTGATGAAGTCCGGGGCAAGGGTGCGCATGTAGGTGTCTGAGACATGGTGCTTGTCCCGGTACACCAGAACGTTGCCCACGAGCGACGGGCAGGTTTCCTCGGTGCAGAATTGATCGGTGAGATCCAGGACCTGCACACGCGGCTCCAGCTTCCCTGCTTCTCCGGTGACATCCCCCGGCGGCAGGGCCTTGTCCCGCGGGGTGACGCACCGTTGGGGATTCTCGGGATTCTCGGCCAGGCAGTCCCTGGCGTAGCCTTTGAGCGCCGGACGGGGTGTGTCCACCAGCGAGATGACGTCAATCCCCGCATCTTCGAGCTCCGACCAGGCCTCGGCAAATCCCCGTGCAGCGTCCGAAGTGTAGGACGGTTCGGCCCAATTGGCAGTCAGCACCACGTCGATGTCGCCGCGCTCGGCCAAACGCCGCGCGGTTTCCCTGTTCGCCTCGCTGCAGGAAATCGACCCGTCGGCTTCCGCTGTGCGCTGCGCCTTGGAGAACGGGCAGGAGTCCTTCAGATAGGTAACCAGCTTCCAGTCGTTGGCATCAGCCAGCGCCTGCACGGCCTGGTACCAGTGCGTGGCGTGCGAATCGCCGACCAGCGCAATGGTGGTCTTTGCTGACGGGTTGCCGAATTCGCATTCCTTGGCCTGCGTGGACTGGGGTTTTTGCACGCAGTCCCCGAGCTGCGGAAAATCACCGCTGGCTTCGCTGAGCGTGGGAACAATCTGACGGTTCTCGCCCAGATAGGCCGGCATGCCCTGCGCCAGCGAGGCGGCGCCGAAACCGGGAGGCGGGTTGCTGGTCAGTTCGGCCGCCTGCTTGTTCTGCTTCTCAGCGAGGGCGGACTGCGCCTGCTGCGGGACGAATCCCAGCGTCGCGACAAGACCTACGGCAGCTGCCCCGGCCAGCACGGTGCGGCCGGCTCCGCGCGACAAGGTCGGCCAGCGGCGCACCGGATTCTCGACATAGCGGAAGCTGAGCTGCGCCAAAAGCAGCGACAGGGCAAGCAGGCCCACGGATTCCAGCGGGCCGGGATCACCGCCGGTAAGCTGCGCGGCAAAGACGATCAACGGCCAGTGCCACAGGTACAGGGAATAGGACACTGCGCCGACCCACTGGATCGGTCCGCTGTCCACCACCGGGTGCAGCGACAGCAGTCCTTCGGTGCGCTCCGCGGCGATGATCAGCACCGTGGAGAGGACCGGGACCAGGGCGGCAACACCGGGGAAAACGATATCCCCGCTGTATGTGAATGCCGCGCCGGCCAGCGCGGCCAGCGCAAAAAGCACCAGGACATTGCGCAGCACGGCGGGAATTCCTTCCAGAATCCGCCGTCCGGTTTGCGCCCGCTGTGCGGCAACCAGGGCCAGCAGACCGCCAGCCGCCAGTTCCCAGACCCGGGTGGTGGTGACAAAATATCCGCTGGGATCACCTGAGAAACCCAAATAGGCCGAATAGGCCAGCGAAGCCAGCGCGGTGGCCGAGAAACCGATCCACAAGGCGCTGGTTCTCCAGCGGCGAAGCGGTCCGGCAAAGGCGGCCACCACCAGCAGCGGCCAGAAAAGATAGAACTGCTCCTCCACACCCAGAGACCAGAAGTGCTGCAGCGCGCTCGGGGCTTCCTCGGCTGCGAGATAGTCCACCGACGACGCGGCCAGCACCCAGTTCTGCACCGACAGGGCGGAGGCTACGGCCTGGATGCCGAGCGATTCCCACAAGGTGCTGGGCAGGAGCAGCAGCGTTCCCGCCACGACCACCACGATCACCAGCAGCGCCGCAGGCAGGATTCGCCGCACCCGCCCGGCGTAAAAGGACAGCAGGTCGATGCGGCCGGTGCGGTCGGCTTCGCGGAGCAGATGGGAAGTGATGAGGAACCCGGAGATGACAAGGAAAATATCCACCCCGATATACCCGCCGGGCAGGATCCGCGGTTCCAGATGGTAGACCACCACCAGCAGGACCGCCAGTGCGCGCAACGCCTGGATTTCGGGCCGGAAGTTTCTGATCGGGGCGGCAAACGAACTCATAGTGCTTGATCGAATCAGCCCCGGGTAAACATCCGGTGAGCGCCAATCAACGGGCGCAGAAACTGCGCGTCTGAAATGACTGAAAAGGCTGGCGTAATTCAATTGTTTCGCAAGCCGTTCATCGGTAGCGTTTCCAGATGTTCCCGTGATCTTCCGCGCTGCCCGACGTTAGGACCCGCAATGCCCCAAGCCAAGTCGTTTGCAGTGGTAGGTGCCGGGATCATCGGCGCCGCGGTGGCCCGGGAGCTGCTGGCCAGATATCCCGGATCGAGCGTCACCGTCGTGGAGAAGGAACAGGCGGCAACCGGGCACCAGACGGGGCACAACTCCGGGGTAGTCCACGCCGGGCTCTACTACGAGCCGGGAGGCCTCAAGGCCAAGCTGTGCCGACGCGGCGTTGAACTGCTCCAAGACCTTGCCCAGGCCAGGTCTCTTCCCTATGAGCAATGCGGCAAATTGGTGGTGGCGCTGGAAGCCGACGAGGAACAGCGGCTGAAGAACATCTTCGAACGGGCGCAAGCCAACGGTGTTCCCGGGGTGGGGATGCTCGGTCCGGATGGCATCAAAGACATCGAACCCAACGCGGTGGGACGGATGGCCCTGCACTCCCCAGGTACGGCGATCATCAGCTATGCCGCGGTGACCGAAGCCCTGCTCGACGAAGTGCGGCTGGCAGGCGGAGAAGTGCGTTTCGGCTGCGCCGTCGAGCGTATCGAGGAACTAGCCACCGGGGTGCGCCTTCATACCAGCACCGGGCAGTTCCTTGCAGACCACGTCATCGTGTGCGCAGGATCCCAGTCCGACCGGCTGGCCCGCGGTTCCGGGGCCAACGCCCAGCCCAGTGTTGTGCCGTTTTTCGGCCAGTATTTCCAGTTGGAGGAAAGCTACCGCACCATCCTCAACGGGCTCGTCTATCCGGTCCCGGATCCGAAATACCCTTTCCTCGGCGTCCACCTGACCAAGCGCGTGGATGGCCAGATGATGGTCGGACCCAATGCCTTCCTCTCCCTGTCGCGGGAGAAGTACCACGGCCTGGGACTGGATTTCAAGGATCTCGGGGAGGTCATGGCCAACCCTGGTTTCTGGAAGTTCGCGTCGCGGAACTTGCCCACGGCTGTCCGCGAGATCCGCACCGTGGTCTCGGAACAGTTTTTCCTCAGGGAAGCTGCGAAGTACGTTCCGTCGCTGGAGGGAGCCAAGGCGACCCGCCTCACCCGCGGCATCCGGGCGCAGGCCATGGACGCCGACGGCAAGCTGCTGGACGACTTCGCCATCGACTACCGCGATCATGCCACGCATATCCGCAATGCGCCGTCTCCCGGCGCCACCAGCTCCCTGGCCATCGCCGAGTACATCGTAGATTCGCTGGTCTCCAGGAGCATCGCCTAACCGCGGGACTGCTTCTCCCGGATCAGGTCCAAGGCCAGCACCGCGCCGACGGTCATCAGGCGGTGCCCCGGGCTGAGGTTCGGTGCGAGCCGCACCGCGTAGGTGGACTTGCCGATCAGCGCGTTGCCCAGGCCCGACCAGCTGCGCGAAACGGTGGCGATGACCTGGCCGCGGACGCTGATCTGGAATTCGAAATCCCAGAGATTTCCGTCCAGGTCGATCTCTTCGCCTTGGAAATCCACGGTGACCTTGGTCTTGAAGAAGGTGATCCGCTTGACGAGGGTCGCGATCTGGTTGCCCTGGCCGTCCATGATCTCCATGCGGTCGCGCCCCACGCTCATGGTGTCCTTCACCTGGAGTACCGGGTTGTCCGGTCCATCGAACACCGTCAGCTGCCGGGACCCGGCGAACATGCGGCCCAGCGCGCTTCCGCCGGTCTCTACATGGGCGACCTGCACGCCCTCGCCGTTCAAGATGGCGAAATCGTTCTTCATGAGGTTCTTGGTCTGCTGGATGACCAGCACGTCAGATTCGAAGATCGTCATGCCAGCGATTATGCCATTTGCGGCTTGCCGTCCCCGGGCCATCGAACGCGATTCAGCCCAGGAATGTGCGGTCCGCCTTGGACAGCGGCACCGTTCATCCAGCTTCGGATCCAGTCTGAGGCGGAAGGGGATCCAGTTTGAGGCGGAAGGCCGCTTCCAAGGCCAGCCGCCCGGCACCCCAGTACACCGGGAGCACCAGCCATACGTGCCATCCCCAATGCATGGTCAGGGCGAGGATGGGAGTAGCAAAGAGGACCGCAATCCCCAGACCCCGGGAGATCAGCTCCACGCCCTTGGTGTAGGAGTCGCGCTGCTCAGCAACTCGGTATTCCAGCCCATCGACCGAGGCTTGGAACTGCGGCGTTTCCACGCTGGCAAACAAGTCTCCCACCGGCACTTGCAGAGCGGCGGCGGTTTTCGACAGCGTGTCCATGCTGGCGTCCTGGCCGGCTTCCAGACATTGGACTGTTCTGACGGTGACCCCGCTTTCGTGGAGAATCGTTCCTGCGTCTACCCCATGGTGCGGCGTATTTCCGATATGCGTGATTCGTTCATGCAGATCACACTAGCCATTGAGGACACGACAGCACCACGACTTTCTGCCGACAGCTACCCGACAATGTCACGTCATCGCGCATTTCCGGCTTCATGAGACCCGTGGCTACGTTTTCAGGAAAGCTGCTCGGAACGGTGGAACTTCGCGCGAATTGCATATACCTGATACTGCATATGCGATACATTCGAAGGCCGCGACCGGACGTCCTCCCTCTGAGATTCCGGCCGCGGCCTTGGGTCAACTACTCGCCGAAGAAGACGCGGGCCACCTTGGACAGGTACCACGGGTCGTCGGCGCCGCACATCTCGCGGGCCGAGTGCATGGACAGCAGCGCCACGCCCACGTCCACGGTGCGGATGCCGATACGGGTCGCGGTCAGCGGGCCGATGGTCGATCCGCAGGGAACCCGGTTGTTGGAGACGAATTCCTGGTACGGCACCCCGGCGGCGGCGCACCAGCCGGCAAACGCGGCGGCGCCCACGGCATCGGTGGCATACCGCTGGTTGGCGTTGATCTTCAGCAGCGGGCCCGCATTGACCTGCGGGCGGTTCGCCGGGTCGTGGCGCTCGGCGTAATTCGGGTGCACGGCGTGGCCGGCGTCGGCCGACAGGCACACGGAGTTGGCCAGCGCGCGGGCGGTGTCTTCCACCGTGGCGCCGAACGAGGCCTGGATGCGCTGCAGCAGTTCCTCCAAGAAGGGGCCGCTGGCGCCCGAACGCGACTCGGAACCCAGTTCCTCGTGGTCGAAGGCCGCCAGCATGGCGATGCGCCGGCCCTCTGGCTTGCGCGCGTAGTCGGTCAGCGCGATCAGGCCGGCGTGCACCGAGGACAGGTTGTCCAGGCGCGAGGAGGCGAAGAAGTTCTTGCCTTCGCCGAACACCTCGCCGCGCTGCGCCGGAGCGGTCAGCACGTCGTAGCCGGCGATCTGCGCCGGATCCACGCCGGCCGAGGCGGCCAGCACTGCCAGGATGTCAGCGTCAGCCAGGTCTCCGGCACCGAAAATCGGGTTGGTGTGGGTCTGGCGGTCCAGGGTCAGTCCGTCGTTGACCTGTCGGTCCAAGTGGATGGCCAGCTGCGGGATACGCAGCAGCGGCTCGGTCTGCGCCAGGTGCACCGATCCGTCGCGCAGCACCAGACGGCCGGCGAGCACCAGCTCGCGGTCCAGCCACGAGTTCAGCAGCGGTCCGCCGTAGACCTCCACCCCGGCCTGCCACCACCCGTTGGATCCGGTGGTCGGCTTCGGCTTCAGCTTGAAGCCGGGCGAGTCGGTGTGTGCGCCGAGGATGTGGAAGCCAGTGGTGGCAGCGGCCCCCTCGGGCTGCACCCAGGCGATGACCGCGCCGTCGCGCACCACATAGTAGGCGCCGGCCCCGAGGGTCCATGCCTCGGCTTCGTCCAGCGCCGTGAACCCGGCGGCATCCAGCCGCTTCGCCGCGCTCGCGGCGGCGTGGTAACTCGACGGGGACGTCGCTACGTATTCGGCCAAATCTGCAATGTGTGCCATTGCCGCGGCTTGTGCCATGACTGGATGCTCACTTCTTTCGCGATCGATTGTCATCAAGTGCTGCTGCCGGCGGGATCTGCCGGGTTGTCTCCACCTTAGTAGTCTGCGCCGCGGATTGGGTCCGGCGAAGTGCGCGGGCGACCCAGGCGGGGAAATGCCCGCGAATTGCGCGACCGGACTTGACGCGGATCGCGGACGGCGTAAATGCTGTGATCAGGCCTACGCCGACCAAGAAAGCGAGTACATCATGCCAAAGACCAACCGCACGCCCGAAGATTTCCCGGAGCACCGTGATTCCCTCGAGCCGCAGTCGGAGACCAAGGCCGGAGTAGACCCTGAGCAGGCTGATGGGCTGGGCACCACGCTGGATTCCAGCCCGGCATCCGTTGAGACCGAACCCTATGTTCCGGCGGAGCCGGATCCCGAGGGGCTGCGGCCGCTGCCCGTGGAGGACTCCGAGGACCGCGCCCACTCGACCAGGCTCGCCCGGTTGTGGACGGCGACCGTCATCAGCGTGCTGCTGCTGATCCTGCTGATTGTTTTCATCGCGCAGAACCAGAACCCTGTCACCGTGCTGTACTTCGGGCTGCGCGGCGAGATCAGCCTGGGCCTGGCCCTGTTCATCGCGGCGCTGGGCGGCGCGCTGGTGGTCGCGGCCATCGGCGCGGCACGCGTCATCCAGCTGCGCGCCTCCGAACGCAAGAAGCGCCGGGCCGAGCGCAAGGGCCGGTAGCTAGAAGTCCAGTCCCTGCGAGGGAATGACCAGCCCGGTCTCGTAGGCGTAGACCACTGCCTGCACCCGGTCGCGCAGGTGCAGCTTGGTCAGGATGCGCCGCACGTGGGTCTTCACCGTCGCTTCCGAGAGGAAGAAGCGATGGGCGATCTCCGCGTTGGACAGGCCTTCGGCGAGCGCGCGCAGCACCTCCTGCTCACGCGGGGTCAGGTCGTCCAGCAGCGGGTCGCGCTGCGGGGCGGCGGTGCTCGCCGGGGCCTGCCCCGCGTTGCGCACATAGGTCTCAAGCAGCCTGGCGGTCACGCGCGGCGCCACCACGGCGTCGCCGGAGGCCACCAGGCGGACCGCGGAGACCAGCTCCTCCGGGGCGACGTCCTTGAGCAGGAAGGCGCTGGCGCCGGCCTGCAGCCCGGAGAACGCGTATTCGTCCAGGTCGAAGGTCGTCAGGATGATGATCTTGGTTTCCGGGTGCGCCTTGGCGATGCGTTCGGTGGCTTCGATGCCGTCCATGTTGGGCATGCGCACGTCCATGAGCACCACGTCCGGGTGCAGGGCCGCGGTCTGGGTCAGCGCTTCCAGCCCGTCGGCCGCCTCGCCGGCGATCTGGATGTCCGCCTCGCCTTCGAGGATCAGGCGGAAGCCCATCCGCAGCAGGGGTTGGTCGTCGACCAGCAGTACCTTGATGTTTTCGTCCATGTCCTACCCCTTTGATGCCTTCTGGTTACCATTCTTCGCGCTGCACTCGGGCAGCTGCAACATCGCCTTGACAATCCATCCACCGCTGGCCACGGGGCCGGCGTCCACCGTGCCGTCGAACAGCTCGGCGCGCTCGCGCATGCCGCGCAGCCCGCGGCCGCTGCCCACGCTGGGCACCCGGGTGGCGTCCCCGTTGTCCATGATCTCCAGCCGCACCTGGTGCCTGCCGCGTTCCAAGCGGACCTGGACGTCGGTGACGTTGCGCGCATAGCGCAGCGAGTTGGTCAGCGACTCCTGGACGATGCGGAAGATGGTCAGCGCGAACGCCTTGTCCTCCGGCAGCGGCTCCCCCACGTAGGTGTAGGTCAGCGGCAGCCCGGCGGCGCGGAAGCCTTCGAGCAGGTTCTCCATGCTGCCGCCGGTGGGCTGCGGCGCCAGCTCCCCGCCCTCCCCTTCGCGCAGCACGCCGAGCATGCGCCGCATGTCCGCCAGCGCGGCGCGTCCGGTGCCGGACAGCTCCGCGAGCACCTCCTCGGCGCGGTCCTGGTCCCGGCGGCCCACCACGCGGGCGCCTTCGGCCAGCGCGATCATCACCGATAGCGAGTGCGCCACCACGTCGTGCATCTCGCGGGCGATGCGGTTGCGTTCCTGCACCTGCGCCAGCCGGGAGACCTGCGAAGCCCAGTGGTTCAGCTCCGCCTCGTGGATGCGGGCGTTGCGGATGTACACGCCGATGGCGGCGGCGGTGACGTAGAAGCCGATGAGGAACGCCGCGAAGACCCCGATGATGATCACGGCCAGCGTGGATTCGCTGATCCCGTCCGAGGTGTCGAGCTCCATGCCGCTCATGTCGGGGAAGCCGACCAGCACCATGAGGACCATCTGGAAGCTGCCGGCCAGGATGGCCAGCGGAATCGAGCGCCGGGCCGAGTAGCTGGTGGCCACCATGTACAGGGCGAGCATCATGCCCAGGCCCTCGGTCCCGTAGACCGAGCCGACGTCCAGGATCGAGATGCATTCCAGGGCGAACACGATGCACAGCACCGTCATCGGCGCCCGGCGGCGGAACAGCAGCGTGCCGGCGGTGGCCAGCGTGACCAGCAGCAGCGCCAGCTCGTTGCTGGCCTCCATGTCCGCCATCAGCAGCACCCCGGGCAGGGTTCCGAGCAGGTAGAAGACCACGACGCCGATGGACACCAAACGCGGATGGGTCCTCAGGTACCTGCGTACCCGGCCCATCCGCTTGGCGGCCAGTTCGTCGAAGGAGGCTAGCGACTCCTGCTGCGAAAGGTTGCTCATGGTTTCCAGTCTAGTTTTCCAATTCCTACTTGACGTCGCGGCTCTTGAGCAGGATTCCCGCCAGCAGCAGCGGGAGCACGATCCATCCGGCCACCCCGACCAGCTGCTGCCAGGTTTCCAGCGTGCTCGGGTAGCTCAGCGGCAGGGCCAGCGACAGCCCCAGCTGGTCCGGCATGAACCGGGCGTAGTCCTTGAACCAGTCGGTGACTGCCATCAGGATCTGCGCGATCATCGGCAGCACGAAGAACAGCGCGACCAGGCTGGTGATGCCGCCGGCGGAGTTGCGCAGCAGCAGGCCCAGAGCCAGGCCGATCAGGGAGGCCATCACCACGGCGAGCGCCCCGTACCAGAGCACCCGCTGGAAGGCCTCGCTGCCCAGGTCCAGGGTCATCGAGTAGTTCTCGGCCAGCGGCCGGCAGACCAGGTAGGCGGCCAGCGTGGACACCAGCTGCACCACCGCGGTCAGCGCGGTGATCAGGATGATCTTGGCGGTCAGCACCCGCAGGCGCTGCGGGCTGGCCAGGAAGGTGCTCACGGCCGAGCCGGTGGTGAATTCGCCGCTGAACAGCAGCACACCCAGCACGCCGAGGATCAGTTGGGAGAACATCAGGCCGGAGGCCATCGTTTCCACGGCGAAGTCAGCGGTGCCCATGCTTTCGGTGCCCGGGATCTGCCCGAGCTCCGGGCTGCTGCTCATGAACGATCCCACGCCCCACACGCCGATCGCGGCGATGCCGATGTACACGGCGATCGAGACCAGGACCAGGATGCGGGTGGAGTTCAACGAGAAAAAGCGGATCATTTCGCTGCGCAGCACGCCGCCCAGGGTGACCCTGCCGTATCCCCGCGCCGCCGCGCGGGATGCTAGTTCGGTGCTCATGGTTTCCTACTTCCCAGCCTCGTTGTCGGTGGACACCTGCGAGCGGTACTCGATGGCGTCGCGGGTCAGTTCCATGTACGCGTCCTCCAGGGTGCGCTGCAGCGGACGCAGTTCGCTGAGCACGATCCCGGCCTCCAGCGCGCGGCGGCCAATCTCCTCGGACTGAGGTCCGGTGACCTCCAGCGTGGCGGCGTCAAGCCGCCGCAGCTGCACTCCCTCGGCCGCCAGGGAGTTCATCAGCACCTCGATGTCGCGGGCGCGGACCACCGTCTGGGCCAATCCGTTGTCGATGAATTCGCTGATCGGGGCGTCGGCCATGATGCGGCCGCGGCCGATCACAATCAGGTGGTCGGCGGTCTGCGCCATCTCGCTCATCAGGTGCGAGGAAATGAACACGGTTTTCCCGGCGGCCGCCTGCTGGCGGGCCAGGTTGCGGACCCAGGCCACGCCTTCGGGGTCCAGCCCGTTGACCGGTTCGTCGAGGATCAGCACCTGCGGGTCGCCCAGCAGGGCGGTGGCGATGCCCAGCCGCTGCCCCATGCCCAGCGAGAAGCCGCCGACCTTCTTGCGCTGCACCGGCGCCAGGCCGGTCAGCTCCAGCACCTCGTCCACCCGGGACGCGGGCAGGCCGGCGGTGGCGGCCATGGCGCGCAGGTGCGAGCGCGGGGTCAGCGACTTGTGGACCGATTTGGCCTCCAGCAGGGTGCCGACCTCGGTCAACGGGTGGGTGGAGGACTTGAAATTCTTCCCGTTCACGAGCACCTGCCCGCCCGTGGGGTTTGCCAGTCCAACGATCATGCGCATGGTGGTTGATTTGCCTGCGCCGTTGGGGCCGAGGAAACCGGTGACGATCCCCGGTTGAACCGTGAACGACGCATTGTCGACCACGGTTTTTGCACCGTATTTCTTGGTCAATTCCTGTACCTGGATCATATCTCCAGCATAGAAAATCATCCGGTTGGGCGAACCGCCCGGAATGCTGATCTTGCACCTCCCTCGAAAGGTGGATCAACGAGCGGCGGCAGCGCAGTCATATGCACCCGAAGGTGCATGCAACGGCGCGGCCGCGGGTTCTGGGGGTGCGGCTGCTAGGCGACGGCGGTAGCCACGAACAGCGCGCCGACCACCATCACCGCGAAGGGCAGGGCCAGCACGATCATGAATTTCAGGTTGTCACGCACGATCGCCACGCATTCGCGCAGGAACGCGCTGGGACGGTAGTAGGCGGCGGTCTTGCCGCCGAAGGCGCGGGCATCCAGCCCCAGCTGCCGCGAGGCCAGCCCGGCGCGCAGCGCATGGTAGTCGCTGGTCACCAGCCACAGGCGGCCGTCGGTGCGCTGGGCGCGCACCAGCTGGTCGGAGAACTTCAGGTTCTCAATGGTGTCCTTGGCCCGGTCCTCGATGAGGATCTGCTCCTGCGGGATGCCCTGCTCGGCCAGGTAGCGGGCCATGCTCACGCCTTCGGGCTCGACCTCGTCGCGGCCCTGCCCGCCGGTGGGCACCATCAGCGGCTTCGGGTTTTCCTGCGTGCCGTAGAGCTCGATGCCCTTGTCCAGCCGCCCGCGCAGCAGCGGGGTGACCTTGCCGTCGATGGTGCGGGCGCCGAGCACCACCACCGCCGCCCCGCGGCCCTTGGCAGGGAACCGTGCGTGCACCCACGAGTACAGCAGCAGCATGGCGAAGACGCTGGCGCTGAACACGGAGGCGAAGAACATGATGAATGCCAGGGACAGGCTCCACCACTGGGAGATCACCACCAGCCCGAGCGCGGCCACCGGCAGCGCGAACACCAGGATCCCGGCGATCAGCGACAGCAGGTTGGGGATCCGCGCGCCTTCGCGGCGCCACATCAGGATGCCGTTGTAGATCAGGGCGGCGCCGAACACCACCAGCATCAGCGGCGTGAGCACCACCAAGATCGCGACCAGGAAGCCGAAGCCAGGCACGAAGCTGGTGAGCAGTTCGGAGAGCGTGGAGAAGCTGGCCAGCACCAGCGGCAGCAGCGCCGCTGCGAGCACCAGCCGGCGCGGTTCCCTGCGGTACAGCAGGATGAAGGCGGCCCACAGCGCGGCGAGCAGGGCCAGTGAAATGAGGTCGTAGCCGAAGTCTTCCATCAGGATCAAGCCTAGACGGCGTTCCGCCGGGAAATGCCGAATTCGCGCTCCAGCATGGACTTGGCACCGAGGAAGCCGCCCATGCCGTGGACCGATGGGCCAGGCGGGACCGCCGAGGAGACCAGGTACAGGCCCTTGCTGCGCAGATACCAGGGGTCGGTGGACACCAGCGGCCGGCGAACGCTGCCCAGCAGGTCCATGGTGCCGCCGGACAGGTCGCCGCCCACCAGCGCGGCGTTCTGCTTTTCCAGCCCCTGCGCGGTGACCACATGGGATTCGAGGACCAGGTCGCCGAAACCCGGGGCGGCGGCCTCGATCATCGAGCGGATCCGCCCGCTCATGTCCGCCGGGGAGCCCAACGGCACATGGCAGTAGGCCCACAGGACCTGCCGGCCCTGCGGCGCGCGCGATCCGTCGAAGACCGAGGGCTGGGAGACGATCATGAACGGCTTGCCCGGCGCGCGGCGCCTGGCTTCGCGCTCCGCCCGGCCCACCTGCGCGGCCGTCCCGCCCAGGTGCACGGTTCCGGCCTGCGCGAGCACCGGGTCCTTCCAGGGCACCGGTTCGGAAAGCACGTAGTGGACCAGGCAGCTGCCCGGGGACCTGCGGGTCTTGGCCAGCGCCGCGGAGAGCTTCTGCGGCAGCCGGTTCCCGGCGATCCGCCCCGCCATCTCCGCGGAAGTGTCGAACAGGACGATGTCCTCGGACAGCTGCCCGAGGCTGGTGATGCGCCGCCCGGTGTGCAGGCGCCCGCCGTGGGCCCGCACCTGGCCGGCGAGCGCATCGGTAATCGCCTGGGATCCGCCGCGCGGGATGGGCCAGCCCTTGGCGTGCGCCGCGGCCGCCAGGAACAGTCCGGCGCCGGCGTTGGCCGGGCCGCGCGATCCCCCTGCCACGTGGGCGGAGCAGCCGGCGTACAGCGCGGCGGCGCGTTCGTGTTTCGCGGAGAACAGGTCCTTCAGCCCCATGCCGCCCAGGGTGCTGGCGCCGAAGGCGGCCAGCGTCGCCGGATGCGAGGGGACTTTCAGCAGCGGGTTCAGCAGGGTGTCGCCCAGCTCGTCCATCCGCTGCACCAGGAAAGAGAGCAGCCGGGAATACAGCTCCCCGCCGGCGCCCAGCTCCTGCGCGGTGCGCTCGAGGTCCCGCCAGGCGTAGGCGGTGCGGTCATCGAGCACGTGGGCGAAGGACAGCTCGGGGATGATGAAGTCCACCTCGTCCAGCACCCCCAGCTCGCGCATCGCTGGCGACTGCAGGGCCATGGGGTGCACCGCGCTGCCCAGGTCGAATCGGGCTTGGGAACCGTCCAGCGGCTGGGTGCGCGCCGCCCCGCCGAGGGTGTCGTTGGCCTCGTATACGGTGACGTCCAGCCCCGCGCGGGCGGCAACCGCGGCGGCGGCCAGCCCGTTCGGGCCGGAGCCGATGACCGCTACGGCGCTCATGCTTTGGCCTCCGGGGCCGGCGCGTTCGCCGCGTGCTCGGCGTGCTGCGGGGCGCTCGGCTTCAGGCCGCGCAGGGTGAAGGCGTCCGGCGCGCCGGCGAACGGGCCGGCCAGCGGGTCCTCCTGCCCCACCGCGCGGATCGGGTCGCGGCGCGGGTCGAGCACCGAACGCGCCACCAGATACATCAGGTACCCCAGCATCAGCATGTGGGCGAGGACCAGCACAATGTACCCGGTCTCGGGGAACACCTTGTGGATGTCCTCGGCGCCCAAGGAGTCCAGGTAGAACCAGAGCCCGTAGAAGTGGGCGACCTCCACCAGCATCCAGACCACGAACTCGCGCCACCTCGGCAGCGCCAGGGCGAACAGCGGGATCAGCCAGACGACGAACTGCGGCGAATACACCTTGTTGACCATGACGAAGGAGGCCACGATCAGGAAGGCCAGCGAGCCCAGCCGCGGGGTGCGCTTGGCAACCAGGCCGAGCACCGCGATGCCCGTGCAGCACAGGAAAAAGAGGACCAGGCCCCAGAAGGACATCTGCTGGGCGTTGAAGGGCTGGAGCGCCTCGGATTTCTCGGCCAGCAGGTTCCAGACGTGCCAGAAGCTGGAGAAGCCGGCGCCGCGCTCGGAGGAGAAGGCGAAGAAGTGCTTGAACGAGTCCGGGTAGGCCAGCGCATAGGGCAGGTTGACCAGGATCCAGGTCAGCGCCGCGGTGCCGCCAGTGACCCAGAAGGGCTTGAGCTTGCCGGTGCGCACCGCGATCACCAGCACCGCGCCGAGCACGAAGAACGGGTAGATCTTCATGGCGGTGCCCAGGCCGATGAGGATGCCCGCCAGCACCGTGTGCCTGCGCGCGAAGCTGAGCATGCCCAAGGCCAGCAGGGCCACTGCCCACAGGTCCCAGTTGACGCTCCCGGCCAGGATGATGCCCGGGGCGATGGCCACCATGGCGGCGTCCCACGGGCGGCGCCCTCCCATGCGCAGGGTGCAGACAACGGTGACGATCCACAGGATCGCCACGAGGACCAGGTTCATGTCGAAGTAGATCAGCGAGCGGTTGGCGGCCCCCTCGGGCACCAGCCAGGCCACCGCGGAGGCGACCACGCTCATCAGCACCGGATACTCGAACTGCGCTTGCGCCGAGAACGGCACCCACGGGTTCTCAGCGAAGCCGCGGGCCCCGAACAGCGGCACCCAGTCGCTGTAGCAGGCGTAGATATAGGGATTGCTGCCGCCCCAGCCGTTGACGCGGCAGGGGTTCTTGGCCAGCAGCATCAGCAGCGATGCCGCGATGGTCATCAGGATCAGCACGCGTTCCACCGTGAAGAATCCGGGGTTCACCCGTCCGGGGTCGCTGTGTCTGCCCAGCGGCCCGCCGATCACGGCGGTGAACTGGCGCAGAAACCCGTCGGCCCTCGAGGGCACGGTGATCCGCAACGGGCCCCGGGTGGACTGTGGCTGCTTAGACTCGCGCATACCCTCCAGCCTAGTAGCTGGGCCTATTTGAACGGCGCCGCCAGCTCATGTTTCATCACTTGGGTTCACAAAATTACGGGCGCCGCGGTCCACGCGCCGATGCGGGGCCGCGAAATACCCCGACGGATTCCCCGGTGCGGCCAGGCCCCCGGAAGGTCCGGAGACATGGCACCGAAGAGGGGACGGCAAGGCCTCCAGCGAACCAACAGGTAATTAAACCCGCACTTCACCCTGCGTTTACCTCAGCGCACCCGGGTGGTTAACTCGGGTGTTTAACGTCGAATTCGTGAGCAACACCAATCAGCCGCAGGTCCTGGCCATCATCCCCGCACGGGGAGGATCCAAGGGCATCGAGCTTAAGAACCTCCGCCGGATCCACGGCAAGTCCCTGCTGGGTCGCGCCATCGAATCCGCCCAGGCCGCAGCCTCAGTCAGCGATGTTGTGGTGAGCACCGACCATCCCGGGATCAAGGCCGAAGCCTTGGCCTACGGGGCCCGCGTGGTGGACCGCCCGGCAGAAATCGCCGGCGACACCGCCACCAGCGAATCGGTCCTGGTCCACGTGCTTGAACGCGAACCGGACCTGCCGCAGGCCACCGTCTTCATCCAATGCACCAGCCCGTTCATCGATCCGGCGGATCTGGACGCGGCGGTCAACCGGGTGCTGCGCGGCGAACTGGACGTCAGCTTCGCCGCCGTCGCCGACCACGGCTTCCACTGGTCGCTGGATGCCGCCGGGCTCGCCCAAGCGGTAGGCCACGACATGTCCGTGAGACCCCGCCGGCAGGACCGCGAACCGCGCTTCCGCGAAACCGGCGCGTTCTACGCCATGGACTCGAAAGGCTTCCTGGCCGCGAACCACCGCTTCTTCGGACGCGTGGCGGTGCATCAAGTCCCTGCCGAGCACGGGATCGACATCGACACCGAAGCGGACCTGCTGCTGGCCTCCCTGCAAGAGGAGCAGCATCTTGACCCGGTGCTGGTGGACGCGGTGGTCACCGATTTCGACGGGGTGCACACCGAAGACACCGCCTACGTCGACCAGTTCGGCACCGAAGCCGTGCGGGTCTCCCGCTCGGACGGCATGGGTGTCGCCCGGCTGCGCGCCGCCGGGGTGAAGTTCCTGATCCTGTCCAAGGAAGCGAACCCCGTGGTCGCGGCCCGCGCCGCCAAGCTGAAGGTCGAGGTGGCGCACGGCATCGAGAACAAGGCCGAATACCTGGCCCGCTGGCTGGCCGACGAATCCATCAACCCGGCCCGCGTGGCCTACGTCGGCAACGACGTGAACGACCTGGGCGCCATGTCCCTGGTCGGCTGGCCGGTGGCCGTGGCAGACGCCCAGCCGCAGGTGGCCCAGGCAGCCCGGTTGACCCTGGCCCGCAACGGCGGGCACGGAGCGGTGCGGGAACTGGCCGAGCTGGTGCTCGCAGCCCGCGCCGAAGCCGGCGGGGCAACCCAAGAATTTGCACATTTCACCCACTGAAAGGCAGTACCATGACCTCGATTACCACTGACATCAAGCCGGTAGCCATCGGCGAGAACCTGCTCGGCGCCGGACAACAGGTCTACGTGATCGGCGAGATCGGCATCAACCACAACGGCGACTTGGAGATCGCCAAGCAGCTGATCGACATCTCCGCCGAGGCCGGCGCCAACGCGGTGAAGTTCCAGAAGCGCACCCCGGAGATCTCCACCCCGCTGGACATGCGCGACAAGATCCGCTCCACCCCGTGGGGCGAGATGACCTATCTGGACTACCGCTACCGCGTGGAGTTCGACGCCGCGCAGTACAAGGAGCTGATCTCCTACGCCGCGTCCAAGGGCCTGCACGCCTTCGCCTCCCCATGGGACGTCCCGTCCGTCGAATTCATGGAGGAGCAGGGCGCGGTGACCCACAAGGTCGCCTCCGCCTCGGTCACCGATATCGAGCTGCTCACCGCCCTGCGCGAAACCGGCAAGCCGATCATCCTGTCCACCGGCATGTCCACCATCGAGCAGATCGACAAGGCGGTGGAGACCCTGGGCACCAGCAACCTGGTGCTGATGCACGCCACCAGCACCTACCCGCTGCCTCCGGAAGAGGCCAACCTGCGCATGATCGAGACCCTGCGCGACCGCTACCAGGTGCCGGTGGGCTATTCGGGCCACGAGCGCGGCCTGCAGATCTCGCTGGCAGCCGTCGCCCTGGGCGCGGTGACCGTGGAACGCCACATCACCCTTGACCGCACCATGTGGGGCTCGGACCAGGCCTCCAGCCTCGAGCCGAAGGGCTTCGCCTCGCTGATCCGCGACATCCGCATCCTGGAAGAAGCCATGGGCGACGGCGTGAAGAAGGTCTTCCCGGGCGAGCTGGCCCCGCTGTCCCGCCTGCGCCGCGTGGACGGCTAGGCAGTTCCCGCACCGCAGTCCCCGGCGGCCGGACCATCCCGGTCCGGCCGCTTAGGTGTTATCCACCTCCACCAGCACCGAATACAAGGAAGCCGAGCAGCAATGACGAGCTTGACCCCCGGCCGCATCTCCGTGGTCATCCCGGCCTACAACCAGGAGGCGTACATCTGCGATGCGCTGGCCTCGCTGGCCCGGCAGAAGCTGGGCCGCTGGGACCTCGAGGTGCTGGTGGTGGACGATGCCTCCACCGATGCAACCGCCGCGCTGGTGGAAAGCTTCATCGACTCGCTGCCCGGGTTGCGGCTGGTCCGGCTGACGCAGAATGCAGGGGTTTCCGCGGCCCGCAACGCCGGGCTGCAGCTGGCGACCGGCGAGTATTTCACCTTCCTGGATCCCGACGACTGGTACAGCCCCGAGCACCTGGCCGTGCTGGCCGACGCGCTGACCGGGCTGCACGTGGACTTCGTGCGCAGCGACCACGTGCGCGTCACCGGCACCCACCGGGTCATCCACCGCGCCCCGCAGGCGTTGCGCGGCATGCCGCTGAATCCGGCGGACGACATCGAGCCGATCGATTCGCCCTCCATGGTCGACTACGCGTTCGTCTGGGCGGGCATGTACCGCACCGAGCTGATGCGCCAGCGCGGCCTGTTCTACTTCGACGCGGACCTGAGCAGCGCCGAGGACCGGCTGTGGCTGTGGAAGGCGCACCTGGGCACCACACGCTATGCCGTGGTCTCCTCCCCCAGCGTGTTCTACCGCCGCGGGCTGCCCGGCTCGCTGACCCAGGTATTCGACGAACGCCAGCTCGGGTTCATCCCCGCCTACGAGCGGATTCTGGCCGCCGTGCGCAGCCACCAGGACGCCGAGCGCCATCTGCCCAAGGCGCTGCGCCAGTTCTTCGCGATCGTCTGCCACCACGAGAAGCGCGCCAAGCACTACCCGCCGGCCGTGCGGCTGGCCATGAAGCAGCAGCTGCGCCAGGTCTTCACCTCGATCGACCCGCAGTCGGCCCTGCAGGTAGCGCTCGAGATGGATGTCGCCCGCCGCCGCCATATCCTCTCCTTTCTGCAGCCCGGAACGATCGGAGCCGCCAAGTGATCGCATTAGTCGAGGCCAGCAGCTATTTCCAGCTCGCTTCCCTGGCCGCCATGGCCGATGCAGGCCTGCTCCCGGCCGCAGACGAGCGCATCCTGGTGCTGGCCAACGGCTCCCAGGTGCCGGAGCTGACCACACCCTTGCAGGACTCCCCCGGCTTCGAGCAGCTCGCCGCGCGCTTCGACCGCGTGGTCGACTACGCGCAGCTGATGGCCCCGCGCCGCCCCGCGCAGTTCAACCCGCGCGAGGACGAGCTGATGGTCTTCGAGCGGCTGCTGCGCGACGCCTGGGACCTGGACGACGAGCCGCTGCTGCTGGTGCTGGAATCCATCCAGGTCAACCCGTCGCAGGCGCTGGCCAGGATCTTCTTCGACGCGGAAATCTGGGTGCACTCGGACGGGCTGATGTCCTACGGACCCACCCGCAACCGCCTGGCCATGCCGCTGCGCCAGCGCATCACCCGCACCCTGCACGTGGACCTGGTGCCGGGGCTCGAGCCGGCGCTGCTGGCCGAGCTGAACCCGCTGCGCGAGGTGCTGCCGGCCTCCGCGCTGGCCGTCGTGTTCGAGCAGCTGGCCGCGCAGGCAAGACTCGAGCTGCCGCAGGGCGCGGCGCTGGTGCTCGGGCAGTACCTCGGCTCGCTGGGGCTGCTGGATTCCGAGGAGGAATTCGAGCTGCACCTGCAGATGCTGCGCGAGGTCGGCGCCGCGGGGCTGGACACCGTGCTGTTCAAGGCCCACCCCTCGGCCAGCCCCACTGCCGCCGTCCGGCTGGCCCAGGCCGCCGCGGACCTGGGGCTTGAATTCCGGCTGCTGCGCACCGACCACCTGGCCGAAACCGTGATCGCGCTGGCCCGGCCGCAGCTGGTGGTCTCCTGCTTCTCCACGGGCCTGGCCACCGCCCGCTACATCCTGGATACCGAGGTGCGCGCCGTGGGCACCGGCATGATGCTGCAGGCGCTGGCGCCGTACGAGAACTCGAACCGGATCCCGCTGTCGATCATCCATGCCTTGTTCGTCCAGGACCTGCCGGTCCCCCGGGACAGCGGGGACTTGGCCGGGCAGGACATGCTCTCGAGGTTGCTGGCCGCGGTTTCCTTCTGCATGCAGTCGGCCCGGGTCCCGCACCTGCGTGATCAGGCGTCGGCCTTCCTGGAAGAGCACTATGCCGAGTTCTCGGCGCATTTCAAGCGCCGCCGGATCACCAAGCTGGGGCTCCCGCCGCTCTGGGCCCATCTGCCGGCCCGCCGCAGCCTGCCCTCTAAGGTCCGCGGGGCCTCGCGCCACGTGCTGCGCCGCGGCTCCAAGGGGCTGGATTCCTTGTCCAAGTCGCTGAGCCGCCTGGCCCAATGACCGCCGCCGTCCGCAGCGAAGGATTCTCCCGTTCCATGTCCATTAATCTGTCCCGCCACGACACTTCCGAGGTGCCGCGCCCGCGCTTCGGCGCGGCCTCGGTTTGGGTGGAGTCCCCGCTGCAGCTGCTCTCCGCGGTGGAGACCCACGCGGCCGGGCTGCTGGGCCATGAGGTGCGCATCGTGCCGCGGCAGGGTATGCCGTTGGAAGCCACGACCCAGGCCCTGTTGGCCCAGGCGCCGGCCGGTGTGGAATTCGTGCAGGCTGCGCGGAAGCCGCCGGCGCCGAAGTCCTCCACCGACCGTTTCGTCGCCGGGGACGCCTACTCGGGCAAGGTCCAGCGCGCGCTGCTGGCCGGGGTGAAAGCCAAGGAAGTTGTCATCATCGACGACGGCCTGGCCACGTTGGCATTGATCAACCAGCTGGTGGCCGAGGAACCGGCCCCACTGGTCCGCGCTCGTGCCAGGAATTCCGCCGCGCGCACCGCCATGGGCCTGGCCATGTGGCATCGGCTGCGCCAGCTGGCCCGTGAGGGCCGGTTGCTGATCGTCTCCGCGCTGCTGGTCTCCCCCGACGCCCAGCGCCGCATGGCCAAGCTGGGCATCAAATTCGCGCAGCATAAGTTCGAATGGCTTTCGACCCAGCCGGTGGCCGAACGCTTCACCGAGCCGACGCTGCTGATAGGCTCCGCCATGGCGGCCGACGGCCTGATCCATGAGGAGCCCTATCTCCAATGGATCAAGTCCATCGCCGCAGACGGTCCGGTCGCGTATTTTCCGCACCGCCGCGAAACCGCAGAATTCCTGGAGAAGATCAGCCAGATCAGGAACGTTGTGCCCAAGCAGCACACGGTTCCGATCGAGATGCGGTTGCGTGTGCTGCGTCCCGGCCAGGAAATCCGCGCACTGCCTTCGACAGTCATCCCGTCCCTGCGCCTGCTGCTGGGCAATGACGCGCGGCAGCTCTATCCCCAAGCAGTCCCGGAATCATGGTGGACTGAGTCAACCCCGGTGCCGCTGCGCGAACACCTTTCCAGCTCTTTGAAGGTTTGAAATGTTCGTGAATCCATCCATTCTCGCCATCGCCGATTCTGATTCCTACCTGAAGCTGGCAGTGACCTTCCTGGACCGGCTCGGCCCTGCGTGGGACCGTCGGGTTGCCCTGGTTCGCACACCGGTGATGCCTACCGAGGAACAGATTGCCGCGGCGTTCGCCGGAACGAGCTTGGACCAGCGAGACCTGCAATTCATGACGCTGCATCAGCTGAATGCGGATTCGATCCCCGAGGACATCGTGTTCGCCGCGGCCACCGGGCCGGTGGTCGCCGAAGCCTATTCGCGGATCCTGCGCTCGGAACCGGCGCAGGCGCGCCGTACCGCCTTGGTCTCCGCGCTCCCCGGTGTCGCCTACCCGGCTACTGCGAAGGGATGGAACTACCGCCGCGCCGGGGATGCGTTCATCTGCCATTCGCACGCCGAGGCCCGGGATTTCTCGTTCATGACGGAGGAACAGCCGGGTCACCATCCGACCATCATGGTCAGCAAGCTGCCATTCCTGCATTCGGCCGGCTTCCCGCCGGTGACCCATGGCGAGATCCGGAGGGTCGTTTTCGCTCCGCAGGCAAAAGTTCCCTACACCCGAGAAGATCGCGAAAAAATCCTGCTGGCCCTCGAGCGGGCCGCACGGCTGAACCCAGGTCTCGAAGTGGTCGTCAAGTTGCGGGCCCGCGCAGGAGAACCGCAGACGCATCTTGAAGCATTCCCCTATGATCAGCTCTGCGACGAGCTTCAGGTCGCCGGCAGGCTGGGGCCTCACTCCCACCTGAGATTCGAAACCGGCACAATGTCCAACGCGCTGACGCCCGGCAGCGCGCTAGTGACAGTATCGTCGACTGCCGCGCTCGAGTCATTGGATCGAGGACTGCCAACAATGATCCTTTCGGATTTCGGTGTGAACGAACAGATGATCAATGAGGTTTTCCGCGGATCGAACATTCTCGGCACCATGGATGAGCTCGAAGCCCTCAATTTCCCGGTTCCCGCCAAGGCCTGGTTAAGGGAGAATTATTTCCACCGGATGGACGGCAGTTTTCACGAGTCGATGGCGATCCTGGCTCATCAGGCCCGTCAAGGCCGGCTGGTGACCGACGCTGAAATTCTTGCGTTGATCAGGAACCAGCCGATGCGTCAGCGGCTGCGCACAGCGCTTCCCACGCCCGTAGTGCGCATACTGCAGAAAATTAGAAGATTCCTGAACAACGATGGCCGGCAAGACCTCAAATCTTCGTCATGAGCAAAATTCATTTTGATACTGACAGCTATTTATCGCTAACAACATGGTCACTGTCATCAGCTAACAGCTTTACACACCAGTACAAAATGCCAGTTATTTAACGTCATGGGCAATCATTGCATTGCTCGAATCACGCCCGTATTCGGACATTCGAGCGCCAACTACTGCATTTACCGGCAATTCCGGGAATGTTTCCGGGCCCCGAGGACTTAAGATCAATAGGGGCATATCTCTGTGCCGCGTCTTCAGCGCGCCCAGTTGCCCGGAGGTTTATACATTTCAATAAGGAGCTCATGTGTCGGCGAACCCGATTCGCGTTGCCATCGTTGGCGTAGGCAACTGCGCCACTTCACTCATCCAAGGTGTCGAGTACTATCGGAATGCCGATGCAGATTCCACCGTTCCCGGTTTGATGCATGTGCAGTTCGGCGAATACCACGTCGGCGACGTGCAATTCGTCAGCGCCTTTGATGTCGACGCCAAGAAGGTCGGCCTCGATCTGTCCGAGGCAATTCTCGCCAGCGAGAACAACACCATCAAGATTGCCGATGTCCCCACCACTGGCGTGACCGTCAAGCGCGGCCACACCCTGGACGGCCTGGGCAAGTACTACCGCCAGACCATCGAAGAATCGGCATCCGAGCCGGTCGATGTTGTCCAGACCCTGAAGGACGACAAGGTCGACGTGCTGGTCTGCTACCTGCCGGTTGGATCCGAGCAGGCCGCGAAGTTCTACGCACAGTGCGCCATTGACGCTGGCGTTGCCTTCGTCAACGCCCTGCCGGTGTTCATCGCAGGTACCCCGGAGTGGGCCCAGAAGTTCACTGATGCAGGCGTTCCGATCGTGGGCGACGACATCAAGTCCCAGATCGGCGCCACCATCACGCACCGTGTGATGGCCAAGCTGTTCGAAGACCGCGGCGTGGTGCTCGACCGCACCTACCAGCTCAACGTCGGCGGCAACATGGACTTCAAGAACATGCTCGAGCGCGATCGCCTGGAATCCAAGAAGATCTCCAAGACCCAGGCCGTCACCTCCAACACCTCGGCCGAACTGGGCGAGGACGACGTGCACATCGGCCCGTCGGACTATGTTGCTTGGCTTGACGACCGCAAGTGGGCATTCGTGCGCCTCGAGGGCCGCAACTTCGGCGATGCCCCGGTCAATCTCGAATACAAGCTGGAGGTCTGGGATTCCCCGAACTCCGCTGGTGTAATCATCGACGCCGTGCGCGCCGCCAAGATCGCGCTGGACCGCGGTATCGGCGGACCGATCCTGTCGGCATCCAGCTACTTCATGAAGTCGCCACCAGAGCAGTACGACGACGAGAGCGCCCGCCAGAAGGTCGAAGCCTTCATCCGCGGAGACGTCGAGCGCTAAGCTTCGCCAATTCAACAGCCGGTGCTGAAATCCTTGATTTCAGCACCGGCTGTTGTTGTTGCCGCAGTATTTGATTCAAATCCGAGATGGTGCCTTGTTCGTTCCGATTCCGGCGGCCATCCGCATCTATCCATTAATGCGGGAAGCCCGCCGGCTTGCAGGCCGGCGGGCCTCTGAGAATTGATCGGCGAGTTCATAACGTACTCCTTGGTTCGATGGTGCTGATAACGGTAATGGCGCTATCAGTACTTATCGAATGCGGAAGTACATTTCTGGCGGCACGTGGTTCTTCAACTCACGCTGGCGCATGTTGCGGCTGAATTCGGCGCTATCAAGGTATTTGTTCTTGCGCTTGTCCTGGCGTCTTGTCATTTGCTTTCCCTCCCTTCGCGCATGGTTAGAGGTGAAGGAAGATCTTGACGGGTTGTAGAGATTGCACGAGCCTTCAGGCTTTCCGGTCCAGCGAAGATTAGTTCCGAGGTCCGAACTGCGCGTTGGGCTGCCGTGGCGAAAAGTGGAGCAGACATGAAAAAAGTTCCTAAGGTGGGAGTCGATTACTGACTTTCAACCTCAGGAACTATGTCGTGATGCCTAGATGATTTTAGGAATCCGCTGTTCCGGAGGTTGGGGAGACGAAGCGATGGCCGTTGGGCGCAGAAATGCCATTGCCGGATCGCACCGGGCGATCGGTCACAAAGGTCTGATTCATATTCATCGTGTCCCACCTCCTAAAATCTGCTCTGAGTCAATCGCGTTCAACGCGAGACTGTATTTGGATAACTTTTCGATTCGGAATTCTCATTGAGACTTCCCAATCACAGTATTCAGCATACATGGGCAAATGCACCTACGCCAGCTATTTCAATATTTTATTTAAGCAAATTTCAGCTGGGAACACGGAGAGCCTGATTTCCCGTAGGGAATCAGGCTCTCCGTTATCAAACTAGTCAGACGCTACTATTCAGTAACGCTCGGTTGGGACTCCGGTTGCTGCGCCCACCATTGGCGCAGTCGCTCGCTGGCGATTTCCTCACCAAGCACGCCTTCGTCAAGACGCAGGTTCAGCATGAACTTGTAGGCTCGGCCTACTACCGGGCCCGGGCGAATTCCGAGGATAGCCATGATCTGCTCGCCGCCCAAGTCCGGGCGGATCGAATCAAGCTCTTCCTGCTCGGCAATGGCAGCGATACGCGCCTCGAGGTCGTCGTAGGCGAAGGCGAGCCGTTCTGCCTTCCTCCGGTTGCGCGTCGTGACGTCCGAGCGGGTCAGCCGGTGTAGCCGCTCCAGCAGACTGCCGGCATCCGTCACGTAGCGGCGCACCGCCGAGTCGGTCCATCCGGCGTCTCCGTAGCCGTAGAATCGCATGTGCAGCTCGACCAGGCGGGCCACAGCCTTGGTGGTGTCCTTGTCGAAACGCAGGGCGCGCATGCGCGCCTTGACCAGCTTGGAGCCAACCATGTCATGATGGCGGAAAGATACTGCGCCGCTAGGCTCGAACTTCCGGGTCGCCGGCTTTCCCACGTCGTGCATGAGCGCGGCGAAGCGCAGAATGAAGTCCGGACCGGGCACAGCGCCTTCCGCATCCGTTTCAAGTTCCACGGCCTGCTCGAGCACCGTCAGCGAATGCTGGTACACATCCTTGTGGCGGTGGTGTTCGTCGATTTCCAGACGCAGGGCAGAGACCTCGGGCAGAACACGATCGGCAAGGCCGGTATCCACCAGCAGATCGATGCCCGCGCGGGGATCCGCTCCGTTGATCAGCTTGACCAGCTCATCGCGCACGCGCTCGGCGGAGATGATCTCGATGCGATCGGTCATTTCGCTCATGGCCTGACGTACTTCCGGGCTCACTTCGATCTTCAGCTGCGAGGCGAAACGTGCCGCGCGCATCATGCGCAGCGGATCGTCAGAGAAGGAGATGTCCGGCGAACCGGGAGTGCGGATCTGCTGGTCGGTCAGCGACGAGACGCCGTCAAATGGGTCAACCAGCTCCAGCTCCGGCAGGCGCAGCGCCATGGCATTCATGGTGAAGTCGCGGCGGAAAAGGTCATCATGCAGGTTGTCGCCAAAGGCCACCACCGGCTTGCGGGAATCCTTGTCATAGGCATCAGCGCGGTAGGTCGTGACCTCAAGGGTGTGCTCGCCCTTCTTGAAGGCGATGGTGCCGAACTCCCGACCCACATCCCAGGTATTGTCCGCCCAGCCGGAAACAATCTTCAAGGTTTCCTCGGGCCGTGCGCTGGTGGTGAAGTCGAGATCGGGCGAAACCCTGCCAAGGTACAGGTCGCGGACCGGACCGCCCACCAGGGACAGCTCATGACCTGCCCGGACGAATCGGTCGGCGAGCTCAAAAATGACCGAAGGCAGGATTTGACGCAGCGCGTCATGAGTGGGGAGTGCATGCATAGTTCCTTAAGCGTGCCAGAAATCCCGCGAGTTTGCTTCAAAAATCAGTGACATTGCCAGCGAGATCACTTACTTGCCCACGTCGATAAGGCGAAGGAGGGCACTTTCTAGATAGAGTGGATTCATGAACCGACCGATCCCGTCTGCCCCAAAGCGCACGCCGTTGACTGCGTCAATGGCCCGCGCGCAGGCAACTGGCGGTCACACGAGTCTGCCAACCGTCGAGGAAGTCTCCTCCGGAGGCATCGTCATCGACTTCGAGAAACCGGATTTTCCGGTGGCGATCATCGCGCGCTACAACCGTGGCGGACGCCTTGAATGGTGCCTGCCCAAGGGCCACCCGGAAGGCGAAGAAACCAACGAGGAAGCGGCCATCCGCGAAATCGAGGAGGAAACCGGCATCGCCGGGCAGATCCTCGCACCCCTGGGTTCGGTTGACTACTGGTTCACCGTGACGAATTATCGGGTGCACAAGACCGTGCACCATTTCCTACTGGAAGCCACCGGCGGGCATCTGACCATCGAGAACGATCCCGATCACGAAGCCGTGGATGTTGCCTGGGTGCCGCTCGATGCCCTGGGCAAACGCCTGTCCTTCCCCAATGAGCGCCGGATTGCAGAACTGGCACGCGAGGTTCTAACGAAGTATGTCTCAGGTTCCTAATTCCTTTCAGGGCTCCGACCACCCGGTAACCGGAGCTTTGGAAATGGTTCCCGAACCGGCAGCCAAGACCCCGGCCGCCTCCGGCGGTTCCAGGTCGAAGGTCTATGCCCTGATGGCCTCGGGCACCCTGGTGTCCCGAATCCTGGGCTTCGTGCGCACGGCGCTGCTGGCCATGGCCATTGGCTCGGTGACCTCGGTGGCGGACATCTTCGAGAAGGCGAACGTCATCCCGACGATCATCTTCATGCTGCTGGCCGGCGGCATCTTCAACGTGGTGCTGATCCCACAGCTGATCAAGGCCTCCAAGGCCGCGGACCGGGGCGCCGCCTACACCTCCAAGCTCATCACCCTCACGATGGTTGTCATGGGCGCGATGGCCGTGATCCTCACGCTGTGCGCCAGGCCCCTGATCGTGGCATTGACCCACAACTGGACCGAGCCGATGATCGTGCTGGGCACGGCCTTCGCCTACTGGTCGCTGCCGCAGGTCTTCTTCTACGGCCTGTACGCGGTGCTCGGTCAGGTGCTCAACGCCAACGGCAGGTTCGCGGCGTTCATGTGGGCCCCTGCGGTCAACAACATCATCCAGCTGCTGGTCATCGGCGCATTCATCATCACCTTCGGCGCCTACTCCTCCGGCGACCCGATGGATACCTGGACCACCGGCAAAACCATCTGGCTGGCCGGCGGAGCGACGTTTGGCATCGTGATGCAGTCGGTTGTCCTGCTGTGGCCCCTGAAGAAGACCGGGCTGAAGCTCAAGCTCGATTTCTCTTGGCGCGGCATGGGACTGCGACATGTGGGCAAGCTGGCCATCTGGACCTTGGCCGCCATGGTCATCGGCAACGTCTCCTCGCTGCTGTACTCAAAGATCGTCTCCGCCGCGACCGCGGCGCGTACCGAGCTGCCTCCCGAACAGGCTGCCTCCGTGGCCGGCGAGTACGCGCTGAACACCTCGCAGCTGATCACCGTGCTGCCGCACTCGCTGTTCGCGCTGACCGTCGCCACCGTGCTGTTCAATGACTTCACCCGCGCCTTCCACGAGAACCGCCGCAAGGACGTCGGCGGCCTGCTCAGCCAGGGCATGCGCTCGACCGCGATTCCCATCGTCTTCTGCACGCTGGTTTTCATCGTGCTCGCCGGCCCGCTGGGACGCCTGTTCGCCGGCAACTCCGAATACGCCGCGCAGGCCGCCGGTGCGCTGGGCCAGCTGCTGGTGCTGACCGCGCTGGGCCTACCGTTCAAGTCCCTGCAGTTCTTCATGCTGCGCGTGTTCTTCGCCGACGAGGACACCCGCACCCCGATGCTGATCCAGACGGCCACCGCCGCCCTGGGCCTGGTGCTCGCGTTCACCGCGGCCGCCGTGGTCGACCCGCTGCACATCGCCTCCGCCATCGCGTTCATCTACGGCCTGACCAACGTGCTCGGCGCGATCGGCACGCACTACCTGGTCAAACGCCGGTACGGCGACTACGGCATCACCGGGGTCATCGACACCTACGTGCGCATCGGCTGGATGGCCACCGTTTCAGCCCTGGTGGGCTGTCTGGCGCTGTGGCTCATGGGCGGTTTCAACTTCGGATTCGCCTACGACTCGCTGATCACCGCCATCATCACGGTGGTCGTCGTGGGCGGCGTTATGGCCGTGGTCTTCATCGGTTTGCTCTACAAGACCAAGGTTCCTGAACTGGACGGGTTCCTGGGCCCCCTGCTGCGCCGAATCCCGGGACTCAAGCGGTAGCGCAGACACCGCGAAGAACCACGGTGATTCTGCCCAAATAGGCACCAATCCACGGACCTCGGCAGGTAACATGGCAGATGGCGGTGCCTCACTGCCATCGAACCGCAAACCAACCCCTTGGAGATGCACGTGTCGCAGCCAATCGATGTCGGCTCCGTTCTCAGCGGCCGTTACCAGGTCACCGAGACCGTCTTGTCGTCCGCAGAAGGCGATCTGGTCCTGAGCGGCATCGATCAGGTGCTCAACCGCGCGGTGAGCATCATGGTGGCATCGGTTCACAATTCCTCCCAGCTGGCCACCAGCGCCCGTGAAATCGCCATGGGCGAACGCACGGCCAACGTCCAGGTCCTGGATTTGGGCATCACCGATTCGAATCAGACCTATCTGGTCGCCAACGTGGCCCGCTCCTCGGACATGCTGGACCTGGTGCTGGAAACGGACGACGCCCCGTACGTGGAACCGTTCTTCACCGATACCCTGGGCACTGAGATCTTCGGCGAATCACGCCAATCCGTCCCCCAGACTTATGAGGACGACGCCGAGTACTACGAGAACCTGCGCTACGAGGACGCTCCCGAGCAGCAGGGCAAGGTCGGCACCGCGCTGTCCAACGGTTTCGCCGGTTTCAAGAACCGCTTCGGCAAGAAGAACCAGCAGCCTACCGAGGACGTCTACGACGACTCGGACTACCAGCAGGACGACTACCAGCAGGCTGAGGCGCCGGCAGAAGCCGACGACCAGACCGCTCCCAACGCCCAGGTGCCTCCGACTGCCGCCACTCCGATGGCTCCGGCGCAGCCCGGGGCTTCCAAGCCGAAGGTGACCCGGCTGGATGACAAGGACGAGCCCAACGTCACCGCGACAGCTGCCTTGGCCGCCGCGGCACAGTCCAAGGGCCAGGCTTCCAAGACCAAACCTGAAGAATCCAGGCCCCAGCAGCAGAAGCAGCAGCCTAAGGCCCAGCAGCCCAAGCCTGCCGCCGCCTCGAACGACGCCAAGAAGAAGGCCGCAGCGGCGGCTGCCGGCGTCGCAGCCGGTGCTGCTGCATCCAAGGCCTCAACCTTCCCGGCAGCGGCCAAGAACGCCCCGGTGCAGAATCAGGACGTCGAGCAGGTGGACGACGAGGAGAGCACCTCACGCGGCACCCGCCTGCTGGTCGGCGCTGTACTGGTGATCGTCCTGGTCATCGGTGTGGTCTTCGCCTTCAACTTCCTGGGTGGCGACAAGGACAACGTGGCCGAAAACAACGGCGCCACGACCACCAGCGAAGCTCCAACCACCCCGGGTGAGTCCAAGACCCCTGAGGAATCCGAGGCTCCATCGCTGCCGGCACCGGCCATCGCCGACGTCTCACGACTGGTTCCGGGCAACCAGGAATTGAACTCGGCAACCGACGATACCTTGTCGAAGATGACTGACGGCAACGCCTCGAGCAGCTACAAGTCCTTCTCGTACACCACAGGAAACTTCGGCGGATTCGCCTCGAACATGGTTTTCATCCTCGAACTTGAAGAGAAGTCGGCTGTTTCCGAGATCTCGCTGGACGGCCTGAACGCCACCGGTGGCGCCTACGAAATTCTCGTGGGCAGCTCGGATGATCTGGGCAGCGCCACGTCCGTGGCCAAGGGTTCCTTCTCCGGGCCGTCGGTCACCGTACCGGTCAAGGATGGGGACAAGGACTTCATGGAAGGCCAGTACATCTTCCTGAATGTCACCGATCTGCCTCGGCGGGCCTCGGGAGCCAATCCTGATCGTCCGTACGGCCTGCAGATCGGCGAGTTCTCCGCCAAGTAACACGCGCGGAATTTTTTACCAAAGCAATGCGTTGAGGTGGATAGTGAGGTAAGCCCTCGCTATCCACCTCGCATTATAAGAATGAAAGGGTTCTACCCCCGTGACTTCAGTACAGAACGATGAAATCCGCGACGTAATCATCGTGGGTTCCGGCCCTGCCGGTTACACCGCTGCGATCTACACCGCGCGAGCAAACCTGAATCCCCTGGTGATTGCAGGTTCCGTAACCGCCGGTGGCGAGCTGATGAACACCACGGACGTGGAGAACTTCCCGGGCTTCCCGCAGGGCATCATGGGCCCGGACCTGATGGACAACATGCAGCAGCAGGCTGAGCGCTTCGGCGCCGAGATCCTCTTCGACGATGTGACCGAGATGAATCTCGAGGGCGAGATCAAGACCCTCTCGCTGGCCGACGGCACTGTGTACCGTGCCCGTTCCATCATCGTTTCCACCGGATCCGCTTACCGCGAGCTGGGACTGGCGGACGAGAAGCGCCTGTCCGGACACGGCGTTTCCTGGTGCGCTACCTGCGATGGCTTCTTCTTCCGCGAACAGACCATCGCCGTGATCGGCGGTGGCGACTCAGCCATGGAAGAGGCGCTGTTCCTGACCAAGTTCGCTTCCAAGGTCATCGTCGTGCACCGCCGCAGTGAACTGCGCGCTTCCAAGATCATGGCTGACCGTGCCCTGGCGCACGAGAAGATCGAGTTCGTCTGGGACTCCGAGGTTGTCGGCATCAACGGCGAGGACAAGGTCAACGGGCTGGTTGTCAAGAACCGTAACACCGGAGAAGAGTCCACCTTGGACGTCACCGGCGTCTTCGTAGCCATCGGTAACGACCCTCGCGTGGATCTGGTCAAGAACCAGCTTGAGCTAACTGCAGAGGGCACCATCGCCGTCGACGGACGCAGCTCCAAGACTTCGCTGCCAGGCGTGTTCGCCGCAGGCGACGTCATCGACTCCACCTACCGTCAGGCCATCACTGCTGCCGGCTCCGGCTGCGCAGCAGCGCAGGATGTCGAGCACTTCCTGGCCAACGTCAAGACCCCGGCAGAAGCCGCAAACTAATTCCTCAGAAAGGGGTTGCATCTCATGAGCAACGCTAAAGCAGTTACCGAAGCAACGTTCCAGGCAGAGGTTCTGGAATCCGACAAGCCGGTCATCGTGGACTTCTGGGCAGAATGGTGCGGTCCATGCCGCCAGCTCGGCCCGATCCTGGACCAGATCGCTGAAGAGCACGCTGAAAAGGTCACCGTCGTTAAGCTGAACATCGACGAGAACCAGGCACTTTCCGCCAAGTACGGGATTACCTCCATTCCGGCCATGTTCGTGTTCCAGAACGGCGAGCACGTAGCGTCCTCCTTGGGTGCCAAGCCTAAGGCTGTCATCGAGAAGGAATTTGCAGCCTACCTGTAGCCAGTACTCGGCATCTTGAGTGGTGCGGCGGGATTTGTTCCCGCCGCACCACTTTTTTGTTCAAAGGGTTCGCAACTGCCCCTACCTCTTGTTAGAGTCGGCATGGTGTTCGATCCTGGACGCGTTCTGCGCATCATTCCAGATAAACATATTCATGCGATTGTTTTTGATTCAGCGACACCAAAATGTTCGTGGAGCTCGCGTTGGTGTCCTGCCAACTGTTCATAACCGTAAGCGGTTGGGGCAGGCTTTCACCAAAGGCGGCCAGAACTTCATCCGCCAGTTGCGCAGGACGTTCTGGTCGTCGGCTGCGATACTCAGGTAACCGAATCCACGAGAATCGCAATGTTCTGGTCGCGAACCGGCAGGATGCCGATTGCGCTGGATCGGATAGTACTGGAGGCCGCGAGCTATCAATTCCCATCACGTCGAGACGATGCCCCGTCCAGCGACGTGAACGATCCGTATCAATGCCTTCCTGCCGCCATTCCCGGCGGCAATGATCCGAGGCTCCAAGGCCGGCCCGTACACCAGCTAACGACTTCATCCAACCACACTAAGCCGTTGCGCCGGCCTCGACAGCCAACCTGCACCACCCCATATCGCTGGAACACAATTGAAAGAAAGCGGGAACTCTTCAGTCGGCAAGACGAAATCGTTCTGGACCCGGACCTTGTTAACTTTGAGCATGCGCTACCGAAGCTTAGTCATTCATGGCGCGGCCAAGCCTGGAATCCTCAGCGTAATTGCGTCGGTACCTGATGACTCAACGCCGAGTTCACATACTTGGCACCCCGCAGCTCGTCGGACCGAAGATTGCCCGATGCGCCCGTCGAGCGGTGGTAAAGATTTGTTCTGGCCCGGCGACGCGTGCAGAATGCAGGCTTCATCAGCACACAGCATTTTTGGTAAAGACAATTGCCGCCCAAGAGTTCACGGCCGCCCCGAAGTGAAAACTTGCTAGTCCTTCGCTGTTCTCCTCAATAAACGCGAACGCACTTGCATCCCTGGCCAGCGCCCCATGGGGGTTCCGGCACCTGTCGCCAACACCGTTGCAATTCCAGACTCAACGGCACCCGCATAGCCACCTTGCCGGCACCTTTCATCAATCAATCTATTCAACCGGACGCAAGTTCCTACCTGCTGCTCGAACATAGTCGTCACTGCGAAATATCGAAATCGTCGTTGAGTTCCTCTTCAGCACGCTGGCATACTCGCAGCGACAGTGGTGCAGTTGGAGTAGGTGGATTCGTTCGCTGTACTAATTCAGGGCTCACTGCTGAAAGGCGTTTCTAGCCATTGGCATAGCATTCATGCTTGCGAATACCACCCATTCCTCTCTGCAGCCCAGGCGTGTGGCTTTACGCCGCCAGGAGGTAGTTCAAGGTTGTCCTGCGTTCTGCGACTCGTAGACTGGGCTGCAGATACGCGTTTCTTCGGATACTGCCCACTCCCCTGATTGACGCTCGCACTTCGCATCATTCACATATTTCAAGTGTTCGCAGGAGCGGGTCGAATGCATCTGTGCGTGTTGACCGGACCCCTTTTCGTTCCCACCGACAGGCCATTCCCCATGTACTGTTTCACGTGAAACATGATCGCGCACGATACCCTATTGGTGCATGAGGCCTACACTCGACGAAGCTGCTTCCGTGGATCTGTTTCACGTGAAACATGAGTCGAAACTGACCGGTGCTACAGCACTGGTGATGTTCCACGTGAAACTTCGCGCCGAGGGCTAGCCTGCACTGGCACTTCGCCGCGTTGTTTCACGTGAAATATGCTCTGCTCCCAACAACGACAGAGAGCCTGCGTTCGAAACAGTGGCCAATGCCGAGCAGCGCGAGTGAATGCCACGGGGATTAGGAGTGGCCCGGCGAAGGTCAACCGCTCCCCCGATCCCTTAAAGAAGGATGTCGAGACGGACTGCATGTGCAAACCGCGCCGGGGACGCCCCACAAGCTTCACGTACTGCGCAGGCAAAATCACGAGCCCCAGCTCCGTCCCGCTACCGACATTCAAAGACATCGTTTCAGGGGCAGTCCATCGGCCCCTGAAGGCTACGCAGCCGCCGGCAAGCTGCTGGGTCCCTCCTCAGGCGTTCCCGTCGGGTGCAGTCGCCAATACCACCGCAGCTGCGAAGACGTCGCGGAGCCAGCCGCATGGTGGCTTGCAGATCCCTTGCATAGCAGAAGGCAACCAGCTTACAGTCATTGGTGGCCGCTCGGAAAGATCCAATTTTATGACCTCCGGTGAGCAAGACCGTTCAGTGTGGAAGCATTCGTCCCACGGACTTGACCTACCGTACACAGCCGAAGCCAGCCGCATAGACCATAGGTACCGTCTACTCCTTGAAGCAGAATTCCCCTATCTTTGACCGAACCAAAAAATGATGCCGAATCGAATGGAATCCGGAAATTACCCGCAGGAATAACAAGGCAGAGCTCCACGTAGGTCGACTTCCGCAGCAGCTGCCTCAGCTTGCCTGTGTGCCTTTCTGCCGGCATTTCGGACTCCATTGCCAGTGGAACAGCTGCTGAAGCACTCAGGCGTCACAGATCGTTCTTCACGAGCCTGTGCGTGCGACAAGGAACATTGAGGGCAAAACTATTGAGCACGAACGGGATACGTTGGGGTTCAAATATGCATGGCAAGTAGATCCGATCTAGACCGTTCTGGCTTCGTTCCATCTGTTCATAGCCCATCTCAAATCAGCACCCGCCTGGCCACCGAAGCTCATATCTGAAGTCGTTCCCCGACCCATCATCAAGATTCGGTGGCATCACTTTCGTACTAGAAACTGCCAAACTCAAGAACGAACCCGTACAAGCAACGCGAGCGGCACCACGTTGCAGTCTTCATAGCCTTTTCCTCGAAGAAGCATGGGCACGATAATTATCGAGTCGGGCGAATTCAGCAGGCGATGCCCGCTCGACGATCCAGGCAATAGATAGGTCTCCACCCGGAATCACCTTAGCGGCAATCATGCACTGCACATTCTGGTTTTAGGTAGGGCAGCAGTACGTAAAGCAAACCTCGTGTGGCCCGATAGTAGAACTCGCTCTGACCGATTCAGAGGCAGGATTAAACCAAGGCGCCAGTTCTTCCCCCGCGATTCAGTTGGCTGAATGCGGTCGGAAACATCGTGGCCAGAACTTGGTAGAGTTCGTACCTCCAGATGCCTGGACATTCGCGGACAAGTTGAATGACAGCCCGAAGAAGATCGGCCATCTCATTTCCAGGATTCACGTCGTTTCCCTTCAGCAACTGAAGAATCAATTTCCTTCGGTGGGGCATCATTCATCGTGTGGCAACCAATATGCGTTCATGCTTCCGGCTCAATGGAAGATGCACATCATTTCCATTCTTCGGGGCCACTATCGCAAGCATCAACGCCATCTTCAGGGCAGAGGTAATCCTCTATCGACGGATTTGCGACGTGGCAAAGTTGCACGCGGAAATCCGACATACAGCGCATCGCAACACACCTGATAGACCAAAAGCATTAAATTAGCAAAAGGAAGTCCTTGAATTACACATCGCAATCTATCTGAGCTCTTGGTTCTGTTAATACCAGATTATTCGGCGTTCACGGATAGGAATCCAACCCCGAAAATACACAGATGAACTTCTGGAGGTCCTTTGCTTCAGCAGTCTCTACGGATGTGCACCGCAACGCTTGGCTGCTCAGGAATTGAACATGGCGCAGGCTCTACTACCAGCGTGCGTGGGAAAGGATCCCGCTGGCGCGGACGAGAGATTGCATACGTTGAGCAGCTGGCGGTGCCTGATGACGCTAGCAATTACCCCGTCGGGTAATTGTATGAGGTTCAGAATGCGTCGAGGTGATCGTGCCAGACTACTCCCCCTTCTGCCGGTATATTCCTCCTGAACTTCCTTCAATATGTAGGAGCAACGCCGCTACGCACGGTGTTGTACACACCAAGTACGGCAGATGCTGCTGTAGGTGATTCACTTTGAAGATCGTGTTCACCCGTGTCGTAGTTGCATCAATACCCGCTCAGGTTGACCTTCTCTGCATCCAGGGCGAACGTTTCCAGCGAATAGGTTGCCTCTAGCCAGGGAGAGTTTTGGAGACGTACTCATGGCCGAGAGGACCAGTCTCTCTACTGCGTCGACGCTAGCTTCGTAGTTCACTGTAGGGACCTATCCTCCGGGGAAGAATCTAGAAGACTCTACTCATCTAGAAATTGCCCGTTGTGGTTGTGCAGATAGATTTTCTGCTTGTGTTGATGCCAATTTGATCTTCATCCGTGGCCCGATTGCGTCGAATTGAACATGAAACTGGGCAGCCCAAAGCAGGGTGAATAATCGGAGGTTTAGGAGCCACCGATATTCCAATTCAGAGCCGCCTGCCAGGTCACCGCGCCGGCAGGCGGCGCCGGGAACGCATCCCGCCAGTTCGATGCCCCGTCTGGAATGCCGCACCGGGTGCCCCGACTTTGCCCGTTTCTTCGGGGGCAGGATTTCCAAGTTGGCGTCAACCTGGCCGACTTCTTTGTGGAGTGTGCGCTAATCCAGTTGCGTGAACATGCTCTTGTGCTCGTTGCGGCCAAGGAATAAGAACTGTTGGTACACCCTTCTCCCTGTCAGCTCCTTCCACTCGTCCCAGCCGCTTGAGGCAACATTGGCCGCATTCAGGACTTCGGCGGCAGTATTGCGGGACACCGCGAGCCGACACGATGTCGCGTCCCGGGAGCCCCTCGACCTGAAGCTGGAGTAGCCGCTTCGCTTTGTTCTTTTATGGCATTGGCAACGGCTTCTTCCACACATCCAGTTGCAAGGCCGGGAGGAATTTTTGCATGGCGGCGCTGGAAGAGAATAACGCGGCATCCGGCAGGTGGTTCTCGAAGAGTCGAATATTCGGCACGGTCCCAAGAATCTCCGTAGTCAGTTCTGCGCCATCTTAGTGGTGAATTGGAATAGCGTCAGCGATACCCAGAATTGATGGAATCAGACGATCCCCTAGCGCCTTCCAGCTAAGCGACAACTCCGGGGGCGACGTATAAGGGCGGTGACACCATGCTGCGCGCCTCAGAAGGCCTCTGAGAGCCCATGGATCGCCTCAGTGCGGGGTAGAAGCCATATAGGGGGCCTGAGAGGCGCTGTGTACGGTTCTAGCGGCCAGCAGGGACGATCTTGGCAGCAACTTATCCGAGCTTCACTACATGGCAACGGTGCCATAGGTGAAAGATTGGTCCGGGCACCCACGTTCATTGCCAGTGACGCTGTAATTCCCAGAAATATCGCTCTGGTCAATCGACGAACCACCCGTAGCCACTCTCCCTTGGCTAATCCGAGGTAAATATCTTTCATGCGGGCCGGCGCTCCAATGGCAGTTGGGACTTCATCCAAGGACTCTGTTGTTGATCCACAGGCTTTGTTGCCAGCTACAGTGCGCTCTTCGATTCCCCCGCTGCGGACTGATGTTCGACGGAGAATCCAGTGCGAGGAACAGCATCTGTTTCGGTCCGGATGGCAGGCCTCAAGCATAGTCCATGCAACTAAGCGCCCCAATGAAAAAGTCCTGCACCATCGACACTGAACGTGCCCGCGTCGTCGCTCCGATAGTTAGGACAGATTCGGGCAGGTGCAGTGATTCAGGCTCGGCACGAGAAGCATGTTTGGCTCTATGGTGATGCTGTTTGCCCTTGGCAGCATCTAAGAATTATTCGTGGCCATGTTCGCAGGTATCCCCCAATGCATTACACCATTCGCAAGATCATGCTCTTCGAGCTATCCGAGTCGTGGGTGCGGACCGATTCGCCGGATGGGTCTCCGGAAACAAACTGGGTAATAACATAACGTTCGCACTAGCCATCAACAATGGAAACAAGTAGCCCCGGACTGCGCTCGATACCTCAGCTTCAGGATCAGCATTATTGCCCAAGCGGTCTATTGGCCAATTGGATTGTTGTGACCGCAGTATCCGGAGTTTTGCGTGTGACAATTGCATTGTCCGCTGTAGCAACTACCAGGGTCGGTTCCGGTCCATCATGTCCACTGCTCCGAAGGGTAAAGGAAGCGTTCCCAAATACCTTGGCAATGCGTCCTCTTGAGTCCTGGTTTTGTAGTGCATTTTCTTATCGATCCGGGTGTTGAAGCAGGAATTTCAAATCAATCGTCCATCGTCTCGTCTCCCCAAATCAGTCCCATCGACAAGTCGAGAGGTGTTTCACGTGAAACACGGCTCGTGCGAAACGCAGTTAAGGCAAACAGGGTGCATGTTTCACGTGAAACATGCACCCTGAATGGATGGGACTATTAGGATTTCATATTCGGATCGAGAACTTCCATGATTCGATTCAAATCTTCGACAGAGGCGAATTCGATACTGACCTTGCCTTTGCGACTGCCCAGCTGGATCTTGACGTTTGTATCGAGCCTGTCTGCAAGTGATGTCGCGATAAAGTCGAGCCTCTCATTCCGCTGTGCCTCGCGTACCTTGCGCCCCTTAGGTTTTGGCTTGTCATCGCTCAGGGCAACTGCTTCTTCGGTGGCGCGCACAGACAGGCCTTCGTTAATAATGCGTTGGGCGAGCTGCTCAATCGCCTCGTTATTGGAAAGCCCAAGAAGAGCGCGGGCATGACCTGCAGAAAGCACACCGGCAGCAACACGACGCTGCACCAGTGCCGGTAGCTTCATGAGGCGGATCGTATTGGAAATCTGCGATCGAGAGCGCCCGATTCGATCCGAAAGCACTTCTTGAGTGCAATTGAACTCTTCAAGTAGCTGTGCGTATGCAGCCGCTTCTTCCAAGGGGTTGAGTTGCGAACGATGCAAGTTCTCCAAAAGTGCGTCGCGCAGGAGATCCGTATCTTGCGTATCCCGAATGATCGCAGGAATTGTCGAAAGCCCTGCTTCCTGGGTTGCCCGCCAACGGCGTTCACCCATAACCAGCTCATATGGTGCGTCGTTCTTTTCACGAGACGGACGCACGACGATAGGTTGCAAGAGACCGATTTCGCGGATCGAGTGGATGAGCTCATCCATATGTTCTTGGTCGAAATTGGTACGCGGCTGCTTGCGGTTCGGATGGATAAGCTTGACGTCAAGCTCGGCGAACTGTGCTCCAGGAACATCGACGAGCCCGTCAGTTTCAACCTCGACAATGGGTTCCGCGGGCTTCGGCTTGGTCGACGCAACCGTGGAAGTGAGTCCCGGCATAGTTGCTCGCGCCTTCTTGCCGGAACGCGATGAAGTGCTTGTAGACGCCGGAGAGGAGGATTTTCTCCCCGGTTCGAAGAACATGTCTACGGGGCGAGCTGGTTTGGCTTTAGACGGCGGAGGGGTCGTTTCCGGCGACGTTGTTTCACGTGAAACATCCGTTTTTTCTTCTGGAGCCGTCGCTGCTGGCGAGCTGGAAATCAGCGCACCTAGTCCCCTGCCCAAGCCACGTTTCTTCTCGGCCATTTGATGCACGCCCTTTCGTCCAGAATCTCAGCCCACGACTAGTCTACTGTTACCTGCGATAGGAGTTGGGACGCGTTGCACTAGTAATCCGGGTGTTTCCATCACTTCCGGAATTTGGTACAAATAATCCGTCTTAAACAACCAAAAGCAGGAGTTTTCCTTCTCTTCGTTGCTGAAATGCTTCGAGCTAGGCTTTGACTCCACGGTCAGCTATTTCCTGTGCTGCCTCCGAGTACGAAAGAGCTCCTGTGGAGTTCGGATCGTAGGTGATCACGGTCTGCTGGTAGCTTGGCGCCTCGGAAATTCGAACTGAACGAGGAATCACGGCCTGGAGCACCTGCTCGGGGAAATGCTCGCGAACTTCGTTAGCAACTTGAGCGGCCAGGTTGGTTCGTCCGTCGTACATGGTCAGCAAGATGGTTGATACTGTGAGTCGGGAGTTAAGGTGTTTCTGAATCATCTCGATGTTCTTCAGCAACTGGCTCAGGCCTTCCAGGGCGTAGTACTCGCACTGGATCGGGATCAGAACCTCGCGTGCTGCAACGAAAGCATTGACTGTCAGCAGTCCGAGGCTCGGCGGGCAGTCGATGAACACGTAGTCCAGACGCGGCTGTCCCAAGCGCTGTCGGGTACGCGCGTAGTCGTCTAATGCGCGTTGCAGACGCTGTTCGCGGGCTACGAGGGAAACGAGCTCGATTTCTGCGCCTGCTAGGTGGATGGTAGCGGGCGCAACCTGAAGCGAAGGCAGATCAGGGCAAGTAGCTACCACGTCTGCCAGCGGTACGTCGTTAATCAGAACGTCGTAAATGCTGTCTACCTCGGCGTGGTGCTCAATGCCCAGCGCGGTCGAGGCGTTGCCCTGCGGATCGATGTCGATCACCAGGACATTCAAACCTCCCTTGGCCAATGCAGCAGCCAAGTTGACGGTCGTAGTTGTCTTTCCTACGCCACCTTTTTGGTTTGAGATAGTGAAGTATCGGGTCTTGTCAGGCTTGGGCACCTTACGGGCCTCCAAAGCTTCGCGTCGACGATGTTCGCTCGCCAGCTGGCTAGCTAACGGCGAGGAAGAGTCGTTGAAGTCAAAAGCGCTGCTCGACGAATCCTTGGTCTTAGACAAGGTTAAACTCCTCCTCATGGAATGATGCAGTCGCACTTTCTGACTGTCATCGACAATGTTTCACGTGAAACATTCAAAACAAGTCTTTAAGTTTGCAATCAGCTTTTTATGTCGAATTTCTTCAACATAACCGCGTCTGGCGCACCTAGAGCTGTTTCAAGCCTAACTCGTTGGACTAGCCAACCTTGATACGAACCACCGTAGTAGGTTCGGCGAGGAGTCCTTCCCCGATCACCATAACTTCGGTTTCCTTACCGCCCAGCTTGCGGATGGCCTTCGAAGCCTTGTCGATTTCCTCGGCGGCAGAGCGGCCCTTGATGGCGATGAGCTCGCCCTCACCGTGCAGCAATGGAATCGTCAGTCCGGCAAGATTAGTCAGCGCCGAGACAGCGCGTGCGGTCACGTACCGGGCATTGACGACGTCTACCATCTGCTCGGCGCGGCCACGCATGACGGTGACGTTGGTCAGTCCCAAGTCATCGATGACTTCGGAAAGCCAGATGCAGCGGCGCTCCAGGGGCTCGATCAGCGTCAGGTTCAGGTCCGGGCGGGCGATGGCCAAGCAGAGCCCTGGCAGGCCGGCACCGGAGCCCACATCGGCTACCTCGGCGTCCTTCTCCATGACCGACTCGATGACCGCGCAGTTGAGTACGTGACGGGACCAAAGGCGGGGCACCTCACGCGGGCCGAGCAGGCCGCGCTCGATGCCGGAGGTAGCCAGATGCTCTACATAGCGCTTGGCAAGATCAAGACGGTCCCCGAAGATCTTTTCGGCGGCGAGCGTCTCTTCTGGGGTGAGGCTGAGGTCCTCAGTCATTGCATGGTCCTTTGGTTGTTCACGTACGCTTTCGGCCGGCGCGGATTAGTTGTCCAGCATTGACACAACGATGTGCCGGCGGCCCGACTCACCCTCGGATTCGGAGTGCAGTCCAGCGTCGGCAATGACGTCGTGGACCAGCTTGCGCTCATAGGCGCTCATCGGCTGCAGGTGGACGTCCTCACCGGTCTCTCGGGCCTTGTGAATCGCTTCGTCGGCGATGGCACGCAACTGCTCGGCTCGATCCGAACGGTAACCGGCGATGTCCAGAACCAGTCGCGAACGCTCTCCGGTAGCGTTTAGGACAACCAGGCGGGTAAGTTCCTGAAGTGCGTCCAGGACTTCGCCATCCTTGCCGACAAGGCTGCTCAGATCGGCGCCTTCTTCCTCGGTCACGATGGAGATGAACGTGCGGCCACCGCGGATTTCGATGTCGATGTCGCCATCGAGGTCCGCGATATCCAGGAGCTCCTCAAGGTAGTCAGCGGCGACGTCGCCCTCGTCCAGAACTTCCTGTTCGGAATCGACCTGGTTTTCCAGATCGTTCACTTCAATGTTTTCGGCTGCAGTCATGGCTATTTCTTCTTCCGGCGGTTCTTACGCTGCGGCTGCTCGCGCTGGCCCTTAGGCTGCTCGATGACGGGCTGCTCAGCTTCTGCGTTCTTCTTCTGGCCAACTGGTGGCAGGCCCTTGGCGGCGCGTCGGGCGTTGAGCTCACGCTCTGCTTCGGAACCCGGAGTCGGGTTGTTGTGGATGACCCAGTACTGCTGGCCGAGGGTCCACAGGTTGGTGGCGGTCCAGTAGATCAGCACACCGATTGGGAAGTTGATGCCGCCGATGCCGAAGACCAGTGGCAGGATGTACAGCATCATCTTCTGCTGCTGCATGAACGGGCCCTGCAGGGCTTCTGCGCTCATGTTCTTGGTCATCAGCTGGCGCTGGGTGAAGAACTGGGAAGCGATCATGGCAAGGATCATGATCACGGCGACGATAACGACGGCCCAGTTGGTGTTGCCGGAGTTGAAGGTGCCCAAGAACGTCTCGGACAGTGGCGCGCCGAAGATGGTTGCTGCGTCGAAGCTGCGGATATTCTCAACCGACAGGGCGCCGACGGACTGGCCGGACTCGCTTGCATGGGAGGCGTTGTTCAGCACGCGGAACAGCGCGAAGAAGAACGGCATCTGGATCAGCAGCGGGAGGCAGGAAGACAGCGGGTTGGTCTTGTGCTTCTTGAACAGCGCCTGCTGCTCCTGCACCATGGCCTGACGCGACATCTGGTCGGTCTTGCCCTTGTATTTTGCCTGCAGCTTCTTCAAATCCGGCTGCAGGGCCTGCATGGCGCGCTGCGACTTGATCTGCTTGACGAATACCGGAATCAGCAGGGTACGGATCAGCAGCACGAGGAAGATGATGGACAGAGTCCAGGTGACACCCGAGTCGGGATTCATGCCGATGAGCGTGAACAGTTCGTGGAAAGCCCACAGAACCCAAGACACCGCATACGTAAACGGAGTCAATATCGTGTCTAGGAAGTTGTTCATCAGAGGTCGCGCTCCTTGCGGCCGCTATCCGCGGCGTCTTCATCGTCGGGAATCACAGGATGATTCAAAACTATGATCCTCGGCAGTTTACCTTCTGGCCAAATCCTCGGTCCCTCAGGAACGTGATCGACGCCTCCGTGGGAGCACGGATTGCACCGGAGGATCCGCCATGCGGTTAGCCCGACACCTTTAACGACGCCGTGCTGGGTGACTGCTTCGAGCCCATAGGCAGAACAGCTGGGGAAATATCTGCACACATCGCCGTACAACGGCGAAATGATTTTTCGGTAGATCTTGAGCAACCCGATCAAGATATTGCGTGGAATGTCGATGACGAACCACAACACTCCTGTGCGGGGTGCTGAATCTTTGCGCATCAGCGTGCCTCGGTCTTTCGAACTGCCGAGGCAAATGCCGAGGAAACCTGCGAATGGAGTTCGTCCCAGGAGATTTCTGCAGCTCCAGGGAGCGCACGTACGACGATGTCCAGATTTCCGTCCGCACGCCGAAGCTCATGGGCTATTTCGCGCATTCTCCGCTTGGCAAGGTTCCTTTTAACGGCAATACCTACAGCCTTGGACACAATGAATCCAAACCTGTCCCCCGATTCTTCATCAATCCGGGGTCGTGCATATAGCACGACGTTCCGGCGTCCGCTTCGGACGCCGGAACGTACAGTGGCTGTAAGGTCCTGCGCTAGGCGCAGTCGCTGATTCTTTGGCAACATGAGATTTCTTCGTGACTCTTAGCCGAGTCCAGGAAAACTACGCTGCCAAGAGCTGTGTCGCAAATTTATGCGGACAGCTCGCTGCGACCCTTGCTGCGGCGTGCCGACAGGATGGCACGACCCGCACGGGTACGCATACGAAGGCGGAAACCGTGCTTCTTGGCACGACGACGGTTGTTTGGCTGAAAAGTCCGCTTGCTCACGGTGATACTCCAAGACGTTTAGTGATACGCCCTACCCGTTGCTAGCTAGCTGGATAACAACTTGATGGCGCACATTTATTTTTTGAAAAACGCGAGGTTCGGCGGGCTCTTCTAAAACTGAGCAGGTCGCAAAACGCACGCATAGGACTAAATAACAATAGAAAAAACTGCGCGACAGGTCAAATTGGCGCACCTGTAGCTCCCCGTTTGATCCAACAGGGCAGTGCCTGTGAATAATCTACCCCAAACTTGTGGATTATTGGTGGACTCAACGAAAGAAAGTTCACATCCAAACGCGTACTTCCACGTCATCCTGTGCTTGAAAACGCTTGATTTCAAGGGAAAAGTAGATTTCCACAACCAAAACTCCGAGTTTTTCCACCGAGCTGTGCATAACCATGTGGATGACGGATAGAATCAAGGGGGATGATGCCGATTCGGCACCACCTTAGACACCCATTCATGGGGTGTTAAGTGACCAAGATTGCATTAATTCGACGGAAAGCGGGGCGCCCTTAGTGAGCAGCGACGAGACCAATAGCATTGGTAGCTCATGGCGCCAGGTAATCCGGAAGATCGAGGACGACGACCGAGTCAAGGCCCGCCACCGCGCCTTCGTCTCCTTGGCCAAGCCTCAAGGATTGATCGGGACCACCCTGCTGGTCGCTGTGCCCAACGACTTGACCCGAGACATGCTGCAGACCCAGCTCCGAGAGCCGCTGGATGATGCACTGCGGGCAGTCTTCCAGGACGATATCCGCTGCGCCGTCAGCGTCGATCTGTCGTTGTCCGATGAATTGGAAGCCGAAGAGCCCGAAGTTCAAACAGTTCCGGCAACACCACCAGCGGTGACTGAAGCCCCAGGTCCGCGCCCGCAGCCGGCACCGCAGCCCACTCCCCCATCGAACTCGCAGGAATTCGGCCGTCTGAACCCGAAGTACATTTTCGACACTTTTGTCATTGGCTCATCGAACCGATTCGCCCATGCTGCCGCCGTCGCAGTAGCCGAGGCACCGGCCAAGGCGTACAACCCCTTGTTCATCTACGGCGACTCCGGACTGGGCAAAACCCACCTGCTGCATGCAATTGGGCATTACGCTCGCCACCTCTACAAGGGCATTCGTGTGCGCTACGTGAATTCAGAGGAGTTCACCAACGACTTCATCAACTCCATCCGCGACGACGAAGGCGCCAGCTTCAAGCAGACTTACCGCAACGTCGACATCCTGCTGATCGACGATATCCAGTTCTTGGCAAACAAGGACGCCACCCAGGAAGAGTTCTTCCATACGTTCAACGCCCTGCACAACCACAACAAGCAGGTTGTGATCACGTCGGACCTTCCGCCCAAGCAACTTCAGGGCTTCGAAGACCGCATGCGTTCGCGTTTCGAGTGGGGCCTGCTGACCGATATCCAACCGCCTGAGTTGGAAACCCGTATTGCGATTCTGCGCAAGAAGGCCGATGCGGAGAATCTATCCGCGCCCAGCGATGTCATGGAATACATTGCTTCGCGCATCTCAACCAATATCCGCGAGCTCGAAGGCGCCCTCATCCGTGTCACCGCCTTCGCGTCGCTGAACAATCAGCCGGTCGACCTTGCCCTAGCGGAAACCGTGCTCAAGGATCTGATCAGCGACGACGGCGCGCAGGAAATTACGCCCTCGACCATCATCAAGCAGACCGCTGAGTACTTCGGGCTGAGCATTGAAGAACTGAACAGCAAGTCGCGTACCCGCACGCTGGTCACCGCGCGGCAGATCGCCATGTACCTGCTGCGTGAACTGACCGAGATGTCCTTGCCGAAGATCGGTGCGGAACTTGGCGGGCGCGACCACACCACCGTGATCCACGCTGACCGCAAAATCCGTGAATTGATGGCCGAGAGACGTGCGATCTTCAACCAGGTGACGGAACTGACAAACCGTATCAAGCAGAGCCAGCGGGAGCATTAAAAGCTGAAATCACAGGTGTGGATAAATCTGTGGAAGATCTGGTGACGATCTGCGCATAAGTACGGCATCGCATGTGGACGACAGAAATCATGGAACTGAGTTTCAACAAGCACATGGAACTCAGTGTCAGCTTCAATCACATCTTGTTCACATGCACAATCTGCACCAGATCTGACGTTATGGCGGTTATCCACAGTATCCACAAGGGTTATTAACACTTCTACCTTTAAGACCTATTCATCCAAATAACGAGTCCACTCCCCGCCCAGGACTTCGGAACTGTGCAGAACCCAAATTTTTGTTGGCTGTTCCACACTTTGACCCCTTCGCTGCGACAGCGTCGGAGGGACGTGGCAAAATTATTTGCAGAGAACGTGCAACTACCTGATCTATGCTTAAGAACTTGGCGGGAAACTACCTTCTTGGCCTGACTTAAGACTTATGGGTTTCGAAAGGCGGATTTTTCGTGAAGTTCAGCGTTGAAAAGGATGTTTTGGCAGACGCCGTATCTTGGACCGCCCGGTCCTTGGCGCAGCGGCCCCCTTCGCCTGTATTGGCTGGCATTCTGATCACTACCCACGAGGGCATCGTTCGCCTCGAGGGATTCGATTACGAAATTTCGTCCCACATCGAGATTCCAGCGGACATCTCCGAGCAGGGGTCTATCCTGGTCTCCGGCAAGCTGCTGGCAGAGATCACTCGTTCACTTCCGAATTCCACGGTCACCCTCGAAACCGAGGGTTCAAAGATTTCCCTGACCTGCGGCCGTTCGCGCTTCCATCTGGCCACCATGCCAGTTGATGAATACCCGACCTTGCCGGCATTGCCTGAAATCGCAGGCACCATCGACGGACAGGCATTCGCCGAAGCCGTTTCGCAGGTCATCGTGGCCGCATCGAAGGATGACACCCTCCCGGTGCTGACCGGTATCAAGGTTGAAATCGAAAACGATCTCATCACCTTCCTAGCCACCGACCGCTACCGCCTGGCCATGCGCGAGCTGAACTGGACTCCAAACCAGTCGGAAATCTCGACTTCGTTCCTGATCAAGGCAAAAACCCTCAGCGAGGTTGCCAAGACCCTCTCAAGCTCAGGTGAGCTCAAGCTGGCCATCAGCCAGAATGGCGAAATGATCGGCTTTGAAAGCACGAACCGTCGCACCACGTCGCTGTTGATTAACGGCGAATACCCGAAGATCCGTTCGCTGTTCCCTAGCGACACCCCAATCCATGCCACCGTGCGAACCAGTGAATTGATCGAGGCCGTACGCCGTGTCTCCGTCGTTGCCGAACGCAATACCCCGGTACGCATGGCTTTCACCGACGGCCAGCTGACCTTGGACGCCGGCACCGGAGAGGATGCACAGGCGGAAGAAGCCATTGTCGCCGCCCTGCGGGGTGAAGACATCGTGGTGGCGTTCAACCCGACCTTCCTTTCCGAGGGCCTGAACTCCTTCAACACTGATTTCGTTCGTTTCTCCTTCACCAGCGCACCCAAGCCGGCCATGTTGACAGGCCAGGAAAAGCTGGACGAAGAGGATCAGGACCAGTACCGCTACCTGGTCATGCCAGTTCGACTGCCGAACTCCAACTAGCAAATTTTCGGTGGGCGGCAACTGCCGCCCACCGCTTCTTCCTGTCAGGATTCCGGTGTATATCTCGCAGCTTTCCCTCACGAGCTTCCGCTCGTATGCGCAAGCCGACGTGCACCTTGTTCCCGGAATCAACGTCCTGGTGGGGCCGAACGGCGTGGGCAAGACCAACATCGTCGAATCCATCGGTTATCTGGCGAATCTTGCTTCCCATCGAGTCAGCAACGATGCTCCGCTCCTGAATTTCGGCGCCGACCGCGCGTTGATCCGAGGCACGTTGCATCGCGGAAACCAGCAAACGCAGCTCGAGGTGGAGATCACCAGCGGGAAGATCAACCGCGCGCGCATCAACCGGGCGAATCCGGTGCGTGCCCGGGAAATCCTTGGCATGGTTCGCACGGTGCTGTTCGCACCGGAAGATCTTGCGTTGATCAAGGGCGACCCATCGAACCGCCGCCGTTTCCTCGATGAACTGCTGGTGGCCCTGCGCCCGGTCGAGGCCGGAACCAAAAACGACTACGAACGCATCGTGAAACAGCGCAACGCGCTGCTCAAGTCGATCCGCGGCAAGTCCAAGCTGACTGCCTCGCAGGAAAATACGCTGCAGGCGTGGGATCTGCAGCTGGCAGCCTGCGGAGCGCGGCTGATCCGCGGAAGGCTGAACGTCCTGTCGCTGTTGCGCCCCTACATGCAGGCCGCCTATGCGGATCTTGCAGACGGCGCGAAGGAAGCCAGCGCGGTATACCGTTCGTCGCTCGAGGGCGAAGTGGAAGATGCCAGCCTGCCGGCCCGGGACCTCGAATCCCTGGACCAAGAGGAAATCCAGGATCTGCTGCTGTCTGCGATCGAAGCGAACCGCTCCCGCGAGCTGGACCGCGGCATTTCCCTGTTCGGACCGCACCGAGACGACCTGGTCCTCACCCTCGGCGCGGCGCCGGCCAAGGGGTACGCCTCGCACGGTGAAACCTGGTCCTTTGCGTTGTCGCTGCGTCTGGCTGCCTACCGGGTCTTCGGCGACGACGACCCCCGTCCGGGCTCCGGGCCGATCCTGATCCTTGACGACGTGTTCGCCGAGCTGGATGCAACGCGCCGCAACCGCTTGGCCCATATTGTCGCCGGAGCCGAACAGGTGCTGGTCACCGCTGCCGTGGTGGAAGACGTTCCCGAGGCCTTGAAGGGGCATTTCTTCCAGGTCTCCCCTGGGCAGGTTGTCGATGCCTAGCCACAACTTCGACGACGAGCATCGCCTGGATCCGGAAATCGACGCCGCCAAGGCGTTGCTCAACCGAATGCGCAAGATCGCCGAGGAGCGCGGCGATTCGCGTCTGGACGCGGCCCGCATGGCCAAGGTGCGCAAACGCCAGCTCTCCCGCAATACGCTGGGGTCCGCCAAGAAAACCACGGACGAGGACGCTCCTCGCGACCCGAGGTCCATCGGCGCAGTGGTGGCCAGGATGTCCAAATCCCGGGGCTGGAGCACCCAGGTGGCCGTCGGATCGGTGCTCGGCCGCTGGAACGAGCTGGTCGGCGAAAACATCGCCAAGCACTGCCGCCCCGAGTCGTTCGAGGACACCGTGGTCGTGGTGCGCTGCGATTCCACGTCCTGGGCGACCCAGCTGAGGCTGCTGAGCCACCAGCTGCTGAAGAAATTCGATGCCGAGCTCGGCCCCGGCATCGTGACAGTGATCCGGGTGCTCGGTCCGAATGCCCCGACGTGGCGCCACGGCTCGAGATCGGTGGCCGGCCGCGGCCCCCGGGACACCTACGGCTAGAAATGCTGGCATGGCATATGGCGGTCTAACGCACCTCCCGGCTGGATCCCCCCTCAGATGATCACTCAAACTCGCTCAGATGGTCGATTCTGTGCCTTCTGCGGCTGATTTAGGCCACAGAATCCCCGATAATTTTGCTATAGGCGGTAGAATTAGGGGTAGTGAATTGACTGTGCCGTGGGTTAACCCGCGTCTAGGTCGCTCCAGACCAAGATCGCTGAACGCGTCCGGGCTCGGACCGCGCATGGTGGTCGCGCGCCAAATTCGAGGAGTTCGTAGCACCCGTGTCTACCGAAAACGCTTCACCGCAGGAACCGGACAACATCCCAGTACCTGCTGAATCGATGACTTCCAAAGTCGAGCACACATACGGCGCCCAGGATATTACCGTCCTCGAAGGACTCGAAGCGGTACGCAAACGCCCGGGCATGTACATCGGTTCCACCGGCCCCCGCGGCCTGCACCACCTGGTTTATGAAGTCGTTGACAACTCCGTCGATGAGGCGCTGGCCGGCTACTGCGACACCATCAACATCACCCTGCAGGCCGACGGCGGCGTACGCTGCGAAGACAACGGCCGCGGCATTCCCGTGGACATCCACCCCACCGAGGGCAAGCCCACCGTCGAGGTCGTCATGACCATCCTGCACGCCGGCGGCAAGTTCGGCGGCGGCGGCTACGCGGTTTCCGGCGGCCTGCACGGCGTGGGCATCTCCGTGGTCAACGCGCTGTCCCGCAAGGTCGACACCGTGGTCCGCCGGCAGGGCCATGCCTGGCGCATCGGCTACTCCAACGGCGGGCACACCACCACTCCGCTGACCCAGGGCGAGGCCACCGAGCAGACCGGCACCACCCAGACGTTCTATCCGGATCCGGAAATCTTCGACACCATCGACTTCGACTTCGAAACCCTGCGCGCCCGCTTCCAGCAGATGGCGTTCCTGAACAAGGGCCTGCGCATCACCCTCACCGACGAGCGCGTGCCGGAGGTCGCCGAGCCGGAGGCCGAGGTCGAAGAGGAGATCGAGAACCAGGTCGTCAAGCCGCGCCGCGTCGACTACCTCTACAAGGACGGCCTGCTGGACTACGTCAAGCACCTGAACGCCGCCAAGAAAGTCGAGCTGGTCCACGACGAGGTCATCGCCTTCGAAGCGGAGGACACCACCCGCGGCATCAGCCTGGAAATCGCCATGCAGTGGACCACCGCCTACGCGGAGTCCGTTCACACCTACGCGAACACCATCAACACGCATGAGGGCGGCACCCACGAAGAGGGCTTCCGCGCCGCGCTGACCAGCCTGCTCAACCGCTACGCGCGCGAGAACAAGATCCTGCGCGAAAAGGACGACAACCTCACCGGCGACGACGTGCGCGAAGGCCTGACCGCGGTGCTCTCCGTGAAGCTTTCCGAGCCGCAGTTCGAAGGCCAGACCAAAACCAAGCTGGGCAACTCGATGGCCCGCGGCTTCGTGCAGGGTGTGGTCAACGACGAGCTCGGCGACTGGTTCGGCCGCAACCCGAACATCGCCAAGGACATCATCCGCAAGGCGCAGCTGGCGTCCCAGGCCCGCATGGCCGCGCGCAAGGCCCGCGACAACGCGCGCCGCAAGTCCCCCATGGAATCCTTCGGCATGCCCGGCAAGCTCTCGGACTGCTCCTCGAAGAACCCAATCGAGTGCGAAGTGTTCATCGTGGAGGGCGACTCCGCAGGCGGCTCGGCCAAGCGCGGACGCAACCCGCATACCCAGGCGATCCTGCCGCTGCGCGGCAAGATCCTGAACGTTGAACGCGCCCGCCTGGACCGCGCGCTGGGCAACGCCGAGGTACAGGCGATGATCACCGCCTTCGGCACCGGCATCGGCGAAGAATTCGACATGTCCAAGCTGCGCTACCACAAGATCGTGCTGATGGCCGATGCGGACGTGGACGGCCAGCACATCACCACGCTGCTGCTGACCCTGATCTTCCGCTTCATGCGCCCGCTGATCGAGCAGGGCTACGTCTTCCTGGCCAGCCCGCCGCTGTACCGCATCAAGTGGTCCAATGCCCCGCACGACTACGTGTACACCGACAAGGAACGCGACGCAGCCCTGGTCGCCGGCGCCGCCGCCAACAAGCGCCTGCCGAAGGAAAACGGGATCCAGCGCTACAAGGGACTGGGCGAGATGGACTACTCCGAGCTGTGGGACACCACCATGGACCCGGACCGCCGCACGCTGCGCCAGGTCACCATGGATGACGCCGCCGCCGCGGACGAGATTTTCTCCGTGTTGATGGGCGAGGACGTCGAGTCCCGCCGCAACTTCATCCAGCAGAACGCGAAGGACGTCCGCTTCCTGGATATCTAGGCGATACCACCCGCGGACCGTAGAACTTTTTGATGTGTAAGGGAAGAAATTGAGCGACGAGCAGACCCCTGAGAACGAACCGCTGGACGGCGAGGTCATAGCGCACGAGGGCGGGCGCATTGACCAGATCGACCTGCAGGCAGAAATGCAGCGGTCCTATCTTGACTACGCCATGGCCGTGATCGTTGGCCGCGCGCTGCCGGATGTGCGCGACGGCCTGAAGCCGGTGCACCGCCGCGTCATCTATGCGATGTTCGACGGCGGCTACCGCCCCGAGCGCGCGTACAACAAGTGCGCCCGCGTGGTTGGCGAGGTCATGGGCCAGTACCACCCGCATGGCGACACCGCGATCTACGATGCGCTGGTCCGCCTGATCCAGGACTGGGTCATGCGCTACCCGCTGGCCCTGGGCCAGGGCAACTTCGGTTCCCCGGGCAATGACGGTGCGGCCGCCCAGCGTTACACCGAGACCAAGATGGCCCAGCTGGCCATGGAAATGGTCCGCGACATCAACGAGGACACCGTTGATTTCCAGGACAACTACGATGGCAAGAACCAAGAACCCACCGTCCTGCCGGCGCGTTTCCCGAACCTCTTGGTCAACGGCTCCTCCGGCATCGCCGTGGGCATGGCCACCAACATCCCGCCGCACAACCTGCGTGAGGTCGCCGAGGGCGTGCAGTGGTACCTGCAGAACCCGGAAGCGTCGCGCGAGGAACTGCTGGCGGCGTTGATGCAGCGCGTGAAGGGCCCGGACTTCCCGACCGGAGCCATGATCCTTGGCACCAAGGGCATTTCCGATACCTACCGCACCGGCCGTGGCTCGATCACCATGCGCGCTGTGGTCAACGTGGAGGAAATCCAGGGCCGCACCTGCCTGGTGGTCACCGAGCTGCCGTACATGGCCAACCCTGACAACCTGGCGGTGAAGATCGCCGAGCTGGTGCGCGACGGCAAGATCTCCGGCATCGCGGACATGCGCGACGAGACCTCGGGCCGCACCGGCCAGCGCCTGGTGATCGTGCTCAAGCGCGATGCCGTGGCCAAGGTGGTGCTGAACAACCTCTACAAGCACACCGAGCTGCAGTCCAACTTCTCCGCCAACATGCTGGCGATCGTGGACGGGGTGCCGCGCACCCTGCCGCTGGATGGATTCATCCGCCACTGGGTCACCCACCAGATTGAAGTCATCGTCCGACGCACGCAGTACCGCCTGCGCAAGGCCGAGGAAGAGGCGCATATCCTGCGCGGCCTGCTCAAGGCGCTGGACGCATTGGACGAGGTCATCGCCCTGATCCGCCGTTCCTCGACCACCGAGGCGGCACGCGACGGGCTGATGGAGCTGCTGGACATCGACGAGGAACAGGCCCGCGCCATCCTCGACATGCAGCTGCGCCGCCTGGCCGCCCTGGAACGCCAGAAGATCCAGGACCGCCATGCAGAGCTCGAGCGCATGATCTCCGAATTCAAGGCGATCATCGCCGATCCGCAGCGCCAGCGCACCATCGTCTCGGAAGAGCTGGCCGAGATCGTGGACAAGCATGGCGACGACCGCCGCACCAAGATCCTCATGGGCTTCGACGGCGACATGAGCGTCGAGGACCTGATTCCCGAAGAGGAAATGGTCGTCACCATCACCCGGGGCGGCTACGTCAAGCGCACGCGCATCGACAACTACCGTTCGCAGGCCCGCGGCGGCAAGGGCATCAAGGGCGCGTCCCTGCGCGGTGACGACGTGGTGGAACACTTCTTCGTTACCTCCACGCACAACTGGCTGCTGTTCTTCACGAACCACGGCCGCGTCTACCGCACCAAGTGCTACGAGTTGGCCGAGGCCGGCCGCGATGCCAAGGGGCAGCACGTGGCCAACGTGATGGCATTCCAGCCGGACGAGCACATCGCCCAGGTGCTTGACCTGCGCACCTACCAGGATGCGCAGTACCTGATGCTGGCTACCCGCAACGGCCTGGTGAAGAAGACCCGCCTGGAGGACTACGACACCAACCGCACCGCCGGCGTGATCGCCATCAACCTGCGCGAGGACGACGAACTGGTCTCCGCGCAGCTGGTCAGCGAATCCGATGATGTGATGCTTGTCTCGCGCAAGGGCCAGTCGGTGCGCTTCACCGCCACCGACACAGCGCTGCGCCCGATGGGCCGCGCCACCTCCGGCGTGACCGGCATGAAGTTCCGCGACGGCGACGAACTGCTCGCCGCCGACGTGGTCCGCGAAGGCTCCTACATGTTCACGGTGACCGACGAGGGCTACGCCAAGCGCACCACGGTCGAGGAATACCGCGTGCAATCCCGCGGCGGCTTGGGCATTAAGGTGGCCAAGCTCAACGAGGAACGCGGCGAACTGGTCGGCGCCATGATCGTCGACGAGACCGACGAGGTGCTGGTAGTCATGGGCTCGGGCAAAGTGGTCCGCTCCGCGGTTTCGCAGGTTCCTTCCAAGGGACGCGACACCATGGGCGTGATCTTCGCGAAGCCCGACAAGAAGGATTCGATCATCGCGGTCGCCAAGAATACTGAAACCGAGCTTGAAGAGAACTCGGAGGAAGATACCGTAATCTTGGATCCGGAAAACATCACCAATGAGTCATCAGGCACGTCGGAAAGCATTTCCGAGTCCGCAGAAGATGACACCACTAACGGAGGTAACGCATGAGCACGCCCTCGACGCCACGCCCCAGCGGCAGTGCCCCGAAGAGCGCAGCGCCGCGGCCTACCCAGGTAAAGCGACCTGCGACCGCCGGCAGCCGCCCAGCACCGGGCCAGCGCCCGGCCGCCGGACAGCAGCGTCCGGCCGGAGCGCCCCGCCCATCCGCTCCACGCCCAACCGGCCAGCAGCGTCCCGCTGGAAGTCAGGAGCGCCTGGTGCGTCCTGCGCCGAAGGCGAAGGTCCGCAAGGCCCGCCTGCTGGTTTCCAAGGTTGAACCGTTCTCGGTCCTGAAAATCGCCTTCCTGCTCTCGGTGGCCTTCGGCGTCATCACCGTGGTCGCCGCGGTGGGCATCTGGGCCGTGCTGGACCTGAGCGGAACGTTCGATGCCTTCAACCAGCTGATGCGCGATGCCATTGGCGCTGAAGACAGCTTCGACCTGCGCGATTCGATGTCCCTGGGCCAGGTGGCGTCCTATGCAACCATTCTTGCCGTGGTCAACGTGGTCGTGATTTCGGTGGTCGCCATGCTGGGATCGGTGTTGTACAACATCGCTTCCTCGCTGGTTGGCGGCGCCGGAGTGACCCTCACAGACGACTAGAATCACCCAAGTCGAGCCCGGGATTCATGCTGTGACGCATGACACCCGGGCTCGATTTGTATCTTCGTAAAAACCCCGGTAAAGTTTTATTTCGTTCCGAAGGGAACAAAACAAAAGCAAGGGCGTATAGCTCAGGCGGTTAGAGCGCTTCGCTGATAACGAAGAGGTCCCAAGTTCAAGTCTTGGTACGCCCACCGAATCCTTGCTGGAGGGAAAGAGGAAGTAATGAAAAAGTTCCTGGTTCTCGCAACGATCGCAACTGCAGCGGCAGTTTTGATCAAGAAGGTCAAGGCTTCTTTGGAAACCAAGGATACCTGGCACCAGGTAGCCGATAAAGTTTCCTAATGCTTTTGGGGCCTTAGCTCAGTTGGTAGAGCGCCTGCTTTGCAAGCAGGATGTCAGGAGTTCGAATCTCCTAGGCTCCACAAAAAGGAAAAATGGAAAGCGGAAGCTTTCCGTTTTTGCTTTAACCCAGATCGGCCGGTAAGTTTATTCCGGCCATCGGGGGCCTTAGCTCAGTTGGTAGAGCGCCTGCTTTGCAAGCAGGATGTCAGGAGTTCGAATCTCCTAGGCTCCACACCAGAAAACGACGGAAAGCAAAAGCTTTCCGTCGTTTGTTCGTTAACCCCGGCCCTTGTCCAAGCGCCGGCTCCCAACCAGAGCCGGGCCCGTTGCGCTGCCCTGGCGCCTGAGCACCGATTTGTAGTGCTCGAGCAGCTCGTCGCCGATCTTCTGCCAGCTCCTTCCCTGCACGCTTCCCAGCGCGGCAGCGGCGAACGCCTCGCGCTTGCCATCGTCGAAGACCAGGTCGCTGACGCGGTAGGCGAGCTCGTCGAGTTGTCCTGGCTCATACAGCCACCCCGTTCGCGAAGAATCCACCAGATCCAGCGGGCCGCCCCTGCCCACGGCAACCACCGGGACGCGGCTGGCCATCGCTTCCTGGATGGTCTGGCAGAAGGTCTCCGACTCCCCCGGGTGCACGAAGACGTCAAGGGATGCCATGATTTCGGCCAGCCGGATGCCGGACAAGAACCCGGTGAAATGGGCTTTAGGCATCAGTGCCCGCAGCTCGAGCGACTGGGGGCCCGAACCCACGACCACCAGACGCGCTCCAGGCAGCTCGCTGAGTGCCCGAAGGTCCTCGACCTGCTTGTCGGCCGACAAGCGGCCTACATAGCCGATGAGGCGCTCTCCGGATGGTGCAACGGTTTTGCGGAAGGCCTCGTTCCTCCGGCCGGGCGAGAACAGCGCGGTATCGACTCCCCTGCGGAACAATTCCAGGTTGCGGATCCCGAGCGAATCCAGCTGGGCCATGGAAAAGCTGCTGGGGGCCAGCGTCAGGTCCGCAGCGCTATGGACGGCCCTGACATGCTCCCAGAGCCTGTCGGCCAGCCAGGGGAACTTGTAGCGCGCCGCATAGGTGGGAACTTCCGTTTGGTATATCGCAACGGTCGGCAATCCGAGCTCGCCGGCCGCACGCAGCGCACTCCAGCCCAGGAGAAACGGGCTGGCCAGATGAACCAGTTCCACCTGCTCCCGGCGCAGGATCCTTCGCAGCCTATGCCACGAGGCAGTGGACAGCCGTACGTCGGGATACGTCGGCAGCGGTATCGAAGGTACGGTGATGACGCGGAACCCTCGGTAGCGCTTGGGAACTGCCTTCCCACTGAACTCGTTGGCCAGCGAGCCTGCTGGGGCGATGACGACGGCTTCGTGGCCCCTGAGAGCCAGATGCTCAAGGGTCCGCAGGATCGAATTGGTAACCCCGTTGACGTGTGGAAGAAAGGATTCAGCGATGATTGCTACTTTCACACCTACAGCTTCGGCCCTGCAGATGGCCATGAAATGAACTGGAATTGCAGGACGCATGAACAGGAATATTCGGCTGGTGCTGTCCCCAGTTGAAACCAAGCGCCAATAGTTGGCAGGATGTCAGGGTGCTGAATGACGATGCAATGCGCCGAGACATCGACGCGACCCAGACGAAGACCGAGAGCAATTCGCGAATCGCGGTGCTGCTCTTCCCTGCTCTGATCCTGCTCGGCGGCGTCGCCGGAGTCCTGGTCCCCCATGCTTTTTCCGGGCTGTCGTCATGGATCAATCCACTGCTGATGATCATCATGTTCTGCATGGGGCTAACGCTCACCCTGCCGGACTTCGGACTGGTTTTAAAGAATCCGCTTCCGGTGCTCGGCGGCGTCGCTGCCCAGTTTGTCGTGATGCCGGCGATGGGCTGGCTGGTGGCGTGGGGGCTGAACCTGGATCCTGCCCTGGCTGCCGGTCTGATCCTGGTTGGCTGCGCACCAGGCGGTACCGCTTCCAACGTCGTCGCCTACCTGGCAAAGGGGAATGTGGCGCTCTCCGTGGCGATGACGTCGCTGTCCACTCTTGCTGCACCCGTTCTCACTCCGTTGCTCGCGTTCTGGCTTGCCGGCCAGTATCTGCCGGTGGACGCCCGGTCCATGGCAGGAACGGTCCTCCAGGTCGTCTTGATTCCAGTGGTACTTGGCATCGTGCTTCGGATGCTTCTCAACAAAGCAGTGCTCAGGATCTTGGCGGCCCTGCCCTGGCTCTCGGTCACGGCCATCACCATCGTGGTGACCATCATCGTGGCTGGCAGCTCCGAGGCGATCCTGTCCGCAGGGCTGCTGATCTTCGTGGCAGTTGTCCTGCACAACGGTCTCGGACTGCTGCTCGGCTACGGCATCGGAAAATTGCTACGGGTACCTGAGGCTTCCCGGCGGACGATCGCCATCGAAGTTGGGATGCAGAATTCCGGTCTTGCCGGCGGGCTGGCGAAGCAGTATTTCACGCCCGAAGCAGCTCTTCCCGCTGCAGTATTCTCCGTGTGGCATAACTTGTCAGGAGCCATAATCGCAGCCTTCTGGCGAAGGAAGCGACGCGCGCAATATAGCCTAAAATAGCTTATGACATATATATATGCATATAAAAGAATGTATTTCTGGGCCCGGTTCGCAGGCTACATCGGGATTGCGGCAAACGATTTAAGAGCGGTATCAACAACGGGTAATCTTAGCCTGTGACATTTTTGCTTGCTGCACTGGGAATCCTGGGGATTTCGGCCTCCGGCCCGATCATCGCTGCATTTCCCCAGGTTCCCGTGCTGTCCATGGCTTTGTGGCGCAATGGCGCAGCTGCCGCCGTTCTGTCAGTTCCCGTGCTCAAGAGGAACCGGCAGTCCTATCGGCAGATCACGAGCCGTGAATGGTTCTTCACCAGCGTCGCCGGTGTCGCCTTGGCACTGCATTTCGTGTGCTTCATGTACTCGATGCGCCTGACCAGCGTCGCCGCCGGCACCGCCCTAGTGTGCATCCAAGGTGTATGGATCGCGCTCTTCCAGGCATCGCGCGGGGTCCGGTACCGCAAGCCGGTTTTCTTCGGGATGGGCATTGCGATCTTGGGAGTCGTGCTGATTACCGGTTTCGATCTGGGACAGGGCTGCGATGCAATTATCGGAGACCTGCTCGCCCTTGCTGGCGGTGTGCTTGCCGCCATTTACACACTGGCGGGTGCCACGGCACGCAAGACCATGGGCACGGCAACGTACTCCTCCAGCTGCTACGGCATCACCGCGGTGATTCTGCTGGTGCTTTGTCTGGTGGCCGGCCAGCCGGTCTGGGGTTTCAACGCCACCGGATGGCTTGGAATCATCCTGCTTACCGTCTGCGCCCAGCTGCTCGGGCACACGGCCATGAACCACCTGCTCAATGTGCTGGGCCCGCTGACAGTTTCCACGCTGATCCTGCTCGAGATTCCAGGCGCCGCTCTGCTTGCGGCGCTGGTACTAGGGCAAGTCGTGCCGACGGCGACCTATCTGGGACTTGCAGTGATCCTGTTGGGGCTGGTTCTCGTGGTCAGAGGCCAAGTACCGCCTAAAACCGCGGCGTGACCCAGTTACTGGTCTTCGCTCAGAATTTCGCGTACTTCGTCGACAGTCGCTTCGCGCGACGCGACCGGCTGCTGCGGCTCGGCGCTGGCAGGCTCGTTTTCCCATGGGTCCTCAACCGGCTTGGACGCTTTCCAAGCGGCCACCAGCAATGCGACGAGTCCGGCAATTAGGCCTACGGCTAGTAGCTTTCCAGCATTGCTCTTCTTGCTCATGTTTGCTCCCTCTTGATTCAAGCTGTTGTCGAACAGACACCTCCAGCCTAGGCACATGCCACTGCCGGAGCCAGCGTTTGGCCGCCGTGCATCGAAAATTGCCCGAAATTTTCACTGACCGCGTAGGCCGCTTTTCGCGGCTCGGGCCGTGCTCATGGAAGAATAAGAGCATGACCGCAAACGCAACGCACAAAGCCACGATTCACACCTCTTTGGGCGACATCGTTGTCGATCTTTTCGGCAACCACGCTCCAAAGACTGTCAGCAACTTCGTCGGCCTTTCCACCGGTGAGCAGGAGTGGGTTCACCCGGAATCCGGTGACAAGAAGACCAACACCCCGCTGTACAGCGGAACCATTTTCCACCGCATCATTGCAGACTTCATGATTCAGGGCGGCGACCCACTGGGCCAGGGCTTCGGTGGCCCAGGCTACCAGTTCGATGATGAGATCCACCCGGAACTGAACTTCAACGAGCCTTACAAGCTGGCCATGGCCAACGCAGGCATCCGCATGGGCCGCGGCACCAACGGTTCGCAGTTCTTCATCACCACCGTTCCAACCACCTGGCTGCAGGGCAAGCACACCATCTTCGGTGAAGTCACCGAAGCCGAGTCCCGCAAGGTTGTCGACGCTCTGAATGCTGTTGCCACCGATGGCCGCGACAAGCCACTGGAAGACGTAGTTATCAACTCGATCGACATCGAGACCCTGTAACTTCTTCGTCCCGCGATTCGAAGGCTCCGGCGATTCCCTTAGTGGAGTCGACGGGGCCTTCGATGCTTAACCACGACTGTTCAACCCAACGCTAGGTAGAAAACCAAATGTCTTACGGGCAAGTGAATCCTCAAGGCCACTCCCAGCCAACCTGCTTTCGGCATCCAGAGACGGTCTCGTATGTCTCATGCAACCGCTGCGGGCGTCCAGTTTGCCCGCAGTGCCAAGTCCCTGCACCCGTCGGTGTTCAGTGCGTTGAATGCGTGAGGCAGGCGAATCAGAATATTCCGACGCAGAAGACGCAATTCGGCGGCCGTCTGCGCACCGGCGCACCCCTGGTCACGATGATTTTCATCGGGCTGAATGTGTTCGTCTACCTGCTGCAGTGGATTATTCCCGGCTTTACCAAGGATCTGGTGCTGATCCCGGCCATCGCGGCCTACGAACCATGGCGCCTGCTCACCAGTGCCTTCGCGCACTCCACAGGATCGTTCCTCCACATTCTCATGAACATGTACGGCGTCTACATTTTCGGCATGCTTCTCGAACCTCGGCTTGGCAGGCTTCGATTCACATGGCTGTACCTTCTCAGCGCATTGGGCGGTTCGTTGGGAGTCATGCTTCTGAGCCCGGCCACGACGGCAACACTGGGCGCTTCCGGCGCCTTGGCGGGCCTCTTCCTGGCTACGTTCGTAGTTCTGCGAGGCAACAAGCAGGCGCTGCGCCAAATGGCGATTATTCTGGCGCTTAACGTCGTCCTCGGCTTCGTTGTTTCGGGAATCTCATGGCAGGCCCACCTCGGCGGCGCGGTGGCCGGCATTGTCGCCGCTTCTTGCATCATGTTGATTCCTAGGAGTAATCCACAGCGTTCGAAGATTCAGCTTTCGCTCTTGGGTGCATTGAGCGTGGTCATGATTGTTTCAACCTATCTCGCCGTCGAATCGGCTAAGTGGCCTCTGGCCTGATTCGAAAACACGCCAGCAAAGATATCCACACTGCTTATCCACACTGTTAATAACTTACACCCGTGTAACTCTGCGTCGGCGAAGTTATTAATAGCCCGGATTGACTGCAATCCCAGGGAATAAGCCTCCCGAATCGTAGATACTCACACCTTTCTCCCCAGCTGTGGATAACTTTTAAACACGGCTGTAGATATCGCGTCTACGAACGGGAAACCTGTTAATAACCTGCGGTTCGAATCTTTAAACGAAACAGGTGAGTGCTACCGCTTGCTCGGTAAAATGGGTATTTCCACAAGAGGGATCCACAGTGTTAATAACTTTTGTACACAACTAGTTTGTTGCATAAAAACCCTCTGACATGGAGCTTTGCTCTAAATTAAACACAAATGCCCATGTTGTCCCCATCTGTGGATAACGTTGTGAACAAGTTGTGACTACGGGCTATCCACAACGCCTGTGGATAGGTGTGGATAGTTGTTGGTTAACTGGTGAAAAGTGGTGCCAAGAGCATGATGGCGAATGACGACATGAAGATGCAGATGAGGCCATCCAGAACCCGCCAGGCGGTGGGCTTGGCGAAGAATCTGGACAGGAAGCGCGCTGCATACCCCAGCGCGGTAAACCAAAGCACGCTTGCCAGCATCGCTCCCACCGCGAAGGCGCCAGACGCTTCGCCCTGGGATGCGCCGATGGAGCCGAGCAGGAGCACCGTGTCGATGTAGACATGGGGGTTGAGCCATGTCAGCATCAGCGCCGTCGCGGCAACCGACCATGCAGTGGTTGGTGCTGAGGTGCTCGACGAATCCATGCCCGATGGAGCGATGGCGCGTCGCAGTGCAAAAAAAGCATAGCAAATCAGGAAGATTGCTCCGCCGATGCGGGCAATCGTCAGGATCCATGGAGCTCGCTCCACAACCATGCCCACGCCGGTTATGCCCGCGAAAATGAGTACTACGTCGGACAGTGCGCAAAGCACCACCGTCAGCAGGATGTGTTCGCGGCGAATTCCCTGTCGCAGGACAAACGCGTTCTGCGCTCCGATGGCAACAATGAGCGATAGTCCCGTCGAGAGTCCGAGAAGGAGGGAAGCGTTGATCATGGAATGACAGTACGAAAATCAACAAGATGATGTCGAACTTAAGTTTCTGATTCTGCATTAGGGTATCTAATGTGAAATTCGATGTGGAACACCTGCAGACGCTGTTGGCCGTCGTGGATGCTGGAAGCTTCGATGATGCATCCATTGATCTGGGGATTACTGCCTCTGCCGTGAGTCAGCGGATTAAGGCACTGGAGAACAGGCTGGGGGCCGTGCTGGTCGTGCGCAGCCGTCCTGTGGTTCCGACGGAGCAGGGAATCAAGGTGTTGCGGTATGCGCGGCAAATTGCGGCGTTGAGCGCAGAATTCTCCTACGAGATCTCCCTGACAGGCCACCAGCAGATCGCCGTGGGAGTGAATGCCGACTCGCTATCGACCTGGTTTACGCCGGTTTTCGACGAGCTGGCCCGCTGGACCGATGTTTCGGTCGAGATCCTGCGCATGGATGAGAGTCGATCCCTCGACACCTTGCGCAGCGGGCGGGTCAGCGCGGTGGTCACCAATAGCTCGGTTGCCGCCCAAGGATGCACTGTCCGCAAGCTCGGCGCGTTGCGCTATCGAGCAGCGTGCACCCCCGGGATGGCCCGGGAGCACTTCGCCCGTGGATCCTCCGATGGATTCCTAACCGCCCCCATGATGATTTTCGACCGCGAAGATCGGTTGCAGCACCATTTGCTGGAGCAGCTGGGGCTGGATCCGGGCCAGCGGCACGGGGCAGTGCACATGGTTCCGGATTCATGGCAGTTCTTGCGCGCGATCCAGGCGGGCATGGGATGGGGGATGGTCCCCGAACAACAACTCGCTCAAGTTCACGGGCTCGAAGAGCTCGATGATCGGTGGTTCATCGACGTCCCGTTGTATTTTCAGCGCTGGTCCGTGGATTCGGAGATTCTCGGACGCTTGGAATCCACACTGCTTCAGGTGGCCAGCGAGAGCGGCCTGGATTTGCTAACCTGAATGCCAAGCGGGCACTTCGGTCCGCATCCGGACGATGGAGCCGTACCCGGGATCACGACAAGACGGCCAGAGAAGGAATCTGGCGATGTACTGGCTTGTCTTGATTGTTTCCGGGATTTTTGAAGCCGTCTGGGCGACTGCGCTGGGGCTCAGCGACGGATTGTCGCGGCTGGTCCCCACCGTCGTATTCTTCGTGGCACTGCTGCTTTCCATGGGCGGACTAGCCTACGCAATGAAAGAAATCCCCACCGGAACCGCCTACGCGGTCTGGGTGGGGATCGGTGCATCGCTGACCGTCATCTACTCGATGGCCACGGGGCAGGAGCCGGTGACCATTTTGAAGATGGTTTTCATTCTCGGCCTGGTTGGATGCGTGATCGGCCTGAAAGCCGTCAGCCACTAATGTGGGTCTATTTCCAGCCTGTGGTCATGAAGAATCCAACCATGGCAATGCCGAAGCCGATGACGATGTTCCAGCCGCCGATGTTCGGGATCGGGAACAGGGTCTGGGAAATGTAGTAGACCATGATCCACACCAGGCCCAGAAGCATCAGGCCGAACATCACCGGCTTGTACCAAGCGGGCATCGGCTTATCCACGGCATGGGATCCCTGGTTCTCCTGGGACTGTGGCTTGTTCTTGCGTCGTGGCTTTGACTCCGGCACTCGAATGCTCCCTTAGCTTCTTCCGCATAATGTAGTACATGTGGGAGACGATTGGATCCTCCCGGTACGCTAGGTGCAGGAGAACGTTCGCATCGTTCCAGTTTTCCTGCGTAGCTTCCATACTAACGGTAATGCGTCCTGCCCAGAGAGTCGGAACGACTCCTCGCCAAGGAGCTTGCGCCTTTACCGATGCCCGCCCTTAAACAAGGAGCATGATCGACGTGAACCGTGCCGCAACCGCGACAGGCCGCCGAGCGACCCGCCCTCGGCAGTCAGTGGGTAGCCGGATCGCCGGGTTCTTCGGTGAGCTGCTGATTACCCTCGGCATCGTGCTCATGCTCTACGTGGCGTGGGAACTGTGGTGGACAAACATCGATTCGGCCCAGGCCCAGCAGGAAGTCACGAACAATCTGGTTCAAAACCTCGGCGAAGTGGTCATTCCGGAGGTCAAGGACGACGGCAAGGACTACGGCCCGGCGCCGGTGTCCGAATTCGGGTCGGGGGAGACCTTCGGCATCATGTATTTCCCGACGTGGGGATCGAACGGAACCTACCATCCGGTCACCAACGGGGTGGGGGACGACGTCATCAACAACCTGGGCATCGGGCACTACCCGAACACCCAGCAGCCCGGAGAAAAGGGAAACTTCGCGGTGGCGGCGCACCGCCAGACGCATGGCCAGGTGTTCTGGGACATCGACAAGCTCCACGAGGGCGACAAGATCTACCTCCAGACCAAGGACGGCTATTACACCTACACCTGGTCCAAGACGGAGATCGTGAATCCCTCCGATGGGGAGGTCCTGCTTCCCGTGCCGCACGAGTGGGGTGCCGAACCAACGGACTCCATTCTCACCATGACCACCTGCCACCCGAAGTACACGACGCGCCAGCGCATGATCGCATACTCGGAGCTGACCGATTGGCGGCCGCTTGATGCCGGGCCGCCATTGGCAATTCGCGATCTTGTTGCCAAGGCAACCAGCTAGGGGAGAACAATGTACGCCTGGATTTTCCGCAACCTGCCCGGTCCTATGTGGCTTCGTATTATCGAATCATTGATCCTCATTGCCGCCGTCGTGCTATTACTGATGATGTATGTCTTCCCGTGGCTGAATGAGTACATCAGCCCGTTCACCGACTCGACGATTGGCCAAAGCACCCAGTGAGCAGCATCAAGATCCTCGTGATCGACAATTATGACAGTTTCGTCTACACCTTGGTGGGGTACTTGCAGGAGCTGGGCGCGCAGACAACCGTCTACCGCAACGACGACCTCTCCTTCGCACAGGCGGCCGAATTGGCCGCCCAGCATGACGGGGTGCTGGTTTCCCCCGGCCCGGGCGACCCGGCAGGCGCCGGCGTGAGCATCGAGCTGATCAAGTGGTGCGGCGAGCAGTCCAAGCCGATGCTCGGGGTCTGCCTGGGCCACCAGGCGCTAGCCGAGGCCTATGGCGGGGTCGTGACCCACGCCGAGGAACTAATGCATGGCAAGACCTCGCTGGTCTCCCACGACGAGCATCCGGTGTTTGCCAAGGTGGCGAATCCGTTCACCGCCACCCGCTACCACTCGCTGGCTGCAGTGCGCGAGAGCATCCCCGACGAACTTGAAATCATTGCCCAGACCGAGGGAGGCGTCATCATGGGGCTGGCGCACCGTGCTGCGCCGCTGTGGGGCCTGCAGTACCACCCGGAGTCGGTGCTGACCGAGCAGGGCTACCAGATGCTCGGCAATTGGCTGGAATTCGTCGGTCTGGCCGGGGCGGCCGAGAAGGCGTCAACACTCAGCCCGCTATTCAGCGGCGAATAAACAGCGGTCAAACGCATCGCGCCGGACCTTGGTCCGGCGCGATGCGTTTAATGGCGGTTATTCGGTCTGCGGACCGGTGGTAGGCCGGGTTCGATCTCGTCCATTATTCGACGAGTTGCTGTTGTTTCCGTTATTTCCACCGTTTCCCTTGCCATTATCATCGTCAGATGCGGAAGGCTGGTCTTGGGGGTCTTCGCTGACCGTAGCGCTCGGCGAAGGGGTCGGCGTCGGGGTCGGAGTCTGCTCGGGCTTCTCCTTGGCCACCGAGATCTTGACCAGGCTGCCTTGCTCAACGTCGGTGCCAGCGGCCGGATCCTGCGCGAAGAGCGTGCCTGGCTCGTGGTCGTCGGTCTCCACATCGATGAACTGGACCTTGAGCTGGAAGTCCTCGGCGGTCAGGGCCTTGGTCGCTTCATCCTGGGACATGTTGGTCGCGGCGGGCACTGTGACCTGGCCGGTGGACAGGATCAGGTCGACCTTGGAACCGGCCTTGACCTTTGCTCCCAGCTCCGGGCTGGTGCCGATGACCCAGTCGGTCGGAATTGTCGCCGAGTTCTCGCGGCTGACCTCGCCGACCTCGAGCCCGGCCTGGCGCAGCGCATCGCGCGCCGCGGTTTCGGACTGGTTTTCAAGGTTCTTCGGGATCGTGCGCTGCTCCGAGCCGTCGGAGATGTACAGATCCACGGTGGATTCCTTGGCGATCTCCTGGCCGGTGACAGGGTCGGTGCGGGTCGCGTTGCCCTCGTCGACCTCGTCGCTGAATTCGTGTTTCACGCTCACATTGAACGTCGCGTTGCGCAGCAGGCTGGTGGCGTCCTGTTCGGACATGTTCAGCACGCTCGGCACGGCGACCGGGGCCTTGCGCTCCTGGTCCGCCTGGATTGAACGGATCACCAGGAAGCTGGCGATGCCCACGGCGAGTAGCGCGATGATGGTCAGCAGCACGATCAACCCGCGGTTGGTCTTGTGCCCGGGCTGGTCGTTGGCACGTGCTTCGGACCGGGTGGCGAATACCGGGTGCTCGTTGGTCAGCGGGGCCGGTTCGGCCGCGTAGAGCGTCTCGGTGGAGTCGTGTGTGCCGTAGATCGGCATGGTGTAGGTAGGCACCGTGGATTCGTGGAATTCCACGCCGCGGGAGGCGTCCTCCAAGGCGTCGGCAAAGGCGCCGGCGGACTGGAAGCGCTCGTCACGGTCCTTGGACAGCACCTTGAGCACGATCGGATCGTAGATCGGGTTGATGTCCGGGTTGGCCTCGCTGGGCGGGACCGGTGCTTCGCCGACGTGCTGATAGGCCACCGACACCGGCGAATCCCCGGTGAAGGGCGGCTTGTGGGTGAGTAGCTCGTAGAACAGGCAGCCGGCCGAGTAGATGTCCGTCCGGTAGTCGACCTGTTCGCCGCGCGCCTGCTCGGGGGAGAAGTACTGCGCGGTGCCGACCACCGCGGCGGTCTGCGTCATCGTGGCGGAGTTGTCCAGCGCCTGCGCGATGCCGAAGTCCATCAGCTTCACATGGCCCGACTCGGTGACCATGACGTTGGCCGGCTTGATGTCGCGGTGCACCACGTTCTTGGAATGCGAGTGGTCCAGGGCGGAGCAGACGCCGCGGATCAGCTCGACCGCATGGTGGTCGTCGACGTCTCCGTCGGCGATGACCTGCTTCAGGGTGCGGCCGGTGACGTACTCCATGACCATGAAGGGCAGCGCCTCCGCAGACTGGTCGGTCGCCGGCAGCAGTCCGGTGTCGTAGACCGCGACGATGTTCGGGTGGCTGAGCCCGGCCACGGCCTTGGCTTCGCGGCGGAAGCGGTTCACGACCATCGGATTGCCGGCAGTGTCCTGGCGCAGCACCTTGACCGCGACCTGGCGGGCCAGCACGTGGTCGGTCGCGAGGTAGACGTCGGCCATGCCGCCGCGGCCGATCAGCGACTCGATTTCATAGCGCTCGTTGATCAGGCGCGGAAGTCCCGCAGGCAACGGTTCAAATTGGCTCATGGCGTGTCGCTCTGAGCAGTTTCATCGGGCGTAGCCGATTCGGTAGCCTTTCCAGTGTTGCCGGAATCCGGTGATTCGGAATTTTTGGTTGGTGATGGATTTGGCTCCATAGAAGCTTCCGGCCCGGAAGAAACCGTGAGGTTTACGGTCGATCCCGGTGCCGCAGAGCCATCTCCGCGCGGTGATTGATTAAGTACCGTTCCGGCCGCTGCCGAGTCGCTGATTTCTTTCGTCGATGGGACAAGTCCCGCGTCCTTGATATCGGCTATTGCAGCATTGACGTCCATACCCACCACGTTAGGAACGGTAGCCCGCTCGGGGGCTTTGGCGATGGTGATCGTAATAGGAGAACCAAACGGTGCCGAACCTCGTGGAGATATCAGGATCACCGTATTCGGAGTCTCTGATGATTCTTCGTATGTCTCCCTAACTTCGAAACCTTTTTCGTTAAGTCGACCGCGAACGTATGAAGCGTCTTCGCCGCGTAGTGAAACATCATCGATTGCGATCAAGGTAGGGGTTGATGGTTCTTTTTGAGTTGGGGTCGAGGACTCCGTGAGAGAAGGAGTTTCCGATGCACTTTCGGAAGTGTCGGTCTCTGTCGGAGATTGTGTATTTGCGGTCTCTACAGGATTTTTGCCATTCTCGCCGGTGAACGCTGGGATCAGCCAGGCGGCCAGGCCGATGAGCGCGGCGAGCACGATGATCGCGACCAGCGGGATCACCCACGGGCTGCGCTTGCGCTCCGGGTCCTCGTGGTACTCCTGGACGTCGGCGTCCTCGTCGTCGAATCCCTCGCCGTCGCCGGCGCTGGAGACGGTGAATTCGTTCTGCGCCGGGCTGGCCGGGGCCACCACGGTGGGCATGGCGTTGGTCATCGCCGGCGCGGAATCCGCGGCGGAGAAGGCCTGGGTCGCATCGTCGTCGAGGTTCAGCGCCTGGGTGGCGTCATCGGCGACGCCGGCAGCCAGCATGCCGGGCACTGCCAGCGTCGCGGTGTTGGTGTCTCCCGCGCGCAGGGCGTCGGCAGCCTTGGCCAGCGCCGTGGCGTTTTCCGGGCGGTCGGCGGGGTTCTTGGCCAGCATGGACATGATCAGCTGGCGCACCGGGGCCGGGATGGTCTCCGGCAGCGGCGGCGGCGCGTCGTTGACCTGGGCCAGGGCGATGGCGATCTGCGATTCGCCGGTGAACGGGCGGCGCCCGGCGAGGCATTCGTAGCCGATGACGCCCAGCGCGTAGATGTCCGAGCTGCCGGTGGCGTTCTGCCCGGTGGCCTGCTCCGGGGCCAGGTACTGGGCGGTGCCCATGACCTGTCCGGTGGCGGTCAGCGGGACCTGGTCGGCAAGGCGGGCGATGCCGAAGTCGGTGATCTTCACGGTGCCCGAGGGCATGACCAGGATGTTGCCCGGCTTCACGTCGCGGTGCACCAGCCCGTGCTCGTGGGCGGCGGCCAGAGCCCGCGCGGTCTGGGCAATCAGCGACAGCGTCCGGTCCACGTCGAGCTTGCGCTCGCGCTCGATGATGGTGGACAGCGGCGGGCCTGGAACGAGCTCCATGACCAGGTAGGCCGAGCCTTCCTCCTCGCCGTAGTCGAAGACGCCGGCGATGCCGGAGTGGTTCAGCAGCGCGGTGTGCCGGGCCTCGACGCGGAAGCGGGTCAGGAACGACTCGTTGTTCGTGTATTCCTCTTTGAGGATCTTGATCGCCACGAGGCGTCCAAGAACCTGGTCCCGCGCTTTCCATACTTCGCCCATGCCGCCGATTGCAATGCGATCGGTCAACTTGTAACGCCCGCCCAAGGTGGTGCCGGTTATTGGCCTCACTTGTTGAACACCGCCTCTACCATCTTCTTCATGATTGCCCCGGCCGTGTTGTGGCCAGTGTTGTAGTCTACTTGCTGGATTGTCACCGTGATGGCGACCTGCGGATCATCCGCCGGCGCGAAGCCGGTGATCCAGGAGTTCACGATCGGCGTGCCGTCCTCCAGGGTCTTCACCTGGGCCGTGCCGGTCTTGGCACGGAGGTCGACACCCGGAACCGCAGCGTTCATGGCGGTGCCCGACTGCACGGGGCCCTTCATCAGGGACTTCAGGTCCGCCGCGACCTCCGGGGTCGTCGCCGTGGAGAACTTCTCCGGCTTCGGTTCCTCGATGACCCGCAGATCCGGAGCGGTGACCTTCTTGACCATGTTCGGCTTCATGATCACCCCGTCGTTCGCGATGGCCATGGCGGCCATGTTCATCTGCAGCGGGGTGACCTTGTTGTTGTATTGGCCGATGGCCATCTGGGCCAGCTGCGCCGCAGTGATGTCCTTGGTCGGGAACTGGCTCGGGGTGACCGACTGCGGGATGTCCAGCTGCTGGCCGAAGCCGAAGCGTTCGGTCACGTCCGCGAACTTCTCCAGGCCGAGCTTCTGGCTGATCTCCATGTACGGGGTGTTGCAGCTCTGCGCGAAGATGAACTCCAAGGTGGCCTCGGAACGGCGTCCGCAGATGCCCTCGTAGAAGTTGTTCATCGTGTTGCTGGATCCCGGGTAGTTCACCGACGCGGGGTTCTTGATCACGGTGTTCATGTCGTAGTGCTCGGACTCGAGCGCGGCAACCGTGCTCAGGATCTTGAATGAGGAGCCGGGGGAGACCAGGTCGCCGATCGCCGGGTTGACGTAGGGGCTCAACCCGTCGATCTCGCTGATCTTCTTCATGTTCTTGGCCGCTTCGGAGGTCGAGTGGACCGCCAGGTCGTTGGTGTCGAAGGTCGGCTTGGAGACCATGCTCAGGATTTCGCCGGTCTTCGGGTCGGTGACCACCACGCTGGCGCGCAGGCCGTCAGGGATCGCGTCATAGGCTGCCTGCTGCAGCTTGCCGTCGATGGTCAGCTCCACCGAAGCGCCCTCGGCCTTCTGGCCGGTGAACATTCCGGCCAGGCGGTCGAAGAGCAGGTCGGAGCTCGAGCCGGTCAGCCAGTCGTTCAGCTCGGACTCCAGCTGGGTGGTGCCGTTGGCCAGCGAGTAGTAGCCGGTCAGGTGCGCATACAGCTCGGGATCGGTGTACTTGCGCTGGTAGTTGAACTGGCCGTCGTCGGTTTCCACCGACTCGGCGATCGGCTTGCCGTCCACCAAGATGGCGCCGCGCGGAAGATCGAACTCGCGGAACAGCTGCCGCTTGTTCAGGGCGTTGTCGTTGAGGGTTTCGGCGTTGAAGAACTGGATGTAGCTCAGCGCGCCGAGGCAGATGAGGAACATTGCGGTCAGGGCGACCCATACGCGCTTGATTGCCTGATTCACTGATTGGTCACCGCCTTCCGGTCCTTGAGCCTGCTGGTGGAGGGAGTTGCGATTTCATCGGTAGGTCCTACGGTGCCGCTCATGGGGCGGCGGGCATTGTGCGAGATGAGCAGGAGCAGGGCGATGATGATCCAGTTGGCCAGCAGCGAAGAGCCGCCGGCGGCCATGAACGGGGTGGCCAGGCCGGTCAGCGGGATGAGCCGGGTGACGCCACCGATGATGACCACGCACTGCAGGCCCAGGGTGAAGGCCAGGCCGCTGGCCAGCAGCTTGCCGAAGGTGTCGCGGGCCCCCAGCGCGGCGCGCAGGCCGCGCGAAACCAGCAGCATGAACAGCAAGACGATCGCGGTGACGCCGATCAGGCCGATCTCTTCGCCGAAGGAGGCGATGATCATGTCCGAGTTGGCCAGCGGGACGCGGTACGGGGAACCCCCGCCGAGCCCGGTGCCGAACAGGCCGCCGTCGGCCATGCCGAACAGGCCCTCGACAATCTGCGCGCTGCCGCCCCGGGCCTGGTAGATCTCCGGGTCGAAGGCATTGAGCCAGACGTTCACGCGGCGTTCGACGTGGCCCATGGTCAGCGCGGCGAATACGCCGCCGACCACCACCATCAGCAGGCCGATGATGACCCAGGAGATGCGGGCCGTGGCCACGTAGATCATCAGGATGAACAGGCCGAAGAACAGGATGGCCGAGCCGAGGTCGCGCTGCACCACCAGCACGCCGATGGACAGCAGCCAGGCGATGACCATCGGAGCCATGTCGCGCATGCGCGGGAGCTGCAGCGGCCCGACCTTGCGGCCCGCCATCAGGATCAGGTCTCGGTTCGACGAAAGATATCCGGCGAAGAAGATCGACAGGGTGATCTTGGCCAGCTCGCCGGGCTGCAGCGAGAACGGGCCGACATGGATCCAGATGCGCGCGCCGTTGATCGTGGCGCCCAGGAACGGAATCAGCGGTAGCAGCAGCAGGACGATGGATGCCAGCAGCGCGATATAGGTGAAACGCCGCAGGATGCGGTGGTCCTTCACCGCCCACAGCACCAGGGCCGCGACCAGGATGGCGATGGCCGTCCACATCAGCTGTCGGCTGGACTGGGACGTGCCCTTGGCCAGGTCGATGCGGTGGATCATCGCCAGGCCCAGGGAGTTCAACGCCACGGTGATCGGAAGTATTACCGGATCGGCATACTTGGCGAAAATCCGCAGAAGTACGTGGATGATCAGGGCCAGGGCGCCCATGATCCCCATCTGGATCAAAAAGTTCTTGCTGTCGTTGTCCTCGGTGGCGCTGCCGACCAGGAAGAAGGCGGCACCGCCCACGCACAGGGCCAGCAGCAGCAGCAGGAGCTCGAGATTGCGCCGAGGCACCGGTGCGGTTTGCACTTCGGTCATTGCATGATCTCCTGACAGTAGCTTGGCAACGGCGTTTGCGTGGATTGGTTGTCCGCATTGCCCGGAACCTGAACCGGGCAGTTCTGCTTCGCGGTGACCAGAAGCTCCTGGATGATTGACTGGGCGTGCTCCCGGCTGTCGGCCGGAATGGTGGACTCAACACGCTGGCGCGAGTACTCCGGCAGCGCCTCGAGCGGAACCGAGCTGACGGTGTCGATTTCCGAGAGGGAAATCGGGCCGAGCTCCTGCGGCACGCCCTTGTAGATGGCGACCTTCCCGTCCACCGGGCCGACGAAGTACTGGGTCTGTGTCCACATGTAGCCCCAGGCCCCCAGGATCACCACCAGCACGGCCGTCAAGGTCAACAGGATCGGCATCAGCCAGCGTCGATGCGGCAGCGATTCCTCGATGGGATCCAGCACGCCGCTGGCCGCGGGGGAGCGGTGCGTGAGCAGGGCGGCTGCGCGGCGTTCCCCGGTGTGCTGGGTGACGACAGGGATCTGGCCGGTCTGCGTGGCCAGCTGGGCGGCCCCCACCAGCAGGTGCGGGCGCTGGGAGATCTCGTGGCGCAGCAGCGAGGCGCTGGCCTCGACATCGCCTTCCGCGGCGATTGCCAGCTGGCCGGTATCCGGAGCTGGCTCCAGCGCTTCCGGTTCATCGCCGTCCGGGGCCTGGTCTTCCACGATTTCGAACATCACCACGGTGACGTTGTCAGGTGCGCCGTTCTTCAGCGTGATCGCGACCAGGTCGTTGACCGCCTGATCCATGTCCGGGGTCGAACGGATGATTTCCTCGATGACCGGCAATGGCACTGCGTCGGTCAAGCCATCCGAGCAGAGCATCCAGCGTTCGCCGACGCTTGCCTCCAGCTGCTGGACGTCGAGCTCGGGGGAAGCATCCGAATCGCCCAACACGCGCAGGAGCACGTTCTTGTGGGGGTGGATTTCCGCTTCCGCGCGGCTGATGCGCCCCTCTTCGACGAGGCGCTGGACGAAGGTGTGGTCGGTGCTGATCTGCTCGAAAACGTCGTTTTTCAGGCGGTAGGCGCGTGAGTCGCCGATATGGGCCATGTGCAGCGTCGAGCCGGACAGGAGCAGCGAGGTCACGGTGGTTCCCATGCCGGAAAGCTTGGGATTGGCGCCGACCAGTTCGTTCAAGACGAGATTGGCGGCCTGGATTTCATCCGGCAGCGCATTTTGCGGATCGGCCGTCACTGGACGGTCCAGATGCACCAGATCCAGCACGGTGGAGGCCGAGGCGACGTCGCCTCCTACATGGCCGCCCATGCCGTCGGCCAGTACCGCGAGGTGCTGACCCACATAGGCGGAGTCGTCATTCTTCTTGCGGATTCGTCCGACGTCGGACTTGGCAGCAAATTTAAGCTTCAAAGCCATAGGCTAAGCCTTCAATTCCAAGACAGTCTTCCCAATGCGGATGCGCTGCCCCGGCTCAACTGCCTGGGCACGGGTCAGCTGGCTGTCTCCTACGAAGGTTCCGTTGGTGGAACCGAGATCTTCAATGAACCAGCGCGAGCCCTGTGGGAACAGGCGGGCGTGGCGTCCCGAGGCGTAGTCGTCTTCCAGGACCACCGTCGCATCCTGGGCACGGCCGAAGAGGATCGGCTGCCCCTGCAGGGTGATGGTGCGTCCGGCCAGGGGGCCCTCGAGGATCTGCAATGCGCTTGCGGGTTTGCGGGTGGTCGGTTCCGGCTCGGCCAGCTCGGGGTTCTTCTTCAGCGCCCGGGCGCTCGGCTTTCCGGTGCGCGACCGCGAGCCGATGGCCAGATCGCGGCGCATCGACCCGACCACGCTGAGAACGAGTAGCCAGATCAGGACAAGGAAGCCCAAACGGAGCAGGCTCAGAACGAGGTCATTCATGCATGGTCTCCGTTGTTCGTGGTAATCAGTCGGAAGACGATCTTCGTCTGTCCGATATTGATGATTGAACCGTCAAATATACGGGTTTCAGAGGAAATTTTCTTTCCATCAACGTAGGTTCCGTTGGTGGAACCGAGGTCGGAGACGACATAGGTATTCTGTCCGCGGGTCTCGACGCGGACGTGCTGGCGCGAAACTCCCGAGTCGTCCACCGGGATGTCGGTGCTGGCCGAACGGCCGAGAACGATTGAGTGATGGTGCAATGCGAAACGTTCGCCGTCGACTTCCAAGATCGCCTGCTTGGGGATGGAAGGTGCCGCGGGCTCGGGCTTCGGGCGGCTGGTTGGGCGCGGCTGGGCGGTGGTCTTCGGGGAAGCTGGCTCGCGGGGGATTGCGGCGGCGCCCGATGGCTTGGGCGCCGGTTCGCGAACCGGGGCAGAGGCGGCCGGTTTGGAGCTGGCATCCTTGATGGAACCGTTGATCTCCATCTCGCCGACCTTGAAGTTCGGGTCGGAGACGAAATGGATCATGATGTCGCTCTGCACCGAGTAGCCCTGGGTGCTTGCGTGTTCCGCGGTAACCTTAGCCAGCTCGTTGACGACGGATGAGCCCCATCCCTTGGCAGTCTCGAAGTCCTTCTCGCTCAGGGAAACGACAAAGTCATTCGGCGCCAGGCTGCGGCCCTCGCTAATTGGCAGAATGCCGCGATCCATCTCATTGCGCAGGGCGGTGGTCAGCTCTACGGGTTTGATCTCGCTGGTGCTGGTGCCCCGGAAGAAGCTGGTGACGACCTTCTCCAAGCCTCGTTCGACCTTGTCGAGAAAGCCCATTACTCGCGCTCCTTCCTACCTTTTTGGATATCTATCGAGCCCCGATTGAGGTGGCCATTACGACCAGAACACGGAACTTCATTGTCGATCTTACTGTTTTCAGCTGTGCAATTGCCGGAAATTTGCTGGCGAACACGTGGTGCAATAGGCCAACGGAGCGGGCATTAAAAAAGTTGCAAATGTGTTGCTGACCACAAAGTACCGTTTCGATTAGGTGATCGGTAAAAGTGTGTGTAAGCTAATTCTTGTTGCCGCGAGAGTGGGCAGCGAAAAAGTAAATATGCGCGAGTGGCGGAATTGGTAGACGCGCTGGCTTCAGGTGCCAGTGATCGCAAGGTCGTGGGGGTTCAAGTCCCCCCTCGCGCACAAAATGGATAACCTCCGGTTTGAGATCTGAATCTCGAACCGGAGGTTATTTCTTTGCCTTGGAACACCTGTTTCGCGGCCCAAGGCCGTCTGCAAAAACACCTTCTTGCGTCGTGCAGATCTCACCCGGCGCGGACTACTCCGGCGGTCGCCTCGTGTCGGCTATCAAGAAGCCGCCTTCCGGGCGTGCCGCCAGCGGCCCCGCGCATTGACGGCGCAGGCGCGGACCGCGATGGCCACGGCGATGCCGGTGACGTATCCCGCGACCGGGCCGAAGCCGCCCTGCGGATGAGGGTCGAGGAAAGGGTACGGATATCACCCCGGAGTTGTCGCCGGGGTCGTCGCGAACGGAGCGCCGATCCAGGTGTATCCGGGCCAGGCCAGGGGGAAGGTGAGCGCCAAGGCCACGGATTTCCAGGGCAGCGCGCGGGGCTTGGGGTCGAAAAGCGCATCGAGAAGCGTGACGACCGGACCGAAAAGGTGCATGACCTCGTTCGACCAGGGCACGGTGATGCCCTGATCCAGCATGATGCCCCTGAGCAGCAGGTTGTAGGCCACGCCGGTGACGTGCATATAGGTCGTTGCGCAGGCAAGCAGGCCGGCCGTGCGGTGTCACGCGGCCTCGAGCCCTGGCTGGTCATCGGCCATGCGGCAAGCAGCAGCACCACGGCGCAGAAGATATTGGACAGGATCGTGCAGTAGTTGAAGAAATTGGCCATTGTGGTGACCGGATCCCGGTCGAGCGCTACGGTCCTTTCGATGGTGGCCCGGGTCTGGCCGCGAAGGCCGCGGGAAGCAGTAGGCCCATCACGCCGCGCACGGCAGCCCAGGCAAGCCACGAAGCGTTGGTTGATCCGGTCGAGCCCTGGGGCCGCGCGCGTGATCCCCACGGGAAAAGAATCCTGGTAACGCGGAGTGTTCCAATGCCGGGGCGTTCCCGACGGTGGTCCGGTGGCATAAAATCAGTCTCGGGAATTCACCGAAGGGATGGGCTGATGGCCGCCAAGGGCGAAGCATTTGAACTGACCGGAATCGTGCGGCTGATCGCCGACCGGCGAATCGTCGCATTCGACCAGGAATCCAGCGATCGGCTGCCCAGTCGCGGCCAGGTTGCGGTGGAACTGTCGGGTGCCTGCGACACGGTCACAGTCGTGCTCGACCCGGACGGGCGCAAGGGGCACTGGCTGTCCATCGACGGCAGCGGACCGGTGGATATCGACGCTGAACCAGGCTCGAAGCTGGCCTTCACCGCCCAGCTCTGCGGCAGCTGGCCGGAAACCGAGGTGCCGGGGGATCTTTCCGCGGCGCTGAAGGACACCCCGGAGTTGGACGGGACCTGGGCAGGACTGACCCCGATGGCGCGCTGGGAGTGGGTGCGCTGGGTCGGCGCGACCAAGAATCCGCAGACCAGACAGCGTCGCGTGGAGGTCAGCATCTCCAAGCTGCTGGACGGCAAGCGCCGTCCCTGCTGCTTCGACCTGTCCTCCTGCACCGACCCGGAGGTCGCCAAGGGCGGAAAGCTGATCGTCTAGGACCAGCCGGGCAGTGCGGCCTTCAGCAGATAGTAGGTGTCGAGCTCCGGCTCGGGATCGAAGATCAGGCCCAGCACGCCGCTGCTCATGACCACCATGCCCAGCACCACCAGCAGGGCCACGACCGCGGTGGCGACGGTGAAGAACCGTGAATTGCGCACTCCTACAGCCCGCCGTCGGCGGTAGTGGAGCCGCGGACCACAAGGGAGCTTGGAAGCATCGACTGCAGCGACTGCGGCGCCTGGCCGTCGATCAGTTCGCGCAGCTTGAGCGCGGCCTGCCGGCCGACCTCGGTGGCGTGGAGCTGGACGCTGGTGATCGAAGGGCTCGAGGTGGCCGAGTACGGCAAGTCGTCGAATCCGGTGACGGCCAGGCGGTGGGGGATTCGGATGCCCAGGTGGCGCGCCGCGTGCAGCACGCCGAAGGCCTGGGTGTCCGTGGCGCAGGCCAAGGCGGTCACCCCGCAGGACTCCCACATCGGCCAGTTGCGGCTGAATTCATCGGATGCCGCGCCGACGTCGATCATTGAGCTTGCCACATTGCCTGGCAGGACCTCGATGCCGTAGTGCGCGGCGGCGTCGAGGAAGGCTTCGCGGCGAACCATCAGGGTGTCGGTGCCGGTGCTGCCGTCCAGATAGGCGGCCTTGGTGTGCCCCAAGCTGGCGAAATGGGCCACAACTGCCTCGGCGCCCTGGGCCACATCCATGTTCACCGCGGGAATCGAAGGGTCGATGCCCGGCGCATCCAAGGCCACCAGCGGAAGCGGACCGGCCAGGTCTTCCAGGAACACCTTGGTCGGCGCATGGACCAGCAGCCCGGCCGGGCGCAGCCCCAGCAGGCGGCGGGTCTCGGTGGCGCTGGGGGAGATGCCCGCATCGGTCACTGAGAGCAGCAGCTGGTAGTCGTTGCCCAGGACCGAGCGAACGCCGGCGATCACCTTGGCGAAAAACGGGTTCGAAATATCGGGCGCCACCAGGATGACCAGCGAGCTGACTCCCTTGGCCAGCGAGCTGCCGATGCCGTCCACGAAGTAGCCGAGTTCGCGGATCGCCTCCCGGACGCGTTCCTCGTTGTGCTTCGAGACGCGGCCGGCGGACTTGCCGTTGGCCACCAACGACACGGTGGCGGTTGAGACCCCGGCGTGCTCGGCGACCATCGCGGCGGTCACGCGGCGCGGAGGCTGCTTGCCCGCAGATTTTTCCCCAATGTTCATGGATCCATACTAGTGCGCATTCCCGCGTTTGAAAGGCAATAGTTAAGCGTTTGACGATCGTGGTGGTTGCCGGGAGAATCAAGGAAGAACCGTAATCCATGCCGGCGGCCGCCGCCCGGCGCCCGAAGGACAGCACACCATGACTCATGAGGCACCTGCCGCTCGCAAGATCATCCTCGACTGCGATCCAGGCCATGATGATGCTGTCGCGATGCTCCTGGCCCACGGCAGCCCGAAGATCGATCTGCTGGCGGTCACCACCGTGGCGGGCAACCAGACCCTGGACAAGGTGACCGCTAATGCGCTCGCCGTCGGGACCATCGCCGGGATCACAGGCGTCCCGTTCGCCTCGGGTTGCGCCCGCCCGCTGGTGCGCGACATCGAAACCGCAGGCGACGTGCACGGGGATTCGGGCATGGACGGCCCCGCCCAGCCCGTGCCGAACATCGAGCTCGATCCGCGCCATGCCGTGGACCTGATCATCGACACGATCATGGCCCACGAACCGGGCGAGGTCACCCTGGTGCCCACCGGAGCCCTGACCAACATCGCCCTGGCCGTGCGCAAGGAACCACGGATCGTCCAGCGGGTGCGCGAAGTGGTGCTCATGGGCGGCGGCTACCACGTCGGCAACTGGAGCGCCGTGGCGGAATTCAACATCAAGATCGACCCGGAAGCCGCGCACATCGTCTTCAACGAACCGTGGCCGGTGGTCATGGTTGGACTGGACCTGACCCACCAGGCGCTGGCCACCGCCGAGGTCGTCGAACGCATCGAGCAGATCGGCACCGGCCCGGCCCGCTTCGTGCGCGAACTGATGGATTTCTTCGCCCAGGCCTATCGCGACAACCAGGGATTCGACGCGCCCCCGGTGCATGACCCGTGCGCCGTGGCCTATGTGATCGACCCCGACGTCGTGCGCACGGTCAAGGCCCCGGTCAGCGTGGAGCTGCGCGGCGAACTCACTCTGGGCATGACCGTTGCGGATTTCCGGGCCCCTGCGGCAGAGGATTGCCATACCTCGGTGGCGGTAGACCTGGACCACGCAGGATTCTGGAATCTGGTCATCGACGCGCTCGAGCGCATCGGTGATGTCGAGCTCCCGCAGCCCGCGTCCCGCTGAGCTCCGCGCCGCCACGTAGAAGTAGCCGTCACCACACCGCTGATTCACTGATATGTGACTAGGGTCAATGCAATTTCTGCCATCCGTTTTATAGACTGAAATCAACGCGGTATTCATTGAAACGAAGGTTGTGAGATGGCAGTACAAACCCCGCACCAGAACGTGGCATTTGAATCCTCCGGGACCGAAGCGCACGGATACCTCGCGCTGCCTGAATCCGGCAAGGGGCCCGGGGTCATCGTGATCCAGGAGTGGTGGGGATTGACCGACCACATCCGTGACGTCGCAGACCGCCTGGCCGCCCAGGGCTTCGTGGCGCTGGCCCCGGACCTCTTCGGCGGCAGCATCACCCACGACGGCGAAGAGGCAGGGCGCATGATGTCCGAGCTTCCCGAGGAAAAGGGCGCCGAACTGCTGGCCGGTGCAGTTGACTACCTGCTGGCGAGCGACAATGTCACCAGCGAGAAGCTCGGGGCCATCGGCTTCTGCATGGGCGGCGGGTTCGTCCTGCAGCTGGCGGCGCAGCAGGGCGAGAAGATCTCGGCGGCCGTGCCGTTCTACGGCGTCGGCCAGGGCGTGCCCAACGACTTCAGCGGCGTGAGCGCCGCGGTCCAAGGCCACTACGCGAACTTCGACGACTTCTACCCGGTCGACCAGGCGCGCGAGCAGGAACAGCAGATCCGCCGCGAATCCGGTACCGAAGTCACCTACTTCTACTACGACGGAAAGCACGCCTTCCACAACGACGAGAATCCGGCCGGGAACTACGATCCTGCGCTGGCCGACACCGCCTGGAAGCGCGCCGTGGAATTCCTACAGGAAAAAGTCGCTTAAAACCCATAAAGTGGTATCCATCACAGCAAGCAGCATCATTACATAGAGGAGAAAATATGTCTGAGACCATCATTGTCGGCGTCGACGGTTCCGAAACCGCCCAGCGCGCCGCACGCCGCGCCGCCAGCCTCGCAGTCAAGCTGGACGCCGAACTGGTTGTCGTCACCGCGCACGCATCGGACAACACCGAAGTCGTCTCCATCGGTTCCGACACCTGGATCCTGGACGACGCCGAGCAGGCCCGCAAGCTGGCCCAGCGCGTCGCCAACGACGTCAAGAGCGCAGTTCCGGGCGTGAACATCACCGCGGCAGCAGGCCACGGCAAGCCGGGCGACGTCCTGATCTCCGAGGCCGAGGGCCGCAACGCATCGCTGATCGTCGTCGGCAACGTGGGCATGAAGGGCCTGGGCCGCGTGCTCGGCTCCGTCGCCTCTTCGGTAGCCCACTCGGCTCCATGCGACGTGCTGGTCGTCAAGACCGACAAGTAAGCAGCAGACTTCACCCGCTGGCGGGCGCCGGATTTCCCCGGCGCCCGCCAGCGGCGGTTAACCCAAACGACGAAGATCAAAGACAAGTAGGCTTTAACCGTGCAAAAACTTCGAGTTTCCTACGTCGCAGGCGTCACCCCGGGCAAATGGATGGACCGCTTCGCCGAACGCTACCCGGATGTCCAGCTGGTGGCCGCGCGCCACGACGAGGGCGACATCCTCCAGCTGCTGGCCGACGGCAAGGCCGACGCGGTGTTCGTGCGCTACCGCGGTGACTCGCCCAAGGACGCAACCCGCCACGTCATCCCGCTGTACGAGGAACTGGAAGTGGTCTGCGCGGCCAAGGACCACGACGTGGAGTACTACGAGGAATCCATCCCGGCCTCGGTCGTTCGGAGCTTCGCGCAGCTGGACCTGGCCGACTACCCCGAGGAAGTCGGCGGCATTCCCGTTGCGATGGAGGTCGTCGCCTCCGGAGCTCAGGTGGCCCGCGTGCCGCAGAGCATCGCCCGGCTCTTCCACCGCAAGGACGTCATCTACCGCCTCATTGAGGACGGCAACCCGACCCAGATCGGCATCGCCTGGCCTGCCGCCATGGAAGACACCGCCCTGGTGGATGAATTCATCGGCATCGTGCGCGGGCGCAGCGCCAACTCCTCGCGCCAGGCCTCGGTGCGCCAGGACCAGCAGCAGGCGAAGAAGGTCAACGACCAGGCGAAGGCCAAGGCCAAGGCCAAGGCGCAGGAAGCGGCCAAGAAGGCAAAACAGCAGGCCAAGAGCAAAGCGCGGGCCTCAGGCTCCAAGCCGCGCAAACGCCGCTAGACACCCGCGCAATCTCCTAGGACGTGATCCGCAACTCATGAGAGAGTTTGGGTATGAAGCAATTCGATACCCTCACCCTGTCCGTCCAGGACCATGCCCTGATCCTCACCATCGACCAGCCCAAGAGCCTGAACGCGCTGGCCCGCGAGGTGGTCAACGACCTCGAGGCGTTCCTCGACTGGTTTGAAACCACCGGCTACGAGTACCGCGGCCTGGTCATCACCGGCGCGGGGGAGAAATCCTTCGTCGCCGGGGCGAACATCGTGCAGATGAACTCCATGGACGAAGCGACCTTCCTGGCCTATGCCCGCCAGATGCACGTGGTCACCGAACGCTTCGAATCCCTGCAGGTCCCGGTCATCGCCGCGGTCAACGGCTTCGCCCTGGGCGGTGGCTGCGAACTCGCGCTGGCCTGCGACTTCATCTACGCTTCCGAGCGCGCCAGCTTCGGCCAGCCGGAGGTCAACCTGGGCCTGGTCCCGGGCTTCGGCGGCTCGGTGCGCCTGCCGCAGCGCGTGGGACGCGCCATGGCCCGCGAACTGATCTTCACCGGACGGCGCATCAAGGCCGACGAGGCGCTGCGCATCGGCCTGGCCAACCGCGTGACCGCGCCGGACGAGCTGGTCCCCGCGGCCATCGCGACCATCGCGGAGATCGCCGCTGTGTCGCCGACCGCCGTCACCATCGCCAAGCGCGCCATGGTGCAGATGGACGGGCTGGACACCCACGACGCCCTGGCCAGGGAAGCCGACGCCTTCATGAGCGCCTTCCACACCGAGGACTCGGTGGAAGGCCGGGCCGCCTTCGTGGAAAAGCGCGCGGCGAACTTCCCGGGCAAATAGGCATGCACTACGGCGCCCACCCCGACCAGTGGCTCCAGTACTACGAACCGGAGTCAGTCACCGCCCGCGGGGCCGTGATGATCATCCACGGCGGGTACTGGCGCGAAAAATACACCGCCAGCCTGGGTGCGCCGCTGGCCGCGGACCTGGCCGCGCGCGGCATCCCGGCCTACAACCTGGAATACCGCCGCGGCCCGGGCAGCGCCGCGCAGATGCTGGCCGATGCCAAGCTGGCCGTGGGGCTGATCAAGGAGGAAGGCCCCATCACGGTCATCGGGCATTCGGCCGGCGGCCAGCTGGGCTGCGTGCTCGCCGCCCATGACGAACGCATCACTCAGGTGATCAGCCAGGCCGGGCTGCTGGACCTGGGCCTGGCCCAAGCCCTGGCGCTCAGCGACGGGGCAGTGGACGAGCTGCTCGGCCCGCTGCCGCGCGCCTCCTACGACCCGGTGGAATTATGGCCGGTGCGCGCCCGTGTCATAATCTTTCATGGACGGGATGACGCGGACGTGCCGGTGAAGATCGCGCGGCGCGCCGCCCAGCGGGCCGCGGCCCTGGGGCAGGAACACGCCTTCACAATCTTCGAGGGCGACCACTACACCTGGATCGACCCGAGCAGCAGCCAGTGGGACGCCTGCGTGCGGGCGTTGTCCCCCGCGCACTATTAAAGGAGCAACATGAACCCGACCGTCATCGGCGAAGCGCTCGTCGATGTCCTGGCCTCAGGCATCGCCCCGGCCCAGGAATTCGTGGGCGGATCTCCGCTGAACGTGGCGGTTTCGCTGGCCCGGCTGGGCTACCCGGGCACCCTGATCTCCCGCTGGGGGGACGACGAGAACGGCCGCAAGATCGAGTCCTACCTGGCCGGCAACGACGTGCGCTACATCGGCGGCAAGGACAGCGAACCGACAGTGCTGGCCCACGGCATCCTGGACCCGGCCGGCGGGGCCAGCTTCACCTTCAACGCCTACTGGCAGATGCCGAAAATCGGCCCCGAGCTGCCGCAGGACACCGAGCTGGTGCACACCGGCTCCATCGCCACGCTGTTCAGCCCCGAGGAGCTGCTGCCGCTGCTCGCCGCGGCCCGCGCCCATGCGACCATCAGCTACGACCCGAACCTGCGCCCCTCGCTGGTCTCCAGCCACGCGCAGACCGTCGCCCAGGTGGAGCAGTTCGTCGGCCGGGCCGACGTGGTCCGCGTCTCCGGCATCGACCTGAAATGGCTCTACCCGATGCGCTCGGTGCAGGATTCGGCCCGCGCCTGGCTGGCGCTGGGACCGGCGCTGATCGTGGCGACCTCCGGCTCGCGCGGCTCCTGGGGCGTGGTGCGCGCCGGCGACACCGCCCATGAATCCTCGGCCGTGGAGGTCGCGGACACCGTGGGCGCCGGCGACACGTTCACCGCGGCGCTGCTGTGCTGGCTGGCCGAGCACGGCACGCTCGGCGCGGCCAACCGCGCCAAGCTGGCGGACCTGCAGGTCGGCCAGCTGGCCCAGGCGCTGGACTTCGCCTCGCGCGCCGCTTCGGTGACGGTGCAGCGCGCAGGCGCCAACCCGCCGCGCCGCGAGGAGCTGTAGATGATCAAGCTGATTGCCTCGGACCTGGACGGAACCATCGTCAACCACGACGGAACGATCAGCGGCCGCACCCGGCAGGCGTTCCTCGCCGCCAGGGACGCTGGCATCCAGATCGTGTTCGTCACCGGGCGCCCGTTCCGCTGGCTGACCCCGGTGATCGAGTCCTTCGGGGAGATGGGAACCGTCATCTGCTCCAACGGGGCGCTGCTCTACGACCTGGAGCACGACCAGGTCATCTGGTCGCGCACGCTGCCGGTGGAAACCGCCAGGCAGGCCGCGCGCATCATCCTCGACCACGAGCCCCACGCGGCGTTCGCGGCGGAAACCACCAAGGGGCTGCACCTGGGCGAGGGCTTCGCCGACCGCCACCACAACTTCGGCGTGCAGGCTCCGCTGGACCTGTCCAGCGACGAGATCGAGGCCGAGGGCATCGTGAAGTTCCTGGCCCGCTCCCCGCGCATGGCGATGGACGACTTCTACGCCGCGGTCGCCCCGCAGCTGGGCAGCCTGCTCTCGGTGACCCACTCCGCCTTCGACGTCTCGCTGCTGGAGATGGCGCACGTGGACATCCACAAGGCCACCACGCTGGACGAATACTGCCGCCGGCTGGGCATCGGGGCCCACGAGGTGATGGCCTTCGGGGACATGCCCAACGACATCGAGATGCTGCAGTTCGCCGGCCACGGCTACGCCATGGCCTCCGGGCACCCGCTCACCCTGGCCTCGGCCCGCCACGTGGCCCCGCCGCTGGAAGAGGACGGCGTCGCCCAGGTCATCGAGGGCCTGCTGCCATGACCCGCGCCTTCACCCACCGCGGGGTGCGCACCGGGCTGGAGGAGAACACCCTGATTGCCTTCCAGCGGGCGGTGGAGCTGGGAATCGACCACCTGGAATCCGACGTGCATGCTTCCGCGGACGGCACCGTCTACCTGTTCCACGATCAGACCCTGGACCGGGTCACCGACGCCGCCGGGCGCTTCAACGACCACTCGGATGCGCAGCTGGCTCAGGTGCGCGCCGGGGGCCAGCCGCTGTGCACCCTCGAGACGCTGCTGGACGCCTTCCCGCACGCCCTGCTGAACCTGGACGTCAAGGACGATCACGTCATCGGCCCATTGGCACAGCTCATCGAGCGGCGCCGGGCGCACGGCTCCATTGCGCTGGCGTCCTTCGACACCCGGCGCAGCGCCGCGGTCGCCGCGTTGCTCTCCAAGCCGGTGAGGCGCTCGCCGGGGCGGCGCCAGATGGTGCTGATCTGGCTGTGCGCGCACCTGTTCGGGCGTGTTCCGCGCCGGCTGGTCAGGGATTTCTGGGCCGTGCAGGTCCCGCTGAAACAGGGCGCCATCCCGGTGGCCACATCTCGCTTCGTGCGCGCGGTGCAGCGCGCCGGGGCGCAGGTGCACGTGTGGGTCGTCAACGACGAGCCGACCATGCGGCTGCTGGCCGCCCGCGGCGTCGACGCCATCATGAGCGACGACGCGGCGCTGCTGGTGAAGGTGCTCGGCGCGCAGGCCTAGGCCAGCGCGAGCGTATCCAGCACCAGCGCGGCATTCTCCTTGAGCTGCTCGTCCCCGGCGTCCAGCAGCAGGCGCAGCCAGGTTTCATGCTGCGACAGCGGAGCTACCAGGCAGGCCGGGGCCACCAGGTCGTAGAGGTCGTCCGCGCTGCCGTAGGCGGAGAACTCGTTCAGGTAGGCCGCCAGCGCGCGCATGACCCGCTCGTCCTCCAGGCTGCAGTTCCACGCCTCGCTCATTGCCGCCAGCGGGGCTGCCAGCGAGGAGAACGGATGCGCCCAATGGGCCGCGCCCAGGTTCAGGATGCGTCCGTGCTCGCCCGGCTCGGCCGGGACCACGACCTGCGCCAAATCGAAGCCGCCGTGCTCCAGGCTCAACGGCACCGGACCGGCATGCAGGGCCTGGGCCGCGCGGGAGAGCGCGTCGACGTTGGCGACCAGCGCATCGGCGCGGGCGGGATCCAGGTACAGCGGGTGGGCGGGGTCCAGCGAGACGTGCAGCATCAGCGCCTGCTCGAACTGCTCGGGCAGGAACTGCGGATCCACCACGGTCACCCCGGCGTTGAAGAAATCCTCCTCGTGGCCCATGAGCGCCACCTGGAAGGAGCCGAGCGAGGCCAACGCCAGCTCCCAGTTCTCCACCGAATTGCCTAGGTCGATCAGGGTGTGCCCGAAGTCGGGGCTGAGCATGTACCCGGCCATGCGGTCGATCGCCAGCGGCATGACCACGCGGTCCGGCAGCAGTTCACCGGCCTTCACGGTCGCCGCCGCCTCGGCGGCCAGCCCCGGCGCGTTGGCGCTGAAGATCAGGTCGGCCGCGTCGGTCTGCACCAGCGCCGAGATCTGGTGCAGGCTGGCAGGCCAGAAGTCCGGGCCGCCAACCCGCGAAATGTTGTAGGCGCTGCACGCCTGGTCGATCCATTCGGCGGCAGCTTCACGCCAGTCTTCGCTATTCCACACATCTATCCACTGAGCCACGTTCTTAATCGTAGTATGCCGGGTCAAGTGCGCAATGAGTTGCTACCGTAGGAATCACGGCCAGCAATTTGCCCCCTCTGTCGAAGGATCTCGATCGTGAACGATTTTCGCCCCAGCTACCGGCACCGTGACTACAAGGCCGTCCTGTTCGACCTGGACGGCGTCCTGACGCCGACCGCGCTGCTGCACCGCTCGGCCTGGCACGAGCTCTTCTCCGGCTACCTCGCGGCCGAGCACCCCGAGCTGGACCCCTATACCGAGTCCGACTACTTCCGCCTGCTGGACGGGCGCCCCCGCTACGACGGGGTCGCGGCGCTGCTCGGTTCGCGCGGCATCGAGCTGCCCTGGGGAACCCCGGACGACGCGCCGGGCTACGGCAGTGTCTGCGCCCTGGGCAACATGAAGAACAGCGTGTTCACCGCCGTGCTGGAGCGCGACGGCATCGAACCCTATGCCGGGTCGCTGGCCTACCTGCGGCAGGTGCTGGCCGCGGGCCTGGACGTCGCGGTGGTTTCCTCCTCGCGCAACGCCAAGGCAGTGCTGGCAGGATCCGGCCTGGGCGAACTGATCCCCACAGTCATGGGAGGCACCGAGGCCGCCTCCCGCCAGTTGGCCGGGAAACCCGAGCCCGACACCTTCCTGGCCACCGCCCGCGACTTGGGCTGGCGCCCGGAGGAATGCGTGGTCATCGAGGACGCCTCCAGCGGGGTCAGTGCGGCCCGGCGCGGCGGCTTCATGGTGGTCGGCGTGGCCCGCGAGGACAACGAGGCCGACCTGATGGCCTCCGGCGCGCACTTCGTGGTCGGCGACTTGTCCGAGCTGGTCTCCGAGCAGGCGGCCGATGCCTGGGAATACGACCCGTGGTCCATCACCCGCGACGCCGGGCGCGACGAGAACGGGGCCCAGGACACCGTCTTCTCGCTGGGCAACGGCTTCCTGGGCTGCCGCTCCGCGCAGATCGGGCTGGGCGAGCAGGTCGGCGGGACCTTCATCAACGGGCTGCACGAGACCTGGCAGATCCGCCACGCGGAGGGCGCCTTCGGTCTGGCCGAGACCGGACAGACCATGATCAGCGCCCCGGACTTCCGCACCCTGCGCGTGTTCATCAACGACGAGGCGCTGGAAATCGGGCGCACCGAAATGCTGCGCGACGACCTGCGGCTGGACTTCCGGGACGGCACGCTGGTGGCCACCAGCCTCTGGCGCACCGCCGAGGGGCACCGCGTCGCGGTCACCGCGCGCACCATGATCTCCTTCTCCGACCGGCACCTGGCCCTGCAGGACCTGCATGTGCGCCTGCTGGACGCCCCGGCCAACGTGATCGTGCAGTCTTCCTTGATCGGCTACCGCTCCCAGCGTGCGGTGGCCTCGCCAGGCGAGCTGGACGCCTCGGGGCCGGCCTTCGACCCGCGCCGCGCGGACGAGGCCAGCGTGAATCCGCTGAGCTCGGCAGGGCACCGCCGCGACGGGGCCCGCATGGGCATTTCCTATGACGTGGCCGGATCCGGCATGTCGGTAGCCGCCATGGTCGAGCACCAGGTCACCACCACCGGGGGCGGGACACCGCTGGTGGACCTCACCCGCACGGTGAACGAGGAACGCGCCGAAGAGGTGGCCACCGCCCGGCTGGATGCCGGCCAGGGGGTGCGCGTGGCGAAGTTCGCGGTCTTCCACTGCTCGCGGCGCCACCCGGCCGAAGAGATGCTGCAGCGCGCCAACCGCGCGCTGAACCACCTGGTGCCGCGCGGCATTGATGCGCACTTCCGGGCCCAGCGCGATTTCATGGCAGCCTACTGGGAGCGCAGCGATGTCGTGGTGGACAGCAAGGACAAGTCCCTGCAGCGCAAAATCCGCTGGAACCTGTTCCAGCTGGCCCAGGCTTCGGCCCGCGCGGACGGCATGGGAATCAGCGCCAAGGGGGTCAGCGGCAACGGCTACTCGGGGCACTACTTCTGGGACACCGAGATCTACGTCCTGCCGTTCCTGACGTACACCAACCAGCAATGGGCCCGGAACACGCTGCGCGCGCGTGTGGCGATGATCCCGGCGGCCAAACGCCGTGCGCGGATCATGAACGAGGACGGCTTGCTTTTCCCGTGGCGCACCATCAACGGCGAGGAAGCCAGCGCCTACTACCCGGCCGGCACCGCGCAGTACCACATCAATGCGGACGTGGTGTATTCGATGAACCGGTACCTGACGGCGATGGAGGACGACGAATTCCTGATCGGCGGTGGCGCGGAGATCCTGGTGGGCACCGCACGCATGTGGTCTTCGTTGGGCTTCTGGCGTGGCAGCGGGGAGAACGAACGCTTCCACATCCATGGGGTGACCGGCCCGGATGAATATACCGCCGTGGTCAACGACAACCTCTATACCAATGTCATGGCGCGCTTCAACCTGCGTCGCAGCGCCCAGTTGCTCGGAGAGTTCGCGCAGCGCCATCCCAAGGCTTTCAAAGATTTGTCCAAGCGTCTGAATCTGCACCCAGAGGAGCTCTCCACTTGGGAACATGCAGCTTCATGCATACATATTCCGTATTCGGAAAGGGTGGGGATCCACCCGCAGGACGAGCATTTCTTGAACCGCGAGGTATGGGATCTGGAGAACACCGGCGCCGACAAGCGTCCGCTGCTGCTCCACTACCATCCCTTGGTGATCTACCGCTTCCAAGTCATCAAGCAGGCCGATACAGTGCTCGCCCTGTGGCTGCGCTCCAGCGATTTCACCGCGGAGCAGAAGCTCGCCGATTTCAACTACTACGACCCGCTCACCACGGGCGACTCGACCCTCTCTGCCACGGTGCAGTCGATCCTCGCCGCCGAGGTGGGATACCGCGATTTGGCGTGGGAATACTTCGAGCATGCGCTGAACGTGGACTTGGAGAACCTGCACGGCAATACGGCCGACGGGGTCCATGTCGCCTCCACCGGCGGGGTTTGGGCCGCACTGGTGTACGGCTTCGCCGGACTGCGGGACGACGACGACAGGCTCTGCTTCGATCCCCGGCTGCCGCAGGAGTGGAATTCCATGAGCTTCAGCCTGGCTTGGCACGGCACTCGCATCTACATCACGCTGCGCCAGCGGTCCATCGACTTCACGCTGCGCGGGCCGCATTCGCGTCCGGTCTGGGTGCGCGGCGAGCAGCTGGATCTGCCGGTGGACGAAACCGTCACGGTGCCGCTAGACGACCAGGGACCGTTGCGCGAGGGGCGTCCAACCTTGGACCACGTACTCTCGCTGCAGGCCGAGGCCGGAGCCGAGGTGCCGATCAAACCCTGGTAGCCGGGACTCAGGAATCCTGGCGCAGGTTGTTGCCCGCGGTCTCGCCGCCATCGATGGCGATCGAGGAACCGGAGACGAACCGGGACTCGTCGCTGGCCAGGTACAGCACCAGGGAGCTGATCTCCTCGACCTGCGCCGCACGCCCGGCCGGCACCTGGCCGAAACCGCGTTGGAGCCCGGCGGTCAGCGGCGTCTGCACGCTGCCCGGGTGGATCGAGTTCACGCGGATGCCGTCCGGGCCGAAGTCCAGCGCCGAGGTCTTGGTCAGCCCCTGTACCGCCCATTTGGAGGCCGAGTACGCCGCCCGGTTCTTGAATCCGGTCAGGCCGGCGATCGACGAGATGTTGATGATGGACGAGGTGTCCTGCTTGCGCAGTTCGGGTACCCCCGCGCGCATGCCGTAGAAGGTGCCGTTCAGGTCGATGTCAAGGGTGCGGTGCCAGTCGTCGAGGCTGGCGCTTTCCACCGAGCCGGGGGTGTAGATGCCCGCGTTGTTCACCAGCACGTCGAGGCATCCGAAGGTTTCCACCGCGGTGCGCACCGCCAGTTCCCAGTCCTCCAAGCTGGTGACGTTCAACGGCGCGAAGATCGCCGCCTGGCGCCCGGTCTCCTTGTTGATCGACGCGGCAAGCTCGCGCCCGGCCTGCTCCTGCAGGTCGCCGATCACGACGCTCGCGCCATGGCTTGCCAGCACCCGGGCGTGCGATGCACCCATGCCTTGGGCGGCTCCCGAAATGAGGACTACTTTGCCGGCTGCGCGGCCGGCGGAAATCTGTGCATTCATGCGACTCAGGCTATGAGCCGGTGCGGCCAGCAGAACCCGATGTTCCGTTCAACGGTATATTCTTGAGGATCGCAGGCAGAGAGGCAGGTGCGTCATGGCGAACTCGCCATCTGGAGAATCGGTAATCCACCGCGTGGTGCGGATCCTGTCCGCCTTCGGCGAGGATTCCCCCGCCCTGGGCCTCCGGGAGCTCGCCCGCTCGGTCGACCTGCCGGTATCCACGGTCTACCGGCTGGTCAGCGAGCTGGAGCTGGAAGGGCTGCTGGTGCGCGATACCGCGGGCCGGCTGCGCCACGGGCACCGGCTGTGGGAGCTGGCCTCCCGCGGATCCCGGGCGTCCTCTTTGCGCGAAGCTGCCCTGCCGCCCATGGAAGACCTGATCAACCACGGGTTCAGCCACGTCTCGTTGGGCGTCCTGGAGGGCAATGACGTGCTCTACATCGAGCGCCTGGCGGCGGACGACGCCACCGTGAACATCACCAAGATCGCGGGGCGGTTGCCGGTGCACGGCTGCTCGGCCGGACTGGTGTTCATGGCCTATGCGCAGGAGGTGGTCCAGGAGATGTTCCTGTCCCGGCGGCTGGAAAAGCTGACCGAAGACACCGTCACCGAGCCGGAGAAGCTGCGTGCCATCCTGGCCGAGATCCGCGGCCGTGGCTACGTGAGCATGCGCGGCATCATCGTCCCTGAATCCAGCGGCATCTCGGTGCCGATCTTCACGGAGAAGAACCATGCGGTGGCCACCTTGTCGGCCATCGTGCCGCGCGGCGAGGAGTCGCTGAACCTGATTGTTCCGCACCTGAAAATCGCCTCCAGCGCCATCACCCGCCGGCTGGGCTATGAGCCCTCCGGGCGCGAGATCCAGCGCCGCAGTACGCCTGCTACGTTCTAGGTGTTTCATTCAACGGAGCGCGGTGCTCCGTTGAATGAAACACCCCGCCCAGCCCGTGGTGTGACCCATGTCATGATCTTCTGCATCCCAGCAATGCACCTGATCGAAGGGGATCATTTCCATGCGCATCCTGAACCCGCAATCCCGGCAGCCGCTGCCCGGCTACGACGTCGTCGTCGTAGGCTCCGGAGCCGGCGCGCTGACCACCGCAGCCACCGCCGCGAAGGCCGGCCGCTCGGTCATCGTCCTGGAAAAGAGCGAGCTGCTCGGCGGCACCTCGGCGGTTTCCGGGGGCATGCTCTGGGTGGTCGACAACCACCATGCCCGCGAAGCGGGGATCGAGGATTCCAAGCAGGCCGGACGCGAGTACGTGCAGGCCGTAGCCCGCGGCCGCGGGCGCGCCGAATTGCTGGATGCGGCGCTGGACTACGGAGATGCGATGTTGCGATTCGCCGAAACAGAACTCGGCGTGAAATTCATCTTCCTGGACAACTTCCCCGACTACCGCCAGGACCTGCCCGGCGCGGTGTCCGGCGGACGCACCGTCGAACCGGAGCTGTTCAACTTCCGCGAAGCGCTCGGCGAGCTGGCCGCGCATGTGCGCACCGACGGCCGCCACCCCTACACCATGCAGGAATACGAGGACTGGGGCGCCTTCACCAAGTTCCCTTGGGAGGAACTGACCGCCCGGCAGGATGCCGGCGTCGCCGCCAAGGGCCACGCGCTGGTTTCCATGTTGCTCAAGGCCTGCCTGGACAACGGGGTCACCCTGGCCGTCGAGGCCTCCGTGGCCGGACTTGAAACCAGCGAAGGCCGCGTATCCGGCGTGCGCCTGCAGGACGGCACCCGCATCGAGGCCGCCCACGGCGTGATGCTGGGAACCGGCGGCTTCGAATGGGACAAGCCGTTGGCCGACTCGCTGCTGGCCTCCCGCCTGTACACCATGTGCTCCCCGCCCACGAACACCGGCGACGGGCTGAAGATGGCCCAGCGCATCGGCGCCATGACCCGCGGCACCCGCGAAGCCTGGTGGGCCCCGATGTCGGTCACCGGAACGCTGCGCGACGGCGAGCCGGTGGGATCCCTGCTGCGCTTCGAGCGCCAGGGCCCGGGATCCATCATGGTCAACCGCCACGGACAGCGCTTCGCCAACGAGGCGCAGAACTACAACGACCTGGCCCGCGTGCTGCAGTCCTGGGACTCGCCGAACAACCAGACGCTGAACACCCCTGCCCACGTCGTCTTCGACGAGTCGTACCTGCAGCGCTACGGCATCTTGGACCACCGCGCTGGCAAGCCGACCCCTGACTACCTGGTCCAGGCCGACACCCTGGAAGAGCTGGCAGTCAAGATCGGCGTCCCCGCCGGGAACCTGGCGGCCACCGTCGAGCGTTTCAACCAGCACGCGGTGCGCGGCGAGGACCCGGACTTCGGCCGCGGTTCCTCGGCCTACGACCGCTACTGGGGCGATGCCGGGAACCAGTGGCCCAACCCCTCGCTCGGCCCGTTGCAGTACGGACCGTACTACGCGATGGAGGTACTCAACGGCGCCTTCGGCACCTGCGGCGGCATCGGCACCGACGGCCGCGGCCAGGTGCTGGATGTTGACGGGATCCCGATTGAAGGACTGTACGCCGCCGGCAATACCGCCGAAAGCGCCTACTCCGCCGGATACCCTGGCGCCGGAGCGACCCTCGGGCCGCTGATGACCCTCGCCTACCTGGCTGGACGGGCCATCGCCGGCCAGCCGTCCGAGTACTCGGCGCAGAACCTGAGCGCGGTGGCCCGATGATCCGCCACATCGTGATGTTCCGCTTCTCCGAGGGATTCACCCCGCAGATCCGCGAACGCTGGATCGCCGGCCTGGAAGCCATGAAGGGCAACATCCCCGGCATGCTGGATCTGGTCCACGGGCCGGATGTCATGAAGACCGACCGCTCCTGGGACCACGTGATCGTCGCGGACTTCCGCAGTGCCGGCGACATCGCCGTCTACAACACCCACCCGCTGCACGAAGCGATCAAGCCGCTGTCCCTGCCGAATGTGCTGGACCTGGCTTACGTCGATTTCGAGCTGGATTCCTCGCTTCTCCCCTCGCACAGCTAAGGACGCACCATGAGCACCTCACCCGACGTGGCGCCGCAGTCGCCCACCGAGCACGGCGGATCCGTGCCACGGCGCACCCCGGTCAAGGCCGCGCTGGCCTCTTTCCTGGGATCGACCCTGGAGTACTACGACTTCTTCATCTACGGCACCGCCGCCGCCCTGGTTTTCCCGCAGCTGTTTTTTCCGGCGGGCAATCCGGCCATCGCCACCATCGCGGCCTTCGCCACCTTCGGCGTCGCCTATGTCGCCCGTCCGCTGGGCGGACTGGTCATGGGGCACTTCGGCGACAAGCTGGGACGCAAGAACGTCCTGCTCTTCACGCTGATGCTGATGGGCCTGGCTTCGCTGGGCATCGGCCTGCTGCCGACCTATGAGCAGATCGGGGTGTGGGCCACCGTGCTGCTGGTGATCGCCCGCCTGGCCCAGGGCTTCTCCGCCGGTGCCGAATCGGCCGGCGCTTCCTCCTTGACCCTTGAGCATTCTCCGGAGGGCCGCCGCGGTTTCTTCACCTCGTTCGTGATGACCGGGTACGCCTCCGGCATGGTGCTCTCTACGCTGGTGTTCATCCCGGTTACTGCGCTGCCCCAGGAGCAGCTGATGAGCTGGGGCTGGCGCATCCCGTTCCTGCTTTCGGTGCTCGTGCTGGCGCTGGCCTTCTGGGTCCGGACCCGGCTGGATGAAACCCCTGCCTTCGAGGAGCAGGTCGCCGAGGACCAGCCGCGCAAGCTCCCCTCACGCGAGGTGCTGCGCTATCAGCGTTCCGACGTGCTGCGTGTGCTGCTGATGTCGATCTTCTCGGTCATGCAAACCATCTTCACCGTTTTCGGCCTGTCCTACGCGGTGCAGCACGGCGGGATCGAGCGCACTTCCATCCTGGCCGTCAACGCGGTGGCCATCGGACTGTCCATGGTAGCGATGCCGCTGTGCGGCCGGCTCTCGGACCGGATCGGGCGCCGCCCGCTGATGCTGACCGCAATGATTGGCAGCACCGTGAGCCTCTACCTGTACTTCCTGGCGCTGGGCACCGGGAACATCTGGCTGGTCTTCGCCGCGAGCTTCTTGTTCATGACGGTGTTCTACTCCGGATTCAACGGGATCTGGCCGTCGTTCTTCGCCGAGCTGTTCGCCACCCCGGTGCGCTACACCGGCATGGCCATGGGCAACCAGCTGGGCCTGCTGGTGGCGGGCTTCGGCCCGATGATCGGCGGACTGCTGCTCACCGAAGGCGAATTCGGCTGGGTTCCGGTCGCGGTCTTCGGCAGCGTCTGTGCCCTGCTGGCCGCCATTGCAGCCTTTTCCGCCCGCGAAACCGCCCACACGAACATTGCCGAGCTCGGCGAGCCCTACCTGCGGGCCGTCGCCTCCAAACGATAGGACCAGCACATGACTACCACCTACAACTGCGACTTGCTGATTGTCGGATCCGGAGTGGCCGGCCTGGCCGCCGCCATCCGCGCCGCCCACGACGGGCTGAACGTGATCGTCGCGGAGAAGTCCCCGCACTTCGGCGGCACCACCGCCCTCTCTGCCGGCTGGTCCTGGGTTCCGGGCAACCGCAAGGGAGCCGCCGCCACCGGCGACACCCGCGCCGAAGCGGAGGAATACCTCAGGGCGCTGGCCCCGGACAGCTACAACGCCAAGGGTGTCGCAGGATTTCTGGATACCGCGCCGGAGGCCATCGACTTCTTCGAGAACGACACCGACGTGGTCTTCTCCTACCCGGAGAAGGCGCCGGACTACCAGATGGACCTGCCCGGGGCGAAGCTGGGGGGCCGGGCGATCCTGCCCTCCGACGCCGATGTGCGCATGCTGGGCGACCGGCGCAAGGAAATCCAGCCCTACCTCAGCTCCTACACGGTCTTCGGCTACATGCCGCAGGTCGGGCCGGACCTGACCCAGTTCCTGCACGCCAACCAGTCCCCTAAGTCCTTCACCTACGTGGCCGCCAAGCTGCTGAAGACCTGGAAGGACATCGCATTGCACGGCCAGCCGATCAAGCGCACCAACGGCTCGGCGCTGATGGTGCGCATGGTCCGCTCCGCGCTGGATGCCGGGGTGCGGGTCTGGACCGGCACCCCGGTGCAGCAGCTGCGCACCGCTGCGGACGGTTCCGTGACCGGCGCGGTGCTCGGCGGCAAGCACGCCGGTCTGGTCAACGCCAAGCTGGGTGTGGTCCTGGCCGGCGGAGGGTTCTCGGCCGACGACGAGCTGCGCCAGAAGTACTTCGCCCATGACACCCTCGGCGGCCAGCACTTCACCCCTACCCAGGGGCATGACGGCTCCTCGGCCCGCATGGCCATGGCCGCCGGCGGCCGGATCAACGACAACGTCTCCTCGGTGGCCTCCTGGGCTCCGGTCACGGTCTTCAAGTACCTTCGCGGCGGCGCGCTGCGGCTTTTCCCGCACCTGCGGCAGATCGGCCTGCCGGGCATGATCACCGTTGACCGCGACGGCAAGCGCTTCGGCAACGAGGCACTGAGCTACCACGACTTCGGCCGGCAGATGCTGGACCACCACGCCAACGAGCAGGACGTCTACGCCTGGATCATCGGCGACAAGCGGCTTATGGACAAGTACGGCATCGGCTACGCCAAGCCGTGGCCGGTGCCGCGCGGCTTCTTCCATCGGATCGGCTACCTGCACAAGGGACGCAGCATCGCGGACCTCGCGGCGAAGATCGGTGTGGACCCCCAGGGCCTGGAGCAGACCATCGAGCGCTTCAACCGCGATGCGCTCGCCGGGAAGGATACCGAATTCGGCCGCGGCTCCACCGCCTACAACCACTTCCGCGGGGACATGGAGCACAAGCCCAACCCGAACCTCGCCCCTCTGGCCAAGGGCCCGTTCTATGCCGCGAAGGTGCAGATGGGGGACATCGGCACCTTTGCCGGCATTGACGTGGACGACCGGTCGCGGGTCATCCGCGAGGACGGAAGCCGCATTGACGGCCTGTACTCGGTGGGCGCCGCCGCGGTGTCGGTGTTCGGGGGAGGCTACCCGGGCTACGGCTCGCACATCGGCCCCGCGCTGGTGTTCGGCTACCGGCTGGGGCGTGACATCCTCGAGCTGGTCGGTGAAACCCGCGAGGTGCGCCAGCGGTGAGCCCCGATGCCGCAGTGGTCACCGGGGCGGCAACCGGCATCGGGGCCGCCACCGCGCGGCTGCTCGCCTCGCGCGGGTATCGGGTGGTCATCGGGGATGTCGATGCCCGGGCTGAGGATGTCGCTGCCGGGATCCGGGCCGAAGGACACCACGCGCTGGCGGTCTGCTGCGATGTCTCCGACGAAGATTCAGTGGCCGGGCTCTTCGCCTCGGCACGGGACATCGGCCCGTTGCATGTACTGGTCGCCAACGCCGGCATCGCCGAAACCAAGGGGCCGCTGCATGAGCTGGACAGTTCCTCCTGGAACCGGGTGCTGGACATCAACCTCGGTGGTACCGCGCTGAGCATGAAGCATGCGCTGCGCCATATGGTTCCGCAGGGATCCGGCTCCATCGTGGCCATCTCATCGATCCTCGGGCTGGTCGGCCAGGCGAATTCCGCCGCTTACTCGGCGGCGAAGGCCGGGGTGGTGAATTTGGTGCGCTCCACGGCATTGACCTACGCCGCGCAAGGGGTCCGGGTCAATGCCGTAGCCCCGGGCTACGTGGACACCGAACTTCTGCGGAGGCTGCCGCCGGAAGTGCGTTCCCGGATGACCAGCCGGCAGCCGCTGGGCAGGCTCGGCACCCCTCAGGAAGTCGCGAACGTCATCGGGTTTCTCGCTTCGCCTGAGGCGAGCTTGGTCACCGGCGCGGTCTGGGCCGTGGATGGCGGCTACACGGCGCAGTAGGTTTTAACGACCCAAGGAGGCGGGAACTGTGCTGGGTTCCCGCCTCCTTGCCTGCGCCGTGATGCCAGCCGCTACAGCGTCATGTCCTCCAGTGTGCGCCCCTTGGTCTCGCGGATCAGGAAGGCTACGAACACCAGGGACAGCAGCGCGAAGAACGCGTAGATGCCGTAGGCCAGGGCCAGGCCCGCCTCAGCCAGCGCCGGGAAGGTCGTGGATACGACGAAGTTGGCGATCCACTGCGCGGAGGCCGCCACGCCCAGGGCCATGGCGCGGATGGAGTTCGGGAAGATCTCGCCCAGCAGCACCCATACCGCCGGGCCCCAGGTGGCGCCGAAGCCGATCACGAACAGGTTCGCCGCGACCAGCGCGACCATGCCCCAGGAGCCGGGCAGCGAGACCGCGCCGTCCACGGTGACCGCCTGCGCGAAGGCCAGGCTCATCGCGCCCAAGGAGAGCGTCATGATGCCGGAGCCGATCATCAGTAGCAGCTTGCGGCCCAGCACGTCGATCAGCAGCACCGCCACGATCGTTGCCAGCACGTTGATCACCGAGGTGATCAGAGAAATGGTGAAGGAATCGGATTCGGCGAAGCCCACCGACTTCCATAGCGTGGTCGAGTAGTAGAAGATGACGTTGATGCCAACGAACTGCTGGAAGACCGAGAGCAGGATGCCCACCCAGACCAGCGGGTGGAAGCCGAAGCGGCCCAGCAGGTCCTTGAACTGCTGGCGTCGCTCCACATGCACGGTGGCGCGGATTTCCTCGATTTTGTCCTCGGTCGGCTTGCCGGGTTCCAGGCCCATATCGCCGGTGAGCACCGAGGCGGCCTCGACATAGCGCCCGCGCTCCACCAGATAGCGCGGGGATTCGGGCAGGCGCAGCGCCATCAGGCCGTAGAGCACAGCGGGAACGGCCAGCGACAGGTACATCCAGCGCCAGGCGGCCAGGCCGAACAGCCCCACCGCGTCCGCCGAGCCCATCACGAACACCAGCAGCGCGCTGACCAGGAAGGCCACGAAGATGCCCAGCACGATGGCCATCTGCTGCATGGAGCCCAGCCGGCCGCGGTGCGCCGCCGGGGAGATCTCGGCGATGTAGGCCGGGGCGATCACCGAGGCGAAGCCCACGCCGATGCCGCCGACGATGCGCCAGATGACCAGGTCCACGGCGCTGAAGCAGAGCCCGCAGCCGATCGCGGAGACGAGCAGCAGGATCGAGGCGATGAGCATGGTGCGCACGCGGCCTACGCGTTCGGAGACTACGCCGGCCACCCAGGCGCCCAGTGCCGCGCCGAGCAGCGCGCAGGACACGGTGAAGCCGACGGCTACCGCGTTCAGCGAGAATTCATGTTCCACGGCGTCGACCGTGCCGTTGACGATCGACGAGTCGTAGCCGAACACGAAACCGCCCAGCGCCGCCCCGAGGGCGACGAAGATCAGGCGTGCAGAGATCTTTCCATCAGATGTGGTCGCAGTCATAGTTGCTCATCGTAGCGGAATTACGGGCCCCCGTCACTTTTTGGAAAGTACCCTTACTATAAGCTCAGCTCAGCGGCTTAAGCGGGAACGGCGGCCGGAACCCGATGGGGGATTCCGGCCGCCGCAGCGGTGGAGAAGAGCGGACCTAGGCTCCGGTCTGGGACAGGTCGTTGCCGCGCAGCTTCGCCGCGGCGCTCATCAGGTGGAAGACCACCAGGGTGGCAATGGTGCCCAGGGCGATGCCGCCCAGCTTGAACTGGCCGAAGGCGATTTCGCTGGTCACCGCGATCGCGATGATCAGGCCGGTGCCGGCGGTCATCAGGTTGATCGGGTTGCCGAAGTCAACCTTCGACTCGATCCACAGGCGCGCGCCCACGATGCCGATCATGCCGTAGAGCACGATGCCCAGCCCGCCGATCACGCCCTCGGGGATGGTGCCGATCAGCGCGCCCACCTTCGGCATGAACGCCAGCGCCATCGCGGCGATCGCTGCCACCCAGTAGGCGGCGGTGGAGTACACGCGGGAGGCAGCCATCACGCCGATGTTCTCCGCGTAGGTGGTGGTGGCCGAGCCGCCGCCGAAGCCCGCCACCATGCTGGCGGCGCCGTCGGCCATCAGCGCGCGGCCGTTGAACGCGGTCAGGTCGCGGCCGGTCATCACGCCCACGGTGCGCACGTGGCCGATGTTCTCCGCGATCAGCACGAATACCGCCGGCAGGAACATCAGCGCGGTGTCCAGGTGGAAGCTCGGGGTGTTGAATTCGGGCAGGCCGAACCACGCGGCTTCGCCGACCTTGGCGAAGTCCACCTGGCCCTGGGCCAGCGCGATCAGGTAGCCGGCGACCAGCCCCACCAGGATGGACAGGCGCCCCAGCAGGCCCTTGAACACAACGGTGGCCAGCACCGTGGCGATCACCGTCAGGAACGTGGTGGCCGGGAAGTCCTGCATCGGCTTGAGCGTGGCGCCGGCCAGGTTCAGGCCGATCAGCGCGACGATGGTGCCCATGACCACCGGCGGCATCAGCGCGTGGATCCAGCCGGTGCCGGTCTTCTGTACCACCAGGCCCACCAGGAACAGCAGCGCGCCGGTCATCACGATGCCGCCCAGCGCCGCGGACATGTCGTGGGCCTTGGTGGTCGCGACCACCGGGGCGATCAGCGCGAAGGAGGAGCCCAGGTAGCTGGGCACCTTGTTCCTGGTGATCAGCAGGAAGAGGATGGTCGCCACGCCCGTGAAGAGCAGGGTCGTGGTGACCGGGAACCCGGTGATCGTGGGAACCAGGATGCTGGAGCCGAACATGGCCAGGATGTGCTGCGTGCCGATGGAGATCGTCTGCGGCCAATGCAGCCGCTCATCCGGGGCAACAACCTCACCGGGGGTGATGGTCTTGCCGTTGCCGTGAATGCTCCAACTCATGCAGTCCTCCAGACTCTGCGGCCCCAACGCGTTTTAGGCCGTAGAGAATTCTACGCTCTCGGCATGGGCCTGCGCGAAAAAGGCCAGCTCGTGCTCGCTGGAACGCAGGAACGCCTGGCGCATCCGCTCGCGCTGCGCCGGGTCCGCCAGTTTCCATGCGGCGCGCACCATCCCGATGGCCTGCGCGGTGGATTCGTCGAACTCCTCCGAGGCGTAGGTCTGAAGCCAGTCGCCGTAGGGGTGGCCTTCGTAGTTGGCCGCCGCAAGCCGCTTGCCGATGTCCTGGTACAGCCAGTAGCACGGCAGGATCGCGGCGATCAGCTCCGGGTAGCTGGAATTGCAGGAGGACAGGTGGTTCACGTAGTTCAGCGTGGTGGCCGACGGGTTCGCCAGTCCTTCCACCAGGTGGCTGCGGTGCAGCTGCAGCTCGCCCTCCAGGATTTCCCCGGCGCCCTTGGCCCAGAAGCGCTGGGAATCCAGCTCAGGGGCCAGCGCGCTGGCCTGCGCCAGCACCTGCGCGTAGCGCTGCAGGTACAGGGCGTCCTGCGCCAGGTAGTATTCGAACTTCTCGCGCTCCAGGCTGCCGTCGGCCAGCTGCACGATGAACTCCAGCTCGTCAATGCCCGCGCGCAGCGGTGCGATGTCCTCCCACCAGGCGGCCATCGGATCCGCGGCGCCTAAGAAGTCGACGAAGTGGTGCACCGGCCCGTGCCCGGAGCCCACCTGCAGCTCGTCAGCGGAGCCGATGGCGCGCAACAGGTAGCCCTTGGCCTGTTCCAGCGCGGTCGCCCAGTCGCCGGTGGCGGCGAAGCGGGTGGCCAGCGCGCTGGACAGGGTGCAGCCGGTGCCATGGGTGTTTTTGGTAGCCAGGCGCGGGGAGCTGAACTCGGCCAGCACCCCGGCGGCGGAGACCAGCGCATCGGGGCACTGCGCCCCGGCCAGGTGCCCGCCCTTGGCCAGCACCAGCACGTCGTGGGCGGAGGCCAGACGCCGGGCCTGCTCCAGCACGAGCTCCCAGTCCTGCGCGGCGGCTTCGCCGAGCAGCGCGCCGAGCTCGGCGGTGTTCGGGGTGATCACGGTGGCGCGGGCCAGCAGCGGGTACAGCGCGGCGGCGTCCTCCAGCAGGGCATCGCCGCTGGTGGCCACCATGACCGGGTCCAGCACCACCGGGGCGTTGACGGTATCCAGCCAGGCGGCGACAGCGCCGATGATCTCCTGGTTTGCCAGCATGCCGATCTTCACCGCGTCGATGCGCACATCCGCGCTGAGCGTTTCAAGCTGCGCGGTGACGAAATCCCCGTCGATGGCCTGCACTCCGCTGACCCCGCGGGTGTTCTGCGCGGTCAGCGCCGTGATCACTGCCATGCCGTAGCCGCCGTTGGCGGCAATGGCCTTCAGATCGGCCTGGATGCCGGCGCCGCCGGACGGGTCGGAGCCCGCGATGGAAAGGATGTTCACCTGGCCGCCTCCCAGGCGGAAACCAGCTGGGCGCTGGCGCTGCGCGGATCATCTGCCTGGCAGACCGGGCGCACCACGGCCATCCCGGCGCCGCCGCCGGCGCGGATGGCCGCGGCGTCATCGGCGGTCACCGCGCCGATGGCCACGCAGGGCAGCGCGGTCCAGCCGGTGCGTTCCGCGAAGCCGTCCAGGCCCAGCGGGGTGGGGTGGTCCTTCTTGGTCGGGGTGGCGCGCACCGCGCCAACACCCAGGTAGTCGATGAACTCGGCATCCAGGTTGGCCTGGGCGATCTGCTCCCGCGTGGAGGCGCTGAGCCCGATGATGCCCTCGCCGATCAGCTGGCGGGCCAGGGACACCGGCACGTCCTTCTGCCCGATGTGGATGCCGGCCACCGCGGCCCCGGCGGCGCGGGCCGCCAGGAATACGTCGATGCGGTCGTTGACCAGCAGCTGCGCCTTGCCCTCGGTCAGCTTTACGGCCGCAAGCGTCAGCTCGAAGAACTCGCGGGCGCTTTCCTCCTTGGCGCGCAGCTGGATCCACTGGATCCCGCCGGCCACGGCTGCCTCGATCACCTCAAGGGTGCTATGCGGGCTGCAGCTGGCGGTGTTGGCCACCAGGTAGGCTCCGAGATCACGCATAGGTCTTTTCCTCACAGTTCAGGGTCTCAAGTGCGGCGGGCTCAACGGCCGCCAGGGAATCGAGGAAGGCCACGGCAAAACTGCCCGGCCCGGAGCTGGCGGCCAGCGCCTTTTCGGCGGCCAGGCCGTAGTAACCATGGGCCGCCACGGCGGCTTCGAACGGGTCCTCATGCACCGCGAGCATGCCCGCGCACACCGCACCCAGGGCGCAGCCTCCGCCGGTGATGCGGGTCAGGCCGATGCCGTTGGTGTGCACCAGCACGGTGCGCTGCGCGTCGATGATGGCGTCCGCCTCGCCGGAGATCGCGACCACCGAACCGTATTTCACTGCCAGCTCACGCCCGGCGGCGATGGCTTCCTGCACGCTGTCCAGCGAATCCACACCTCGGCCGGAGGACTCCCAGCCGGCCAGCGCCATGATTTCCGAGGCGTTGCCGCGGATCAGAGTGGGGCGGCGGGCGACGATGCGCCGGGCGAATTCCGTGCGGACCGGCAGCGCTCCGACGGCCACCGGATCCAGCACCCAGCGGGTGCCTGCGGCGCTCGCCGAGTCGACGGCTTCTTCCATGGCGCGCAGCTGCTCGGTGGTGGGCGTGCCCAGGTTGACCAGCACGGCCGAGGCGGCCGCGGCGAACGGCCCGGCTTCCCCGGGCAGGTCAGTCATGGCCGGGGCCGCGCCGGAAGCCAGCAGTACATTGGCGGTGAAGTTGGTAACCACGGTGTTTGTCAGGCAGAACACCAAGGGGGATTGTTCCCGGTAATTGCGGGCAACAATAGGCAGAGTCATGCGACATCCCTCCGCTAGCTTGACCTAGTTCAGGTTCAACGGGTCTCATCTCAGTCGGCTTCTCCGACACCCCGTGTCACTGATCCCGAGGGTACGCAGATATCTTCGCAAGGACAAATCCTTAACGCCGTTGGAAGTTGGCCGGCCCGTGCCGGCCGCTAGAGCCTCGGATCTTCGTAGCCCCTGCCGCGATCGATATTCTTCCGTGCTTCTCGAAGTGCCCTGGAGATTTCCGGGTCAGATCCTTCGAGGTCGTCGGCTCGTCGGTCGAGACTGCGCATGGCGCCTATGGCAAACGGCAGCGCGCAAAGTATGACCAAAACGCAGACGATCAAAATCGAAACCGGATCCACAGGTTATCCATTCCAAGCATTGCGGTGAGCTTAGGCTGAGCCTACAAAGAGGGGCGGACACCGTCAACCGAATCCCGGCTGCTCGGGAAATGATGCGGTGGTGACAGGGTTACCGAGCTATCGCGTCCTCCGCGCAACCAGCGCCTTCACCGTCGCCGCGTCCACCCCCAGCTCCGCGGCCAGCGCCCAGACCCTGTCCACTGCCTCGACCAGGTGCTCGTCCAGCGCTGGCTGCCCTGGCAGCTCATTGACCACGGTGCCCGCCCGGCGGCGCGAGGAGATCAGTCCTTCGGCCTCCAGTTCCTTGTAGGCGCGGGCCACGGTGCCGGCGGCCACACCCAGATCGGCGGCCAGCGCGCGCACCGTGGGCAGCCTGCTCCCGGCGGCCAGTTCGCCCAGCGAAATCAGCGAAGCCACCTGGGCGCGGATCTGTTCATAGGGCGGCAGCGCCGAGTCCAGGTCAACGGTGATCTGGGCGCTCATCGGCGGCCCGCGTCACTGGTCTCCGGCCGCATCGAACCTTGCGGGCGCGGCAGCGCCAGCACCGCCGGCGCACAGAAGACCAGCAGGCCGAACAGGGAGAATTCGGCGAACAACTGGTATCCCATCATTGGCATGGCCACGAACGCGCCGGCGACTACGCGCAGCGAGCGGATTTCAAGCACCTGCCGATACCAGATTTCCACCTCTGCGCCCACCTGCCAAGGGATCGCCACGGAGCGGACGAGCAGGACGAATCCTGCATGCGCGGCGAGCAGTGCCGCGGCCAGCCCGGCAATGATCCACCGGTTCGGCGCGACAAATCCCCGCAGCGGATCCAGCGGAGGGAAGAGCAGGAAGTATAGGCTGGCCGCCATCAGGAGTCCGGCAACGACATAGGTCCACAGCGGCAGCCGTGCGGCGGGTTTGGGCATTCGCGCGGCCGCGCGGGTCTTGATCGCCATGTACGCCAGGTAGGCGGCGTTGACCAGCAGGTAGAACAGCGTCGCGCCCGCGAGGAGGGCCAGGATGGCGGTGGCGCGTTCGGCGGTCGGCATCTCCTGCGTCTCGGAGCTCGGCAGCATTGGCCATCCGACGGCGACCAGCAGGATGGCAGCCATGGCGCTCAGATACTGCACCGCGAACAGCTGCTCGCGCAGCCGGGTGAAGGCGCTGGAGACGGCCGGCCGCAGGGATTCGAAGTTCACCGGCGGGCGCCAGAAGAACATGACGACGGTGATCGCCAGGGCGATGTAGTTGGCGGTCTGGTCCCACCGGCCCGCGAGGTCGTTCATCCGTTCCCAGTACTCGATGCCTTCGCCACCCATGGATTTGTCGGCGTCATCGGAGATCCACCGTGCCTTGAAGTGCAGGGCTTCGCCGGCGAGGCCGGCCAGGAGCACCGTCACCGTGCGGTAGAGGCGATTGAGCCAGGTGATGCGCAGCAGCCGGTTGTCGTGCTCGCTGATGCCGTCCAGCGGCTTGCGCCGCAGGATGAGGATGGTGGCGGCGAAGGCGGCGACCAGCAGGAGGACCAGGCTCAGTGCCAGATAGGGCAGGACCTCTGCGGCCGAACGCAACCCGTCCTGGGCATCGGCGGTCATGTAGTAGCCGTCGCCGTCGTCCTCGATGACCTCCGGCGTGGGGGCGAAGCCCGTGACGTCGCGGACGCTGTAAATCGCCAGCATGCCGGCGGCGAAGGTTGCCGCCATGATTCCGACCAGGGACTTGGGCACCAGCCCGGACAAGGTCCGAGGCTGCAGCGAGGCCGTGCGCTTCGGCCGGAGCTTGTGGGGCCAGGTGAACTGCCCTGCGATGTAGATGAACGCGACCCACAGCGCCGGGGTCGCGGCCGCCCCGATGGCCTCGGGAATGCGAAGCGGCGATTCGTCGTAGTACGGGACTGCCGCGAGGGTGCTGAACCAGTCGGCCGACGTGCTGGCGAAAAATCCGATGAGCGCGCACCAGAAGGCGTGCCGGCGGGCCAGAGCCAGCCGGTCTCCGCCCTCCTTGGACGCGAGGTTGCGCAGGATCACGTAGATGACCAAGGCCGCAATCGCGAAGCTGCCGAACTGTGAAGTCAACGAATTATTCATTGGTCCCGCCTTTCGAAAAGAATGTACCAACTAGCTGATACAAAATAAAGGTGGTCGCAATCAGGTCAAGTCCAGCCCGTTGACGTAGTCTCGACTCATGGGTCTGTTTACTTCCACTCCGCTGCCCGATCCCGTCGGCGACTTCGCGCCGCCCGTGGATGAGCATCCGTCGAAAATCGCCGCCACGCTGGCGAACCTGCGCCACTCCGCCGATACCCGCATCACCCACCCGCGCCGTTTCCGCGTCCAGCAGCTGCGCGCGCTGGAGAAGATGCTCGAAGAGCACCTGGACGACTTCCTCGCCGCGCTGAACGAGGACCTAGGCAAGGGCGCCACCGAAGCGAAGTTCTCCGAGGTGGACGTGGTCCGCGCGGAGATCGACTTCGCTCTGCGCCACTTGGCCGAATGGATGGACCACACCAACGTCAAGGTGCCGCTGGCGCTGCAGCCGGCCATGGCCAAGGTCGAGCCCCGCCCGCTGGGCCTGGTGCTGATCATCGGCCCGTGGAATTACCCGCTGCAGCTCATGCTCGCCCCGCTGGTCGCCGCCATCGCCGCCGGCAATGCCGCGGTGCTGAAGCCTTCGGAGATCGCCCCGGCGACCTCCGGGGCGCTGGCCAAGTTCCTGCCGCTGTACCTGGACAACCGCGTGTTCGCCGTCATCGAGGGCGGCGTGGACACTGCCACTGAGCTGCTGGCCGCGCGCTGGGACCACATCTTCTTCACCGGAGGCGAGAAGGTCGCCAAGGTGGTCGCCGCCGCAGCCGCCAAGCACCTGACCCCCACGACCCTGGAGCTGGGCGGCAAGTCCCCGGCAGTGGTCGACAACCAGCTGCCGGCCACCGCCAAGCGCCTGGCCTACGCGAAGTTCATGAACGCGGGCCAGACCTGCGTGGCCCCGGACTACGTGCTGACCATCGGCGACTCGGCGCCGCTGATCGAGCGCCTGGGCCAGACCATCCACAGCTTCTACGGCAAGGACCCGTTGACGCACCCGGACTTCGGGCGCATCGCCAGCCACCGCCATTTCCAGCGCCTGCTGGACATGTTCGAGCAGGGCGAGGTGGTGCACGGCGGGCAGTACGACGAGCAGACCCTGCGCATCGCGCCGACCATCATGCGCAATGTCGACCTCGAAGGCACGCTGATGCAGGAGGAGATCTTCGGCCCGATCCTGCCGGTGATCGAAGTGGCCACCTTCGAGGAGGCCCTGGAATTCATCGCTGCGCGGCCCACCCCGCTGGCCGCCTACCTGATGAGCGAAAGCCCGCGGCTGCAGTCGATCTTCTCCGACCGGGTGCGTGCCGGCGCGATTGTGCACAACGCGCCGCTGGCCCAGATGATCGTTCCGTCCCTGCCGTTCGGCGGCGTCGGGGCCAGCGGAATGGGCTCCTACCACGGCAAGCACGGCTTCGACCGTCTTTCGCAAATGCGCTCGGAACTGAGCAAAACTACGGTGGTCGATACTCTGAGCGCGATATATCCTCCATATTCTTGGGCTAAGCGAAAGATTATTGATCGCTTACTGTAGCGCGGTTCATAGCTTTTGAGCTCGCCGGGGTGCTTGGATTGAAAGGTTGGATTTTTCTATGCACCAGGAGCTGTAACGCATGAGTGAGCCCGCACCGTCCCAAGACGGTCTGAAGCGTGGTCTCAAGGCCCGCCACCTGCAGATGATTGCAATTGGCGGATCGATCGGAACCGGACTGTTCGTCGCCTCCGGCGGAGCCATTGCCGACGCGGGCCCCGGGGGAGCGCTCATTGCCTACGGCCTGATCGGCCTCATGGTGCTGCTGCTGATGCAGTCGCTGGGCGAAATGAGCGCGCGGCTCCCGGTCGCCGGCTCCTTCCAGACCTATGCCACTGTCTTCGTGAACCGGCATTTCGGCTTTGCCATTGGTTGGAACTACTGGTTCAACTGGGCGATCACCGTCGCCGCCGAGCTGGTCGCCGCGGGCATCATCATGTCCTACTGGTTCCCCAATTCCCCGAGCTGGATCTGGGCGGCGCTCTTCCTGGCGCTGCTCACCGGCCTGAACGCCCTGTCCGCCAAGGCCTTTGGCGAGGGCGAGTACTGGCTGGCGATGATCAAGGTCGTCACCGTGATCGTGTTCCTGATCTGTGGTGTGGCGATGATCTTCGGCATCATCGGCGGAACCTCGCCCGGCTTCAGCAACTGGACCGAAGGCGAGGCGCCGATCGTCGGCGGCTGGCTGTCCATCGTCTCGGTCTTCATGATCGCCGGCTTCTCCTTCCAGGGCACCGAGCTGATCGGCGTGGCAGCCGGCGAGGCGGAGAACCCCAAGCGCGACATCCCGAAGGCCATCAAGGCGATCTTCTGGCGCATCATGCTGTTCTACATCGGCGCGATCTTCGTGATCGGCATGCTGATCCCGTACCTGGATCCCTCGCTGCTCTCCTCCGAGGCATCCGACATTGCGACCTCGCCGTTCACCCTGGTCTTCGAGCGCGCCGGCATCGCTTTCGCCGCGGCGCTGATGAACGCAGTGATCCTCTCCGCCATCCTGTCCGCGGGCAACTCAGGGCTATATGCCTCTGCGCGCATGCTTTATTCGATGGCGCTGGACGGCAAGGCGCCGAAGATCTTCGGGCGGCTGAACCGCCGCGGCGTGCCGATGCCCGCCATGCTGCTGACCGCTTCGGTGGGCCTGTTCGGCTTCCTGACGGCCATCATCGGGCAGGGCGCAGCCTACACCTGGCTGCTGAACGTCTCAGGCCTGTCGGGGTTCATCGCCTGGGTGGGCATCGCGGTCTGCCACTACCAGTTCCGCAAGCAGTACATCGCCAGCGGCCAGGACCTGGCCAAGCTGCCCTACAAGGCGCCGCTGTTCCCGCTGGGCCCGATCCTGGCGTTCGTGATCCTCATCGTGGTCATCGCCGGCCAGAACTACCAGGCGGTCATCGAGGGCAACCTGCTGCAGGTGGTCTCCTCCTACATCGGCCTGCCGATCTTCCTGCTGCTGTGGCTGGGCCACTGGCTGGCTACCCGCAAGCAGCCAGCCGTGAAGATCGACCCCTGGACCGCAAAGCTGCACTAGGCGTTCAGCGCCGCATCCACGATCACCCGGGCCTCTGCCAGCACCTGCTGCAGATGCTCGGGTGATTTTGTCGATTCCGCGTAGATCTTGTAGATATCCTCGGTGCCCGACGGGCGCGCCGCGAACCAGGCGTGCTCGCTGGAGACCTTCAGCCCGCCGATCGCGAAGCCGGAGGCCTCGGTGGCCTTGGCGGTGATCGGGTCGCCGGCCAGCTCGGTGGCGCTGACCATACCCGGGTTCAGCTTGCCCAGCACCGCCTTCTGCTCGCGGCCGGCCGGGGCGTCGAAGCGGTCGTAGAAGCTGCCGCCGTGGCGGGCGACCAGCTCGGCGTGGATCTGGCTGGGGCTCTTGCCTGTCACCGCGCGGATCTCGCTGGCCAGCAGAGCCAGCATCAGCCCGTCCTTGTCGGTGCTGAAGGCACGGCCTGCGAAGTCAAGGAAGCTGGCGCCTGCCGACTCCTCGCCGCAGAAGCCCACCTGGCCGGAGGCCAGCGGCTCCACGAAGTACTTGAAGCCCACCGGGACCTCCAGCAGCTCGCGCCCGTGGGCGGCGACCACGCGGTCGATCAGCACCGAGGAGACCAGCGTCTTGCCGACCTTTGCGTCGGCGGGCCATTGCGGGCGGTGGGTGAGCAGGTAGTCGATGGCCACTGCCAGGAAGTGGTTCGGGTTCATCAGCCCGGCGTCCGGGGTGACGATGCCGTGGCGGTCCGCGTCAGCGTCGTTGCCGGTGGAGATGTCGTACTTCTCGCGGTTGGCCACCAGCGAGGCCATGGCGTGGGCGGAGGAGCAGTCCATGCGGATCTTGCCGTCCTTGTCCAGCGTCATGAAGCCGAAGCGCGGATCCACGGTGTCGTTCACGACGCTCAGGTTCAGCCCGTAGCGCCGTCCGATCTCGCCCCAGTAGTGCGCCGAGGCGCCGCCCAGCGGATCGGCGCCGATCGAGATGCCGGAGTCCGCGATGGCCTTGAAGTCGATGACCTGCGCCAGGTCCGCGATGTACAGCTCGCGGAAGTCGAATCGCTGCGCGTCCGGGGTGCCGCGCTTGATCTGCCCGCCGCCGGCCAGCAGCTCGTTGGCGCGGGCGGCGATGGGGCCGGTGATCTCGGATTCGGCCGGGCCGCCGTGCGGCGGGTTGTACTTGATGCCGCCGTCGGCCGGGGGATTGTGCGAGGGGGTGATGATCAGCCCGTCCGCCTGCGCGCCGCCGCGCGCGTTGTGCACCAGGATGGCATGGCTCAGCGCCGGGGTGGGGGTCAGCCCGTCCTCGGCCAGCACCGTGACGCCGTTGCCCGCCAGCACCTCCAGTGCGGTGCGGTAGGCCGGTTCGGAGAGCGCATGGCTGTCCTTGCCCACGTACATCGGGCCGGTGATGCCGGCGGCGGTGCGGTAGTCCACGACGGCCTGGGTGATCGCGGCGATGTGCGCTTCGTTGAAGGTGCCGTTCAGCGAGCTGCCGCGGTGGCCGGAGGTGCCGAAGACGACCGCCTGGTCGGGGTTCGCGCTGGAGGGCACGATGCCCGTGTAGGCGTCGAGGACCGCCTTGAGGTCGATCAGGTCGGTTTCCTGCGCCGGCTGGCCGGCTCGTTCGTGTGCCACTGCGTGTATCTCCTAGTTGGTGCGATGTCCGCGGGGTCGTAGACAATGGATAGTGATGAGCTACTACCCATACCCGCAAAACCCCTACCAGCGCCCGCCGGAATCGACCGGGCTGTCGGTGGCCTCGCTGGTGCTCGGCATCCTCTCGATGCTGGGCTTCGCCATAATCATTCTAGTTCCGCTGGCCGGAGTCATCACCGGACACCTCGGCTATCGGCGTGAACCGAACTCGCGGGCTCTGTCGCTGGCCGGGCTGATCACCTCCTGGATCGGCCTGGTCCTGGCGGCCCTGTTCTACGCGTTCGTGATCTGGCTGGTCTTCTGGATGCCCGGGGCGATCTACGAATACACCGACTACGCCTACAACGACCTGAATTACACCTAGACCCGCAGTCGGAGCGATGCTAACTTAACGATAATCGTTATTAACGACTATCGATAGGATCGCCATGCTCGCGATATTGCCACTGCTGCTGGTCTTGGTCCTGCCCGTGACAGTCCTCGGGATTGTCTACGTGCTGCGCCGCAAATCGTCCGATAGCAGCGCAGTCGTCGCCTTCACCCGGATCGTCGCCTGGATTGGCGTGGTGCTGATCGGCGGCTCCCTGCTTGTCGGCGCTGTGGCGGCGATCGCGAATGGCGAATCGACGCTCCAGGTGCCGGTCGAACCGTACTGGCCTGAATTTCCCGCGGTCAGCGACGTGACCCCGGACCACGGCGACGCCGTGCGCAGCGAAATCACCACGGTGACGGTGACCGCCACGAACCTTGGCGCCGCAACCCGCGGCTTGCTCGCCGCGGGCTCCCTGGTTTCCGGTCTGGCCGTTATCGCGGTGCTGGCGGCCCTCATCGCCCTGTGCGGCAAGCTGCTGGCCGGCAAGCCGTTCAGCGATTCGCTGCGCCGCGCCGGACGGATCGCCGCCTCGGCGCTGGCCCTGGGGACGCTGGTCGGCCAGACGCTCACCGGCATCGGCGCCTACCGGGCGGGCGAGGAAACGCTGCGGGTGGACGGCTACACCAGCACGGGAGACCAGGAATTTCCGGGTTTCTCCCCGTGGCCGGTCCCGGCCTTCTCCATCGACTACGACTTCGCGCCGTTCCTCATGGCCTTGGCCATCCTGGTGGTGGTTGAGCTGGTTAATGCCGGCATGGCGATGGCGCGGCAGAACGAGCGGCTGCGGGCCGAGACCGATGGGCTGGTCTGATCCGTGGAGCTGCGCACGGTGCACTGCAGGCTAACCGAATTGCTGGCCGAGCGCGCTATGACCCTGGTCCAGCTCAGCGAGCTGGTCGACGTCTCGGTGGTGAACCTGTCTGTGCTGAAGAACGACCGGGCCAAGGCCATCCGCTTCAGCACCCTGGTGGCCATCTGCCAGGCCTTGGACTGCGAGATCGGCGAGCTGCTGGTCCTTCGTTAAACGGCTGCGGCGCGGATCCCGGAGGAATCCGCGCCGCTTGGGTGTCCGGGCTTTAGTGCACCGAACCCATGAGCTTCTTCAGGGCCGGGGTGGCCGCCAGCATGGCGATGCCCAGCACGACGGCGGTGCCGCCCATGGCGATGAAGTAGGCAACCTCGTTGCCCGGGGTGTAGAAGCCTGCCAGCACGCCCGACAGGGTGGTGCCCAGCGAGATCGACAGGAAGAACAGCGCAATCATCTGGGTGCCGAAGGCGGCGGGAGCCAGCTTGGTGGTCACTGCCTGTCCGGTCGGGGAGAGCAGCAGCTCGGCGATGGTGCACAGCAGCAGGATGCCGATCATGGCCGGCAGCGGGGTCATTTCCAACGAGTTCAGCGGGATGAAGCACAGGAAGGCTGCGCCCACCACCACTAGCGACAGGCCGAACTTGGTGCCGGTGCGCGGCTGGCGCGTGCCCAGCTTGGTCCACATGGCGGCGAAGACGCCGGCCAGCAGCACGATGAAGACCGGGTTGATCGACTGGACCCAGCTGGCTGGCATCTCCCAGCCGAACAGGTGGCGGTCAAGGCGCTCGGCCGAGTAGGCGGCGACGAAGGTGAACTGCTGCTGGAACAGCGCCCAGAAGGCCGCCGAAGCGATGTAGAACGGAATGAACGCGTACACGTTCTTGCGCTCGCGGTCGGTGACGCGCGGGCTGCGCAGGATCAGCACGAAGTACACGATGCTGGCGGCGATCACCACGTAGGCGATGGTCGAGGCCAGGTTGTCAGGGGTGACGATCTTGGTCGCGAAGGCGGCGATGATCGCCACGATGACTGCCAGGAAGATGACCACGTAGCGGGTGCGCTCGTTCTTCGGCAGCGGGTTCGGGACCTCGCGCACCGAGTCCGGCAGGTTCTTGCGGCCGAACGTGTAGATCAGCAGGCCGACGCCCATGCCCACGGCCGCGGCGCCGAAGCCCACGTGGAAGCCGAAGTTCTGGTGCAGCAGGCCGGTCAGCAGCGGGCCGACCAGGCCGCCGATGTTCACGCCCATGTAGAAGATGGAGAAGCCGGCGTCGGACTTCGGGTCGTCCTTGGCGTAGAGCGAGCCGACCAGCGCGGTGGCGTTCGCCTTCAGGCCGCCGGAGCCGATGGCCACCAGCACCAGGCCGATGGCCAGACCGGTGACGCCCGGCAGGAATGCCAGGGCAAGGTGGCCTGCCATAATCATCAGGGCGGAGACGAACAGCACGCGTTCCGAGCCCCACAGTCGATCGGCGATCCAGGCGCCGAGGATGGTGCTCAGGTAGACTGCGCCGCCGTAGGCGCCGACCAGCGACAGCGCCAGTCCCTGGTCCAGTCCCAGGCCGCCGTCGGCGACCGTGAAGTACATGTAGTAGGCCAGCAAAGCCTGCATGCCGTAGAAGGAGAATCGCTCCCACATCTCGACGCTGAACAGGTTTGCGAGCGCGCCCGGGTGGCCAAAGAAGGTCTTGGCCGGGCGTTGAGTGCTCGGTGTTGCAGTAGACATACGTAATATTTTTCGCTTTTCCGGAGGCGAGTACCTACTTCTGTCGGAAAGCTCACACTGAGATCTGCAACGCTAAAGCCAGGAGCATCCCCTCGTCCGAACGCGGTGAAATCAGCTGGATTCCCAGTGGGAGGCCTTCTTTGCTGGTACCCACGGGGACGGTAATCGCGGCCGCGGAAGAGACGTTGACCATGGAGCTGTACGGGGAGTACTGGCACTGCAACATATAATCGCGCTCCGCCGATCCTTGGGTATAGTGCCCCACCATCGGCGGGACGCCTGACAGCGCCGGGGTGGCGATCACGTCGTAGGCCGACCACTGCCGGATGAAGTCCGCCGCGATCTGCCGGATCCGGGTGGCCGCCTGGGTTGCGGCCTTCAGGCTGCGCTGCTGCGAACGGCGCCGGAATTCCCGCGCGAGGGCCCCAAGCCTCGATTCGTCCTGCAGCGGGATGTCCTTCAGCCCGTTGGTCCACACCGCGCCGAAGGCCTCGGGGTAGTCCTCCGCATAGGCCAGTTTGGCCAGCTCGACCTGGTGGCGCTGCGCCAGCAGCTTCAGCCCGGCGCTGAACGCCTGCTGGGCGTCGGGGGAGACGGTGATCTCGTAGGCGCTCTGGAACGGCGAGTGGGTGCTGTAGCCGATGCGCAGGTTCGCCAGCTCTTCCGGGTAGCGCCCGCGCAGCAGCGGCAGGTAGTGGTCGGTTCCGCGCATCGCATCCATCAGCAGGGCCGCATCCAGCGCGTCGTGGGCCAGCGGCCCGGAGACCGTGAGCTTGGGGGCGCCGAAGCCGTCGCTGTAGCCTTCCAGCACGTCGCTGGGGATCCGACCCAGCGAGGGCTTGAGGCCCACCAGGCCGCAGGCGGCCGCCGGGATGCGCACCGAGCCGCCGCCGTCCGAGCCCGGGCCCACCGGAATCATCCCGGCGGCCACCGCGGCGGCCTGCCCCCCGGAGGAACCGCCGGAGGAGCGCTGCGGGGCGAGGGGGTTGCGCGAGGGCGCGGCGATCAGGTTCTCCGAATAGCTGCTCAATCCGAACTCGGGCACCTGGGTCTTGCCCAGCACGATGACGCCCTCGGCGCGCAGCCGGGCGGCCAGCGCCGAATCCCGGGTCGCGATCGGGTGTTCCACGGCGGCCGAGCCATGCGTGGTCGGCATGCCCGCTACGTCCCCCAGGTCCTTGAACGCGGTGGGCATCCCGTGCATCCGGCCCAGCTGCCCGCGGTTTTTCACGAAGGCCTCGTCGGCCCGGGCCGCGGCATCCAGCGCGGCCTCGGAAACGTGGACGAAAGCGCCCAGGGAGCGCTGCTCGTCGATCCGCTGCAGGTGGTGGGCGGTGGCCTCGCGGCTGGAGATTTCTCCGGCGGCCAGCTGGTCGCGCAATTTCACGGCGCTAAGGGGCAACATGTCGGCTTTCGACGGAGGAATGACTAGTCTTTTAAGCAAACACCCAATCTGAGAGGAATTCCAGCCATGAGCGACTTCGAGACCGTCACGGTCACCAACGTACCCAAGGACGCCTTCATCCTGGACGTGCGCGAGGACTTCGAGTGGGAAGCCGGCCACGCCGCGGGCGCCACCCACGTCGCGCTGGGCACCCTGCCGGAGCGCGTTTCCGAGCTGGACCCGGACGTGGACACCTACGTCATCTGCCGCACCGGCGGGCGCTCGGCGCAGGCCGCCGCTTGGCTGACCGGCATGGGCTACACCGCCTTCAACATCGCCGGCGGATCCGACGCCTGGATCGAGGCCAAGCTGCCAATGGAATCCGAAAACGGTCAGGAGCCGACCGTCCGATGAAATACGCCTATCTGGGCCCCTCAGGAACTTTCACCGAATCCGCGCTGCTGCAGCTTGACGGCGCGCGCGACTCGGAACGCATCCCCGCAGCCAACGTGAACGCCGCCCTGTCCATGGTGCGCGAGGGCGACGTCGACGCCGCCGTCGTGCCCATCGAGAATTCGGTGGAAGGCGGGGTGTCGGCCACGCTGGATTCCATCGCCACCGGCGACTCGCTGCAGATCGTGGCCGAAATCCTGGTGCCGATCACGTTTGTGCTCGCGGTGCGCGAGGGCATCACCGAGCTGGGCCAGATCAGGCAGGTATCGACGCACGGGCACGCGTGGGCGCAGTGCCGGCTGTGGGCCGAGGCGAACATCCCGGCGGCGGTCTTTGCCCCGGCGTCCTCCACAGCGGCCGGCGCGCTGGGCCTGCAGGATCCCGAGCAGCACCACGACGCCGCCATCTGCAGCCCGCTGGTCGCCGAGGAGCGCGGCCTCCACGTGCTGGTGCGCGGCGTGGAGGACAACCTCGGCGCGGTCACCCGGTTCATCGTGGTCACCCGCCCGGGACGCATCCCGCAGCCCACCGGCGTGGACAAGTCCACGCTGATCCTGCCGCTGGCGGAGGACCGCCCGGGCGCGCTGATGGGCATCCTGGAGCAGTTCACCGCGCGCGGGGTCAACCTCTCGCGCATCGAGTCGCGCCCCACCGGCGAGGGCTTGGGCAAGTACTTCTTCTCGGTCGACGTGGAAGGCCACGTGGCGCAGGAGCGGGTCGCCGCGGCGCTGTCGGGCCTGCACCGGCTGTGCCCGGAGCTGAGCTTCCTGGGGTCCTACCCGGCCGCCCAGGGCGCCGCCCCGTTCGTCGACACCCACAACTCCGACGACGCGTTCATCGAAGCGCGCGCGTGGGTCGACGCCGTGCGCGCACGCCTCTAGGGGGTGCGCAGGCGCAGCGAACCGGCGTTCACCGAGACTTCGAGTTCGTTGACCTGGCCGGTGGGATCCCCGTCGATCTGCGTGTTCATGGGTTCGGCGCAGCGCAGGGAGATCCCGCTGGTCTGGTAGAAGCTCATCACCGGGATCTTGTTTTTCGCGCGGAACGCGGTCTTCAGCAGGATCCAGGTCCAGCCCGCGGCCGAGCGCGGGGAGAGCACCACGGCATCCAGCACGCCGTCATCCAGCTTCGCGTCAGGCACGAAGTCCAGCCCCTGCAGCTTGCCCACGTTGGCGAACAGCACCGAGCGGACCTTGCGGGTCTGCCAGTTGGAATCGCCCGAGAGCTTGAAGTGCACGCGCTTGCGGCGGCCCGGCAGCTGGCGCAGGCCAGCCTGCGAGTATGCCAGCCAGCCGACCTTGGACTTCATCTCCTCGTCGGTGTCGTCGAAGAGGTCGGCGTCGGTGCCCACGCCGGCGATCACGAGGAACGCATGGTCCGCGGTGGTGCCGTCCAGCAGGTTCAGCTTCATGTGCCCCACGTCGATGCGCCGCACCGTGCCGCGCACTGCCACCAGCGCGGCGGTGTGCAGGTCCTCCAGCGGGACCTCCACGTTGCGCGCCAGCAGGTTTCCGGTGCCCAGCGGGATGATGCCCAGCGTCGATTCGGTGCCTTCGAGCACCTCGGCCGCGGCGCGGATGGTGCCGTCGCCGCCCGCGGCGACAATCGTGTCGCATCCGGCGTCCAGCGCCTTGCGGGCCGCATCCTGCCCGGCGTTCTCCGGGGTCGTATGGAAAACCAGCGGCGCCTCCATGCCCGCTTCGGCACAGACCCGGGCCACCGCCTCTTCCGCGTCATCCCCTCCTGACTTGGAGGGATTGACGATCAACGCAACCTTGGACGGCTCTGTCTGGGCCACCTCCTCGGCAGGCCTGCTCAGCGGCTTGCTTGACTGCGAAAGTTTGCGCACCGAGTACCAGCTGGTTGCCGCGGCGGCAGCTGCTGCGGCCGCGGCAGAGAGAATGATCGCCCTATTTGTCTGCATAGTGCTCTCATCGTACTCATGGTTGCTACGCTTAATGTGTGATCGACCTGAAAATGCTCACCGAAAATCCGGATTTGTACCGCGCTTCGCAACGTGCCCGCGGTGCCGACGAGTCGCTGATCGATCAGCTCATTGAAGCTGATGCAGCCCGTCGCGAGACCATCGCCACCTTCGAACGCCTGCGCGCAGAGCAGAATGCGTTCTCCAAGAAGGTCGGCCAAGCCAAGGGCGAGGAGCGCGCCGCGCTGCTGGCCGAGGTCAAGGAACTGGCCGCCTCCGTGAAGTCAGCGCAGGCCGAGGCCGACGCCGCGGCGGCCGCTTCCGTGGCGCTGCAGCGTTCCATCCCGAACCTGATCATCGACGGCATCCCCGCCGGCGGCGAGGACGACTTCACCGTCATCAAGCACGTGGGCACCCCGCGCGATTTCAAGGCAGAGGGCTTCGAGCCGCTGGACCACTTGCAGATCGCCGAGAAGCTCGACGCCATCGACATGGAGCGCGGCGCCAAAGTCTCCGGCTCCCGCTTCTACTTCCTCAAGGGCATCGGCGCACGCCTTGAAATCGCCATGATGAACATGGCCCTTGACGTGGCCATGGACCACGGCTTTACTCCGATGATCACACCGACCCTGGTCCGCCCGGAAACCATGCAGGGCACCGGCTTCGACGTTGAGCACGACGACGAGATCTACAAGCTCGAGCGCGACGACCTGTACCTGGTCGGCACCTCCGAAGTGGCTCTGGCGGGGTACCACGCGAACGAGATCATGGACCTGTCCGAGGGCCCGCTGCGATACGCCGGCTGGTCCTCCTGCTACCGTCGCGAGGCAGGTTCGGCTGGCAAGGACACCCGCGGCATCATCCGCGTGCACCAGTTCAACAAGCTGGAGATGTTCATCTACACCAGCGTGGAGAACGCCGAGGCTGAGCACGAGAAGCTGCTGGCCATGGAAGAGGACATGCTCGGCCGCATGGAGCTGGCCTACCGCGTGATCGACACCGCCGCCGGCGACCTGGGCATGAGCGCGGCCCGCAAGTTCGACTGCGAGGCCTGGGTGCCGACGCAGGAGACCTTCCGCGAGCTGACCTCGACCTCCAACTGCACCACCTTCCAGGCGCGCCGCCTGAACATCCGCGAACGCGAGATCGTCGACGGCAAGCCGGGCAAGACCCGTGCGGTCGCCACCTTGAACGGCACGCTGGCCACCACCCGCTGGATCGTCGCCATCCTGGAAACCCACCAGAACGAGGACGGCACCGTGAATGTGCCCAAGGCGTTGCAGCCGTACCTCGGCGGACTCGAAGTCCTCAAGTAAAACCACAAGCAAACCGGCCTTCGGGCCGGTTTGCTTGTTTAAGGAATACTGCGCTTCACCCGAAGTTCACCTGTGCCTGTGCCACGGATCATCGCAATATTTCGCAGGTGATGGTTCACTGGGGACATGACAGTTTTAACTAGAACCGGCAACGATGACCGGTTGAATACACGAAAATTGATGATTTGCCTCGATGTGGACGGAACCATCGTCAACCACCGGGGACAGATGAGTGAGCGGGTACGCCGTTCCGCCCGCGACGTCGTCGGGCGCGGCCACGAGGTCGTCATTTCCACCGGACGCTCGCTGGGCGCGGCCCTTCCGATCGTCCGCGAACTGGGCATCGACCACGGATATGTCGTCGCCAGCAACGGCGGCGTCCTGGCGAAAATCACCGGCGAGGACGTCGACGTCTTCCATCGAGAAGTTTTTGATCCGTCGCTGGCGTTGGCCGCCTTATGGCGTTCGCTGCCCAACGCCAAATACGCGCTGGAGAACGAACGCGGAGAATTCCTGTCCAGCGATGTTTTCACGGACGCCAGCTTCGGCGCCGAATCCCAGGTCGTGGACTTCGAGGAGCTGGTCAACAGCAAGGCAGTGCGCGTGGTGGTGTTTTCCACGGACGCCACCGCCGAGGACTTCGGCCAGGCGGTGCAGGGGCTTGGCCTCTCCGGCGTCACCTACTCGGTGGGCTGGACCGCGTGGCTGGATATCGCGGCCGAGGGAACCACCAAGGCCAGCGGCCTGGAACGCCTGCGCGCGATCCTGAAATTCGACACGGCCGACACTCTGGCCGTGGGCGACGGGCGCAACGACATCGAGATGCTCCAGTGGGCAGGGCTCGGCGTTGCCATGGGCCAGGCCCCGGACGAGGTCAAGGATGTCGCGGACGCGATTACCGACGGCGTAGATGACGACGGTTTGGCAGTGGTCCTCGAAGAGCTTCTGCAGCGATAGCCTACGGGTCGGGGTCTTCGAGGGGGTCTTCGAGTTCCTCCCGGGTCCAGGGTTTCCCGCGTACCCATTTGGACTGGGTGAGCAGGTCCGGGAACTGCCGGTGCCGGTACCCGGTCACCGGGGGAGCGACCGACCGGTAGTAGGCTCCGGTGCCGGG
>NZ_RBLB01000010.1:0-362241 GCF_003633665.1 Arthrobacter sp. AG1021 | reverse complement strand
ACCGAACCCGGAAGCTAAGGCCCATTGCGCCGATGGTACTGCACTCGTGAGGGTGTGGGAGAGTAGGTCACCGCCGGACTTAACTTGAGAAGTGGGAGGCTCCAACAGTGTTGGGGCCTTCTGCTGTTTAACCCGGCCGGTGCTTGGGCGCCTGGCCGGCGGGGTGGCCGGCGGGGGGAGCAGAAGCTCCCCCTTTTTTGTTTAACAGGGAAAGAAGCAACATACCTGAGAACGTTTGGTGAGAGCAGGGCCATACCGCGTAGCGTAGAGACCATGGATACGCTTTTCTACGCGCACCGGGGCAGCTCCCACAAGTTCTCTGAGAACACTCGGGCAGCTTACCTTCAGGCCATCGACGAGGGAGCTGATGGCATAGAGTGTGACGTCCATCTGACCCAGGATGGGATTGTCGTATGCCACCATGATCCGACCGTGGACCGTACCTCGGATTCGACGGGTCTGGTTTCCGGGTTCACGCTGTCCCAGATGAAGGCCATGGACTTCACCGGAGTCATCCCGAACCTGATTCCCGCGGGCTACGGGCAGGAGAATGAACAGCTCCTGAGCCTGGCCGAACTCTTCGAGATCCTCGAGGAACGGGGACAGCCCATTGGCCTGGCCATCGAGATCAAGCATCCCAGCCCGTTCGGGCACTTGCTCGAAGACGGGGTGCTCAAGGTCCTGGCCGACAACCATTTCGATCGTTCTACCGGTACGGCCGGCAGCAAGAACCAGATTGCCGTCACCCTCATGAGCTTCGAACCGGAATCGCTCCGGTACCTCTCCCGCACGGTGAACAAGGAGCTGCTCTGCCAGCTGATCACCGAGGTGGACGCATCGTGGGTGGACGAGCTGGTCTCCACCGGCCAGATGGGGCGCGCAGCGGTGTATGAGGTGCTGTATCGGTCGGTAGCTGAAGGGATCGAGTTCATCGACCAGGGCGGCGCCGGAATCATCGGTCCCGGGGTTGCGTGGACCCGGGCCAATGAGAAAATCGTGCGCGAGTGGCTTGGGCGTGGCCTGACAGCCAGGATCTGGACCGTTGACCGGCCAGCCGACGCGCAATACCTGGTCAACCTCGGCGTAAGCCAACTGACGAGCAACCGGCCTGCTGAACTGCGCAGGGAATTGGAACAGAACTAGGAAACATGAGCACGGCTACAACGCAAGAAAATCTGTATCTGCAGGACACCTATGCTTTTGAAGCCCAAGCGCAGGTGCTTGCCACCGGTGTCGACGAAGACGGAGCGTGGATCGCGCTCAGTCCGAACATCTTCCATCCGCGAGGCGGCGGTCAACCGGAGGACAGCGGGACGGTAAACGGGCACCCGGTCAGCGTGAGCCGCAACCAGGACGGCCTGGTGATCCTCCACGGCGCACCGGAGCTGGAACCGGGCACGCAGGTGTTCAGCTCAATCGACAAGCAGCAGCGCCTGCTGAACGCGGCACTGCACACCGCAGGGCATGTCGTGGGTTTCGCGGGAGAAGACCGCGGCTGGCAGCACAAGGGCCATTCGCATTTTCCCGGACAGTCCCGTTTGGATTTCGACCCGGCCAGCGTGGACCTGCCCTTGGCGGATGACACGCAGCGTGCAGCCGCCAGGGACTGGCTGCAGGAACGCGTGGATGAATTGCTGTCCGGCGGCGGGGCCGTCATATGCACCATGGACGCCGACGGGCTGCGCACCGTGCGCATCGAGGGAATCAACGCCGAACCATGCGGTGGCACCCATGTCAGCCACGTGAGCGAACTGGCGGACGTGGTGATCAAGGAAGCCAAGGTCAAGCGCGGCGTTTACAAGGTCCGGTACGATGCCCGGCACGCGGAGTAGCCGGCTCACCCCCGCGACGAAGATGGGCCTGTCCATCGCCATTGCGACGGGCCTCTACGGAATCTCTTTCGGTGCGTTGTCCATCGCCGCGGGGCTGAACCTCTGGCAGACCGTTACCCTGAGCGCGCTGATGTTCACCGGCGGTTCGCAATTCGCCTTCATCGGGGTGATCTCGGGCGGCGGCGCCGCGTCGGCAGCGTTCTCCGCCGCATCCCTGCTGGGCATCCGCAACGCCGTCTACGGGATGCAGATCAAGCAAGCGCTGCGTCCCCGGGGCAGGCATGTGCCATGGATGGCGCAGGTGACCATCGACGAATCCACCGCCGTCAGCTTGGGGCAGGCCGAGGTGGACGAAAAACGCCGCGGGTTCTTCAGCGCCGGGGTCGGGGTGTATGTCCTGTGGAACTTCTTCACCATTGCCGGGGCGCTGCTCGGAGAGCGCATGGGCGATCCCGCGGCCTGGGGGCTGGACGGGGCAGCGGTGGCGGCGTTCATCGGACTGCTGTGGCCGCGTTTGAAAGCCATGGAGCCGGTGCTCATCGCGCTAGCCGCCGCGGTGGTCACCGCGATCGCGGTTCCGCTGACGAGCCCGGGACTGCCGATCCTCATCACCGCCACCTGCGCCGCGGTCTATGCCCTGACGACCGGACGCCGGAGCAAGCCGGCAACCGAGCACGGAGAGCTGCAGAACGTCCAGGAGGACCGGGCATGAGCGAACTGAGCTGGTGGATCCTTGCAGCCTGCCTGACCGCCTATGCGATCAAGATCTGCGGTTACTTCGTACCGCGCAAGGTCCTGGACTCGCCGACGATGTCCCATGTCGCAGCCACCTTGACCATTGCACTGCTGGCCTCGTTGGTCACCGTGAATGCGTTCACCTCCGGCCAGGAGCTGGTGATCGATGCGCGCATCGGCGCGCTGGCCGCCGCCGTCGTCGCGCTGGTTTTCAAGGCCCCGTATCTGGTGGTGGTGATTGCCGGCGCACTGGCGGCGGTTCTGCTGCGGGCTACCGGATTGGCCGCCTGACACCCCGGCCCGGCCGAGGGGTGCCGTGCAGGCGGATCAATCCGGAGTCCGGGTGGTGCGCCAGTAGCTGTTGATGGCGATGCCCAGAGACACCAGCAGGCAGAGCCCGCCGAAAGCCGCGAACGCGCCGGATAGGCCGGCCAGCGCCGGGGTGATGGCCAAGGCGAAGGCCGCGATGGCCAAGAAAACCAGCAGGAGTATGGTGATCCGCTGCCTCCGCATGACCTGTTCTTCGTGTGTCATTTCCTGCCCCTTCCCGGTAGTTTCCACCGCAAACTGCAAGGAGTAGTGGCTTTGCCGAAGGAAGTGACGCAGTCACCGCATCCTTCTTTCACCATAACAGCGCGGGCGGCTTGCGGACAGGGCACCCGGATCTCCCGGCAGCGGCGCAACACGTTAGGAGTTTCCCCGTGCCCGGTGGGACAGTGGACTCATGATCGTAGCTTTCTCAGTTGCCCCCAGTACCGACAACCCCAACGGCTCCGTGCACGACGCGGTCGCCGAAGCCGTGAAGATCGTCCGGGAATCGGGTCTGCCCAACCGCACCAGCTCCATGTTCACCGAAATCGAGGGTGAATGGGACGAAGTCATGGACGTCGTCAAGCGGGCCACGTTCGCCGCTGGCCAGTTCGGATCCAGGGTGTCCCTGGTTCTGAAGGCGGACATCCGCCCCGGATACACCGGTGAGATCGACGGCAAGCTGGAGCGCCTGGAACGCGCCATCGACGCATCCGGGGCGTAGCCGGAGTGCCGGGGCAATTGCCCCGCCATCGCTCCACCCTGCCGCGGCTGTGCATGGGCAAGGTCATTGGCGTGACCCCTGCACTTCCTGGAGCATCAGGAGTACCCTGAACTCGACAGACCTGTACCGGCCGGTCCGGAAAGCCGCCCGCCGATCACCAGCTGATCTGCGAGGCGTTCCCGGGCGCGCCGGAGGGCCGGCTCCTGCGCGGTTCGCCCCAACGGGTGGCCGGTTCGCAGGGGCGGTGTGCTGCACCAGGCAGCCGGGAACGTGAGGAGAACCAGAGACGATGATCCACCATCTGGCAGACCGTGAGAGCCCTGCAGTCGATGACTACTTGAATGTAGCTCTCGGACTGGAAGTTCCGGAGCTGGAAGCCGGGCGAGAGCATGCCCGCAATGCCGGGTTGCCGCGCATCGAAGTGAGCACCGCGCAGGGCAAATTCCTGCAGCTCCTGGTGGAAATCTCCGGCGCAACCCGCGTCCTGGAAATTGGTACGCTCGGCGGCTACTCGACCAGCTGGCTGGCCCGGGGCGTCGGAGCCCGGGGCAAGGTGGTCTCCTGCGAATTCGAGCCGCTGCATGCATCCATCGCGCGCGAGAACCTGGAGCGTGCGGGGCTGTCGGACCGGGTGGAGATCAAGCTCGGCGCCGCGCAGGGGACTCTGGAGCGGCTGATCGGCTCGCGCAGCGCGCCGTTCGACCTGATTTTCATCGACGCCGACAAACGGAACAATGTGGTGTACCTGGAGCGCGCTGTGAGACTGTCCCGCTCCGGAACCGTGCTGGTGCTCGACAACGTCATCAGGGCCGGGAAGATCCTCGACGATCCGGCGCAGCACGGGCTGCAGGAAGCGGATCTGCGAGGGGTGCAGGAGTCGCTGCGCTGGCTGCGTGACGAGCCGCGGGTTTCGGCCACGGCGCTGCAGACCGTCGGGTCCAAGGGATGGGACGGTTTTGCGCTGGCCCGGGTGCTTTAGCTTCGCCGACTAGCTGCGCGAAGATTCGCGGACGTTCAGAAAGTAATTCTCGTCCGCCTCTTCATCGGCTCCCGGTTCGGCGAATGGCGGGGACTTCATGATCAGCAGGTAGGCGGCCAAGCCGCAGAGCAGGCCGACAGCCGCGCCGGCCCAGCCCGCATACTGGGTATCGCGCAGCAAGCCGCCGGCCGCCGGGCCAACGACCATGGGCGCGACATAAAAATAGGACCCCGACGAGGCAGGACCCCAGAAACGCTCCAGCTTGGCCAGGGTGCTGAATCCGATGACCAGGACCAGGCTTCCCAGCAGGATGACCCAGAAACTCGGGGACAGGCTGACCACCACGGTCAGGCTGGCGATCACTCCACCGGTCAGCGCGGCGAACGACTGGTTCCGATGCACGGACTGACCCCTTTTCCATCAATGAGCTGTAGTTATCCGGCCATCATTTCAAAAACCAGCTGCGACCGCAATCGTACTTAAGTAGGAGGGGTGGTGCGTTCCGGGGCTGGGCCGCCGCCCTGCCGTAGGGTTGGTAGCGTGCCTGAACTGAAAGATTATCGAATCCGCGCGGCAACCGCCGCGGATGTGCGCCCGGCGCTGGAAATGAAGCTGGCTGCCTGGCGGCAAGCCTACAGCGGGTTCCGCGGTGAGGAATTCTTCGCCTTCCACGAGGAACAGCTCGAGGCCCAAGTAGCCTGGTGGGAACGCGGCCTGGCCGGCGGCGCCCAGTTCTACATCGCCGAGAACGCCGAAGGGCGGATCATCGGACTGGCCGGCGGGACGCCGGTCATCGACGAGGACCAGGACGCCGGCGTCGAGATCGAGCTGGGCATGCTCTACATCCTGGCCGACTTCTACGGCTCCGGCCTGGGTGCCCACCTGCTCCAGGTGGTGCTGGGCCAGCGTCCGGCGCTGGTCTGGGTGCTGCAGGGCAACGAACGAGCCATCGCCTTCTACCGCAAGCACGGCTTCGAGCTCGACGGCGTCAGCGAGGAGCTCACCGGGTCGTGGAACGGGCTGACCGAGCTGAGGATGGTGCGCCGCAATGGCTAGGGACGCCGCGCCGACGCTCGTGGGAAGCTACCCGATCGACACCGGGCTGGCGGAGATCGAATCCGACCCCTACGGGGCCAACCGCTACATCCTCAAGGTCAACGGGGTGCCCTCCTCGCATGTGGACCTGGACGACCCAGGCTACCTGGACTTCGAGTACATGCGCTGGATGGAGCCGATCTTCCTGACGGGCTACCCGCCGGAGGACTATGACGGCCGCGCCCGCAAGCTGCGGGTGCTGCACCTGGGCGGCGGGGGCTGCTCGATGGCCCGCTGGGTCGCCTCGCGCTACGAGAACGCCCGCCAGGTCGTGGTGGAGCTGGATGCCAAGCTGGCCGAGCTGGTGCGCACCAACTTCCAGGTGCCGCGCGCCCCGCTGGTGCGCCTGCGCGTGGGGGATGCCGGGCAGGTGCTTCCCACGCTGAGCGAGGACAGCCGCGATATCATCATCCGCGACGTGTTCGCCGGCAGCACCACCCCGCGCCAGCTGACCACCGTAGGCTACGCCCGCCAGGCCCAGCGCGTGCTGGACGCGGGCGGGGTGTACATCCTGAATTGCGGCGACACCGCGGACCTGGCCGGGGCCCGGGCCGAGGCAGCCACGCTGCTGTCGGTGTTCAAGCACGTGGCGCTGATCGCCGATCCGCCCATGCTCAAGGGCCGGCGCTACGGGAACATCGTGTTCCTGGCCGGCGACGAGCCGCTGGCCCTGGGCCCGGCCTTCGAACGCAGCCTGCGCACCGCGCCGCTGCCCGCGCAGCTGGTGTCCGACTCGGCCGTCGCGCGGTTCGCCGGCTCCGTGGCACCCATCGAGGACTAGGCTTCCGGCAACCGGTCGCCGCGGCGGTAGCTGGATCCGTCGGCGGCGCGCAGCAGCAGGCCGTGGTCCACGAGGTAGCGACGGATCAGCGCGGTATCCGGGTGGAATACCCGCAGCCGCTCGTTGAGCTGCTCCTCGCGCAGCTGCTCGTCCCCGTCGATGACCGCGTCGCGCAGGTACGCCATGACCTGCAGCCGGTCCGCCGGCTTGGCAGGCAGCGTGTGCAGCTTCGTGCCGGTGAAAAAGCGGTTGATGCCGCTGCGGTCGGCCTTGGCGGCTCCCGCCGCGGCCAGGGTGTCGGCCAGCAGCTGCTCGTTCAGCTCCCAGGTCCCGCCCGCCCCGAGGCGCAGCAAGCCGATCTGCTCCCAACGGGCCAGGTCCTTGGCCCTGCGGGCCCCTGCCGCTTCCTGCTCGGGGTCCTGCCCGGTGAGCACCTGGCCCAGCAGCTTGCGCATCGCCGGGTTCTTCAGCCCCGCCGCCACCTGGATCCAGGCTCCCGCCGGGGAAGTCCCCGGTGTTTCGTTATGATCTGCCATGCCCCCATGCTAGCGAAGCGGCGCGGGCCCGTCCGGGAACGGCGGCGGCCCGCCCCGAAGGAATCGGGACGGGCCGCCGCGCGTGGCTGGAAGGGGTATGCCTACTTGACCCCGGCCCAGTCCTCGATCAGTCCGATGCCGAAGAACAGCACGAAGGCGGTAGCCACAACCCACATCAGCGGGTGGATTTCCTTCGCGCGGCCCTGGGTGGCGCGGATGAAGACGTAGGAGATGAAGCCTGCGCCGATGCCGTTGGCAATGGAGTAGGTGAACGGCATCAGGGTGAAGGTCAGGAAGGCAGGCAGCGCTACGCCCCAGTCGTTCCAGTCGATCTTGGTGATCTGGGTGATCATCATGAAACCGACAACCACCAGGGCCGGGGCCACTGCCTCGAATGGCACCAGGTAGATCAGCGGGCTGAGGAACATCGCCACGATCATCAGCAGGCCGGTGAAGACCGAGGCCAGGCCGGTGCGGGCGCCCTCGCCGATGCCGGCACCGGATTCGACGAAGATCTGTGCCGAGGAGCTGGAGGTGCCGCCGCCGACGATAGCGCCGGCCGCATCGACCAGCAGCACCTTGTCCACGTTGGGGATCTGGTCGTTCTCATCCACCAGGTCCGCCTCTGCGGCCAGGCCCACCATGGTGCCCATGGCGTCGAAGAAGATGGACAGCAGGATCACGAAGGCCAGCAGCGAGGCGGCCGTCGGGCCGATCTTGGCGAAGGCGCCGAACAGGCTCACCTCGCCGATCAGCGACAGGTCTGGCAGGTGCCAGTCGGGCAGCGAGGGAACCACCAGCGACCAGCCGTTGGTCTCGGACTCGCTGACGTGGAACACTGCCTCGAAGATGTTGGCGACGATCGCGGAGACGACGATGCCGATCAGGATCGCGCCCTTGACCTTGCGGACGACCAGGGTCATGGTCAGCAGCAGGCCGATGATGAAGACCAGGATCGGCCATCCCATCAGCTGGCCGTCGAAGCCCAGGCCCACCGGCACGGTGGTGTGCGCGGCATCCGGGACGCGCTGCACGAAGCCGGCGTTGACCAGGCCGATCAGGGCGATGAACATGCCGATGCCCACGACGATGGCGGTCTTCAGCCCCGCGGGGACCGCGTTGAACACCGCGGTTCTAAACCCGGTGAGCACCAGGATGAACATCACGATGCCGGCGATCACCACCAGACCCATGACGTCGGCCCAGGTCAGTTCCGGGTTGGTGGTCACGGTGATGGCCACGAACGCGTTCACGCCGAGGCCCGTGGCCATGGCGAACGGGCTGCGGGCCCAGATGCCCATGATGATGGTCAGGATGCCGGAGACCAAGGCGGTCACGGCGGCCACGCGCTGGATCCCCAGCTCGCCGCCGGAGGAGTCGGCGCCGGAGAGCACCAGCGGGTTGAGCACCACGATGTAGCTCATCGCGAAGAACGTGGCGATGCCGCCGCGCAGTTCGGTGGAGAAGGTGGAGCGCCGCTCCGAAATCTTGAAGTAACGGTCAAGGCGTTCGCGCATACTACTGGCAGGCGCTGATTTTGTGGAGGAGGACATAGGAAAATTCTAGGTGCTTTCGGGCTCATTCCAATACCCAATTCGAATCTGAGTAGGCTCTGCGTGAAATCTTTAGATCCAACTCACATGATGGCGCACCAACGAAGTACATTGGGTGTAAGGGGCATCACGCCCACGTGAAACCGGAAGTAGTTGAGGAGCGGGTCTGATGAGTGACGAAGCACCAGTCGCAGCTGAAAAAATCGAAGGCATCGTGGTCGGCGTCGACGGATCGCAGCAGAGCAAGTGCGCACTGCGCTGGGCCGAACGCGAAGCGGTGCGCCGCGGAAGCGTGCTGAACATCGTTTCGGCCTACACCATCCCGGTTTTCGCCGCCTCCTCCATGGATGCGGGCTACTCGACCCTCGACGACGACCTGATCCGCGGCGGCGCCGAGGACATCGTGCGCCAGGCGCGCAAGGAGCTGGAAAACAGCGAGGCCACCATCCGCACCTACATCGAATCCGGCGACCCGTCGGGTGTGCTGCTGGACCTGAGCAAGGACGCCGAGCTCGTGGTGGTCGGCACCCGTGGCCGCGGCGGATTCGTGGGCCGGCTGCTCGGCTCGGTTTCCTCGGCCCTGCCGGCGCACGCCAAGTGCCCGACGGTGGTTGTTCCGCTGGCCGTGGCCAAGGAGCAGGAAGGCGACGCAGCGGCTGCAGCCGCCGCGGCGCGCAAGTCGATCGTGGTCGGCGTCGACGGCTCGGACCGCGCCCGCGCCGCGGTGCTGGCCGCAGCGGACGCCGCCATAGCCAGCGACCTGACCCTTCGCCTGATCTGCGCGGTCGCCCCGGTGGGCGCCGCGCTGGCCTGGATGCCGGCGACGGTGGACCAGGAGGCGGTGCTCGAGGACGTGCGCTACCAGATGAGCGTCGGCGTGGCCTGGCTGTCCTCGCACTACCCGACCCTGAAGATCGAGACCGATGTAATCAGCGGCCCTCCGGTCGAGGTGCTGATCCGTGAATCCGAGCACGCGGTGCTGACCGTGACCGGTTCGCGCGGCCGCGGCGGCTTCGCCGGCATGCTGCTGGGCTCGACCTCCCAGGGCGTACTGCACCACTCCAAGGGCCCGGTCATGGTGGTTCCGGATTCCGACGACCCGCGCCTGGCGGACCGGAAGAACTTCGACACCCGCGCCAACGACTAGCATCCAGGCCGCCGCGCAAGCCTGACGTGCCCCCGGGGAGCGATCCCCGGGGGCACGCTGCTGTCTGCGCCGGAAAACAGCAGAGCACCCGCGGGGACTTCCCTGCGGGTGCTCTGCTGTGGCCTGCTCCTAGTAGCGGGCGGCCTTCGAGTGGAGGTTGTTCACCCAGCTGAGCGGGGTGACCGAGATGCCTGCATTCGGGTTGCGTGCGTGGACCACTTGGCCGTTGCCGATGTAGATGGCCACGTGGTAGAACGAGGATCCTCCGTTTGAGGAGGAGAACACCAGGTCGCCGGGGCGCAGGTTGTTCAGCGACACGTACTGCGGTGCAGCGAAGAACTGCTGGGTCGAAGTGCGCGGCAGGCTGATGCCCGACTTGCCAAATGCCCGCTGGGAGAAGCTGGAGCAATCGAAGGCGTTCGGGCCGTTGGCGCCGTAGACGTAGTACTTGCTGTTGTCACTGGCGGTATTCAGTGCCCAGGAAATTGCAGCGCCGTAGCTGCGTCCGCTGCTCTGGGGAGCAACTTCCTGCTCCTGCTTGGGAGCTTCGGTCTTCTGCGGCTTCGGCTTGGGCTTCGGGGTTTCCTTCGGCTTTTCGGTGGCCTTGGGGGTTTCTTTCGGCTTCTGCGTTGCCTTCGGGGTTTCTTTCGGCTTCTGCGTTGCCTTCGGGGTTTCCTTCGGCTTTTCGGTGGCCTTCGGGGTTTCCTTCGGCTTTTCGGTCGCCTTCGGGGTTTCCTTCGGCTTCTGGGTTTCCTCGGCCTTTGGAGTCTCGGCAGGCTTCTGGGTTTCTTCGACCTGCGGGGTTTCGGTCTTCTGCGGCTTCGGAGCGCTCTCCGGCTCAGGAGCCAAGGTCGGAGTGACGGTATCCACTTCGTCCAGCGGCTGCGCTTCAGGCTTTGGCTTCACGGTTGGCTCGGCGGTCGACTCGTCGACTTCCAGTTCCTGCGGCGCATCCACGGCCAGCGGCTGGATCGTGCCGGTCTGGCTTGGCTTGACGACCGGTTCGTCGTCGGCGCTGAGGGTTTCCTGCAGGGCGGTTTCGCGTTCCGCCTCTTCCTGCTTTTCGACCTGCTTGCGGACCTCGGCTTCTTCCTGGTCCTTCAGGCTTGCCAGGTTGCTGATCAGCTCGTCGCGCAGGTCCTGCTCTGGCTTGATGGCGGCCTGGTAGGTGGCCAAGGTGCTGTTGGCGGTCGACGCGGAGGCATCGTAGTTCGCCGCGGCTTCTTTCGCTGCGCTTTGCGCGGCGTCTGCGTAGGATTCCCAGGAAGAGACCAGAGCCTCGGCCTCGGTGGCCGAATTGACCGACTGGACCTGCTGCTGGCTCAGGGTGTCAATGGTGGCGGCCTTGTAGAAAAGGTCGTTCGAGTCGTCGCTGTTCAACAGGATGCCGAGCGTGGAGTTGCCGGCGCCGTTGCGGTAGATGTCCGAAGCGATGGCGCCCAGATCGGTCTGGCTCTGTTTGAGGTACTGCTTGGCATACTCCAGCTGCTTGACGGCCTTTTCGGCGTCGGCGGTGCGCAGATCGCGCTCCTCGCCTGCGGTCAGCAGCGACTCCTGGGCCTCGGCGGCCGCCGTTTCGGCCTGGAGCAACTCGGCACGGCTGGAGGCCAGCGAAGCTTCCAGGCGCGCGATCATCGCATTGGTGGAGTCCTTGTCCTTCTTGGCTGCCTCGATCTCCGCTGCACTCGGCAGGCCGGAAACCGAACGCTCGGCTGCGATCGACACGGTGGTCGGGAATGACGTAGTGGTTGCTGCTGAAGCGGGTGCTGCTCCGGCAAGGCAGGTGACTGCCAATGCAAGAGTGCTCGCTGCAACGCCGAGCGTGTGGCGGTAAGCCATATCGTTCCTCACTGATTCCAAGAGATGACATTGGGGCAGTTTCAATCCGTGATCATCCAACCGGGTTAGGTCACGATTTGGATAAGCCCCAAATAGCACACTATGCCAACATCGGTACCGTTCGCAACAGTAGTCACACCAGTCACACAAATTACATTGACGGAATTATGAGACTGAAAATGCCTGTGATGTGGAGCGACGTGAAAACGGGGGCTGGGTTCGCGGCCGATGGAAACTCTCGAAGATCACCGGTCCCCTTTCCCAGTTCGTGGTTAACGGGGCCATTGAGTGACGAAAATGTAACGGTCGATCACTGCCGACCGCGACACCGATTTTTTGACCTCTTAAACGTGCGGGCGAAATCCGCCGCGTGACCCGGTTGCGGCGCTCCGCTGACTGCGCGATGAGCCGGGCACGGACCGGGTGACTTGCAAACACAGAAGGGGTTTCTCTGTGAGGTCGGACACCGCCGCTGGGGCAGGTGGCTGCAATCTCACCGTATTTTGTGACGCACATCTCAGAAAGACTTTTTCGGGAAATGCGCTCATGACCACCCTAATTCGTGCAGTCTGGCGTCGTCGATGCCGAAGTGGTGGGCTACTTCGTGCATGACCGTAATCTTGATTTCGCGGACAACATCCTCTCGAGTTTCGCAGGCCCGAAGCGTGGGATTTTTGAAGATGGTGATGCGGTCGGGAAGGGCTCCAGCCTCCCATCCCTGATCTCGTTCGGTCAGTGCCACTCCGTCGTAAATCCCCAGAATCTCGGTGTTTTCCGGCTCTCCGGGGAGTGGCTCGTACTCGTCTTCAATAAAGAAAACGACGTTATCCATCATGTCCAGGGCCTGCTGCGGAATGGCGTCAATAGCCTCCTGAGCCAGGGCGTCGAACTCGTCGTCGGGCATCTGTAGATCCATGCCTCCAGCCTAGGTCGACGACCCGCTTTTGGGGTGGTTCGAGAGGTTGCGAATGCCGATTTTGCGAAAACAAAAAAGCCCACGTATAGTTATTGGAGTCCGCAGCGGAGACGAAAGAAACCGCAGCTGATATAGGCCCCCATCGTCTAGCGGCCTAGGACACTGCCCTTTCACGGCAGCGGCACGGGTTCGAATCCCGTTGGGGGTACAAACAGCCACTTTGTGGTTGTCAGATGGAGAAATCCATCGGCTTGCGAAAGCAAGGCCCTGTAGCGCAGTTGGTTAGCGCGCCGCCCTGTCACGGCGGAGGTCGCGGGTTCAAGTCCCGTCAGGGTCGCTCAATTTACTAGCAATAGTAAATTAGGTGTCCAAATATTGTGACGCCAGGCTCTGTAGCTCAGTTGGTAGAGCGTTCGACTGAAAATCGAAAGGTCACCGGATCGACGCCGGTCGGAGCCACGCAGGCCCTCGGGTAACCGAGGGTTTTACTGTGTGAATTGGGATTATCCCAAAACACCAGGCCCTGTAGCGCAGTTGGTTAGCGCGCCGCCCTGTCACGGCGGAGGTCGCGGGTTCAAGTCCCGTCAGGGTCGCAGTACATGAAAGCTCCAATTCAAGCGAACTGGAGCTTTTCCCTTTCCCGGAACGGGCCCGGTTTCGCTTGGGTCCGGTTAGTTGGCCCGGCCCAGCTGGCGCGGGCCGATCCATCGATTGCTCAGGCGCCGGTAGGCCGCCGCGGCCATGGTCATGTCGCCGTCCTCCAGGGCCTGGATTCCGTGCATCAGGTCGTTCACGGATTCATCGGGCCAAACGATGTCCGCAAGCAGCCCGTAATCCAGCTCGATCACCGACTGCGGGTCGAAGGATTCAAGCCAGCCGCCCAGTGACCCCAGTTCTTCGAACAGCGGTGCCTGCGGCGCGTGGGTAGCCATGGTCTGCACCGCCCAGGCCAGGCGCTCGATGGCCTGCTCAAGCGGAACCAGCAACCGAACTGTCCGCAGCCGCTCCCCGACGTAGAGGACCTCGCACTCGTCGTCATCGCGGAACAGCGAGAACCAGCTCAGCGGGATGCCCCAGGTGGAGGTACGGGTGTGCAGGTGCGTCAGGTCAGCGGCAAGCTTGTCCGTGTCCACGCGCTGCCCGTTCGCGCGGCGGGCGGCCGGAGGGATCAGCAGATCGAAAACTTCGGCGCGCATGGCTTCCTCCGCCTGCTCCGCGGCCAGCAGGCTCCGGGCCTGGATCTGCGAGGGGCAGTACCGGGTATGCTCGGCGCCCTGGTAGTCGAGGATCTTGACGGTGCGGAAGGTTTCCTGCTCGGTGTGGGGGAACGGGTCGGAGACGCCGCGCAGGGTTCGCTCCCACAGCTGCTGGTTCTCCAGTACGTCGAGCTGGTCCGCGCTGCGCCCGGGGGTGTTGATGATAATGGACTGGGCCCAGTCCTCGAACGCGGACAGCGGTTCGTAGACACGCAGGTGCGCGGTCGCTGCCGTCAGGTCGTACAGGGGCCCAGTCATCTTCATTCCCCTAATCTATCCGCCCAGCTCCACAATTACCGGCGCATGATCGCTCGCGCCCTTGCCTTTGCGCTCTTCGCGATCAATGCTCGCGCCGGTGACCCGCGCGGTGAGGGCCGGCGAGGTCAACGAGAAATCGATGCGCATGCCTTCGCCCTTGGGGAAGCGCAGCTGGGTGTAGTCCCAGTAGGTGAACTGGCCTTCGGTGTGCGGGCGGACGACATCGGTGAATCCGGCGTCCTCGAAGGCCGCGAAGGCCGCGCGTTCGGGAGCAGAAACGTGGGTCAGCTCGTTTTCCAGGAAGAAGCTGATGTCCCAGACATCTTCGTCCTTCGGGGCGATGTTCCAGTCGCCCATGAGCGCAATCTGCGCCTGCGGATCGGCTTCCAGCCAGCCGACGGTGTCCTGCTTGAGCGCGTCGAGCCAGCTGAGCTTGTAACCCATGTGCTCGTCATCCAGGGCGCGGCCGTTGGGGACGTAGAGGCTCCAGATGCGCACACCGCCGCACGTCGCGCCGATGGCACGCGGCTCTAGGATCGGGTTCTTGCCGCCCTTGCCGAATTCCGGCTGCCCGGCGAAACCGCGCTGCACGTCATCCAGACCGACGCGCGAGGCAATGGCCACGCCGTTCCACTGGTTCACGCCGCAATGCGCGACTTCGTAGTCGTTGTTCTCGAACAATTCCCACGGGAAATTGTCGTCCTTGCATTTCGTTTCCTGGATGGCCAGGACATCCACGTCGGTGCGGCGCAGCCAGTCCTCAACACGGTCGGCTCGGGCACGCAGCGAATTTACATTCCAAGTCGCAATCTTCACTTCTTCAACCTATCAAGTTTGACCGAGCGAGCCACTTCAATTTACTTGGAAGTCCGAGTATATTCGTCTCTGAAGGTGACCCCAATCACTCAAAGGAGAGGCCCTTGCCTGAGATCCTGACCCAGTGCCGCGGACATCTGGGGCTCATTACCCTGAACCGTCCGAAATCCCTGAACGCACTGAATACGGACATGTGCCGCGCCATCCTGGACGCGCTGCTGCAGTGGCGCGATGATCCGGAGATTGAACACGTGGCTGTTGTCGGGGCCGGCGACCGGGCCTTCTGCGCCGGCGGGGATATCGTCGCCATCTACCAGGACATCCTGGAGCGCAATGGTTCCTCGGAAGAATTCTGGCGGGTCGAATACCAGCTCAATGTCTTGATCGACGAGTACCCCAAGCCGTATATCGCGTTCATGGACGGAATTGTGCTGGGCGGAGGCATCGGCATCTCGGCTCACGGGAGCCATCGCATCGTGACCGAAACGAGCCGGTGCGGCATGCCGGAGGTGGGCATCGGATTCTTCCCGGATGTCGGGGGCACCCACCTGCTATCCCGCGCCCCGCGGGCGGCAGGACGCCTGGCGGCGCTGACCGGCATGAAGTTCGGCGCCGCGGACACCATGGCGCTGGGACTCGCCGATAACTACGTACTGCAAAAGGATCTGGCGGCCCTGCTTGAGGCGCTGCAGACCGAGCCGGTGGACCGCGCGGTGTCGCGCTTCGCGGGAATCCCCGAGGCCGGGTACCTGCACGAAGAGTGGGTCCAGTCCTTGTCCGAGCCGAGCATTCCGGCGGTCGCGGCGGAACTGTCCGAGTTCGAGAACCCACGGGCTGCAGCGGCCCTGGCGGCGCTGGAAGCCGCGTGCCCGAGCTCGGTGCGGCTTGTGGACGAGCTGCTGCGGGACGCCGGGGCCGACTTGCGCGCGGACTTGGCCCGCGAGTTCCGGGCGGCCGTGCATCGGCTCGACGACCCGGATTTCGCTGAGGGCATCCGTGCCGCGGTGATCGACAAGGACCGAAAGCCGCAGTGGAACGAACCGCTGGAAAACCTCAGCCCCGAGCAGCGCACGGCCAGGCATTTCAGGCCGCTGGCCGGCTCCGAATTGAATTTCACCCTGATTGACCAGGGACTATGCGAAAAGAGTGGACGATGAGCAATCTGCCAGTTATTGGATTCCTGGGACTAGGGCACATGGGACTGCCCATGGCCATCAATCTTCACCGGGCCGGCTACAAGCTTAAGGGCTTCGATGTCGTCCCTGCGGCGGTGCAAGCCGCGGCGGATGCCGGCATCGAAACGGTCGACAGCGGAGCCGACGCGGCGAAGGACGTCGACATCGTGCTGACCATGTTCCCCTCGGGCCAGCATGTGCTGGACGCCTACCGGAGCTACCTGCTCGACGCCGCGGCGCCGAATACGCTGTTCCTCGAATGCTCTACCATCGATGTCGCTCAGGCCCGCGAAGCGGCTGAGCTGGCCGTCGCCGCCGGGCATCGCAGCGCGGACGCGCCGGTCTCCGGCGGAGTGGTCGGAGCCGAAGCAGGGACCTTGACCTTCATGCTCGGAGCCGAGGCCGCGGACCTGGCGGAGATCACTGCCGTGCTGGAGCATATGGGCAAGCGGATCGTGCACTGTGGCGGCCACGGTTCGGGGCAGGCCGCGAAAATCTGCAACAACATGCTGCTGGGCGTTTCAATGATCGGCGCGGCCGAGGCCTTCGTCCTGGGCGAGCGCCTGGGTCTGGAACACCAAGCGCTCTACGACGTCATTTCCACTGCCTCGGGCCAATGCTGGTCGGTGACCACCAATTGTCCGGTCCCCGGGCCGGTGCCCGCGTCGCCGGCGAACCGCGACTACCAGCCCGGCTTCGCCGCGGCGCTGATGGCCAAGGACCTTGGGCTGGCGTCCAGCGCGCTGGAGCATACCGATACCGATGCGCGAATGGGCGCCCTGGCCGCGGCGCTCTACCGCAAGTTCAGCGACGAGGGAAATGCCGGCACGGACTTCTCGGGAATCATCAACGCGGTGCGCGAAGGAACGTTATAGGAAGTCGCCCGAGGCCCTGCGGAAGCGCGAGAGGATCTGGAACAGCTCCCGCGCATCCGCGACCGGCAGGCCGCTGTCGGCGAACAGCTGCTCGTTGAGATCGTCGCGGGCCGCGGCCAGGACATTCGCCCCCTCGGCGGTCAGTTCAAGCAGCCGGGTGCGGCCGTCGGTGGGATGCTGAATCCGGCGGACTAGGCCGGTGGCTTCCAGCCGGTCCACGGAATTGGTCAGGCTTGTCGCATGCACCTGCAGCAGGCGGCTGGCGTGGGTCATGGGCAGCGAACCTCGCTTGGAGAAGCCGAGCAGCGCGAGCACCTCGAAGCGGGCGAAGGTCAGGCCGTGCGGCCTGAGTATTGAATCCGCGCGCTGAAGAAAGATCGAGGCGGTGCGCATGACTGCGGTAATCGCGGCCATGGAGTCCGCCTCGGCATCCCAGCCATGGGAGACCCACTGGTCGCGGGCCTGGGCAATCGGGTCGCGCGGCAATGGTGACGACATTTTCTACCCCCAAAATAAGACCTAGTCCAACAATATACTTGGACATCCTAAGGTTTGGAAGGAGATCCCGGATGGACCTCATGACCGACATTTCGGCGCAACTCACCCAGTCCGAGCGCGCGCGCCTGGCCCAGGTGCGTGAACTCGCCCAAGGCAGGATCCGCAGGCAATCCATCGAGTACTGGAACCGCGAGGACTTCGCTCCCGGGCTGGTGGCGGAGCTCGGCGCCGCGGGCCTGGGCGCGGTGCAGCTGGAGGACTGCTCGCATCTGGCGCGTGGGCTGATTCATGCCGAGCTGGCCCGCGCTGACATCTCCCTCTCCTCGGTGGTGGGAATCCACAATGAACTTGTGCTCGGAATGATCAACGAATTAGGCTCCGAAGCGCAACGCCGAGAGTGGCTGCCGCGTTTGGGCAGGCTTGAGGCATTCGGAGCGTTTGCCATGACCGAGCCGGAGCATGGATCGGACATTGCAGGGGGAATGGCCACCAGCGTGCGCCGGGAAGGCGACGAGTACGTCCTTACCGGGCGCAAGCGCTGGATCGGCATGGGAACCATCGCGGACTTCGCGCTGGTCTGGGCCAGGGAACCGGAATCCGGGGACATCGGCGCCTATCTGGTGGAATCCGGCAGGCGGGGATTCAGCGCCTCCAAGATCGGAAACAAGATCGGCCTGCGCATCATGCAGAATGCCGACATCGAACTGCACGAGGTGCGTATTCCGCTGGAAAACAAGCTTCCCGGAGCCACAGGCTTCGCCGCAGCGAACCACCTGCTCATGCAATCCCGGGCGTGGGTCGGCTGGCAGGCTGCCGGCGCGATGCTGGCGACCCTGGACGTCTGCACGGCCTATGCGGTCAGCCGTGGGCAGTTCGGCAAGCCGCTGGCATCCTTCCAGCTCATCCAGCAGGCCCTTGCCGAAATCGCCGGCAATGCCCGGGCCGGGCTGTCCATGATGGGCGACATCGCGCGCAAGCAGGAGGCGGGAAAGCTGACCATGGCCGATGCAGCGCTGGCCAAGTCGACGGCAACCCGGCTGGCGCGGGATGCGGTGGCCAAGGGCCGTGCACTTCTTGGCGGCAATGGGGTGTCCTCGGAATACGAAATGGCCAAGATCTTCTGCGATGTTGAAATCCTCCATACCTACGAAGGCACCTATGAGATCAATTCGCTCATTGTGGGGCGTGCGTTGACTGGAACGGGCGCCTTCGTCTGATTACATGGGCGCCGCTCGCCGTCTCCTCCCGTTTTGCACGCGCGCCCAGGCTGCCGGCCCTGGAAGATCCGGGGTTGGCAGCCGCTAAAACAAAAACTGAGAAAGTACTTTCCAATACAGAAAGTACTTGTTAGTCTTTTGGTACATCGGAGGAACGGAACCGCGGGAGCAGGATCATGAACAAGATGTCCAATGCCACGTACTCGATCATCATCAGCCTTGCGGGCGTGCTCTTCGCAGCTCTCGCGCTCTTCGCCTACTTCAGCGGCCGCAACGCGCTGATTTTCGTGGGAATGGGAATCTTTTTCGCCGTGACGATGACCATGAGCTCATTGCACGCTCGGCAGCAGGCCGCGGCCCGCGCGGAAGAGCGCGCGTCATGAGCGCCGAAAACAACCTCAACCCGGAACAGCAGCTGGCAGCGCTGGCGCAGGCCCAAGCCGACATGGACCGTGCCGTTGGCTACGGCTCAAGGCTTCTAGGCTGGTACAGCATCATCGTTTCGCTGGTCATCGGCGCCCTCGCTTTCCTGCTGCAGCTGTATCCACCGCAGAAGCACATAGCCGGCTTCATCGTGATCATTGGACTCTACGTGGTGGCGATCCTCGCCGCGTCGCTGGCCTACCGTAAGCTCTACCGTTCGCTTCCGATCGGCGCGTCAAAACGCTACACCTGGGGGTTCACCCTGACCATCGTCTTCTATGCGGCCTCGTTGGCGCTCCTTCCGCAGCAGCTGAGTTCCTGGGCCATCCTAGGACTGATTTGGATCGTTGTATCGGCCCCGCTACTGATTGTGGGAATCGGCATGGTGCGGAAATGACCACGCATGCCCGGAACCGACTCAATGACGACTTCTCCAATCCCGTCCGCCTGTCCATCATGGGCGCGCTGAACATGGTGGAGGAGGCGGATTTCAAGTCGCTCAAGGAAGCGCTGGGAATTTCGGATTCTGTGCTGTCCCGCCATCTGAGCGCCTTGGAGGAAAAAGGCCACGTCAAAATCCGCAAGGGATTCGTGGGAAAACGTCCTCGGACCTGGGCCAAGCTGAGCCCCGAAGGGCGCAGTGCCTTCACGGGGCACGTCCAGGCACTGAAGGAAGTTACCGGCCTGGCCTAGCCGCCGTCATTTCGCGGCGGGCCGTGGTGACCGGGCGGATTTTCCTGCTCGGCTCCACATCCTCCCTGCCGCAACGATGAGCAACGGCACGGCCAGCACGGCCCAGAAGGGATCGGCTGGAAGGCCGGTCGGGAGGGCGGCCCCTGCGGCCATCGCCGCAGTCCAGGCCAGCCGGCGCGGGACGCGTGCGGCCCCAGCTACCGCTGAGGACTGGATCAAGCTCAGGTTCGAGACGCTCACCGCCCACAGCGCAAAACTCAGAGCGATGCCGAAGCCCTGCCCGAGGTGAGCAGCTCCATCCGGCGTAGCCGATGTAGATGCCGAGGAGAATTCCCAGCACCGGCCGCCAACCGGCGGCACCCGCCGTGCGGTGTTCGGATCCAGCTTCCATGGATGCGTCCTCGTTTGCCGTGGGGCGGTGCCGTAGCGGCACCGTGGCCGCAGCCTAGCGCCCGAAGTCGGTGAAATCCATGAAACCCGCGTCTGGGAGGACTTCCTCTAGGCTCTCCACCATTTGTCGAGGTTGGTGGCGGGAACGGTCCGCTTATGTCGCGAGAGAACGAAGCGCCGTTCGATCGACAGCGCGGCGGCCTCGTCGATTTCGCGGCCCTCGAGGTAGTCGTCGATCTGCGCGTAGGTCAGTCCCAGTTCGTCCTCGTCGGTACGCTGCGGCTGGCCGTCCAGCAGGTCCGCGGTGGGAGCCTTGGCCCAGAGCAGCTCTGGGGCGTCCAACTCGCGCAACAGCGCCTGGTTCTGCCGCTTGTTCAGCCCGGCCAGCGGCAGCAGGTCTGCGCCTCCGTCGCCGAACTTCGTGAAGAACCCGGTCACGGACTCCGCCGCATGGTCGGTGCCGATGACCAGCATGCCGCGGTCCCCGGCCACCGCGTACTGGACGATCATCCGCATGCGGGCCTTGGCGTTGCCTCGGTTGAAATCGCTGATCGCAGGATGCCCGGCATCGGCCAGGGCTTCATCCAGTCCCGCCACGGGCTTGGAGATATTGACCTCGAACTCCTGGTCGGCGGCGACGAACTGCATGGCCGCCGCGGCATCCGCCGCATCATGCTGGACCCCGTGGGGCAGGCGGACGGCGATGAATTCGGCGGTGCCGCCGGCTTCGCGCACTTCCTGGACGGCAAGCTGAGCCAGGCGTCCGGCGAGCGTGGAATCGATGCCGCCGGAAATGCCCAGCACGAAACCCTTCGCGCCGGTCGCGGCGAGGTAGTCTTTCAAGAAGTCGACTCGGGATCGCACTTCCTCGGCCGGGTTGATGGACGCCTTGACGCCCAGCTCTTCAATGATTGCTGCTTGAAGTTCACGCATGTAACTAATCCTAGGTATATCGGAGGCAGGATGCGGTCGTAACTGCGGAAGGGCGGCGAAACTTAACGAGTTCTCAACATTCGCCGCAACTCCTAGCTTTCTTCGGCGTCCGGGTCCCATCCGAGGTTGCGCGCCATCTTCTCCAGCGTGGCGACCACTGCAGCGTATTCCGAGCCGTCGAGATCCTGTCCCGACTGCGTCCGGATCTTCTCGATCAGTTCGCTGAGCTTCATCAACGAGACGTGGCCGCGGTCGGTGATGGAGAACTCGCCCTCGTCGTGCGAAATCCATCCAGACTCCACCAATTCCATGAGGTGCTCGGAGACCGACGTCGGTTCGTCGGGCGACGCGAAGAATGGCGAAAGTCCGGCGGTCAGTTCCGGCTCGGTGGCGGGTTGCTGTTCCAGGAGATTCAGCACCTGCCATTGCCGGCGTGTCACGCCATGCTCTTCCAGCGTCGCAGCAAACTGCTCGTCAATCAGCGAATCCACCAATTTCAACCAGTAACCCAAGGGGCGTGTAGCGTTCATGGGATCAGCCTAGCGAGGATGCCGACTAGAATCGAGGGTATGAGCGAAACCAGCGCCCGCGGGCGGCTAAAAGAACTGATCCAGGAATTTGCCATTGTGCGTGGCAAGGTCATCCTCTCCTCTGGCAAGGAAGCCGATTACTATATCGACCTTCGCCGGGTCACCCTGCAGCAGGAAGCTTCAGGTCTGGTCGGCCAGGTCATGCTTGATCTTCTGGATGAAGCCGGTCTGGAGTTCACCAACGTGGGCGGGCTGACCATGGGCGCTGACCCGGTGGGCACCGCCATCATGCACACTGCGCGCGAAAAGAACCGCGCCATCGACGCTTTCGTGGTGCGCAAGGCGCAGAAGTCCTACGGCATGGGCCGTCAGGTTGAAGGCCCGAGCGTTGAGGGCCGCAACGTCATCGTGCTGGAGGACACCTCCACCACCGGCGGCTCCGCGCTGACCGCGGTCGAGGGTGTCCGCAAGGCTGGCGGCAACGTCATCGCCGTGGCCGTTATCGTGGATCGCGACACCGGTGCCAAGGAGCGCATCGAGGAAGAGGCCGGCGTGCCTTACCTCTTCGCCTACGGCAAGGACGAGCTGGGTCTGTAGTCTGCAGCTTTCCCGTCAATCTCTTCGACCGCAAGGGCTGGGCGAACCTCAAGGTTCGCCCAGCCCTTGCGGATTTTCCCGACCCTGAATTCCGTCAACTTTGATTGACTTGCAACATGCCGTCAACTAAAGTTGACCCCATGGATGAGGGGATTCGAACAGCCGTCGACTCCGAGGACCACGGAGGTCCCTTGGCGGAGCTTCGGCGTCTGACCGAGGGGCAGCGGGAACTGGCCCGGTCGCAAACCGCCGAGGTGCGCCGGGCGCGCGCCAACGGGTATTCCTGGCAAGCCATCGCATCTGCCCTGGAGATTTCGAAGCAGGCGGCGCACAAGAAGTACGGCCGGGTTTAATGGAGCAACCGGCCGTGGGGCTGCCCGGCTAGTTCAAGCAAGCGAAGCGCTACGGCGTCCGCCGACGCAGGGTCAACGATCCGACCAGCAGGGCGCCGAGAATCCACGCGCCGATGACCAGAAGGCTGGCCCAGGTGCCGCTGTCCTCGGTGCCCGCAGCGACATCGCCCAGCGCGTCGATGGCATGCGACAGCGGCAGCCAATCGCCGATGACCTCCAGCGTCCCCGGCAGCTGCTCGCGTGGCAGGATCAGCCCGGACAGCAGGAACTGTGGAAAGATCAGCAGCGGCATGAACTGGACGACCTGGAATTCGGTGCGGGCGAAGGCGCTGGCCATCAATCCCAGACTGGTTCCGAGCAGGGCATCCAGCGCCGCCACGCTGAAAAGCAGCACCAGGCTTCCGGAGATCTGCAGCCCCAGTACCAGAAGGGCGAACGAGACCGCGATGACGGTCTGCAGCACCGCAACCAAGGTGAACGCCAGCGCATAGCCGAAGATGAACTCGCCCTTGGCCAGCGGCATGCTGAGCAGCCGCTCCAAGGTGCCGCTGCGCCGTTCGCGCAGCGTCGCGATGCTGGTCACCAGAAACATCACGACAAATGGGAACAGCGCGATCATCGCCGGGCCGATGCGCTGGAACACCTCGGTATCGGTGAAAATCCAGGCCATCAAGCCGATCAATAGGCTGGGGACTACCAGCATCAACGCGATGGTGCGCGGGTCGTGTCGGATCTGGGTCAAGACCCGGGCCGCGGTGGCCGCGGTTCGTTTCACGATCCCTCTCCTTCCGCCCGGTGCCGTGCGGTGGACGGGTCGCGCGGTGGCGCGGACCCCAGTCCGCCGGAGGCGATGAGCCTGAGGAATGCGTCTTCCGGGTCGCTGGCGCCGGTGCGCCTGAGCAGTTCGCCGGGGGAGAGCTGGGCCAGCAGCTTTCCGTTGCGCAACAGGAGCATTTCATCGCAGCGCATGGCCTCGTCCATGACGTGGCTGGAAACCAACAGGCAGATTCCGGTCTTCGCCAGCTTGGCGAACAGGGCCCAGAGCTCCGCGCGAAGTACCGGATCCAGCCCGACCGTCGGCTCGTCGAGGATGACGATGTCAGGAGACCCGAGCAGCGCGATGGCAAGGGATACGCGGTTGCGCTGCCCGCCGGACAAGTCCAGCACCAGCCGCTTAGCCTGGTCCTGCAGGTCGGTGGCTTCGATGACTCGGGTGGCTTCGGCATCTGGCAGGCCGAGGACCTTGGCGAAATAGGCGACGTTTTGCTGCACCGTCAGGTCGTCGTAGACGCTGGCAGCCTGCGTCATGTAGCCGACCCTATGCCGCAGGGACTTGTGCCCGGCCGGCTGCCCCAGGACGGTGACCGTGCCGCCGGCGGTGATCTGGTTGCCCACGATGCTGCGCAGCAGCGTGCTCTTGCCGCTGCCGCTGGGGCCCAGCAACCCGACGATGCGGCCCGGGGCCAGCTCGCAGTCGATGTCCTGGAGAACCAGCGATTTGCCTCTCTTGACGCTCAACCGCTGGACCTGGATGCATGCAGTCTTGTTGGTCACACAATGAATTAGAGACCCCAGCCGTGGCAGGGTCAATGCTTGGCGGCGAATTGCCGCCCCGGCGGCCTCGGGAACGGATCAACGGCGCTTGGCCCACAGTCCGACGACCAGCACCAGGTAGACCAGCGCGATGAAGCCGAACAGCTTGTGCTCGCCCCACACCACGGTGTTGCTCATGGAGCAGTGCAGTTCCGCCCCGGCGCCGAGGCATGAGCGCATCGCGTAGTTCACGGCGATCAGCAGCGTCAGGCCCAGATAGAGTCCCACGGCGATGAGCACGAACTTCCAGACCCGCCGCCGGGAACGATAGTTCTCCATGGCACCTAGTATCCGCCAGTGTTCCGTCCCTGCCTAGGGTGTTGGTGCGACAAAGAAAAATGCCCCGGCAGCCGGTTCAACGGCTGCCGGGGCATGGGAAACTAGGCTACTTGGAAGCGGCCTTGGTTTCGGCCGGATTGGCGTCGGACGGGACGCGCCCCTTGACGAGTTCGGCATGCAGGTTGGCAACCGACGGGTACTGCAGGTCGGGGCGGAACGGGAAGGTGTCCATGTCCTCGCGCGCGGTGATTCCCGAGTAGACCAGCGCGGTCAGCAGGCCTGCTTCCATGCCCGCGACGATGTCGGTGTCCATGCGGTCGCCGATCATGGCAGTGGTCTCCGAGTGCGCGTCGATCCTGTTCAAAGCCGAGCGGAACATCATCGGATTCGGCTTGCCCACCACATACGGATCGCGGTTCGTCGCCCGGGTGATCAGCGCGGCAATCGCGCCGGTGGCCGGGAGGCTGCCCTCGGCAGATGGGCCGGTGGCATCCGGGTTGGTGGCGATGAACTTCGCGCCGCCCTCGATCAGGCGGATGGCCTTGGTGATGGCCTCAAAGGAATAGGTGCGGGTTTCGCCGAGCACCACGTAATCGGGGTTCTGGTCGGTCATGATGAACCCGGCGTCGTGCAGGGCCGTGGTCAATCCCGCCTCGCCGATCACGAAGGTGCGTCCGCCCGGGCGCTGGCGCGCCAGGAACTCGGCGGTGGCCATGGCGGAGGTCCAGATGTTCTCCTCCGGCACGTCCAGCCCGGAGGCCAGCAGGCGGGCGCGCAGGTCGCGCGGCGTGTAGATGGAGTTGTTCGTCAGCACCAGAAAGCGCAGGTTGTTCTCGCGCCAGTACTGCAAGAGCTCCGAGGCGCCCTTGAGTGCGTGGTTTTCGTGGACCAGGACGCCGTCCATGTCGGTCAGCCAGCATTCGATATCGTGGACGGTGCGTGCGGCGCGGTTGCTGAGGGTCACGAGGTGTCATTCCTCCATTGGCAGTAGGTGGCGGGAGCTATCTGCGCTGAAAGTTTCCCTGTAACCCAAAGCCTACACAGCATCCGCGGGAGGTGCAGTGAACGGCGGCACTCCCGCGACCTACTACCCTTAAATGTGTGAGCCACGAAGTGAATGAAGCAACCGAGAACACCGCCGAGCACGTCATCGGCGTAGGGCCCTGGGAAGGCGAGCTGCCGCAGGACGAAAAATATGATCCGCAGCTGCTGGCCGAAGGCGACCGCCGCAACGTCGCCGACAAATACCGCTACTGGACCATGGATGCGATCATCGCCGACCTCGACGAGCGCCGCCACGACTTCCACATCGCCATCGAGAACTGGCAGCACGACATGAACATCGGCACCGTGGTCCGCTCCGCCAACGCCTTCTTGGCCAAGGAAGTCCACATCATTGGACGCCGCCGCTGGAACCGCCGCGGCGCCATGGTCACCGACCGCTACCAGCACGTGCGCCACCACGCCACGGTCGAGGAATTTGTCGCCTGGGCCGAAGCTGAAGGGCTGACCATCCTGGGCATCGACATCTTCCCGGATTCGGTGCCGCTGGAAACCTACGACATCCCGCGCAATTGCGTCCTGGTGTTCGGCCAGGAAGGGCCGGGATTGAGCCCGGAAGTCCACGCCGCGGCAAAGGACACGCTGTCCATCGAGCAGTTCGGCTCCACCCGGTCGATCAACGCGGCCTCGGCCGCAGGCATCGCGATGCATGCTTGGATCCGCCGCCACGTCTTCGGGCAAAAAGTAGGTTAACAAGGAATTTATTAATAAGCTCTTTAGTCGAGCATCTGGATTAGTTGCCATTGAACCCCTAGGCTTGGAAACGATATGAATTTGTGATCCGGGGGGATTAATCCGTGCGTCGACGTCATCAGGTGAACCATGACCTTCTGCTGCCCGGGCTTCCCCGACGCAAAAAACCGGTGGTGGTCTGGGGGATATCGACTGCCGCAGCACTGGCGCTGTCCAGCGCCGTGGCGATTCCCCTGGTGGCCCAGACGGCTGATCCGCGCAACGGCGACCTCCCTGTCGCCATCAACGCGTTATCCGACCCCGGGCTGTATAACGATCCGATCCTCGTTAGCCAGGACGCCCCGCTTCATGCATTCGGCGGCTCCGGCAAGGAGCTGGCCATCGACGGACGCCCGCTGGGCATGCTGGCCGGCGCCGACGAATCCCCGGTGGATGAGCAGTCCGAATCGGAGGAGAACTCCACGCTGCTCGCCGGCGAGGTGGGCCAGGTCGGCGAACTCCCCGGCGGCCTGCAGCTGATGCACCCGGTCACAACCCGCCGTATCTCCAGCCCCTACGGCTGGCGGTCGAACCCTACCGGCGCCGGCAACCAGATCCATATCGGCCAGGACTACCCGATCGCCTGCGGCTCCCCGGTGTATGCCGCCGAGGCGGGGACCGTGACGGTGTCCGGCTGGGCGGGGCACTCCGGCATGCGCGTGAGCATCGACCACGGCAGCGACGTGCAGACCGGCTACAGCCACAATTCAAAACTCATCGCCTCGGTGGGCCAGGAGGTCAAGCAGGGCGAGCTGATCGCCCTGTCGGGAACCACCGGCAACTCCACCGGATGCCATGTGCACTTCGAGGTCATCGTGGACGGCCGCTGGCACGATCCGCGCAACTACCTGCCGATCATCCCGGGCCAGGGCCAGGCGATGATCGATTCCTCGCGCCTGACAGTTAATGCCAACAGCGCGCCGAAGGGCGATGGCGGCAAGCCGCCGGTGCGCGACGAATCCGATCTGAGCACCGATCCAGATGTCGTGGTGCCGAAGGATGACACCCCGGTGGTCCCCAAGCCGAAGCCCAGTGCCAAGCCCAAGCCTTCGCAGTCCCAGAAGCCCGCGCCGTCGCCGAGCCAGACCCAACGCCCGGGATCCTCGGCTCCAGACTCCGAATCGCCAAGCGCCAAGCCCTCGCCAAGCACTGCGCCGTCCGAATCCGAGTCGCCCAGCGGATCGGCGAAGCCCACCGGCGAGGCGACGCCGCCAACCGAAGCCCCCTCGACCGGACCGACCCCGAGCAAGAAGCCAACCTCGGCGCCAACCCAAAAGCCGGGCTCGCAGAGCCCGTCCGGGTCCGGTTCCGGCGCCGCCGAGTCGAGCTAGCCCGCGATGCAGCCGGGGCAGGGGCAGAAGTTGGCGTGTCACGAAGACAGATTTAGGTCTGCCGGCCCCTGCAAACCGATAGGATGGACACGAACTGCCGTCGACGGCGACGCGTGAACCCCGCCAATCCTCACAGGAGTGAAGCATGCCTATCGCAACCCCCGATAAGTACAATGCAATGATCGATGCCGCCAAGGCTGGCGGCTACGCCTTCCCAGCGGTGAATGTCACCAGCTCGCAGACCCTGAATGCCGCCATCCGCGGTTTCGCCGAGGCCGAATCCGACGGCATCATCCAGGTTTCCACCGGCGGCGCCGCCTACTGGTCCGGCGCCTCGGTCAAGGACATGGTTGCCGGCTCGCTGGGCTTCGCAGCCTTCGCCCGCCAGGTCGCCAAGAACTACGGCGTGAACATCGCGCTGCACACCGACCACTGCCCTGCAGACAAGCTCGACGGCTTCGTGCTGCCGCTGCTGGCCGCCTCGGAGGCAGAGGTCGCCGCCGGCCGCGACCCGTTCTTCAACTCGCACATGTGGGACGGATCGGCCGAGACCCTGGAAGAGAACCTGCGCATCGCAGCCCAGCTGCTGCCGCGCACCGCCGCCGCCAAGCAAATCCTCGAAGTTGAGATCGGCGCCGTGGGCGGCGAAGAGGACGGCGTGGAGAACGCCATCAATGACAAGCTGTACTCCACCGTCGAGGATGCGCTAGCCACCATTGACGCCCTGGGCGCCGGCGAAAAGGGCCGCTACATCACCGCTTTGACCTTCGGCAACGTCCACGGCGTCTACAAGCCGGGCAACGTGAAGCTGCGTCCGGAGCTGCTCAAGGACATCCAGGACAAGGTCGGCGCCAAGATCGGCAAGGCCAACCCGTTCGACCTGGTCTTCCACGGCGGCTCGGGCTCCACCGACCAGGAAATCGCCGACGCGGTGTCCTATGGCGTGATCAAGATGAACATCGACACCGACACGCAGTACGCCTTCACCCGACCGGTGGCTGGCCACATGTTCGCCAACTACGACGGCGTGCTGAAGGTAGACGGCGAGATCGGCAACAAGAAGACCTACGACCCGCGCGTCTGGGGCGCCAAGGCCGAAGAATCCATGGCCGCCCGCATCGTGGAAGCCGCCCGCCAGCTGGGCTCGGCAGGAAAGAGCCTGAAGTAGCCATGGTCGGAGAGAACCTGCTGGGCATCCCGGCCACGCTGCTGCCGGAGGAAACCGACGTGCTCGCCCGCCTTGAGGCCGGCGACGAAGCGGTGGATCTGGCTGCGAAGTTCCCGTCGTCCTCCCTGGTGTGGGCGCTGCTGGCCGACGAAGCACACGCCGAAGGCCGCACCGTGGAATCCTACGCGTACGCCCGCGTGGGCTACCACCGCGGCCTTGACGCGCTGCGCAAGGCCGGTTGGCGCGGACAGGGTCCGGTGCCATGGAGCCATGAGCCGAACCGCGGCTTCCTGCGCTCGCTGTACGCGCTGGGCCGCGCGGCCGCAGCCATCGGCGAAGCCGAGGAAGTCGAGCGGATCGGGAAGTTCCTGAACGATTCGGATCCGAGCGCCCGGGCGGCCATCGAGGCCAAGTAGCCCGAGAAGCAGCATCCTCGCATCATTGCCCGGGCCGGTCCCGCATCGGCCCGGGCAATCGTGCGCTTCGACGCGTCCGTAAACGGGCAGGGGAGAAACCATGAGCAACGTGCAGCCGGGCCAGGCGCTGGGCGCCTCCTACAGTTTTGTCGAGCCGCTGGGCTCCGGGGCCGTTGGCGAGGTCTGGCGGGTCCGCCCCCACGATCCGGGCGCGGACCTGGCCGCCAAGATCCTGCGCGAGGAGCACGCGCAGGACGCCGGGCTGGTCGAACGGTTCGTGCGGGAACGCTCGGTGCTGCTGGCGCTGCGCCACCCGAACATCGTGGCGGTGCGTGACCTGGTGGTCGACGGGGGCCGGCTGGCCATCGTGATGGACCTGGTCCCCGGCGGCTCGGTGCGCGAGTGGCTGCTCGAGGTGGGCACCCTGCCGCCGTCCCAGGCGCTGGAACTTGCCGCCCAGATGCTGGACGCGCTCGCCGCGGCGCACGCGGCGGGCACCACCCACCGGGACATCAAGCCTGACAACGTGCTGCTGGCCGCCCCCGGGGATGCGGCCGGCAACGTGCGGGTCTCTGACTTCGGCATCGCCTCGGTGATGTCCGGGCAATCCCGGCGGACCACCGAGATCATGGGCACCCCGGCATACATGCCCCCGGAACTGACCAGCCGGGGCGAGGCCGGACCGGCCGGGGATGTCTACTCCGCGGGCATCATGCTCTACGAGCTGCTGTCCGGGCGCACCCCCTTCGCCGGGTCCGGCACCGACTTCACGATCGCCTTCCGCCACGTCAGCGTCATGCCGCCGCGGATTGACGTACCGGGCCCACTCTGGGACGCGCTGGCCGCCATGCTGCACAAGGACCCCACGGCTCGCCCGGCCGCCGCCGAGGCCGCAACCACCCTGCGCGCGCTGGCCGCCGCACACGCCTCCCTGCCGGCGCTGCCGCCGGTGGTGGACCCGGAACACTTCGAGGACCTGCAACGTCCGGCCACCGTGCTGCGCGGAATCCAGCAGGCCGACCCCGAGCCCACCGACGCCGCCGCCATGGTTGGACAGCTGACCTCGCCAGAGGCGCCCGATCTGGGGACCAGCGCCCGGCACACGGTCTTCCGTCTGCGCCGCAGCGACCTGCCGACCCCCGCGGCACCACCCACCGAGGCCACGGAGAACGCCGGGAACAGACGGCGCCCAAGCTGGCTCAACGCCAAGTCCCTGGGCCTGCTGGCCGCCGCGGTGGTGCTACTGGCCGCCGTCATCGCCGGCAGCATCGCGCTGTTCGGACGCACCGAACCGCAGGCCGTCCCAGCCCCGGATGCCACCGCCAGCTGGCAGGGCCAGGCTACACCAAGTGGGCTGGCCACCGCACGCTCGGTACGCTACGACGCGCAGGCCAAGCAGGTGCACCTTGAATTCACGTATTCGGCACAGAAGGCCCCGTTGACCGGGCCGTTCCTGGAGGTGCTGCCGGCGGCACCAGGTACCTCGGGCTGCCCGGCGGTGGACTTCAGCCAGGCGCAGGGCGAACGCAACCAGCCCAGTCTCACCGGGATTTCGGTCGAGTGCGGGTGGAACCTGTCAGGGATCAGCATCCCGGCGCGCGGCCAGGTGACAGTCCAGGCCACGCTGCCGCTGGCGCTGAGCGGGGATGACGCGCTGGATCAATGGCTGCAGCAGGCCGCGGCCGCCACCGAGCAGGCGCTCGCCGACGATCGGGTCGAGGGCTCGGCCTACCCGGCGCAGCGGTTGCAGGACATCGTGGTGCAGACTCCCGCCCGCACGGTCAGCGGCACCACGCTGCCGGTGACCCTGGTACCGGTGTGGCCCGCGGGCCCGGACGTGCTCAGCCCGCTGTATGCCAGCCCCGCCACCGGCAAGCCCTCGGCGACGTTGCGCTCGATTGCCGGCGGCGAGGCAGGGGTGCGCTTCTCCGACGCCTGCTCCGGGGCGGTGGCCGTCTCCGGGGACGGGCTGGTGGTCACCGCGCTGTCGGTGACCCCGCAGTGCACGCTGCGCGCTTCGGTGGGCAACTTCACCGACCTGGCCAGCGAGCCGTTCGGCATCACCACCCGGCAGTAGCCGGGAGTCGGATTCGCCTGGTCAGTTCTCGGAGGGCCCCATGGCCTGGATGAACGCCGGGGCACCGCCCACGCAGAGGTAGCCGCGCGCGGTGGTCACCGCCACCGGGGCGCGCCGCGGCAGGTTCACGCCCAGCAGCTCCCCGTCGAAGTCCGCATCAGGCTGCAGCAGCACCCCGCAGCGGGACTTGCGCAGGGTCTTGGTCCAGTGCGCGTAGAGCCCGCGCAGCTCCGCGGCCCGCCCGGCGGCGATCACGCACAACCCCGCGGGTGGAGAGTTCAGCAGCCCGGCCAGGGCCTGGTCGGTGTCCTCGAACCGCTCGGCGTCATCGACCAGCAGCACCACCGGCCCGCGCTCCAGGCGTAGTGAGGCCAGCAGCGCGGGCAGGTCCGCGGAACCGACCGCCACCCGGTCAAGGTCCGCATCCGCCAGCGGCGAGCGGCGATCGCACACGCCCCACACCGCCACCGGGGTGCCGTCCGGGCCCGGGATGCCGCGCAGCGAGTCCGCCAGGGCCAGCAGCAGGCTGGACTTGCCGGAGCGGGCCGGGCCGGCGATGAGCACGTGCTCGCCCTCGTAGATTTCCAGGCAGCCCGGGGCCAGGTCCTCCTCGCGTAGTCCCACCGGGATCCGCCACGGCTCGGCCGCCAGTCCGGGTGCCGGCAGCTTGCCGGCCGCGACCCGGGCGGGCAACTGGCCGATGACCGGCGCCTTGGGCCGTGCCTCCGGCCAGCGGGCGGCGGCCTCGGCGACCGCCTGTTCGAGCTCGGTGCCGGGGGTGGCCACGTGCATCTGGCGCAGCTGGGCGGCGGCCACGCAGCGCCCGGGTACGGCGGCGGGGATGTTGCTTCCGCGCACCCCGAGCGTGGAATAGTCATACGGGTCGGCCAGCCGGAAGAGCCACCTCTGTGTGGTGACCTCGTCAATGGCGGTGGGCACCGCCTTGGCGCGGGTGCTGCTAACCGCAAAATGCAGACCCAAGGCTGGGCCGTCCGCGTACGCGCGGTTCAGCGCGTCCATCAGCGCCAGCCCGTCGTAGTCGGAGAATTCATCGCGTAGGGTGGCCAGCCCGTCCAGCAGCACCAGGGTGCGCCGCCGGGCAGCCGGTTCGGCACGGCGGCGGGCCAGGTCGTTGCGCAGGTGGCGCAGGAACCGGGCCTGCTGCTCCGCGGCGCCCGCGCCGGTGCCCACGTACGCGGCGGTGTGCGGCAGTCCGGCCAGCGGGGCCAGTGTGCGCGATCCCAGGTCCAGGATGAGCAGGTCCAGCTCCCCGGGCGAATACGCGGCGGCGGCCGTCAATGCGATCGAGGCCAGGGTGGTGCTGGTGCCCGAGCCGGCGATTCCCAGCAGCAGCAGGTTGCCCTCGGACAGGTCCCAACCGGCGGGCACCTGGCGCTGGAACTCCGGCTCATCGCGCAGCGCCACCTCGATGATCTGCCCGCGCACCGCGCCGACCGCGGGCAGGGAGGCGGAACGCCGCGAGGCCGGGGTGTAGCCGGCCAGCTGCACCTGATCGCCCAGCGCCCCGGGCCACACCGGCCGGGGCTCGCCCAGCCCACGTTGCGCGTGGGCCTGGCGGATCGCGGCGATCAGCAGGTCCAGGTCGCTGTCATCGCTGGTGCTCTCGGGCTCGGCTACTGGTGCCGGGGCGGGGGCGCCGAAGTGTCCGGGTTCGCTCACCCGCAGCCCGCCGCCGCTGGCGGTGCTGGCCCGCCCGGTGACAAGGGCGGTCTGCACGGCGCTGATGTCGTCCTGGCCCAGCTTGATGAAGCCGCGGCCGGTCTGCGCCCGGCCGATGGCCGCGGCGTCCGGCACGCCGATCACGTTCGAGGAGTCCTCCCGGCTCTGCACGCGCAGCGCCACCCGCAGGTTCGTGTTGGCCAGGATGTCGTCATTGACCACCCCGGCGGGGCGCTGGGTCGCCAGGATCATGTGCACGCCCAGGGTTCGGCCCACCGCCGCCACCGAGACCAGCGAGGAGAGCACCTCGGGGAAGTCCTTGGCCAGCATCGCGAACTCGTCGACCACCAACAGCAGCCGCGGCATCGGCTCGGCCGGGTTGGTGGCCAGGTAGGCGTCCAGGTTGTCGATGTCCTCCCCGGCGGCGGCGAAGATCCGCTGGCGCCGGGCCATCTCCGCCTCCAAGGCGCGCAGCGCGCGGTCGGCCAGCTGCTCGTCCAGGTTGGAGATGGTGCCGATGGTGTGCGGCAGCGCCTCACAGGCGGCGAAGGCCGCCCCGCCCTTGAAGTCAATGAGGATGAAGTTCAGCTTGGTCGCGTCGTTGCGGGCGGCGAGCCCGGCCACCAGCGAGCGCAGGAATTCACTCTTGCCCGAGCCGGTGGTGCCGCCGACCAGGCCGTGCGGCCCGTCCTTGACCAAATCCAGCATCATGGTGCCGGCCTCGGTGCTGCCGATCGGGGTGGACACCCCGCGCGCGGTGCGCCACAGCTCGCCGATCGCAGCCTCGTTGATCTGCTCCAGGCCCAGCAGTGCCGGCAGCTTGACCAGGGCGGGCAGCGCCGCACCTGGGACCACCAGTTCGGGGTCGTCGAAACGGGCCAGGTCCAGGGCGGCCCGTTCGGCGCGCTCGACCGGCAGCCCGGCGAGCACCACGTCCTCGACCTCGGACTGCTCGCCCAGCCCGTGCACGGTGCCGGCGGCGTCCGCGCCGACCCGGATCACCGTGCTGCAGGCCGCGGGCAGCTGCTGCTCGGTGGCGGCGATGACGATCCCGGAGACCTGGTGGGCGCGGCGCGTACCGCCCAGCCCGGAGTCGGCGTCCCGCCCGTGCCCCAGCAGCGCGCGGGCCGGGGCGTCGCGGCCCTCGGTGAGCACCTCCGAGTCGAGCACCAGCAGCGTGGCTCCCTCACTGCGCTGGATGCTGTCCTCGCGCAGGGCGCGCAGCAGGCGCGCGCTGCGGCGCTGGTCATCGGACAGCCAGCGTTCCCCGGTGGCCGCCCCGGCGCGCCGGGTGTGCGGCAGCCAGCCGGTCCATTCCCATGCCGGGTGCCGTCCGCGGTCGCAGAATAGGGCGATGCGCAGGTCCGCCGGCCCGGCGTGCACGGCGGCCTGCACCAGCAGGCTGCGGACCAGGGCGAGCGCCCCCTCGCGCTCGCCCACGATGCCAACGACGCCGGCGCCGGTCAGGTCCACGACCACCGGGGCCGCCGGGATGTGGCTGGCCTCGATCAGCTCGCGCACCCGCGGGTCCAGGGTGGGGGTGGCGCGCCGGTCGATCTCCGGCTGCCAGGGCACGTTTCCGGTTCCGGCGTGCAGGGCCAGGAAGTCGTGGTCGCCGGCCCGTCGCTGCCACAGAGCGGTGGTGGGCAGGGCGGGTACGCGCAGCGTGGTGGCCGGATCCGGGATGCGGGTGTGGCGCCGCTCGGCCTCGCGTACGGCCGCCCGGGCGATCTGCCCCTCGAACTCCTCAAGGGCCGTTTCGAACCGCTTCTTTTCCTCCTTCAGGTTCCTGGTGTGGCGGTGCTTCTGCTCGAACCACATGCCGATCGCCATCACCGGGCTGAGCAGGGCGAACATGGCAAAGCGCAGGTCCCCGAGCATCATCACCATGGCGCCGGCCAGCAGCAGCGGGGCCAGCACCGTGATGTAGCTGAACTTGGAGGCCGGGGCCACGTCCTTCGGTGCCGGGGCGGGCAGCGGTTCGGGGGCTGGGTCCAGGCCCGGGCGGGGCGGGCGGTTGAAGGGGGCGGTGGCCGCAGGGGTGAGGTTGTGTAGCGAGCCGGGCCGCGGTGCCAGGCGTTCGGACAGCTGCGGGCGCAGCAGCAGGGCGGTGCCGCCGACCAGCACGGTGGCCGCCTCGGTGATCAGCTCCCCGTCTTCGGCGACCGGCGTGCCATCCAGCTGGGTGCCGTTGGTTGAGCCGTGGTCGCGGACGCGCACCCCGTCCTGCTCCAGCTGGATGCTGGCGTGGTTCCAGGAGGCGCTCTCGGAGTCCAGCACGATGTCGGCCTGCGGGGAGCGGCCCAGCAGTAACGGGCGGTGCTCGGGGATCGGCTGTACGGCCCCGGCGTGCAGACCGCCGCAGACCGTGACGCTCCAGCCGGTGAGCGGTTGTGGCCGGGGGACGGGGGACAGCGAGATCGTGCTGCCCTCCAGCAGCAGCACTTCGCCCAGCGGGGTGCCGGCAGTGGCGGGGACGTCATCCACATAGAGCGTGGTGTCCGGGCCCGGTGCGGTGCCGCCGGCCCGATCGATCAGCTCACCCAGCGTCAGGGCGTCATCGCGCCCCGTCAGTTCGCGGTCCAGTCGCTGGTCGCCCAGCTGGATCAACACGCGCACCCGTGCTCCCTTCCAACAGCTTCATGCGCACTCCTGTGCGCGTAACCGGTCGTGGCAGGTGGCCTAGTTGCCGGCGGGGCCGGCAAACCAGCGCGCCGGGATCCGGGCACCGGACGGTGCCGGGCGCAGCCCCAGGTCCTGGCTGGCCAGATGCAGGACGACCGCCTGCGCCTGGTCCGCGTCGCGGCCCAGATCCAGGTCGCCTCCGGCAATGCCGTGGCCGGCCTGCAGTGACAGTTTATCCAGCTGCCCGGCCACGGCGCCCGGTTCGCCGCTCTTGGCGTGGGCCGCGGCGTGGACCAAGGCAATCACAGCGTCGTGGCTGTGGGCCTCGGCCACGGGGGCCACCTTCGCGAAGGGTTGATCCCCGGTCAGGTTCATGACCTGTGGATCTTCGGCCATGACGCGGACGGCGGCGAGGAAACCGGACATGGCCCGGCCTTCGTCCCCGGGGCGCAGTGCGGCGGCGTCCACGGCACCGGTACCGACGCTCAGCAGCCGGCTGGAGGCGCTGCCCCCGGCCTCGTGCAGGGCCGATTCGAAGCCCGGGCTGGTGGCGGCCGGGCCGAGCACCAGCGGCAGGCTGATGTTGCGCTGCTGCAGGGCGTGCACCATTGCGGCCTGCCGGGTGGCCGGTCCGGTGATGAGCACGGCGTCCACCGGTTCACCGCGCTGGGGGGCGGCCAGCTTCGAGACCTCGACGGCCAGGGTGTTCAGGTCATCGCCCGCCGCCGGTGCGCGACGCTCGGCCGGGTTGATTCCCTCGGGTGCCGGGCCGCCCAGGTCAATGAGCATCACGTGTCCGGCCTCGCCCAGCGCGGACTTCATGGCCGCGGAGACCGGCTGCGGTCCGGGAGTCAGGCTATATGCCGTATCGAAGCCGGACAGCTCGCCGCTGTAGTAGGGCAGCAATACCGGGATCCCTGCCTCCTGCGCGGCCTGCAGGGCCGCGGGCACGTGTTCGCCGGAGGTGGCCAGCACAATGCCGGCCACCTTTTGGGCGGCCAACTCGGCCACGGCGTCGCGGGCTCCCTGGGAGGTGCCCCGATCATCCCGGGTTTCCAGAATCACCGGCGAGCCGCCGGCGGCGAGGCGGTGGGCGGCCACGGCCGCGCCCTGCGCCGCATCCTTCCATTCGGAGCCCTGCGCGGAGCCCAGCGAGAGGATCACCCCGATGCTCGTGTCCCGCGGCAGCCCCTGGGCGGTCAGGGCCACCGGCACGGAGTTGCCCACCGGTTCACCGGTAGCCGTTTCGGGGCGGGAGATCACCGCGGCGATCGCGACGACCAGCACCAGGGCCAGCCCCACCACGAGTACCGGCATCAGGCGGCGCGAGCTGCGGGCGCTCACTTGCCGGCCTGGAGATGGAAGGCGTACAGGGTGCGCACCGAGGTGCCCTCTGACACCTGCAGGTGGAAGCTGGGCAGGTCACCGGCCGCTTCCAGGGCGGCCTTGAACTGGGCCTGGCGGTGCAGGATGGCCGCGATGTCCTCTGCACGCACGTTGGCGTAGCCGTCGGCATGCTCGGTGGCCAGCGCCAGCTGATAGTCGGCGGTGTCGGACATGGCGGCGCTGGTGGCCAGCGCGCCGAGCAGCCCGGATCCGTTGGATGACCGGTCGCCCAGATCCAGCAGCACCTTGCTCAGCGAGGCCGACAGCAGCCCTTCGCCGCCCTCCACGTCGCGGGTCGAGGCTGTGGTGCGCGCGGCGATCTGCTCCAGCGAGGAGGCGGTCTGCTCACCGATCGCCTTGGTCAGTGCCTCGGCCTGTTCGTTCAGCTGCGCGTGCTGCTTGTCCACGGTGGCCTTGGCGTCCGCAGCGACTTCGCCGGAGGTGCCCGACAGGCCGGTGACCGAGCGGTTGAAAGCGGTCAGCACGGCTTCGCGGCTGGTCGCGCCCTGTTCCGAGAGCACCCGAATCTGGCCGTCGATCAACTCGTTGACCTGCTGCTGGGTTTCGGTCGAGGCCTTGCCGAACGCTTCCTCGATGCCGGCTTCAAGGCGCTCCTGCTGTCCCTGCAGATCGGCGAGGGACTTGCCCAGTATCTTGCTGTCGACCAGGGAGACCTGCAGCGCGGCGCGCAGCTCGTCAATGGCGTCTTGGATGTTGCCGCTGCCATTGGTCGCCGCAGTCTCCACTGCGTCGATCTTCGCGGCGATGTCCTTCAGCTGATCCTTGGATGCGGTCAGCTGCTGGCCGAGCCCGGAATCATCATTCTCCAGGTTGCTGAGTGCGGCGACGGAGTTCCAGGCCTTGGCCTGCGCGGCCAGGCGCTCATCCATTGGCTCCTTGGGGCCGCCAGTGATTAGTGGCTTGGTAAACGCAGCCCGTTCGGCGTCCACTTCAGTCGGGCTCGGGGACTCGGCTGGTGCCGAGGTCTCGGTCGGTTCGGTGGATTCGGTCGGCTCGACCGACTCAGCCGGAGTCTCGGACGGCTCCGGGGCAGGAGTGGTCGAATCGCTCGGTGACGGGGAAGTCTCGCCGGTCGGCTCTGGCTCCGGTGTCTCGGTCGGCAGCGGCGGCAGGTCGATGACGCAGGTGTCATTCGCGGTTAGCGACGCGATCAGCTCGCGGGCAGCGGTCTCCGTCACCTCACGTCGGTTTGCCAGTTCGCAGATCTCCTCGACCAGCGTGGCGTTCTGACCGGCTATCGACTTCGAGTCCTCCGGATGGCCGACCAGTGCGGCGTTCTCGGTGGCGATGTCGTGGATTGAGCCCACGGTCTTCTCCACCGCGGCCAGGTTGTCCTCGGAAACCTTCAGCGATTCGCGCAGTGCCTTGAGCGCCACGGTCACCTCGTCGGTGTCGGCGGTGGTCTGCAGCGCGTCCAAGGCGCTCTGCATCTCAATCAGTGACCCGGCAATGGCCTCGTGGCTGGAGATGGCGTTGCCGATGATCTCCGGCTGCAGGGACTGCACCAGCTTGTCGCCTTCGAGCACCAGCTTGATCAGTTCGCCGGTCACGCTAATCGACGAGGCGCGGAAGGCACAGGTCAGCGACGGGGTGTCGCAGTTCTCGATGTCCGGATCGGCCGGGCCCACGATGCGCTGCAGGTTATCGGCCAGCTCGTCGCGGCAGCCGGCGGTGGACTCGGCATACCCCTCAAGCTGGGCGGAGATCAGCATCAGGTTCGAGTACACGCTGGAGGCCTCGCCCTTGGGGGCCACCATGGCCTGGCAGCCCTCGCCCTTCAGGGCCGGCTTGGTTATCTGCGCTGAGGTGTCGCCGAGCATGCGGTCCATGGTGCTCACGGTCTGCATCAGCTGCGCCGTGGTGGCACTGTCCGCGGCGGTGACGGTGGAGCCCAGGTCGGTTTCCAGCTGCCCCAGCTGCTGCTTCAGCCCGCTGAGCGTGCCGGCCAGTGATTCGCTGCTCTCACGCAGGTGCTGCACGGTGCTCACCCCGAGGGTGTCCGAGGTGCTTTCCAGGTTGGTGCGCAGTTCCGTGATGGTGCCGCCGGCACGAGCGAGCACCTCGTTGACGTCGGTGATCAGCTCGATGGTGCGCCGCTGCAGGGCCAGCTCGGAGGTGGCGCTCTCATTAAAGGCGGTATCCAGCACACCCTCGGCCGACAGGTCGGTGTGCATCCCCGGCTGCACCGCCAGATCGATGCCCGGAACGGTGAAGTCCTGCACTTCGGCGACCAGGCGCAGGGTGGTGGTGGCGGGGGAGACCGGTGGGGCCAGCAGCGTGGCCCACTGGATGACGGTGTTGCCGTTGGTGGCGGCGCTGATGATGCCGTTGGTTCCGGTCTCGTCCGAGCCGGAGGCCGCGACGATGTTGTTCGGGGACAGGCCCGGGATCTCGGCCGAGGCTGCGATGGTCATGGGCGCGCCGACCAGTGCCGGTTCGGTGCGGTTCTGCCCGGCCACGTCGAAGGAGACCTCGCGTGGGGCCACCGTCAGGTTTTCCACCGACAGCTCGATCTGGACCCGCCCGGTATAGCCGGCCAGGTCCTTCAGGTCCGTGCCGCTGGCCTTGTCGGTGCGGTAGTAGGTGCTGACGCGCACCGGCAGGTCTCCGGCCACCTCGGCCGGGGCGAAGGAATTAGTGGTCGTCGAGGATTCGCCCGAGGCGTCGTCCACGGCGATCGCAGTACCGTTCACGCTGGCAATCGAGGCGTTGGACGCGAGCTCGACGTCCACCGACTGCAGCACGCGCGAGGGGTTCTCGATCGCCTGCGGCGCGTTGCTGCAGCTGGTGATGAGCCCGAGCGCGGCGACGGAGAGGAACGCGCCCACGGTACGGGCCAGCCTTCCGGTCCTGGGCGGTCGTGCATGCTGTCTGCGTGGCTGCGAGTGTGCCAATGGGTTCCCTCCGGTTGCTAACTCCCCTTGAGATAATAGGCTGTTTGCGGTGCGAACCGTTAAACGGGCGGTTCGCTCCCGGACTTGCGGTTAAGAAATCGCCGCTTGCTCATCCCGCGGGATTTCGGCGTTTTCCAGCCTTTTGGACGAAATTTTGTCCGCGTCATCGTTTGGGATTTTCTATTCATCTTGTTAGAGTTACTCATGTTCTGGGCTCCCGGACGACACGGCATTTTGCCGGGGGCCACCACGATTTGCGGAGGTTCCCATGTCACGTGTTCTTTCAACCGAGCAGGCCAAGACTTCAATCCAGCAGCTGCAGGCCATCATCAACGGCGGTTTCACCGACCAGATCAACCAGCTCGACGCCCAGGGCCGCACCCTGTCGGACCCGAACGTCTGGGACGGGCCGCTGGCCATCCAGTTCCGCAGCACCACCTGGCCGGAGACCAAAGCGGCCCTGGACAAGGCCCGCACCGAGCTGGAGCAGTTGCGCGGCCAGCTGAGCCAGATCTCGCAGAACATCTTCACCGCCGGTGGCGGCAACTAAGCAGCCAAGGGTGCATCCGGGGCCGTTCGCGGCCCCGGATTTTTTCCGGCGCGTCGCCCAGCGGTGCGCCCGCAAGGAGCAAAGCTGCCGCCGGCCGGGCCGTGCGGCTCGATAATGGAGGACACGCGTGGTCAACCTCGGAGTTTTTGACCGGGATGTGGATTTCGACTTCGGGACAGCCGAGGCGCTGATCACCGCATTCCGCAATGCAGCAAGCAAGCTCGATGGCCAGGCCGGCCCCCGCGCGGGCTTCGTGGCATCGGCCAAGGCCGACTTCGAGGGACACTTCTCCCGGCTCTTCTCCGACAACGCGCGCGTGGCCGCGGCGGACCGCCGCGAGCTGGCCGACCGGCTGCGTGAAACGGCGGACGGCGCCCGGCAGTTGAACGATCAGGCCAAGGCCGAGAACGAGCGGCGCCGGCTGGCCCGCGAATGGAAGCAGCGCAAGGACGAACGCGACGCCAACGTATTCTTGAACGCCTGGGACGCGGTCTTCGGCGAGGAGGACCCGCCGGTCGGCCCGCCCTCGGCCCCCGTCTCCGTCCAGGCCGCGGCACCGCAAACCGGCGTGCGTCAGACCCCGCCGCCGGGGTCCGGAGGCGGCGGCGGGACCGGCGTCTCCGCCGCGCGCCCGGCCGACTTGCGCAGCTTCGCCAACGGCTCGGCCGGGCTCAACTCCGAGCTTTCCGGCACCCCGCGTTCGCTGCGCTCCCACCTCGATGACTTCGCCGCCCGCTGCACCTACGGCCGGCTTTCCGCCGGGGGCGTGGTGCGCGGCTACGACCGCTGGCTGGAGGCCAACGAACAGGACGTCGCCTGGGCGCGTACCATCGCCGGCGCGTTTGCCGCCGCCGGCGGCGAGGGCCAGGTGCAGCGGCTGTCCAACGCCGCCCTGCAGGCTGCCTTGGACGCCCAGGGCATCGGCTCCAGCCGCCAGGACCTGACCATCACCCCGGCCCAGGCCTACGGTGGCCCGCCGACCACCGGCTACTCCGCCGATCCGGTGAACACCTCCACCGGCAACTTCATGGAGCCCGAGGTGGACCTGGGCTTCGCCGGCGCCGCCGCGGCCCTGTCCGCCACCCGCGCCTACAATTCCCTCGCCGACGCTCAGGGGCTGTTCGGCCCCGGCTGGTCCTCGGTGTTTGAGGTGCGCCTTGAGCTGGGCGACGAGGGGGCCGACCTGGTGCTGCCCGACGGGCGGCAGATCCACTTCCCTCGCCTGGGCGAGGGCTGGGACCGGGCCGACGGGGAGAACCTCTGGCTGTGCCGCGCCGAACGCGACGGGCACCCGGTGCTCACCGCGGCGGACAGTACCGGCACCCGCTGGATCTTCACTCCCGCCGGGACCTGGCTGGCCCACGAATCCGGGGCCGGCACCGCACTGACGGTTCGGCGCGACGAGCGACACCTGATCACGCGGCTCACCCATGAGCGCGGCCGCTGGATCGAAGCCGAGTACACCGACCCGGAGGTCGCGGCCACCCGCGTCCTTGCCCTGCGCGCCAGCGACGGACGCCGCGTGGACTTCGGCTACGACGAGGCCGGGCGGCTGTGCTCGGCCACCGGGCCCGGCGGCACGCGCCGCTACGAGTGGAACGAGGACGGGCTCATCCGCGCGGTCACCGACGCCGCCGGGGTCATCGAGGCGCGCAACACTTACGACGAGAAGCGGCGGGTCGCCACCCAGGAGTCCTGCTTCGGACGCAGCACCCGCTTTGCCTACTTGCCCGGACGACTCACCGTGGTCTCCGACGCCGACGGGACGCGCTCCAACAACTTCATCGCCGACGCCCGCGGCCGTCTAGTGGGTGTCGTGGACGGGCAGGACGCCCGACAGTCGATGAGCTACGACCGGCACGGCAACCTGGTCTCGGTCACCGAGCGCGACGGCACGCTGACCGTGCACGCCTATGACGAGCGCGGACGGCGCACCCGCACGCTGACCGGCGAGGGTGCCGAGTTCAGTTACGGCTGGGACGAGCTCGACCGGCCCACCACCGTGGTCACCGGTACCGGGGCCACCGTGGAGTACCGCTACGCGAACGACGAGGAGCGCAACCCGGCGCTGATTATCGATCCGGAGGGCGGGCGTACCGAGCTGGAATGGGCCAACGGGCTGCTGGCTCGGGTCACCGACCCCACCGGTGTCACCCTTCACTTCACCCACGACCGGTACGGCGACCTGGTGGCCGTCACCAACGCCATGGGCGACACCGCCCGGCTGCACCGCGATGAGGCCGGCCGGGTCACCGAGGCGATCAGCCCCGGTGGGGCGCGCACCTCCTACCTCTACGATGCCGCCGGCAACCTGGCCTCCCGGTTGGACGCCGACGGGGCTTTGTGGCGCTTTGAACACGCCGCCGGCGGCCGGCTGACCGCCGTGATCGACCCGCTGGGGGCGCGCACCGCCCTGGAGTACGGGACACACGGGCAGCTTGAGCGCACCATTGACCCGCTGGGCCGGGCCATCAGCCGCCGCTTCGATGACCTGGGCCGGGTTGCCGCCCTGGTGCTGCCCGACGGCGCCGAATGGCACTTCGCCCACGACACCCTCTCGCGGCTGACCGCGATCACCGACCCCACCGGCAGCCGGTGGATCCGCGAATACACGGTCAACGGCGAGCTGTCGGCCCAGGTGGACCCCACCGGGGTGCGCGAGGCCTACACCGCGGACCCGGCCTCCGGGGCCCTGAACGTGGCCGACGCCTTCGAGCGCAGCACGCTGCGCAGCGACGAGTACGGCCGTCCGGTGGCCGTGGAAACCAGCGACGGCTCCAGCGAGCTGGCCAGCTACGACCGCTGCGGACGGGTGGTCGAGCTGGTCGACGGCGAGGGCGGGCTGACGCTGCTGCGCCGCGACGCGGCCGGACGGGTCACCGAGCGCATCAGCCCCACCGGGGCGGTCACCTCCTTCGACTACGACGCCGCCGGGCGCCCGGTGTCCGCCACCGACCCGGCCGGGGCGCGCACCGAGCTGCGCTACGACGCCGACTCGCGCGTGATCGCCCGCGTCTTCCCGGACGGGCAGGCCGAGCGGATCCGCTACGACGCGATGGGCCGGGTCATCTCCCGCACCCTGCCCGGGCGGGGCACCTGCCGCTACCGGTACGACAAGGCCGGGCGGCGGACCGGTGCCGAGGATCCGGTCAACGGCCTGCGCCGCTTCCGCTACGACGCCGCCGGCCAGCTGATCGAGGCGGTCAACGGGCTGGGCGGGGTCACCCGCTACGGCTACGACGAGCGCGGCCGGCTCACCTCCATCACCGACCCGCTGGGCGCGGTCACCGTGCGCGAATACGATGCGGCGGACCGCGTGGTGGCCGAAACCGACCCGCTAGGGCGGCGCACCACCGCCGGGTACGACGCCGCCGGGCGGCCCACCTGGCAGCAGGACCCGGACGGGCGGCGCCTGGAGTGGAGCTACGACGCGGCCGGGCGGCTGGCCGCCACCGCCAGCGCGGGCAACACCCTGGTCCAGCTGCAGCGCGACGCGGCCAACCGTTGCGTGCGGATCACCGACGCCACGCGCGGCGACGGGCGCACAGTGCAGCACGTGCTGCGCTTCAACCGGCGCGGCCAGCTGATCGAGCGCACCCGCGACGACCAGGGCCTGGCCTGGGAATACGATGCCGACGGGCGGCGGACCGCGCGCACCGACGCCACCGGCCGGCGCACCCGCTGGCAGCGCGATGCCGCCGGGCGCGTGAGCGCCGTGCAGCACCCGGTGTTCGGCACCGTCAGCTACGCCTACGACGTCTGCGGCAACCTGGTCGGCGCCGTGGCCGGGGATCTGGTCCAGTACTGGGACTACCGCGACGGCGTCCTGGCCGCGCACCGGATCGCCGGCCCGGACGGGGTGGAAACCAGCACGCTGGAACGCGACGAGGACGGGCGCATCACCGCCATCCATGACGCCGACGGCACCACCGCCTACGCCTATGATGCCGCCTGCCAGCTGGTGCGGATGAGCGGGGCGGATGGCACCGTGACCGAGTGGCGCTACGACGCCGCCGGGCGTCTGGCGCGTGAAACCGTGGATGGGCAGACCCGCGACTACGAGTACGACGCGGCCGGGCAGCTACGCGTGCGCTCGACCGATGACACGGCGACCACCTACGACTACGACGGCGCGGGACGGCGCACCGCCGCACACGCGCAGGACGGGACCACCCGTTACCAGTGGTCCGCCATGGGCACGCTGCGCGAGGTCGAGCGCACCGCTGCTACGGGCACCACCCGCCACGAGCTGTGGGTCGACGCGCTGGGTGAACTGGCCGAGGTCGACGGCACCGGCCTGTGGTGGGACACCGCAGAGTATGCACCGCGCGTCCTGTCGGTGGGTGGCCTCTCGGTCACCGCGATGCCCGGCGGGCTGGCCGCGGTGGACGGCACCCTGCTCTCGGCCGGCTGGCGCGGCGAACATCCCACGGCGGCGGCCAACCCCTGGGCTCTGGCAGGACAGTCGCTGCCCGGCCTGTCTGAGGGCCTGGGCCTGGCCGCCAACGGCGGCGTGCAGGTTGCCGGGCTGGACTGGCTGGGCGCGCGCGCCTACGATCCGTCCACCCGCGGCTTCTTGTCCGTGGACCCGCTGGAGCCGGTGATCGGTGCCGGCTGGGCGGCCAACCCCTACTCCTATGCGGGCAATGACCCGCTGCACGCCATCGACCCCCTCGGCCTGCGCCCGGTCACCGAAGACGAGTTGACGGCATACCGCGAATCGAACAACGGCGCGCTGGCCGCGGCCGGCGACTGGATGAGCGAGAACTGGGAGTATGTTGTTGCCGGCGCTGCCATTGTGGTGGGTGTCGGATTGATGTTCACGGGTGTGGGCGGTCCAGCTGGACTGGCCCTGATGGCCGGTGCCGGAGCGCTCGTTTCAGGCGGAATCTCCGTGGCATCGCAAAAGCACCAGAACGGAACTGTGGATTGGGGGAAAGCGGGAGTAGATGCCGCCATTGGGGGAGTTTCCGGTGCGTTTGGTGCGGGGACCGGCGCATTAGTAGCTGCCAAATATGGTGGGGGTCTGGCCGCACGCGCAGCAGTCGGTGCTTCGAGCGGTGCTGTTGAAGGTGGTGTGTCGGGCGTTGCGGGATACGCGGTGGGAGACGGGCCGCACACCGTGCAAGGGTACGTGCAATCAGGCCTGACCGGGGCAGGGATCGGCGGAATAACAGGAGGGGTTACCGGGTACAAACCTGCATGGTTGAACCGCGACACCGCCAGCACCTTCAGGTTCGGAATTTACCGGTCCGGGTACACGCATGGCGAGACCCTCCTGTACCGCGCGGGTGACAGCACGAGCACCTCTCCGTGGGGCAGATTCTGGTCCAGTGATCGTCCAGTCAGTATTGAGCAGGTCAGAAACGACAAGGCGGTCCTTCCGGTGTGGCCCACGGGTGACGCGAGCCCCATCGACAGCGCATACCGTGCCTCGTTCACGCCGGGCACAACCACTTATTCAGGGACTGTGGCACCCCAGACGGGCAATGATGGCACTATTTATCCTGGAGGGACAAATCAGACCTATATCCCGAACCCGTGGGACCGAGGGGAGATCATTGAATCATGGCAGCTGAACTAGAACGCAAATCGTTCGGGCAAGTTGCGGAGCAGTTGCGTGAACTGTCTTCGTACGTGAAACACGAGCGCCTCACGGCAGCCGCCCAGACATTCAGGGCGTTCGCCAGTGAACTTGAGGCGGGTGTCCGTCCTGATCGGCTGCGGCAGATCACCCGGGAACTGCAAGAGGCGCTGCGAGCCGGTCCCATGAGCATCAGCGATCATCCGGTAACGAATTCAAGCGGGGAAGTGGATTCTCAAGCTACGGCAAGATTTGCGGTGCTGATCGGGGAGCTGCGCAGATTCGCCCGGCACAACGGCGGACGGACCGGTCTATTCGGCTTGCTGGGTAGCCGGAAACGGTAGGTTGTACTTCATGGAGTCCTTCGCGTTGAATTGAATGCCAATCCGCGATCACACAAGCGACATTGCTTGCTCACGGTACCCACCGATGTGTACGCAGAATCCGGCTACGTGAAAATTACGACCAGGTGGATGCCGAATAGGATTAGCGGTCCCGAAGTTCCGTGGCAGCCAAGTTGAAGCGGCTGACGGAACTGGGAGGGTGCTGAGTGACGTTCGGTCGTCAGCTTGTCGCGATGTCTGGAAGCTTCGAACACAGTGGTTGCGTGGAGATTGCAACAGTGAGCATCGAATCGCCGTTCGAGGAAGATGACTGTAATGGAAGTCGGTGGAGACAATGATTGAGAAAGCTGAGCGCAAACCGCGTTATGCCAAGGGGGCCGACGCCGTGTCCTGGGCCGTTGCCATCGCCGCTCCATTGTCGGCAGTTGCGTTGTCTCTGTCCTTCGTGGGGGTGGGTGTGCTTCCACTGCTTTTGCTGGGAGTAGCCGTAGGAGTGCTGTGTGGATCTGCGATGTACTATTTTCTGCGTCCAAATCTGGCTGGTGTGGCGCTTTCACTAGTGGTCTTCGCCAGCATTGCGCTGCTTGGCCTGACCGAGAGCCGATGGTTGGGTTTGTGGCCAACGGAATTGGTGAGTGCGGCGTCCGGGGCCATTATCGGGGCACACTTCAGGTTCCTGGCGGATCGGCGCTATTCGAGAACCGGCAATGTGTCGCGTCGTGAGGGAAGAGTTTGAAGAACGCTCGGTTCAGGGTCCGCCGAATCAATAATGGCGCCCGCAATTTTCTTCGCAGTGCGTTATATGACGTCGAGGCAATCCCGCCGGGGCGGTTATGTCAGCTTTCCGTGTAGGGCAAGTAGCTTCCCAATAACTCATAAGCGAAATCTGTAGACATCGGCGCGTGGACTCCAACCTTTACTTGTCGTCGTGACGTTATTGGTTCAACAAGCCGATCGAACCCGCTGGAAGGGCGGTGCCGGACGCCGGGACAAGTGGTAGTCGCTATTCAGGGGGTGCCCCCATGTTTAAATTCAAGCAATTTTCAGCTCTGGAACATCATAAAGTGACCCATCCCGGATCATCGCGAACAGCACCGTCAGCCGGCGGTGAGCCAGGGCGATGAGCGCCTGATTATGCCGTTTGCCTTGGCCTCGTTTCTGGTCATAGTAGTCACGGCTTGCAAGGTACTTTGAGGGAATGTGGCAACCAGAAAGTGCCCAGAAGTACGAAAAGACTGCATTTGAACTTGAGCGCGGTGTCACGCCACAACGGCTATATCGAATCTGCAAGACGGTTTTGGGCACGGTCACCGGACACCATGATGGTCTGTTGGTAATTTACGTTCAAAAATCTGACGGATCACCGGCCTCCAGAGAAATTGAAAATATAATGTTTTACTCAAAGAAGTTCAAGCTTTCGCGCGCCGAACCGTTATTGTTGCTACATTCCATTGGACTCCCCGTGGATTCCGGTGGTAGGCATTAAAAGGTCATCTGACGCACTGTATCTAATGAAATAGGCGACCGTACACCTAGGGACGAAGTGCGGAAGGACTACGCACTGGGGGTGTGGGTCGAATCTTCCGATGGGTGCATCAGGCAGATCTGGCTCCTGAAAGGGGCACCGCAAGCTGGTGAGCTGCCTGGTTCAGCGATCTAGTTGATAAGAAGACGCTGGAGTTGGTCTATCTTCTGATCGCTTCCGGAGGCACCCGATCCGCCCTTGACTCCTCGTGCGCCGGGGTCCCTTGTTCTCTCGGGTGATTGATGCGGGTTTTTCAGGGCCTCCACCGGTAGCGCCGGACCGTCAGTTGTTGTCATGCATCCCAAGACGCACATGAGAGTCTTCTCATCGGCTTCTTTTATTTCCTTCATTTGGCCTTCCTACTCTTGAAACAAGAGATGAACTTTCGGTGAAAGGTAAATAAAATGTTGTCATTCTGGATGGGTTTGGCCGCCAACGTCGTTGGCATGACCGTGCTGGTGTACTTCGTCTACTTCCGCCGGCACTTCCGCCGTGATCTGGTCCTTGCCTACATCGCGTTGAGCATGGGCATCTTCGCGGTCACCATGCTGCTGTCCGGCTCGGGCGCCGGGGTTGGCCTGGGCATGGGCCTGTTCGGCATCCTTTCGATCATCCGCTTGAGGTCTGACACCCTGACCCAGGAGGAAGTTGCCTACTACTTCATCTCGCTGGCCATCGGCCTGGTCAACGGCCTGCATCCGGACCCGGCCTGGTTCTCCCCGGCGGTGACCGCGGCCCTGGTCGTGGTGATGTTCTTCGCCGACCATCCCGGCTTCGCCCCGCGCACCCAACGCCAGACAGTGACCCTGGAAAAGGCCTACCCGCGCTCGGAAGATCTGGCCCGGGCCCTGGAGGAGCTGCTGGGCGCCAAGGTCCTGCGTACCGTGGTCATCGAGCTGGACATGGTCCGCGACCTGACCATTGTGGACGTGCGTTTCCGGGTCGGCCCGAGCCGCGGCGAGCGGGAATCCGGCGGTTCGTACCAGCTGGCCAACGCGCCCCGGCAGAATGCGCCGGTCGCCCAGGAGACGTGGTCCTGATGCAGCCGCTCGCAGGCCGCGCCAAAGCCGCGCTGGAAGAAGCAGTGGTGTGCCGTGCACCTATCGGCCTGGACGAGGTGATCGACCAGGCGGCCCTGCAGACCCGCGTGGACCGCAAGTTCCTGCTCACCGCCCAAGAGTTCACGGCCCTGGCGCAGCGGCTGCGGGAGGACTTCAAGATCATGGAGATCGACGGTCTGCGGACCTTCCGCTACGAATCGGTCTACTTCGACACCGAGGATTTCGCCCAGTACCGCGCGCACCGCCAGGGGCGCCGGCGCCGCTACAAGGTGCGCAGCCGCACCTATGCGGAGACCGGGCTGTCGATGTTCGAGATCAAGACCAAGGGCCTGCGCGGCGCCACCGTGAAACACCGCATCGAACAGGAACTGGACGACGCGGGGCGGCTGACCGACAGCTCGCTGGAGTTCCTGGACCAGGTGGTGTCCAGGGAATACGGCGAAGAGGTGCCCGATTTGATGCCGGTGCTGGACAGCTCCTACATCCGCAGCACCTTCGTGAACCCGCTGGACGGGGAACGGGTCACCTGCGACGTGGAGCTGGAGTACGCCAACGGCCGGCAGCAGGTGCAGGGGCCGGACTTGGTGGTGGTGGAAACCAAGTCAGCGGACGGGCGCGGAGTCAGCGACCAGGCGCTGGCGGCACTGGGAATCCGCCCGGTGAGCATGAGCAAGTACTGCATCGGCATTGCGCTGCTCAATCCGCAGCTTCCTGCCAACAAGTGGAGCCGGCTGCTGGAGCAGCGTTTCGGGTCGTCCCGGCATGCCAGCGGTCCGCGACCCGCTTCGAAGCTCCGGGGCACCGGGCCCTGGCAGGCCGCCGCTAGCTAGCGCGGCCGGCGCCTCCGGCCCCCTCCACGGAAGGCGCTCCTCAATGCCTTGGCCGCCAGCCCCGCAAGGGGACAGGCGGCCAAGGCATTGGTTTTGCGGGATCCTAGGATTCGCGGGCCAGCCTGTAGCCGACGCCGCGCACCGTCTCGAAACGCTCCCCGCCCAGCTTGTTGCGCAGGTAGCGCACGTACACGTCCACCACGTTGGAGCCGGGGTCGAAGTCGTAGCCCCAGACCCTGGAGAGCAGCTGCTCGCGGCTGAGCACCAGCCCCGGGTTGCGCAGGAAGGCCTCGGCCAGTGAGAATTCCCGGGCTGACAGGTCCACCTCGACACCGTCGACAGTGACCAGACGGCGCAGCAGATCCATTTCCATGTTTCCGTGCGAAAGGACCGAGACGTCGGAGGACGAGTCTTCGGTGCGCAGCCGCAGCCGCACCCGGGCCAGCAGCTCGTCGAAGTGGAAGGGCTTGGCCATGTAGTCGTCCGCGCCGTTCTGCAACCCGGCCACGGTGTCGTCCACGCTGTTTCGGGCGGTCAGGATGATCACCGGGACGTCGATGTGCGATTCGCGCATCCGACGCAGCAGGCTGAAGCCGTCCTCGTCCGGCAGCCCCAGGTCCAAGATGATCAGCTCGAAATTCCCGGACCGGGCCTGGGCGTAGCCCTCGCGCGCGGTGGCGCAGACGGTGGGGATGAAGCCGGCGGCCTTCAAGCCCTTGGCAATGAAGGAGCTGATTCGCGGTTCGTCTTCGATGATCAGGATGAGGCTCATACGCTGTGGGCTCCTTCGGCCAAGGGGATGTCGATGTAGAACGTCGAACCGCTGCCGGGCACGGAATCCACCCAGACCGATCCGCCGTGGGAATCGGCGATGGCCGATACGATATTCAGGCCCAGCCCGGAGCCCTTGGCCCGGTCGCTGTTCTGGCCGCGGCCGAAGCGCTCGAAGATCCGTTCAAGGTCTTCGGGGGCGATGCCCACGCCGGCATCGTGCACCCAGAGGCGCAGCACCGGCGCCGTGTCCTGCTCTTCGAGCATGGCCGAGCCTAAATCGATGCGCGAACCCTCGTCGGAGAATTTCACGGCGTTGGCGGCCAGTTGCAACATGGCCTGGGTAATGCGGGCCGGGTCCAGGGTGACGTTGGCTTCCTCGCGGTGGCCGATGCGCCAGTCGCGGTTTCCCAGCGCGCGGACCTTGTCCAGGATTTCGTCCAGCAGGGTGCCGATGTCGGTCGGCTTGGCGGACAGGAAATCCGCGCGATTGGCCCCAGCCAGGGTCATCAGGTCGTTGATCAGCAGCGACATGCGCTTCAGTTCGTCCAGTGCGATGTCCTTGGTCTGGGCGACGTCCTCGGAATCCTGGACATCCATGAGCTCCAGGTGGCCGCGGATGATGGTCACCGGGGTGCGCAACTCGTGGCCCACGTCGTCCAGCAGCTGGCGCTGGGAATTCAGTGCGTCCTGAAGCCGGTCAAGCATGTCGTTGACGGTGACCGTCAACTCCGCGAACTCGTCGTCCCCGGTGACCTCGATGCGCGAGGACTGGTCGGATTCGGAGATCTGGCGGGCGGTGTCGCGCAGCCGGCGGATGGGTTCGAGCATGCGCCCGACAATCAGGTAGGCCGCACCTCCGGCAAGCAGCATTACCACCAGGCCCACGCCGAAGAACACCATGAACTGCTTGTTGATGCGGCTGACTTCGGCCGTGTAGTCGTAGGCCAGCACGAAGCGTGCTGGCTTGGGGTCGGAGGAGAGCTGGATCGGAACCACGATGGCGCGGTATTCGCTCAGTTCAGTCTCGAAATTCTCGATGCGCACATGCTGGTCCGCGGCGCTGGTCTTGGCCCATTCCAGGAACTGCGGGTCTTCCTCCAGCCGCATTTCCACGGTGGCGGGGGCAGTCCACTGCAGCTGGTCCGCGCTCAAACCCACCATGCCCTGGTAGCGGGCAGGCAGCGTGCGCTGCATGGCAGTGTAGAGCAGGTCCTCGGCGTGCTTGAAGCCGTTGCCGGTCTGCGGATCGATGCCGGTTTCCGCCAGCACCCGGAATTCCTCCACAGTGCGGGTCAGCGAATCATCCAAGCGCGCGTTGAGCTCCTGGCGTTCGTAGACGTAGATCGCGGCACCGGAGACCGCCAGGGCGAAGCCAACCAGAAGGATCATCGAGGCGAGCACGCGGGCTCGGATGGAGACCCGGCGACGCGGCGGTCTGCTAGTCGTCGTCATCATCATCGTCGTCATCGTAGGCGTCGTCGTCGTCCCAAGCGTCGTCGTCATCCACTGGGGCCTTCGGCGGAAGCGGTTTGACCGGACCTTGGGTGGGCTTGGGAGAGCTGGTTTTCGAAGGCCTCGGCTTGCTGGAGGCCGAGGGGCTCGCCGAGGCCGACGGGCTGGCCGGTTCCTTGGGGTCTTTGCTCGGGGAAGGCATGGCCGACGGGTCGGCAGGTTCCCCGGTACGCTCGGCGAAGCCGGCGTCCTCGCTGGGCACCTCGGATTGGTGGACGACGATGCCTGGGCCCAGATCCCTCTGGGAAGGTCCGGAGACCAACTGAGCCAGAGCCGCGATTCCCGCTCCGATGACGGCGAGAGCCGCGACCAGGCCAATCGCCCGAAGCGCTATGCGTTTTCCCATGTCCTCATTCTCGTCGTGCCAGATGAGACGAACATGAGAAAACGGCTCATCGTGTGGTGTGCTCCCCAATCGCAGCAAGGCTCATGATACGGCCATGTGAAATGAAAATCATCAGGTCATCGAGGGTTCGCAGAATTCTTCGAATGATGTGGTGCGACGGCGCAGCCCGCAGCGCAGACACCTGGAGTTCAGCGGATGTTCACCTGACGTCCACCGGCACCCCGGCTAGCGCAGGTGCTCGAAGATGATATTCGTCTGCGTGGAGGAGAACGCACGGTTAGATCCCAGATGGCTCGCGACGAAAGTGCGCAACTCGTCAATGGACCGGGTGGCGACCCTGATGAGCAGGTCCGGGGTGCCGCCGAGCACGAAAACGTCGCGGACCGGAGTCAGCGCCGCCAGGGCCTTGGCCGCGGGAAGCATCCGGTCCCTGGCCTGCGGGGCGACGATCACGGAGATCATCGCGTTGACCGTGACACCCAGCAGCTTCTCGTTGATCTTCGCCTCGTAGCCCTCGATCACCCCGCGGGTGCGCAGCATCTTGACGCGTCCCAGGCAGGTCGAAGGAGCCAAGCCCACCCGCTGCGCCAAGACGTTGTTCGCCAGGCGGGCATCCCGGCTGAGTTCGACGAGGATCGCCAAGTCAACCTCGTCGATGTGAACGGAATTCGCCGAGTCGGCCCCCGAAACTGCCCATACTGAATCCGGCACGGATCAGCCTCCCTATTATTTGCAAAAATTCGGAACCCAAGAAATTTTCCTGCTTCTGATTCTACGATGGAGGGACATTCATGGCATCCAGGAAGGGAAGCACAGCGTGCAGACGGTACACACCCGCGAGGAATTGGCACAGCTCGACGCGCAGGATCCGCTGCGCCGGTTCAAGGGCCGCTTCGCGCTGCCCGAATCGGTGATCTACCTCGACGGCAACTCGCTCGGTGCGCTGCCCCATGGCGCGGCCGAACGCGCGGCGCAGGTCGTCACCGCAGAATGGGGCCAAGGCCTGATCCGCTCCTGGAACGAAGCCGGCTGGTTCGAGCTTCCGCTGGTGCTCGGCGACAAGCTGGGCCTGCTGCTGGGAGCGCATCCCCGCGAAACCGCCATCACTGATACCACCAGCCTGAACTTGTTCAAGGCGCTGGCTTCCGCGCTGCGCATCCAGAAGTCCGATGCGCCTCAGCGCCGGGTCATCATCACCGAACGGGACAACTTCCCGACCGACATCTACATCGCCGAGGGACTGGCCGACCTGGTCAACTCGCTGTCGCAGGAAACGGGCGTGCCCTACGAGGTCAAGCTCATCGACGACGAGGCCTCGCTGCGCGCGGCCCTGGGCGATGACACCGCCGTGCTGGCGCTGTCCCACGTCAACTACCGGACCGGTTCGATGTGGGACATGAATCAGATCACCGCCGCCGCCCACGACGCCGGTGCGCTGGTTATCTGGGACCTGGCCCATGCCGCCGGTGCGGTCCCGGTAGACCTGAACGGCGCGGACGCGGACTACGCGGTGGGCTGCACCTACAAGTACCTCAATGGCGGGCCCGGATCCCCGGCCTTCATCTGGGTCAACGCCCGCCACCACGACCGCTTCTGGCAGCCGCTGTCCGGCTGGTGGTCGCACAACGCCCCGTTCGAGATGGCCGAGCACTACACCCCGGCCAACGACGTGCGCCGCTTCATGTGCGGCACCCAGCCGGTGACCTCCCTGGCCATGATCGAGGTCGGGCTGGATATCGCCCTGGAAGCGGACATGGACGCGGTGCGCGCCGCCTCGCTGGAACTCACCGACCTGTTCATCGAGCTGGTCGAGACCCGCTGCGCCGACCACGGCCTGGAACTGGTCACCCCGCGCGAGCACGCCCAGCGCGGCAGCCACGTCAGCTTCCGCCACGAGCACGGCTACGAGATCATGGCGGCGCTGATCGCCCGCGGCGTCATCGGCGACTACCGCGAGCCGGAGGTCCTGCGTTTCGGCATCACCCCGCTGTACCTCTCGCGCACCGACATCTGGGATGCGGTGGAAATCCTGCGTGAGATTCTGCACACCGGCGACTGGCAGCGCGAAGAGTTCACGGTCCGAAATGCCGTGACCTAGGCGGTATCCGCCAGACCCCGGATCTTCGGCGAAGATCCGGGGTGAAAGCTCCCGAGTACGCTTAGACGCGGCGCGCAAATGAAGATCCGCGTGCCGCACACGTACACAGCAGGGAGCATCGTTGGCGCAGCAGCCGGTTGGAACCAAGGGGCCCGGCCCCGGCCTGAAGAAATCGCTGACCCCTGCCCAGATGGCGATGATCGCCCTGGGCAGCGCCATCGGCACCGGACTGTTCGCCGGCAGCAAGCTCGCCATCGCGATGGCAGGCCCCTCGGTCATCTTCAGCTACGTGCTGGGGGGAGTGATCGCGCTGCTGGTCATGGGAGCGCTCGCCGAAATGACCGTGAAGCAGCCGGTGGCCGGCTCCTTCGGCGTGTACGCCGAACGCTACCTCGGCCGCTACGCCGGCTACCTGACCAAATACATGTACTGGTCAGCGCTGATCTTTGCGGTCGGCACGGAGGTCAGCGCCATCGGCGAATACATGCAGTTCTGGTTCCCCGAGGTGCCCGGGGTGCTGTGGGTGCTGCTGTTCTCCGCCGCCCTTCTCGCGGTGAACTTCTCCAGCGTGAAGGTCTTCGGCACCACCGAATACTGGTTCTCCGCCATCAAGGTCTTCGCGGTCATCGCCTTCATCGTCATCGCCGCCTGGCTGGTGTTCCACGACCCGGCCGACGGCTTCGGGTTCGCGAACTACAGCGTTGGTTCGGGCTTCTTCGCCAACGGACTGTCGGGCACCTGGAGCGCGGTGATCGTGGCGATCTTCTCCTACATGGGCATCGAGGCGATTTCCATCGCGGCCGCCGAGGCCCGCAACCCGCAGCTCGCGGTGCGCAAGGCTTTCAAGGTCTCCTTCCTGCGCCTGCTGCTGTTCTACGTGCTGACCATGGCGCTGATCCTTGCCATTGCGCCGACCAGCGAGCTGATCTCCGGCGGTTCGCCGTTTGTCACCGTCATGGATCAGGTGGGCATCCCCTTTGCCAGCTCGGTGCTGAACTTCGTGCTGATCATCGCGGCCCTGTCGGCGATGAACGCCCAGCTCTACGCGGCGACCCGCATGCTGCACTCGCTGGCAGATGCAGGCCATGCCCCGAAGCTGGCGCACCGCACCAGCCGCAACGGCTCCCCGGTGCATGCAGTGTGGATGTCAGGCGGAGGCATCGCCGTGGCGGCGATCGCCGTTGCGGTGCTTCCCGAGGGAGGCTTCGGCCTAATGATGTCGCTGGCCACCTTCGGCGCGCTGGCCACCTGGTTCATGATCCTGTTGACCCACGTCAGCTTCCGCCGCCAGGCCGCCCGCGAGCGCAGCCCGCTGGAATTCAAGCTGCCGGGCTACCCGGCGGCTTCCATCCTCGGGGCGGCGCTGCTGGGCGGGCTGCTGCTGACCACGTTGTTCGTCGAGGAATTCAAGTTCACGCTGGTCTTCGGCCTGCCGTTTGTGGTCGTGATGTCGCTGCTGTACTGGCTGGTTTTCGTCCGCCGGCAGCCCGTGGCGCGCAGCTGACTACGCGCGCAGCCGGAAGAACGAGCTGCCCGCCACCAGATGCGATCCGGGGATCAGGGCGATCTTCAAATCGGGATTGAACTGGCCCTCGATCTGGGTTCCCGGATCTACGGCGGCGCCCAGCGCCGTCGGATCGAGCGGTTCCAGGATCCATTCGCGCGGGCCCGCGCCGATATGCAGCAGCCCGGTGCCGCCGTCCAACTGCAGCCAGGCGCTGATCCAGTCATTGGCGAAGCGGGGCAGGGGGTTGGCTGTCAGCGGCTTCGCGGCCAGGCCGAGATGGGTTTGCTTGCTCATGGGTCCACGCCTTTGCAGGTTGTTGTCCTTGCCCGAAGCGCCGGATGCGCCGCGAGCCGCTTCGTCATCCGAGCCACCCGCCGTACAACTGTGTGGGGTTGGCGCCTGATCGGTCGGAGCCTTGCCGGAACCCGTGGGGTTCCCCGCGATCAGATCTCGTGAAGCTGGCTCCATGCTATAAAACCGTTTCGGTGCGGGGGAAGCGGCGGCGGCGATCCGCACGCCGCTCGGTCACAATTGGTCGCGGAACGACATGCAGTGTCATGGAGGAATGGGTCCCGGGCGCTAAAATCGTAGGTGGTCTGCCGTTGGCAGGCCGATGGATTCGACAAGGGGCGACTGTGGCCAAGCTGTATTTCCGATACGGGGCAATGAACTCGGGCAAATCGACGAGCTTGCTGCAGGCCGCCTTCAACTACGAAGAGCGCGGGCAGCGGATCCTGCTGGCCAAGCCCGGGGTGGACACCAAGGGGGAGAGCTCGATCGTTTCCCGGCTCGGGCTGAGCCGTGCGGTGGACCTGATTGTGTCGCCCTTGGACAACGTCCGCGAGCAGTTCGCGGCACTGGCTTCGGGCGACGACCCGGACGCGCTCGTCCCGCATATCGACGCTCCGCCCGTGGCCTGCCTGCTGGTGGACGAAGCCCAGTTCCTGAGCCGGCAGCAGGTCGACGACCTGTTGCGTATTGCAGTGCTCGATGACGTTCCGGTGCTGGCCTACGGCATCCGCACGGACTTCCGCACCCATGCGTTCCCCGGATCGGCCCGGCTCATGGAGCTGGCGCACTCGCTTGAAGAGTTGAAAACGATTTGCCGCTGCGGGCGCAAGGCCATGTTCAACACCCGGCGCATCGGCCAGAACGTGGTGTTCGACGGGGACCAGGTGGCCATCGACGGCGAGGACGTTTGGTACGAATCGCTGTGCGCGGCCTGTTATCTGGAGCTTTCCGGGGGAACGCTCGGTTAATCCTGCGCGGGGGCTGGCGCCGGGGAAAGCAGCCCGGCGACGGCCCGCTGCAGGCCCCAGTCGTAGCCGTCGCTTTCCTCCGAGTCCACGTCCAGCTGGATGAGGTTCTGGCGGTAGGCGACCGAGCCCAGCACGTGGTTCAGCAGCAGCTGCTGGCCGAAGCGCGCCTGCTCGGCAGTCAGCCCGGCCCGTTGCAAGAGGGCACGCAGGAGCAGCACCGGCTGAAGGTCCTTCACCTGCATGGCGCTGGCAACCTCGATGACCTCGGGGCTGTCCTGGATGGGAAGCAGCGCCAGATAGAGCTTGCGCATCAATTGCAGCACCGCCTCGCCCGGCGAAGCGAAGTCCTCGGCCCGCACCGCGAGCGCCGGGGTGTTCAGCAGCTTCGCCGCGACCTGGGCCAGCAGCTCCTGCTTGTTCTTCACGTGCCAGTACAGGGCGCCGACCTGGACATCCAGTTCCTTGGCCAGTCGACGCATCGACAAATCAGCCAATCCGAACTGTTGCAGGATGTCGACCGCGGTATCCACGACCGTTAACTGAGTCAATGCCATGCCTCAAGTCTAGACGTACGCCCTGTCCCACGGACCGGCGGCTATGCGCCGGCGAACTGGTGCTGCAGGATTTCAGCCTCCCCTGCGGCCGGTTGCGCGTGCTGGTGCGCCAGCCGCCGGATTAACGGACCCAGCTGGGCAGCAGCAGTCTGCGAGTGCTCCGGGTGCCACTGCACCGCTGTGGCCTTGGCGGAATCGTGGACCACTGCCTCGATCACGCCGTCGCTGGACATGGCCGCGATCTGCAGCCCCGCCCCGAGGGCGTGGATGGCTTGATGGTGCGAGCATAGGTGGAGGTCCCCGGACGACAAGTCTTCGGCCAGCGCTTCGGCGACAAAGCCCACACGGGTCTGCGCAAACGGATCCGTCCCTTCGCACCGGTGGTCCTGCACGTTGTGCAGGTGCTGCACCAGGGTTCCTCCCAAGGCGACGTTGAGCAGCTGCATGCCCCGGCAGATGCCCAGCAGGGGAGTGCCGGTGGCCATTGCGTAGCGGATGGCGGCGATCTGAATGCGGTCGGCCTGCGGCTCGTGGGTTCCGGATCCCGGGTAGTCTTCAGGGCCGTTGTAGAATTCCGGGTCCACATCTTCGCCGCCCATGATGATGACGGCATCCGAACAGTCCACGAGCTGCTGCACCTGTTCCAAGGACAGCTGCCAGGTCGCGACAAGTTCCGGTTCATGCCCCTCCGCGAGGATCTGTGTGGCGGCGCTGGCATTGAGCTCGTCCAGCTCCAGCTGGAATCCGGGGTCGTGCTCGCGAGTGTCGCGGATATGCAGGACGGCAATTTTCATCGGTTCCATGTCGGGCTCCATTTGGCTTTGGCCGCTCCCGGCAGATGCGTCGGAGCGGTAAATTCGCGGGGTGCCCTGCCAGTGTAAAACCGCGTGATTTCGTGATTAGGTCAGGATTGTTTCACCGGGATTTCCGGAAATTCTTCAATAGCCTTCCGTTAACAATCCCGTGCTGGCGTGTATGAATGTGCTCTCGAAAATACTCCCGGAGTGAATGCGAGGCAAAAATTATTTCGGGCAGCGACGCGCAATTTACATAAATGTCACGACCGCGATATGTGGCTCGAATAATGAAACATTCTGTTTCTTCGCAGAAACAAAATCGAAAGCACCGCGGAATCTCACGTCGATAGTTTGAACCCACTCGCACTCAAACTCTTCGAAAGGGGTCCCGAGATGGAAGCTGCTGACATGGCTTGGCTGCTGGCTGCATTCGCCATGGTCCTGCTGATGTTTCCTGGGCTGGCAATGCTGTACGGCGGCATGCTCAACGGACGCAACGTATTGAACATGATGCTCATGGTGCTCAGTTCACTGGCCGTGACCGGCGTCGTCTACGTCGTGGTCGGCCACGGGCTTGTACTCGGCGACTCGGTCGGCGGACTGGGGCTCATCGGCAACCCGCTGGACTTCTCGTTCTACACCGACTTCATGAGCGATGACGAGGCCGGCGGAACCTTCTGGGCGGCGTTCTACGTCTTGTTCGCCGCGATCTCCGCCGCCCTGGTGGCCTCGGGCGCCGCAGGCCGCATGAAATTCGGATCCTGGCTGGTTTTCGTGGCGTTGTGGGTTCTGGTGGTCTACAGCCCGCTGGCGCACTGGGTCTTCGCCTTCGACAATCCGGAAGCCGGGACCGTGGGCGGTTGGATGCGCAACCAGCTGGGCTTCCATGATTTCGCCGGCGGCACCGCGGTGCACATGAACGCCGGCGCCGCCGGCCTGGCGCTGGCGGTGGTGCTGGGCCGCCGCAAGGCGCAGGCCGGACGTCCGCACAACCTCCCGTTGATGATGATCGGCGTGGGCCTGCTGGCCACCGGCTGGATGGGCTTCAACGGCGGCACGGCCGGGGGCGCGAATTTCCTGGCCCAGTACGTGGTGCTCACCACCTTGCTGTCGCTGTGCGGCGGCATGCTCGGATTCATCGCGATCGAACGGATCCGCGACGGGCATGCCACCATGCTGGGCCTGGGAACCGGCGCGATCGCCGGCATGGTCGGCATCACCCCGGTGGCCGACGTGGTCGGCCCGGTCGGCGCCATCATGGTCGGCTTCTTGGCTGCGGCGGCCGCGGCCTGGGCCATCACCTGGAAACGCCGCCACCGCATCGACGACTCGCTGGATGTCTTCGCGGTGCACGGCATCGCGGGCATCACCGGCTCGCTGTTCGCCACGTTCTTCGCCAACCCGGCGGCTCCCGGCGAGATGGCGGGCATCGTCTTCGGCGGGGCGTTCTCTGAGCTGGGCAGCGAGCTGATCGCCATTGCGGTCACGCTGGGCTACAGCTTCGGCATGACCTTCGCGATCCTGTGGGTCATGAACAAGATCCGCCCGATCCGTGTGGACGAGGCGGACGAGGAAGCCGGACTTGACCGTTCGGTCCATGCCGAAACCGCCTACGACAGCCGTCCGTTCTAAGTCCCGCATCGAAAGGCAGGCAAATGAAACTCGTCACCGCAGTGATCAAGCCGATCCGGCTCGAAAGCGTGTGCGCCGCATTGGAGAAAGCCGGATTCACAGGAATGACCGCCACCGAGGTGCAGGGCCGCGGCGTCCAGGGCGGGCGCACCGAATACTACCGGGGCCAGGAATACTCGGTGAACTTCCGCACCAAGATCCGGCTGGAACTGCTCGTTCCGGACGCGAAGGTGGACAGCGCGCTGGACACCATTCTGGAGGCCGCGCGGACAGGCCCGGATGGCGAAATCGGCGACGGCAAGGTCTGGGTTGCCTCGCTGGAGCAGATCATCCGCGTCCGCACCGGCGAAACCGGCGAGGCGGCCATCTAGAAATCCACCAACCACCAGCTTCCGCACTTCATTCACGAAAGGTCCACCAATGACCGCAATCAACTTCCGCTACCTCAGCGAACAGGACATGATCGCCGCCGGCGTCACCGACATCGCCCGCTGCACCGACGTCATGGAAGAGGCATTGATTCTGCTCCGCAACGGGGACTACATGATGGCCGGCGAAAACGGCAACTCCCACGGGGCGATGATCACCTTCCCCGAGGTGCCGGTCCACGAGGGCATGCCCTGCGACGGCCCGGACCGCCGCTTCATGGCGATGCCCGCCTACCTCGGCGGCCGCTTCGGCACCACCGGGGTCAAGTGGTACGGCTCCAACACCGCCAACCGCGCCAAGGGCCTGCCCCGCTCCATCCACCTGTTCACCCTGAACGACACCGATACCGGGGCGCCGATGGCGATCATGAGCGCCAACCTGCTCAGCGCCTACCGCACCGGGGCGGTGCCGGGCGTGGGCGTCAAGCACCTGGCCAGGGAAGATGCGAAGATCGCCGCCGTGGTGGGGCCGGGGGTGATCGCCAAGTCCGTCATCGACGCCACGCTGACCCTGCGCCCGGGCATCGACACCGTGCGCATCAAGGGACGTTCGGCCGCCGGCGTGGAAACCTTTGCCGCGTACATCCGCGAGAACTTCCCGCAGGTGGCCAACGTCATCGCAGCGGAAACCATCGAGGAGGCCATCAAGGACGCGGACATCGTCATGGCTACCACCAGCACGGACATCGAGGGTTCCGGGGCCTTCCCGTACTTCCCGGCCTCCGCCATCAAGCCCGGGGCGCTGTTCCTGCTGCCGGCCGCGGCCAGGTTCGACGACGACTTCGTGATCAACCAGGCCCGCCTGGTGCTCGATGCCCGGGGGCTGTACGACGCCTGGGCCGAGGAATACGACACCCAGGCCTACGAGCTGCTGGGCATCCCCGGTACGCACTTCCACGACCTGATGCGCGAGGGCAAGCTGCCCGAGTCCAAGCTGGAGGAAATCGCGGACGTGGCCACCGGCAAGATCCCCGCGCGCCGCAATGACGAGGAGATCATCCTCTACTCGGTCGGCGGCATGCCGATCGAGGACGTGGCGTGGGCGACGGACCTGTACCGTTCGGCGGAGCAGAAGGACCTCGGCCAGGTGCTGAACCTGTGGCAGGCCCCGGTGCTCGCGTAGCGGCACCCGGCAAGAGACCCGGGCTTCGGAAACGGAGCCCGCATGGATGTAGTTCCCCGGACGGCGGAGTGTGGCCCCCGTCCGGGGAACTGCTATTTAACTGCTATTAACGTCCGCGCCCGACCGCGTGGCGGGTGGGGCCGGATGCGCCGGGCGGCCGATAGCATGGGGTCCTAGTGATGCACGGGGAGGTGCTTGTTGATGAGGCCAGCGGCCGAAGTTCTGGTTTTTGCGGCATCCGGCGCGGGGATTCTTTTGCTGCCGGGCTATGCAGCGGGCTGGCCGCAGCTGGCCCTCGCGGTGGTGTACTGGCTGGCGACACGCAACGCGGCGCGTTCCCAGCCGCGGTCGGTGGCGAGAGTCTACCGCCGCAACACGCTGATCCTCTTTGCCGCATGCTTGGCGGCCCTGCTGGGATTCACCACGGCCGCGGGGCTGCTGCTGCTCGTGCTCGGCCTGGTGGTCGCGGTACGTGCGCGAAACTACGGGCACCCGAATCCCGACCGGAACGATGTCCCGGCGCTGTTGAAGTCCTTCTGACTGGAACGAGCCTCGGGTTGCCGGTGGCAGCTTCGGCGGCGCGGGCGAAAGCCCGGGGCCGCATCCGGAATTCTCCGGATGCGGCCCCGGGCTTTCGCGCAGGGGGTTCGTCTGGCGCGGGGATCAGCTCAACAAGCCCTGCAGCGCGTCAGCCAGTGCCAGCGCGCCGAGCTCGGCATCCGCATCCTCGACGTATTCCTCGGGGGAGTGGGAGATGCCGCTGGGATTGCGGACGAACAGCATGGCGCTGGGAACGTGCCCGGCGAGCACGCCCGCATCATGGCCCGCTCCGGTGTCCAAGACGGGAGCGTTGCCCAGCGACGCGCCCAGCTTGCGGGACAAGTCGGCGTCGAAGCCGACGGTCGGACTGAGCGACTCCTGCGAGAATTCGAAGCCGCAGTCTTCTTCCGCCGCGATCTGCTGCGCGGCGCGGTGGATGTCCTGGACCACGGCTGCGGTGACCGCGTCGTCCGGGTGCCGGACATCCAGCCAGAAATCCACGCGCGAGGCAATGACATTGGTGCCGCCGGGAACGGGGTGCAGCCTTCCGACGGTGGCGCGGGCGTTGTCCTGGGCGCGGGCAATCTGCTGCACGGCGGCGATGGTCCGGCCGGCGGCGACCATGGGGTCGCGGCGGTCGCGCATGAGCGTGGTGCCGGCGTGGTTGCCCTGCCCGGACATGGACAGCTTCCAGCGCCCGTGGCCCAGGATGGATCCGCCCACGGCCACCGGATGCTGCAGCTGTCCAAGCCCGAGCCCCTGTTCCACATGCAGTTCGACAAAGGCGCCGAGCTGTCCGAGCAGCGCCGGATCCGCTCCGATGCGCCGTACGTCCAGCCCATGGTGCGCGGCGATTTCGGCGAAGGTGTTGCCGTCCGGATCGCGCAGGTTCAGCGCCTTGTCCCGGTCGATGGCGCCGGTCAGCAGCCGTGAACCCAGGCAGGCCACCCCGAAGCGGGATCCCTCCTCCTCGGGAAAGACTGCCAAGACCAGTGGGCGGGTGGGTTTCAGGTTCCTGGACCGCAGGATGTCCACGGCGGCCAGCGCGCTGGCTACCCCCAGCGGCCCGTCGAAGGCCCCGCCGCCGGGGACCGAGTCCAGATGGCTTCCGGTGGCCACGGCGTCCGCACGGATCCCGGAGGGAAGGTCCCACCAAGCCCACAGCGCGCCGTTGCCGTCCTGCTCCACGCTCAGCTGCCGCGCGGCGGCCTGCTCGGTGAACCAGCCGCGCAGGTCCAGCTCTGCAGTGGAATACACGGGACGGGTGTAGCCGCCGCGCAGCCGGTCCCGCCCGATGCCGGCGATCTGCCCCATCAGCGAGGCGACGGTGGAAGCGGGGATGGTGCTGGCGGTGTCAAGATGCTGCATGCGATTTCTCCTGCGGGTTCGCTCTAGGCCAGGGCCTTGGCATGGGAGGACAGGCGGAAGAGCTCCGGAACCGTGCCGGTTCCGGTGGCCAGGTCTGCGGCCAGGTCACCGAGCAGCGGGCCGAACTTCGCCCCGTGTCCCGAGCAGGGGGACATGATGGTGATGCCCTGGGTTTCGTCCATGATGAAGTCCTCGGTGGGCGTGGACGTGAAGATGCAGGTGGTCTCCGCATACGGGGTCGGGTCCAGACCGGGCAGGTAGCGCTTGACGTAGTCGATGACGCGTTCGCGGTTGGCCGGATCGATGCGCCCGTCCTGCGCCGCGGCGCTGTCCATTCGGCGCCCGCCCATGTATTCGGCGACCTTTTGACCGCGGAACCCGGCATCGCGTCCGCCAGGCAGGCCATAGGACTTGAATGCTGGATCCTTGTGGATATACGTGGGCCAGGCCAGGCGGGCCTCGGGATCCTGGTTGCGGTAGGGGAAGTGGTATGCGTTTTCCTGGTAGACGTCCATCGTCGGCACGCTGCCTGCGAAGCCCGCGGGCAGCGGCAGGTTGCCCAGCAGCCCGGGCAGCCACCCTCCGGCGGCCACGACGATTCTGGACCCGAGGTAGGAGCGCCCGTCCGCGCTGTTGACCCGGTAGCCGCTGCCGGCTGCTTCAACGGATGCGACGGGCCAGTTGGTTTCGACCCGAGCACCATGCGCCTTGGCCTGGGCGACCATGGCCTGCACCGACCGTTCGGCATCGATGACGCCGGCACCCGGATGCCAAAGCACCTCGGTGTCGAAGTCGATGCCCGCGAAGCGGTCGCGCGCTTCGGCTGCGCTGAGCAGTTCGTGCTCGACTCCCGCGGATTCCAATACCGACGCCAAATGGCGGGGGTTGCGCAATGCCCCGTAGTCGACCGAGCCGTGCGGGGAGATCAGCTGCTGCCCGCTGGCCAGCTCAAGTTCGTCCCAGGCGGTCCGCGCCCTGCAGACCAGATCCGTGTAGAAGCTGTCAGGGTAGGCGTAGCGGAAGATGCGCGCCGAGCCATGCGAACTGGCATCGGCCGCGGCGGGAACCTTGCGCTCGAGCAGTGCGACTTCGTGGCCGCGCTGGGCGAGCTTCCATGCGGCTGCGGCACCGCTCAAGCCCGCTCCGATGACAATGTATTCGGTGGATGGGGCGTGGGTCTTCTGGCTCATTGTGTGCTCCTGGACGACGGTGTGCGATTGTTCCGCTTCCAGTAACCCACAAAAATTATTATCTAGTCCAATACTATTTTCAATGAAATTATTAGTGTTCGTGCAACAATAGATGCATGGAACTTCGACAGCTTCAGTACTTTCTCGTGGTGGCCGAGCACCTGCACTTCGGGCGCGCCGCCGACTCGCTGCGGATGTCGCAACCGCCCTTGACCGTGGCGATCAAGAAGCTTGAGCAGGAGCTCGGGGTGCGGCTTTTCAGCCGCACCACGCGCAGCGTCGAGCTGACCCCTGCGGGGCGCGCCTATCGCGATCGGATAAGCCCGCTGTTGGCGGATCTTGAGCGGGCCAACCATGAGTTGACCGAGGCCGGGCTTGGGCTGCGGGGCAGGATCGCCGTGGGTTTCGTCAGTTCGGCCAGTTATGCGGCCCTGCCCGGTGCCATTAGGCTATTTCGCGAGCTGCGGCCCAGTGTGGATCTTGCGCTGCGCCCGTTGACCACCGATGAGCAGATTGACCAGCTGCTGGATGGGAAGCTGGATCTGGGAATCCTGCGTGACCCGGCTCCGGTTCCGGGACTCGTGCTCACCGAGGTGCTTGCCGAGCCGCTGGTAGCGGTGATCCAAGCGGACCACCGCCTCGCGGGGCAGGCGGAGCTGGAGATTGAGCAGCTTTTGGGTGAGGACTTTGTGCTCTTCCCCTACAAGTACATGAATGGTTTCTACACCTTGGTGCATTCGTTGTTCGAAGGCTTTTCCCCGCCACGCATCGTCGAACGCGCCATCCATCAGGAAACCATCCTGGGGCTCGTGGCCTCCGGGCTCGGGGTGTCGATCCTTCCGGCCTCGGTGTCGCGTTTCCAGATGCCGGAGGTGGTGTTCCGGCCGATCGCCGGCAATCCGCGCAGCGCCCTCTATGCGGCGGCGAGCTCGGATAATCCCGCGGCGGACGTGTTTCTGCGATGCCTGAAGGAAGCCGCGGGAACAACCTAGACTGATCGGTCTAACTAGACTAGTCTGTCTATTTAGACCGACCTGTCTACTTGGAGGTTCCCTTGTCCCCGCGCCTTGATGCCAGATCCAAGCTCCTGGATGCCGCGGCCCGGCTCTTCTATGCCCACGGCATTTCCGCCACGGGCATCGATGCAGTCATCGCGGAAGCCGGAGTGGCCAAGATGAGCCTCTATAACAATTTCGAATCCAAGTCGGGGCTGGTGGCGGCCTACCTGCAGGCCCGCCACGAGGAATGGCTGGAACTATATCGCGCCCGCCTCGGTGCGTCCTCGGATCCGGTCGGCGGCGTGCTGGCCATCGTGGACGCCTACCTCGACCATGCCGAGGCCGGTTATGAGCATGGTTTCCGCGGCTGCGGGCTGCTGAACGCGGCCGCGGAGCTGCCGGCGGGAGACCCCGGACGGTCCATCGTGGCCGGGCACAAGGCCCAAGTTGAAGACCTGCTCCGCGAACATCTTGAATCGCTGACCGATTCCAGGCAGGCCGCCGCGCTCGCCGAACAGATCTCTTTCCTGCTTGAGGGCGCCATCTCGCGGGCCGGCCTGGAAGGCCACAGCGAACTGCTGCACCGAGCCAAGTCGCTGATCACCAGCATGGTGCGTGCCCTGTGAAAAATCCGGCCGGCGGTGCGCAGGGCACAGCGGTGCTGATGCTGCTGGCGGCTTCGGTGCTCTGGGGAACCACCGGCACCGCCGCGGCGCAGGCCCACGGCGTCTCGCCCCTGGCCATCGGGGCTGCGTCGCTCGGCATCGGCGGGCTGCTCCAAGCGGTGCTCGGCGCACGTTCCCTGAAGGCAGCCCGAGTCCCGTTGGTGATCAACCGACGCCTGGTCATGCTCGGGGCCGTGGGCATCCTGGTTTATCCGCTGGCCTTCTATTCGTCCATGCATCTGGGCGGCGTCGCCCTGGGAACCGTGATTTCGCTGGGGACCGCACCGCTGTTCTCCGGACTTCTTGAGCGGCTCATCGACGGAATCAAGCTCACCACCCGCTGGTATCTGGCGGCGGCGCTGGGCATCTCCGGCAGTACGCTGCTGGGATTCGCCAGGGCCGCGGGGGACAACGCCAATGCCGATACGGTCTTTCCCAGCTGCCTGCTGGGACTTGCCGCCGGTGCCAGCTACGCAGTCTATTCCTGGGCCGCCGGACGGCTGATGGCCAACGGGATTCCACGGAAGGCAGCGGTGGGAGCGGTTTTCGGCCAGGGAGGTTTGCTGCTGATGCCGGTGTTGCTGGCCACCGGGGCGCCGCTGGTACAGGATCCGCTGAATTTCGCGGTCGCCGCCTATCTGGCTTTGGTCCCGATGTTCCTGGGATACGTCCTGTTCGGGATCGCCCTGTCCCGGGTCCCGGCCAGTACCGCAACCACCGTCACGCTGAGCGAACCTGCCGTTGCCGCGGCGCTCGCCGTGTTCCTGCTGGGCGAGCGCGTGGGCCTGATGGGGTGGATTGGCATGGTGCTGATCGCCGCGGCGCTGGTTGTCCTGCTTCTGCGGCCCCGGTCCCGGGTGCCGCTGCGAGCCGGCGTGCTGCTGGACGTCGACTAGCTCCGCGCGTAGGGCTGCTGCAGTTCGGTGACCCAGTCGGACTGGTCCTCCGGTTCCGAGCGTACGTACAGTTCCCGGCACGGGCCGCTGGGGGCCGAACCCCGGTCGAGGATTTCCTGGTGCACCGCCTGCCAGCTTTCGTGGATGCGGTCCATGGACCCCAGATGCACCCCGCATAGCGCCGCCGGCTGCGCGCCAAGCTCAACGATGTCGCATCCGGCCACCGCCGGCCCTGCATATTCGAAACCCGCCGTGACTTCCAGCCCGTCTTCGACCGGACGGTACTGGGCAATGGCCATGGAGTCGGGAATTTCGGGAAGCGCGGCCTCGACTTGGGCGAACATGCCGCCGATGACGGTCGCGATTTCGGGCTGGGACTGCACGGTACGTGTCAGCGCGGCGAGTCGCAGCGCCGGCAACGGCTTGTCGATCAGTTCGATCCTGGACATGTGGTGCTCCTGTTCGATGAGATCCAACCGGCGTTGGACATCCGCCAGCCGGGTGGTTGCCAGTTCGTACTCGGCGGCGACATCAGACCTGCGGGCTTGAAGCAGGTCCTTGAGCCGTTCGAGATCTGCTGCGCCTTCGAGCATCAACGAGATTTCGGCCAGGCCGAACCCCAGCTGCCGCAGCGCGACGATCCGGTGCAGCCGATGCAGCTGCGAGGGATCGTAGGATCGATAGCCGCTGGCCCGGTCCACGTGAGCGGGGACCAAGAGGCCAGCGGTGTCCCAGTGCCTCAGCATGCGGTGGGTCACCTGGCCGATCTGCGCGAACTGCCCAATGGTCAACATGTCTTCAGTTATCCCATCTGACACGGTGTCAGGGTCAAGAATGAGGCAGATTTTCTTGCTGTCACTTGACGGAGACGCTGAGCATCATCGCCTTCAGGGTTCGGTATTCCTGCGATTTCATGATTTTCTTGGCCGCTTCGATTGTTACGTGGTCGTCGTCGATGCCCAATGCCTCTGGCAGATCGCCATCGGACTCGAAGATGGTATAGAAGTCGGCGACGGGCATGAAGTAGGACAACGCAGGGTCCGTGCCGCGGTCCTCGGCCCTTTCTTTGGTGCTCAGGAACATGACGAACTTTTCGTCATTCGAGTCGTCTCCGGATTCGGTCTGGACGAAGTGCTCCGCCACGAACACTGCGGGGGTGTGCAGCTTCGCCGGAACCTTTTCGGTTTCCAAGGTGGTGCGCTTGTAGGTGGCAAGATCGCCGTCGGTGTCCTTGGCTGAATTCGCCTCGAACGTGGCGATGGAGTGGCCTTTTTCGGTGACGATGTCCCAATCCTGATAGGGATTATCCGGATCGGGAGACGGGTCGTCCAAGTCATCCACGCGGATGGTCCAGTTGCTTGGATACTTGAAGGAAATGCCGTGGACGGCAAAGGTCTTCCAGTCGCGGGTGTCGACCTCGGCGGCTGACTCGGTTTCGGTGGTGCTTGGCGATTGCCGCGTTGGCGTAGCGCTCGGGCTATTTGTCATGGTCGGGCTTGATGATGCGGCCGTAGGAGTGCTGGAAGCCGTGGCCGAATCGCCCGCCGGCGCGTCCGGGGAGCCCGGCGTGCACGCGGCGAGAAGTGCCGCGATTGGAATGAGAGCCAGAAGACGAGGCTGCGTTTTCATCGGTTGTCCTTGCGTTGTGTACGGTCCTGTCGGTGCGGTGCAAACGGTGCGTGCCACGTGGTGCAAATGACTATCCGGCGCCGTCCATCCATACTGCCGTAGCTGCAGGATTAATCAAGGCTATGGAGTGAATTGAAGCCCAATGCATACCGTTTTTCCGGGCTTCTCGACGCGTGCAGAACCAGCCCACCACGCGCCGGGAGGCTTCCCGGCTCGCACTTCCGCTAGCGGTTCGGTAAACTTTGGTCGTAAGAGCCCCTAACTCTTGCGATGCCCGGCTCGGGCAAGTGAGCAGGACAGGGGCATATTTTTTGCCCGGTACCGTGCCGGGCCGGCGCGAAGCACGCCGCAACCGCTGCTTTTTATGCAAGGGGGAGGATCCCATGCCAGCAATCGTGATCGTCGGAGCCCAGTGGGGCGATGAAGGTAAAGGAAAGGCCACCGACCTGCTCGGCGGCAAAGTCGACTACGTAGTGAAGCCCAATGGCGGCAACAACGCCGGGCACACCGTGGTCGTTAACGGCGAAAAGTACGAGCTCAAGCTCCTGCCAGCCGGCATTCTTTCCCCTGACACCAACCCGATTATCGGCAACGGCTGCGTGGTGAACCTGGAAGCCCTCTTCGCGGAAATCGACGGCCTGGAATCCCGCGGTGCGGACACCTCGCGCCTGCGCGTCTCGGCCAACGCCCACCTGGTGGCCCCGTACCACCAGACCATGGACAAGGTGACCGAACGCTTCCTGGGCAAGCGCGCCATCGGCACCACCGGTCGCGGCATCGGCCCCGCCTACATGGACAAGGTCGGACGCCTGGGCATCCGCGTGCAGGATGTCTTCGACGAATCCATCCTGCGCCAGAAGGTCGAAGGCGCGCTGCGCCAGAAGAACGAACTGCTGGTCAAGATCTACAACCGCCGCAGCGTCATCGCCGAGGACATCGTGCAGTACTTCCTGTCCTACGCCGACCGCCTGCGTCCGCTGGTCATCGATTCCACCTACGTGCTGAACAAGGCGCTGGACGAGGGCAAGGTCGTGCTCATGGAAGGCGGCCAGGCCACCTTCCTGGACGTCGACCACGGCACCTACCCGTTCGTGACCTCGTCGAATCCGACCGCCGGCGGCGCATCCGTGGGCTCGGGCATCGGCCCGACCCGCATCACCCGCTCGATTGGCATCATCAAGGCCTACACCACCCGCGTGGGCGCAGGTCCCTTCCCGACCGAGCTGTTCGACGAAATGGGCGAGTACCTGCAGAAGACCGGCGGCGAATTCGGCGTGAACACCGGCCGCCCGCGCCGCTGCGGCTGGTACGACGCGGTACTGGCCCGCCACGCCTCGCGCGTGAACGGCTTCACCGACTACTTCGTCACCAAGCTGGACGTGCTGACCAACATCGAGCAGATCCCCGTCTGCGTGGCCTACGACGTGGACGGCGTGCGCCACGATGAAATGCCGATGACCCAGACCGACTTCCACCACGCGAAGCCGATCTTCGAGTACTTCCCGGGCTGGACCGAGGACATCTCCGGAGCCAAGACCCTTGAGGATCTGCCGGAGAACGCCCGCAACTACATCCTGGCCCTGGAGAAGATCAGCGGCACCCGCATCTCCGCCATCGGCGTGGGTCCGGACCGCGACCAGACCATCGTGCGCCACGACCTGCTGAGCGACAAGCTCTAAACAGGAGAAAAGCATCGAGCCACCTGCCCCTCCCGGGGCCGGTGGCTCGATGCTTTTGTGGTTGCTGCGCAGGCTAGTTGCGGGTTTCCGCCATGACGCCTTCTTCCTGCGATTTGCCCGAGACGCGCAGGTTCCAGTGCGCGAGCACCCCGGAATCGGTGGGCTTGGAGGCCAGCGACACCACGATGAAGGTCAGCGCGGAGGCGATCAGGCCGAAGTAGATCGGCTCGTTGGCGTAGACGCCGTCGAACTTGTTCTCGGCCTGGATCTCCAGCACGATCATGGTGCCCAGGGTGACCAGCGTGCCGGCCGCCATCGAGGCGGTGGCTCCGAGGCCGTTGCCGCGCTTCCACAGCAGGCCGCCGATGATCGCGACCAGCAGTCCGCCGACCAGGATGTCGTAGGCGATGGTCAGCGCCGCAACCACGTCGTCCACCAGGATCGCCAGCGATACCGTCACCACGCCGAGCGCCAGCACCCAGATGCGGTTCGCGCGCACGTCGTGCTCCGGGTTTTCGTTCGAGTTCACTTCGATGGTGCGGCCGAACCAGCCGGCGACAAACGGGGTGACGTCGGTGCGGGCCACGGTCGCGGCGGCGATCAGCGCACCGGAAGCGGTGGACATCATGGCCGCCACGGCGGCCGCCATGACCAGGCCGCCCACGGCCACCGGCAGCAGCTGCGTGGCAACTTCCGCGTAGACGACATCCTTGTTGGTATCGGCCCCGGTGATGTCCGGCAGCGCCACTCGGGCGGCCATGCCGATCAGGGCGCCGGCTATGCCGTAGATGATGCAGTAGATGCCGGCGGTGGTGCCGCCCCAGCGGGCGACCTTCGGCGTCTTGGCGGTGAACACGCGCTGCCAGATGTCCTGGCCGATCAGCAGGCCCAGGGTGTAGACCACGAAGTAGGTGATGATGGACTGCAGCCCGATGCCGGTGATGTCGAAGAACTCGGCGCCGATGCGCTCGCGGATGCCGTCCATGCCTCCGGCCGCGTTCAGCGAGAACGGCAGCATCAGCGCGAAGATGCCGATGGTCTTGATGACGAACTGGACCTGGTCGGCCAGGGTGATGGACCACATGCCGCCGATGGTCGAGTAGACCACCACGATGGCGCCGCCCACGGCGATGGCCACCCACTTCTCCCAGTCGAAGAGCACCACGAAGATCGTGGCGTAGGCGCTGGTCGAGGTCGCGCACAGCATCAGCGTGTACGCCAGCATCACGATGCCGGAGGTGTTCGTGGCCGATTTGCTGCTGTAGCGCAGGCTCAGCATCTGGGAGACAGTGAAGACCTTCAGCTTCTGCAGCGTCGGGGCGAAGGCCAGGGACAGCAGGATGACGCCGGCGCCGATCGCCGCGACAAGCCACATGCCGGAGATGCCCCACTTGTAGCCCAGGCCCACGCCGCCCACGGTGGACGCGCCGCCCAGGACCACTGCGGCCATGGTGCCGGTGTAGAGCACCGGACCAAGTCGGCGCCCGGCTACCAGGTAGTCGCTGCTGTTTTTGGTCCGGGACTTGCCCCACCAGCCGAAGGCCAGCATGGCCGCGAGGTAGACCGCGACGATCGTTCCGTTAATGAATTCCATGGGAGAACCTCACTGGAGAGTTTGACTAGCCGGTGATTCCTGCCAGTAAACATTAGTTTTCTAATAGAATATTGTTTCAACGTGATCTGGTCAACATTCCGGGGTTGCGCGACGTCGTTTGGCGGGAGTGGATTTCAGTGATGAAGGACACTGTCCCACTGTTCGGAATTCTGTAGACAATATGAGCAAGGATATGCATGAAGTCGCGCATCATGTCATACTCGCGTAGCAATAGGTATTCATGCTGTGCAATTGCTCTGGTTTTAGTAGTGTTTTTTGACGACGCAACGTTGCATCGCACGATCACAATGATCTTTTAACTCGTTGTTGCGTCTGACGACCTAGAAAAAGAAAGACGCCCCTAGAACATGAGTGAAAACGGTCAAGCGCAGATGCGGAAATCTGCCGGACATGTAATTGTCGATACGCTCGCCGCGCACGGTGTTGAGCGCACCTATGTCGTTCCGGGGGAGAGCTACCTCGATGTCCTTGACGGACTGCATAATTCGCCGATCGAGACAATCGTCTGCCGCCACGAAGGCGGGGCGACCTACATGGCCGAAGCCGACGGAAAGCTGCACCAGCGCCCGGGCGTCGCCATGGTGACCCGCGGCCCCGGCGCGGCCAACGCCCACGTCGGGCTGCATACCGCATGGCAGGACTCCACCCCGCTGGTGCTGTTCGTCGGCCTGATTCCCTTCGAGCACCGGGAAAAGGAAGCGTTCCAGGAATTCGATCCGAAGGCCTGGTTCGGCACCGGCGCCAAGCGCGTGATGATCCTCGACCATGCGGAGCGCGCCAGCGAAATCGTCGCCGAGGCAATGTTCGCGGCGATGTCCGGCCGCCCCGGCCCGGTGGTCGTGGGTCTGCCCGAGGACATCATCCGCCATGAAATCTCCGCCGAGCTGCACCCGGAGATTCCGGTGGCCACCGGCGGCATGACCGTGACCGACTGGAAGGCGCTGAACTCGGCCCTGCAGGAAGCCGAGAAGCCGCTGTTCGTCTTCGGCGGCAACGACTGGTCGCACGAGGGCGCCGCGGACTTCACCCGCTGGCTCGAAGAGCACGACCTGCCGGCGGCCGCGGAGTGGCGCTGCGAGGGCACCGTCCCGTTCAGCTCGCCGTCCTACGTCGGCCCGATCGGCTACGGACGTCCGAAGCCGACTTACGACCTGCTCGAAGAAACCGACCTGCTCGTCTTCGTCGGCACCGTTCCGGGCGACGTGATCACCGACGGGTTCAACGTCCGCCAGAACTGGGAAAAGAAGAACTTCATCGTGACCATCGACCCCGCCCTGCGTGGTCGTTCAGGTCCGGTTTCCCATCAGATCGTGGCCAAGCCGGACGTGTTCGTCCGCGACCTGCTGCTGATGGACCTGCCGGTCAAGGATTCCTGGAAGGAATGGACCTCGCGGATGCGCGGCGAGCAGGAGAAATTCGCGCAGCTTCCGCCGGCAGCTCCATCCGAGGGCCAGGCCAAGATGGCCACCATGATGGCCAATCTGGTGCAGTCGCTGCCCGAGGACGCCATGGTGACCTTCGGCGCCGGCGAGCACACCAACTGGGCTCACCGCTACTTCCCGACCAACGGATACGCCTCGATGATCTCGGCGCGCAACGGCTCCATGGGCTACTCCGTGCCGTCCGCCGTGGCGGCGTCGCTGAGCTACCCGGGCCGCCGCGTCGTCACCATCGCCGGCGATGGCGAGTTCCTCATGAACGGCCAGGAACTGGCTACCGCCGCGCAGTACGGCGCCACCCCGCTGGTGATCATCATGGACAACCAGCAGTACGGAACCATCCGCACCCACCAGGAGCGCCAGTATCCGGAACGCGTCTCCGGCACCCAGCTGGCCAACCCCGACTTCGCGCTGATGGCCCAGGCCTTCGGTGGATTCGGCGTGCGCGTGGAGCAGGATGCCGAGGTTCCGGCGGCGCTGGAAGCGGCGTTGAAGGCCATCGACGAGGACAAGAAGTTTGCGCTGATCCACCTGATCGTGGAGCAGGGCGTCAAGGCCTACTAGGGGCTCCGTTCCGCGCGGCTGGTGTCGTGCGGAGGGGATTTCCCCGGCTCAATAGTCGTATAATTCCAGCGGGTGTCCTTTTTGGGGCGCCCGCTGGATGCCTTTAAAAAGGCATTGCTCTGCTGTGCAGGAATCCGCGGCAGGGACGACGAGACTCGGGGAGCCGACAAACCGTGAACGAAGCCCTAATTGCCAGCCTGCAGCGCGCCGTTGATCAGGCCCCCGAAGATCTGGAGCTCGGGCTGCACCTCGCGCAGCTGCTCCACGGAGCCAACCGCCAAGCGGAAGCACTGGCTCAGCTGAATCTCGTAATCCAGAAGGACCCCGGAAACGCGACTGCCCTGGGCCTGCTGGGCCAGGTGACCGCGGCACTGGTCGGCGGCACGGTCGCCGCCGAACGCCCCGTGCAGCCGCCGCAGCCAACAGCGCCGGCCCCCTCCGCATCTGAACCCGACCCGGGATCCGGAACGGATGCAGCGGACGGCGGCTATGACTGGACCGCGGCCGCCGCGCAGTTCGGCGACGCGCTGGCCGCGCCCTTCATCGAGCAGCCCCTCCAGATCAGCGAGGACTCCGGCGCGCTGGAGCCGCCGCTGGAGCCGGCGGGCGAACCGGTGACGTTGGCCGACGTGGGCGGGCTGCAGGCGGTCAAGGACCGGCTGAACGAATCCTTCCTGGCTCCCATGCGCAACGCGGCCATCGCCAAGGCCTTCGGCAAGTCGCTGCGCGGCGGGTTGCTGCTCTACGGCCCGCCGGGCTGTGGCAAGACCTTCGTGGCCAGGGCGGTTGCCGGCGAGCTGCAGGCGAACTTCATGGCCGTGACCATGACCGACATCCTCGACTCGCATGTGGGAGGTACCGAGAAGAACCTGAAGGCAGTGTTCGACAAGGCCCGCGCGAACGCCCCGACGGTGCTGTTCCTCGACGAAGTCGACGCGCTGGGCCTGCGCCGCGGCTCGCTGACCGGTTCCGCCTCCTGGCTGCGCCAGATGGTCAACCAGCTGCTGCTGGAAATGGACTCGCTATCGGCCAACAACGACGGCCTCTACGTGCTGGCCGCCACCAACCATCCGTGGGATCTGGACGAGGCGCTGCTTCGCCCCGGACGACTGGACCGCTCCGTGCTGGTCACCCCGCCCGATGCCGAGGCCCGCGGGTCGATCCTGCGCCACCACCTGCAGCGCCGCCCCATCGCCGGTATCGATCTCAAATGGATCACCTCCCGCACCGACGGGTTCTCCGGAGCCGACCTGGAGCATCTGTGCACCACGGCCGCGGAGAAGGCCATGATGCAGTCCATCGAACGCAATGAGGTCGTTCCCGTGGACATGGGCCATGTCCAACAGGCCATCGGGGAGGTCAAGCCCTCCACGTTGCCGTGGCTCGAATCCGCGCGGAACGTGGTCCGCTTCGGCAACGAGCACGGCCGCTACGACGACCTGGCCGACTACCTGCGTTCGCGGAAAATGCTCTAGGGCGCACAGGAAAACTCGTCTGATGGAATTCGACGTACTGCGTACCCGGGTCAGCCACCACCTGGCGACCGGCCGCGCCGCGGAAGCGGTGGACCTGCTTAAGGAAAACCTGCAGCAGCACCAAGAGAATCCCGCATTTTGGGTGCACTACGCCTCCGGGCTGCTGCATCTGGACCGCCACTCCGAAGCAGCTGATGCCGCGCGTGCAGCGCTCAATCTGGATGTCGAGCAGCCCGAAGCGGGACTCTTCCTGGCCTTCGCGCTGATGCGGCTGGGGCAGCGCGACGAAGCCCTGCAGACGGTGTACTGGCTGATCGAGACCTGGCCGGAATTCGCTGATGCCCACTACCTGCTGGGCCTGATCCTGGCCGGTTCCGTGCGCAGCGCCGAAGACCGCATGCTGTCCCGGCAGGCCACCGAGCATGCGCTTCGGCTGCAACCGGAGAACCCCGAGTACTATCTCGGTGCGGCGATGGCCGCCCGGGTCTCGGGGGACCACCGCGCCGCCCTGGTCCACCTGCAGGCGGGCCTGGGCATCGACCCGCACCACCAGGGGATGCTGCGCTACGCCGCCGAGGTGGAGAACGGCCAGCAGCTTGTCGGCGACCGCGGGCAGCTGCTGCGCGGCCTGCTGGCCCGCGACCCCCTGAACCAGGGGCTGCACGAAGACTTCGCCGAAACCTTCATCGAAAAGCAGCGCGTCTACCGCAACCGCTTCTGGATCTTCATCCCGCTGCTGGCCTGCCTTGCCATGTTCGACTCGCTGGCTGAGGCTGCGGTCTTAGTCATCATGCCCGCGTTGATCGTGCTGGTGTCCGGCGCCTTCGCGCTGTGGAACCGGAAAACCTTCAAGAAAGCGTCCGAACCCCTGCCGGCAGGGTACGCCGGCGACATCCGCGCCCGGCACCCCTGGGTCTTTCGGGGGCTGCGGCTCTACCGGGCAAGCTGGGTCGCCGGGCTGGTTGGCGCGCTGCTGGCCTGCTTCGATGCCGCAAGCCTGCTGGGGACCGTTGTGCTGCTGCTTGGCGTGGCGGGCAGCCAGCTGGCCGCCGCGTGGGTCGACCGGGAGGCCGCCGGTGTTCCGCAGGATCCCGCGGACCGCGAGGCGCATCGGCTGTTCCTGCTGCGCCGCAGCGGGTGGCTGGCCTCCGGGTTCTGGATGCGGGTGCTGATGGTGTGCATCAACCTGGTGCTGTTCGGCTACTGCGCCGCCGGCGGCAGCAGGCTGGCCACGGTGCCACTGGCGGCGCTGGGCTTGGGCCTGCTGTCAGTGGCGGTGCCCCTGATCGTCGCGCACATCCGGTTGGGCGCGGCGGGCAACGCATTTGCCTACGGCCAGGTCGTGGGAGCCTCCTCCAAGCACCGTCGCGCGGCGCTGGTCCGCGGCAACGTGGCGGGGATCTACTTCATCGGGTTGCACCTGGTGCCCGGCCTGTTGGCGACTGGATTCGCCGCCGCGCTGCTGGTCGTGGGCCCTTCCGGACTGGCCCCCACTGACCCGTTGCCGATGGATCCCAAGCGGTCCGAGCTGGATTTAAACCTGCTCGACGAGAGCCTTGACGAGCTGCGCACCCAACGCCCGGAGATCGTTGAACTGCCCTCGCTGCCGGCTGTTGAGCTGCCCTAGCGGCCGTTGCCGCGAGGCATGGATCACGATGGCCCGGGTCGTCTTGGCACATGGAACGCCACAGCTTAAGATGAAGTGCTACCGAACTGCGCGCGCAGTTCACTTCCCGAGCACGAGGTGGAAAAACAGATGGCACAAATGAGCGAGGAGCTCATTGAGCAGTGGGCAGATGCCACTGCCGAAATCTACAATGAGTCCCTGACCGGTATTAATCTGACCAGGTTGCCCGATGCCGTGGCTCAGTACACTGATCTCTTCGCCCAGAGCGAGGACCTGACGTTCAATGAGGGCGCCACCCCGACCGACTACTTCGAGCACCATCCGTTCGTGGCGATCACCGCGATCCTCAACAGTCCCGATGCGCTCGAGGTGCTGGACTCGGACGCGCAGGACGCCTTGGACTCCATGGCCGACTTCGCCGAGGCCTGGTACAACTTCGACCTGGAGCAGGAGCCTGAACTCGGCATCTCCGAGGCGGACGAAGACGAAGACTGGTAGATCATCCCTCCCGCCCGGCCACCACGCCGGAAGGAAGGGCCGCAGGCCGGTTCACGCAGCGCCCCGGGCGCCGCGCGAGCGGGCCTGCGTTCTCTGAGCTTACGCCGCAGCGTCCCGCGGCAGGGGCCGCGGGGCTTCCAGCCCTTGGCAAGACGGGCCGCGGATGGGACGATGCCGGTATGAGCCAGTTCAGCGTGTTCGAGAGCACCGTGACCATCCATCTTCCGGTGCATCGCGTCTGGGAGCTGCTGACCGACTGGGCGGCGGCACCCCTGTGGATGCACGGCATCGGATCCATGCATTCGGATGACCCCCAGCTGCGGGTGGGAACCACCTTGACCTACCGGGTCGCCGGGCACGAACGTCGGTACGAGGTCCGCGACCTCATCGAGAACCGGCTGCTGGTGCTGCACACCTCGCAGAACCCCGACGGGTTGTCCTACCGCTACGACCTGAAGGACGACGCCGGGTACACCGAAGTGGTGCTCCAGGTGGCAATCATCAATCCGGACCTGAGTGTGGAGGAGTGCGAGGAGCTGGCCGGGCATGTGCGTGAAAGCGAGGAAGACAAGCTCGACCAGCTGCGCATGTACGCCGAAACCGCTCCCTGACCCGACTCAGCCCTGCGCCGCCGCCGGGTGCGCGCCGCGCTCATAGGCGGCGCCGGGAACGAAGTCGGTTCCGGCGAAGAGCTGGTCGACGGTCACCAGGGTGTAGCCCTGCTCCTTGAGCTTTCCGACCAGGTCCGGGACCGCCTGGACCGAGCTCTCATGGATGTCGTGCATCAGGATGATCGAGCCGGGCTTGACCTCTTCCATGGCGATCTTCACGGTCTTCACCGGATCGTGGTGCTTCCAGTCCAGCGTGTCCACGTCCCACAGCACTAGCGGGTAGGGGACCAGCCGGTCGTAGACCACGCCGTGGCTGCCATAGGGCGGGCGCAGCACATCGGGCTTGCGCCCGGAGGCCTTCTCAATGGCCTCGTCGGTCCACTGGACCTCGTGCTCGATCTTCTCCTTGGTCAGCGTCGTGATGTCCGCATGGTCCCAGGTGTGGCTGCCCAGCTCGTGCCCCTCGGCGACCATGCGCTTGACGGTGTCAGGATATCTGCCCACGTTCTTGCCCACCATGAAGAAGGTGGCCGGGGCGTCGGCTTCCTTCAACTCATCCAGCAGCCGGTCGGTGAATTCGCCCGGCCCGTCGTCGAAGGTGAGCGCCACGCACTTGGCAACGGTGCAGTCGACCGGCGCGGCGCTTTCCTCCGGCGGGGCGCTCGCCGTCTCGGAGGGGGCGGGGCCGGAAGCGCACCCGGTGAGCAGGCCGAGGCTCAGCAGCACTGCGGCGGCGCGCGGCAAGATGGTGGACGAAGACCTCATGCGTCCACCATCTCGCTTTTCGCTCCGCGCCGCATCAATGCCACGCATCCGGTGCTGGATTTTCGGTGAACAACTAGCCGTTCTCCAGCTCAGCCACGGGATCCGGGGTATCCAACGGATTGGCCAGCTCGTCCTTGGCGAATTTCCCGGCTTTCCAGGCGATGATCCCGAAGACCGGGGAGATGACCCCGGCGCAGATGAAGATCGCCTGCAGGCTCAGCAGCTGGCTCAACGGCCCGGCCACCGCCATGGACACCGGCATCAGCGCCAGCGAGACGAAGAAGTCCAGGCTGGAAATCCGTCCCAGCAGGTGCTTCGGCACCCGCCGCTGCAGCAGCGTGCCCCAGATGACCATGCCCGCCGCGTCGGTCAGCCCGAAGACCACCAGGATGGCGAAGAGCATCCAGGCGGCGTCGACATAGCCGACGAGGGCCAGCGGCAGCGTGCCCAGGCACCAGCAGGCGGTCATCAGGCTGAGGTAGCGCCGCGGGAACCGGGAGGAGGCGATCAGCAGTGATCCCGCCGCCGAGCCGATTCCGAAGAACGCCAGCGCGTAGCCGAACAGCGTGGCGTCCCCGTGCAGCTGGTCGCTGACGATGAACGGCAGCAGCACCTCGAAGGGCCCGATGAAGGAGAACACCGAGACTGCCGAGAAAAGCAGCGTCCAGCGCAGCCAGCTGGTGCGCATTGTGTAGCCCACGCCTTCGCGCAGCTGTGTCAGGATGCCGGGCTGGCCGTGTTCGTCTTCCGGGGCCGCGGTGTCGTATTCCGGACGCCGCCGGATGAACTGCAGCACCGCCAGGGCCGTAAGATGGCACAACGCCACCCCGAGGATCGCATGGGCGGGGGAAATCAGCGCGACCAGGAAGCCCGCGGCCATGGGCCCCAGCGCGGTCTGCACGACCGGGCGGACAGTTCCCTCCAGCCCGTTCGCGGCCAGCAGCTGTTCCCCGGGAAGCATCCTGGGCAGCAGCGCGGAATACGCCGGGTAGAAGAAGGCCGCCCCGGCCCCTGCGAAGAAGCCGGTAACGCTCAGGTGCCACAGCTGCACCGCGCCGGTCAGCGACAGCACCGCGGTGCCGGACATGACCAGCAAGTACAGCCCCTGGATGCCGATCACGATCCTGCGGCTTGAATAGCGGTCGGCCGCGATCCCGCCGACCAGCACCAGCGCCAGCAGCCCGACGCTGTTCACGGTGGCGACCACCGACAGCTCCATCGGCCCGCCGCCCAACGCGCGCACTTGGTAGACCATTGCCACGGCCCACATGCCCGAGGCAAAGGTGGAGGCCACCATGGCGCTGGCCAGCAGCGCATAGTCCCGTTGTGAAAATGGCCTGACCAGACGCTGCATGGAAGTCGTCAAGGTGCTCATGACGTGCTCCTGTCCCGCATGTGTAGAAATCAATCATCAGGCCACTGATTGAATTTTGTCAATCACTATTTTGCGATCTTTCGGGCAAAACAGCGGCGCCGGCGGCCCCGGGAAAATCGGGGGCCGCCGGCGCCGTGGCCAGCTGCTGGAACTACTCGGAGTCGTGGTCGGTTTCCAGAACCTTGACCAGTTTGTCCAGGGCTTCCTCGGCGCCCTCGCCCTCGGCGCGCAGGATGACGGTGGTGCCGTATTCGGCGCCAAGCCCCATGAGGGAGAGGATGCTGGAGGCGTCCAGCGCGTCTTCGGCCGGTTCGCCTTCCAAGGCGATGGTGACCTCTACGGGGGCTTCGGCCGCGGCTTCGGCGAAGATGGCTGCCGGGCGGGCGTGCAGTCCCACGCGGCTGCCGATGATTGCTTGACGTTCTGCCATGACAGGCTCCTTTGATCTGGTGGTTTGTTTTCTTGGTTCTACAGGCCGAAGCGGTCCAGCTCCGGCAGTTCGGCGCGCACGAGCCGCCGGGCCTCGGAGGCCGAGTCGGCGTCCAGGGCGAGCGCTGCCAGACGTCGGGCGGCGGGCAGGTCCACCGTGCGCAGCACCGCCGCGACCGGGGACAGCGCCCGCTTGTTCATGGACAGTGTGTTCACGCCCAGGCCGACCAGCACCACGGCTAGCGCCGGGTCGGCCGCGGCCTCGCCGCACACGCCCACCGGCTTGCCTCCGGCGCTCCGGGCACCCTCGGAGGTGGCCTTGATCAGGTGCAGCACCGCCGGCTGCCACGGGTCGTTCAGCTCGGCCATGGCGCCCAGCTGGCGGTCGGCGGCCATCGTGTACTGGGTCAGGTCGTTGGTTCCCAGCGAGACGAAGTCGCAGCGGGACAGGATGCCGCCGGCCAGCACCGCCGCGGAGGGAACCTCGATCATGGTGCCGCCGGTGGGCAGGCCCGCCTCGGCGACCATGGCCGCGAACGCGCCGGCCTCGGCCGGGGTGGAGATCATCGGGGCCATGGTCCAGACCTCGGCCTGGTGCTCCCCGGCCGCCTGCGCGATGGCCGCCAGCTGGCGGGACAGCACGCCGGGGCTGGCCGCGTCAGTGCGGTAGCCGCGCACACCCAGGGCGGGGTTCGGCTCGGTGGTGTCGGTCAGGAAGGGCAGCGGCTTGTCCGCGCCGGCATCCAGCGTGCGCACCACGACCTTCTTGCCGGCGAAGGCCTCGAAGACCGCGCCGTAGGCGGCTACCTGCTCCTGGTGCGTCGGCTCGGCGTCGCGGCCCAGGAAGCAGAACTCGGTGCGCAGCAGTCCCACGCCCTGGGCACCGGCGGCCGCGGCCGCCTGGGCATCAGTCCCGCTGCCCACATTGGCCAGCAGCGGAACCAGATGCCCGTCGGCCAGCATGCCGTTGCCGTCGAAGTCCGGCAGCGGTTCGCGGTTTGCGTAGGTGGCTGCCAGGTGCTCCTGCTCGGCGCCGGGGTTCGTGGTTACGGTGCCGCTGATGCCGTCGGCGAAGACCAGCATGCCGTCGTCCAGCGCGGTGGTGCCGGCGGCGGCGACGATGGCGGGCAGGCCCAGCGAGCGGGCGATGATCGCGGTGTGCGACTGCGGCCCGCCGTCGGAGGTGACCAGGGCCAGTACCTTGGCCGGATCCAGGGTGGCGGTGTCGGCCGGGGCCAGATCCACCGCGGCCAGCACGAACGGCACGTCCGAGTCCGGGATGCCCGGGGCGGGCACCCCGCGCAGCTCGGCCACGATGCGGGCGCGCACGTCCAGCACGTCGCCGGCGCGTTCGGCCATGTAGCCGCCCAGCGCCGCGAGCTGGGTCGCCACCGCGTCGGCGGCTTCCCAAATCGCCGATTCGGCGCAGGTGCCGCCGGAGACCAGCTTGCTGGCGGACTTGAGCAGGGTGCGGTCGCTGGCCATCAGCGCGGTGGCCTTCAGCACGGCCTGCGCGTCTCCGGTGGCGGTGGCCGCGCGGGCCTTGAGGGCTGCGGCGACGGACTGCGTGGCCGCGGCCAGGCGCTCGATTTCAGCGTCGGCGGTGGAGCCTTCAGGCAGCGGGGCGCCGTCGGCCGGGGCGGTGATCGGATCGGGCATGCGCAGCACCGGCCCGATCACGCGCCCGGCGCTGACGCCGACGCCGTGGTAGGAAACCTGCTGCGTGCTCATGCTGCGACTCCTGCCGATTCGGCGGCTGCCGGCTGGGCCTGGACGGCCGGGGACTTGCGGACGAACTTCTTCAGGATGATGACCAGCAGCGCCGAGATCACCGTACCAATCACGGTGGCAAGCAGGAAGAGCGGCCAGGTGTTGTTCATCGCGAAGAAAACGAAGATGCCGCCGTGCGGGGCCTGGCTGACCACGTTGAAGACCATGACCAGCGAGCCGGTGACGCCGGCGCCCACCATGGAGGCGGGGATGACGCGCAGCGGGTCGGCCGCGGCGAACGGGATGGCTCCCTCGGAGATGAAGGCGGCGCCCAGCAGCCAGGCGGCCTTGCCGTTTTCGCGCTCGGCCCCGCTGAACAGCTTCGGGGCGATCACGGTGGCCAGGGCCATGGCCAGCGGCGGCACCATGCCGGCGGCCATCACTGCGGCCATGATCATCAGCGGGGCGGGGTTCTCCACCAGCGAGCCGGCGCCCAGGCCAGCCACGGCGAAGGAGTAGGCGACCTTGTTGACCGGACCGCCCAGGTCCACTGCCATCATCAGGCCCAGGATCAGGCCCAGGCCGGCGGCGGCCACACCCGACATGCCCGAGAGCCAGTCGTTCAGCGCTTCGGTCAGGCGCGCGATCGGCCCGCCGAGCACCAGGAACATCAGCCCGGAGGCGATGATGGAGCCCAGCAGCGGCACGATGACCACCGGCATCAGCCCGCGCAGCCAGCGCGGCACGGACCAGGAGTTGATCCAGCGGCAGGCCAGGCCGGCGATCACGCCGCCGACGATGCCGCCGATGAAGCCTGCGCCCATGAATCCCGCCACCGCGCCGGCGGTGAAGCCAGGGGCGATGCCCGGACGGTCGGCGTAGGCGTAGGCGATATAGCCGGCCAGCGCCGGGACCAAAAAGCCCATGGACAGCGAACCGATCTTGAAGGCGGCGGCGCCCAGGTAGGCGAGCAGCCCTGCCTCGGGCAGGTTCCAGAGCGTGTTCTCGCCCAGGTAGGTGTCGGCCACGTCGGTAATGGCGTAGCCGCCGAGCAGGAAGCCCAGCGCGATCAGCAGGCCGCCGCCGGCGACGAACGGGATCATGTAGGACACGCCGGTCAACAGCGCGCGCTTCAGCCCTCCGCCGAAGCTTTCCTTCGTAGCGTCCGGACCCTGGGCGGGCTCCTCTGCCGAAGCTGCAGGGACCCGACGGGCGTGCGGGTCGGTGGAGGCCGCCACCGCGTCGGTGAGCAGCTTGGCCGGCTCGTCCACGCCGCGCTTGACCGGCACCTGGATGACAGGCTTGCCGGCGAAGCGGCCGCGGTCGCGCACGTCCACGTCCACGGCGAAGATCACCGCGTCCGCGTCATTGATCAGCGCCGCATCCAGCGGGGTGGAGCCGGAGGAGCCCTGGGTTTCCACGGCGAAGTCGATGCCCAGCTCAGCGGCGGCCTGGGCCAGCGCGTCGGCAGCCATGTAAGTGTGCGCGATGCCGGTCGGGCAGGCGGTGACTGCAACGACCTTCGCGCGCTTGGTGACGGCCGGTTCGGCCGCTGCCGGTTCAGCCGCGGCCGGGGCTGCTGCTGGCGCGGCCGGGGCGTCGGAGATGACCTCGGCGACCAGGTCCACGACTTCCCGGGGGCTCTTGGCCTCGCGCAGCGCGACGGTGAAGCTCTTCTTCACCAGCGCGCGGGCCAGCTTGGAGAGCAGCTTCAGGTGGTCCTTGTCCGCGCCTTCCGGGGCGGCGATGAAGAAGATCAGGTCGGCCGGGCCGTCCTTGGCGCCGAAGTCCACCGGATCGGCCAGCCGGGCCATGGCCAGGGTCGGGGCGGTCACCGCGGCCGAACGGCAATGCGGGATCGCGATGCCTCCGGGCACGCCGGTGGCGGTTTTCGCTTCGCGGGCCAGCGCGTGCTCGGCCAGTTCCGCGGCATCGGTGGCCCGGCCCTGCGCGGTGATCTGGTTGGCCAGATGCGTAATGACGTCATGGGTGGTGGTGCCCAGGGAGGCGTCCAGGGTGACGAGCCCGGGGGTGATCAGATCGCTCATGGTTAGGATCCTTGTCTTGGCGTGAGAGCGGTGACGGCGACAGCGTCAGTGCGGAGGTCGTGGCGGGTGGGAATGGTCGAACCGGGCAGCGAGGCCGCGGCTGTTCCGTAGGCGATGGCCAGGCGCAGTTTCTGCGCCGGGTCCGCTCCCGCCGTATCTGCCAGCAGATAGCCGGCCAACGATGAATCCCCGGCGCCCACGGTGCTGCGCACGGTGATCGGGTCATGGATTCCATGCCAGGAGCCGTCCGCGGTGGACAGCACCGCCCCGGCGGCGCCCAGCGTGGCGAGCACGGCGCCGGCTCCGCGTTCCAGCAGCGTGGCGCTGGTGCGGGCAGTGAGTTCGGGGGAGGCTTCCAGCTCGTCCTCGGTGAGCGTGGATCCGGCCAGTTCGGCCAGTTCCTCGCCATTGGGCTTGAGCAGGTCCGGGACGTGCTGCGGGCCGTGGGCGAACAGCTGGCGCAGCGGGGCTCCGGAGGTGTCCACCGCGATCTTCGGGCAGCCGGTGCCCAGCCTCTGGCGCAGCCGCGCGGTCAGCTTGGCGTAGTAGTCGTCCGGGACCCCTGGGGGCAGCGAGCCTGCCATGACCAGCCAGGACGCCGAGGTGGCGGCCAGCTGCTCGGTGATCAGCTGTTCCAGCTGGGCCAGGGTGGCGGCGCCGAGCACCGGGCCCGGTTCATTGATCTTGGTGGTGACGCCTTGGCGGTCCACCAGCGTGATGTTGGTGCGCAGCGGGGCCGCGATGGGCAGCGCGCGGTGCGGGAGCTTGTCGGCGGCCAGCGCCATGACCAGCGGGTCGCTGGCGTCCCCGGGCAGCAGGGCCAGGGATCCTGATCCCGCGGCGGTGATGGCTCGGGTGACATTCACTCCCTTGCCGGCCGCCTGCACGCGGCTGGAGTCGGCGCGCTGCACGGCCCCCGGCACCAGCGCGGCGCCCAGCTCGATGGTCTTGTCCAGCGCCGGGTTGCAGGTCAGGGTGACGATCATGCCACGATCACCTCGACGTCGGCTGCTTCCAGCGCCGCGGCCAGCTCGGCGCCCGGCTGCCGGTCGGTGACCAGGGTGTCGATGGCGTGCAGCGACGCGAAGCGGACCAGGGTTTCCTGGTCGAATTTCGAGCCGTCGGCCAGCAGCACCACACGGCGGGCGCTGGCCACCAGCGAGCGCTTGACCGCCGCCTCCAGCGGATCGGGGGTGCTCAGCCCGAAGTCCGCGGCGAGCCCGTTGGTTCCGATGAAGGCGATGTCCGCGCGGTAGTTGGCGTATTCCTGGGCGGTGCGGGCGCCGCTGGCCGCGCCGGTGATGCCGCGGACGCGTCCGCCGATCAGCTCCAGGGCGATGTGCTGGCTCTGCACGAGCACCGAGGCAATGGGCAGCGCGTGGGTGATGACCACCAGGCTGTTTCCGGTGTTCGTCTTGAGCATGCGCTCGGCCAGGATTTCGGTGCTGGTCCCGGCGTCCAGGATGACCGAGGCCTCGGAGACCGGGATCAGGCTCAGCGCGCGCTGGGCGATGCGGGCCTTGGCCTCGGCATGGATGGCGGTGCGCACCACGTAGCTTTCCTCGCGGGTGCTTGCTTCGCTGGTGGCTACGGCGCCGCCGTGCACGCGGCGCAGGTGGTTCTCGGATTCGAGCTGCGCCAGGTCCCGGCGCACGGTTTCACGGGTGATGCCGAAGCGGTCGGCGAGCTGCGCCACGGTGACTTTTCCGTCGACCGCGAGCTGCTCTACGATCAGCCGGTGTCGTTCTTCGGCGAACATTTCTGCCTCCGCTGGGATTCATGACCTGCAACACATGGATCTGTGTTTAGATGACTTTATGCCCGATTGCGTGGCTGGGTCAAGTGAAATGCGGAGAAACTTTTGGCTTTATCTGTGTTTGAGTGGGTTTTGCGGGCCGCGGGTGCGCCGGACTAGCGGATCTGGTTGCGGCTGGCGTAGGCGGTCGAGCTGTTGAACTCCTGCCCGTCGAACAGCTCGTCGATGGTGACTGGGGTGTAGCCCTGCTGCTTCAGCCGCTTGATGAGCTCGGGCACGGCCTTGACCGTGCTCTCATGGATGTCGTGCATCAGGATGATCGATCCGTCGCGCACTTCCTCCATGGCGATGCTCGCGACCTTCGCCGGGTCGCGGTGCTGCCAATCCAGCGTGTCCACGTCCCACAGCACCAGCGGGGCGTCGATGAGCGCATCGACCTGGGCGTTGTGCGCACCGTAGGGAGGACGCACGGTGCCGGGATGGACGCCGGTCAAATCCTTGATGATGGCAGCCGCCGTGTCGATCTCGTGGGTGATCTGCGAGCTGCTCAGCGCGGTGAGCGCCTTGTGGTCGTGGGTGTGGCTGCCCAGCTGGTGCCCTTCGATGACCATGCGGTGCAGGGTTTCCGGGTACTTCTGCGCGTTCTGCCCCAGCAGGTAGAACGTGGCCGGGACATCCGCGGCGGCCAGGTGGTCCAGCAGCCGCTCGGTGTGGCGCCCCGGCCCGTCGTCGAAGGTCAGCGCCACGCACTTGGACTGGTCGCAGTCGACCTCGGGGCGCGGATGCAGCCGCATCGGCCCGGCCGGCGCCACTACGGCGGGGATCTGTGGGGCGGCTTGCGCGAGAACGCCGGTGGACCCCGAAAGCCGAGGGCTTTCCTGGCCGGGAAGCAGCTTCGCCACCGCCTGCTTGGCGAAGCCGTCCTCGGCTTGGACCTGCGAGGTGCAGGAGGCCAAAAGCAGTGCGGACGCGACGACAGGGAGCACCGCAAGGCGGCGGGAAAGGGGAGGCATTAATCAACCTTCCCGCGCCGCCGCGGCGGTTTTCAAACTGGCGGAGCGCGTCGTCCGCAAACTCCACCGAATTGTTATCAAAACCGCTGAAAACCACCGGAATTCCGGGGATAAATGTGCCTTAGGTCTCAGTCGGGCGTGCGGGGCGCTACCCGCGGACCTTCTGGGTTCCGCGATTGAGCAGGTACACCAGGTAGATGCCGCCGATGCAGACGGTGACCACACCTACCGGCAGTTGGATCGGGGCGAAAAGCCGCTGGGCCAGCAGGTCTCCCAGCGCCAGCAGGAAGGCCCCGGTCAGCGCCGTCGGGATCAGGTTCAACGAGCCCCCGCCCACCAGGCGCCGCGCCAGCTGCGGGGCGACCAGCGCAACGAAAGCGATCGGGCCGGCCAGGGCGGTCACCGCGGAAACCAGCAGGACCGCCAGCGTCACCAGCACCAGCTTGGTGCGCTCGACCTTCATGCCCAGGGCGCTGGCCAGGTCGTCGCCCATCTGCAGCATCTGCAGGGACTTCGAGCCGACAAGCACCGCGGCCAGGGAGGCCAGCACGACAATCGACACGGGAATCACCCCGGCCCAGGTCACGCCGTTCAGGGTGCCGGCGCCCCACACTGCGGCGGCCATGGCCACGTCCAGTTCCGCGCGCAGTACCAGGTAGTGGTTGAACGAGGCAAGCACCGCGGAGACGCCGATGCCCACCAGGATCAGCCGGAATCCGTGGGTGCCGTTGCGCCAGGCCAGCAGATACACCACGAAGGCGGTCAGCAGGCCGCCGGCCAGCGCGCCGAGGCTGGTGGCGAGGAATCCGCCGCCGACCACCGTCAGCACCACCAGCGCCCCGGTGTAGGCGCCGGTGGAGAAGCCGATGATGTCGGGGGAGCCCAGCGGGTTGCGGGTCAGCGTCTGGAAGACCGCGCCGGACACGGCCAGGCCGGCGCCGAAGACCAGTGCGGCGGTCGCCCGGGGCATGCGCCATTGCCAGACGACGGTGGTCTCCAGCCCCTCGCCGCCGCCGAAGAGGATCGTCAGGACCCGCCACGGGCTGAGAGAGTACTCGCCGCCGGATACCGCGAAGACGGTGGCCAGCAGGACGGCGGCCGCCAGGGCGAGCCCGACCGAGCGGGAGCGGGTGGAACGCTTGAGGCTCCGGGTCTTGTTGGTCGATACGATGCTCACAGGGCCGCCGCCTTGGGGCTGCGGGCCAGCATGATCAGCATCGGCGCGCCGATGAACGCGCAGACCACGCCGGCCTGCAGCTCGCCGGGAAGCATGACGCGGCCCAGCACGTCCGCGACGAGCAGGAGCATGGGTGCCAGCAGGCAGGTGTAGGCCATGACCCAGCCGGTGCCGGAACCTGCCAGCCGGCGCGCGGCATGCGGCGCCATCAGGCCGATGAAGCCGATGGCGCCCACCGCGGCGGTGGCCGAAGCAGCCAGGATGGTGATGGCGATCAGCACCAGGATGCGGGTGTTGCGCACGTTCACGCCCAGCGCGGTGGCCGCGTCGTCTCCGAGCGCCAGCCCGTCCAGCGACCGCGCGCAGAGCGCAGCGAGCAGGATTCCGACGGCGGTCAGCAGCGCCAGCGGAACGATGATGGAGGCGTCCCGGCCCTGCAGCGAACCGATGGTCCAGGCGCGCAGCTGGTCGAAGGCCTGCGGGCGCACTAGCGACAGGGCGGTGCCAAGTCCGGTGAAGATCGCGCCGATGGCTACACCCGAGAGCACCAGGCGCACCGGGTCCGAGGAACCCGCGCGGGGACGGCCGATCAGGTAGACCAGCGCTGCGGTGAGCAGGGCGCCGAGGAAGGCGAAGGGGACATAGCCGGCGAACCCCGAGACGCCCAGGAACCCGACCGCGGTCACGATGGCCAGCGAGGCGCCGGCGTTGACACCCAGGATGCCCGGTTCGGCCAGCGGGTTGCGTGTCAGCGACTGGGCCAGCAACCCTGCCACACCCAGCCCGGCGCCGGCGAAGACTGCCAGCAGCGCGCGCGGCAGCCGCGAGGACAGGATGAGGCTGCGCTCAACGGACTCCACGGGATCTGCCAGCGCGGAAAAAATTTGTTGCAGGCTCAGGGATTTTGAGCCGATGGTCAGCGACACGGTGGCCAGAGCGACTAGCAGGACCGCCAGCATCCCGAGAATCAACAAATGTTTGCTCGGTGACTTGCTACGTTGCAAATCATCGGGTGGAGATAAGGTCTTCACGGTGTGGGGGTCGCACTTTCACGCTGAGAATGGTGACTGGAACACCTTATCGTGAATGTTGCAGTAGATGATGCTTACCTATCAAGGTGCGCAACTGAATACGGTATATTGGCGTTGTGAATTTCTTGAACACTCGTACTTCGTGGGGCCGCACCATCCTCGGCGCCACCGCTGCACTCATGGTTGCAGTCACCGCCGGCTGCGGCGCAGCCACCAGCACCTCGGACTCCAACGCCGGTAACAAGGACGTTGCCGTAGGCGGCCAGAGCTTCACGACCGCGGATGAGGAAACCGCCAAGTTCGGCTCGGATGCCGAAGCCGGCCAGTTCCCCCGCACCGTGACCCACGCCAACGGCACCACCGAAATCCAGGCCAAACCGCAGCGCGTGGTCGTGCTGGATACCGGTGAGCTGGACGCGGTGCTCTCCCTGGGCGTCACCCCGGTAGGCATCCCGTCCACCGAGGGCGCGAACTCCGTGCCGAGCTACCTGGCCGACGAGGTCAAGGATGCCAAGACCGTGGGCACCATCCAGGAGCTGAACCTGGAGGCCATCGCCGCGCTGAACCCGGATCTGATCATCGGCTCCCAGCTGCGCGCAGACAAGCTGTACAGCCAGCTCAACCAGATCGCCCCGACCGTCTTCTCCATCCGCCCGGGCTTCCCGTGGAAGGAGAACTTCCTGCTGGCCGGCGAGGCGCTGGGCGAGGAAACCAAGGCGGTTTCCGTGCTGAACGACTACCAGGCCAAGGCCACCGCGCTGAACGAAGACGTCGAGGGCGATCCGAAGATCTCGCTGCTGCGCTTCATGCCGGAGAAGATCCGCCTGTATGCCAACAAGTCTCTGATCGGCGTGATCCTAGCCGACGCCGGATTCTCTCGTCCGGACAACCAGGACATCGACGACCTGGCCGCAGAAATCTCCGCGGAGAACCTGGCGGATGCCGACTCCGACTGGCTGTTCTACACCTCCTACGGAACCCCGGAAGCCACCGGCGAGAAGGCCGCGGTGGAAGGTCCGCTCTGGGGCCAGATGCAGGCGGTCAAGGACGGCCAGGCCATCCGCGTGAACGACGACGTCTGGTTCCTGGGCCTGGGCCCGACCGGCGCCAACCAGATCCTGGACGACCTGCGCGGCTACTTGGTCAAGTAGCGCCGAAAAAGACAACACAGCGGTGCCGCCCTTCATTCAGAAGGGCGGCACCGCCGTGTTCGTCCCGGAGATTCCCTAGGCCAGCAGCTGGCGCTTGGAGGAAATCACGCCGGTGTTGAATCCGGCCAGACGCAGCCCGCCGTGGAAGCGGGCATGCTCGATCTTCACGCAGCGGTCCATGACCACGTTCAGGCCCGCGGCCTCGGCACGGTGGGCCACTTCTTCATGCCAGGTGCCCAGCTGCAGCCACAGGGTCTTCGCCCCGACCGCCAGCGCCTCGTCCAGCACGCCCGGGATGTCCTCGTGCTTGCGGAACACCTCGACCAGGTCCGGGGACTCCGGCAGGTCGGCCAGCGACTTGTACACCGGCTGGCCCAGGATCTCGTCCAGCACCGGGTTGATGAAGTACACCTTGTACTTCGAGGAGGACAGCAGGTAGGTGGCCACGAAGTAGCTGGCCCGCGAGGGCTTGTTCGAGGCGCCGACAATCGCGATGGTCTTGGTGTCGCGCAGGATGTTCAGGCGCTGCGCGGCGCCCGGGCCCTGCCAGGTGCGTTCAGCGGTGCTCATTAGTTCGCTCCCTTCGAAGCGGCGGGAACGGCGCAGGATGCTCCGTCGTAGGCCGGTGCCGCGAAGTCGGACTCCAGCGTGCCTTCCTGCGAGGCGGCCAGCGCCTGGTCGAGGTCCCAGAGGATGTCCTCGACGTCCTCCAGGCCGACCGACAGGCGGATCAGGTCTTCCGGAACGCCGGCGGCGACCAGCTGTTCGGCGCTGAGCTGCTGGTGGGTGGTTGAGGCGGGGTGCAGCACCAGGGTGCGGGCGTCGCCGATGTTCGCCAGGTGGCTTGCCAGCTGCAGCGCGTCGATGAACTTGGCGCCGGCCTCGCGGCCGCCCTTGACACCGAAGCTGAAGACCGAGCCGACGCCCATCGGCAGCAGCTTGGCTGCCTGCTCGTGCTGCGGGTGGGATTCCAGCCCCGCGTAGTTCACGTAGGTGACTCGCTCGTCGGCTTCCAGCCAGGCGGCGACCTGCTTGGCGTTGGAAAGGTGGTTGTCCATGCGCTGGGGCAGGGTCTCCAGGCCCTGCAGCAGCTGGAAGGCCGACTGCGCCGGCAGCGCCGGGCCGAAGTCGCGCAGCTGCTCGCTGCGCAGCTTGGTCAGGAAACCGTATTCGCCGAAGTTGGCCCACCAGGAGACGTTGCCGTAGCTGGCCACCGGCTCGGTCATGGTCGGGAACTTGCCGTTGCCCCAGTTGAAGGTGCCTGACTCGATGACCACGCCGCCCAGGGTCGTGCCGTGGCCGCCGATGAACTTGGTGGCCGAGTGGATCACGATGTCCGCGCCGTGCTCGATCGGGCGCAGGATGTACGGCGGAGTCAGCGTGGAGTCGACCACCAGCGGGATGTCGTGGCGATGCGCCACCTCGGCCAGTCCGGCCAGGTCCGCGATGTCTCCGGAAGGGTTGGCCACGACCTCGGTGTAGACGGCCTTGGTGTTCTCGCCGATCGCCGCCTCGAAATCGGCCGGGTCGTTGGAGTCGACGAAGGTGGTGTCGATGCCGAAGCGGCGCAGCGAGACGTCCAGCTGCGTAATGGTGCCGCCGTAGAGCTTGGCCGAGGCCACGATGTGGTCGCCGGCCTGGGCCAGCGCGGCGAAGGTGACGAACTCCGCGGCCATGCCGGAGCCGGTGGCTACCGCGCCGAGGCCGCCTTCCAGCGAGGCCATGCGTTCCTCGAACGCGGCAACGGTCGGGTTGCCGATGCGCGAATAGATGTTCCCGTACTTCTGCAGGGCGAACAGGTTCGCGGCATCGTCGGCGTCCTTGAAGACGAACGAGGTGCTCTGGTAGATCGGCACCGCGCGGGCGCCGTGCTCGGCATCGGGGGTGCCTCCGGCATGCAGCGCGCGGGTGCGGAATCCAAACTTGTGGTCTGCCATGGTGGCTTTTGACTCCTTGTCGATACGTTCTTGGCCTCCGTGCCGAACACGGAAGCCATCGAGGCAGGAATCCCGGTCAATGTCGCTTGAACGCCGGGTAGGCGGAAAGCAGCTCCATCGTTTCTGGCGGTAGCACCGTATCCACCGGCTGTGGCAGGTTGCTGCGGCGTCATCGAACCAGATCTCTCGGCCGCTCGGGATGGTTGTAACAATCTTCGCAACATGACCGAAAATGACCCAACTATGAGTCGTAACGTTGCGTATTGCTTCCTTCGCCACAGATTCTTCGATATCTTTGCGCTGCGCCTATGCTCGAGTCATGGACACCGCGTTGGCATTGGTACGACATGGACAGACCGACTGGAATCTGGCCGGCCGCTTGCAGGGCCGCACCGACATCGAGCTGAACGACACCGGACGCCACCAAGCGCGCAGCCTGGGGCGCTTCCTGAAGGGCAAAGGCTGGGACCTGCTGCTGGCCTCCCCGCTGGCCCGCGCCCAACAGACCGCCGCGCTGATCGCCGAGCAGCTCGGGGCCGAGACCGGACCGGCGGTGCCCACCCTGACCGAGCGCAGTTTCGGCCCGCTGGAGGGGCGCATCATGGCCGAGGTCAGCGATCTGGAAGCCGCCGAGGTGCAGCACGAACTGGAAACCCACCAGCAGATCCTTGACCGGGCGCTGCCTGCGCTGCTCCAGCTGGTGCAGGAGCACGCGGGGCGCAGGATCATGGTCGTCAGCCACGGCGCGACCATGCGCACCATCCGCGACGCGCTCGCCGGAAGCCGGCAGCCCCAGGGCGTGGAGAACGGCGAAGTGATCGACATCGACCTGAAGCGGCTGGAAGAAATCGCCGCTGACTTGGCTACGGTGCGACTGTAACAGGTTTCCCCGACTGCGCCTCGGCGCCGCGGAGCAAAAAATTTTCGCTGCCGACCTCACAAACCGCGCCTGCGGTACGTTTACAAGGTGAGAGCCCGCAAGGGGAAGCAGCTGCCGGGAGAGCCATGCAGATACCGTTCGAACGGATTGTCCAGGACCATGGGCTGGCCGTGCTGCGTGTGTGCCGTGCCCTGCTGGATGAGCATCGCGCCCAGGATGCGTGGTCGGAAACGTTCCTGGCCGCGCTCAAGGCCTATCCGGATCTGCCGGATGATGCCAACGTGCAGGCCTGGCTGGTCACCATCGCTCATCGCAAGGCCATCGACGAACTGCGCAAGAACCCGTCCGAGGTGTTGGCCGAGGTGCTGCCCGAGACAGAAGCCGGGCAGGCGGGACGGCCCGAAGCCAGGATCATGGATGGAGAACTGTGGCGGGCGGTCAAGGCGCTGCCTCAGAAGCAGCGTTTCGTGATCGCCTACCGGTATCTGGGCGGATTGAGCTACGCGCAGATCGCGCAGGTCCTCTCCGGAACCGAGGCGGCCGCCCGCCGCGCGGGCAGTGACGGAATCAAGAACCTGCGTGCCCATTGGAAACACGCCCAGATGCTGGAGGAGTTGTCATGAGCGAACGGACTGCCGCCGTCCCTGCAACGCGGGACGAAGAACGGATCCTGGCCGAATTGAACAAAAAATTTGTTCATGATGCCCGCCGCCAGCAGTTGATCGAGATCTCCTACCGCATTGTCGACAGCCCGATCGGAGGGCTGCTGCTGGCCTCCACGGAGGCCGGGCTGGTCCGGGTGGCCTTTGAAACCGAGGGGCATGAGCGCATCCTCGATGTCCTGGCGCACAAGGTGGGCCCGCGGATCCTGAAGGACGACAGATCGCTCGACGACGCGGCCAGGGAGCTCGACCAATACTTCTCCGGCGCGCTGCAGGAGTTCAGCCTGCCGCTGGACCTGCGGCTTTCCACCGAGTTCCGCCGGCAGGTGCAACTGGAGCTGGGCCGCATCGCCTACGGGCAGACCCAGAGCTACGCCCAAGTGGCCGAGCACATCGGCAAGCCGAAGGCGGTGCGGGCCGTCGGCTCGGCGTGCGCCACGAACCCGCTGCCCATTGTGCTTCCGTGCCACCGCGTGCTGCGCACGGACGGTTCGCTGGGCGGCTACCTCGGGGGACTGGGCGTGAAAACGCAGCTGCTGAAGCTGGAGAACCCGGAATTCGACGGCGGCGAAGCCACCCTGTTCTGAGCATGCCGCCAACACTGTGCCGGCAGCAACTGCAAATGAAGAGACCGGTGGCCGCCGCCTTCCCGAAGGAAGGCGGCGGCCACCGGCTTCTCAGCTAGAAGCTAGCGCAAGGGAACTAGTTCTTGCGGGCCAGCTCGAAGCGGTCTGCGTCCATGAGCTTGGCCCAAGCCGCTGCGAAGTCCTTGACGAACTTCTCCTTGGCATCGTCCGAAGCGTATACCTCGGCGAGGGCGCGCAGCTCGGAGTTGGAACCGAAGACCAGATCCACGCGGCTGCCGGTCCAGCGGCCGTCGGTGGTGGTGTAGGTCTGCTCGTCTGCCGACGGGGTCCACTCCAGTCCGAGTTCCAGCAGGTTCGCGAAGAAGTCGTTGGTCAACGCGCCCGGGGTGTCGGTGAAGACGCCCTGGTTGGAGCCGTCCCAGTTGTTGCCGATGACGCGCAGGCCGCCGAGCAGCACGGTCATCTCCGGAGCCGACAGGCCCAGCAGATTCGCACGGTCGATCAGCAGGTACTCACTTGGCAGGTTCAGGAAGCCCGAGTCGTAATTGCGGAAGCCGTCGGCGACCGGCTCCAGCCAGGCGAACTGCTCTACGTCGGTCTGCTCCTGGGTGGCGTCTACGCGACCCGGGGTGAACGGAACTTCTACCTGCTGGCCTGCGGCCAGGGCAGCCTGCTCGACACCCACGTTGCCGGCCAGGACCACGACATCGGCGAAGGAAGCCTTGATCTCGGAGGTGGCGTTGAACTGGTCAACGATTTCCTCGAGCTTGGCGATCACCGGCTTCAGCTGCGCTGGCTGGTTGACCGACCACGAAACCTGCGGCTCCAGGCGGATGCGGCCGCCGTTGACGCCGCCGCGCTTGTCCGAGGAACGGAAGGTCGCTGCGGCCTTCCACGCGGTGGAGACCAGCTGCTGCACCGACAGTTCGGCGCCGTTGATCAGGGACTTCAGCTCGGCGATTTCCTTGGCACCCAGGGTGACCTCAGGAGCTGCCGGCAGCGGATCCTGCCAGAGCAGATCCTCGGCCGGAACCTCCGGGCCGAAGTAGCGGGACTTCGGGCCCATGTCGCGGTGGGTCAGCTTGAACCAGGCACGGGCGAAGGCATCGGCGAACTGGTCCGGGTTCTCCTTGAAGTTCTTGGAGATCGGGCCGTAGATCGGGTCGAAGCGCAGAGCAAGGTCGCTGGTCAGCATGCGCGGTTCGCGGTGCTCCAGGGTATCGAATGCCGGCTGGACCAGGCCTGCGCCGCCGCCGTTGACCGGGCGCCATTGCTTGGCACCTGCCGGGGACTCGAAGAGCTCCCACTCGTAGGCGAAGAGGATGTGGAAGAACTCGTTGTCCCAACGGGTTGGGTGGTAGGTCCAGGTGACCTCGAGGCCGGAAGTCACGGTGTCCGCGCCCTTGCCGGTGCCGTGGCCGTTCTTCCAGCCCAGACCCTGCATTTCCAGCGGGGCTGCTTCCGGATCCGGGCCGATCTTGTCATCGGCGTGGGCGCCGTGGGTCTTGCCGAAGGTGTGGCCGCCGGCGATCAGGGCTACGGTCTCTTCGTCGTTCATGCCCATGCGGCGGAAGGTTTCGCGGATGTCGATAGCCGAAGCCAGCGGATCCGGGTTGCCGTCCGGGCCCTCAGGGTTGACGTAGATCAGACCCATCTGGACTGCAGCCAGGGGGGCTTCCAGGTCGCGCTTGCCGGTGTAGCGCTCGTTGTCCAGCCACACCTTCTCCGGGCCCCAGTAGACGTCGTCGTCAGCTTCCCAGACGTCCTTGCGTCCGCCGCCGAAACCGAAGGTCTCGAAGCCCATGTCTTCGAGAGCCACGTTGCCGGCAAGCAGGATCAGGTCGGCCCAGGAGATGGCCTGGCCGTATTTCTTCTTCACTGGCCACAGCAGACGGCGAGCCTTATCCAGCGACACGTTGTCCGGCCACGAGTTCAGTGGCGCGAAGCGCTGCTGGCCTGCGCCGCCGCCGCCACGGCCGTCGTGGGAGCGGTAGGTGCCGGCGGAGTGCCATGCCATGCGGATGAAGAACGGACCGTAGTGTCCGAAGTCTGCTGGCCACCAGTCGTGGGACTGGGTCATGATTTCAGCCAGATCGGCCTTGACGGCCGCGAGGTCGAGGGCGCTGAAGGCCTCGGTGTAGTCGAAGTCCTCGTCCAGCGGGTTCGAAACCTGCTGGTTCTTGGCCAGGATCTTCAGGTTCAGCTTGCTCGGCCACCACTCGGTGTTGGCGTTGCCCTGGGTTGGGTGCACTCGGCCAGCGCCGACTACTGGGCACTGACCTGCTGTCGTCTCAGACATATGCTCTTCCTTCCGGTTTAAGGGGTTTTTGGGGCAGCGTCCGCCGGGAGGCTTTCAGCCCATCCGGCGGGGCTTGGGAACTAAGGGGTGCTTTTCAGCTGTTCAAGGCTTGGCAATCCGGGCATTTGCCCCAGTAGATCACTTCGGCTTCATCTATCTGGAAGCCGTGATCGTCTGAGGCGTGCAAACACGGAGCTGCCCCGACCGAACAATCGACATCCGCCAGATGCCCGCAGGAGCGGCACACCACATGGTGGTGATTGTCGCCAACGCGGGTCTCATAGCGGGCGATGTGCCCCTGAGGCTGGATCTGCCGCACAACACCCAGACTCGTGAAGAGCTTGAGCGAGTCGTATACCGCCTGGTGGGACACATGCGGATGCTCCTCATGCACAGCCGAAATAATGGTTTCGGTGTCGGCATGGGGGTTCGCAGTCACCGCGGCGAGTACCGCAACACGAGGTTGCGTCACCCGCATGGATGCCTCTTTCAGCACCTGCTCGATCCCTGCCTTTGATGTCATGTCTCAAGCATGCCTACTTATTTTGAATGAGTCAAGATAAGAATTGGTGTGTTGCGGGTTACTTTTTTCCGAACAAGGGATGAATGTCCTCGAATATCGCTTGACATGTATATATGCGTCTCCATGGATGTAATTGGTTTCAGGGATCCCAACTCTCCCTGATCCATGTGGTGGCCACGGAACTGCGCGCTTCGAGGTGGCGCGCGCCGCTCTCGGGCGTAGCGGGGCATCTTTGAGCGGTGTGAATTTCTTGAATTCACGATCATGAGAAAAAGTTTTCTGCAATCTTTCAAAAATCCCTTGTCGAAAATATCCGAATATATCCAACTTTATTGCGGTATAAATTAGACAAATTCAACCGGCGACGAAGCTCACATTCGATGCCTGCATCCCTCTAGTCACGGGAAACATCGATTGTAATTCCGTGGAATAGAAGCGCTGACTGATTTGTGAAGTTTGACCTTGCTGTCGATCTCGCTAATGATGGAAAAGCCCTAATTGGGCCCGTTTGAGCCAAGGTTCGACAAATAATTTCCGCCAAATTGCCTGGTTTGTACGTAGAGTATGGGCACAAGCACGCAAGCTTTCATCGTGTGCCGCGGGTCGATCTTGGATTCAGTGAACCGAAGCAGTCAAAGCAATCCTCAACCGAATGCACTAGCCGGATGGCGTTCCCCCGCAAGGGAGCTGGCGCCCCCGATAGTCAGGTGGCCGATATGCTCGGCCCCTGCCTGGCTGGTGGGGAAAGAACGCAATGAAGCAGAGTGACCAATCAATAGAAGAGATCGTTGGCGAGCTGCACTCAGCTCGGCAGCGTAAGCCGAAGAAGTACAAGCTCGAAGGCACCGACTACTGGGTGTTCGGCATTGCCGGAGCACTCGCACTGGCCTTCATCATCTGGGGTTTCATCACGCCCGATGGACTGGGCACAGTAGCGGACGCAGCCCTTGACTGGGTCATTACCAATACGGGCTGGCTGTTCATCATCGCCGCCTCGGTCTTCGCCGTCTTCGCCATCGTCGTGGCGGCCAAGAACTTCGGCCGCATCCCGCTGGGCAAGGACGACGAGAAACCTCAATTCAGCACGGTGTCGTGGATTTCCATGATGTTCGCAACCGGCATGGGCATCGGACTGGTGTTCTACGGTGTCGGCGAACCCCTGTTCTTCTACATGTCCCCTCCACCGGGAACCGTCGAGGGGCAGACGGATGCGGCGCTGAGCACCGCCATGGGCACCACGCTGTTCCATTGGACCCTGTTCCCGTGGGCCATGTATGCAATCGTGGGCCTGGGCATGGCCTACGGCAGTTTCCGCCTGGGGCGCCCGCAGCTGTTCTCCTCGATGTTCACCCCGATCTTCGGCGACCGGGCCATCCATGGATGGGGCGGCCGCGTCATCAACATCCTGGCCATCATCGCCACGCTGTTCGGCTCGGCCTGTTCCCTGGGGTTGGGCGCGTTGCAGATCGGCGGCGGCATCCAGGCCACCGGCATGATGGAAAAGGTCGGATCCGGAGTCCTGGTCGTGATCATCGCGATCCTTACGGCGCTGTTCGTGGCCTCGGCGGTCTCCGGCATCGAGCGCGGCATCCAATGGCTGTCGAACACCAATATGGTGCTGGCAGTGATCCTCGCCCTGATCGTGTTCATCGGCGGGCCGACCCTGTTCATCCTCAACGTCATCCCGAACGCCATCGGTTCGTTCATCGGCGACCTGCCGCAGATGGCCTCGCGCACCGCGGCCTCGGGCGATGAAGCGGTTTCCTCCTGGCTGTCCTCGTGGACCGTGTTCTACTGGGCCTGGTGGGTCTCCTGGACCCCGTTCGTGGGCCTGTTCATCGCGCGTATTTCCCGCGGCCGCACCATCCGCCAGTTCGTGACCGGCGTGCTGCTGGTGCCTTCCACGGTGACTCTGCTGTGGTTCGCGATCTTCGGCGGCGGAGCCATCGGCATCCAGGAGCGCGCGGAGCGTGCCGGGGATACCTCGGCGCAGTTGGCGCAGATCGTGGACGGCGCTCCGGACATCAACTTCGACCTGATTCTCTTCGACATGCTGGGACAGCTTCCGGTTGCCGGATGGGTGTCGGTGGTGCTGATGGTGCTGGCAGTGCTGCTCATCGCGATCTTCTTCGTCACCGGAGCGGACTCCGCGTCCATCGTGATGGGCGCCCTGAGCGAGAAGGGCGCCGAGAACCCCACGCGGAAATCGGTCGTCTTCTGGGGTGTGGCCACCGGAGCGGTGGCTGCCGTGATGCTGCTGGCGGGCGGCGACAATCCAGCCGAAGCGCTGAACGGCCTGAAGAACATCACCATTGTGTCGGCGCTGCCGTTTGTCGTCGTGATGCTTCTGTTGTGCGTGGCCATCTGGAAGGACCTGAGCAAGGATCCGCTGGTGCTGCGCAGCACCGTGGCGCGCCAGGTCCTGGAGAATTCGGTCTCGCGCGGCGTGGACCGCCATGAGGGCGGCGGATTCAGTCTGATGACCACCGAGATTCCGGTGGTCGAGGCGGCGAAGCTGGGCACCGAGGACGGGACGGTGGTGGAAGAGCGCGAAGTGCTGCTGGCCACCGAACCAGCTGACCCAACCGAGCCAACCGACACGGCCGGGCCGAAGCCCGGCGATCCGAAGAAATCCTGACATCGACTGATGGGTTGCCCCGGCAAGGCAACCGGAACTGAACAAGCTGGCCGGGCCCGTGCATGGTGCACGGGCCCGGCCAGCTTCTAATCAGTGCGGACAGCGGCTGCGGTCAGCCCCGGGCGCGGCAGATCTCGTTGATTTCCGGGATGCACGGCTCATTTTGCAGGCTTGTCGTGTCGCCCAGCGTGGTGCCCTCGAAGAGCTGGGTGAGCAGGCGCCGCATGATCTTCCCCGAGCGGGTCTTCGGGACGTCCGGAACCAGCACCACATCGCGCGGCTTGGCGATCGGGCCGATCTGAGCGGCCACGGTGCCGCGCAACTGGGCGATGAACTCGGCCTGGCGTGCGGCGGTGGCCTCATCGGGATCCAGCGCGATCAGCGACTTGTCCAGCGGGACCACGAACGCGGTGGCCGCATGCCCGGTCTTGGCATCCTGGGTTGGGCAGACCCCGGCCTCCACCACGCCGGCGTTGGTGACCAGTGCCGACTCGATCTCGATGGTTGACAGCCGGTGCCCGGAAATGTTGATCACGTCGTCCGTGCGGCCGAGGATGTAGATGTCCCCGTCCTCATCGAAGCGCGCGCCGTCCCCGGCGAGGAACCAGCCCTGCTCGACGTATTGCTGCCAGTAGCTGGTGTAGTAGCGCTGCGGGTTGCCCCACACGGTGCGGGCCATGGACGGCCCGGTCTCGGTGATGACGATGTTTCCCTGCTGGTTCGGCCCCACGGTGTTCCCCGCTGCGTCCACGATGTCCACGCTCACCCCGGGCAGGGCGCGCGCGGCGCAACCCGGCTTGAAGTGGGTGTCGGTGGGCAGCGGGGAGAGGATGGTCGCACCGGACTCCGACTGCCACCAGGTATCCACCATGGCGATGCCGTCGGCGGTGTCGCGGCCTACCTTGTTTCGCAGCCAGCGCCAGGCCTCGGGGTTAACCGATTCGCCTACGGTGCCGCCGATCTTGATCGAGGACAGGTCATAGCTGGCTGGGATGCCGTCCGGGAACCAGCCCATCAGCGAACGGACCAGGGTCGGCGCGGTGTAGTAGCTGGTCACGCGGTAGCGTTCGATGATCTCGAAGTGGCGTCCCGGGTGCGGGGCATTCGGCACGCCCTCATAGATGACCTGGGTGACTCCGTTGGCCAGTGGACCGTAGATCTCGTAGGTGTGCGCGGTGACCCAGGCCAGGTCCGCAGTGCACCAGTGCACGTCGTCGGCGCGCTGGGTCCGGTCGGGGTTGGCGAACAGCAGGTTGTAGCTGTAGGCCGCCTGGGTGAGGTAGCCGCCGGTGGTGTGCACCAGGCCCTTGGGCTGGCCGGTGGTTCCGGAGGTGTACATGATGAACAGCGGCGTCTCGGAGTCGAAGAACTGTGGGGTGTGCTCGGTGGACTGGGTCTCGACGACCTCGTGCCACCACACGTCGCGGCCTTCGGTCCACGCGATCTCATCGCCGGTGCGGCGGATGACCAGCACCTTCTCGATGCTGTTCTCCCCGGAGACTGCTTGGTCAGCGTTGTCCTTCACCGGCACCGAGGTGCCGCGGCGGAACTGCCCGTCGGTGGTGACCAGCAGCTTCGCCTTGGTGTCTTCCACGCGGAATTTCAGGGCCTCTGCGGAGAACCCGCCGAAGACCAGCGAGTGGATGGCGCCGATGCGGGCGCAGGCCAAGGTGATCACCACGGTTTCGATGAGCACCGGCAGGTAGATGACCACGCGGTCGCCCTTGGTGATGCCCAGCTCCAGCAGCGCGTTGGCGGCCTGCGAGACGCGTTCTTGCAGGTTCTTGTAGGTGACCGCGATGCGGTCGCCCGGCTCGCCCTCGAAGTACAGGGCCACCTTGTCCCCGTTGCCGGCGGCCACGTGGCGGTCCGCGCAGTTCACTGAGGCGTTCAGCGTGCCGCCCAGATACCAGGAGATCTGCGGGCCGCGCTGGGCCTGGGGATCCGCCGGAATGATCTGACTGGTAGTGTGCCAGGGGGTTTCCCAATCCAGAAGGTTTGCCGCCTCGTCCCAGAATTCGTGGCGGTTCTCCGTGGTCGCGGCTGCTGTGCTGGATGCCAATTCGGTGGTCATTGCGGTTTTCCTTGGGTTGAAATGCGAAATCGGGTGGTGGCGGACTAGGACATGGGCTGTGTCGGTGCCCGGTTTACGTCCAGCGCCGGATGGCCCAGCGTTCGGCCACCGACAGCAGGGCGTCGGTGATCTTGCCGAAGATCGCGAGCAGGATGATGGTCAAGATCAAGCGGTCCAGACGGCCGTTGTTCTGCGAATCCGTCAGGAGGAATCCGAGCCCCATCGAGGCGCCGAGCAATTCTGCTGCCACGAGGAACAGCCAGGCCTGGGCCAGTGCAAGCCGGAGTCCGGAGAAAATGGACGGGACCACTGCCGGCAGCTGTACCGTACGCAGCAGGTTCAGGCCCTTGAACCCGAAGGAGCGTGCGGCTTCCACCAGCTGCGCATCGACGTGGCGCAGGGCCAGCGAGACGGTGGTGAAGACCGGGAAGAACGCGCCGATGATGATCAGCGTGACCTTGGAATCCTCGCCCATCTTCATCCACAGCACCAGCAGCGGTACCCAGGCAAGTGAAGGGACCGCGCGCAGAGCCCCGATGCTCAGGCTCAGCAGGGCGTCGGCGAGCTTGGACAGGCCCACCAGCGCGCCAAAGAGCAATCCGAGCAGCGAGCCGATCGCGAAGCCCAGTAGGACTCGCTGGGTGGAGATTCCGACATGCTTGCTCAGATCTCCGTCTTGGAACAGCTCACCGGCCGCGGCGAGCACCGCACCCGGGGTCGGCAGCGACCAGGGGGCGACGATGCCGCTGACCGTGACGTACTGCCATACCGCTACAATGACCACCGGCAGGATCAAGGACAACAGCCACTTGGGCGCCTGCAGGATCCGAGCGGCGAAGCCAGGTTTGTGCCGGTCGGCAGCGGCAGAGCTGCCGTCGGCTGCCTGGGAAATCTGAGTTGGCGTGGACATGATGATTACTCTCCGGAAATGTTCTTGGCGTCGGCCTTGGTGGCGAACTGATCATCCACCAGGGTGGCCAGCGCTTCGTCAACGGTTTCCTGCTTGGATACGTCGCCGCTGGCAACCAAGGTAGGGGCGATGTTGCCGAGCACCTTGGTGAAGGATTCGCCGGGAACGGTGTCCACGTCCAGGTTCGAGCGTTCGTTGATCACCGTCTGGGCGACTTCGGACTCCAGTCCTGCGACCTCGGCCAGAATGTCCGCGGTTTCGTCCGGATTCGCAACGGCCCATTCGCGGGCCTTCTCGTACGAGTCGACCACCAGCTGGGCCAGCTCCGGGCTTTCCTCGATGAAGTCCGCGCGGGCATTCAGTGCGCCGTAGGTGTTGTAGTCCAGGTTGCGGTGGAACAGCTTGGCGCCGTCCTGTTCGGCGGCGGCCATGATCGGGTCGAGACCGGACCATGCGTCGACCGAGCCGTTGGCCAACGCGGTGCGCCCATCGGCGTGCTGGACGTTCTGCAGGGTGATGTCCTTTTCGCTCAGACCGGCCTCCTCAAGGGTCTGCAGCAGGAAGAAGTACGGATCAGTGCCCTTGGTGGCGGCGACCGACTTGCCCTTCAGGTCTGCCGGGATGGTGATCTTCGAGTCCTTGTTGACCACCAGCGCCGCCCATTCAGGCTGCGAGTAGAGCGAAATGGTCTTGATCGGCGAGCCGTTGGAGCGGGCCAGCAGTGCGGCGGAGCCAGCGGTGGAACCGACCTGCACAGCGTCGGCGCGCAGCGCTTCATTTGCCTTGTTCGATCCGGCGGATTGGATCCACTCGACGGTGACACCCTGTTCCTTGGCTGCCGCATCCAGCCAACCCTTTTCCTTGAGCACCAGGCTCAGCGGGTTGTAGGTGGCGTAGTCGATGGACAGGGTTTTGCCGTCGCCGGCTGCCGAGGCGTTCTCTCCGGCACAGCCGGAGAGGGCCACGGCACCGACGGTCAGGGCGGTGATGGACAGTGCGGTACGACGGGTGACACGGTTTGCGAGCATGGAAATTCCTTGATTTGTGCGTGCGAGTGCAGCGGCTGCGTGGATGCAGCCGTAGAAGAAAGTCGAGATGCCGGTGGCGAAGCCGGTATTAGTGGTTTGCGGTGTCGACGCCCAGCAGTCCCAGCAGGTGGGCGCGGTTGGTGACGAACAGTGCGTCGCTGTGGCTGCGCGGGTGCGCCGCGGACAGCCGGAGGTCCTCGATGACCGTCGCTGATTGCTGGCCATTGGCACGCCCCAGGACGATCACCCGATCTGCCAGGGTCAGCGCCTCGTCGACGTCGTGGGTCACCACCAGGACGGTGGTCGGGAACGACGCATGGATGGACAGGAGCAGGTCCTGCATTTTCAGGCGGGTCAGTGCATCCAGTGCGCCGAATGGTTCATCGAGCAGCAGCACGCCGGGGCGGCGGGCCAGTGCTCGGGCGAGCGATACGCGCTGTGCCATGCCGCCGGAAATTTCGCGTGGCCGCAGATCGGCCGCGTGGGTCAACCCGGTCAGCTCCAGCAGCTGGTTGATGAGTTCAATGCCGGCCGGCTTGCTGGTCCCCGGAGCCAGTCCGAGTGCGATGTTCTCGCGCACCGAACGCCATGGCAGCAGCCGTGGCTCCTGGAAGGCCACCGCGCACAGCTCGTTGATGTCGTTGACTTCCCGGGTGCCGGTGAAGACTGCGCCGCCCGTGGGGTGGTCCAAGCCGGACACCGAGCGAAGCAGCGTCGACTTGCCGCAGCCGCTGGCTCCGAGGATCGCCACAACCTGTCCTGCTTCGATGTGGAGGTTGACGTCTGCGAGGACGGTGCGCTGCTCCTTCTTGGTGGTGAAGGTGCGCGAGACATTGTGGAAGTCCACGGACAGCGCGCTGGATGCGCTGGTTGCAACCTCGGTCTGAGGCAGGGCAAAGGCAGTAGCCATGATCATCTCCATCGGTCCTGGCGGTAGCACCGGCCGTGAATTCCGGGAATTCAACGGTGGTTGCTGCGGCGTCGTAGAGCCAGATCTCTCGGCCGCTCGGGATGGTTACGCATCCATTACACGCATTCGAACGATTCCATTGCAAATCCTGCGTAACATGAAAAATATTCGATGTAAGCGCGTAATCTGTGGGATATTTCGTTATTTATTTCATTGAGCGTTGGTTTGATCGATCTTTGCCCCTCCTCCTTGGGTCATCTTCGGCGGTTCGCGGCAATCGGCACTCGCGAGTCCCTGCAACCCGTGCGTTTTCAGCGACGAAATATGACTTCGGGGCTTGGAGCCGCCCGATTGTTACGGCTACAAATGATTACGACCCATCCAGAGCGGCTGAGAGATCTGGCTCCACGACGCCGCAGCAACCACCCATGACAGGGACGGTGCTACCGCCAGGATCGATGGAAAGAATCGAGGACTTTTTATGTCTTTTGGCGCACCCCAAAACGATTTTGAGGTGGACTTTAACACGCTGAGCACCCCGGGCGCCGGCAATGCGCTGGAGCTTGACGAGTTCACCGAAGACCGTCCGACCCGCCAGCTGCTCAAGGTGACTCCGGGGCCGGGGGCCGACGAAGACTACGAGCGCCTTGCAGCGATTTTCCGTCCGGTGTTCGCCCAGATCGCCGCCGGCGCCAAGGAGCGCGACCGCAACCGCATCCTGCCCTTCGAGCAGGTGGGCCTGCTGAACCGCGACCGCTTCGGGGCGCTGCGCCTGCCGGTCGCCGACGGCGGCCACGGGGCCCGGCTCAGCGACGTCTTCCGCCTGCTCATCGAGCTTTCCGAGGCCGATTCCCATATCGGCCAGCTCTGGCGCGCGCACATTGCCTTTGTCGAGGACGCGCTGCGCCTGCAGGACGAGCAGCTGAAGGCTAAGTGGTTCGCCCGCATCGCGGCCGGGCAGATCGTTGGCAACGCCTACACCGAAAGCGGCGGCAACGCGCTGGGCACGCTGAACACCAAGGCCAGCCAGGTCGACGGCCGCTGGGTGGTCAACGGCGAGAAGTACTACTGCACCGGCACCATCTTCGCGGACTGGACCACCGTCGCGGTGGCCCATCCGGAGCGCCCGGGACGCCAGATCGCCGTGGTCTCTACCCAGCACAGCGGCGTGAAGATCCTGGACGACTGGGACGGCTTCGGCCAGGGGCTGACCGGCACCGGAACCACCGAGTTCCACCAGGTGCCGGTGGACAGCTTCATGCCGGAGGATCCCAACGACCCCGAGGCCTCGATCTTCCAGCTGGTGCTCATGGCGGTGCAGGCAGGCATCGGCCGCGCGGCGCTGAACGACATGCGCAGCTCGGTGCAGGCGCGCACCCGCAGCTTCACCACCGGCACCGGCGTCCCGGTGCACCGCGAACCGCAGGTGCTGCAGCTGGTGGGGGAGGTCTCCGCGGAGGTCTTCGCCGCGGACTCGGTGGTCATCGGCGCGGTGCTGGAGGTCGAAGCCGCGCTGCAGGACGCGCAGCTGAACGCGGAGGAGCGCTTCGCGGTCTGCGAGCTGGCCGCCAACCGGGCGCAGACCATCGTGCAGCCGCTAGTCATCAGCGCCACCAGCAAGCTCTTCGACGGACTGGGCGCCTCGTCCACCCGCAGCAGCTGCAACATGGACCGGCACTGGCGCAACGCACGCACCATCGCCACCCACAACCCAGCGATCTACAAGGCGCGCATCGTGGGGGACTACGAGATCAACGGGGTCCAACCCCAGCGCCTCTCGGTCACCGGCGACCTCGCCGCACCCACCGGGCACCACGCCAGCTAGCGGCCGCCGCGCCGCGCACCCACCAGACTTCCACTTCTCAACCACGAACAAGGGGCACATCCATGAGCGAGAACCAGCCACACAACGCGAAGCGGGAAATCCTCTTCAACGCCTTCGACATGAACTGCGTCGCCCACCAGTCCCCGGGCCTGTGGCGCCACCCGAAGGACAAGGCCGCCGACTACAAGACCATCGGCTACTGGACCCACCTGGCCAAGGTGCTGGAAAAGGGCAAGTTCGACGGCCTGTTCATCGCCGACGTGCTGGGCACCTACGACGTGTACAACGGCACCAACGAGTCCCCGCTGCGCACCGGCGCCCAGGCCCCGGTCAACGACCCGTTCCTGCTGGTCTCCGCCATGGCCGCGGTGACCGAGAACCTCGGCTTCGGCGTCACCGCCGGCACCGCCTACGAGCACCCGTATCCCTTCGCCCGCCGCCTGGCCACCCTCGACCACCTGACCAACGGCCGCGTGGGCTGGAACGTGGTCACCGGCTACCTGCCTTCGGCCGCCCGCAACATGGGCCAGGAAGACCAGATGGAGCACGATGAGCGCTACGACCATGCGGACGAATACCTCGAGGTGGTCTACAAGCTGCTCGAAGGCTCCTGGGAAGACGACGCGGTGCAGGCCGACAAGGAAACCGGCGTCTACACCGACCCGGCCAAGGTGCACCCGATCAACCACGATGGCAAGTACTTCAAGGTTCCGGGCATCGCCATTACCGAGCCGAGCACCCAGCGCACCCCGGTCATCTACCAGGCAGGCACCTCGCCGCGCGGCCTGAAGTTCGCCGCGCAGAACGCGGAGGCGGTTTTCGTGACCAGCCCGACCCGCGAAATGCTCAAGGACACCGTCACCAAGATCCGCGACCATGCCGAGGCCGCGGGCCGCGGCCGCTACGACATCAAGATCTTCGCGATGCAGACCATCATCACCGCCGAGGATTCGGCAGCAGCCCAGGCCAAGTATGAGGACTACAAGTCCTATGCGGACATCGAGGGCGCCATGGTGCTGATCTCCGGCTGGATGGGCATCGATTTGTCCACCTTCAACCCGGACGAGGTCATCGGCGCCGACGTGAAGTCCAACGCCATCCAGTCTTCCGTGGCCACCTTCCAGAAGGCCAGCGGCGACGAGGGCAACCCGTGGACCGTGCGCCAGCTGGCCGAATGGGTTGGCGTGGGCGGCTTCGGCCCGATCACCGTGGGCTCCGGCGCCGAGGTCGCCGAAAAGCTCATCGACTGGGTCAACTACACCGACGTCGACGGCTTCAACCTGGCCTACGCCATCACCCCGGGCACCTTCGAGGACATCGTCGAGTACGTGGTTCCCGAGCTGCAGGCCCGCGGCGCGTACAAGACCGAGTACGCCGACGGCTCGCTGCGCAACAAGCTGTTCGGCGCAGGCGACCACGTCAAGGACACCCACCGCGCGGCGTCCTTCAAGGTCTCCAACCGCTTGGCCGCCCAGGTCTGATCCCGGAACTACCGCACGGCCTACCGGCCCCGCAGCCCAGTCAAGGGCGGCGGGGCCGGTCGGCAGTTAACCAGCGGTTGTGCTGCGCCACAGGTCAGTGGATCGGCACGCCGGCGCTGTCCACGACCCACCACACGTCGCTGACCGCCTGGCCCTTGGTGTCTCCGGGTTTGCTGTCCGAAACGTAGTAGTACATGGGCCAGCCGTTCAGCGTCAGCTGCGGCTTGCCATCGGCGCCGGTGATGGTGCCCAGCTTCCCGGTGATGCCCTTGGCATCGCTCAGCGAGGCCGGGCCCGAGGGGACCGGAGGCCACAAGTCGAGGCATCCGCCGGTGCAGGAGGAAGCCCCGGAGTTCTGCGTGTCCTCGTCGAACTGGTAGATGCTCATGCCCCGCTGGTCGGTGGCGATGCTGCCCAGCTCGGTCTGCCGCATTTCAAGGATCGCTCCGTTCTGCTTGAGATTCGGCACCGGGCTGCTGCCGGTATTCGGCACCCCGTAGTTCGAGGTTCCGGAATTGCCCTGGCCTGGATTGTCCTGGGCTGAACCGTTCTGGCCGGAGCACCCGGCCAGAACCAACGTCAAGGCTGCGGTGAGGACCGCGGCTTTCGAAAATGCCTTGCCCATGATCGTGCTCCTTGTTCGTCCTGGTTCCTCCCGCAGAGCCGAGGGCGGGAGCGTGGAAAACCGTACAAGGTGAGAACGAGACAGAGCCCGCTCCGGTTCAGCATCCCGCAAGCTTTTTTGCGCGGGCAGCCAGTGGCTTAGCACGCTGTGCCCCGTCCGCAGGCCGGACGGGGCGCAGGAGCGGCGCAGCGGGCGGCGCCCGCCGGGCTACTTGGCCGGCTTCACCACCATCGCGGAGCCGCCGCCGCGGCGCACTGGTTCGGCGGCCGCGGTGAGCTTGCCGTGGGAGTCGACCTCCACGGCCGCCACCGCGCCGATTTCAGCCTGCGGGGTGAACGAGTCCCCGGCAGGGGTCAGCTTGTGGCCGAAGGCCTCCAGCGCGGAACCGTAGGCGGTGATGAACTCCGGTTCGGCCGTGACCGCCGCGGTATTGCGCTGCGAGGCGCGCGGGGCGGCGATGGCCTGGCCGATGTCCATACCCAGGTCGATGCGGTTGACCAGGGTCTGCAGCACCGTGGTGATGATGGTCGAGCCGCCCGGCGAGCCGATGGCCAGCGCCGGCTGCCCGTCGCGCAGCACGATGGTCGGGGACATCGAGGAACGCGGGCGCTTGCCCGGGTCGATGCGGTTCGGATCCTCGGGGTTGTACACCGTGGAGAAGTCCGTCAGCTCGTTGTTCAGCAGGAAGCCGCGCCCCGGAACCATCATGCCGGACCCGCCGGTCTGCTCGATGGTCAGCGTGTAGGAAACCATGTTGCCCCAGCGGTCCACCACCGACAGGTGCGTGGTGGACACGTTCTCGGTGTCCTGCTCGTCCACCGGTGCGCCGGTTTCCGCCGGGCACAACCCGTCGAAGTTCTCGACGTCCCCGGGAGCCACCGGCTTGACGGCGGCACGCGCCGGATCCAGCGCGCAGGCTCGTTCGGCGCCGAAGAGCTGGCTGGTCAAGGTCCTGGTCGGCACATCCACGAATGCCGGGTCGCCGACGAACTTGCCGCGGTCGGCATAGGCCAGTGCGGTGGCTTCCAGGTAGTGGTGCAGCGCGGACGGGGTCTGCATGGAGGACAGGTCGAACTGCTCCAGGATGTTCAGCGATTCGCCGATGGTGGTGCCGCCGCTGGAGGACGGGGCCATGCCGAAGACCTCGAGCCCGCGGTACTCGACCTTGGTCGGCGCCTGCTCCACCACGGCGTAGTCGGCCAGGTCCTTTGCGGTGATGAAGCCGGCCGGCACCGGCAGGTCGGTGTCCGCGTTCTTGGGCGGCGCGGTGACGGTGTCAGCGATCTCCTGCGCAAGCTCTCCTTGGTAGAAGGCCTTCGGCCCGCTCTTGGCCAGCAGCCGGTAGGTGGCCGCCAGGTCGTGGTTCTTGAAGATGCTGCCGACCTTCGGGGCGTCCCCGCCGGGCAGGTAGAGCTCGCTGGTGTCGGGGAACGCCTCGAAGCGCTTCTTGTTGTCCAGCGTCTGTTCACGGAAGGTCGTATCCACCACGAACCCGCGCGACGCGGTCTGGATGGCGGGGTGCAGCACCTTCTTCAGGTCCTGGGTGCCCCAGTTGTCCAGCGCCCGCTGCCAGGTGGCAAGGGTTCCCGGAACGCCGACCGCGGCGCCGCTGGTGACCAGCTCGGGGGTGAAGTTGTAGGGTTTGCCGGTGGCCGGGTCGATGAACGCATCGTGCGGCATGGCCGCCGGGGCGGTCTCGCGCCCGTCGATGGTGCTGACCTTGCCGGTTTTGGCGTTGTAGTACATGAAATATCCGCCGCCGCCGATGCCGGCGCTATAGGGTTCGGTAACGCCCAGGGCCGCCGCAGTGGCGACCGCCGCGTCCACGGCGTTGCCGCCCTTGCGCAGGATCTCGATTCCCGCTGCGGAGGCCTGGGGGTCCACGGAGGCGACGGCGCCTCCGCTGCCCTGGGCGATGGGGTCCTTCTCGGTCTGTCTGGGATCGGCGCTCGCCGGTACTGCGGATGCTGCTCCCAGTCCTAGGGCCAGCGCTGCGGCGCAGGCAAGGGCCCGGATACGTGGTCGTGACATACCTGAATCTCCTCAGAAGATGGGGATGAAGTATGCGCCAATGTACGGGACAAACATCATTCCAGCGCCGCGTGACACGCGCCACATGCTGATTTCGGCCGATTATTAAACCGGCCGCGGGCATGGAAACGCCCGGGCGCACGCAACGCTGCGTGCCCCCGGGCGTCCTGCCGGCCTGTGCTTCGGCTACTTGATCGGGGTGCCGGCGGCATCCAGCACCCACCAGACGTCTTTCACGCCCTGGCCTGCGGTGTCGCCGGCCTTCTTGTCGCCGGCGAAGTAGTACAGCGGCCACCCGTCCAGCGTCAGCTGGCTTTCGCCGTTCACCCCGGTAATGGTGCCGGTCTTGCCGGTGACCCCGTCAACCGTGACATCGGTTCCGCCCGGGACCGCTGGCCACTGGTCTTCGCAGGGTCCGGTGCAGGCCGAGGAATCGGCGCCCTGGGTGTCTTTGTCGAACTGGTACACCGTCATGCCCTTGCCATCGACCACGATCTTGCCCAGCGAGGAGTCGGCGAGCGCCAGGGACGCGGCACCCATGTCGCCGCTCGGGCTGCTTTCCGCCGGGGCGGAGGACACGGCGCTGGACTGGGCGTCGGCGGAGGGGGAAGCGGTATCGGTGGATCCCGAGTCGTTCGCGCATCCGGTCAGGGCCAATGCCAGGGCCACGACGGCTGAGGTTGCTGCGCACCAGGACTTCAGTGACGATTTCATGAGCTGTGCCTTTCTCGTGGTGTCCGCGTGAGCGGCTTGCCTGCTACACGAGGCGCAGCCCGTCCCGGTTCACTGATCCAGCAAATTCTTGTCCATCGGCGACTGCAGGACCGTCAGTCCGGCCAGGGTCTTCACCGTCACCTCGGCGATCTGGTCGACCGGCAGCGAGGTGGCGGCTTGGAGGGTGATCTTCTTGCCGGGCACTGCCTTCCACGTGGCGACCTGCATGGTGCTTCCCTTGGTGTCGGTCACCAGCAGCGCGTAGGACCACGGGCCGTTGGCGTCGCCGAATTCGTAGCCTGCGGGATAGTCGCAGTCGATGTTCAGCCGGGTGCCCCACGCCACCGACTCGAAGCCGACGTCGGCGCTCAGCGACTGCTCGGCAACCTGCTGCAGGGCAAGCACCGGTCCGGGAGCGGCAGGGCGCAGCAGGAACGGCAGGCCGATGCCCAGGATCACGGCGACGGCGGCCGCGGCCAGCAGGACCAAGCGGGTGCCGCGGCGCCGGCGCGCGGAGACCGCGCGCCGGGCGGTCTTCTCGAACAGGTCCGCCGGGGGCTGCGGCACCAGGGCCGTCACCTCTTCCGGGTCGTGCGCGCGCGAGAGCAAGCCCGGCAGCGCGCTGAGCTCGGATACGGCGCCCTGGCAGCGTTCGCAGTTCTCCAAGTGCTCTTCGAACAGCCGGCGGTCGGCCGGCTCCAGCGCGCCCAGCACATAGGCGGCATCCCATTGGGCGAACTTCTCATGCTCGCTCATCGTGTTACTCCCCGTTCCTGGAGGGCCAGCTTCAAGGCCCTCATCCCATAATGCAGCCGGGACTTCACGGTTCCGTCCGCGATGCCCAATTCCGTTGCGATCTGCTGCGTGCTGTAGGCGCCGTAGTAGGCCAGCACCACCACCTGCCGGTGCGGTTCGCTGAGCGCAGCGAGCGCGTCATGAATGAGGATCTCGTCGAAAATCTGGTCGGCGTGATCCGCGGCGGGCTGATCAGGCAGCCGTTCGATGCTGCGTTCATGCCGTGAGCGTGCGCTGCGGGACTGGTCGATCACCAGGTTGCGGGCCACCGTGAACATCCACCCGCGGACCTCTTCCACCGGCTCGTCGAGAATCCGCGGGGAATTCCAGGCTTTGAGCAGGGTCTCCTGGACGATGTCCTCCGCCTGGTACGAGTCTCTGGTCAGCGAGAAGACATAACGCCAGAGCGGCTGCGCGTATCTTTCATGCAGCAGCCGCAGGGTGGCGTCATCGCTGGTTGTCACGCGCCCCTTTCGCGGCCGGGATTTTCCGAGTTGATTCTCGCTCATGCCTGATACACGAGCGAATCGGGCATTTCGTTCAATCCAGGCCAAGGATATCCGCAATCAGCCGGCGTGCGCTCGCCGGGGCCGAAGGCGCCGTGCCTATCTGTTCAGGGCCTGCTTGATGGCCCTGCCCAGCGGGGTGGGTGCGCGGCCGATCAGCCGGGCGAGGTCCGAGCCGTGCACCTCAAGGGCGCCGTCGCGGATACGCACGTCGGTGTCCACCAGGATCTCGGCGTAAACCTTGGGAATTCCGGACTCTTCGTAGATGCCGGCCAGGGTCTGCGGGTCCAGATCCCGGTAGGTGACCTCTTGCCCGGTGGCGGCGCCGAACGCTCCGGCCAGCTGGCCGAGCGTGAAGGGCTTGTCTCCGCCGAGCTCGTAGATGGTTCCCCCGGCAACCTGCTCATCCAGCAGGACGGCCGCTGCAGCCTCGGCGAAGTCCGCGCGGGTGGCGGCGCTGATTTTTCCCTCGCCCGCCGTGCCGAGGATGACCCCGCTATTGAGGTAGCCCATGAGCTGGTCCGTGTAGTTCTCGATGTACCAGCCGTTGCGCAGCAGGACATAGGGGATCCCGGAGGCCGCCAGCAGGTCCTCGGTGGCCACGTGTTCGGCGGCCAGCTTCAGCGCTCCGGTGCGCGCATTGGCGATGGATGTGTAGGCGATCATCGAGACGTTAACACGACGGGCGGCATTGATGATGTTCTCGTGCTGCGGGATCCGGTGTCCCACGTCGCTGCCGGAAATCAGCAGCAGCCTGTCGACGCCTTCGAGGGCCGCGACGAGCGTGTGCGCTGCGTTGTAGTCGGCGACGCGGGTCTCCACGCCCGCGGCTGCCAAGGCGGCGAGTTTCTGCGGGGACCTGCCGAGCGCGACCAGGCTGCCCGCTGGGGCGCCCCGGGATAACAGCGCATCGATAACAAGGGTGCCGAGTTTTCCGGTAGCTCCGGCGACTGCGATCTTCATGAGTTTCCTCCGTTGACGGTTACCGTTGCCAACGACGTGCCGGCCGAAGGCATTCCCGCGGCCGGTGGCAGGTCAGTGCAGAACTTCCGAAAACCTAGGATGCGGCGCTCAGCTCGCTGGCGCTTGCCTTCAGCAGGTCCTCAAAGATCGACTTGTTCCACTGGAACCCGCGCTTCGCCTCGTCCAGCACCGCTTCGGCATGCGAGGTGTTCGCCCCGAAAACATCGAGTTTGTCGCGGTAGGAATCCTTGTAGATTTTTGGCTTGTCGATGGCCTCGAACTTCCACATGTTCAATGCTTCATCGGGAATGGAATAGTGGCGGGATACGAGCTTTCCGATGGCTAGGCCGCCGGACAGGTCTCCCAGATAGCGCAGGTAGTGGTGGGCGACGAGGCGCGCCGGTTCCGCCGCCGAGGCGCGGATTGCCGCAACGTAGGCCTCGGTGGCCGGCAACGCCGCTGGGATCTCCTTCAACCCGTGGGCCGGCAGCAGGACATCCAGGTCTTTTGCAATCTGCCTACTGCGTTCAAGTGCCGCGTCCAAGATTTCGCCAAGTTCCGGATCCGCGGCAAGCACCCGGACTTCTTCTTCCAACGCACCGTAGATGTAGTGGTACTGGGCAATCAGCAACATGTAGTCGCGTGCCGAGCGTTCCCCGCCCATCAGCGTGGTGATGAAGTCGCTGGATTCTGCGGCGTGGTGATCTTCCTGGGTGACGCTGCGAAGCCGGGCGGAAAACTGTGTTGCGTCGGTGGCGCTCATGTTGCCCGTCTTTCTTAGCGCGATTGGAATGGCGAAATTTTTTATTAAGGCTAACCTAATTTCCGGTTTCAATCGAGGGTTGTTCCATTCTGCAGGAGACGGTGATTTCCGTGTTCACCGGACGGCGGACGCATCGGCTTGGGAAGGGCGGGCCGTGGTCGCTGATATCGCGATTTTGTCCAACCAGCTCCTTCATCCATGGAGCCGCAACAGATCTTGCTTCCTGGTGCCGAGTCAAGAATTTGTCAGAGCTGTCGACAAGAATCGTCACAAGACGCTTTGTGACGTGCAAAATGACTCGTTTCAAGAGCGTTGATAACCGTTGCTGGGTTTCATGACGTTTTACTTACGTCACGCTTGGTCATATTCAACTCCGTGTTCGACACTGAAATTGTTCAAGAAATTGGACACCACACCATCCAGAGCGACTGAGAGACCTGGCTCGTTGACGTCGCAGCAACCACCCGACATCGGGAGCGGTGCTAAGGCCAGGACCGATGGAGATTGCTAGATTTCGCAACGGTCCTTCAAGGGGAGATCTCTGCCTTCCCTCGAACTCGCTACAAGCGGATCGTTGAACATCAGGCGTAATCCTCGGGTCCAACACCGAGAGGAACACACGAAGATGCGTACTTCGCACCTGAGCTTGAAAGCAGCGGCCCTTGTCACCGTCCTAGGCCTGACGCTGACTGCCTGCGGCGGAAACTCGACAACTGCCGCCCCAGCGGAAGGCGCCCCGACCGCCTCCGGCGAACCGGTTGAAGGCGGCACCTTCACCTTCGCCGAGGTCACCCCGATCAACAACTGGCAGACCCAGGCAGCGCGCTTCTACGAGAAGGCCAACGTGCTGAACTCGGTCCTTGACCGCCTGACCTACTTCGACGTTGAATCCGGCAAGCTGGTGGGCTGGATTGCCAAGGATTTCAAGGCGAACAAGGAGCAGACGGAATTCACCTTCACCATTCGCGACGGAGTGACTTTTTCGGATGGATCCGCGCTTGATGCCGAAGCGGTTAAGCTGAATCTTGACGCGCTGGGTCTGGGCATCAAGGATGCACAGATCGCTCCAAACGTGGACTTCGGCGCCTACAAGTCGGCCGAGGTCGTGGGGGAGAACCAGGTGAAGGTGACGCTGAAGCGTCCCGACGCCAACTTCCTGCGCGCTACTTCTTCGGTCGCCGCAGGCCTGGTCTCCCCGAAGACCTTGAAGCTGGACAATGCAGGCCAGTCAGCCATCGCCAAGATCGTCGGTTCCGGCCCGTTTGTCTTCGAATCGGAAAAGCCGGACGAAGAAGTGGTGTTCACCAGCCGCGATGACTACGCCTGGGCCCCGGAAACCGCCCCGAACCAGGGCGACGCATACCTTGACTCCCTCGTGGTCAAGTACCTGCCTGAAGTCGCAAGCCGCGCCGGCGCCGCCCAGTCGGGCCAGGTCGACCTGGTCCGAGGTCTGCAGCCGGTGGACGAGCAGGTACTGGCAGCCAACGGCGGCCAGGTCTTCGCCGCGCAGGGAGTGGACCTGACCACGAACCAGGCAGCAGTGCGCATCGGCTCCGGCAAGCTGGCGGACGCCAAGGTCCGCCAGGCGCTACAGGTCGGAATCGACCGCCAAGCCATCAAGGACACCGTGCTGTCCGACAGCTACGTCGTGGCGGGATCGATCTTGAACCACAAGGCCCCGGGTTTCGTCGACCTGTCCTCTGAAATCGCCTACAACCCGGAGAAATCAAAGCAGCTCCTGGACGAAGCAGGCTGGAAGGTCGGCGCCGACGGCATCCGTGAGAAGGACGGCGAAAAGCTGGAAATCACGGTGGCCACCTCGAACAACTCGGTTGTCATCAAGCCGGCCTTCGAATTGATCGAGCAGCAGTGGCGCGACCTTGGCGTGAAGCTGGTCAACCGCGCGGCCGACAACACCTTCCTGGTCAACGCACTGGTCGACGACAAGGTCGAATTCTTCGGCACCCGCCAGTTCGCCCTCGGCGGCCTCGGCCCGGTGTACGCGCCGGCCAACAATACCCAGACCCTGAACTCCGACGAGGAACTGAACAAGCTCTTCGCCAAGGAACAGGCGGCAACCAGCGAAGAAGAGCATCTGAAGCTGGTCGAGGAAGAACAGCGTGCACTGGTGCTGGACAAGGCCCTGACGCTCGTACTGTGGGACGAAGTCCAGGTTTACGGCGCGAACAAGTCAGCCCACGTCGAGTTCACCTCCGGTACCGCCCCGATCTTCCAGGGCGCTTGGAAGAGCGAAGGCTAGGAGTCGAAGCCATGGGCGGATACATTGCCAAGCGCGTAGGCCAGGCCCTGCTGGTGATCTGGCTTGCCTACACCGCGGTATTCATCGCAGTTCAGTCGCTTCCCAACGACCCGGTGACGATTTTCCTGAACTCGGACTCGGCAGCTGATCCGGCGACTATCGCGCAGATGAAGGAGTACTACGGGTACGACCAACCGGTCATTGTCCAGTACTTCTCCCAGCTGCTCGGTCTGCTGCGCGGAGATCTGGGATACTCCCTGTCCAGCGGCTCTGAAGTATCCGCCCGCATCGGCGAAGTCGCCGGTTCAACGCTGGTGCTGGCAGGCTCGGCCTTCGTTGTCGCGGTCGTTTTCGCTGTGGCGCTCACGGCCGCGGCCAGCCTGGCCCGCGGCGCCAAGCTGCGCAACCTGCTGCTGAATCTTCCGCCGCTCATGGTTTCCATCCCGGTCTTCTGGCTTGGGCTGGTGCTGCTGCAGCTGCTGGCGGTCCAGCTCGGCGTGATGTCGCTGTTCCCGGACGATTCGTTCCTCTCTCTGGCGGTGCCGATTTTCGTGCTGGCGGTGCATTTGAGCGCACCCATCGCCCAGGTGCTCATCAAGAGCGTGCAGGAAGTCAACACCCAGCCATTCGTGGACGTGCTGCGGGCCAAGGGCGCCAGCGAATCGTGGATTTTCTACCGCCATACGCTGAAGAACGCCGCGCCCGCCGCGCTGTCCATTGCCGGCATCACCATCGGAACGCTGCTTGCCGGGTCGGTGATCACCGAAACCGTTTTCGCCCGTGCAGGGTTGGGCCAGCTGATTCTCCAGTCGGTCACCGTCCAGGACATCCCGCTGGTCCAGGGGCTGGTCCTGCTGACCGCCGTCGTGTTCACAACAGTCAACCTGCTGGTTGACCTCATCCATCCGAAGCTCGATCCGCGTATCATCACCGCCCGCTCCGGTTCGCCCCGCGCGCTTGCGGCCTAGGGAAGGAAAAGTCCATGAGCCTTCTGGCAGACAACGTCGATACGACCGCCGCACCCCTGGCCGCTTCCGAACAGCCGGTTGCGCGGACCTCGGGATCCTCCGCGGCGCGGCGCCGGCTGGCGCGGTGGTGGGTCCTGGTTCCGCTGGCCATCGTGCTGTTGTGGGCCTTGGTTCCCTCGCTGTTCACCGGCCACGACCCGATCACCGGAGTGCCGGCGGACAAGCTCCTGGCTCCAAGCTCCGAGCACCTGTTCGGCACCGATCACCTGGGACGCGATGTCTTCTCCCGAGTTGTGTACGGAACCCGGCAGACGCTGCTCACCGCGGGGCTTGCCTGCCTGATCGGCAGCATTGTCGGTTCGATCCTCGGGCTGCTTGCCGGAACCGCCGGCAGGTTTGCCGATAGCGCAGCCATGCGCCTGGTGGATGTCATCCTGGCAGTCCCGGCGTTCCTGATCGCCCTGATCCTGGTGACCGCGACCGAACCCGGCCCGCTGTCGCTGGGACTCGGTGTCGGGATCGCTTCCATTGCGGCCTTCGCACGGCTGGTGCGCACCGAGGTGCTCCGGGTCCGTTCCCGGGACTTCGTGCAGGCCGCGCTGATGAGCGGGGGCGGATACTTCACCGTTCTGCGCCGACATATCATTCCACACGTGATCGGGCCAGTGCTCTCGCTGCTGGCCGTTGACCTCGGCGCGGCAATCCTGGCGATCTCGGGGCTCGGTTTCCTCGGCTTCGGTTCCCCGCCGCCGACCCCGGAGTGGGGTCTGCTGATCTCCGAGGGACGGCAGTACCTTTCTGTCGCCTGGTGGCTCACCACCCTTCCCGGCCTGGTCATCGTTGCCGCAGTGATGCTGATGGCCACCTTGGGGCGAGCCGTCAACAAAGCCTTCCGCTTCTAGCGCCGTACCCGGTTGAAAGGAGAGATCCATGAATGCCCCACAGAATACCGCCAATCCGGTGATCCGGATTGAAGACCTCACGGTTCAGTACGCGCAGGGAACCATCGCCGCGGACAACATCAACCTCCAGATTCCCGGCGGGCAGATCGTTGCCATCGTCGGCGAATCCGGCTCCGGCAAGTCGACGCTGACCAAGTCCCTGATCGGTTTGCTGCCCCAGGGCACCAAAAGCACCGGCAGCGTGCGCTTTGGCGGCACCGAAGTGACCACGTTGAACGTGCACGAATGGCGCAAGATCCGCGGGGCAGGCATCGGGCTGGTGCCGCAGGACCCGGGCGCCTCCCTGGACCCGGTGAAGACCATCGGCTCCCAGGTGATCGAGGTGTTCAGGCTGCACCCCAGCCGTTCGGTCCCCAAAGCCCAATGGCGTTCCAAGGCGATCGAGCTGCTGGAAAGCGTGGGCATTGACCGCGCCGAAAGCAGGATGTCGCAGTACCCGCATGAGCTGTCAGGCGGGTTGAAGCAGCGTGTACTGATCGCCATTGCGTTCGCACTGAACCCGAAGCTGCTCATCGCCGATGAGCCTACGAGCGCGCTGGATGTCACCGTGCAGCGGACCGTGCTGGAGATCTTCGTGTCGCTGGCACGCAAAAACGGAACCACCGTGCTGTTCGTGACCCACGACCTGGCCGTCGCCACGGATATCGCCGACCGCGTCCTGGTCATGAACTCCGGGCGCATCCTCGAAGACCGGAGCGTGGCGGAATTGGTCTCCCAGAGCATCGACCCGTATACCAAGGCGCTGCTTGACCAGGCCTACGCCACCGCGAACCAGCAGGACACGCGGAGCACCGATGACCTGGCGATCTCGGTCGCGAACCTCGGCAAGGTTTTCGGCAAGGGGACTGCGGCCCATACTGCGGTGTCTTCCGTGTCCTTCGACGTCGCCCGGGGGACCACGTTCTCTCTGGTCGGCGAATCCGGCTCGGGAAAATCCACCACCGCGAAAATCATCATGGGCCTGCTCGAAGCCAGCAACGGCAGCGCGCGAGTCAACGGCAACGAGGTGACCGGCATCGGAGGAAAGCAGCGCTACGCGCTGTGGCGCGAAGCCCAGCTGGTCTACCAGAACCCGGACTCCGCGCTGGATCCCCGGCAGCGGGTCGAAGCGATCATCGCCGAGCCAATGGTCAACTACCGCCTGGGCGACGCGGCCTGGCGTCGCGCTCGCGTGGCCCAGCTCATGGAACAGGTCAATCTGGGTGCGGAGCTTGCCTCCAAGCGGCCCGGCGAACTGTCGGGCGGCCAGCGGCAGCGGGTGGCCATCGCCCGGGCACTGGCAAACGGCGCTAAGATCCTGGTGCTCGACGAGGCGCTGAGCGCACTGGACGTCCTGACGCAGGAACAAATCCTGGAACTGCTCGATACGCTGCAGCGCGAGGAAAACCTCACCTACCTGTTCATCTCCCACGACCTGCACGTGGTTGAACGCATCAGCCACCAGGTCGGCGTGATGCGCGGCGGCGAACTGGTCGAGGTCGGATCCGTCGCACAGGTCTTCTCCGACCCGCAGCACGAGTACACCCGAACACTGCTGGCAGCGAACCCCGGCCGCGTACTGCGCGAGCTCGCCGAGACGCGCAGCCGCTGAACATCCACGAACCACTTATTTCACTGAATTCCGAAAGAGATACTATGAGCACCGACGCCCTGGAATCGACCCTGACCATTACCGCACCGTACGGCAGCGAAGCCGCCTACCAGCAGCTCTCGGCCCGCTTCAGCGAGGTATTCGCGCGTATCGCCGAAGGCACCCGGGAACGCGAACAGCAGCGCATCCTGCCTTTCGAGCAGGTCCAGTGGCTGAAGGACGCCGGATTCACCACGTTGCGCGTGCCGGCAAGCCACGGCGGGGATCCGGTCAGCCACGAGCATCTTTTCCGCCTGCTCATTGAACTGTCGGCCGCCGACTCCAATGTGTCGCACCTGCTGCGCAGCCACTTCTCCTTCGTGGAAACCATTGCGCTGCAGCCGCAGGAATTCCAGGATCGCTGGTTCCCGCGTGTGCTCGCCGGGGAGATTTTCGGCAATGCCGCCACCGAGCGCGGCGGCAACGCGCTGGGCAGCACCAACACCAAGCTCGTCAAGACCGATGCCGGGTGGGTGCTGCGCGGCGAGAAGTACTACACCACCGGCTCGATCTTCGCCGACTGGGTAGTTGTCATGGCGACCACGGACGGCGTCGAGGGGCGCCAGTACGCGGTGGTCGACCGCCATGCCCAGGGCGTTGAGATCCTCGACGACTGGGACGGCTTCGGCCAGCCGCTGACCGGCACCGGCACCGCGATCTTCGCCGACGTCGCGGTGGACGAGCAGAACATCATCCAGCGCAAGGTGGCCTCCACCCTGGAGCCCGCGTTCTTCCAGCTGTGCCTGCTCTCGGTGCTGGTCGGCATCGGCAAGGCCGCCCGCAACGAAGCCGCCCGCATTGTGGCCACCCGCACCCGTACCTTCAACACCGGCTCCGGCGCGCTATTCAAGGACGACCCGCAGATCCAGGAGCTCGTGGGACGCCTGGCCTCCAACGTCTTCGCCGCGGAATCGATCGTGGTCTCGGCGGCCCGAGACCTGGACGCCGCACTGGACCCGGGCCTCGGCCTGGATGCGGAGTCCGCCTTCCTGCGCGCCGAGCTCGCGGTGCAGCAGGCGCACGTGGCGGCCCCGAAGCTGGTCCTCGACGCCACCAGCGAGCTCTTCGACGTCACCGGCGCCTCGGCGGTCTCCACCTCCAAGTCGCTTGACCGCTTCTGGCGCAATGCCCGCACCGTCGCCACCCACAACCCGGTCGCCTTCAAGGCCCGCTCGGTGGGCGACTACTTCATCAACGGAACCATCCCGACGGGCCTGCACTCGATCGGCGAAGCCAAGGGAGCCAAGTAGCCATGGGAACCTTCGACTCGCGGCCGCGCTTCCTGCTCTCGGCCTTCCTGATGAACACCTCCAGCCACATCCTCGGCGGCATGTGGCGCCACCCTCAGGCCGAGCAGCACAAGTTCGACGAGCTGGCGCTCTGGGTGGAGCTGGCCAAGAAGCTGGAAGACGCCAAGTTCGACAGCCTGTTCTTCGCCGACGTGGTGGGCTTGTACGGCGACCACGAGGGCGGCTGGGCCTCGCTGGTGCGCAAGGGGCTGCAGGTTCCGAGCCAGGACCCGCTGGTGCTGCTCTCCGCGCTGTCCGCCACCACCAGCGACATCGGGCTGGCCATGACCAGCTCGGTGGTGCAGGCGCACCCGTTCCAGTTCGCCCGCCAGGCCTCCACGCTCGACCACCTGTCCAACGGCCGCGTGGCCTGGAACATCGTGACCAGCGTGCTGGAGAACGCGCACCGAAACTTCGGCGGCGACAACCTGGTCGCGCACGACGACCGCTATGCCTGGGCCGAGGAGTACGTGGAAGCCGCCTACAAGCTCTGGGAGGGCTCTTGGGAGGACGATGCGCTCAAGGCAGACAAGGAGTCGGGCATCTACGCCGACCCGGCCCGGGTCAACAAGATCAACCACCGCGGCCAGCTGTACTCGATCGACGGGCCGCACCTGGCCCTGCCCAGCGTCCAGCGCACCCCGTTCCTGTTCCAGGCGGGGTCCTCGCCGCGCGGCTCGCAGTTCGCCGCCACCCATGCGGAGGCGACGTTCCTGTTTGCGCCGCACCCGGAATACGTGGCCAAGAAAAACGCCCAGCTGATCGGCAACCTCGAAGCCGCCGGCCGCACCCGCACGGATATCAAGGTCTTCGCAGGGCTCTCCTTCGTGGTCGGTTCCACCGAAGCAGAGGCCAAGGCCCTGGAAGCGGAATACGACCAGTATCTAGACCTGGAGGCCATCGTTGCCCATATTGGGGGAGGCATCGGCGTCGACCTCGGCGGGCTGGACTTGGACACTCCACTGGGCGCGGTGAAGACCGAAGGCGCCCAGGGCGTGCTGGAAGCGGTACTGGCCTCGACCCCGGGACGCAATCCAACCCTGCGCGACCTGGCGAACTACCGGGCCAAGGCCCAGCAGATCGTGGGCACCCCGGAACAGATCGTCGACGAGCTGGAGCGCTGGCAGGATGCCGGGATCGACGGGCTGAACATCATGAACCACGTGCTGCCCGGCTCGTACGACAACTTCATCGAAGGCGTCCTTCCGGAGCTGCGCCGCCGCGGCCTGGCGCAGAGCGAGTATGCGCCGGGAAGCCTGCGGCAAAAGGTCTTCGGACGCGGGGACAAGCTCCCGGCAAACCATCCGGCAGCCCAGTACCGCGGCGCCTTCACCGAATACTCGGCCGCAAATTCCGAGGCCAGCATGCAGTACCAGGGCTAGCAACAAAGCTTGGCAGGCAGATCCAACTGGGAGGGGATCTGCCTGCCATTTCCTGATCCGCAGACTTTCATCGGCAACGGCGGTATCGTTGCGCACATGGGCACCAACCACGTAAACGATCCCGCAGTCATCCGGCGACTGCTGACAAATCGAGGCCGCTGGGCAGTTGTCGGCCTGACCAACAATCCGCGGCGCGTCGCGCCTTCGGTCGCACGCTTCCTCCAGGACTCGCTGGGCATGGAAATCATTCCGGTGTCGCTCACCGGGGAGTCGGTATTCGGCCGGAGCGGTTACGAGAAGCTGGCGGATATCCCGGGCACGATCGACGTGGTGAACTGCTTCGTCAATTCGCAGAAAGTCGGCGACGTCGTCGACCAGGCAATTGCCGTCGGCGCGCGGGCAATCTGGCTTCAACTAGGGGTGATAGACCAGAGCGCGGCACGGAGGGCAGCCGCTGCCGGCTTGGACGTCGTCATGGACACCTGCCCCATGATCGAATTTCCGCGTATTTAGCGACCCGGTATCGTCGGGGCGCCGATAGCCCAGCACGAAGCCGATTCAGGCTGATACCGTTGGCTCCGAAACGTGGATCGTTGAGGGAACCGGGGAGCTCACAATGTCGGGCAATGGATCGTCGCATAGCGACAAGGAACGCACGGAAAATGCCTGGCGGGCCTTGTGCCTGCAGATGCCCCGCGCCTATGAAGACCATCCGTTCGGGCCGGAAACGACAGTCTTCAAGGTCGCCGGCAGGGACCGGGACAACGGCAAGCTGTTTGCCTTGATCATGCACCTGCACGGCGAGCTGCTGCTGAACCTGAAATGCGAACCCGCGCTGGCTGACCAGCAGCGAAGCGAGCACCCGGAGATCACCCCGGGATATCACATGAACAAGAAGCACTGGAATTCGGTGCGAATGGGGCTGGACGAGCAAACCATGCGCGAGCTCATCGAGGACTCCTATGATCTGGTCGTCGACGGAATGCCGAACCGGGACAAGGAAGTCATCCGCCGTTCCTGGTGAATGCCGGCCAAGCCGGCAAGGCAAAAAGTATCGGGAGGGGCGGCTCTCCACCGTATTGGGGGTAAGTGGAGAGCCTCGCTGCCGCACAAATAACTTGGGGGATTATTTGCGCCGCCCCGGCAACAATGGATGGTTGCAAGCGCCATCCTAAATTCAGTCTTGTCAGGATGAATTTGGAATTCAATATACGGCTCAATCATTCACTACCTATATTTGCCCAGGCTGCTACCTGCAAATAGAAACAAGCGGCTCCTGCTTTCGGCATCGCCCGGGCCGGACGCCTCTATCCAAGGCACCGGGCCTGCGGCGCATGGTCCTGCTTCCGGGAATCTGGGGCCTGAGTCCAGGTCGGGGACCGGAGCCTTCGCGGATGCTTGAGGCGAGCCGACGCGGGGCATTGACAGCGCATCGTCGAATGAGAACCATGGATTCATGAGCCTGTTCATTACGTGCCCCGTCCAGAGCGTCGAGCGGGCCACTGCGTTCTACACAGCCCTCGGTTGGACGCTGAACTCCGAGATGTCCAGCGACGAGGTCGCCTGTTTTGCGATCTCGGCTGATCAGTATGTCATGCTCGGCAGCCGTGAAATGTATGCGAGTGTCGGAGGCGTGGAAGAACTTATCGGCGGGCCCGATACGCCCTCGAAGGTCACGGTGTCATTCGACCTGGGCAGCCGCGAAGCGGTCGACGAGCTGGTCGAGCGAGCTGGAGCCGCAGGAGGAAAAATCGGCGACACCGATGACTATCCGTTCATGTACCAGCGGCAGTTCGACGACCCGGACGGATACCACTATTCTCCGTTCTGGATGAAGGACGAGGCCGGCCCAACCACTTGAGCCCCTATCTGCCTCATGCCTTCTTGCCAGCCTCCGGAGAAGGTTCTGGCCGGGACCTGTGGACCACGGTTTCGCCAAAGGGACCAAGAATACATGTGCTGAGGGGCCCAAAACGCCGGTGGATCAATAGACTGGAAGCATGTACTTCATCGTTGTTAAATATCAGGTAAAGCCAGAATTCACCGACAGCTTCATGGACCACGTTGCCGAGTTCACCAAGGCCACCCGCGCCGAAGAAGGCAACCTGTGGTTTGACTGGTCGATCAGCGTCGAGGATCCCAACGAGTTCGTGCTCGTCGAGGCATTCCGCGATGACGAAGCCGCTGGCGCCCACGTCAACTCCGCACACTTCGCAGCCGGCCTGGAATCCATGCGCCCGCTGCTGGTGTCCACTCCGAAAATCGTCTCCCGCAAGGTCGACGGCGAGGACTGGGACACCATGGGCGAACTTGTCATCGACTAATTCACTCATTAAGCGTTGAAGGCGCGGACCCCGAACGGGGTCCGCGCCTTCGCTCTACGCAGCTGGTGCGGCGGTCAGCCTAGTGGCTGTTCTTGTTTCCGAAGCGGCGTACCAGCAGCAGGAGGATGCCCAGCAGGACAATGGCACCAGCTGCAATGCCGATCCAGGATGCGCTGAAACCGGTCTGCGCCAGGTCATCACGGTCATTCTGGTTGCCGTTGTCCGTCGGGGTGGCCGAAGCTGTCGGCGTGGCCGAGCTGGTCGGCTCGCTCGACTCGTCAGGAGTCTGTGTCGGGGACGGGCTTGCAGTTGACGATGCGCTTTCCGAAGGCGTCGGGCTGGCTGGCGGCTCGGCGGCCACCACGGTGAACGTGGTGGAGATGCTTTCGCGCTGCACCTGCGAGATCAGCAGCTCGTAGTCGCCGGCCTCGGTGCCCTCGGCAATCGGCAGTGTGAAGCTGGTGGTTCCCTGCGCATCCGCCGCCGGGATGTCGGTGATTTCCAGCTCCCCGTTGAAGGCCGAGGCGGTGATCTGCGCGCCTTCCTCCAGACCGGAGACGGTGACCTCGATGTCCTGGCCAGCTTCCGCCTCGGTGGCGGAAAGCTCGACCTGGGCCCAGTCGGTGCCGGCGATCATCGCGCGTCCCAGCGGGGCTGGATCGACGACATCGTGGGACTTGAAGTAGTTCACGGTGGCGTCCAGGTCGATCTGCCCGGAGTCGGCATGGTTCGTGCCTTCGGCGAAGGCCGCGAAGTTGTCGCCGCCAGCGGCCAAAAACGCGTTGGCAACCACGTGGAAGATGGCCTTCTCATCCAGCGGCTCGCCGTTGAAGGTGATGTCCTTGATATGCTCCCCACGAGGTGCGTCCTCGACGTAGGTGTAGGACAGGCCTTCTGAGATGCCCAGCTGCAGCTTCGTGCGCTCGGAGCCCTTAGGCTGCCACTGCTGTTCCAGCGCCTCGCGGATCTGGGCGCCCGTGAGGTCGAAGGTCTTCAGCGTGTTGGCGAAAGGTTGCACCTCGGCGGCCGCCTTGTAGCTGACGCTGCCGTCCTTGCCGTACCGCAGGTCGGCGCGCAGGCCGCCGGCGTTCATGAACGCGATCTGCGCCTTGGTGCCGGCGAAGTCCTCATTCGAGGTGGCCCACAGGTGGATGTCCGCCACGGTGTTGCCCAGCGTGGATTCCACGCCGCGGTCCGATCCCGGTTGCTTGCCGCCGCGCAGGATATCGGCTGAGATCTGCCCGATCTTCTGGTTGCCGACCTTGTCCGATTCCGTGATTGCGGTTTCTACGATCTGAGCGACGGTTTTGTTCGGGGTGTAGACCCAGTCTCCGGCGTCGTCCTTGATGGCAAGGGGCAAGAGCTCGGTCGAGGAATCGGTGACATCACCCTTGGCCTCGTCGACCTCGAGGGAGATCTTGCCCAGGGTGGTGCCGTACTGGTGCGCTTGGATGACCGGGCGCTCGGTGCCTGTGGGGCCCGCGATTTCGCAGTTGTACGGCTGGTGGGTATGGCCTGAAACAATGGCGTCCACCTGCTCGCTGGCACCACGGATCAGTTCGCCGTAGGTGGTTTTCTCTGCGGCGATGGTGCCGCAAGTGGTGCTTTCCGAGCCGTTGTGGGTCAGCACGACGATGACTGATGCTTCGCCGTTAGTCGTATCGCCGTCGGAAAGCTGCTTGGCGACGCGGTTGACCGCTTCGAGCTCGTTGCCGAATGCCAGGTCCTTGATCCCCGTGGGGGTCACCAGCGAGGGGACGTCCTCGGTGACAGTTCCGATGAAGCCGACTTTGACGCCGTTGACCTCGCGAATGGCGTATTCCTTCAAGGCCGGCTTGCCGGTGGCCTTGTCGTAGACGTTGGCACCTAGGGCGAAGTCTGCGCCGTCCTGGCCGGAGGCCTTGGCATAGCTGTCGATGACTCGGCCCTTCAGGTCCTCGAAGCCGCGGTCGAATTCGTGGTTGCCCACGGTTGACACGTCGAGACCTCCGGCACCTAATGCTTCGATGGTTGGCGCGTCCTCCTGCGAGGCCGAAGCGAAGGTCGAGGCGCCGATGTTGTCGCCGGCCGACACGAAGAGCGTGTTCGGGTTCGCCGCCCGCAGCATGTCGACGGCACCTGCGAGCACAGCGGCGCCCGCGGAGTCCCGATCATCGGCAATGCGGCCGTGGAAGTCGTTGATGTCCAAAATGTCCAGGGTGAATGTCCCCGGGGCTGCTGGCTCTGCTGCCGGGGCGGCCTGCGCGGCAACGCATCCGGAGGCGACCAAAGCTGCAGTAGCCATGGAAGTCAGCGTTAAGTTCTTGATCTGCCTGAACGCAGGCATAGATCCTCCTCAGAGTTAAGCGTGTGACTTATCTCATCTTTATCCCATGAAGGTGTACCTGTCGATGCTTGAACGTAGATTTCACGTATAAAACAGATGTTTTTGGCGTTGCAAGGGGCTTATTCGACGTTTTGCATCACTGGAAATGCCGCATGCCCCGCCGATGCGGCAGGGCATGCGGTGAAAAAGAGTCGGAGGCTTTAGCGCTGGCGCTTGCGTCGTGGATCTCCGGTGGTCACAGAGGAAGATCCGACGATACCGCTGAGGAGCAGCATGGCTGCCGCAATGAACATCAGGGTTGAAGCGACCCAGCAGGTGGTTGCCAGAGAGCGCTGGGAGTTGTCCAGCGCGAGCACGAAAATGCAGACGCTGGCCAGCAGCAGTACTACGCCGAGCAACCGTGACTTCATCGTGCACCCTTGAACTGTCGATTTTCGCCAAATAATCGCGAAAAAAATTCGCTATCGGCTGGAATAACATCAATGATGCCATAACTCCAGCCGGTTGAACATACGCCCAAAGTGGTAATTTACTGGGAAACGCTCAATCCTTGGGTTGAGAACGGCTTCCGAAGATCTTCTGCTAAACGCAGGACGTCAGGATCTTCTTGATGGAATCATGCTCTGCCTGAGTCATCCAAGCGCCGTACTTGGCCTTCACCTGAGTCTGTAGCGACACGTATTCGCAGCGGAAGTCCTTGTTTGGCGGCAGCCAGGTTGCAGCATCCTTGTCGCCCTTGGCGGCATTGGTGGGGCCGTCCGATGCCAGGAGGTTCAGCGGGTCGTTGGCGAACTGGAGACGCTTGTCCTTACTCCATTTCTGGGCGCCCTTCTGCCAGGCGTCCGACAGCGCAACAACGTGGTCGATCTGTACGGCAGAACTCGTGGACTGGCCGCGCTCGAAATTGATTGTCTTGCCGGTATAGGGATCTTGGAACGTTCCGCTCAGCACCACGCAATCGACCCGGGCCGGTTTGAATTCAACATTCACCAGATCGCGGGCAAGGATATCGTTGCGCGCATCGCAGCCGTTGTTGTCCGTATCCTTCCAGCCGTTGCTGAACTGCTCGCGGGTGTAGCCGGTCTTCGGAGCACGGCCCTTGATGGTGATGTCTTCCAGCTGATCCAGAGACTTGGCATATGCCGCTTGCTGGTCGGCCGACGGGGCCGCGGCCTGAGCGCCATTTGTCCCGGTGAAATCCGTGGAAGTCAGCGAGGAGCATGAAGCCAGCCCAAGGGTGGACATGACGAGAACTAGGGACAGGGTGCGGCGCGGCAGTCGCATGCGGTGGTATCTCTCCTTGGATATGCAGGGGACTGCAATCCGCGGTCCTAGCATTCGACTCTATGCGCCGGCACCTACGAAACTCCGGTACCGGTCTGGTGTCATTCTGTGATTCTCTTCTCGGCGGTTCGCATGCTGAATCGGAAAAGTTATCAATTTGTCACTGTAGTCCGCTGTGACAAGTATTGTTTTCTTCCGGTGGACGAAATATGGTCGGCGTAATGCTGTTTCTGTGACCTTTTGGATGTACCTGTGAAGAAGTTCTTGTTCCCGTTGTTGACCGGGGTGCTGCTGCTCAGCGCCTGCACCACACCCGTATCCAAGCTCGAAACCGTGGAACAGCAAGGACCTGGAGGATACGACTCGGCTTGGGAAACAGAACAGCATGGCTACGATGAAGACCCCTACGCGAAGTACTACCAGGAAGGCGTGCCGATTTTCTCGGAGCTGCAAACGCAGGTTTTGAGACCCAGTCCGATCTTCGGTGATCTTGATACTCGTGAGGATGTGGACGATTTTTCCATGGGCATTTCGGGATTTTTCCGATCCACGACCGTCACGGATGAAAATGGCGAGCAGGAGGTTACCAACGAATCGACGTCCATGAGCGGAACCGCAGAAGAAGCGGGTGCGTAGAGGGTTGAATTTGGCTGCTGGGGTGTAGGACGCGCAGCCGTGCAGGTATTCATCAACGTAGATTTTCCAGAGATTGGCATGGAGCCAACGTTCGAGATGCCAATGACCTGTAACGTCCCCGCCGCAACCACATACGGCGAGTTTGAGATCGATCGGTCCACCGAGAGCTATTACATTGTGGTCTCCGGTGATCCCGAAACGATTGGATCCTACGAACTCAACCTGTACCGAAGCGATGGCAGGTGAGCGAATGAAGAAAGTGCTGCCTATCCTCGGTGCTGTCATTCTTGCGCTCACGTCGTGCACGACTCCGGTCTCCGAGCTTGGCCCGCTCGATCGGGAACCGCCCAGGGAGCCATCGAACAGTCCGCAATTCCAGCAGCCCGTCGAGGAAATGTCCTCTGAGGAGATCGTCAATCGTCAAGAAGTTGCGCTGCACTACCCGCCGCTGATGTATCTGGCCATGACCGGATTTTTTGCGGACCCTGCTGCCACGGAACGCATGGGATTCTGGCAGGGCGAAATCGAGCAGCGCGGCTACCACGGGTTGGTTGCATGGGCTGCCCAACGCTTTCAATACCAACAGGGCGGAACCCTTGCGCCTGAAGAGTTCTCTTTGGAAACGGATGGCTTGCCGGGCCCGTATCTGATCAAGTACACCTGTTCAGGCTCGGGCCGGACCGACGTTCGAATCAAGGACGGGCCAAAGATGCTGCGGCAAAAAATTGTCCAGTGCTCGACAGATCCGAATGTCGTGGAATTCGAACTTGACGAGAAAAATATCGCGAATCTGGTCATCGAGCTGATCCCGGAGCTCTCGGCTCCGGCGGGTTTTGAAGTCCAGGTCATCCAGTAGCTCCGGAAACACCCGGCGAAGACACGTGTTCGGCCGTCCCGGACGGCTTGTGGTACTAATGGGACGTAGTGACACGGGGTGCCGCCATGCGGCTGAGATAAAACCCGTCGAACCTGATCCAGTTAGCACTGGCGAAGGGAATGTCCTGGATACCTCGATGCCACGCATCTACGCCGGGGTCCCGTTCGCCTTGACACATCTTCAAGGAGTTCGAGCACCATGAACGCACACGCAGCAACCGACACCGCAGCATCCACCACCACCGCACTGCCGCTCAAGGAACAACTGGTGCTGGTCACCGGCGGCGCCCGCGGGCTGGGCGCGGCCATCAGCGCCGCTTTTCTGGACGCCGGGGCGAAGGTCGTCGTCAACTACCGCAGCTCGTCGCAGGCGGCCGAGGAACTTGCCGCCGCATTCCCCGGACAGGCGCTGGCATTGCAGGCCGACGTGCGCGACGCCGCCGGGCTGAAGGACCTGGCCGCCGCCGCGGCCGAGCACTTCGGCCGCCCGATCACCACCTTGGTCAACAACGCGCTGGTGGATTTCTCCTTCAACGCAGATGCCCGTTCCAAGGCAGACGAGCTGTCCGCCGAAGAGCTCACGGCCCAGTTCGCCGGTTCCGTGCTCGCACCTGTCGCCGCGATCCAGGCAGTGCTGCCGAGCATGCGCCAGGCGGGCTTCGGACGCATCGTCAACATCGGCACCAACCTGTTCCAGCACCCAGTGGTCCCGTACCACGACTACACCGCGACCAAGGCGGCGCTGCTCTCGCTGACCCGCACCTTCGCGGACGACCTGGGCCCGGAAGGCATCAACGTCAACATGGTTTCCGGAGGCCTGCTGCGCACCACGGATGCCTCGGCCGCCACTCCTGAAGAGGTCTTCGACCTGATCGCCTCCGGCACCCCGTTGCGCCGGGTGACCTCGCCGGCCGAGCTCGCCGACGCGGTGCTGTTCTTCGCCTCGCCGCTCTCGCGCGGGGTGACCGGACAGAACCTGATCGTCGACGGCGGCCTGGTCAAGGGATGAGCGCATCGAGGAAGCAGGCCCGGTTCAACCTGTTCATCTACGGCGCGGGGCACCACCAGGCGGCCTGGCGGGCGCCGGATTCCCCGGCCGAGCGGCTGGGCGAGACCGGGTACTACGTGGAACTGGCGCAGCTGGCCGAACGCGGCCTGCTGGACGCGGTGTTCCTGGCCGACGGCCAGGCCGTCTCCCCGGAGGCCGCGGCGGCCGGACCGACCTGGTTCTTCGAACCGTTCACGCTGCTGTCCGCGTTGAGCCAGCACACCAGCCGGATCGGCCTGGTCTGCACGGTGTCCTCCAGCTTCTACACCCCGTTCCACGCCGCGCGCATGCTGGCCAGCCTGGACCGGCTCTCCGGCGGCCGGGCCGGCGCCAATGTGGTCACCAGCATGTGGGATACCGAGGCGCAGAACCACGGGCGCGAAACCCTGGGCGACCATGCCTACCGCTACGGCCGCGCCGACGAGTTCATCACGGTGCTGCGGGGGCTGTTCGGATCCTACCCCTCAGCGGCGGTGCGGGCCGACCGCGCAGGCGTGTTCACCGACCCGCGGCAGCTGTCGGCCATCGACCACGCGGGCGAGCACTTCGGTGTGCGCGGGCCGCTGAATATCCCCGACGGGCCGCAAGGCTCCCCGGTGCTGTTCCAGGCAGGGGCCTCCGCCCAGGGGCGCGAGCTCGCGGCGGCCCATGCCGAGGCGATCTACGCGGTGGCCGCCGACCGGCAGATGGCGCTGGACTACGCACAGGACGTGCGGTCCCAGGCCGCCGCGGCCGGGCGCGATCCGCAGGCCCTGGCCATCATGCCGGGGCTGGTCGCCTACGTGGGCCGCACGCTGGAGGAGGCCAAGGACAAGCAGCGCCGGCTCAACGACCTGCTGCCCGTCGAGCAGGCACTGGCCCAGCTGGCGTTATTCGTTCAGCAGGACACCAGCGCCTGGGAGCTGGATGCACCGGTGCCCGAACTTCCCTCCGCCGCAGACTTCACCGGCCCGGCCGGACGCTACACGACGATCCTGCGGTTGATCGAGATCCACCAGCCGACGGTGCGCGAGCTGCTCGGGCTGCTGGCGGCCGGGGGAGGGCACTGCACCTTGGTCGGAACGCCGGAGATGATCGCCGACGAGATCGAGCTCTGGCTGGATACCGGGGCGGCTGACGGCTTCAACCTGATGCCGCCGAGCCTGCCCGACGGCTTGGCGGATTTCGTCGAGCTGGTGATCCCCGAGCTGCAGCGCCGCGGACGCTTCCGCACCGCCTACGAGCACCGCACGCTGCGCGGCAATCTGGGCCTGCCGGCGCCGGTGGCCGGGGGACGCGCTCGCCGGCCCGCATTAGGAGCTGCGTCGTGATGCGCTGGCGGGAAGACAAACGAAGTGGATTGCGTTCGTGGATTCTTCTCCGGGGCCGGCAGGCCGCCGGCACAGCGGTCAGCGCATCAGCCGTCCTTCGCGCAGCGTCCAGTAGGAGGAAATGTGGCTGGAGCGCTTCGACAGGTTCCAGCGCTCGCAGATGCGGCTGATGGCCTTGACGGTGCTTCGTTCAGCATGGGCCACGACACCCAGGCCTTGGCGCGGGACCGCCAGCGTCTGGAAAGCCTCGGCCAGGACGTCGCTGCGTCCTGCCGGCACGCCGTCGCGGGAAAGCCAGCGTAAATCAATGCCCTGGGGATGTTTCACGTCAAACATTGCTCCTTCGTCGGCAATTTCAAGCAGCGCCACACCCTGCGCGTACTCCGGCAGCGCTTCGAGGATCTTGGAGATCGCCGGTATCCCGGCTTCATCCGCGGCCAGCACATAGTAGTCGGCGCCCAGCTGGATGGAGGTCTTGCTGCGCGCCGGGGAAATGACCAGCGCCGCACCCGGTTCGACAGTGCCTGCCCAGTGCCCGACAGTTCCGGGCTCGCCGTGGAGCACGAAGTCGATGGCCAGCTCATCGACCACCGGATCGATCCAGCGGATGGTGTAGGACTTCGAGCGCGGCACCTGCTCGCGCGGCAGCCGCTGGCGAAGCTCTCTCAGGTCGTAGGGCGGAACCAGCCCGAGGGCGGGATCCGCGGCATACACCTTGACGTATTCATCCAGTGCGCCGTTGGAGCGGTAGCCGTCGAGCTTCGGTGCGCTGGCCACGAGGCGCACCAGCTGGTCGCTGAGCTTCTGCACCCGGGTGACGGTCAGGACATGCTGGTCGATCTTGTGCCGAGGGGCTCCGACGTGGCTGACCGGCGGTGAATAGCGGGCCAACGGCTCCTCGTAGGTTTCGGAATACAGCCGCGTCTCCTGCGCGGCAGCGGGTGCTGCGTCAGACGCCGCGCCGGGAGCCGGCGGAGCGTAGTGGCTCGGCCTGAATGAGGTGCGCAGCGTCTTGTCCAGGACCTTGCGCGCCGCGGTGAGCGCCGCCGCGGCCCCGGCCCGTTCGGCGGCGGCCAGCAGTTCGTCGGTCTGCTGCTCGTTCAGCAGCGACCCCCTGGCGATGCTCTGATACAGGTGTTCCTTGGCTGTTGCCTGCCCGGCTTGGGCTCCGGCCTTCTCGGCAAGCTTGAGCACCTCAAGAGTCAGGCCCTCCTTGGCGGAGATGGACACCTGGGGGCCGTACTTGTTGTATTTGTGCTTCGACATGGTGTGCCTTCCCGCGCTGTTCGGGCTACTGCTCCTAGCCTGAGTATGAGCGAATCGGACCGGCCAGGCAAGGGCGAGTCCCACTGGCAGGGGTCTCTGCCGGCAGCCGGAAAACGCCCGCTTTGCGAAGAGGAATCCGCTTCCGTCCGATATTCGATTCGGTCGACAATAAGCAGGTCAGCTCACTAAAATTAGCTCCATGTCTGATACTTTGCCGCCATGCCCGAACTGCTCCAGCGAGTACGCCTACCAGATGGATGCGCTGCTGGTCTGCCCCGAATGCGGCCATGAATGGAACGCCGAGGCCGAGACGGCTGAAACTGCCAAGGCGGTCATCAAGGACGCCGTCGGAAACGTCCTGCAGGACGGGGATACCGTCAGCATCACCAAGACCATGAAGGTCAAGGGGGCGCAGAGTGCGCTGAAGGCCGGAACGAAGGTGCGCAATATCCGTCTGGTGCAGGGCACCGGAGACCACGACATCGCCGCCAAGGTCGACGGCTTCGGCCAGATGGAACTGAAGTCCTCGATCGTGAAGAAGATCTAGGCCCTGGAACTTTCCTGCTAGGTCAATGCCCGCCCCTTCGGTTGAAGGGGCGGGCATTTCCCTCTGCGCCTACTGTCCGGGGAGCGGGGCCGCCGGGACGGCCAGGCCGATGAGCTCGGCCAGCCGCTCGCGGTTCTGGTTCGCGCCGAATGCCGGCTGTCCGGGCTGCAGCCGCACGCCCTCGGCCAACGAGCCGATCGGCAGCGGATCGAAGCCGAAGGCATCGATGATCCGGCTGGTCGCCTCCACGTCCGCGGGACGGTCGCCGGCCAGCGCAATGGCCTTGCGCTGTTCGGCGCCAGCTGGACGGGCTTCGTCCTCAAGGTCGTGGTAGCCCATGTGGTTGAATGCCTTCACGAGCCGCGAGCCCGGCAGGAAGTCCTGGATCAGCGCGGAGGTGGAAACCCCCGGGGTGTTCAGGTCGTCGCGGATCCCGTCGGTCTCCCACCAGTAGTTCATGGCGTCGATGACCAGCTTGCCCTGAAGCTGCGCGGCCGGGATGCTCCGGTACTTGCCCAGCGGCAGGGCGAGGATGACGATGTCGGCCTGGCCGGCGGCGGTGGCAGGGTCCACGGCGACCGCGCCCGGGGTCAGCACCTCGATGGTCAGCGCGATGGCGCTCGGGTCGCCGGATCCGGCGATGAGTACCTTGTAGCCTGCCGCCAACGCGCGGCGGGCGAGCACGGTGCCGATCTTGCCGGCGCCGAGGATGCCGATGGTCTGCTGCTCCATGTTCTCTGCCTCCAGGCTGCTTAGTTGTTGATCTTGGCGGGCTTCTCGGCGAGCATTTCGCGCACCAGCGGGATGACCTTGGTGCCGTAGAGTTCCACGGCCCGCAGGCGGGCGCCGGCGTCCACTGCGCCGCCCGAGTAGATCAGGTCGAAACGTCCGATGTCCAGGCTCTGCACGGTGGTGGCGATCTTGCGCGCCACGGTCTCCGGGGAGCCGATGTACAGCGAACCTTCGGCGGCTTCATGCTCGAATTCGCTGCGGCTCATCGGGCTCCAGCCGCGCGAGGCGCCGATCCGGTCACGCTGTTCCTTGTAGGCGTCGAACATCAGCTCGCGGGCCAGCTCGTCGGTATCTGCCACGAAGCCGGGGGAGTGCAGGCCCACCGGAAGAGTCTCGTGCCCGAACTGGTCGTTGGCCCGGCGGTACAGGTCCACGTACGGGGCGAAGCGCTCCGGGGAGCCGCCGATCACGGCGAGCATCATGCGGAAGCCGTAGTGGGCGGTGCGGATTACCGACTGCGGCGAACCGCCCACGCCCACCCAGGTCTTCAGGCGCCCGGACTCGGTCTTCGGGAAGACCTCCACGTCCTGCAGCGCGGCGCGAGTGGTGCCGTTCCAGGTCACCGGCTTCTCGCCCAGCAGCTCGTTGAACAGGTTGATCTTCTCGTCGAAGAGGATTTCGTAGTCGGCCATGTCGTAGCCGAAGAGCGGGAAGGACTCGGTGAACGATCCACGGCCCAGCATGACTTCGGCGCGCCCGTTGGACAGGGCGTCGACCGTGGCGAAGCGCTGGAAGACGCGCACCGGGTCGTCGGAGGAGAGCACCGTGACCCCGGAGCTGAGGCGGATGTTCTCGGTGGCTGTCGCGATGCCTGCCAGGACGGTTTCGGGGCTGGAGATGGCGTACTCAGGGCGGTGGTGCTCGCCCACGGCGATCACGTCCACGCCGGCCTGGTCTGCGACCACGGCTTCCTGCACCGTGGCGCGGATGGCTTGGGCATGCGATACCAGCTCGCCCGACGGCCCGCTGGGCACGTCGCCGAAGGTGTCGATGCCGAATTCGATGTTCTCGATGGCGTTCATCTGCAGTCCCCGTTTCCGAAATAGGTTGATAGCCCAATCATGCATCAAACTTGTTGACGTGTCAACTATAGGAGACGAGATGGTGCGCGGCGGCCCGGAAATGCGCGACGGCGGCCGCTCCCGAAGTGGGAGCGGCCGCCGTGGCGCGGCAGTACGGTCGGGGCTAGCCGAAGTACTTTTCCATGGTGCCTTCGTGGGCTTCGCGCAGGTCGTCCACCGAAACGGTGAACTCGCCCTGGACCTCCAGGGCGCCGGACTGCGCGTCGACGACACCCAGGCGGGCCACGGTGACGCCGCGGGCGCTGGTCATGTCGTTGAAGCGGACCTCTTCGCTGCGCGGCACGGCCACCAGGGCGCGGGCCTGCGACTCGGAGAACAGCGCGGTGAACGCGTCGATGCCGTCGCGGGACTTGATCTCATCAAGTGCCACGCGGGCGCCGACGCCGTAGCGCAGCACCATCTCGGACAGCGCGGCGGCCAGGCCGCCCTCCGAGAGGTCGTGCGCCGAGTCGATCATGCCGTCGCGGCTGGCGTTGATCAGGATCGCGCCCAGCGCCTTCTCGGCTGCCAGGTCGACCTTCGGCGGCAGGCCGCCGAGGTGTCCGCGCAGGTTGGCGAACTCGGAGCCGTCCAGTTCATCTTTGGTGGTGCCGATCAGGTAGATGGCCTGGCCGTCGGCCTCTTCGCGCCAGCCCGACGGGGTGCGGCGGGCGACGTCGTCCAGCTTGCCCAGGGTCGCAACCACCGGGGTCGGGTGGATGGCCTTGTCGCCGGTCTGGTTGTACAGCGAGACGTTGCCGCCGGTGACCGGGACACCCAGCTCCATGCAGGCGTCCGACAGGCCGCGGATGCCCTCTGCCAGCTGCCACATGACGTCCGGATCCTCGGGGGAGCCGTAGTTCAGGCAGTCGGAGACGGCCGCGGGGATGGCGCCGGAGGTGGCGACGTTGCGGTAGGACTCGGCCAGCGCCAGCTGGGCGCCGGCGTACGGGTCCAGGTAGGTGTAGCGGCCGTTGGCGTCGGTGGCGATGGCCACACCCAGGCCGGTTTCCTCGTCGATGCGGACCACGCCTGCATCATCCGGGGAGGCCAGGGCGGTGTTGCCGCCCACGTAGCGGTCGTACTGGCGGGTGATCCAGGATTTGTCGCACATGTTCGGGCTGGCGATCAGCTCCAGCACGGCGGCCTTGAGTTCTTCGCCGGATGCCGGAAGGTTCTTCCCGGCCTCCGAGGAACGGAAGGTGTCGGCCTGCAGGGCATCCTGCCATTCCGGGCGGGCGTACGGGCGGTTGTATTCCGGGCCGTCCACCGCAACGGTGCTCGGGTCCACGTCGACGATGACCTCGCCGTTCCAGGTGATGGTCAGGCGGTTGTCGTCGGTCACCTCGCCCAGCCAGGAGTACTCGACGTTCCACTTGGCCATGACGGCTTCGAAGGCTTCCACGTTCTGCGGGGAAACCACTGCCATCATGCGTTCCTGCGACTCGGACATCAGGATCTCGCCCGGGGTCAGGGTGGAGTCGCGCAGCAGCACGTTGGTCAGCTCGACGTTCATGCCGCCGTCGCCGTTGGCCGCCAGTTCCGAGGTGGCGCAGGAGATGCCCGCGGCACCCAGGTCCTGGATGCCCTCGACCAGCGAGGCCTTGAACAGCTCCAGGCAGCACTCGATGAGCACCTTCTCGGCGAACGGGTCGCCGACCTGCACTGCAGGGCGCTTGGACGGCTTGGTGTCGTCGAAGGACTCGCTGGCCAGCACCGAGGCGCCGCCGATGCCGTCGCCGCCGGTGCGGGCGCCGAAGAGCACCACCTTGTTGCCCACGCCGGAGGCGTTGGCCAGGCGCAGGTCCTCATGGCGCAGCGCGCCGACTGCCAGCGCATTGACCAGAGGGTTGCCCTGGTAGATCGGGTCGAACACGGTCTCGCCGCCGATGTTCGGCAGGCCCAGCGAGTTGCCGTAGCCGCCGATGCCGGAGACCACGCCGTGCACCACGCGCTGCGAATCCTCGTGGTCGATCGCGCCGAAGCGCAGCGGATCCATCACGGCGATCGGGCGGGCGCCCATCGAGATGATGTCGCGCACGATGCCGCCGATGCCGGTGGCGGCACCCTGGTACGGCTCCACGTAGGACGGGGAGTTGTGCGACTCGATCTTGAAGGTCACGGCCCAGCCGTCGCCGAGGTCGGTGACACCGGCGTTTTCGCCCATGCCGACCATCAGGTCCTTCTTCATCTCGGGCGTGACCTTCTTGCCGAACTGGCTCAGGTGGGTCTTGGTGGATTTGTAGGAGCAGTGCTCGGACCACATGACCGAGTACATCGCCAGCTCCGCCGCGGTCGGGCGGCGGCCCAGGATCTTGACGATCTCGGCGAATTCGTTGTCCTTCAGGCCCAGCTCGGCCCACGGCAGCTCGACCTCGGGGGTCACTGCCGCGTTATCGACGGTGTCGATGTTGAATGCTTGAGTCTGCTCGCTCACTTCTTGCCTCCAACGAGGTGGGTCAAAACACTGGTGAAGAACGTCAGGCCGTCGGTGCCGCGGTGATCCGGTCCGAAGCCTGCCTCGATGGCGTGCTCCGGGTGCGGCATGAGGCCCACGACGTTGCCCGCCTCGTTGGTGATGCCGGCGATCGAGCGGCGCGAGCCGTTCGGGTTCCAGCCCACGTAGGAGAATGCGACGCGGCCTTCGCCCTGAAGCATGTCCAGGGTCTTCTCGTCGGCGACGTACTGGCCGTCCTGGTTCTTCAGGACGATGGTGATCTCCTGGCCGGCTTCGTAGCCGTTGGTCCAGGCGGTCTGGTTGTTCTCCACGCGCAGCACCTGGTCGCGGCAGATGAACTTCAGGTGGTCGTTCTTGATCATCGAGCCGGGCAGCAGGTGCGCCTCGGTGAGGATCTGGAAGCCGTTGCAGATGCCCAGCACGGGCAGCTTGGCGTCCGAGTTCGCGGCGTCCACGATCTTGCCCATCATCGGGGCGAAGCGGGAGATGGCGCCTGCGCGCAGGTAGTCGCCGTAGGAGAAGCCGCCGGGGATCACCACGGCGTCGACGTCCTGCAGGTCGGTGTCGGCGTGCCACAGGGACACTGCCTGGGCGCCGGCGGCGCGCACTGCACGTGCTGCGTCGCGGTCGTCGAGGGTGCCCGGGAAGGTCACCACGCCGATGCGGGCGCCCGACAGTTCAGCGGTTGGCGTCGAGTAGTCGCCAATCAGGGGAAGTTCGGTGCTCATTAGTCCGCAACGACCTCGACGTTGACAACATCTTCGATGACCGGGTTGGACAGCAGGGTCTCGGCGGCCTCGCGGGCCTGGGCCAGGATTGCGTCGGTCACCTCGCCGTCTACGGTGAGTTCAAAGCGCTTGCCCTGACGGACGGCCTCGAAGGAGTTGAATCCCAGGCGGGGCAGTGCTCCCGCAATGGCCTTACCCTGGGGGTCAAGGATTTCTGGCTTGAGCATGACATCTACAACGATGCGGGGCATCCGGCGTATCTCCTGTGCGCGAAGGGGTTAAATGCCACACGGAGACGTGCCGTCTCACACCAAGGGGATTTGGCGCTCCGCGAGCTTGCCTACCCAGTCTAGCGGGAATGTGACGGGTAAAACCGGCCAGTGCAGGCCTAGAACTGTTTCTCCTAGTTATTCGCCATGTGATTTTAGGCTCATGAACCGATTTCCGGGTGCCGCGCGTAAGCTGGACGGATGGAAATCACAGCCGACAACCCCTGCCCCTGCCGAGCGCTCGACGCGGACCAGGCCAGCGACGCGGACCAGGCCAGCTATGCGCAATGCTGCCAGCCGTTCCACGAGCACCGGGCCTCGGGGCAGGTGCTGCCGGCGACCGCCGAGCAGCTGATGCGCTCGCGCTACAGCGCCTTCGTGCTGGGCCTGGCCGATTACCTGCTGCAGTCCTGGCATGAAACCACCCGGCCGGCAGAGCTGCTGCTGGACGAGGACCTGCACTGGGAAGGGCTCGACATCGTGAAGACCCGCTCCGGTGGGGCCCAGGCGTCCCGCGGGGTCGTGGAGTTCACCGCGCACTATTCCCAGGACGGGCAGCGCGGAAGCCAGCATGAGGTGAGCACGTTCGTGCGCGAGAACGGGGCCTGGTTCTACCTCGACGCGCTCTACTAGCTGCTGGCCGCGACGAGCATGTTCAGCATCTGCGTCTGCTGGCGTTCCTTGGCCAGCGTGAAGGCATCCGATCCGGTCTGGTCCTTCAGCGTCGGATTCGCTCCGTGGGTCACCAGCAAGCGGGCGATGGTGATGGAATTCGTGGTTCCCTGGCCCAGCACGATGGTTTCGTGCAGCGCCGTCCAGCCCAGGTCGTTGACGTGGTCGACGGGAATGTCGGTCTTCAGCAGCGCCCGCACGGAACCGACCTGACCGTTCTCGGCGGCCACCGACAACGCGGTGCCGCCCACGCGGTTGGTCGAGCGGGTGTCGGCGCCCTTGTCCAGGAATGCGCTCAGCGTGCTGACCATGCCCGAGGCGCTGGCCCGCAGGAATGGCGACTCCTGGTAATCGTCCTTGGCGTTCGGGTCCGAGCCCGCATCCAGCAGGTGCTTGCAAATGGCTGCATTTCCCACGATCACCGCGCGCATCAGCGGCGTGCGCCCGGAGGAATCCTTGGCGTGCAGATCCGCTCCGGCCTTGACTGCCTTGCGCACCGCATCCGGCTTGCCGTCCTCGATCGCGCGGTACAGCGCCGAGGTCTGCTTTGAGAGGCTGGCGGCCGCAGTCGGCAGCGCGCTGAGCGTCGCCCCCGCCACCGCGCCGGAGGACAGCGGCGCAACGCTCGCCGTGGGCGCAGCAGGGGCAACCGGGGCAGTGGTTTTCGGGGCTGCCGTGGGTTCCACCGATTCGGCGCCGGCGGCGGACTTCTTCGCTTCGGCTTTCGCCTGCGTCGTGGCCGGAGCCGGGGGCGCGGAGGACGCCGGGGAAGCAGGTTTTTCAGCGGAGGGCGACGGGCTGGACTGGACGCTTTCGGCCTGCGGCGCCGCTGGCCCGCACGCGGTGCAGGCGCCGATGACGGCGGCCAGCGGAAGAGCCAGCAACGCAACACCGCGACGGGTCGTGGTGAATCCGGTACGAGGTGCCATCGTTCCTTTCGCGGTCCGCAAACCTCGTTCGCAGCCGCAACGCGGCGTTGAACACTGCTCGGTAACTTACGTGATCTGCAATTGAGCTTAGCGCTCGAAGCTGAAAATTTGCGGGCAATCCGCGTCGAGAACTCTTGGCGTTCCGCCCCCGGGTTCTTCGCTAAAATCGTAGGCACCATGGAATGCCTTTATTTCTCCGCCGACCGCTGCCGCTCCTGCACCCTGATGACGGTGCCCTACGACCGACAGCTGCAGTCGAAGGTGGACCGCTGCCAGGAGCTGCTCTCGGATTTCGGGCAGCTGACCTTCCTGCCTGCCCAGGCGAGCCCCGAGCAGGGTTTCAGGAACAAGGCCAAGATGGTCATCTCCGGCACCACGGACAACCCCACCATCGGCATCCTCGACGCCGATGGCCACGGTGTTGACCTGAGAAACTGCGGTGTCATCGATCCCGCCCTGCGGGCCATGTTCCCGGTCATCGAACGCTTCATCCACGAGCTGAAGCTGATCCCCTATGACGTTCCCAAGCGCAAGGGCGAATTGAAGCACGTGATCCTGACCCTCTCGGATACCGGGGCGATCATGGTCCGCTGGGTGCTGCGCACCAAAAAGCACTTCGTGGCCCTGCGCAACTCGCTGCCGCAGTTCGTGGAGAAGATGCCCCCGGGCTCGGTGGTGTCGGTGAATTTCCTGCCCGAGCACAAGGCGGTGCTCGAAGGGCAGGAGGAGATCATCCTCACGCGCCGCACCACACTGCAATTCGAGCTCAACGGCATCCCCATGCACCTGCGCCCGCAGGGCTTCTTCCAGACCAACACCCACATCGCGGCGGCGCTCTACCGCCAGGCCCGCCAGTGGATCAACGACGTGGATCCGGAAAGCATCTGGGACCTGTACAGCGGCGTGGGCGGCTTCGCCCTGCACTGCGCCGGCGAAGGCCGCACCGTGCACGGCATCGAGACCAGCACCGAGGCAGTCGAAGCCGCCGCCACCAGTGCCCGCAACCTGGGCCTGGAGGGCGTGGAATTCATCGCCGGCGACGCCACCGAGTACGCGCTGGGCGCGGGATGGGCCCCTGACGCGGTCATCGTGAATCCTCCGCGCCGCGGCATCTCCGCCGAGCTGGCCGCCTGGCTGAACGATTCGGACGTCGAGCACCTGGTCTATTCCAGCTGCAACGCCGAATCGCTGGCCCGCGACCTCAAGCGCCTGGACAAGTTCACCCCGCAGCTGGCCCGCGTCATGGACATGTTCCCGCAGACCGAGCACTACGAGGTCATCGTCAAGCTGCAGCGCAGCGCGGCCTGAAGTCCCGCTAGCGGTCCAGCGTCGCGGTGCGCCGGTCCAATCGGCCCATGATCTCATCGACCAGATGCGGATCGACATTCGGCTCGCGCCGCGCCTTGAGCAGCTCGGCACGTGCAGCCTGCAGCGCGATGCCCTGGATGGCGTCGGCCTTGGCGATCACCGCGCGGATCTGCGTGTACTTCTCGTCGGTGATCGCATCGTGCGGGTCCGGGTCGGTGGCCAGGATGGTGTGCAGCGAATTCATGCGCCGGCGCACCGCCTGCTGGTAGTTCTCCGGCAAATCCTGCAGCTCCACGTTCTTCTTCAGCGTCGCAATGGCCACTGCCTCGGCCCGGCGGGCCAGCGCGCGGCGCGCCCGCTTGGTGTCCTGCTCATTGCCGCGCAGCTTCAGCACACGCATCAGCGCCGGCAGCGTCAGCCCAGGGATCACCAGGGTCATCAGCAGCACCGAGCACGCGGCGACCACCACGAAGTTGCGTCCCTCGATCGGCGCGCCGTCGGCGGTGACCTTGGGCAGCGCCAGCGCCAGGGCAAGCGTGGCCAGCCCGCGCATGCCGCACCAGGTGAGCACCAGCGTGTCCTTGGCGGCGGAGATCTTGGGGTTCTTGCGGTTGGGCAGGTAGTAGGTGGCGAACATCCACACGGCGCGCACGCCGATCACGACCACGCAGATCGCGATAATGCCCGGGATGAAGCCCAGCAGGTTGCTGCCCTCCTCCTGGATCACCGAGTTCATCTCGATGCCCATCAGGCCGAAGGCCAGGCCGGTGGCCAGCATCTCCAGCACCTCCCAGAAGGCGTGGCGGGTCAGCCGCTCCTGCGAATCCTGCGGGCGGTCGCGGCGCACCATTTCCAGCGCGGTCACCACCACGGCGATGACACCCGAGACGTGCACCTCCTCGGCCAGCATGTAGACCGCGTAGGGGGCCACCAGGGTCGCGGCGCAACGGGCCGCGAGGTTCGGCACGAAGCGGTTCAGCGCGCCAATCAGCCAGCCCATGGCCAGACCCAGGACCACCGCGCCGGCCGCGCCGAGCAGGAACTGCGGGATGATTTCCAGCCCGACCTCGGACTGGTTCTCGGTGGCCTGCACCGCGAGCTGGAAGATCACGATGGCCATCGCGTCGTTGAACAGGCCCTCGGTTTCCAGCAGCGAGGTCAGCCGCCGCGGCATCTTCACCTTGGTGGCAATCGCGTCCACCGCCACCGGGTCGGGCGGGGCGACCACGGCGCCAAGCGCCAGCGCCAGCGGAATCGAGGCGATGGGGGCGAAGGCCCAGGCCGCAGCGGCGACCAGCCCGGCGGTGACCACGATGAGGATCACGGCAAGGCGGATCAGCGCCTTCCAGCGGAACCGGAACACCGACCAGCTGCTGCGCTGCGCCGTGGCGAAGAGCAACGGCGGCAGGAAGATCGGCAGGATCAGCTCCGGATCGATGTGCATCTCCGGCATGAAGGGCAAAAAGCCCGCCAGCGTCGCGAAGATCAGCATCAGGATGGGATAGGGGAGCTTGATCCGCTCGCCAATACCCACGATCAGGATCGTGGCGAACAACAGTGCAATGACCAGCAGGAAAAACTCCATAGTCTTCCTATTCTAGTTCTCAGCCCCGCAGGATCAGGGATTTTAGTTGCTGTTTAACGCGCCGTCGCCCAGCAGCGGGGCCGCGGCAGCCCAGTCGTCGATGGCGCAGCCGTTGTGCCGGTCGAAGGAGACGCTCACGCTGCGCCCGGCCAGCGTCCCGGTGATCTGCGCGGTGTCGGGGCCTCCGTAGATCTCGGTGCAGATCCGGTTCTGGTTGGCCGCGGGGGAGAGCACGGCGGGGTTGGAAGCGAGCAGCGCGCAGGCCGCCTCGGCGGTGGGCAGGGTGCTGCCCGCGCCGACCTGCTCGCCCTGGCACCGCAGCCGGTATTCGCCGGATACCGTCGCGCCGTCATTGCGGACCACGATCTCCAGGTCCGTCGGGGAAGCCTGGGGTTCTGCCGCGGAACAGCTGGCCAGCGCAATTCCGGCGGCGAGCGCCGCGGCCGCAATCAACAACCCGGAGGCCAGCGGAGGCTGGCGTTTCAGCGTCTGCGCATCATCCATGGGCTCATTCTGCACGCCAGCTGCGCACATTGCCAGAGGTCGTGGCCGCAGGGCCGATCGGTCCGTTTATTCGGGCAGCACCAGGGCATTGGCCACCTCCAGCAGCCGGGCGCGCAGCACCTCGGCCCGCTGCGCGAAGTCCTTCTGCAGGCGCACGTACTCGGCCTTGCCCTCCGGGGTTTCGATGCGGATCGGCTCATGGCCCCAGTCGCCCAGGTCGTAGGGGGAGGCCTGCATGTCCATGGTGCGGATGTCCCACGCCAGCTCGAAGCAGTCCATTACCAGGTCGCTGGGCACCGCGGGCGTGAGCTTGTACGCCCACTTGTACAGGTCCATGTTCGCGTGCAGGCAGCCGGGCTGCTCCAGGTCGCGCTGGGTATCACGGGTCGGCTGCAGCTCGTTGAGCGGCGCGGCCTGCGGGGTGTAGAAGCGGAACGCGTCGAAATGCGTGCAGCGGATCCGGTGCGATTCGACCACCTCGTCCGTGCCGGCGGCGCCCAGCCGCAAGGGCAGGTACTCGTGGCGGATGCCGTTGACCTCGGACTTGTAGGCCATGGCCCACTCGTGCAGGCCGAAGCAGGCGAAATTGCCCGGACGCTGCGCGGTACCGGCGAGGATGATGCGGGCGAACCGGATGGCCTCGGTGCGGGCCTGGCCGAAGGCCTCGGCATCCAAAGCCCAGCCGGGTCCGGCGGCGGTGTCCACCGGCCGATAGAACTTCCAGCTCTCGCGCTGCGCGGCCTCGGGCCCGGAAAGCACCACATCCATCCCGGGATGCCAGCGGTAGAGCTGGCCGGGCTTCTGCGTGTAGTAGGTGAACAGGAAGTCCTCGATGGGGTGCTTGTGCCCCTTCATCCTGCGGGCCACGAAGGGCTCGCCGAAGGCGCGGGCGCGCTGCTCGTGCGCGGCCGCCCGGGACAGCCAGTCGGCGGGAGCAAGGACGTCAAGGGTTTGGGGCATGGCTCAATTATCCGGTCTCGCGCGCGGCAACTCCACCTTTGGTACGCCAGTTCACACCTCCCCCAAACGCCGGGGGAGGCTGGCGGACGGCGCCGCGGCTGCGCATACTGCAAGGCAGGAACACCAAAAACCCAGGAGGCCGCACGATGAAGGAACCATTATGGGAGCCGCCGCTGGCCGGCACGGAAGCGCAGCACCTGTCCGGCATGCTTGACCGGCTGCGCGCGACCTTCCGCTACAAGGCCGACGGGCTGGGCATCGAGCAGCTGCGCTTCAGGCTTGCGTCCAGCGCGCTGAGCCTGGGCGGGCTGCTGCAGCACCTGGCCGCCGTGGAGGACGAGAAGTTCATCTGGCTGATCGCCCGGCGCAAGCCCGAAACGCTGCTGGCGCTGACCGCGGACGGGACCGACCAGTTCCAGGTCGTTGGCGAGGATCCCGCTGCGGTCTACCGGATCTACGACCGCGCCGTGGCCGCCAGCCGGGAGATCCAGCTCGAACTGCTGGAACCCGGGGCGCTGGAGAAGCCCAGCGCGCTGGATTTCGGCGGCGAACACCCCAGCATCCGTCGGCTGGTGTGCGACGTGATCGAGGAATACGGCAGGCATGCCGGCCATGCGGACCTGCTGCGCGAGGCGCTGGACGGCCGCGTCGGCGAGGACCCGCCCTGGGACTACCTGCCGCCGTGGTATCCGCGCAGCTGACGGCAAAAAGCTGCGGCCCGCACCGCCACCGATCGGGTGGAGGGGCGGGCCGCAGGTGGCGGCGGATGCCGGGGGCAGATCCGCCAGGCGCCTAGCCCATGGCGATCGCGCCGAACAGCACGCCGGAGGCGAGCATGACCAGGCTGACCACCAGTGCACGCCACAACACCTTCTTGTGGTGGTCGCCCAAGTCCACGCGGGCCAGGGAGACCAGCAGGAGGATTGCCGGGACGAGCGGGGACTGCATGTGCACCGGCTGGCCGGTGATGGAGGCGCGGGCCATGTCCACCGCCGGAACTCCGAAGTGCGCGCCGGCCTCGGTGAGCACCGGCAGGATGCCGAAGTAGAAGGCGTCGTTGCTCATGAAGAAGGTTGCCGGGATGGAGATCAGGCCGGTGATCACCGCCATGTACTGGCCCAGCGAATCAGGGATGATCGTCACCAGCCACTGGCTCATCGCGTCGACCATGCCGGTGCCGGACAGCACGCCGGTGAGCACCGCGGCCCCGAGCACCATGGAGACTACCGCGATAATCTCGCTGGAGTGCGAGGCGATCATCTTGACCTGGTCGGAGACCTTCGGGAAGTTGACCACCAGTGCGATGGCGGTGCCGATCATGAACAGGTAGGACAGCGGCAGCACGTCCACGACCAGCAGCACCATGATGGCAACGGTCAGCGCGAGGTTGAAGAAGAACAGCTTCGGGCGCAGGGTTTCGCGGTTCGGATCCAGCACGGTGCCGTCCATGGTCGCGGTTTCGGTGCCGTCGCCCTTGGTGGCTACGGCTTCCAGCACGGCGATCGGGGAACCGGACACGCCGCCCGGGGTCTTGCCGCCCTTGCCGGAACCGCCCTGGCCGCCGGTGAGGTTGCCGCCGCCGAACGAGGTGCCCCACAGCTCGGGATGCTCGCGCTGCATGCGGCGGCGCTCGGCGATGCCCATCTGCCAGGCGAAGATGCCGATGACCACCAGGGCGATGCCCAGCGACGGGAGCATCGGGACGAACACGTCGGAGGCCTCGACCCCCAGCGCCGCGGCGGCGCGGGCGGTCGGACCGCCCCACGGGACGATGTTCAGCGTGCCGTTGGTCAGGCCAGCCACGCAGGTCAGCACAACAGGGCTCAGGCCCAGGCGCTGGTAGATCGGCAACAAGGCCGCGGTCACCACGATGAAGGTGGTGGAGCCGTCGCCGTCCAGCGAGATCACCGCGGTCAGCAGGGCGGTGCCCACGACGACCTTGGCCGGGTCGTTGCCGACCAGCTTCTGGATGCCGGCGACCAGCCGGTCGAAGAGCCCGACGTCGATCATCAGGCCGAAGTACATGATGGCGAACATCAGCAGCGCCGCGGTGCCGGACATCGACTTGATGGCGTCCATGATCATGTCGCCCAGGCCGAAGCCGGCGCCGGCGAACAGGCCGAACGCGGTCGGGACGATGATCAGCGCCAGCAGCGGGGTCATGCGTTTGGTCATGATCAGGACCATGAAGGTGATGACCATGAGGAATCCGAGTGCAACGAGCATTGCCCCGACCTCCTTGGATCTGTGGTGCCACATCGGCGTGGCATCCGGTGGAATGAGGAATCCCTTCCACGCTACGTGTCGGCGCTCACGTTGCGGGGCTTGTGCTGATTACTGCCCCCTTTAGGTCATTGGAATCTTTTTGCTCATAAAACTCACTCGGGCGCACTCCGGTGGATATGCTTGGTGCCATGCATTCCTCCCGACCCGGAACCCGGCACTTCGCCTCGCGCATCATGCGGCTGCAGTTCATCGTGGTCGGCTTCCTGATCGTGCTGGTCACGGCGGGAACGCTCTACGCCAGCTACAACCAGGTGTTCAACCGGGCCGAGGACCGCTCGCTGACCATCGCGCGTTCGGTGGCAGTCATGCCCTCGGTGGTCCAGGAGGTCGAGCGCTACGCGGCCCAGGACCGGCTCGATGTCCAAGCGCTGAGGACCGGCCCGCTGCAGGAGACGGCCCAGGCGATCGTGAACCGCGGAGATGCATACTTCGTCGTGATCACCGAGGACCGCGGCCTGCGCCTGAGCCATCCGAACCCCGCTGAACTGGGGCTGAAGGTCTCCACCGAGCCGGTGGCCTTGGCTGGTATCGAGGACGTTTCGCGCGAGCACGGCACCCTGGGCGAGTCGGTGCGCGCCAAGGTCCCGATATATTCCTCTTCCGGCATGGTCATAGGCGAGGTATCGGTTGGCGTGACCACCGATTCGCTGACCGGGGCGCTGGCGCAGTCCTTCAGCTGGATCGCGCTGTTCGCCCTGCTGGCCGCCGCGCTGGCGGTGCTCGCCGGACGCTACACGGTGCGCAAGCTCAAGCGGCAGACCCTGGGCCTGGAACCCTCGGAGATCGCGCAGCTGGTCCGCGACCAGCAGGCGGTGCTCTACGGCGTGACCGAAGGCGTCATGGGCATCGGCGTGGACAACCGGATCACGGTGCGCAACAAGGCGGCCCGACAGCTGCTGGGCCTGCCGCACCGCACGGAGCTGCAGGACGTCGTGGGGCGCCACTACGCGTCGGCCGGGCTTGATGCGGCCCTGGTGCGCGCCATCCGCGAGCACGACAAGGCGCCGCTGCGGTTGAACGCGAACGGGAATTCGCTGATCGCCCGCGTCACGGACGTGAACCGCGACGGCGTGGATCTCGGGCAGGTGGTGCTGTTCCACGACGTGACCACCGTCGAGGCGCTGGGCACCAAGCTTGACGCGGTGCAGGACATGGCCGATGCGCTGCGCGCCCAGCGCCACGAATTCGCCAACCGCATGCATGCAGTGCTGGGGCTGATCAACCTGGGCAAGATCGAGCAGGCCGAGCAGTATCTGCAGGAAGTCATGGAGACCGGGCCGAAGATCGCCCAGGTCCCCGGGCTTCAGGCAGTGCAGGACGCCTACCTGTCGGCATTCATCTCCGCCAAGGCGGTGCGCGCCCACGAGCAGGGCATCGAGCTGCGCGTCTCGCCGCAGTCGATGCTCTTCGGGCAGATCGCCTCCGCCCATGACGCGCAGGACGCCACCGCGGTGCTCGGCAACCTGCTGGACAACGCCTTCACCGCCGCGCTGCGCGGCGCCGGGGAACCCTGGGTGGAGGTGGACCTGCTCTCCGAGGGAACCACCTTGCACCTGGCCGTGGCGGACTCCGGGCCGGGCATCACCACCGGCCTGGACATCTTCTCGCCCGAGGTCTCCACCGGCTCCGCCCTGGGCGGCGAGCACGGCGCCGGGGTGGGGCTGCCGCTGATCCGCCGGCTGGCCCAGTCGCGCAGCGGGGACGTCTGGGTGGCAGACCCCGGAGGCGCCGACGGCGGGGCGGTCCTGGCTGCCCGGCTGCCCGCGGCGCTCGCCGAACCCCGAACCCCCACCGAAACCCCAACGGAAGGACAGCGCCCATGAGCGGCAAAACCACGGGAAACTACCGAGTGCTGATCGTCGACGACGACTTCCGCGTCGGCGCGCTGCACGCGGAGATGGTCAACGCGCTGCCCGGATTCCAGGCGCTGGAACCGGTGCAGGATCCGCGGGTGGTGCCCAAGGTCGTCGCCGCGCAGAAGCCGGACCTGGTCCTGCTGGACCTGTACCTGCCGCATGTCAGCGGGCTGGAACTGCTGCCAGCCCTGGGCGTGGACGCGATCATGATCTCTGCGGCGACCGAGCCGGAGAACATCTCCCAGGCGATCTCGCGCGGGGCGCTGTCCTTCATCATCAAGCCCTTCGGCGCCAAGACGCTGTCCTCCAAGCTCAAGGGCTGGGCCCGCTACCGCCGGCAGCTGGAAGGCGCCGGGCAGCTGGACCAGCAGGGCATCGACCGGCTCTACAAGACGCTGCAGGGGGTGGACGACGCGGCCGCCGCGGGCGCGAGCGCCGCGCCCACCGAGCAGGCGGTGCTGGCCTGCGTGAAGCAGTCGGCGCAGCCGATGAGCGTCGCCGAAGTGGCTGAGGCGGTGGGCGTCGCGCGGGCCACCGCGCAGCGCTACCTCGCGGCGCTGGTCGCCAACGAGGCGCTGGAGCTGCAGCTGGGCTACGGGACGCGCGGCCGCCCCGAGCACCGCTATATCTCGCGTTAGGTGGCGTCCCAGAGACGGCGGTAGAAGTCGATCTTCCGTTCATCGGGCTCGATGCCGTAGCCGGCGTACACCTCGGACTGGACCCCTGCCCCGAAGTTCCATTCGGTGCTCCATGCGGCCACCGCCAGATCGGCCCAGCGGTCGCCCACGCCCAGCTCGCCGAAGTCCACGTGCCCGGTGACCTCGTACCCGGGGCCGACCAAGGTGTTCGGCGCGCAGGCATCCCCGTGGCAGACCACCAGGTCCTCCTCGGGCGCCTCGGTGAGGAAACGCTCGCGCAGCTCGCCTGCGAGCCAGCCCGCGCGGGTGGCCACGTCCCAGCGGAACGGGCAGCGCTCGACCGGCAGCGCCTCGTGCAGCCGGCGCAGCCCGCGGCCCAGTGCGCGGGCCGCCAGCTTCGGTTCGGCCTTGCCGACATCGGACACCAGGTTCTGGCCGGGCAGCGCGGCGGTGACCATGAGCTGGCCGTCGTCGAACTCCTCCAGCGACAGCACCCGCGGCACGGCCAGGTAGTCCGCGGCCCAGCGCAGGCGCTCGGCCTCGAGTCGCAGGTCGAGCTCATCGGCCGCGCCGCGGCCCGCCCCGTTGGCAGAGGCCGTGTACGGGGACCACTTCGCGAAACGCTGCGCCGGTCCTTCGCCGAGGCGGTAGGTCACCCCGCCCAGCGCGTTGAGCCAGACCCCGTGGACCGCCTCGCCCCTGGCAGCCTGGAGCACGCGGGGCGGCACGGGAAGATTCTCCGGCGGAGCGGCGGCGAGGAAAAGGGGTTTGCTCATGCACCCAGCATGACAGCGCCGCGTCCGGCCCCGCAAAGCCCGCCGGCGCGTTAACGCCGCAGGCGGCCGGGCACCGAAGTGCCTGGCCGCCTGCGGATCCAGCGGATGGCGAGCCTAGCGGCCGGTGCCGCCGTACACGGTGGCTTCCACCTCGGTGTCCAGGTTGAACGCGGTGTGGATGGCGCGCACCGCGTCGTTGAGCTTGTCGGCGTCGGTCACCACGGAAATGCGGATCTCGGAGGTGGAGATCATGTCCACGTTCACTCCGGCCTGGTGCAGTGCCTCGAAGAAGGTGAAGGAGACGCCCGGGTTCGAGCGCATGCCGGCGCCGATCAGCGACAGCTTGCCGACCTCGTCGTTGTGCTCGATGTCCTCGAAGCCGATCTCGCCCTTGGCGGTGTTCAGCGCGTCCAGCACATGCTTGGTCTCGGTCATCGGCAGGGTGAAGGAGATGTCGGTCTTGCCCGAGCCGCGGGTCGAGATGTTCTGCACTATCATGTCGATGTTGGCCTGGGCCGCGGCGATCACGCCGAAGATCTGCGCGGCCTTGCCCGGGATGTCGGGGACACCGATGACGGTGACCTTCGCCTCGGAATGGTCGTGGGCAACACCGGAGATGATTGGCTGTTCCAAGGGTTCTCCCTCTTGAATCTTGATCTTGTCGTTGGGGTCCGGGAGCACCCAGGTGCCCTCGTTGGTGCTGAAGGAGGAGCGCACATGCAGCGGCACTCCGAAGCGGCGGGCGTATTCCACGCAGCGCAGGTGCAGGATTTTGGAGCCGCTGGCCGCCATCTCCAGCATTTCTTCGCTGGTGATCTGCTCGATCTTGGTTGCGGAAGGAACCACTCGGGGGTCGGCGGTGTAGACGCCGTCCACATCGGTGTAGATCTCGCAGACGTTGGCGCCGAGCGCTGCGGCCAGCGCCACCGCGGTGGTGTCGGAGCCGCCGCGGCCCATCGTGGTGATGTTCTTCGATTCCTTGCTCATGCCCTGGAACCCGGCGACGATGGCGATGAATCCGCGGTCGATGGCGCGGCGCACGCGCTGCGGCGAGACCTCCATGATGCGGGCCTTGCCGTGGGTCGAGTCGGTGATCAGGCCGGCCTGGGAACCGGTGAAGGAGGCCGCGCGTTCGCCGAACTGGTCGATCGCCATGGCCAGCAGGGACATGGAGATGCGTTCGCCGGCGGATAGGAGCATATCCATTTCGCGGGCGGGCGCCTCGTCGGTCAGCTGGCCGGCAAGGTCCAGCAGGTCGTCGGTGGTGTCGCCCATTGCGGAAACCACCACGACCACTTCGTGGCCCTGGTTCTTGGTGTCAATAATTCGGCGCGCGACGCGTTTGATGCCTTCGGCATCCGATACGGACGAACCGCCGAACTTTTGCACAATTAGGCCCATGGGCACTCACTCCACCTGTTGAAAGCTGTGGCTCGCGCGCTTGTCCGAAGCACCGCCGACACCGCGGGTGGCGGGCGCAGGAAAATGCCGCGCGAGACATCTACCAGATAAATATTGTGACAGCTTCGCTCGATCATGACCTACTTGTGACGTTAACGGTTGGTCATATTGCCTAGAGAGCGCCGGGGAATGTGCCTTAAATCGCTCCCTATCCCTTGGTGCGAGCCAAAATTTGTCGCCAAAAGGACTTCCACTCCGACACCATCTCGGGGTTCCCAGCCTTAGTAACGTTTACGGCAATGCTTGCTTTTTCGCCCTTGAGCCCAATGTCTACTTGGGTCTTGGTGCCGTCGCTGAAACTCGCCCGCCAGTAGCGCCAACGTTCGCTGGAGCTGAGCGCAGGGTCCTCGGCCAGCGTCTGCCCATTGAATTCGGCCAAGCCGGAAACCGCCTGCAGCCAGCGTTCCAGCGCGCCGTCCAGCGTCGTCGGGAGCGTCGCGGTGGTCGATCCCTGGAAGCTTCCATCCTGGGCCTGGCCGGGAACTCGGCGGCCGATTTCCTGTTCGAAGGCCACCGCGACACTCTGGGCCCACCATTCAGGGTTCTTCAGGTCCTTCGGCATCAGCGTGGCGGCCAGCTGGGCAATCTGCTGATGGACCAGCTCGGTCGCCGAAGCCTCATGCAGGGCCTTCGACCATTGGCTCCACGGCCGTCCGGTGGCGCGGCGATTGCGTCGGTGTTGCTGCTTCGTGTTGCCATGCTTGAAATCTAGCGTGAATGCGCCGCACCCTCCAGTTGGGGACGTGCTATTGCCTGCAATAGGCGCACACGATGGAACGCGCCAGCGCCAGGCGTTCGTTCTCCGGGACATTTCGGCGCAGCTTCGATTTTCTTGTCCGGATCCATAAACGAAAGGAGCCGCGGACTTCGATATGTGTCGAAGTTCGCGGCTATTCCGGCGGCGTCCGGAATCTAGGCGGAGTCGAAGTCCAGGTTCAAGCGGCCGATCAGCGTGGTCAGCGCGCCGAGGTCGTCATCGCTCCATTGCTCCATGCGGGCCCTGAGGTCCAGCCGCCAGTTGTGCAGCCATTCGCGCCGCCGGGTCACCGCCAGCTCGGTGGGCAGCAGCAGCGAGACCCGACGGTCGTCCGGATCCACTTCGCGGGTGACCAGGCCGAGTTCCTCGAGCTTGGTGACCATGCGAGAGAGCGCCGCCTTGTCGATCAGCAGGCGGTCGCAGATCTCGGACTGTGAGATGCCCTTGGAGCGAACGACCAGCCCGAGCACCGGCAGCGCCGCCGTCGTCAGCCGGTGCTCCATGCGTGCGGCGACTTCCCGCTTGGTGCGGGCGATGACCGCGATGAAGTCCAGCAACTGCTGCTCGGCGGCCTCGTAGAGTTCGGCGCGCTCAGCGCTGGTGCTGGCGACGCGGCCGTTCACGGTATCCATGGGCCTTCCTACGCCCCGGCGGGGGAGCCGGGCTTCTTCTCGTTGTCGCCGTCAGCGGTGGCAGGGGCTTCGGTGAGCAGGGTGCCTTCGGCGCGCTGCGCCTCCAAGCCCTTAGCGCCGTCAACGGCAGGGGCCTGGCCTTCGCCTTCCTGATGGCGTTCAACCGCGGTCTGCGTGCGCAGCTTCTGGTTCGGCAGCAGGCACACGGCCACGACGGTGATCAGGGAGATCGGGGCGGCCACTGCGAACAGCGCCGCGACACCGTCGCCGTACACGGATTCGAAGATCACTCGCACCGGCTCGGGCAGCGTGGAGATGCTCGGCAGGCTGCCGGAAGCCAGCTGCGCGGAGACCTCGGCGGCCTTGTCGCCCAGCGTGGCCATCGCCTTGGCCAGATCGGACTGGCGGTCGGCGATCATGTTCGGAATGTTGATTGCCAGCAGGGCGCCGAGCCCTGCGGTGCCGGCGGTGCCGCCCAGGGTGCGGAAGAAGTTCACGGCCGAGGAAGCCACGCCGAGTTCATTGACCGGAACGGCATTCTGCACCACCAGGACCATGTTCTGCATGACCAGGCCGACGCCGGCGCCCAGGATGAACATGTACACGCCCACCAGGACGAAGTTGGTGTCGTAGTGGATGGTGCCCAGCAGGAACAGGCCGACGACCTGAAGGATCGAGCCGGTGACCACGAAGGCCTTCCACTTGCCGAAGCGGGTGATCAGCGCGCCGGCGATGGTGGAGATGACCAGCAGGCCGGCCATCATCGGGAAGGTCATCAGACCGGCCTGGGTGGCGGTCGCGCCGCGGGCCATGATCATGTACTGGCTGAGGAACACCGAGGTGCCGAACATCGAGACGCCGATGGCCAGCGAGGCGATGACTGCAAAGGTGAAGGTGCGGTTCTTGAACAGATTTAGGTTCAGCAGCGGTTCGGCCGCCTTGAATTCCGTGAGCACGAACAGTGCCAGCAGAACCACGGAGCCGCCGGCCATCAGGTAGCTGGTGGTGGAGTTCCAGTCGAACTGCGAGCCGCCCATGGACATCCAGATCAGCAGCAGGGCTACGCCCGAGGACAGCAGCATGATGCCCAGGTAGTCGATCTTGACCTTGCGCTTGGCGAAGGCCGGAAGATGCAGGGTGCGCTGGATCAGCAGGATCGCGACCACGGCGAACGGCAGCGCCACGAAGAAGTTCCAGCGCCAGTTGATGGTGTCGGTGATGAAGCCGCCGATCAACGGTCCGCCCACGGTGCCCACGGCCATGACGGCGCCGAACAGGCCCATGTACTTGCCGCGTTCACGCGGGGAGAGGATGTCGGCCATGACGATCTGGCTCAGGGCACCCATGCCGCCGCCGGCCAGGCCCTGGATGACGCGCATGGCGATCAGGAATTCGGTGTTCTGCGCGAAGCCCGCGGCGGCCGAAGCCAGTACGAACATGGCCAGCGCCAGCTGCAGCAGCAGCTTGCGGTTGCCGAGGTCGGCGAGCTTTCCCCAGATCGGGGTGGAGATGGTGGTCGCCAGCAGCGTGGCGGTGACGACCCAGGTGAAGGCGGTCTGGCCGCCGTCCAGATCGGAAACGATCACTGGAAGTGAACTGGAAACGACGGTGCCGGCCAGGATGGAGACAAACATACCCATCAGCAGGCCCGTCAGGGACTGCATGATTTCGCGGTGGCTCATCTTGGGCTGGGCGACCGGTGCGGTTGCGGTCATAAGCGCTCCAAAGAAGAAGAGAAGAAAGGTTGATTCTCGTCAACTATAAATGATTAGTTGACAATCATCAACCATGTGTGGGGTGCTCCACAAAAGTGCCGCAGCGGGAATAAAAACACCCCGCCGACGGCGCGTTAAGCGCGGGCGGCGAGGTGGATCCTGCGGAGAGCGGGTGGTCAGCGGGTCGCGCTGCGATGGTCGTCCATCTCCGGAACGACGAAGCGCGGCTGCGTTTCCGCACCGGCCTCGGAAGCCGGCTCCGGGCTTTGCTCGGCGGGCTGGTCCGGCGCAGGGGTGTCCTTGCGCGGCTGCGGCTCGGGATCCGGCAGCTGCGGCGCAACCTGCGGGGCGGCGGCGCGCCCGGCAACCCGGCGGCCCTCGAAGGCGCGCGCCAGCGTGACCTCGTCGGCGTACTCCAGGTCGCCGCCCACCGGGAGGCCGGAGGCTAATCGGGTGATCTTGATGCCCAGCGGGGCCAGTGCGCGCACCAGGTACACCGCGGTGGCTTCGCCCTCGAGGTTCGGGTCGGTGGCCAGGATCAGCTCGGTGATCGAGTCGTCGGCCAGGCGGGTGACCAGCTCGCGGATGTGCAGCTGCTCGGGTCCCACCCCGGCCAGCGGATTGATGGAGCCGCCCAGCACGTGGTAGCGGCCGGCGAAGGCCCGGGTGCGCTCGATCGCCAGCACGTCCTTGGACTCCTCGACAATGCAGATCGTCGTGCCGTCGCGGCGCTCATCGCGGCAGATCGCGCAGGTGTCCTGCTCGGAGATGTTGAAGCAGATTTCGCAGAACTTCACCTTCTCCTTGACCAGCTGGATCGAGGCGGCCAGGCGGGTCATGTCCTCGGCGTCGGCATCGAGAATGTGGAAAGCGATGCGCTGCGCCGATTTCGGGCCGATCCCAGGCAGCCGACCGAGCTCATCGATCAGTTCCTGTACAGCACCTTCGTACACGTGCGCCTTCTTTCGTCGCTTGCAGGGATAGGTCTTGAGCGGCCCGCGGGCCGGTTGCGGGGAGGCCAACGCACCCCGCCAACGTACACACTAGTGTCTCACTCCGACAGTTGGTATGGCTGCCGGATCGGTCACAGGCTGCGCTTGATTTCCACGATGTTGCCGTTCACGTCGCGCTGCTCGATGACCATGCCGCCGAGCAGCCGCTCGACCGCAGGAACGCCGATCAGGGCGGAGTCCTCCACCTCGATGTCGTCGTCGCTCGGGACGAACTCGTAGGGATCCTCCATCGCAGGTTCGGGCGGCAGCGGCGCGCCACCCCAGCCGCTGGCGGACTGCACCGGCGCGGCGGCCGGAGCAGCGTCCTTTGCCTGGTTCATCAGCTGCTGGTAGCGGCTCATGCGCCCGGAGCCTGCGCTCGGACGCGGGTCCGCCGGGGTGCTCGCGGGCTGCGCGGCCGGATCCGGGGCGCCCCAAGACGGAGCGGTTTCCCGGGCAGGGGCCTGCGGCGGCTGCGCGGGCCGGAACTGCTGCGGAGCGCCGTGCGGCGCCGGGGCAACGGGTGCCGAAGCTGCCTGCTGGGACGGAGCTTGCTGCGCGGGGGCCTGGGACTGCGTCTGGATCGGTTCAGGGGCCTGCGGCTCGGGCTCGCGGGCGCTGGCCGCCGGCTCGAAGGAGCCGGTGGTGCTGCCCGGGCGCAGCGGCGTCGCGGACACCGGGCGGTCGATCGAGAAGCCGGGGCGTTCGGCCTGGCGGGCGTTCATCCCGGCGGTCATGCGCGGGCGCGGAGCCACCGGCGGGCCGTCGAAGGAACGCGGGGCGCTGCTGCGCTGCGGGGCCGGAGCCACCGGAGCCTGGAAAGCAGGTGCTTCAGGCTGGATCGGCTGGACCTGCTGGACCGGTGGCGCGGCGGGAGCCGCTGGCTGAGCCGGAGCAGGCGACGGAGCCTGAGGTTTCGTCGCCGCGTAGGGGTCGCCGAAGGCGCCGTCGTCAGGGAACGGAGGCTCGTCCATGTACGGCTCGTCGTACGGCGGAGGCACGTCGTCGTAGCTGGACACGTAGCCGTTGTCTCGCGCGGGCGCGGCGGCAGCCGGCGCAGCGGGTGCCGGGGACTTGCGTATCGCCGGAGCGGCCGCGGTCCGGGCCGATGCAGGCTTCGAGGGGCGCGAAGCTACCCCAGCGGAATCAGCCTTGATGAACTTGGTTGGTGCTGGGGTTGGCGCCGGGATCGGCCGGCGCTCACCTTTTGGGGAACCACCGCCTGCAGGGTTCGAGCCGCCTTCGGTGATGACGACCTCGATCGGCCCGCCAGCCACCTGCGAAAACACTCCGGTGAGCGTCTGCATCATGTCCGGCCGGTTTCTCAGATTGACGATCGGACCGGAATTGCTGAAGGCAAGCGTCAGCGTGCGGCCGTCGAATCCGGCGACCGATCCGTAGTTCGACACCATGGAGTGCAGCACGCGCGAGTTGGACTGCAGCTGTTCCAGAATCTGTGGCCAGGCCTGCTGGAACTTGGCGACCGGAGAAGCTCCGGCTGGAGCAGCCGTTGGCTGGTTTCCCTGCTGAGGGTGCTGCTGCTGGTACTGGTTCTGCTGCTGGGCGGACTGCGCCTGCTGGCGCTGCGCCGCTTCGCGTTGGGCTTGTTCGCGCTGTGCCTGCTCTCGGGCGGCCTGTTCCTGGGCTGCGCGTTGGGCTGCTTCGTGCTCGGCCTGCTGGCGCTGGGCGGCTTCACGCTGCGCCTGTTCCTGGGCTGCACGCTGGGCTGCTTCATGTTCGGCCTGCTGGCGTTGGGCGGCTTCACGTTGGGCCTGCTCACGCTGAGCTTGTTCATAGGCGGCGCGCTGCTGTGCTTCGGAGTCCGGCTGGATTGGCGGGACCTGGGCGACATGCTGCTGCTGGTGTTGCTGCGGTGCCTGGCTCTGCTGAGCCGGGTTCTGCAAGTGCTGTGCCTGTTCGTAGGCGGCGCGCTGCTGTGCTTCGGAGTCCGGCTGGATTGGCGGGACCGGGGCTGCCTGCTGCTGTTGCGGGGCCTGGTTTTGCCGGGCAGCGGCCTGGGCTTGCTGCTGCGACTGCTGCTGGGCGCGGGTTTCTGCCGCGCGGCGGGCGAATTCAGCCATGGCAGGGTTCTGCTTGACGTCGTCGATGGAGACACCGGTCCCGAAGGACAGGTCTTCGCCGCTGGCTGGATCCGGCACCAGGCTGAACGGCGCGACGCCGTCGGGGCGCTCGGCCGGAACGCTCGGGCCGGGCTGGATCTCGGTGGTGACCGGGTTGCGGTCTTCCTTCGGTCCCCAAGTGGCGCCCCAATCGGCGTCTGCGCCGGTGTTCAGCGAGGCTGCCGCTCCCGGATCCAGCGGAGCGTTGAGATCGTCCGCGGGCTGAGCCTGGGCGGCGGTCTGCTGCTGTGCGTCTGGCTGCGGCTGGGCAGGCGCCTGGGAAGCGTGCGGAAGCTGGGATTCCTGGTGCCGCTGGGCTGGCTGGGTGTGCTGATCCTGCGGGGCCGGTGCGGGCTGCGCCGGAGCTTGCCGCAGGGGAGCCTGCTGAACCGGTGCAGGCTGGGTTTCGGCCGGAGCTTCTGCAGGCGCTTCGGGAATCGGCTCTCCGTCGCGGCGGGCCTTGGCCGCGGCCAGAGCCTGGCGTACGGCGGCGGCGCCCTGGCGCGCTGCGCCAGGATTCGGCGCCGAGCCCATGGAGACGGCAACGTCCTCGGATCCCTCGCCATCCAGCGCGGGCAGCGCCCCGCCGGTCATGGCATGGCGCTCCAAGCGGTCCAGCCGGGCGGCGAAGGAACTGTCCGAGCTCTGCGAACCGGGAAGCAGCAGGCGCGCGGCCAGCAGCTCAAGGTGCAGGCGCGGGGAGGTTGCGCCGGTCATGTCGGTCAGCGCCTGATTGGTGACATCGGCCCAGCGGGACAGCTCGCCGGCTCCGGCCAGCCCGGCCTGCAGGTGCAGGGCTTCGAGCTGGTCGGCGGGAACTCCGCGCAGGATCTTCTCCAGGCCCTCCGGCATCGCCTTGGCGATCACCAGGTCGCGGAAGCGCTCCAGCAGGTCCTCGACGAAGCGACGCGGATCAAGTCCGGTCTGGATGATGCGGTCGATCGCGCTGAACAATCCGGCGCCGTCTGATTCGTGCAGGGAGAGGACGACCTCGTCCAGCAGCGTGGAGTGGGTGTAGCCCAGCAGCGAGATGGCGGTTTCGTAGTCCAGGATCCCTTCGCGGGCGCCGGCCATGAGCTGGTCGAGCACCGACAGGGTATCGCGGACCGAGCCTGCTCCGGCGCGAATGACCAGCGGCAGCACGCCATCGGCCACCGCGACGTTTTCGCGGTCGCAGAGGACCTTGAGGTATTCCAGCAGCGCCTCGGGCGGCACCAGGCGGAACGGGTAGTGGTGGGTGCGCGAACGGATGGTGCCGATGACCTTGTCCGGCTCGGTTGTCGCGAAGATGAACTTGATGTGCGCCGGCGGCTCTTCGACGATCTTCAGCAGCGCGTTGAAGCCTGCCGAGGTGACCATATGGGCCTCATCGATGATGAAGATCTTGTAGCGGTCGCGGGCAGGGGCGAACGTCGCACGCTCGCGCAAGTCGCGGGCATCTTCCACGCCACCGTGGCTGGCGGCGTCGATTTCGATGACGTCCAGGGAACCGGGGCCGCCGTTGGCCAGCTCGACGCAGCTCGGGCAGGTGCCGCAAGGGATCGGAGTGGGACCCTGCTCGCAGTTCAGGCAGCGCGCGAGGATGCGGGCCGAAGTGGTCTTGCCGCAACCGCGCGGTCCGGAGAACAGGTATGCGTGATTGACCCGGTTCTTCTCCAGAGCGGTCATCAGCGGAGCGGTAACGTGCTCCTGTCCGATGACGTCGGCGAAGGTATCGGGACGATATCTGCGGTAAAGCGCTGTAGTCACACCGGTTCCCTATCGGTTGCGCGATGCCGGGGGCATCAGCTGTTGGACAATGTTTTCAGGCCTCACGATCCACGGTTCGCGCGGAAGCGCGGCTGGGTCGAATGCCTCCAAGGCTGCCTGCAAATCCTGACCCGGCAAGCCCAATGACTCTAGCAAAAATGCACGTATTTCGGCTGGATGCACACCTTGTTCGGTGATCTCTTCGAGCGTTACAGCGCCATCGCGCTTGGCCAGCCGCTGGCCCTTCTCGTTCAGCGCCAGCGGTACGTGCGCGTACGTCGGAACGGTATAGCCGAGCAGCTGCGCGAGATACGCCTGGCGTGGTGCCGACGAGAGCAAGTCATCGCCGCGGACTACTTGGTCGATTCCGCTGGCCGCATCGTCGACGACGACCGCCAAGTTGTACGCCGGTGCACCGTCGTTACGCACCAGGACGAAATCATCCACCGTCCCCGTGTAGCTGCCGGCGAGCTCGTCCTGAACAGTAAATACATTTACTTCGGCGCGCAGACGCAGCGCCGCTGGCCTGTGCCGGGCCTTTTCGGCACGCTCTTCCGCGGTGAGGTTCCGGCAAGTTCCGGGATAGGAGCCCGGAGCGGCATGCGGAGCGCTGCCGGCCTCGGCAATGTCCTTGCGGGAACAGAAGCATTCGTAGACCAGCCCCTGCGCTTTGAGATCATCCACAATGGCGCGGTATACAGGCAACCGATCGGACTGGCGCACCATTGTTCCGTCGAAACTTAGACCCAGCGCTTTGAGCTCGGCAAGCTGCTCGTCTTCGGATCCGGCACGAACGCGATCCAGGTCTTCGACGCGCAAAAGATAATCGCGGCCAGTGGAGCGCGCGAAAAGCCAAGCCAGGACAGCGGTGCGCAGGTTGCCGATGTGGAGGCGCCCTGACGGGCTAGGGGCGAAACGGCCAGCGCCCACGTGGACTCCATTCGGCTTGCGTAAAAAGTAAAGACCCCTCATGCACCTGTCAGAGCCCATCTACCCTTGCTACCTTCCGGTCCTGGGGGAGTTCAACAGGATGACACCACACGAGGGGTCACCAAAAATACTACCCGAGGAAGGGGTGTGGATAAAAATCGAAGGGCGTGCGCTTGCTCTCACCGGGTGCCCGCAAGTGAAAGTTAACCAAAAATTTGATCAGATTTCTCACGCGGCTTGTTTCTGGGTGGCCAGTCAATTGCTTGTCGGCGACTAAGGCCGGAGTTGACGCAAAATTTTGATCAAGAAATTTGTTCAGGCGAAGATCGGGCGTAGGCGGCTGAGATTTGTAATCCCTTGCGCTTGCGGTTTACAGAGTTAAAAATCTTGTCAAGATCTTTTAGTGCCACTGCGTGGGCTAGTGAGCTTGCGTCAGATGCACTCGTTGTGACGGCATTGCCCAGAATTCTGATCAAAAAATTTGATCAGGAAGACAACTAAGTCGCCAAGCGCCGGAGGCGGCGGCCTGCGCTGAAGGTCTCGGCGAACTGAACGAAAAATTTGATCAGAATTCGTCGAGGTCTCCAACTTGTGCTCGCGGCTGCAGCCCTACGCATGATGAGCGAGGGCTGTTGCATATCTTGACCGGAGAATACGGCCATTTGGACCAGAACGACATGGCGATGTGAGCCCTTCTGGACGGGTCCACGACGTACGGGAAGAATACTTTGAATGTCGTGCGGCTGTCGAAAGAACTTTAGGGCTGGATTTCTGATCAAAAAATGGATCAGCATCTCTTCAACTGGTGATCTGTTGCGGAGGCTATCCTGCAGCGGCTTCTGGAGGGTCGTACCAGCCAAGTACCCTGCGAACGCGATCAGTCATCTCAACCTCGGGAAGGACCGGCGTCTGGTTTCTCTCGAAGTCGAAGTTCTGTACTGATTTCACGCTCCCCGGAACCTCAAGACAAACAATCCCATTAGGTGTGCGCCAGTTGACAGATCCATCAGGGCGATAGGTTACTTCCCAACCCAACGCGTGTTTGAACAGCTGGTGCCTTTTGCATAGGAGTTCGGTATTAGTGCGTGATGTGTGGCCTCCCTGCGCCCAGCCATCAATATGGTCGGCCTCTGACTGCTCGGCCAGCCGATTGCAACCGGGAAAACGGCACTGAACGTCGCGGAAACGCAGAAGATCCTTTAGCGCCTTGCTTGGGCGATACTTTTCCCGGGCAACATCAATCGCGGCACCCGTCCACGGGTCTGTTAGCACCTTGATGAACGATGGTGCATCCCTTGCAATATTCAGTGCTGTACCAATAGGAATCGGACCGTAGCCTTCCAGCTCGGCGAGGGACTTTTTGGGGTCGGCCAACATTTCCAAGGCAGGGATAGTTACGGCTACGCGCGCTTTCAAAGGAGTGCCATTCGTGTCAGGCCAGCCATCAATCATTGCATCGCGGAAAATGTCAGCTCGGCGCTGCCGCTCGGTGCGCTCATCATCCTCATCAACATTCGTCACGGCGAACCAGTTGACTGTGTTGATCATGCTGAAAATATCCTCCGCGGGAAGATAGACCTGAATCGTGGCCATGCCATTTTCATCCGCCCACCACGTAATGGAGCGACCTTCACGTGCCTCTTTATGTCGTTCGTTAAGGGGCTTCGGATGAAGCCGCTCTCTCATTCGGCGGGCTCTTTGCGAGATCGCTGAGTCTGTAGCTGTCTTGGCCAGGGGAAGCAATACGTGTTCCATCTGTTTGATGTCTTCAGGATCCAGATCCTGAGATTGCTTGACTATTTCTTTGGCCGCTTTCGTAGTGATATCGCCATTGGCCAGAGCTGACAAGGTATCTACGCACAAGTTGCGCAGACCTTCCGCGGTGAACAGCTTGCCTTGAATGTGAGTTTCCGAATCTCGCATGGCGACTGCCGCTTCGGCGATGAAAGACGACCTGACCGTGATCTCGTCAGCCAAATTGACGCCATAGTACTTAGCCGACAGCTCTCGGGCCTGATCGTCCTCCTGATCGAGCAAGGAATCTTGGACGCCCCTGTTGGCAGATTCGCGGGCACACATTTCCAAGGTGTCCGCCATGAGTGACGCTTCGGCTGCGTCCAGCATGCTTCGAAGCCGGCCGATGGCTTCAAGACGCCTGAACCCGTCAGCTGGTGTATCCACAGGCGGAAGGTTGTATAGATCCAAGGCGGTGGACGCGAATTTATTGAAGAACTTGTGCTGGTCAAGTTCCGCGTCCCACACTCCTCCTGAGCCGAAATTCTTTCGAAGACCAGGAGGATACATCGGTAGACGATGGGCATCATCGTCGCTGTGAAATACCTCTCTTTTGCTCATGTTTTGAGTATCCTCCGCACTACGGACAGTTTGGTGGGGCCTGTTGCAGCGTGGGGAAAGCGCGGAAAATCGGCTAAATCTAGGGGATCGCGGAGTCGCTCTGAAAGCGATTTGCCAGCGCGTGGTCTTCGATTCGTGATTGTGTGGAAATTTAGATATGCTTGATTCTGCTCCACGGAGCAGACTGAGGAGGATTCGCCTAGCGGCCTATGGCGCACGCCTGGAACGCGTGTTGGGTTAACGCCCTCAGGGGTTCAAATCCCCTATCCTCCGCCAATGGAAAACCCCCGAGAAATCGGGGGTTTTTTCGTTTAATTTCACTGGAACGGGATCCCCGCCGTCCGCGCGATCTTGAAGTGTTCTTGCAAGATGTCGGATTGCCAGCTGATTCGCCGTTACCTCCAAAGACAACTTGTAGTTTCGAGCCCTAGACAGCAATTGGACGCCTCAAAGTGATACGCGGTTCCCCTAGGATCTGGTCTTGGGCGAAGTTCAGCGAGGCGCTTTTTTGCTGATTCGCTGGCAACTTCCAGTTTGGTCGCGTTAAAGGGAGATAGGCGTATCATCCGAGGCGAAGGCGGTCATCCAAGTGCTGCCAGTGGAGCGGGAAGTTGTGGGCCATGTCCGTAGTCATCAGTGAGATTGCCATTGATTGCAAGAATCCAATGCTTGTTGCCAAGTTTTGGTGCGAAGTATTGGGCTATGAAGTTCGAGAAGAAGCCGCAGGCTTGGTGACCATTGGGCGGCGCGGAGATGGGTCAAATGAAGCAGTGATCTGTTTCGCGCAGGTGCCAGAGGAGAAGAGCATCAAGAACCGGATGCATCTTGACCTTCGGCCGCAGGGTAGTTCGCAACAGGACGAAGTCGACCGTGTGCTGGCGCTGGGGGCGCAGTACGCGGACGTCGGGCAACGCGACGACGAAGACTGGGTTGTTCTTTATGACCCGGAAGGTAACGAGTTCTGCGTGCTCTCCGGTAGCATTTAGTCCACGCAGCGGTCTGTAACGTTAGGCCGCCGCGATCGCCTTAACAGGGGATTGGGGAAAAACGTGGTTGGGGAAATAGCAAAGGCTGTCGTCATTGAGTACGACGAAGCCGTGCGTGGAAAAATGACAACTCTGCTTCGGCAGATCGGGTTTGCCATACAAGAGGAGTCCAGCGGGCAAAGGGGAGTTGCGCTGGCCCATAGGGCAAAGCCGGATCTCATTGTCGTGGGCTTTGGCCTGCCCGATATCGATGGCATCGAAACGATTCGCCGCTTAAGCGCCCATCTTGACGCGTACATCTTGGCGGTGATGGACGTCAGCGAAGAGATTGAAGTGGTTTTGGCCTTCGATGCAGGAGCAGACGGGTATTCTCCGAAGCCGCTGCGTGAACGTGAATTCCGGGCCAGGATCGATTCGTTCTCGCGACGTCAAGCCCGCATCAACCAGATGTTGAGCGACAGGCAGGGCTCCGCCGTCGAGGTGCTGAGTCATGGCGCGTTGCGCTTGGACTCTTCAACGTGGGAAGTTCATCTGGATGGCATGCCCATCGTCCTGACGGCTACCGAATTCACCCTCCTTCATGTGCTAATGCAAGTTCCGGGCAGGGTGCGCAGCAAGAAAGAGCTTGCTCGGAGGGTCAGCCTTGAAAGCGACGATCTTGAGCATGGCTATGTTTCCGACTCGGACGTTCGAAGCATTGAGGTTCACATAGCAAACCTCCGGCGCAAGTTAGGTGACTCTGCGCGTTCTTCGCAGTGGATTGAGACCGTGAGGGGCGTTGGATACAGATTGGTAAATGATCCCGGTTCATACTAGTGATACCTGAAGCTTTTTAAAGAAAACTATTGGATTTTCGGAGGCTTGATGCAATCTTGAGCTAATTGATAACACAGCTTAAGTGTGGTCTTGCACAATGAGTCCCATGGCCGAAAGGTCTAGCGAGAACTACGAAACTGAACGATGGCTGGTTTTTGGGGGAATGGCCAAATCGCCTTGGGGGAGGCGTCGGGTAAGACAGCAAGCTCGCGAAAAACGTGAAGACTTCGATGCGGTGGCGCAATACCCCGTCGAAGTCTTCACGTTTGTTCTGTCCGGAACCCGGTCGCTCATTGAGCTGTTGGGGTCAGGCGGTAGCCCGATTCTGGATCAGCTGCGGGTAGTGGATCGCAGCGGTCTGCGGATGGGCGCGCAGCCAGCCCTTGAGCACGTTGGCCCCGTATGAGGCCAGCATCGGGTTGTGCGGGTCGTCTGAGACGCCGCGCGCGTCGGCGGCCAGCTCGGCCGGAAGCTCAACCTTGTCGATGACAGCGTCCAGGCGCGGGGAGTAGAAGAACGGCACCGAATAGCGGTCGACATTGGGCGGCGGGGCGATTACGCGGTGGATGGTGGCCATCAGGTAGCCGTCGGTGGCGACCTCGAGCATTTCTCCCAGGTTCACCACGAGTGCCCCTGGAGTCGGCGGAACCTCGATCCACGAATCCTGGCCGTAGGGCTGGACCTGCAGCCCGCCGACCTGGTCCTGCAGCAGCAGGGTGACGAAACCGTAATCCGCATGCAGACCGACGCCCTGGTTGCCGGCCTCCGGCACGATGCCGCCGCCCACGTAGTGCACCAGCTTGCCCATCCATGCGGGAGTTCCGGAGAACGGTTCGTCGAAGTAGTCCTCGCCCAGGCCTAGGCCGACGGAGATTGCCGAGAGCAGTTCATGCCCGGTGCGGTTCATCAGCTCGGCCCATTCCATGGCGCGTTCGCGCAGTTGCGGGAAGTCCTCGGGGAACTGGTTGCGGCCCTGTAGGTTCAGGTACGGCTTGTCGGCCGGCACGACGGCCAGCGGCTCACGGTCCGGCCCGTAGTCGATCTGTTCGCGCGAGTCGGCGCGGCCTCGGGTGATCTCGGTGCCCAGGCGGGTGTAGCCGCGGAACTGGGCGCTGTTGCGGTTGTCGAGCCCGATCTTCTCCTCGACGGGCTTCGCGAAGAACTCGGCAACCGTGTCCAGCAGTTCCTGATCCTGGTTGGCGCGCGAGGCGTACCCGACGATCTGGAAGAAGCCGACGCGGTGGGCAGCGTCGAGCAGTGCGGCAACGAACTCGGGATTGAACGTGCCATCGGCATTCCGGGAAGTGGAGATATCAAGGACTGGGATCTCGGTTACTACGTTGTTCATAACCCTAGGGTGCACCCGACTGATGGATTGTTACTATCTAAAATGACGCACCGTTCCGCCACGTTTCAGCCGTTGTAACAATCCTTGCCAAGCCCTGAACCTGGGCGCATAATTTGCGCTCGCAGGGGTTCGGGACCGGATTTATCTGCGAAGCGGATGTTTGAGGTTCGCGATTCGGCGGTGGTCCGTTCGACGTGCATAATGCCCGATTCAGCGCCCGGCCCGGTGATCTGGTCGCTTCCTCGGGTAATTTGTTACGCGGGTGCCTATGCTTGAAGGGTGATTTTCAGAGCAGTGGGCGATTCGCGTCCGTACCCCGAGCACGAGTTGACCAGCACCCGCGACTGGAGCGCCATTCCGCCCTCGCAGGTCAAGCTCGACCAACTGGTAACCACCAAGTCAACGCTTGATCTGGAAACGCTGCTCTCCGAGGATTCGACGTTCTTCGGCGACTTGTTCCCGCACGTCGTGCGCTACCGGAACGTGCTGTATCTGGAGGACGGGCTGCACCGGGCGCTGCGCTCGGCGCTGCACCACCGTTCGGTGATCCACGCCAGGGTCTTGGATCTCGACGCGGATTAGGTATGCTTTCGCCACAAAGGGGAGCTGCCTGAAAGTGGGTGCGATGATGCACGAACGCGAGGACCCTGCGACGTTGCGCGGGGCTCACATCGTTGGCGAGCGAGAGCTGAGTTTCGTGTCCAACGCCCAGGCAAAGCGCGACGCGCGCAAGCGGCAGAACGTCATATTCTCGATCATGGCAATCATGGTGCTCGTGGCGTTCATCGCCGCCACGCTGGCCTTCACCGGGGTGCTGAAGATCGGCGGCGCGCCGACGGCGGTGCAGGCCGACGACCAGCCCGCGGAGCAGATTGCCAACCCGGCCTGCCCCACGACCAGCTTCAGCTACCAGGACCCCGCAAGCTTCAAGGTGCGCGTGCTGAACACGACCACCATTTCGGGACTGGCCGGCAGGACCGCGGAGGCGCTGAAGGAGCGAGGCTTCCAGATTTCGGCCACCACCTCGGGGCTGGACAGGTATGAGGACAAGGTCGCCGTGGTGCTGGCCGGCCCCAAGGGGTACGCGCAGGCGCTGACCATCCAGCGTCAGGTGCCCGGCTCCGAGTTCGTTTACGACGAGATGATGTACGGCACCGAGGTGGACCTGGCACTGGGCACCGGATTCGAGAACCTGGTCAAGGACCGCAAGCTGAACACTGCCCCGGGCACGCTGGAGTGCATCGCGCAGCAGTAGCGGGGAACCGGCCCGGCAGCCGCTAGTTGGCGCCGACGGTTTCGGCGTGGACCTGGGTCAGCGCGTTGGCGAAGACCTCGGCCGGCTGCGCGCCGGAGATGCCGTACTTGCCGTCGAGGATGAAGAACGGCACCCCGGTGACGCCGATCTGGCGCGCTTGGGCGATGTCCGCGTTGACCTCTTCGGCGTAGCTGCCTGCCTCCAGCGCGGTGTGCAGCGCGGCGGCGTCAAGCCCGACCTCGGCGGCCAGCTGCAGCAGGGTGTCCACGTTGCCGGTGTCCAGGCCCTTCTCGAAGTGCGCGGAGAGCAGCGCTTCCTTCATTTCGCCGCCCAGCCCCTGCTGCTTGGCATGTTCCAGCACACGCAGCGCGGTGAACGAGTTGGCGACCACCAGCTTCCCGAAATCGTAGGACAGGCCTTCCTCGGCGGCCTGGGCGGTGACGTGCTCCAGCATGCCCTCGACCTGGGCCGGATCCATGCCCTTGGCCTTGGCCAAGTAGTCCAGCTCGCTGCCGTCGTAGTGCTCGGGCAGGGTCGGATCCAACTGGTAGGCGTGCCAGTAGACATCGACGTCCTGGGCCAGGCCGGAGGATTCCAGACCGGATTCGAAGCGGCGCTTGCCGATGAAGCACCACGGGCAGGCGATGTCGGAGAAGATATCCACGCGCAGGCGCTTGGCCTCGGCTGGATTTTGGGAAGCAGTGGTTTCACTCATGCCCGTATAACGCGCCGCGGCCCGCAGTCATTCCTGAGCAGTGCGCGGGCCTCGCTGGCCGGTCCAAGCTGTCGGAGGGCCAGGGCATGCTGTTTTCATTCGCCAGCCAATCAGAACGCCAAATGTGGATGGACGGAATGAAATTCCCGATCGACGTCGCCTGGATCGCGGATCACCGCGTGATCGCTGTGCAAACCCTGGAACCCTGCGTCGAGGTCGACCAAGATCGCTGTCCGCGCTGGACGTCTCCTCACGACGTCGACGCACTGTTAGAAGTCCGGGCCGGTGCCCTCGCGGGCATCGACGCCGGAACCGTCGTGACCATCCGAGCGGAAACCCCATGAGCTCCACCAACCCCGCACAGACCCAGCGCAGCCCGATACCAGGGCCGACTACATCGCCCAGGCCATCGCCGCCCTCACGGCGGCAGCACGCACGACACGCACCATCGGTGCGGGAACCGACAATGAGCACACCGAACCGGCCGACTTTGGAGAGATCGCCTGTCACGTCATCACGAGCGTGGCGGCAAACCTCGGCGACGTTGACACGCTGCTGGCAGGTCGTCCCGGCTCCTGGGAAGCCGACTACGTGCGGCAGATCGTCCACAGCACCACCCCCGAGGAAGAGCTGTTGACCTGGCGGACCGAGCCGGTGCGCCTGCACCTCGATGTTGAGGGCGTGTTCTACGACTTCGGTCTGGAACAACTATGGGACGAGGAATCCGGACAGGCCATCAAGCACGAGCAGGACGACAGCCTCACCGAGGAACAAGCTGCCCGCGCCGATGCCATCGCCGCGCAAATCGACCGGCTCTGGGAACAGGACCAGGCAGCCTACCGCGAGGCCTACCTGGCTTCGATCCGCCAAGAACTGACCAGGCGCGGGCTCACCATCGAGGTGGAAGCCATCGACGAGCCCGCCGACGCCCTCACCTGGGAGCCATTCACCGACGAGCTGCACGAGCTCGCACGAAAAAACACGCCCTTGCCGATGACCGGAGAAGCCCCGGACTGGACCGAGGGCACACCGGCCGACTCGCTGCGCCGGGCCGGTCTGCCCTACACCGCCCGCGCGCAGGACGCCATCTAATGGCGAACCGAGGCGTAGAGATTATTCCAGCCCAGGACGAAGGCCGCGACCCCATCGACCCACCCTGGACCAAAACGCCAATCCCACCGGAAACAGCCGAGTATCTGGATCGTTTGGCCATCGCTACAGGCAAAGGCCGCGGGGCCTTGATTGCCGAAGCAGTGCGGGCACACTTCGGAGAATCACCCGAATCGTAGACGTCTACGCATGTGTCTATGTGTACGCAATATCGACGTAGGGAGTAACCATGTGCCAGTACAGCGACCGATGCAAGGTCGGCCAGCATCGGCCCGGAACCGTATGCCCGTATGCCGGTTCGACGCGGCTCGACCGAAACTATCTCATGCCTACCCCGTACCGCACGGCCACTCCTTCCCCCGGAAGATCTGGCCATGCCTCAGGGGCCACGGCACGGAAGCGGCGGTATCGGACAGCCGCGGTATCAACGGGAATCGACGGCCTCGACGTCCTGGCAGTATTCATTCTGGCCGCGGTCTGGGACGGCAACCCCGACGCCATCAGCACCGGGACAATTCTGTTCGCCGTCTTGCTTGTGTTGCTTCCCGTCGGCTTGGGAGTTTGGCTGACGCGCACCTGCACCGCATGGAACGGAACCGCGGAAGGGCGCTGCGCCCGAGCTTGCTACGGCCTACGACGGTGCGGCATCCCTGAACACAGCAGGAGCGCCCAGTTCCTCACGCTGCCCGAAGGCGTGGCGTTGCTGTCCTGGGGAGTTGCCGTGTTGAACGTTTGGATTCTTCTTAGCGTGGCCCTCTAAGGTACCTATTTAGGAATGATCGTTGGTGATCTAAACGTATATAGATCCACCTATGAAATTAGTTCTAGGAGCAGCAATCCTCCACGTATGTCTGGGCGATGAGCTGCCTTGGCGAAATTCTAACTAGCGAAGCGCCCGACCGGAAAATATTCCGGTCGGGCGCAACGTACGGCGGGATAGGCCGCTCACTCTATTTTTACTTCTCGAAACGTTCGGAGTGTCGCGTGTTAGGAAAAGTCAGGAACCTAACTCAGTACTAACAGTAGTAACCCCGTTTACACCCCATGAAAAAGCCTCAGTCAGTCGTCGGTTTGATCGGAAAATTTCCACGATATATGGACCGGACGATCAACTCCGTTAGAAGCAAGGATTTCAGCTAATAAACCTGTCAGCCAGCCAACAGAAGTTAATGAATGTAGGCCAGATGAAAAGGAGACTAGGGCGGAAGAAGCTCCCGGCCCACCCCAAAGACCATCAGAAATCGGTAGAGATTTCGTTGAGCCGATACGGTTGGCGGTAACTTCGAGCATCAGGACAGTAGCGATCCGTGAGACAAGAGTGTTAAGAACCTCGTCAGAGAAAGCATCTTTCTGCCCAGACTGAAACTCGACCGAAATGTCACGCCGTCTCTCATCACTTGACTCAAGAGCAACGACCCCACTTAACCCTTCGGATGGAAGCACGCCAGAGTCCAGGTTCTTGAGCTGTTGCAGTGGAACAGCAAAATCAACTTGTACTAAAGGCTTAGAAGTTTCGCATCGAAAAGTATCTGTCATAACAGCCAATGCGTAGCATGGGAGAGGTGAGTTAGCCGAAGCAGGTTGGATGCCTACCTGGAACCAAACATCTGGTGCATTCTCTGAATAGTGGAAATCTTCTCCACGGCCTGCATCATTGACCACCCATGCTCGGTCTGCTGAAGAACTTTCAGGGCCCCAAAGCAGCTCTGAGTAGTCATTGAGGAAACTAACCGGGTCGATGAGCGATCTATCAGTCGGAGTGCTCATGGTGGCTTCCCAAACGCCAATGAACATTGGCTCTGAGTAATTTGATGAGAACAAATTTGCACCTCGGGGATGTGAATAGAATGTAACGATTTAGCTAGAGAACACGGCAGTTCACATCAGCCTGCCTGCGCATGACCTCAGTGGTATCGATCTGACCATCAGCATCTACATCAACATGGTTCCTCCACGAAACCCGCTTTGTATCGTTGCAATCGTTATGAGAGGTTACTCGGTTGCCAGACCCACCGCCTGGATTTAGCTTTGTCTTCTTGGAGCAGTTTTTGCGTTCCCAATATCCTGAGCCCTTGTTATTGGTGTAGTACTCGTACAAGCATGAGGTCACGTGGGCAGTGGCTGAACTGCAATTACCCTTCTTCCACCAGCCATGCCCCTGCACGGCAATTTTTGGTTTGGAAGTTGTAGAAATGTGAGGATTATCTGCGCCAGACACTGGTGTGCAGACCACAGCACGTGCGTTCATTTCCGGTTCATCATCGACGGGAAGGAGGTTTCCCTCTTCATCGACAAATGGGGCGTCGAGGGCTTCCTCGGAGGTTGCTAGTCCGGGCTCGGCATCAGGTGCGATGAGGTCGGCATCACTTACTGGCTCCGTGACAGAAACCATGCCTGTTTCAGCAATCGTGGTCGTAGCGCTAGCTGGACCTACAGCCAGCGCCGAAAGAAGAAGGCCACCGAGGGCAATCGATGAAATCCATCGCTTCGAAGTCAATCGATTTTGACTCAAGATTTTTCCTTTGACTAGATGAAATATACGAACTTCAATCGTAGTTGCCGATTGCACAAAAAATAGCGAAGTCAAAGAAGTGTTACGTTTGCTTCGTTTTATTCCTGAATCGTCTGCCGAGAATTTTGAGAAATATCGACTATGCTTCCCAGAACTTCAGCTGCATGTCCCAATCAGGATGTTCAAAATATTATTGCTTCACTTCCTCAGCACAAGTTGGCAAGGTCAAAAACGATCGTTTTCGGGCCGTCTTGCCTGGCACTCGCTATTTCCAGTGACACGCCGCGGTAAGGCGGCCCGAAACTTATGCCCGAAACCAAAACCAACCGAAACTATCTATAGGCCGTTTTCGGGTGATTAGGTAGAATGGAGTAGGACGATTTTCTTGGAAGGAGCCAGGCCATGGCCGAGAAGTTTGATATCGAGGAACGCTGGCCAGAACTGTTTGCGCAGCTCGACGACACCCAGCGCAATGCCGTTCGGCAGTCGCTGGCCGCGGCCTGGCATGAGGGGTGGGTCCCGAACCGCGAGGACGTCGAGAACCTGACCGACGAGGCCCGCGGCGCAATCGACGAGGCCGAGTACCTGCGCCGGGCCCGCGAGGCCGCCCGTCGTGCATCGTCGGCTACCCTAGCGGGCTAGCGAATGACCCGGTTCGGTACTTGGGAATCGTATTTCTATCCTCCGCCGGATGACGCAACGATGCGGAACGTGGAGGATATCCGCGACCCCAACGCGTTGCATTCATTCGAGTACAGCGCTACCGCGCTAAGACAGCGCCAGCTCAACGCTGACCCCTCCCTGATTGCCCACACGTACGATGCCGAGCACCTGCGCGCGATCCATCGGTACTTGTTCCAGGACGTCTACGAGTGGGCGGGGGAGTATCGCACCCAGAATATGAGCAAGGGTAACGCGATGCGTGGTTTTGCCGATGTGACTACGGGCGAGATCGACCGTTATCTGGCTGATGCTCAGCGTCTGGTGCAGCAGACCGAGTGGGGCCGGTTGGACCGTGACCAGTTCGGTGCCGCGGCAGCCAATGTTTTCGCTCATGTGAACCAGGCGCATCCATTCCGCGAAGGCAACGGGCGCTCCTCGAATGTGTTCATGGAACATGTGGCCCAGCGGTCCCGATTCACGTTGGATTATGCGCGGGTGAGTCCGCAGGTGTGGAACCAGTCCTCGGAATTCAGCGTTCCGGATCGTGGCCGGTATGAGGTGGTGCCGGATTCGCTGGTGCCGGTGTTCCGGCACATCGCAGTCGAGCGGACCTCGACGACAACGCCAGGTGTCGACCCGGCGGCGCTGGCCCGTTCACCCTTGAGCGCCAGTTATCCCAAGGCTCCAGATTCCTCGAAGGATTCTGGCCGGGGTGCTGCTACGGGGCAGCAGTCCCCGGCGCGTGGTACTGCTAGGCCCGGTCGCGGCTATGGCACCAACGGACCAGGAGTAGGACGATGAGCCACGTGATTGGATACGCCCGGGTGAGCACCCGGGAACAGAACCCCGAGGCCCAGGAGGCCGAGCTGCGGGCGGCCGGGGCGGCGCGAGTTTATGTGGATCATGGGGAGTCCAGCCGGTTCGAGGCCCGGCCGCAGTGGATCGCCTGCCTGGACCATCTCATGGAGGGCGATACCCTCGTGATCCGCGCCCTGGATCGCATCGCAGGCAGTGAGTTGATGGCGATCGAGATCATCCGGGACTTGGGCCGCCGCGGCGTGCGCATCAAGAGCCTTACCGAGCCGTTCCTGGATGTTGATACGTCCACGCCCATGGGTGAGGCCATCGTGGGCCTCATGGCCGTGCTGGCCCAGCTTCGCATCTCGACGATTCGGGAGAACACCCGGCGCGGCTTGGCTCACGCGCGAGCCCAGGGACGTGTCGGCGGTCGGCCGTCGGTGATGACGGTGGAGCGGACCGAAGCGGCGGTGGCGATGCGCGCCGAGGGGCAGAGCATTGCGCACATCGCGAAGGTGCTGGGTGTCGGGTCGTCGTCCGTGTCGAGGGCGCTGGCCCGTGTCGAGGAGGAGCGCGCAGCGTTCACCTCGATTGTTGATGGGGTCCTGCCTGCGCGGGTGCCCGATGGGGCACCGCTTGACGGTTCGGACCGTTCTTCCCCCTCCCCCCGATAAATGCAGCCCTGCACACCACGGACCTCCGTCCAGGGTGTGGCGTAGCCGCATCACGCAGTGACGCGAAGCGCCCTTGACGGGGGTCTGTGGTATGTCATCATTTGGGTATCAAGTGCGTTGTTATCGAGCCCGAGAACCAGAAATTCTCCTGCAACGCAGCGAAGAAAACCACTTGGCCAGGTTGTGTCTGCTGCACTGGATCATGGCAGCAGGTGGAAAACCGCAGTCGGAAACGGAAAAGGACGGGACGGCGTTCGGTGGCCAGGAATCTGGGATGGCGCGGAATTTTCTTCGCGGGGACGATCACCGCGATGGCGGGATTCGTCGACGGCGTGGGCTTCATCCACCTCGGCGGCTACTTCCTGTCCTTCATGTCCGGCAACTCGACGCGTTCCTCGACCGCCCTGCTCACCGGCGACGCCGGCGGCTGGTCCATGGCCATGGGGTTCGTTGGCAGTTTCGTGGGCGGAGTGGTGCTGGCGACCGTGCTCACCGCGCGGGCCGCGCGCTACCGCCGTCCGATCGTGATGTATCTCAGCGGTGCGCTGCTGGTCACTGCGGCGCTGCTCGGTTCGCTGGGCGAGCTGGGATTCGGCGGGGCCTGCCTGCTGGCGGCCTCGATGGGCGCGGTCAACGTCTCCTACACGCGTTCGGGGGAGGTGTCGCTGGGCCTGACCTACATGACCGGCACGCTGGTCAAGCTCGGCCAACACCTGGGCGGCGCGATCCTGGGGCTGCTGACCGGCTCGGACCGCGGGGTAGGGCGGCTGCTCTGGGTCCGCTACGCGGTGCTGTGGGCGATGATCACCCTCGGCTCGCTGGCCGGGGTATTCTCCTACCTGCATCTGGGCCTGTCCAGCCTGTGGATCGCGGCCGGAGGCATGCTGCTGTGGGCCACGCTGGCGCTGGCGGCGGAACGGTGCACCAGGCCGGAGGTCCAAGCCCCCGCCCCGGCGCGCCGCGAGATCCATTAGCTGGGAGCCGGACCGTCTAGCGGCCGGTGGAGACAGCTTCCGAATCGCGCTCGCGGCCGTCCGCCGAAGGATCGCCGGAGGTGCTGCGCACCGCGAAGCGGTAGACCACGGCCAGGATGGCCAGCCACGCGACGCCGGTGTACAGGGCCACGCGGGTTTCGGCGCTCAGCGCCAGCAGCACCACGATGAAGACCATGAACGCCATGGCGATCCAGGCGGTGGCCGAACCGCCGGGAACCGCGTACTCGCGCGGGCCCTGCGAGGCCGCCGCGGCCTCCTTCTTCTCCGCCCGGCGCATGGCCAAGTAGGAGGCGAGGATCATGATCCAGACCCATACTGTCGCGAAGGTGGCGATCGAGGCGATGATGGTGAACAGCTTTTCGGGCAGCAGCGCGTTGAGCACCACGCCGACCAGCAGCACAATGGTCATGATGAGAACGGTCATCCACGGCACGCCGTTGGAGGAGACCTTCGCGAAGGACTTCGGGGCGTGGCCCTCGGCCGACATCGCGAAGAGCATGCGCCCGGCGCCGAAGGTGTCGGCGTTGATCGCGGACACGGCGGCGGTGATCACCACGGCGTTGAGCACGTGGGCGGCGGCCGGGATGCCCAGCGCGTCGAAGATCTGCACGAACGGGCTGGCGCTGCCGTCGATCTGGCGCCAGTCGAAGAGCATCATGATCACTGCCAGCGAGGCCACGTAGAACAGCAGGATGCGCCACGGCACGGTGTTGATCGCCGCAGGCACCGACCGCGAGGGGTCGTCCGCCTCGCCGGCGGTGATGCCGATGGTCTCGATGCCGCCGAAGGCGAACATCACCACGGCGAAGGACAGCAGCAGCCCGATGAAGCCGTTGGGGAACAGCGTTCCGGCGGCCATCAGGGTGTCGATGCCGGTCGCGGTCTGCGCGTCGGGGGCGTTGAAGCCGAAGATGATCAGCGCGATGCCGCCGCCGATCATCGCGATGATGGCGCTGACCTTGACGATCGCCAGCCAGAACTCGGTCTCGCCGAACACCTTGACCTTCATCAGGTTGATCGCCGCGATCAGCAGCACCACCGCCAGCACCCAGATCCAGGTGGCGACGTCGGGGAACCAGAAGCCCATGTAGACACCGAAGGCTGTCACGTCGGCGATCGCCACGATCGCCATCTCGAAGGTGAAGGTCCACCCGGTGATGAATCCGGCGAAGCGGCCCAGGTAGCGGGAGGCGTAGTGCGCGAACGACCCGGAGACCGGATGCTTCACCGCCATCTCGCCCATGGCGCGCATGACGATGAAGACGGCGGCGCCGCCGATCATGTAGGCGAACAGCACGGCCGGGCCGGCGGCCTGGATGGCGGCGGACGAGCCGTAGAACAGGCCGGTTCCGATGGCCGAGCCCAGGGCCATGAAGCGGATGTGGCGGGCGGTGAGCCCGCGGGCGAGGGATGCCTTGATTTCGGTCACGATGAACTACTTGGATCCTCATATGGGGGATGGGGTGCGCGTGTCCCTGCGCCGCGCTGGGCGGGCGGAACATACCAAATCGTACGTGGGTCGGCAAGCAGATGGGGTAAAAATGTGTCTGGGCAAACCCGTGGGATTGCCCACACCCGCCGGGCGCGGACCCGTCGCGGTGGAAGAATGGTACGCATGAAGCTGGGATTCGTCCGCCATGGACAGACGCAATGGAACCTCGAAGGCCGCCTGCAGGGAAGCAGCAACATCCCGCTGAACGACACCGGGCGCGCCCAGGCCGCCGCGGCGGTACAGGTGCTCGCCGGCGGGAACTGGGACGTGGTCGTCTCCTCCCCGCTGGACCGCGCGCGGCAGACCGCGCAGATCATCGCCGACGGGCTGGGCCTTGAGCTGGGCCCGAGCTACGAGCTGCTGGTCGAGCGCGACTACGCGCAGGGCGAGGGCATGATCGAGGCCGAGGCGCTGCGCCGCTGGCCCGGGAAGCTCGGCGGCGGCATCGAGCCGCTGGAATCGGTGGTGGACCGCGGGCTGCGCGCCATCGGGCAGATCATGGAGGACTTCCCCGGGAAAAACGTCGCGGTCATCTGCCACGGCACGATCATCCGGTATACGCTGTCGGATTTCGCCGGCTACACGCTGGATACCATCCGCAACGGCTCGGTGGCGGTGCTCGGGCAGGACGAGCGCGGCCGGCTGCGCCTGGAACTGGTCAACGACCACGTGCCCGCCGCGCTGTAGCGCCCGAGGGCAGGGTTAGGCGCCCGGAACCACGCGCCGCACGCTGGCGGTCAGCTGCGAGTCGTGCTGCCGGTTCTTGATCACGGCCAGCCACGATCCCAGATCCAGGTAGGCCCGGGTGCGCACCGGCGGCGCGGAGAGGAAGACGTCGTGCAGGGCGTCGGCCAGCCGCACCAGGTGCAGCTCGCGGCCCAGGTCCAGGCTGCGCTCGGCGATCTGCTGCACGTTCAGCGCGACATCAGACTTGGAGGCCGCGTCCTGCCAGCGCGGCAGCAGGTAGTCCTTGGCCGAGAGCATCACCAGCACCGGCATCTGCAGGTCCAGGCCCTTCTTGACCTTCGCCTGCGCGTCGAAGACCGCGGAGATGAACCCGGTGGTGATCTTGAAGCCGTTGACCGGGCGCCAGGCCAGATCGTAGTCCCATTCGCCCTCGAACTGGCTGGAGACCGTGCGGGTGTAGAAACCGGGGTCGATGCTGGGCAGGAAGCGGTGCGGGTTGCGCGCGCTGGAGGCCTGGAACAGCCTGGACAGCGCGGTGCGCCCCAGCTCGCTGGCCTGGAATTCCAGCCACGGGCTGTTCAGCGCGAGCGCCTCGATCTTGTGCGGGTTCGCCGCCGCGTACAGCGACGCGCTCAGCCCGCCGGTCGAATGCCCCAGCAGCACCACCCGGGTGCCGGGGTGGGCGCTGGTGATGATGCGCAGCGCCGCGTCGAACTCTTCGAAGTACTGCTCCAGGTTGTTGGTGAATCCCGGCGGGGTCTGGCCGGCCGGGTCGCGCTCGGCGTCCAGCGGGAGGTTGCGCCCGTAGTGGCGCAGGTCCAGGGCGTAGAAGTCGGCCCCGGCATCGGTGAGGAACCGCGCCAGCTCGCTTTGGAAGAAGTAGTCCGACCAGCCGTGCACGTAGAGGATCGACAGCCCGCGCAGCGGCGGGGCCAGCCGCGGGACGCGGGACGGCCGGCGGTGGCGGACCAGCGTGGCGGTGGAGCCATCGAGCATCGGCAGCGTGCGCCGGGAGAAGCCCTCGCCCAACAGGTCGGGCTCCCACAGCTGCTCGGCCGGGTTTTTGAACTGGAACGCCATGTGTTCAGCCTACCCAACACCGCAGGGTCGCAGGGCGCGAAAAACGGCATCCACCCGCGGGACTGGTTACCAACGGATGAATGCCGCAATTCGTGGCCGATTCTACGAGGACGACTTGGAAACGAATCGGCCGGGTCTCTAGGTGCTGCCTGCCTGCGGGGCTAGCCTGCCATTTCCAGTACTGGAACTGGCATGTCCAGGTAGCGCAGGTAGGCGTTGCGGGTCATGAAGGTCGGGAAGTCGTCGCGCAGTGCGCAGGCCTCGAAGATCTCCATGGCGGATTCGAAGCGGTCTCCCTCGAAGCGCTCCATGCGGTCCATGGTCTCCTCGGCCAGCTCCTGCACCCAGCGGCGGGTGACGATTTCGCCCTCGTCGGTGATGGCCGACTGGTGGATCCACTGCCACAGCTGCGAGCGGGAGATCTCGGCGGTGGCCGAATCCTCCATCAGGTTGCGCAGCACCACCGCGCCGTTGCCGCGCAGCCACGACTCGATGTAGCGGATGCCGATCTCGATGTTGTCGCGGATGCCCTGCTCGGTGATCTTGCCTTCCAGGCCGGCCACGTCCAGCAGCGCAGTGGCGGAAACCTGAACGTCTTCGCGGGTGCGGCCGATCTGGTTCGGGTTCTCGCCCAGCACCTCGGTGTACACCTCGCGGGCCACTGCCACCAGGTCCGGGTGGGCCACCCACGAGCCGTCGAAGCCGTCGGCTGCCTCGCGGGCCTTGTCCTCGCGCACCTTGGCCAGATTGAGCTCGTTGATCGAGGCGTCCTTGCGGCTTGGCACGAAGGTGCTCATGCCGCCAATGGCGGTGGCGCCGCGGCGGTGGCACGCACGCACCAGCTGCTCGGTGTAGGCCCGCATGAACGGTGCGGTCATGGTCACCGAATCGCGGTCCGGGAACACGAAGCGCGGTCCGCGGGAGCGGAAGTTCTTGATGATCGAGAAGATGTAGTCCCAGCGGCCGGCGTTCAGGCCCGAGGAGTGCTCACGCAGCTCGTAGAGGATCTCCTCCATCTCGAAGGCCGCGGTGATGCACTCGATGTGCACGGTGGCGCGGATGGTTCCGCGGTCGATGCCCAGCATGTCCTGCGCCATGTTGAACACGTCGTTCCACAGGCGTGCCTCCAGGTGGTTCTCCAGCTTCGGCAGGTAGTAGTACGGGCCGCGGCCGGCTGCCATCAGGCGCTTGGCGTTGTGGAAGAAGTGCAGTCCGAAGTCAACCAGCGAGGCCGACATCGGTGCGCCGTTCACCCGCAGGTGCTTCTCCGGCTGGTGCAGTGCGCGGGGGCGGACCACGATGGTCGGCAGCTGCTGCAGATCCGAGGTGTTCAGCTTGTACTCGCGGCCGTCGGGAGCGGTGAAGTCCAGCTCGTTGTCCAGCACGCGGATCAGGTTCACCTGGTTCTTGATCACGTTCTGCCAGGTCGGGGAGCAGGCGTCCTCCATGTCGGCCAGCCAAACGTTGGCGCCGGAGTTCAGGGCGTTGATTGCAGCCTTGCGCTCGATCGGGCCGGTGATCTCCACGCGGCGGTCTTCCAGACCCGGTGCGATCGGGGCGACCTGCCATGAAGCGTCCTCGCGGATGTTCCGGGTTTCCTCCAGGAACTTCGGGTCGCGGCCGTTGGCGATGCGGGCCCGGTTGAGCTGGCGGCTCTGCATCAGCTCGTTGCGGCGGTGTTCGAAACCCTGGTGCAGTGCGGAGAGGAAGTCCAGTGCCTCGCTGGTGAGGATCTGTTCCTGGTAGCGCACTTCGGTAGCGGTGATGGTGATGTTGTTCAGGGTGATCGGGGTGTTCATGACAGCGTCCTTAAAAGCTTAAAAATGGTGGTGGTGCCGGCTGACGTCATTGTCAGCCGGCACCATCGACCCGTCAGGGTCTAATGGAATTGGCCTTCTTCGGTGGAACCAACCAGCGCCAGGGTGGAGGCGTTCGGGTTCAGCGTGGTGGAGATGGCATCGAAGTAGCCGGTGCCGACTTCGCGCTGGTGCTTCGTGGCGGTGTAGCCGTCAGCCTCGGCAGCGAATTCGCGCTCCTGCAGTTCGACGTAGGCGCTCATGCCGTCCTTCGCGTAGCCCTTGGCCAGATCGAACATCGAGTGGTTCAGTGCGTGGAAGCCGGCCAGGGTGATGAACTGGAAGCTGAAGCCCATGGCGCCGAGTTCGCGCTGGAACTTTGCGATGGTTGCGTCGTCCAGGTGCTTCTTCCAGTTGAAGGAAGGGGAGCAGTTGTACGAAAGCATCTGGTCCGGGAAGTCCTTCTTGACTGCCTCGGCGAACTTGCGGGCAAGTTCCAGGTCCGGGGTGCCGGTCTCCATCCAGATCAGGTCCGAGTACGGGGCGTAGGCCTTGGCACGGGCGATGCATGGCTCGATGCCGTTGCGGACCTTGTAGAAGCCTTCCGCGGTGCGCTCGCCGGTGATGAATTCCTGGTCGCGCTCGTCGACGTCGGAGGTGATCAGGGTTGCTGCCTCGGCGTCGGTGCGGGCGATGACGACGGACGGGGTGCCGGCGACGTCAGCTGCCAGACGGGCTGCGTTCAGGGTGCGGATGTGCTGCTGGGTCGGGATCAGGACCTTGCCGCCCAGGTGGCCGCACTTCTTTTCCGAAGCCAGCTGGTCTTCCCAGTGGACGCCCGAAGCGCCGGCGGTGATCATGGACTTCATCAGCTCGTAGGCGTTCAGCGGGCCGCCGAAGCCGGCCTCGGCGTCTGCGACGATCGGGACCATCCAGTCCTCGACGGTCTGAATGCCTTCGGAGAACTCGATCTGGTCTGCACGCTGCAGCGCGTTGTTGATGCGGCGGACAACCTGCGGAACCGAGTTAGCCGGGTACAGCGACTGGTCCGGGTAGGTCTGGCCCGAGAGGTTTGCGTCGGCTGCAACCTGCCAGCCGGAAAGGTAGATGGCTCGCAGGCCGGCCTTGACCTGCTGGACTGCCTGGTTGCCGGTCAGTGCGCCCAGTGCGTTGGTGTAGCCACCGGTCGGGGTTTCCTCGGTGAGCTGCTTCCAGAGCTTCTGGGAACCGCGCTTGGCCAGGGTGTGCTCTTCCTGGACCCGACCCTGGAGCTTCACGACGTCTGCAGCGGAGTAATCGCGGGTGACGCCTTCCCAGCGGGGGTTGGTTGCCCAGTCGTTCTCGAGGGCTGCGACGCGGTTCTCGATCGAATTCTCGTTGGTAGTCATGTTGCTGGCTCCTTCGCACAAGCTCGGTGTTCGTTCGGACCGGTGAATCTGGCGGTTTCGATCCGGTGAACTTCTTCGTGACAACAACTATTCCCTGCCTGCAACCCCGCCAACAGGGGAATTTCAGATTAAGATTCGCCGTTCTTCGTTTCTCTGGAAGTTTTGCGCTTCTTGATGCTGATTGTGATCAAAGAGACAGAAAGTCGCGATTTTGGGTCGAAATCGGTGTCAAGAAATCACGGAATTCCTTGTCTGAATGTCGGTGAGTGGGGTGCCTCCTTCGTTGCGGGAACTGCGACATGAAGTTGACATAGCAGGTGAGGGGCGTGCTTCGAGGCTGTATCCGGGAAACTTTTCGAGGGCTCGATGCGGATTCGGGGGCTGGCGAATTGCGCGCTTCCCATATGCCGCATGCTGTGCGCTACCTCACTGTCGCGCGAAAAGTGGAGGGGATATATCCGCGTGTGGCCGGTCGAAGAAATGACATTCTTTCAAAATGCTGTATTTCGCGATCGCCGGGGATTCGGGCGCAATTTCCGCGACACGGGGTTCTGGAAGCGCCGCAGGCACGCCTGGTCCTAGAAAAATGTGGTCCAACTGGCCCTTTGGGGTCGAGCAAGCGTTTGACATAGTGACTTGAGCCACAGAAAAGATGAAACAAGAATATAGTTCTAGCCATGGCGTTTCGGTTGCGAAAGGGCGGACTGCACGCTGCGGACAGCGCGGCAGCTACACGAGCGCACAGCCAGCCACGACGATTTCTGGGGCATTTCAACCTGCCTTCGGATGAACAAGGGCAGCACGGTCGAAAAGATGCAAGGGAGACAAACGTGTCGAGTACCAAGGGTTCGGGCCTGAGTATTGCACCCGGGATCCCGCTCAAGCTGAGCGCGGTCGTGGGATTCTTGATCTTCGTGGAATTCACCAGCGGATTCGTGCAGGGCTACTACCTGCCGCTGTACGGAGCGCTGAGCCAGCGGCTTGGCATCTCCGATGCGGACATCACCTGGTTCGTCACCCTCTGGACCCTGTCCTCCGCGGTCTGCATCCCGGTGCTGGCCAAGCTGGGAGACATCTTCGGGCATCGCAGGATGCTGCGGGTGGCGGTCTTGGCGGTGCTGGTGGGCGTCTGCTTCGTGGCATTTTCCGAGAACTACGCGCTGGTGCTCATCGGGCGCATCCTCACCGGACCCCTTTCGGTCTGGCTCCCGCTGGAAATCGCGATGGTGCACGACCGGATTTCCGGGGACCGCGCGCGGCGTTCGGTCGGGTTGCTCATTTCCTTCCTGACCATCGGGGTGATTGCCGGCATGCTTGCCTCCGGTGTCATCGCCGGGCTGGGCTGGAACTTCACCACGGTGCTGCTGGTGCCGGCCATCGTGACCGGGCTGTGCATGATTGTTGTGCTGTTCCTGGTGCCCGAATCCACCGTGCGTTCGAAGTCCACCGTCGACTACCTGGGTTTCCTCGGCCTGGGCGCCTCCATGGTGACCCTGCTGCTGGGCCTGAGCGGCATCCAGAAATTCGGCATTTCCTCTCCGCAGGTGCTGCTCACGCTCTTCGCCTGCGTGGTCATCACGGTGGCTTGGGTATTCTGGGAGTCTAAAACCAGTTGCCCGGCGATCGACCTGAAGCTGGTCTGCTCGCGGCTGATGTGGCCGCCCTACCTCTCCGCGTTCCTCTACGGCACCGTCATGCTCGGCACCCAGACCATCGGCACGACGTTCCTGGCGGCCAAGCCGGAGGAAGTCGGTTTCGGCTTCGCCCTGGCCCCCGGGCTCATTTCGCTGCTCAGCGCCGGGCTGACGCTGCTCAGCTGCAGCGCCGCGGCGATCTTCGCCTACGTGGCTAGGGTGATCGGCATGCGGGGGGTGCTGCTGCTCGGGGTGTGCCTGGGCGCGGCCGGACTGCTGCTGCTGGTCTTCTTCCATGACGTGTTCGCCATGGTCATCGCCTACCAGTGTCTGGCCGGACTGGGCTTCGGCATGCTGATGGGGGCCATGCCGGCGCTGGTCGCCGAGATCTCCCCGGCTGACCAGACCGGCATAGCCACTGGCATCTACAACTCGGTCAAGACCCTGGGCGGGGCAGTGGGCGGTGCGGTGTTCGGCGTCATCCTGGCCTCCACCGTGGGACCGGCCCAGGGCGCCTCGATAGACTCCTACCGCCTGGTGTGGATCATCTGCATCGCCGCGCTGGCGCTGTGCGTCATTTCGCTGCTGTTCATGCGCAACGACAAGGCCCCGCAAGTCGCGAAGCAGGCGCTGGAAACCGACCTGGCGCGGTAGGCTTCGCCGCCGCGCTGCACTACCGTACCCAAGAAGACCGGAGAACCCATGACATCGCAGACCATCATCTATCCCGCCCGCGCGGTCCACACCATGGATCCGTCCCGTCCCGCCGCCCAAGCGGTGGCGGTGCGCGAGGGGCGCATCCGCGCCGTGGGCAGCCTCGACGAGCTGCTGGGCTACCCGGACTGCGTGGTGGACGAGCGCTACCGCCACAAGGTGATCGTCCCGGGCTTCGTTGAGGCGCACGCCCATGCAGGATCCGGCGGGATGTGGGACGGACAGGTCTACGTGGGCTACTTCGACCGGACTGACCCCCAAGGGACAGTGTGGCCCGGCTGCAGGGATGCGCAGGCGATCCTTCGCCGGCTGCGCGAGGCGCTGGAACAGCTGGAGCCGGGCGCCCCGCTGAAGGCCTGGGGGCTGGATAACATCTACTTCCCGGACACCCGGATCCTGGCCCGGGAGCTTGATTCGGTCGCCGAGGACCGGCTGGTGCAGATCACCCACGCCAATGGCCATGTCGCGGTAGTGAACAGCGCGACGCTGCGCGCCGCAGGCATCGACGGCTCCACGCAGGTTCAGGGCGTGGAGAAATACCCCGACGGCACCCCCACCGGCGAACTGCGCGAGTTCGCCGCACTGGGACTGGTGCATGAGCTGTTCGGCGGCGGGCTGCTGGAGCTCTCGGAGAAAAGCCTGCGCAACTTCGCGCAGGACGCGGTCAACCACGGGGTCACCACCATCACCGATCTGGGCAGCATGCGCCCGCTGAGCGAGGAAGGCCGGCGCGACTACTCGGACACCGTGGACGAGCACTTCCCGGTCCGGCTGAACGTCTTCCAGTTCGGAATGGGGCTGGGCACCGGGCCGCTGGCCGAGCAGACCGCGCGGCAGCTGGCTGAGATCAGAACGCTGGGGCACGAGAAGCTGCGCTTCGGGCATGTGAAGCTGATGCTCGACGGGTCCATCCAGGGATTCACCGCGCGCCTGCAGGAACCGGGCTACCTGGGCACGCGCGAGAACGGCATCTGGAACACGTCCCCCGAGGAATTCGAGGCGGCCTTCAGCGCCTTCCACCAGGCGGGGCTGCTCATCCACGTGCACTGCAACGGCGACCAGGCCAGCGAGCTGTTCCTCGACACGCTGGAAAAGGTGCTGATCAAGCACCCGCGGCCGGACCACCGGCACACCATGACCCACTCGCAGCTGACCACCCAGGCGCAGTACCGCCGCGCCGCCGCGCTGGGCGCCTGCGCGAACATCTTCTCCAACCACCTGTGGTTCTGGGGAGACCAGCATGCGGACAAGATCCTCGGGATCGACAGGGCCTCGCGGATGAATGCCGCGCGCTCCGCGCTGCGTGCCGGGGTGCCGATCTCGCTGCACTGCGATGCCCCGGTCACCGAGCTGAATCCGCTGCAGACCATGAAGCATGCGGTCACCCGGTTGACTCCGTCGGGCAGGGTGCTGGGCGACCACGAGCGGATCAGCGTCGAGCAGGCGCTGCACGCGGTGACGCTGGGCGCAGCCTACATGCTCAAGATGGACCACGAGGTCGGCTCCATCGAGGCCGGAAAGCGGGCCGACCTGGCCATCCTGGACGAAGACCCGTTCGAGGTCGAGCCCGAAGCGCTGGGCGGCATCCAGGTGCACGGCACGCTGCTGGGCGGGGTGCCCCAGCAGGCCCGACACGGCGCGGCGCTGCAGGGACGGCGATGAGCAGCGCCGTCCCGCTGACGCTGCTCGGCGGCTACCTCGGGGCGGGCAAGACCACGCTGGTCAACGACCTGCTGGAACAGTCGGCGCAGCGCATCGCGGTGCTGGTCAACGACTTCGGCGCGGTGAACATCGACGCGAAACTCATCCGCACCGCCCGCTCCGATTCCGTCGAGCTGGCCAACGGGTGCCTGTGCTGTTCGCTGCGCGACAGCGTGGCCGAAACCCTGCAGCCGCTGGCCGGCCGCGGGGACTTCGACCGGGTCGTGGTGGAAGTTTCAGGGGTGGGCAACCCGGCAAAGCTCGCGCCCTGGCAGGGTTTTCCCGGGTTCGCGCCCGGGGGACTGGTGGTCTGCGCCGACGCCGGGGCGATCGGCAGGCAGCTGCGCGACGGGTTCATCGGCGACACCGTGCTGGCCCAGCTGCGGGCGGCCGAACTGGTGCTGCTGTCCAAAACGGATCTGCTTCCCGAAGACCGGGCAAAACAGGCCGCGCAACTAGTGAGCCAGGCCGCCCCGCAGGCCGCGGTGCTCGCCTCGCCGCATGGCGCGGACCGCATCGCCGGTCTTGAACGCTGGCTCGGGGCGCTGCCGGACCAAGCCGGGGCGCGGGAACTGGAACCGGAGCCGACGCCGGAGCACGGCGGGAACCACCCCTTTGCCAGCCTGGCCCTGCGCGGGACGCGGCCGGTCGACCGGGAGCGGCTGGAGCGCGCGCTGGCCGGGTGCCCGCAGGTCCTGCAGCGCGCCAAGGGGTTCCTCCGGCTCCAGGACAGCCCGCAGCGCCGCACGCTGGTGCAGTACAGCGGCTCCGGCCTGGAGCTCGAAGACTGCGGGGCCTGGTCCGGTGCACAGGAACCGCAGCTGGTGCTGATCGCCGCCGGCGAGCGCGCCGAGGACGTGCTGGCCCAGATCGCCGCCGCGCTTCCGGAGCTGCAGGCCTCGCCGGCGGATGGAACCTCCTAAGGGAGAGTGTGAAAATTTCCACCATAATTCGCGCCGATGCCGGTGAATTGCGGGTAACCATGGGAAATATGCCGGATTCTACTGGAAACTTTGCAACTTCTTCCCTTACGCTGGTCGTGTGACTGCTACCACATGGAATCGAGATGCCCGTCCCGAGGGACCGGCCGCCGGCGCCGGAGTCGAGGAAGAGCTCGACGTGATCGCCTTGGGGCGGCGCATCCGCTACCTGCGCAAGGAAAAGGGCATGACCCTTGACGACATCTGTGCGCTGGTTGAAACCGCGCCAAGCCACCTGTCGCTGGTGGAGAACGGCAAGCGCGAGCCGAAGCTCTCGCTGCTCAAGTCGCTGGCCGCGGCGCTCGGCGTCAGCGTGGACGACCTGCTGGGGGCCGAGCCTCCCTCGCGGCGCGCCGCGCTGGAAATCGAGCTCGAACGCGCGCAGCGCGGTCCGCTCTACGACTCGCTGGGCCTGCCGAAGGTGAGGATCTCCAGCCGGCTGCCCATGGACGTGCTCGAATCCCTGGTCGGGCTGCAGCGCGAGCTGGAGCACCGGCTCGACGAGCAGGCGGCCACCCCGGAGGAAGCCCGCAGGGCCAATACCAAGCTGCGCGAGGAAATGCGCCAGCGCAACAACTACTACCAGGAGATCGAGCAGGAAGCCGGGCGCATCCTGAAGGCCGCCGGGCACACCGGCGGGCCGCTGTCCCACCATCGCTCGGCCGACATCGCCGAATACCTGGGCTTCAGCCTGCGCTACGTCGGGAACCTCCCGCACTCCACCCGCTCGGTCACCGACCTGAAGAACCACCGGATCTACCTCACCCAGTCCACCCGCGCGGATCACGACCCGCGTTCGGTGCTGCTGCAGGCGCTGGGCCACTATGTGCTGGGGCACCAGACCCCGGTGAACTACGCCGATTTCCTGTCCCAGCGCGTGGCAACGAACTATTTCGCCGCGGCGCTGATGATGCCGGAGAAGGAAACCACCGACTTCCTGCATCAGGCGAAAAAGGAACGCGCGCTGGCCGTGGAGGACATCCGCGACGCCTTCGCGGTGTCCTACGAGTCGGCCGCGCACCGCTTCACGAACCTGGCCACCGAACACCTGGGCATCACCTGCCACTTCCAGAAGGTGCACGAGTCGGGCATCCTGCATAAGGCTTATGAGAACGACGGGGTGAACTTCCCGGCCGACCACACCGGAGCCATCGAGGGCCAGACCATCTGCCGCTACTGGACCAGCCGGGTGGTCTTCGACGTGGCGGACAAGTTCCGCGCCTTCGAGCAGTTCACCGACACCGTCAACGGCACCTACTGGTGCACCGCCCGCACCGAGCGGCACTCGTCGGGGCTGTATTCGCTGTCCATCGGCGTGCCCTTCGAGCACGTGAAGTGGTTCCGCGGGCGCGACACCAAGGAACGCTGCCAGTCCAAGTGCCCGGATGAGAACTGCTGCCGCCGCCCTCCGGCGGATCTGTCATCCACCTGGTTCGGCAATGCGTGGCCGGCCACGCGAGCGAATACGCACCTGCTGGCGGCCATGCCCACCGGGGCCTTCCCCGGCGTGGACGAGACCGAGGTCTACAAGTTCCTGGAGGAACAGGCTTAACCCATTGACGCCGGAAGGGCGGTAAAACGTGAAGTACGTGATTGGATGCACCGCGGATGAACGCGGCCGTGAGGCGATCTCGCTTGCACTGACGCTGGCGCGCTCATTGGCCGACCCGTCGACCGTCAGCCTGGAACTGGTGCACATCATCAGGGGCGAGGCGCCGGAGAACACGGCCACGCAGAGCGAGAAGACCTTCCAGCAGTTTCAATACGATACCGCCATGGGCTGGATGCAGCGCTGCCTGGACCTGGTCCCGTCGGCGCTCGACGCGCAAATCCACATTCGGTTCGCGGATTCCATGGCCGGCGGCATGCTTGAAGCCGCCGCGGCCTTCAACGCGGACCTGGTGGTGATCGGCGCGGCGAGCCACGGCCCGCTGCGGCGCTTCACGGTAGGCAGCGTCGCCAACGCGCTGCTGCATTCCTCCCCGGTACCCGTGGCGCTGGCCCCCTCGGGGTACCGCCCGCCCCGGCTGCTGACGCGCATCACCTGCGCCCTGGGCACCAGGTCGGGGTCCGAAGCGGTGCTGCAGTCGGCTGTCGAAGCCGCCGCGGCGCGCCACGTCCCGCTGCGCCTGGTGTCTCTGGTTGCGCTGGATCTCAGCCAGGCCCAGGGCATCAGCAACCTCGGCCAGCGCACCCAGGCGCATTCCAGCCGCGTGCTCGACGAAGCGGTCAGCGCCGTCGCCCACCGGACCGTGGTGACAGCCGAGGTGGCCCAGGGGCGGTCCATCGAGGCCGCGATCAACACCCTGGACTGGGACGAGGAAGAGCTGGTGCTGATCGGCTCAAGCCGTTTGGCCGAGCGCAGCAAGATCTTCATGGGGGCCACCGCGAACAAGATGCTGCGCGCCCTGCCGGTGCCCATGGTGGTGGTGCCGAGGTACCACATTGCCGCCGGCTCCGAACCCGCAGCCAGGCTGTAGGCGGTGACCGTGCAGGAGGAGGGCGCCCGGACAGTCGAAACGCAGGCCTTGGCCCCGATTTCCATCGGGGAGGATTCAGCCGAGCCGCTGTACCGGCAGCTCCGCCTGGCCCTGGAGCACCAGATCCATACGGGAAGCATCGTGCCAGGCTTGGCCCTGCCCAGCTCCCGCGAGCTCTCCCGTGAACTCGGGCTCTCGCGCAACACCGTGAATGCCGCGCTGCAGGAGCTTCTCGCCTCCGGGCTGATCGAGTCCAGGGCGCGCCGCGGATACTTCGTGAACACCCAAATGCTCTCCTCGAGGAACGTGCAGCGCGGACCGGGGAACCCGGGCGCTTCGCCCATCGACGTGCAGCGGCACATCAAGTCCCGCGTCGGGGCCGGGCGCCCCGAGATCACCAAGATCGGCAATTGGCGGGACTACCCCTACCCATTCGTCGCCGGCCAGGTGGATGAACGGGACTTTCCCCGTCTGGCGTGGGCTCGGGCGCTTCGCGAATCGCTGGACCCGCCGCATCTGCACTATTCGCTGCGCGACTCGGTGGACGAAGACGACCCGTATCTGGTGGACATGCTCTGCCAGCGGGTGCTCCCGGCGCGCGGAATCATCGCACACCCGGAAAACATCCTGATTACCGCCGGGTCGCAGCAGGGGCTGGACCTGCTGGCGCAGACGACCATGGACTCGCGCACCACCGTGGCAGTGGAGAACCCCGGCTACGTGGACGCCCGCCACACCTTCGCCCGCACCGGCGCGCAGCTGCTGCCGCTGGAGGTGGATTCCCACGGGATGGTGCTGCCCGACTCGTTCGAGCGGATCGACACGGTGTACCTGACCCCGAGCCACCACAGCCCGACCAACGCGACCCTGAGCGTGACCCGCCGCCGCGCAATCCTCGACGCCACCGCGCGCAGCGGCACGCTGGTCATCGAAGACGACTACGACAGCGAATTCCGCTATCGGGGCAAGCCGACGCCTGCCCTGAAGGCGCTGAAGAATTCAGGCCATGTGGTGTACCTGGGATCCTTCACCAAGTTCCTGGCCCCCGGCCTGCGCATGGGCTACCTGGTCGGCGACGCGGCGCTGATCGCTGAATTGCGCACACAGCGCCGGTACCGGGTCAGGCATATCGCAGGGCATCCGCAACGGGCGATGGCGCTCATGATCGATTCGGGCCAATACCAGCGCACCATTTCCCGCCGCAGGACCCAGCTGCAGCGCAAGTGGGTCAGCCTGACCGACGCCCTGCACGAGCATCTGCCCTGGGAGCTGAATACGCCCCCGGGCGGGGTGAGCATCTGGATCCAGGGGCCGCCGGACCTCGACTGCCGTGAGCTGGGCGCGCGGTGCCTGGAACGCGGAGTGGTGATCGAGCGCGGGGACATCTTCTTCGACAGCCCGGAGCTGCACCGGAACCACTTCCGCCTCGGGTTCGCGGCGATCGACGTGGAATCCATCGAGCCGGGGGTGCGGATCCTGGCCGACACGATCAAGACCCTGCTCGGCCGGCAGGCGTGAGCCCGCGGCGCTGGTCTTAGGAAAATCGGGGCGAACTGGGTCTGGGTGCCGTGCGGTTAATGGGTGACAGTTGGGACAATCAATCGCTACCAGGAGAAAGGCCCGACAATGCCCAGTCCCACGATTTTCCTCGACCCGGCGGCCCGGATCGACACCGCGAACCCGCAGCGCAGCGCGCTGATCGACCTCGGAGCCATCAGCGGCAATGTTGAAACGCTGCGCGGGATTGCGGGCACCGCGAAGCTGATGGCGGTGCTCAAGGCCGACGGCTACGGCCACGGGCTGGTCCCGGCAGCCCGCGCGGCCCTGCGCGGGGGCGCGGACTACCTGGGCACCGCCGTCCTGGAGGAGGCCTTCGCCTTGCGCGCCGCAGGAGTCGATGCCCCGATCTTCACTTGGCTCAATGCGCCCGGGAGCAACTACCTCCGGGCCATCGAGGAAGATATCGATCTGGCAGCCTACGACTGCGCCCAGCTCGAGGAGATCTGCCAGGCGGCCCGGCAGGCCGGGCGGCCCGCGCGCGTCCACCTGAAGATCGACACCGGCATGTGGCGGGGCGGGGCAAGCGCCCAGGACTGGCCCCGGCTGTGCGGCGCGGCGCGGCGCGCCCTGGACGCCGGGCTGATCGAGGCCACCGGCATCTGGTCGCACCTGGCCGCGGCCGACGAACCGGAGAACCCGTCGACCTCGATGCAGCTGGCGGCATTCCGCGCCGCGCTCGCCGTGGCCCGGGACCTCGGAATCACCCCGAGACTGCGCCACATCGCCAACTCGGCGGCCACGCTCAGCAACCCGGAAGCCCACTTCGACCTGGTGCGGCCCGGGATCTCCGTCTACGGCATCAACCCGCTGCCGCCCGAATACCGCACCTCCCGGATGGACCTGCGCCCGGCCATGACCCTGCGCGCGGCCGTCGCGCATGTGAAAGCCGCCCCCGCCGGCGCCGCGGTGAGCTACGGGGGAACTGAACGCGCGGCGGCCGCCACCCAGCTGGCCATCATCCCCCTCGGGTACGCCGACGGGGTGATGCGCAGCGCCAGCAGCAAGGGACCGGTGCAGATCGGCGCCGGGAGGTACCGGGTGATCGGGCGCGTATGCATGGACCAGTTCATGGTCCAGGTCGGTTCGGACGCCGTGGTGCCGGGCCAGCAGGCCCTGCTTTTCGGGCCGGGAACCGACGGGGAGCCGCACCTGGACCAGTGGGCCCAGGCCGCGGACACGATCCCGTACGAAATCCTGACCCGCATCGGAACTCGGGTGCCCAGGATCTATCTCGAGTCGATTCCCGCCCCGGACGTTTCTGGTACCTAAAAAGTTGGTTCATTCTGGCTCTGGGAATGGACCCAGCAAGCGGGCAGAGTGATACACACCACATGGTGTCTCCATGGGTCACTAAAGGAGGAAAAAGATGACGACTTCAGATATCCGCACGCGGGCACAGCGCCACCTTTACCCGCACTTCACGACGGGGCAGGTCTGGAACAGCGACCAGCTGCCGATCATCGTGCGCGGCGAGGGCAGCTACCTGTTCGACGAAGACGGCACCAAGTTCCTCGACGGACTGGCAGGCCTCTTCTGTGCGAATATCGGGCACGGGCGCCAGGACATCCCCAAGGCCGCCTACGAGCAGATGTCCAAGCTGGCCTACTGGACCAACTGGGGCTCGGCCCATCCGGCAGCCGTCGAGGCAGCCACCGCCATCGCCAACCTGGCTCCGGGCGACCTGGAGACGGTGTTTTTCGTCAACTCGGGCTCCGAGGCGGTGGAGTCGGCCATCAAGTTCGCCCGCCAGTACCACCGAGGCCAAGGCCAGCCTCAGCGCACCAAGATCATCGCCCGGAACATGGCCTACCACGGCACCACCCTCGGCGCCCTGGCGGTCACCGGCATTCCGGCCTACAAGGAGCCCTTCGGCACCCTGATGCCGGGAGTTTTCCACGTGCCGAACACCCTGGGTGAGAGCATCCCGGAGGGCGGCAGCGCAGCCGACCTGCCCTCGGTGCAGGCCATCCGCGAACTGATCGAGCGCGAAGGCGCGGAGACCATCGCCGCCCTGTTCGCCGAGCCGGTGCAGAACTCCCGCGGCGCACTGGTGCCGCCGGCCGGCTACTGGCAGGAACTGCGCGCCATCTGCGACAAGCACGGCATCCTGCTGGTCGCCGACGAAGTCATCACCGGTTTCGGACGCCTGGGCGAGTGGTTCGGCAGCATCAAGTTCGACGTGGTCCCGGACCTGATCACCTTCGCCAAGGGCTCCACCTCCGGCTACGCCCCGCTGGGCGGCGTGATCATCCGCAAGCCGCTGGCCGATGCCATGCTGGCCAGCGAGCAGGCAGGCATCTTCACCCACGGCGCCACCTGGGGCGGGCACCCGGTATCCACCGCGGTGGCGGTCGCCAACCTGCAGGCGCTGGCGGAAGAGAACATCACCGGCAACGTGCGCAGCCTCGAACCCTACTTCCAGAACGGCCTGGACAAGCTCGTGGCGGCCCATTCAAGCATCAAGGAATACCGGGGCGCAGGCTTCTTCTACGCCATCGAATTGATGGGCGACCGGAACAGCGGCCGGGAACTGAGCGCCGACGAGTCCAAGGCGCTGCTCACGCAGGTCATGCCGCAGGCCATGCGCGAGGTCAACCTGATCACCCGCCCGGACAACCGCGGAGCCACCATGCTCGTGCTCTCGCCGCCGCTGGTGGCCGACCAGGACGTGCTGGACGACCTGCTGGGCAAGGTGGACCACGTGATGAGCGCGGCCGATTCCTACCTCCGCCTCGGCGCACCGTCCCTGGCGCGGGCCTAAGGGCGGAAGGGCACACCATGCTGTTGGCCAGCGCGGTGCCGCAGCACGCGGACATCGACCCCATGCTGCATGAACGCTTTGCCCGGGTTCGCGCAGGCGGCGGCGCACAGCGCATCATCTTGCCGGAGGGCGACGATGCGCGGGTGCGCCAGGCCGCGGACATCCTGCGGTCGCTGGGCGCCGAACCCCGGCTACTGGGGGGAAGCTCGTCCGGCGCCGCCAGACAGGACCTTGTGCAGCTGCGCAGCTCTGCGGTGCTGGAGCATCTGGAGCGCGCGCTTGGCGCCCGCGGGCCGGAGGCCCTGCCCGAAGCGCTGGAGGATCCGCTGGCGGTCTCGATGGCGGCGGTGGCGGCAGGCGAGGCGCAGGCAGTAGTCGCCGGCGCCACCTGCCCCACCTCGCAGGTCATGCGGATGGCCTTCCGGGTCGTTGGCCCGTCAACCCCCGGCGGCACCGTCTCCTCCAGCTTCCTGATGCGTTTGTCATCGGGAGAGTACCAGTGCTTCGGCGACTGCGCGGTGATCCCCGATCCGACGGTGGAGCAGCTGGCGCAGATCGCCATCGCCACGGCAGACAGCTTCCGCGCCCTGACCGGCGGGGAACCGCGGGTCGCGATGCTGTCCTTCTCCACCGCAGGCAGCGCGGAACACGCCAGCGTGTCGGTAGTCCGCGAGGCCACAGCCAGGGCGCGCGCTCTGCGTCCCGGGCTGTTCATCGACGGGGAGCTGCAATTCGACGCCGCGGCCGACCAGCTGGTGGCTGCGGCCAAGGCTCCGGACTCGGCCGTCGCAGGACGGGCCAACGTCTATATCTTCCCCAACCTGGCGGCCGGAAACATCGGGTACAAAATCACCCAACGGCTCGCGGGCGCGCAGGCCTACGGCCCCATCCTCCAGGGGTTGGCCGCGCCGGTGAATGACTTGTCCCGCGGGGCGAGTGTTAGCGACATAGTCAATGTCTCCCTTATTTCCTTGGTGCAGGCGGCAGCCTACAACCCCCCTGGCGGCGAAACTCGTCGCGAGAGCGGCCCGCACCACCAACGAGCGAGGTTCTCATGAAGGTGACAACACCACAAGGCAGCAACCAGGCGGCAACACCCCAGTCTTCGGGAGGTGCCGGCAGGCCCGGCACGGCCCCGGGCAGTGAACAGCCCGAACGTCTTGCCAAGACGCTGAAGGCGCGCTGGGTCTGGGCCATTGCCCTGGGCTCCGCGGTCGGCTGGGGCGCATTCATCCTGCCGACCGACTGGCTCGCGGTCGGCGGGCCGGTCGGGGCGATCAGCGGATTCATGATCGGCGGCGCGCTGATGGTCCTGATCGCGGTCAGCTACGGTTTCCTGATCAAGTCATTCCCCGTGTCCGGCGGCGAGCTGGCCTTCGCACTGGTCGGCTTCGGCCGGACGCACGCCTACTTCTGCGGTTGGTACCTGACGCTGGGCTATACGTGCATCGTGGCGCTGAACGCCTCGGCCATGGCCTTGCTCTTCCGCAAGCTGATGCCCGATCTCGTCCAGCAGGGATACCTGTATACGGTGGCCGGCTGGGACGTCTACATCGTTGAAGTGGTCATTTCAATGACCGTGCTCGTCGTGTTCGCATTGCTCAACATCCGCGGCACCGCGCTCTCGGGGCGCATCCAGTTCATCGCCTGCGTGATCATGCTGATTGCCGTGGCCTGCATCCTGGTGGGTGTGCTGATCAGCCCGCAGACGGTGCTGTCCAACGCCACCCCCGCCTTCCCTGCGGGTGTGAACCCGGTGGCAGCCATTGCGGCGATCGTGGCCATCGCGCCGTGGGCCTTCATCGGCTTCGACAACGTGCCCCAGGCGGCCGAGGAATTCGACTTCCCGCCGGCCAAGGCCATGCGCTTGATCGTCCTGGCGCTGCTGGCAGCGGCCGTGCTGTACTGCGCAATGATCGCCTCGGTGGCATTCAGCGCACCATGGGAAGCCCTCGCCAACGGCGACTCGGCCTGGGGCAGCGCTGATGCGCTGACCGGCGTCATGGGCGGAATCGGCATGCTGCTGCTGAGCATCGGCATCACGATGGGCGTGAGCACCGGCTTGAACGGATTCTATGTATCCGCCAGCCGCATCCTGCTTGGGATGGGCCGTGCGCAAATGGTTCCCGCGATCTTCGCCCGGCTGCATCCCAAATACAAGACCCCGCACTACGGCGTGCTCTTCGTCGCAGCGGTCTGCCTGATCAGCCCCTGGTTCGGCCGTGCGGCACTGACCTGGGTCGTGGACATGTCGGCGGTCGGCGTGACCGTCGCCTACCTCTACACCTGCCTGTGCGCGTTCAAGCTCTTCCGAACCACGAATTCCAAGCGCGGCCAGAGCGAGCTCGGGGAGGTGAACTCGACGTCCAAGAAGGTGCTGAGCCTGCTGGGAGCCATCACGGCGCTGACGTTCATGGCGTTGCTGCTGATCCCGGGATCCCCTGGCGCGTTGGGCAAGGAATCGATGATCGCACTGGTGGTCTGGACCCTGCTGGGAGTGATCTTCTTCCTGGTGCGCCGCAAGCACAACAAGACGCTGAGCGATGAACAGGTCGACATGCTGGTGCTGGGCGCTCCGCGGCCAAAGGGCACCGAATTGCGCCAGCGTTCCAGGAGCTAGGAAGCAGCACTGCCCACAAGAATACCGTTGTTGACGGCCCGTGGAAGGGGCCGCCAACAACGGTATTTTTCAGCGGATGCGGAGCATACGCTGCAGCAGCTGCAGGAATTCGCGAATGCCCTGGGCGGTGGCCAACTGCCCGGTGTCCAAGGTGGTGCTGCAGTCGCCGAAGTAGTTGCTCATGTCCAATCCGACTCCGAGCGCGCCCACGTCGAGCCCGGTGCCTCGCGCGGCCCAGACGGCGTTGACCAGGTCGTGCTGGAGATATGACTCACCGTTGGCATTGCCGGTGGCGGCGTCCGACGGGCTGCCGTCCGACAGGACAATGAGCAATCGGCGCTCGGCAGGGGACTGGCCGAGCCGCTCAGCGGCCCAGCGAACAGCTTCCCCGTCGATCCCCTCCTTGTAGCGGGGCTGATGCAGCAGCGCCCCCAGGGAGAGCCGGCTGTTCCGCCAGCTTTGCTCCTCGGTCTTGAACACCAGGTGGGCCAGTTCGTTGAGGCGGCCGGGGTTCGGCTCAGCGCCTTGCTTGCGCCATGCAGCCAGCGCGCGGCCGCCGTTCCAGTTCCCTGTGGTGTATCCGAGGACTTCGGTGGGCACGTCGCAGCGCTCAAGGGCGCGCAGCAACAGGTGCAGGAACCCGGCGACCTGCGGCGCGTGATGGCGCATGGAACCCGAACAGTCCACCAGGAAACTCACTGCGGCGTACGGCGCCGAGCAGTGCTGGTCTTCGAGGAAGATGCGCCGTTCCTGCGGCATGGCGACAAGCTGGGCCAGTCGTGAGCCATCGAGCAATCCCTGTTCCGCGCCACCGCGGCGCCCATCGACATCCGGCTGGCAGAGCAGGGCCCGAAGTTGTCGGGACAGCAGCGGCTGGTTGACCCCTGACCGCGCGGCGATGTCGTCGACGGTCTGGCGGTATTTTTCGAGTTGCGCACGGCGTATGGATTGGGTGGCAGGTATCTGCCGGTCGAAAGCCGTGGTGAAAATCCGGTAGTTTCCGGGGTCCGCCGCGCTGGCGCCGCCGTCGGACAAGGCCGCCTTGCCATAGTGCTGGGCTTCGTTGGCGACATCAAGATGCAGGGTAAATCCGCGCACGTCCTTTGCCGAGCGTGCAGGGGGTTGAGACCGGCCTCGTGCCGCCCGCCGTGCGGAAATATCCGCGTCAACCAGCGAGGCGATTTCCTGCGCTACCAATGCATAGGCCTGCTGGTCATGGCGGATCGCGCGCAAATTGGAAATGGCTGCGCCGAGCCCGGGCGGGAAGGCGGCCCTGGTCGCCTCGATGCGGTCGCCGATGTCGGTGGGCAGTTCGACCCCGTTGACCTTGGCGTGGGCGAGAACGCATACGGCCCAGAGCAACTGGCCCAGATCGGTTTCCGCCAGCGTTGACCCGTGAAACTGCCAGGCCCAGTGCCAGAAAGTGTGCCTGAGATTTGTCTTCACTCCCGGCAGGGAGCACAGGGATTCGCAGCGCAGCTGTTCGAGCAGTTCAAAGATGAAGCGTCCGCCGTCGGATTCCGGCAGGCGGCTTTGATGGCATTCCAAGGACGAGTGCCTGGTGCGCAGGGCTAGCCCGTCACTGGCCCCGCGCGCCAGACGGATATCGCTGCCGTCGAGTCTCGGGTACAGGTGCCCTGCGTTATACGGAAGCGGCAAGCCATGCTTCCACGCAGTTCCGCCGCGAAGCTCCAGCTGCGGCTCGGAGCTGACCGCGCGCAGGCTCGCGGCCTGCAGCCGCCGAAGCAGCTCCGTGCCCTGTGCGGCGCCCATCTAGGCCACCAAATCAGAAGAATCCAGGGATTCGGCAAGATCCGCATCGAAGCAGCGCTGGTAGTACTCGGCCAGCAGCGGGCGCTCGGCATCATCGCATTTGTTCAAGAACGACAGCCTGAAGGCGAGTGCCGGGTCCTGGAAGATTTCGATGTTCTGCGCCCAGGTGATCACCGTACGCGGCGACATCAGCGTGGAGAGGTCTCCTGCCGCGAATCCTTGGCGGGTTAAGGCCGCCAGCTCGATCATGCGTTCAATGAGCGTCCTGCCGGCGTTTCGGGCTGCCAGATGCGGGACACGCGATGCGACGATGTCCAGTTCCTGCTCGGCCGGCAGGTAATTCAAACTGGCCACGACATTCCAGCGGTCGAGCTGGGCATGGTTCAGGCGCTGCACGCCGTGGTAGAGACCCGTAAGATTGCCCAGTCCCACGGTATTGGCAGTGGCAAAAAGCCGGAAGTCAGGATGCGGCCGGATGACCCTGTTCTGATCGGGGAGAACCAAAGCACCATCTTGTTCCAGCAGGCGTTGGATCACGAACATGACATCAGGTCGTCCCGCGTCGTATTCGTCCAGGATCAGCGCCATCGGCTGGCTCATGGCCCAGGGCAGGACGCCTTCTTGGAAGACTGTCATCGGCTGGCCGTCGCGCAGGACGACTGCATCTTTTCCCACCAGGTCCAGTCGGCTGAGCTGCCCGTCGAGGTTCACCCGCATCACCGGCCACCGCAGCCGGGCCGCGACCTGCTCAATGTGGGTCGACTTGCCGGTTCCATGCATGCCTTGGACCAGAACGCGGGATTTGTGCGTGAAGCCGGCCAGGATGGCGAGGGTAGTTGACCTGTCGAATTGATATGAAGCGTCCAGCGTCGGGACCTGTGCCGTGGCGCGGGTAAAACGGCTCACCGTCAGGTTGCTGTCGATCCCGAAAAGCCCTCGGACGTTGACGTTTTCCCTGTCCGGTGCGTTTTCCTCGGCGACCGCTTGAGGGATTTCGGTAGTTTCCGGGACGTTCATGGGGCTCACCATCCTGATGCTTGGAGTTCGGAGTTGTCGGTCAGGTCTTCGATACGGGCAATGTCCGCGGCGGCGCGCTGCATCAGGGGAAGGAGGCCTTCGAGATCAGCTGCGCTCTTGCGCATGATCGGGGCTTGCACCGCAACACACATATTCGATCGTCCCGATGCATTGGGGACGAGCACTGCGAGGCACACCAGTCCGTCGAGGTATTCCTGCTGATCCAGCGCGTAGCCTTGCTGGCGGATCCGTGCGAGTTCGAATTCCAGTGCGGGGTAGTCGGTGAGCGTGTAAGCGGTGAAGCGGGTGAGCCGATCGTTGTTCAGCAGCCTTTCGCGCTGCGCGGTTCCGAACTGCGAAACAATCAACTTGCCGCTGGCAGAGCAATGCGCCGGAACCCTGGAACCCGGGCCCAGGTGGACGCGAATCGGTTCGGTCGTCTCCACGCGGTCCAGATAGATGACCTCGTTCCCGGACAGCGCCGTGACATTGCAGCTTTCGCCGATCTGGGCCACGAGGTCTTTCAGGATGGCGTTGCGCGCCCCGTTGCGGGTGTCGTTGAGAAGAGTATCCTCGGCAAGCCGGCGCATGCGCGAGCCTGTTGCGTAATGCCGGCCGTCGCTGTGCCGGGTCAAAAGGTTGGAACTTTCCAGCTGTTGCAGCATGCGGTGCAACGTGGGTTTGGGAATGCCGGTTTGGTCGACGAGTGACTGCAGGGTGAACAGCTGGTCGCGGGTGGTGATGAGTTCCAAAAGCGCGATCATTCGCAGAGCTGGCGTTTCACCTTGTACTGCTCCGCTGGGGCCCAAGGAGGGTTCGGTGAGGTTTTCCATTAGTTAGCTCCTAGCCTTGCGAGTTTCATCAAATATTAGCATTTGAAACAAAAAGCTGAACAGGGGTTGACGAGTGTGACCCACGACGCATAGTTTTGATCTCAATCCCACTTTTTGTGGAATATGCAGGCAAAAAATGAGACACAATCAAATGGCTCCTTAGGGGTCCGATGTCCGAAGGGGGCAACATGTCCGAGCAGATCATCGAATCAGCAAACGCCGAGGTTCAGAACTCGGTGGCCAAACGCGAAGCGGTCAAGGGCGCGCAGAAAATGACCTCGTCCGAGGCTTTTGTTGAAACGCTGGTTGCCAATGACGTCACCGATATCTTCGGAATCATGGGATCAGCCTTCATGGATGCCATGGACATCTTCGCTCCGGCAGGCATCCGCCTGGTTCCCGTGGTGCATGAACAGGGTGCAGCGCACATGGCCGACGGTTATGCCCGCGCTTCCGGCCGCCACGGTGTGGTGATCGGGCAGAACGGCCCGGGCATCTCCAACTGCGTGACCGGAATTGCCGCAGCATTCTGGGCCCACAGCCCGGTTGTCATCGTCACTCCGGAAGCCGGCACCAACACCATCGGCCTGGGCGGATTCCAGGAGGCGAACCAGCTGCCGATGTTCCAGGAGTTCACCAAGTACCAGGGGCATGTCACCCATCCGCATCGCATGGCTGAATACACCGCACGCTGCTTCGACCGGGCCATGAGCGAGATCGGCCCGACGCAGCTGAACATTCCTCGCGACTACTTCTACAGCGAGAGTGTCACCGAGATTCCGGCGCCGCGTCGTGTGGACCGCGGCGCCGGTGGAACCAAGTCCCTGGATGAAGCGGTGCAGCTGCTGGCCGAGGCCAAGTTCCCCGTGATCATTTCCGGCGGCGGCATCGTCATGGCAGACGGCGTCGAAGAGTGCAAGGCCCTGGCCGAACGCTTGGGCGCCCCCGTGGTCAACAGCTACCAGCACAACGACTCCTTCCCTGCGAGCCACCCGCTGTGGGCTGGCCCGCTGGGCTACCAGGGCTCCAAGGCAGGCATGAGCCTGATTGCCCAGGCGGACGTGGTTCTGGCCTTGGGCACCCGGCTTGGCCCATTCGGTACCCTGCCGCAGTACGGACAGGAATACTGGCCGAAGAACGCCAAGATCATCCAGGTGGACGCCGACCACAAGATGCTTGGACTGGTCAAGAAGATCTCCGTGGGTATCTGCGGCGACGCCAAGGCAGTGGCCACCGAGCTGGTTGCACGACTGAAGAACCAGGCGTTGGCCTCGGACGCCACCAAGGCCGAGCGCGCGGCGACGATCCAGGACGCCAAGCAGTCGTGGGAAGCGGAACTTGATAACTGGACCCATGAAAAGGACGACTACTCCCTGGACGTCATCGAGGAGGCGGAGCAGGAAGAAGGCAACTGGCTGCACCCTCGTCAGGTATTGCGCGAGCTGGAAAAGGCCATGCCTCGCGACGTGATGGTGTCCACCGATATCGGCAACATCAACTCGGTAGCCCACAGCTACCTGCGGTTCGAACGTCCGCGCAGTTTCTTCGCACCGATGTCCTTCGGCAATTGCGGTTACGCGTTGCCGACCATCATCGGCGCCAAGGCCGCGGCTCCGGAGCGCCCTGCAATCGCCTACGCAGGTGACGGAGCTTGGGCCATGAGCATGGGCGAGGTGCTCACCGCGGTACGCCATGACATCCCGGTGACTGCCATCGTGTTCCGCAACCGCCAGTGGGGCGCCGAGAAGAAGAACCAGGTCGAGTTCTACGGACGCCGTTTCGTGGCAGGCGAACTGGACAACGGCGAGAGCTTTGCAGAAATGGCACGCAGCATGGGTGCCGAGGGTGTTGTTGTCGACAAGCTGGAAGACGTAGGTCCTGCGCTGCAGGCAGCCATCGACGCGCAGATGGTCGACGGCAAGACCACGGTTATCGAAATCATGTGCACCCGCGAGCTGGGCGATCCGTTCCGCCGCGATGCGCTCTCCACCCCGGTCCGCCACCTTGAGAAGTACCAGGACTACGTATAAGTCATAGGTGCCAGCAACTCAACACTCCGATGCCCCTGAACCGTTTATGGTCCAGGGGCATCGGTGTATCTCGAATCCAGCGTTGATTCAGCCGCTGGCAAGGCAGGAAGCCATCCCGAGGCATGCTTCGGAGGCTGCCGGAAAATTGCGAGTCCCTCGGCGCCGGTGATGTTGGCACCTAGCAACCTAGCAACCTAGCGTGTTGCGTATCTGTCGTACCGTTCGGGCAACGGTGCCGGATGCATCGATGACGGTCCAGCCCTGCTGTGCCGCCATCGTCAGATATTCTCGTCGACTCGAAACCAGATAATCCAGTGTCTCGAAATCCTCCGCGCGCGCAACGATACGTTCCTGCGCGAGTGCGGGGTCAACGTCCAAGACGATGATCTGGGATTCCCGGACCATATATTTCGCAAGTTTGGGAAGCAGCAGGCCCGCTGGCTGGCCGCGGAGCCTGCGGAGCACCAACTGGCAGTGCAAGTGGCGATCCATGACGGTTAAGCCGTCGAAACGCGTTGCGGTAAAGGAATTGACTGCGACATTGAGCGTGCGAATGCACGATTCAAACAGGTCGAGCATTCGTACGGGGATCGTGCGGCCCTTGTCCGTGAATTGACGGGTGAACCAGCGACGCCCAGCCGGGTTTGCGACATTTCTTGCGGCTATTCCATCGCGTACGAGTTCATCGACCAAGGCATTGATGGTGGTGGTCTTGCCGCTTCCATCGCTGCCCACGATGATGAGTGTTCGGGAGCCCCCAGTCGGCAGCGGGGAATCGGTTCGGGGTTCTATAACGGTTAGCGCCATGGATGCTCCTGATGGACGTGGCGGGTGTAGTAGTAGAACGAACGAGCAAAAGAGTGGATTCCAGAATCAAGCTGTGAATTCGGTGAACAGATTTCAGGGTCGCGAAAGGCATGCGGAAATGAAGCGAGCCGTGGCCTGGGCAAGACCTGACCCGTCTTGCTCCGGGGTGCGCCCCGAGCGTGCCACCTTGAACGAGTGGTCTCCGCCTTCGAACCAAACCAGTTCGGTGCGGTTATTCAGCCTGGATGCCACATCCGCCATGATCTGCGGGTTGGCGAAGGGATCTCGGGTGCCTTCGAGGAAAAGCATCGGAACCTGCAACGGGTACAGGTGCTCGTCGCGCAGCTTCTCCTCTTTCTTCGGCGCATGCAGCGGGTAGCCGAGGAAGACCAAGCCTGCGGTGTCCATCCCCACGGACACGGCCACGGATGCCATGCGGCCGCCGAAGGATTTGCCGGCGGCGAAGATGGGAAGATCGCCGGCAAGGTTCTCCGCAGCCCAGTCGCGCACGTGATTCCATACTGAGACAGCCGTCGGCGCCTTGTCCGGAAACTTCTTGCCTGCATCCATGTAGGGGAAGTTGAAGCGCAGGACGCTGATACCCAGTGCGGCAACCGCCTGCGCGTAGCCGGCCATGAACGGGTGGTCCTTGCCGGCTCCGGAGCCGTGCGCTACGACCAGCAGTGCGGTTGGATCATCCGCGGTGTCCAGCAGGGCGCTGACCTCACCGGATTCGACGGGGATTGAAATTTCGAGGCTCATGGGACCAGCGTAGATGGCCTAGCCATTGATGGACTCATAGTATTCTTCGACGCTGGTGTCTTCGCCGCCGCGTGCTGTGACGGTCAGTTTCTCCAAAGGCTGCAGACCGTCGTTCTTGTCGTTGATGCGGATCATCATGTTGCTGGATACAAACCCTGATGCCGGCGAATCGTAGGTGCCGTCCATCCATGGTCCATCCTCGAGGGTTACCACAAGTTCACCGGGTGCGGGAGATTCAACTTTGTCGATGTAGGCATGCAGATCGCTCGGAATGCACTGACGGTAGATCTTGAGGCTGGTGATTTCCGCTTTGCAGAACGATTCGTAGGTGTCGTTCATGCTGTTCAGCCATTGGACGTATTTCTCCTGCGCCCAGGCTTCGCGGTCATCCGGGTCGGCCCCGGTCAATGCGCGGGTATATGTGCCTGAGTACTTGTTGTTTTCGGTGGAGAACGTAATGGTTTCAAGTTCGGGCGAGTCCTTGCCGATGCTCTCGAACGTGATCAGACCCATGAATCGAAGCTCATCGGTCGGCCCTTGGTAGGACTCCTGCATTCCGTCCTTGTTGAAGACCATGTCATTCGCGAGCTTGATGTCGATGACTCCGGGTTTGGGCGAGGTCTAGCCGGTCATCAAGTTGTAGGGGTACAGGAATCCCTTGGTGGACTTGATCCCGGAATTGTCCACCCACATCTGGATTTTCTCGTCGGCCCAGCCCTGTACGGAATTCCGGAGTGGTTCCACCGATTGTTCTGCGGACTGGGCAGATGACGGTGCGACGGCCTCGGCGGCAGGGCTCGACGCGGTCGAACCCACTGCCGGGGGAGCCACCTCGGGCTGCTGTGTCGGGGTGGAGCTGCAACCAGACAGCAGGAATGCTGCGGCAACTGCAAGGCCCAGAATGCGGTTTCGGAAGACAACCTCCAAAGATATGGCAGGAGCTCCAGTCTATGTGCACGGCCGAGAAGAGCCTTCTTTGCACGCAAAAGTGAACAATTCGCCGAACGCGGCCGGAAATACGCTAGCTGGCCGGGGTCGCTGCCACCAGTTCGGCCTTGCGGAGCAGCGGGTGCTTGACCAGCTCCCCGCCCAGCGCGTCCAGGATCGCCTGCGCGGAGTCGCCGTTGAAGACGAACACCGGCCCGTCGAAGCGGAAATAGACGTCCTCATGCCATCCGATGGTGCCGTCGCCCAGCGCACGGTGCAGCGCCAGCACGGTTGCTTCCAGATCCGCATCTGATTCCTCGGCCAGACGGGTGCGCAGCAGCACGTATTCGCTGGTGCCCAGCGCGGTGCGCTCGCCGTCGACCTCGATCCATGAACCGCGCGCCAGCCCGTTGGCCACCAGCCAACCGCTCACGGCCGCGACCAGCTTCTTCAGGTCCGGGCAGGAGACCTCGAACTGCACATCGCTGGAGAGCGGTTCCTCGTGCTCCGAGATCGCGGTTCCCGAAGCGACCACGCGCGCGGCGCACTGCTGCTTGGCCGCCGCCACTTCCAGCAGGGCCTGCTCCTGCTGCTGGCGCAGGCGGACGGTCATCGGCTGGGCGAAATGCACATCGATGCGGTGGGTTGCCGGCTGCTCGGTCTTCCTGGAGAAAAGGCCCATGAGACTAGTCCCCGTGGGGATCCGAGACGCAGAAGACGATGCCGAAGGGGTCGCGCAGCACGCTCCACCCGAAGTCGGGGTCATCCGTGTGCTCCTCGACCAGGGTGGCCCCGGCCGCCAGCAGCTCGCCGACTTCCTTGGCACGGTCGGCCTTGGCCTCAAGGTCCAGATGCACCCGGTTCTTGCCTTCAGTCACCTCGCCGACCTGCTGGAAGCCGATTCTGGCCGGGAACCCGGGAATCGAGAGCATGGTGAAGCCGGGGTACTGGCCCGCGTATTCGCCGTGCAGCACCAGCCGCCACCAGGCAGCCGCCGACTGCTCGTCCAGGGTATCGAGAGTGATCATGCCGATATTCGCCATGGGTACCAACCTACCGGGGCGCGGGGATCTTGGGTAGGGCAACGCAAGCAATTGACTGGGACGGCGAAGGGCGGCCTGCGGGACCGTTGCCGGTTCCCGCAGGCCGCCCTTCGCTGGCTAGCTGCCGAAGAAGTCCATGACCTTTTCCTCGGCTGCCGGCGGAGCCGGGGGCGCGACCTGCTTGGCGACCTTCAGCTTCCCGTCGGCGTAGTCCACGGCGATGGTGTCCCCGGCGGCAACCGCGTCGTTGATCAGCAGGTCGGCAATCGCGTCCTGGACCTTGCGCTGCACCAGGCGGCGCAGCGGGCGGGCGCCGAACTCCGGGTCGTATCCTTCGTCGGCGAGCCAGGCCACGGCGGCGTCGCTGACATCCAGCGAGAGCTCCTGGTCGGCCAGGCGCTCACCGGTTTCGGCCAGCACCAGCTTGACGATCTGCCCGATCTCCGACTGGCTCAGCTTGCTGAACAGCAGCACCTCATCCAGCCGGTTCAGGAACTCGGGGCGCATGAACTCGCGCACCTTGCCCATCACCTTGGCGCGGATCTCCCCGGCCTCGCTGGCCGCATTGGCCGAGGTGAAGCCGAAGTTGCCTGCCTTGTTGGCCAGATACTCGCCGCCCAGGTTGCTGGTCATCAGGATCAGCGTGTTGGAGAAATCCACGGTGCGCCCGGCCGAGTCGGTCAGCCGGCCGTCGTCAAGCACCTGCAGCAGCACGTTGAACACGTCCGGGTGGGCCTTCTCGATCTCGTCGAGCAGGATCACCGAGTACGGGTTGCGGCGCACCTTTTCGGTCAACTGGCCGGGCTGGTCATGGCCGATGTAACCCGGAGGCGCTCCGATCAGGCGTGCCACCGTGTGCTTCTCGCCGTATTCGCTCATGTCCACGCGGATCATCGCGTCGGCCGAGCCGAACAGGTTGGTCGCCAGGGCCTTGGCCAGCTCGGTCTTGCCCACGCCGGTCGGGCCGAGGAACAGGAAGGAGCCGATCGGGCGCTGGGCGGGGGACAGGCCGGTGCGGTTGCGGCGCACCGCGCGGGCCACCGCAGCCACGGCTTCGGACTGGCCGATCACCGAGGCGTGCAGCGACTCTTCCAGCGTCGACAGGCGCGCCTTGTCGTCTCCGGAGATCCGCGAGGCCGGGATGCCCGTGGAGCGGGAGATGACCTCGGAGATCTGGGCTTCGTCGACCACGCGGGTGATACCGGCGTCGCCGGCCTGCTCCGCCGCGGCGATGCGCTCGCTCAGCGCGGTGATGTGGTCGCGCCAGGCTCCGGCGTCCTCGAAGCGCTCCTCGGAGATCGCCCGGGCCTTGTCGCGCTCTGCATCGACCAGCTCGGCGCGCAGGCCCTGGACGTCCTCGGTGTCCCCGGCCGCGATGGAACGGCGGGCGCCGGCGATGTCGATCAGGTCGATCGCCTTGTCCGGCAGGCGGCGGTCCGTCAGGTAGCGGGCCGACAGGCTCACCGCGGCCTTCAGCGCCTCAGGGGTGTACTGCACCTGGTGGTGGTCCTCGTAGGATTCGCGCAGACCCTCGAGGATCGCCAGCGCGATCTCCTGGGACGGCTCCTCCACGGTGACCTTGCCGAAGCGGCGGGCCAGCGCGGAGTCCTTCTCCACCTTGCGGAACTCGTCCAGCGTGGTGGCGCCGATCAGATGCAGCTCGCCGCGCGCCAGGCGCGGCTTGAGGATGTTGGCGGCGTCCATGTTGCCCGATTCGCCCGAGCCCGCGCCGACCAGCAGGTGCATCTCGTCGATGAAGACGATGGCCTGGCCCTCGGCGTCGGCGACCTCTTCCAGCAGGCCGGTCAGGCGCTGCTCGAAGTCGCCGCGGTAGCGGGTGCCTGCGAGCATGCCGGGCAGGTCGATGGAGATCAGCTGGGCGCCGCGGATCTGCTCCGGGACCTCATCCGCCACGATGGCGCGGGCCAGCCCCTCGGCGATGGCGGTCTTGCCCACGCCGGCTTCGCCGATGAGCACCGGGTTGTTCTTGGTGCGGCGGGCCAGGATCTCGATGACCTGGGCCAGCTCGTCGTCGCGTCCGATGACCGGGTCGATCTGGCCGTCCGCGGCCAATGCGGTCAGGTCGGTGCCGTAGCGCTCCAGCATCGAGACGTCGGACTCCTCGGAGTCCTGCGCCTGGCCGGACTGGGCGCGCTGGACCTGCTCCATGGCTGCCTGCTGCAGCGACTGGCCGGTGATCCCGTGCTGGGCCAGCAGGTTGCTGACGGGGGATTCCGGGTTGAAGACGAAGGCAAGGAACAGGTGGTCCGGGTCGATGTAGGTCGAACCGTAGTTGCGCGCCACCTGGTAGGCGTCGAACAGGCTGCGCTGGGCAGCGGAGGAAAGCCGGGTCGGCTTCTCCTGCTGGTCCTGGCTCTGCGGCAGGTGGGCGATGGCGTCCTTGGACAGGGACTCGATGTCCGTGCCCATGGCTTCGAGGTGCGAACGGATGGGTTCGGTGCGCAGCAGCGCGATGAGAAGGTGGAGCGAATCGATTTCGTCATGGCCGTGCTCATGCGAAATCGAGGCTGCGGTGGTGACTGCCTCATGGGTGCGTGCGGAAAGCAGGCGGGTGATATCGATCGGCCGGGCAGCTTGAGCGCGCGAGGAAAGGAACCGGGAGAGGAATTCCTCGAACGAGCCGTTGTCGGGTGAGCCGAAGAATGCTGGCAAGTGAGCCTCCTAGTAGAAACTTGAGCGGTCTATGCTCATGTTCAACGTCTTCGGCACAAATCTATTCCCGGCACTTGCCGGGAAGGCGTGTTAGGAGACCTATTTCACCATCGGCGAAGCGGCTTACTGATCGCGTGGAATCTCGATGAGGCCCATGCGCGTAGCGGCTACCAGCGCTTGGACGCGGTCGCGAACTTCGAGCTTGGAGAAGATCTTGGCCATATGCGTTTTTACAGTGGCTTCTGAAATCTTCAATTTTCGGCTGATTTCAGTGTTATTAAGGCCGTTCGCCAGAAGGTTCAGAATTTCCACCTCGCGCGCAGTGAGGCCGAGATCCTCAATCAGATCCCGGACTTCCTGGCTGGTGTCCCGGTATGCCGATTGAATTGCGGAGACGAGATCCGAAGAAACCGAGGGGGAAATGGCTGCGGTGCCGTTGTGGACCGCATGGATCGCGCTGATGATCTCTGCCGGTTCGGTGTCTTTGACCAAGTAGCCTCCGGCTCCGGCCGCCAGCACCGGGACGAGGTAATCGTCCGAGGAAAAGGCGGTGATGGCCAGGATTGCAGGGCTGTTCCGAGCCGTCTTAATTTCGCGTGTGGCTTCGACGCCGTCCATGATCGGCATCTGCAAATCCATCAGAACAACGTCGACTTCATTGTCCCGGCAAAATTCAACCGCTTTTAATCCGTTATCTACAGACTCAAGCGTTACAATTCTCTGATCCGTTGCTAGGATTGTGCCCAGCGCATTCCGAATTAAAGGCTCGTCGTCGACGATGAGCACTTTGATCTGCTCCATCAGTTTCCTTAGAAAGATACTGCAGGCCAGGTCCGGACTGCTCACTCGAAACTATATATAAGAATACTCAAACATGGGGTGTGTTATGAAGGCACTGAAGATGCTCGCGGTAGCGGCATTGGTACTCGCGCCGGTTACTGCAGTTGCAGCTCCGGCATCGGCCGCAACCGCTGGCAGCCAGCTGATCTCGAAGGGTGGCGCAGTTGCAACGCCTGCTGGCTGGGGTACTGATTTCTCAGTATGGCTTTGCAAAAACTACGGCATCGCTTGTGGCTAACAACATCCGCTTGACTTCGCGGGTATGCCGGTGAAGTATTCGGCGTATGAATGCAAGAATTAAAGACACCCTGACCAAGCAGTTTGCTGGTCGGGGTGTCGTTGTTTGGGGCGGAGTCGCTGTCCTCTTGGCGATTTCTGGTACCGAAATAGTTACGCTGCTCCAAGAAGGCTTTAAGGAATCTACTGAAAACGAGATCCGTGGTGCACTTGCTGGTCTTGTTCTTTCAGTTGCCTTGGTGCTAGGAACGCGCTGGCTGGCGGTATCCCTTGCGATCTCGCTTGCAGCGACTTTTTTCTTCTTCAGTAACGGTTCGCTCGCGCTTTGGATAATATTTTCAACGATTATCTTCACGGCGCTGGCGGCTACAGCTGTGTCTCGACAAGTACGAATCTGGTATCTCACGCTTTTGGCCGCTTGGATGCTTCAATTCGCCTTTCGCGCAGGTGATGACGCCATTCTCATCGTACTTTTGGCGCCACTGGCGGCGCTATCGTTCGCCTTGACGCGAAGTATTTTCCTCCTGCGTGAAAGGACCGCCGCGGCAGTTAAAGAAATGGAGGAAGCTGACGCACGTTCACGCCAAGCAGTTGAAGCAGAGCGCAGGAACATCGCGCGCGACCTCCATGACATCGTGGCTCACGACATCACTGTGGTCGCCATGCAATCCAAAGCAGCGAAATTCGCCAATGATGGACAGATGGCGTTGGAAGCCATCGACGTCATCGCCAAGCTCAGTACCGAAACGCTTCACGATCTACGCTTGATGCTCAACGTTCTGCGTACTGACGGAACCATGGCAGACCCGGCAGTGAGCGTTAATGACAAGCCGGCCGCAACCACGGTTTATGCGGTCCAGGGCGTAGAACTTTTCTCCCAGCGGCTACGCGAGGCGAATTTTATTGTGTCATCTCACACCGAAGAAAAAATTTCGGAACTGCCGCGCTCTGCGCAGACCGCACTCTATCGGGTTATGCAGGAAGCAACGACAAACGTCATCAAGCATGCTTTGCCGGGTGGCGAATGCTCGATTTCACTGACAGCTCAGGGCAAGGAAGCAAAGCTTAAAATTACTAATCAGATCGCAGATACGAACAGCCGAAAGCACTCCTTACCGATAGGCGGCAGCGGCCTTATCGGCATGGAGGACCGCATGAAGGCTTTCGGTGGAAGATTCAATACTTCAGAGCGCAATGGGCGCTGGATTTTGACGGCCAGCATCCCGTTCTAGGCCTACCCTCCTACTAAAGTATGATTTCGCAATTCTTGCAGACACGATAAGTTATAGATGTATCGGTGAAGACCGATCACCGGTTAGGTACTTGGTGGTGTTTTGCGAGTGGCACCACGAAGGACCAAGGGTGATTAAAAGGTACGTTGCGTTACTGAGCGGACGATCTTTCATCGGCGTTGTGCCCCCATCGCACGCCGTTGTCCGCAAGTGACGTAACGTACCTTTTATAACGCAGGGCTTATGCGCATTCTAGTGACAGTGTTCACAAGGCGGCAATAGCGGCACGGGAACTTTATATCCTATTCACCAAGGATCCGTGAAAACTGCGAAAGCGAGCCCATGACCATTCAAGCTGAATCCAGCATCTACGAAGCACTTTCGATCGATCCGGCTGCCGCCGATCAACTTTTCTTCGAAGCCCGCAGCGCGAATTCATTCAGCGATGAGCCGGTATCCGATGAAACCCTCGATGCCATCTACGACGCGATGAAGATGGGTCCTACGCTGATGAACAATCAGCCGCTTCGCATTACCTGGGTCAAATCGGACGAAGCACGGCAAACCATTGCTGGAACCATGTCGGGAACGAATGCGCAGAAGGCGCTGACCGCTCCTGCGCTGGCGGTGCTGTCCTTCGACACCGAGTGGCATGAAGAATTCCCGAGCTTCTTCCCCCACGCTCCAGAGCGCAAGTCCATGTTCGAGAATCCCGACGTGCGCACCGCGGTGGGCAACAACAATGCCTGGCTCCAAGCCGGATACTTCATCATGGCCGTGCGCGCCGTCGGCTTGGCTGCCGGCCCCATGGGCGGTTTCGACAAGGCTGCTGTCGACCAGGCCATCAACGCGGACAACAACCACAAGTCGTTCCTGATCGTGAACGTCGGCAAGCCAGGCGAGAACCCGTGGTTCGACCGCCTGCCGCGCCACTCAAGCGAGCTGGCAACCCGCAGCATCTAGCGGATGGCATGTTCAAGGAAATAAAGGCTGAAGGAGTGCGACGCATCTGTCGCACTCCTTCAGCCTTTAAGGTTTTCCGCGATGCGCCCTATTTGGCCACATCGGCCTCAGCATCCTCGGATTCCGCGTTGCCGCCAAGTACGTGGTCGGAAACCTTGGCGAGCGCACGTTCCAGCGCGGAGCGCAGAGCGACAGGCACGGTGATCTCCTCGTCGATCACCACAAGCCCTTCGCGCTCGAAATTGCGCAGCAGGCTTTCGACCTGCGGGATGACAATCTCAAGGCTCGGGATCAGGTGGTGTTGCTCTTCCGGCAGGTCGTCGGTGGTTGGAACCTGCAGTGCGAACTCTGTGCGCGGAGGCGTGCTGGAGGCCGCGTTGCTCAGCACGCCGGCCGTCATTTCCGCGATGGTCGACTGGCCCGGGGTTTCCAGCGTATTGATCAGCACGTGCGAGAAGAGGACTTCCGCGATGAGTTCCTTGACCAGGCGTGAGCCGGGGCCGGTCGAGCCGAGCAATGCCTGCGCCAAAGACTCGGTCGGCATGGCGTTCGGTGCCTGGTAGCGCAGCATGGCGGTGCCGATCAGCGCGTCCCAGTAGGCCGAAAGGCGCGGGACTTCGGCCAGGCCGGATACGGTTGTGCCGTCTTCCGGCTCCCAGAGGACCGATCCGGCCGCCGCGGGTTCCGCGCTCTCGTCGACGGTGATCAGCAGGCCCAGTGCGGACGCCGCATCCTGAAGGGTCTGGCCGGTCAGCACGCCCGAAGGCGAAGTGGGTTTGCCTTCGCCGACCCAGTTGACCAGCTCGCGGGCGGCATAGACGTACGGCATGGATTCCAGCGCGGCGTTTGCCTCGTCGTCTTCGAGGAACGGTGCGATGATCGGCGAATCGCCGGCCATGCGGGAGAGGAACTCGAAGGTCTGCTTGAAGTCATCCACGCTGCCGCCGAAGTTGGCGGTGGTGCCCAGGAAGGTCAAATAGTGCTTGAGGATCGCCGCGCTGGCCTCGGCAACTTCCTTGCCCAGTGACGACAGATGGCCCAGCTGTTCGCCGAGAACTTCAGGGTCAAGCGTCTTCACGTCCACGGACTTGCGCAGCTGGGCGTGCACGGTCAGCAGCGTGGTCAGCCCTTCCAGCGCCGCACGGGTTTCGCTGGCAGGACGGCCCTCTTCCTGGAAATGGCGGAAGAGCTGGGACTTGAAAGGCTGCAGATCCTGTCGGACCTCGGATTCAAAGGGAACCGAGCTTGCGCCTTCACGGCGGGCTGGATGGCCCTGCGACTGCTTTTTCTTGGCTGGTTTGCGTGATGCCATAAGTTTGCTGATTTTCCTTAGCTAGGCAGGAAAGATGATTCCACTCCAGTCTACGCAGGCAGCGAAATCCTCGACCCACAACTGTGCGAATCAGTGGTGCTCCGGAGGCTTTCTATCCGTCGAAGCGTGATTGGCCGAAATAAATACGGCGCTTGAGTTTGATCTCCGTATAAAACGCAGATCACAGGTTGGTGTGTCCTCGCTCACCGTCGAATCCTCAGGACTCGTTGATTTTCGCCCTGTTTCACGCAAAAGTGAGTTGCGACGGCCCCGTGTGGAGGGGCTCTGAAAACTTAGGAGTGTGGATCATGGGTGCAGCTGTTCCTGATCATGTTGTAGTTGTCGGCGCAGGTTTCGTTGGCCTGTCGACCGCTTGGTACCTGCAGGAAGCCGGCGTCAAGGTGACCGTCGTGGACCGCGGCGGCGTGGCCTCCGGCTCGTCGTGGGGCAATGCCGGCTGGCTGACCCCGGCGCTGACCCTGCCGATCGCCGAACCGTCGGTGTTCTCCAACGGCCTGAAGATGATGCTGGATCCAGCTTCGCCGCTCTACATTCCGCTGAAGGCCGATGGGAAGCTGCTGCGCTTCCTGCTCGGCTTCGCCTGGCACTCGACCCCGAAGAAGTGGGAAGAAGCCATGCGCATCTTCTCCGAGGTGGGCCACACCGGCCTGGACGCATTCGACGAAATCGCCGAAGACACCTCCGCGGGACCGGGCGCCCGCGAGCTGACCAAGCCTGCAGACCCGTTCCTGACCGGCTTCGTTTCCATGAAGGACCGCGACGCGCTGCTGCATGAGTTCGAGATGATCCACAAGACCGGTGGCCATGTCGACTTCGACCTGCTTTCCGGGGACCAGCTGCGCAGCATCGAGCCGACCCTGTCGGACAACGTTGCCGCCGGCATCGCCATCAAGGGCCAGCGCTACCTGAACCCGCCGAAGTTCATGGAATCGCTCGCCGAGTCTGTGGTCGCCCGTGGCGGCGACATCATCGGCGCCTTCAACGTCACCGACGTGCGCGACAACGGCGGATCGGTCACCGTGATCGGTTCCGAGGGCCGCGCCATCACCGCCGACCACGTGGTGCTGGCAACCGGCGCATGGATGACCGACCTGGCGGCCAAGTTCGGCGTCAAGGTGGTTGTCCAGGCAGGCCGTGGCTACTCGTTCACCGTGGAACCGGAGAGCATGCCGACCCACCCGATCTACTTCCCGTCCCAGCGCGTGGCCTGCACCCCCCTCGGCGACCGCTTCCGCGTGGCCGGCACCATGGAGTTCCGCGACGTCAACCACAAGCTGGAACCGAAGCGCATCGAGGCCATCGTGGCCGCGGCCACCCCGGTCTACAAGGGAATCAACTGGGAGAACCGCAAGGAAGAATGGGTCGGCGGACGCCCGTGCACCGCTGACGGCCTGCCGCTGGTTGGCCAGACCTCCTCCTCGCGCGTCTCGGTCGGCGGCGGGCACGGCATGTGGGGCGTCGCCCTCGGCCCGCTGACCGGCAAGATCCTTGCCGCCCAGATCACCGGCCAGGCCGCACCGGCCATTTCCCGCCATTTCAACCCGCTGCGCAAGGGTTTCTAGCCCGTTTCGGTCCACACCCGGAACGTGAAAAGGCGAACCGGCCTGCACGCACCCATTCAGGTCGTGCAAGCCGGTTCGTTTACGTTTAACCGCTGCTCAGGGGTGGCGCGATGATTCCCCGGCCAGCACCGAGCGGTAGCCTTCGCGGTACCCGGGGAATGCCAGCGTGAAGCCGGTGGACAGCAGCTTGGAGTTATCGATCCTGCGGTCCGCGGCGCGCCGGGCGGCGGGTTCGGTGGCCGCAGGGGGAATCGGCAGGTCCAGCTCGCCGGCCAGGAAGGTGAAGATGTCCTCCAGCTGCGCCGGTTCGTTGTCGGTCACCAGATACAGCTGCTCGGCGAGGTCGCCCAGTTCCGCCACATGGACGATGGCCCGGGCCAGGTCGTCGCGGTGGATGCGGTTGGTCCAGTGGGATCCGAAAGGCAGCCGTGCGGTGCCGTTGCGCACCTGGGTGATCAGGTGGTTGCGTCCCGGGCCGTAGATGCCCGATGCGCGCAGCACCGTCACCGGCAGTCCCGAATCGAGCAGTGCCTGCTCGGTGCGGGCCAGCACCACCGAGGTTTCGCGGTTGGGTTCCGAAGGGGTTGACTCGTCCACCCAGTCTCCGTGGTCTCCGCCGGAGACCGCCGAGGAGGAAACATAGATGATGCGCTCAAGCTGCGGCGCCTGCTCCTTGAGTGCGCCGACCAGCTTGCCGGCCACCTGCAGGTAGGCCCGCTCGTAGCCCGGCACGTCGCGGCTGGCAGGCACCGGGGTGAGCACCGCGATCCGGGTTTCCGGGTCGATCCGCGGCCAGGGCTCGTCGCCCTGCAAATCGACGTCCTGGCCGTGCAGCGGCGCGGGCAGCTTGGAGCTGTTCCGGCGCCATCCGGTCACCTCGTGGCCGAGGGCGGCGAAGCGCAGCCCGGCTTCGGTGGCCACGTCGCCGCAGCTGATCAGCAGAATTTTCACGGTACTCCTTGGCTGGAACGGTGCGGGCTGCGGATGCCGCGCTCTCCCAGCGTAGGTGCAGCCGTGTGCCCTGGCCATTTCGGGCTTCACAAATAGTCGTCGGCACGGTGTCGATCAAACAGGGTACAATTCCAATTGTTCGAAAGTTTATGCGAATAAATTCTCCGTGGGATGGATCGAAGCAGGTGAGAAAGCGGTGGCAGATGCGCAGCCGTACGTGCCGGAAGGCGCCAGCCAGGGGCCCGTGCAAGCGGTCTCCGCGATGGGCTTTCCTTCCCCCGCCCGCGACTATTTCGACGGCGGATTCGACCTGAACCGCCTGCTGGTCAAGGACCGGGTATCCACCTTCATCATGCGCGTGGGCGGAGGATCCATGCAGTCCGCCGGAATCTACGACGGCGACGAGATCATCGTGGACCGCTCGATGCAGGTGCGCCACAACTCCGTGGTGGTCCTGACGCTCAACGGCCAGCTGCTGGTGCGCCGCTGGCAGATCGACGGACAGCGGGTCGGGCTGCTGTGCGACGAGTCCACGCTGCCGGTGGTGCTCGCCGAGGGGGACGACGTGAGCGTCTTCGGAGTGGTCACGAGGTGCCTGCACCATGTCCGGTGACCACGTCGCGCTCGTCGACGTCAACAACTTCTACGTCTCCTGCGAGCGTGTTTTCGACCGCTCGCTGATGAACCGGCCGGTTGTGGTGCTCTCCAATAACGACGGCTGCGTGGTGGCCCGCTCCCAGGAGGCCAAGGACCTGGGCATCGGGACCGGCGAGCCGTTCTTCAAGGTGCAGCGCTACATGCAAACCCACAACCTCGCCGTGCGCTCAAGCAACTACGAACTCTACGGCGACATCTCGGCGCGGGTCATGGAACTGCTCGGCCGCTTCGGCACCTGGCATGAGGTGTACTCCATCGACGAATCATTCGTCGGACTGGAGGGCGGCCTGGAACAGGTGCGTACCACGGCCGCGCAGATCCGTTCGTCCATCGACCGCCTGATCGGGGTCCCGGTGTGTGTCGGGGTGTCCTCGACCAAGACGCTGGCCAAGTTCGCCAACCACGTCGCCAAGCACAATGCGAACCTCGGCGGGGTGTGCGTGCAGGACCTCATGGACCCGGACGTGCTCGCACGGATCAAGTCGCTGGTGCCAGCCACGGATGTCTGGGGCGTCGGGCGCAAGACCGGCGCCAAGCTGGCCGGCATGGGCATCGAATCCATTGCGGACCTCGAAGCAGCCGATCCGATGCTGATCCGGCGAAAATTCTCGGTGGTCCTGCAACGCACGGTGTTCGAGCTCAACGGGCAACGATGCATCGGCCCGGTCGAGGAGCGCAGCGACAAGGGGCAGGTCATGTTCACCCGATCCTTCTCCTCCCCGGTGCGCACGCGCGAAGCCATGGAAGAAGTCATGTCCATCTACGCGCAGAAGGCCGCCGCGCGCCTGGCCAAGGAAGGCCGCTATGCGTCGCTGCTGACGGTGATGGCCGGGACCAGCCGCTTCGCCCAGGGGGAGGCCTCCTTCCCCAGCACCCAGGTGCGGTTGCCCAAGCCCACCCGCGACCCGATCCTGCTGACGCGTCTGGCCGTGGCCGCCATGAACGGGCTGATGCACACCGGCGTGGACTATGTGCGCGGCGGAGTCATCCTCTCCGGGCTGAGCGACTCCCCGGGTGAAGCGCAGCTGGACCTCTTCGGCCAGGGCGGGAATGATCCGGAGCACGAACCGGTGAACGTCTCGGGCGTGGTGCAGGACATCTCGGCGCGATTCGGGGCCAAGGCCATTGGCCTTGGACGCGCGGGGATCGCGCAGGCTCCGGCATGGTCGATGAAGCGCGAGCACATCTCCCAGCGCTACACCACCGAGTGGGACGAGCTGCCCCTGGTGAAGGCCTGAGATTCCCGGCCCGCCAAGCCAAGTTTCCTCGCAGGATCGAATGGAAGAATGTTCCCATGACACCTTGTACGCGCCGGCTTGTTTCGCTGGGTATGCTTTCCGTCCTGGTGCTGGGCGGCTGCAGCGCCGCCCAGCCCGGCAACCAGAACCCCACCCCCAGCGCGTCCGCAACGTCTGCACCGGGGGTGGGCAGCTCAGCGTCCGCAAGCCCGCAGCCGTCCTCCACTCCGACCGAAGGCCCGGAGCAGAGCTCAGCGCCATCCAGCCAGGGCACCGAGTCTTCGACGCCCGCTGGCGGATCCGGCGTGCGGGAGCAGGCCGAGGCGCTGGTTGATGAGATGACTCTGGATGACCAGGCGGCCAGCCTGGTGATGGCCGGTGTTCCAGCCACCGGCGCCGGCGCAGCGCAGATCGCCGCGCTGGAGGAGCAGGGTATCTCGAATGTCTTCCTGCGCGGACGCTCGCAGCTCTCGGTCTCCCAAACTGCGGCGCAGGTCCGGAAAATCACCGGCGCCCTGGACCGGAATGTCCCGGGCAAGCTGCCGGTATGGGTGGCCACCGACCAGGAAGGCGGCTTCGTCCGGGTCCTGCAGGGCCCCGGGTTCACCGAACTGCCCACTGCGTTGACACAGGGTGCCTGGTCCCAGGCCACGCTGAAATCAAGGATGTCCGCCGTTGGCGGCGAACTGGCCGAGGCAGGCATCAACGTGAACCTGGCGCCAGTGGCCGATGTGGTTCCTTCCAGCATCGGCACGGCCAACGACCCGATCGGCTACTTCGGCCGCGAGTATGCGAACAACGCCGCGGATGCCGCCGCGGACGTGCTGACGATCAACCAGGCGCTGGCGGCCGAAGGTGTCCAGCCGGTGGTCAAGCACTTCCCGGGGCTGGGGCGAGTCACCGCGAATACCGACACCTCAAGCTCCGTCACTGACACATCGGTTGGCGCCGGGTCCCAGGATCTTGAGCCCTTCAAGGAAGCGATTGCGCAGGACCTGTCCTGGGTGATGGTTTCCAACGCCCGCTACACGCAGATCGATGGGAAGAACGACGCGCCATTTTCGTCCAAGGTGATCACCGGGTTGCTGCGCGACAAGCTGGGATACGACGGACTGGTCATCTCCGATGACCTGTGCGAGGCGGAACAGGTGTCGAGCGTTTCGGTGGGGCAGCGTGCGGTGAAATTCGTTGCGGCCGGCGGCACCGTGCCGCTGTGCGTGAATACTTCGGACGCCGTCACGATGGCCGCGGCGCTGGCTCGTGAAGCCAAATCGGACAAGCAGTTCGCTGCCCAGGTCCGCGAGGCGGCGGTGATGGTGCTGGAGGAGAAGCTGGAAGGAAGATAGCCAGACTGCACCTCGGGGGAATCGTTTTTAACAGGCGGCGGCCCGGACGACTTCTTACTCGCGAAGAAGCCGTCCGGGCCGGTCTATTGCTGGGACGCTGGCTGGGAGCCTGCGGTCCTAGCGGATTTTGAGCACCTGGGCACGTTCGCCCGACTCATTGTGCAGGTGCAGCAGCAGCGCCTTGGCATCCTTGGCGTTGCGGGCAACCGAGACTGGCAGGCGGGTGTCGTCCAGGTCGGTGAACAAGGTTCCGGTTGCGCCGAAGTCGACCTTCGGAGCGGTCACATTGAACTTGACCCATCCGGTCTCGTCAATCGGAACCATCGAACCCTCCTCGTTGGTGTTGTACCAGGAGTAGCTCGCCACGCGGTAGGAGATGTCCGACGACTTCTCGGTCAGGCCCAGAGCAGCCAGCGACACCGGGAGGATTGCCGTGTTGGTGTCGAAGCTGTTGGTGTCCACATCGCCCAGTACGCCGTTGACCGGCTGCAGGTCGACCTGCTGGAGGGTCTTCAAATCGAAGGTTGCCACCAGATCGAGATCGATCTCGTCGATCGCGGTGGTGAAGCTGACAAAGTCGGCCTCGCCATCGTTGTTGGTGTCGATCTCGACATCAAGCTCGGTTCCGCCGGCCAGGTGAGCCCAGTTGGCGTAGGTCGAAATACCGATATTCAGCAGACCGTCGGCAACACCGGTGCGCGGAGCTGTGGTCGAGGCACCGACGTGCTGCAGGTCCATCGACCGTGCGCCTGGAATGGCGTCCAGCGAGGACGGGCCGCGCTTGCTGCTAGCGCCCAGTTCAAAGGCTCCCATCAGGGAGAAGACTTGGCTTGGGCCCTGGCCCGCGATGACGTCATCACCCTTGAGCGAAAGTTCCAGAGCCGAATCGTGCTTGCCGTTCTTGACCTTCTTGACCTTGGCCGACATGTCGGCGACTAGCTTCGGAGCAGCCTGGACAGGCACGCGCAGGGTTGGCGCGGACTTGCTGGTCAGCTCTACGCGTCCGGTGGCGTCTGCCAGCCACGCGCGGTCGAGGCCCGACTGCTGGGCGTCCATGGTTGGATCCATGGTCTTGGCCCAACGCTTCGGATCAACCTGCAAGGTGACCTTGACCTTGGTGCTCTTGCCCGGGGCGACAGTCACCGAACGGCGGTCGAGGCTGTAGGTGGCACCCGGAATCTCGGTGGCAGGTACATACTTCACCGCGTAGGTCTGGGTCTTCTTGCTGGTGTTCTTCACCGTGATGTCGCGGCTGGCCTTGTACTTCTTCTTGCCCTCAAGCTCGACAACCCCGAAGACAACGCTGGTCAGATCCGAGTCCTTGGACGCGTAGGCGTAGGCCGGAGTGGAGATGGCCTTGTCTGCCATGACGCGGCCGGCGCCCACGCGGTTCGGACCGTAGACGTCGCCGTCGGCATCCTTGATGTCGGTGGCGGCGGTGTTCATCACGATGCTCTTGGCCTGGGCCGGCGTCAGATCCGTGTCCTCAAGCACCAGTGCTGCAATGCCGGCAACCAGCGGGGTGGCCATGGACGTACCGGACATGACGGCGACGCCGTTGCCGGTGCCCACGCCGACCGAACCGATCTGGGTACCCATGGCGGCGACATCCGGCTTCACGATGCCGTTGGACCCATGCACGCCTCGCGACGAGGACGAGTTCAAGGTATCGAGCACACCGGAAGGGCTGGAAGCTGCGCCGGCGAAGTCGGGGGAGAGGGTGACCTTCAGCGTTCCGGCCTCGGCGGCAGGGCGCAGCTTGGTGGAATTATCCAAGGTCAGCTGGGCGCCGGGGATGGTCGTGTTGCCGGCGATGCCGGCGTCGAAGACGTTGGCTTCGGAATCCAGCAGGACACCGGTGGCGCCTGCAGCCTCCGCGTTATTGAATCGAGCTGCGGAACCGCAGGGGAATTCGCCGTTTTCACTCCACTGCAGCCAGACCCACTTGCCCTTCAGCGAACCGGGCTCGAACGGGCTGCAACCGAAGGCGTTGGACGAGGGGGCCATAACAACTTCGCCGGTCAGCTCGGCAGGATCTGCGTTGGTGTAATTGAAGTTCGCAGAGTACTGGCCAGCCACGTCACCGGCGACATCTGCCGGGGCGTCGACGCGAATCTTGTCCATGGTGAGCTTCGAGCCGACCGAGTTTGCCACGGTGAGCGAGCTGCGGGAGTTGCCCGGCGAGCCGCCCACATCGGTGACGTCGCCGGCGTTGCCGGAGGCCACCACGGAGAGGATGCCTGCAGCCGACAGCGCATCGACGATGTCATTTTCCGGATCTTCCACTGGGGAGTGGTCCGAACCGAGGGACATGTTCACCACGTCGGCGCGGTCGGAGAAATCGCCGTCGCCGTTGGGATCAAGTACGTAGTCAAGTGCCTGGCCCACCACGTCGGATGAACCGGTGCAGCCGAAGACGCGGATGCCGATCAGCTGCGCCTCCGGGGCGGAACCGGGACCGACCTTCATGCCCATGACGTCGTCAGCCTTGAGCTTGGAGTAGTCGCCGGTGAAGGTGGTGCCGTCCGCGTTGACGCCGTACCCGGCTGCGGTGCCTGCCACGTGGGATCCGTGCCCGGCGAGTTCGCAGTCCAACGGGTTGGGATCAGGATTCGGGATCGGCTGGTAGTCGTCGGCATCCGGGTCGGCGTTGTAGTTGTCTCCGACCAGGTCCCAGCCGCCGATGAACTTCTTCGGGTCAAGCAGGCCAGAATCCGCAGCGGGAAGGCCCTTCGATGCCTGGGCTTGCTTGTAGCCCTCCAGGGTTCCGGGGCCGCCGAAGCTGGCGTGGGTGTAGTCGATGCCGGTGTCCAGCACCGCGATCTTCACCCCGTCACCGGTCTTGTCCAGTGCCGTCCACGACTCCAGCGCGCCGGTATCGATAACCGACCCGCGGTTGGATGGTTTCTTGGGAACAATGGCGCTGATCTTGGCGACATCCGTGCGCTCGGCCAGTGCCCGGAGCGCGTCTGCGTCACCGGTCAATGCCACGCCGCGCACGGCGTTGGACGTCGAGTAGATGACCTCGGAATCCGCCTGGGCGGCGAGCTCCTTGCCCTTCTGCTTGACCTCTGAGCGGATCTTCTTGACCTTGGCCGCATCCTTGGACTTGCCGGACTTCTTGACCTCCTGGAAGGCTCCGTCGCCTTCCAGCTGGACGAAGACCGAGACTTCTCCGCTGGCCTTGGCCAAGGGCTTGGAAACCTTGAGGTTTGAAAGGGTATCGCTGCGGGTGACGGACAGCGAAGCTGCCTCATCCCCGTCCGCAGGTTGTGGAATATTGACTGCGCTTGCCGGACCGCCGATGGTGACCGCCAATGCCAAAGCAGTGGCTGATCCCAGCAGCAGGCGCGGCAGTGTGCCAGTGCGCCGTGTGACCATGATTCTCCTAGCCGAGCTGGACAGCGGAAATGCTCCCGAGGCCGGGCGGCCGATACGACAAAGCGGTGCGTGCCATGATGATCGTCCAGGGGCCGACGTCCGCCGAAGCATCAAGCCCCTAGTCTGGAATCATAGGTGACGCACGCCATATATCAAGGGGATATTGAACAATTATTGCGGGCCCGGCGGGCGGCCTGAATCCGTCTTTCATATTCAGTTGGCGGAAATTTCAACGGAGAATCGCCGATAGGTCAACGTGCGAGAGCCAAAATTTTTAGATTATTCCGTTCCGGGGCACGCGGCCTGTGACGGAAAGTGCATCGGCACGGGAGGTGATGCCGGCGGAACAAGGCATGTTTCCCTGCTCCGCCGGAGGCCAGCTAGACGCGTTGGATGAAGCTGTCCACGCGCTCATCGAGCTGGATGATGCGCTGCGCAACGACCGCCATGGGATCGGGATTGATGGGGTCCTTCGGCGGAGCGATGCGTACGTTGGCGGAGCATTCGAAACGGGTGCAGAGCAGGGTGCCCAACGTGTCCCCGTCGCGGCCGGCCTGGCCGGAGCGGCGGGTGGTGAACATTCCCACCGCGCACGGCAAAGTGACGTCGCGACACATCTCGCACATGCCGGCGCTGCCACCCTTGCGCGCGCCGTCGGTGGCGCGCAGCAGCAGGCCGCGGGTTTCCCCTGCGGTATTCGTATAGATCATGTAGCCGCGCTGCGGCATCTTGGGATCGCGCCATCCGAGGTATTCCAGCGACTCCCAGTCGAGGCTGTTGAAGTTTTCCGGCAGGGTGAGTTTTTTGGCTTCCTGGCGGCTGGCGTTGATGAAGCTGGCGCGGATGGTTTTTTCGGTCAATGGCTGCATGGTAATTCCTTGGAGGTTCCGTCCGGTGCCCGGCGGGAATGCCGGACGGCGCGCCAAAGGCGCTGAATAGTGGGAAGGATCGGGTCCCGTCTAAGGCGCGGAAACGATGCAGGGCAGCAAGGCATTGGCCGTCAACGCTGGAGTTGAAGCCGTGCTATTTGCCAGTTGCCCCGTCCGCCGCAGGGACGAACGGGCAGAGCGTCAAAGTGGCGTGCATCGCCGACCGCCCTTTCCCGTGCCCAGGCACGCAACAAATTGAGATACTTCAACCACTTTAGCAAGCCAGCCCGCTTGCCCCCAAGAACGTCTGGTCAGGTGGTTAAATACAGACGCCGAGGAGAACGGTGGTTTTCCTCGGCGTCGGCGGTTCCGCGTGCAGGGCGGACTAGCGGCGGCCGCCCTGCCACAGGGCGTCGAATGGAGTCTTGCCGGCGACGCGGTTGCGGATGCCTTCGGTGACGAATGTCTTCGCGGTGCGTGCAGCCTCAAGCGGGGTCGCGCCCTTAGCCAGTTCGGAGGTCACTGCGGCGGCCAGGGAGCAGCCGGCGCCGGAAACGGCGACTTCGCCGATCTTCTTCTCGCGCAGGATTTCGAGGGTCTCGCCGTCGTAGAACACGTCCACGGCGTCGTCGCCCGCGATGCGGACTCCGCCCTTGGCGAGCACCGCTGCGCCGGAGATTTCATGGATCTTCTTGGCCGCGGCCACCAGATCCTCTTCCGAGGTGATGGTCAGCCCCGAGAGCTGTTCGGCCTCGAAGTGGTTCGGGGTGACGAAGGTGGCCAGCGGCAGCAGGTTGGCCTTCAGCGCCTCGTCGGTGTCCAGGGCATGGCCTGGCTCCTGGCCCTTGCAGATCAGGACCGGATCCAGCAGGATATTGTCCCACTCCTGGGACTTCAGTGCGGTGGCGACGGTGTTGATCGTGGCAGGCGAACCCATCATGCCCAGCTTCACGGTGCCGAGCTTGCCTTCGTAGCAGGTCTGGATGGCTTCGAGCTGGTCGGCGATGACCTGCTGATCCACTGGCACGAAGCGGTGGTTCCAGGAATCCTTGGGGTCGAAGGACACGATGCAAGTCAGCGCGACGATGCCGTAGGTTCCCAGTTCCTGGAAGGTCTTCAGGTCGGCCTGGGCACCGGCGCCGCCGGTGGCCTCGGAGCCTGCGATGGTCAGGGTGAGCGCAGGGCTGCTTCCGGTGTTTGTATTAGTCATAGTCCCATGAATGGTTGTGCGTACTGGTGGTTACTTTTAGCCCTGTTGCCAGAAGCTGAGGTCGGTGGCCTTGGACCAGCCTTCGGCCAACGTTCCCGCATTTTCGCTGGACGCGACCAATAACAGCCATGGTATACCGTGCCCGTAGGCAGCTCCGGCAAAGTTCGCGAGAATCGCCCGGCGGGCGGTATCGGGGTCGCTGGGCGCATGCAGGTCGGGATCCGACAGCAGGCCGAAGTTGGAACCGTAGTGCATCCGGCCGCGGGCAACCGGGCGATCGAAGTCCGTGACCTCGACGACGTCGTAGTCGTTCATGGGGGCTTCGAACAATGCCGAGGTGTCGGGAAGTTTCACGACCTGTTCGACGTCCTCCGGCTTGCCTGCCAGCAGCGACATCTTCGCGGTTTCCTTCCAGCCTGCATCCTGCAGGCCTGCCGCGGTCTGTTCGTCGACAGGTCCGAGGAAGATCAGTCGCTGGGCATCGGCCGGAGCGGTCCAGGAGGCATCCGGCCAGTATCCGAGGACCTCGACATCTTCGCCGTCATGGTTAACCGAACGAATCTCGCCGGGAGTGGGAAACGAAGCGATGCGGTCCCGCAGGAGCGCGTACGCCTCGGTCCAGGCTGGCAATTCACGTCGTGTTCCGCTCATGTTGTATCGCACTCCTTCGAAGCCAGTGTCACCGGTTGTCACTTCCGACTTTACGCCCAAAACATGGCACCGCCAGAATGCGAACCGTGAACGTCCTGTGCGAGGCGTGGAGCTCCGCTGTCGCTTGCCGCGCAGGGGCCCGAATCAAGAAGCTTTGGAAACCTTCGGATCCGATGCTTGGCCTTCCTCTTGATCCCGAATCGAGTTTCCCGAATCCATGAGGGACAGGACATCTTCGAACAAAGAGCGCACCACCGGCAGCCTGCAGAGCACCGCGAACTTTGCGACCACGGGCGCGGCGTTGTTCATGAGCAGCATCGAGCGTCGCTGGTTGGCTGACTGGTCGTAGGCCCAGGCGGAGAACAGCTGCCGCGACAGGAGCCAGAGGAATTTCGGCAGATCCCTACGGATGCCCAATGGGGGCAGCGGCCGTGCGCCGGAAACGGCTTTTTCCCAGAGGGAGAATTCCACCGCGGAAAGTTCGTTGTCCATCAGATCCTGGGACAGCAGAACCTTCAGGAATGCGGGCCCGAACTCATGGTAGGGCTGCATGACATCCAGGCCCGAGGTGAAAACTGAACGGATGTTGCTTTCGAGTGTGTTTCCTTCATTGAGTGCGGCGTGGCATTGATCGAATTGCTCGGTGCGCAGATTCAGCAACAGCCGGGCGACGATGTCCTCCTTGGAGGAGAAGTAGTAGTAGGCGTGGGAAAGCGAGACCCCGGCGCGCGCGGCAATGACACGCATGCTGGAGGCTTTATACCCTTCGGCGGCAAAGCAGTCCAGCGCCGTGTGCAGGAGTTTGGCTTGGGTTTCCTGCCCTTTGAGCGTGCGCGGCTGAATGGTCATGTGGACGATTCTACCGAGTTTTTGAACGCGTTCAAAAACATGTCGAGTTCATGCGGAAGTAGGGGAGGCTCGTCACCAGGCTTCTTCGTACCTCGATTTCATGTTCCAAAGAAGTTCAAGTGAGATGTCTCTTTTGCAACTCTTGAATACGCGAATCATTGTTACTATGAAGTAGGTCACTCGGCGGAGCGTGCTGGTGCATGGGATACTTGCTGGGTAAGTGCTAATACAGCGGGACAGCATACTGAACGCCCTGCGCATCTCGAACCACGTACCGTGGCGAGGCGGCATCGGCCAAGGGCGGTCCTGGCGAACCACTTTGACAAGGAAAATAATCATGGGCGAATCCAACGCCAAAACCACTCTGCCCCCATCTTCAAAGGCGGTTTTCGCCGCTGCGGGGTCCCCGTACTTCTCCACCGTTCTGACCCTGATGGGAGCGGTGGTCATCCTCTCGAACATCGGCGCTTCCAAGGGCGTCACCCTAGGCCCGCTGGTGACCGATGGCGGGTTCTTCCTGTTTCCACTGGCCTATATCCTCGGCGACGTCATTTCCGAGGTCTACGGGCTGAAGGCGGCGCGGCGGTCGATCATCACCACCTTCGTGCTCGCATTCTTCGCGGTGGCCTGCTTCTGGATCATGATCCAGCTGCCAGCCGCCGACTTCTACGACGGCCAAGAAGCCCTTGAGCGTACGCTCGGACCGATCTGGCAGATCGTTGCCGCCTCGGCCGCCGGTTTCCTGGTGGGCCAGCTGGCCAACTCGTGGGTGCTGGTCAAGCTCAAGGAACGCACGGGCGAACGCGGACTGGTCGCGCGCCTGATCGGTTCCAGCGGCGTCGGCGAGCTGCTGGACACCATCATCTTCTGCGCCATCGCAGCTCCGGTCATCGGCATTGCCGACGCCCCGACGTTCATCAACTACGTGGTGGTCGGTTTCCTCTACAAGACCGCCGTGGAGATTATTTTCGTCCCCGTCACCTCGTTGGTGATCCGCTGGTTCAAGAAGCGCGAGCCGGGATACGGGCGGCTGGCCGCCGGACAGGAGTAATCCTCCAAGTCATCATTTCGAGCGACTCCCTGCCGTGCTCGCGCTCGATACGCTGGGCAGATGGCGACAGAATCAGAGACCCGGACGCATCTGGAAGCCCGCGGACTGGTCATCGGCTATCCGGAGCGCACAATCTGCGGCCCCCTGAACCTGAAGATCGGCACCGGCGACGGGCTGGGAATCATCGGTTCCAACGGCAGCGGCAAATCCACTTTGCTGGCAACCCTGCTCGGACGCACCCCGGCCCAATCCGGTGAAACAGCGTTCCGCGGCCTGCCCCTGGACGAGGATTCGCTGGACTTCCGCCGGAACGTTGCCGTGCAGGTCAGCGACGGCGCGTTCTTCGAAGAACTCAGTGTCGCCGAGCACCTGGAAATGGTGGCACGGGGGCATTCGGTGCCCGGCTGGGAAAAGAAAGTCCAGAACGAGCTGGAGTTCTTCGAGCTCACGACGGTTGCCGGCCACCTTCCGGGGGACCTCTCCTCGGGACAACGGCGCAAGCTGCTGCTGGCCGCGACGCTGATCCGCCCGGCCGAGCTCCTGATCCTCGACGAGCCCGAACAGCGCCTGGACCTGAGGATCCGCCAGCAGTTCTACGAGCGGCTGGCCGGGCTGCGCCGCGAAGCGGTCAGCATCTTGGCGGTGACGCACGATCCTGCCATGCTGCGGCTGTGCCTGGACCAGGCGCTCCTGCTGGACGGCGACACCGGGGAATACCTGGAGTCCGAGCGCGGAGCGCAGTGGCTTGAACGCTAGTCCAGGCATGCCATCGGCCACCAGTTACGATCCGCGCGAGATCCTTCGACGTGTGCGTTCGGCGCGCAGTTTTTCCGAACGCTTCGACTCGTTCTCCGACATCTACGTCTGGGTGCTCGCCGCCATCGTGGCGCTGACCTATCTGGCCAGCGCCCTCTATGGAACGATCTTCGTGCTGCTGGGCGAAGGCGTGCCGCACCTGGAGCTGGCCAGCGCGCGCTGGAGCCTTGATGCGGTCGTGCTGTTCCTGCTGCCGGTGCTGCTGTTGTTGGTCTTCCGGCTCATGCTTTATCTCGGTCCCAACGCCGTGGGACCCCAGCAGGCCGACTGGTGGTTGCCCCTGCCGGCGGACCGCCGGGTGCTGCTGCTCCCGGCTTGGCGCCGTGCACTGGGGCTGGGCGCCGCTGCCGGCATTTTCCTCGGGCTGCTGTGGGTGCTGGCGCTCTTCGCGCTGACGGGTACCTGGTCCCCGCCGCTGCTGTTGTGGGCAGTGGGCTTTTTCGCGCTGGCCGGGCTCGGCTCGGCGGCAGCGGCCGGAGTGCTTCAAGGCGCCGGACGCCAGCAGGCCGCGAGGCGGTTCTGCTCCGCAGGGCTGCGGGTGCTCGCCGCCAGTTATGTGCTGCTGTGGGCGTCGCAGCTGTTCGGGATGGGCGCAGCCGACGCCGGGCAGGTGGCCTGGCAGCAGTCGCTGCTGGAGGTCGGGCTCTGGATGATTTTGTGCAGCGGCGCCCTGGCCGCCGCCGTGCCATGCATTCTCTGGTCATCGCGGCGGCTTGCCGGAACCCCCGGGGCGGCGCTGCGCGAGGGCGGGCTGCGCCAGCAGCAGCTTGCCGGAGCGATCATGCAGGCCGATGCGCGCGGCGTGCAACTGGATGCTGGCCGCAGGCGGAAGCGCGGCAGTGGCCGGCTTGCCCGCGGGCTGCCGGTGGCCCTAGCGGTTATCGTCCTGCGCTGCGTGCGCGGAGGCTACTGGAAGCCGGCGCTGGGGTTCAGCGCGGCGATCCTGGTGCTGCTGCTCAGTGTCCGCGCTGCGGCCAATCCGCTGGCACTGGCCGGGGCTCTGGCAATCCTGTTGGTGGTCCTGGGCACGAGCCTGGCCGAGGTGCTCCGGCCCACCGCCACCCAGCCGGAGCTCGGGCTGATGATCGGGGTGGCCCGCAGCCAGATGGAGCACGCAATGACCGTGGTCGCTGTGGGACTGTCGTTGGCGGTCCTGGGCTTCTGGAGTCTCGGGCTGTGGGGTATCGGAGCGCTGGCGGAGGCGACCTGGTGGGCTTGGGCCGCGGCCGTGCTGTTCGCCGCGCTGGGCCTGGCCTCGGCAGGCCTGGCGCACGCGCGGCGTGCGGAGCGCGACTGGGAAGAAATCTTCGCCGGAGCCGCGAATGAGATGTCCCTCGCGGCGGTGCTCATCCAGCAGGCCTGGACCCTGTTGCGCGCAGCCGCCTCGGGAGCTGCGCTGTATGTCCTGATCCTCGCCCCGACGGCCGCCGTCCCGTGGGGGATCTGGGCGGTGTGCCTGCTCAGCGCCGCCCCGTCGCTTAAAAAGATCGCCGGGTGACGAACCCCGAATCCTGCGGAGGTTCGCCGCCCGGCGGGTGGTGCGCGGCTCCTACTTGGCAGGCTGCGCTACCGGCTGGCCCTGCGGGTCCGGTGCGCCGGCGTAGTAGCTGGCCAGCACCCGCTCCTTGAGCTGGAAGAACGTTCCGTCCTCGATCGCCTGGCGGGCGGACTCGACCAGGCTCACGGTGAAGTGCTCGTTGTGGATCGAGATCAGCGTGTGGCTGAGCAGCTCCTTGGCCTTGTACAGGTGGTGGACGTAGGCGCGGGAGAAATTCTGGCAGGCGTAGCATTCGCAGCCGTCCACCAGCGGGGTGAAATCGCGCTTGTACCGTGCTCCGGAGAGGTTGAAGCGGCCCCACGGGGTGTAGAACGCGGAGTTGCGCGCGACGCGGGTCGGGGAGACGCAGTCGAAGGTGTCAGCGCCGTTCTCGATCGCGGTGAAGATGTCGTCCGGCTCGGAAATGCCCAGCAGGTGCCGCGGCTTGTCCTCGGGCAGCTCCTCGGCGCACCAGCCGACGATGGTTCCCAGGTTCTCCTTCTCCAGCGCGCCGCCGATGCCGAAGCCGTCGAATGCCATGGCGCCGAGATCCCGGCAGGCCTTGCGGCGCAGGTCTTCGTACTGCGCGCCCTGGATGACCCCGAACAGCGCCTGGTAGTCCTTGCCCTCGCGGGAATCGGTCAGCGAGAAGTGCTCGGCAATGCAGCGCTCGGCCCAGCGGCGGGTGCGCTCCAGCGACTCGACCTGGTAGCCGCGCGAATTCTGCAGCGTGGTCAGCTCGTCGAAGGCGAACATGATGTCCGCGCCGATCTGGTGCTGCACGCCCATGGAGATCTCGGGGGAGAAGCGGTGGCGGTTTCCGTCCAGGTGGGACTTGAACCAGACGCCGTCCTCGTCCACGTTGGCCAGGCGTTCCTTGCCCGGGGCGACCGCGTCGTCCGGGCCTGACTGGTCCACGGACTTCATGTCGATGACCTTCTTGAAACCCGAGCCCAGGCTCATCACTTGGAATCCGCCGGAGTCGGTGAAGGTCGGGCCGTCCCAGCCCATGAACTTGCCCAGACCGCCGGCCTCGTCCAGGATGTCGGCGCCCGGCTGCAGGTACAGGTGGTAGGCGTTGGACAGCACCGCCTGGGCGCCGAGCTGCTTGACGTGCTCGGGGGTCAGCGCCTTGACTGTCGCCTTGGTGCCGACGGCGATGAACGCAGGGGTCTTCACTTCGCCATGCGGCGTGCGGATCACGCCGGTGCGTCCGAGCATCGGGGTTCCGTCCTCGGCAGTCAGTCGGGTCCCGACTTCAAAGCCGAATTCTTGCTGGCGCGGGTGGGGGGCACTGGGATCAAAGTTCATATCGGGCACGTACCAAGTTTGCCGTATTAAAGAGCCGGTGAGTAAAACGACAGTGTGATCCGGCCCCGAAACCTAGGCTTTCACATGGGAAAGAGCGAATAATGGAGGCTGTCTTGTTGTGTGCAACGCGACGGAAGGAAGCTGTGGGTCTAGAGCAATTGAAAGAATCCGCGAAGTCATTGATCACGCTGGGCCCTGCCCGCAAGGACCACTGGATCGGCCTGCGTACCGCCGTCGGCGTTTTCGCCCCGCTGATCTTCCTGATGGCCATCGACCGCCTGGACCTGGTGGTGTTCGCGGTCTTCGGCGCCTTCGTCGGCGTCTACGGCCGGGTGGACGGCTACTGGAACCGCCTGCGCATGCAGGTGCGTTCAAGCGCGCTGCTGTTCGGCGTCATCGCCGCGGCGCTGGCCGCTTCCCACCTGTGGATCGCCCACGACCAGCCGGAGCTCAAGGCATGGCAAATCGTCGGCGCCACGACGCTGGTTGCGGGGCTCTGCTCGGTGCTCGCTGGATTCCTGCGGCTGCGTCCGGCCGGTTCGCTGTTCCACATCTTCGCGTTTGCCGCGATTGCCTCCATTTCCAACCCGGTCCCGGCCTGGCAGGGACTGCTGGTGGCGGTGCTGACCATGATGCTGGCGCTGGTGATCGGCGCGGCCGGAGCATTGGGCCAGTGGTCGAGCCTGTGGCAGCGCACGCCGCTGCCACCGCTGTCGGACAACGTCCGCTCCGCGATCTGGTGGGAAGGGCTGTTCTACATCCTGACCGCCGGCATCGCCGGAGCCCTGGCCAACATCGTGGGAAGTCGGCTGGAAGCCGGCCACAACTACTGGGCCATGGTGGCCGCGGTGGTGCCGCTGGTCGGGCACACCACCAAGCTCAGGATGCGCCGCGGCATCCACCGCGTGCTGGGAACCCTGGTCGGGCTGGTGCTCATGGCGCTGCTGATCGTGCTGAATCCGCCGTTGTGGCTGCTGCTGACGCTGATCGGATTCTTCCAGTTCATGGCCGAGATGCTGGTCATGCGCAACTACTTCATGGCGCAGATCTTCGTCACCCCGCTGGCGCTGGTGGGCGTCTCCGTGATGTCGGGACTGTCCACGGCGCTGCTCTACGACCGCATGGTGGAAACCGTGATCGGTTCCGTGGTCGGCATCCTCGGGGTGCTCCTGGGGAGCTGGTTTGGCGGGATCAAGCGGCGCCAGGCCGGCATCGACCCGCCAAACCCGGGCAAGCAGTTCTAGATATTCACTCCGACGTGGGCTAATGCCTGACGGAGAATATTTTCGCGGCCTCCGGCGAACTCGCCCTGGATGTCGCTGCTCAGCGCTTCGGCAGGGGTGAGCCAGGTCAGTTCCAGCGCGTCTTGGCGTGGCGAGGACTCGCCGCGCACCGGCACGATATAGCACATGGAGACCGCATGTTGGCGGTCGTCGGTCAGCCCGGTTTCGCTGGGCGCCGGGAAGTACTCGGCCACGGTGAACGGCACCGGGGACGCCGGGAGCTGCGGCAGCACCATGGTGCCCAGATCCTTCTCGATGTGCCGGATCAATGCGGCACGGATCGTTTCGCGGTACATGACGCGTCCGGAGACGAAGGTGCGCAACATGCGCCCGTCGTTGTCCGCGGTCAGCAGCAGGCCGACCTCGTTGACATAGCCCAGCGGGTCCAGGCGCACCGGAATGGCCTCGACGTACAGCATGGGAAGGCGCTGGCGGGCCTCGTAGAGATCTTCCTCAGAGAGCCATCCAGGGTAGGGATCAGGCGTGCGCACGTTCATGGTTCCATCTTGGTACACAAACACCTCTCAGGCCATGAATCTGTATCCGTGTTGCGCAACTCACCAATCTGCTGCGCCCGTGCCCTAGTATCGCGCCGAGGCGCTCTGTAGAATTGATTGGGCTATCCCAATCAGAATGCATCTGACCCTGGATCGGCCGACCATTCCCGCACTTCTCTTGGAAGCAGACCTGTTGTGTCACACGCTCCGGACCGCTTGAGCAAACAAAATTTCACGACGATTGCCGTGCTGATCGTCTCCAGCTTCGTTGTCATCCTCAATGAAACCATCATGAACGTGGCACTGCCCGTGCTGATGGAGGAATTCAACGTCACCGCCGACGCCATCCAGTGGCTCGCCACGATCTTCATGCTGACCATGGCGGTGGTCATCCCGACCACCGGATTCCTGCTGCAGCGGCTGAGCACCCGCAAGGTCTTCGTGCTGGCCATCGGCCTGTTCACCCTGGGCACCGTGCTGGCCGCGGTCTCCCCGGGCTTCTCCGTGCTGCTGGTCGCCCGCGTCATCCAGGCCTGCGGCACCGCGATCATGATGCCGTTGCTGATGACCACGATCCTCGACCTGGTGCCGCCGGCACGCCGCGGGGTGCTGATGGGCAACGTGTCGATCGTGATCTCGGTGGCCCCTGCCATCGGCCCGACCCTGTCCGGCATCATCCTGCAGTACCTGTCCTGGCGGTTCATGTTCATCGTGATCATCCCGATCGCCGTGGCGGCGCTGCTGATCGGCACCCCGCGCCTGTCCAACGAACCGGGCGACAACTCCGCGCCGCTGTCCATCCCGTCGCTGATCCTGGCCGTGCCGGGCTTCGGCGGCCTGGTCTACGGCCTGAGCGGCCTGTCGGCCGGCGTGACCCCGCTGGGCCTCGGGATCCTGGCGGTCTCGGTGCTGTGCCTGACCGCCTTTGTGCTGCTGCAGGTCAAGCTGCAGCACGGGGACAAGGCCCTGCTGGACCTGCGCTCGCTGACCTACCGCGACTTCACGCTGTCGCTGGCGCTGATGATGTGCGCGATGATTTCCCTGTTCGGCGTGATCATCCTGCTGCCGCTGTTCTTCACGACGGTGCTGGGCATCGAGACGCTGACCACCGGCCTGATCATGCTGCCCGGCGGCCTGCTCATGGGCCTGCTGGCCCCGCTGGTCGGCAAGCTCTACGACAAGGTCGGCGCCCGCCCGCTGATCGTTCCGGGCTCCATCATCCTGCTGGCGTCGCTGTTCGGCTACGCGCTGATCCTGAACGCCGCCACCCCGATCTGGCTGCTGGTTCTGCTGCACCTGGTCATGAGCCTGGGCCTGGCCTTCATCTTCACCCCGGCGTTCACCACCGCGCTGAACCCGCTGCCGCACCACCTGCACTCGCACGGCTCGGCGCTGCTCTCCACCCTGCAGCAGCTGGCCGGCGCCATGGGCACCGCGCTGATCGTCGGCGTGGTGGCCGCGTCCACCGCCTCGAAGATCGCCGCAGGCACGGACGTCGTCACCGCGACGGTTCAGGGCTTCAAGCCCGGCTTCCTGGTGGGCGCCGCGTGCAGCATCGGCATCCTGGTCATCGGGATCCTGCTGGGCGGCAAGAAGCAGGAGACCCAGCAGCCTTCCGACCAGGCTCCGGTGGCATCCCACTAGCCAGAGCGGAATTCTCCGGCTTTGCCGCGCAGCCCGGCACCCTCGTGGTGCCGGGCTTTTGCGTGCCAGCGGGCTCCCGGGCACCGGGATCCGGATCTTCACCTTTGCCCATGCGGGCGATAGGCTGACCGGAGATTCACGACTATCGAAGGGGTTTGCATGCAGCTACGGGATTCGGTCGCGCTGGTGACTGGCGGACTGTCCGGGTTGGGACGGGCCACGGCCCAGAAACTGGCTGCGCAGGCCAAGCACGTGGTGGTGCTGGACCTGCCGCGCGAGGACGGGGATGAAATCGCCGCGGCGATCGGCGCGAACGTGCGCTACGCCCCGGCGGACGTCACCAGTTCCGAGGAAGTGGCAGACGTGATGGAGCGCGTGCGCGAGCTGGGCCAGCTGCGGGTGCTGGTGAACTGCGCAGGGGTGGCAACCCCGGGCAAGGTGCTGGGACGCGAGGGCGTGCTGCCGCTGGAGAAGTTCGCCAAGGTGCTCCAGATCAATGTCAACGGCACGTTCAACGTGATCCGCCTGGGCGCCGAGCTGATGGCGCACAGCGAGTCGCTCATCGACGCGCAGGGCACCGCCGAGCGCGGGGTCATCATCAACACCGCCTCCGTGGCGGCCTTCGACGGGCAGATCGGGCAGCCGGCCTACGCCGCCTCCAAGGGCGCCGTGGCCGCAATGACGCTGCCGCTGGCCCGTGAGCTGGCGCAGCACCAGATCCGCGTCATGACCATCGCCCCGGGCATCTTCCAGACGCCGATGATGGCAGGGCTGCCGCAGGCGGCGCAGGATTCGCTCGGCGCGCAGGTGCCGCACCCTTCGCGGTTGGGCCGCCCGGAGGAGTACGCGGCCTTGGTGGAGCACATCGTGGCCAACCCGATGCTCAACGGGGAGACGATCCGTTTGGACGGCGCGATCCGCATGGCGCCGCGCTGAACCCGCGGCGCAGGCGGGCCGGACTCAGAAATCCAGGGTCCGGCCCGCCTGCACCCGGTGCTCGGCGTGGCTGATCTGGAACCGCCGGTTCTCCGCGCAGACGAACACCACGATCGCCAGGAACACCCACAGCACGCAGGCCCACAGCGGGGTGGCGCCCAGCATCCAGCCCTGGGCCGCGGCAGCGGCCAGCGCCAGGCCGAACCCGCTGGCGAAGGCATGCCTGCCGCGTTCGGAGTGGGCGAACACCGCCGCCGGCACCGCGGCGGCCACCGCGACCAGCGACACCGCCAGCGCATGGCCCGGCTCGTTCCAGCCGGCGGCTGCGAACACCAGCTGCAGCGTGTAGACCAGGGCGAATCCGGCGAAGAAGCCCAGCGGCATGTCCGTGGCGATACGCTCGGTCCGGTTGCGGGCGGTATTCAGGTTCAGCTGGTGCACCCCGTACAGCGCGATCCCGGCGGCCGCCGCGGAGACCGCCGCGGCGGTCCAGGGCAGGAACCCGGAGGCGAGCGTCAGCGCGCAGCTCAGCAGGGCCGCGGCGCTCAGCGCATGGATGCCGGCGGCGCGCTGCCGGCGCGAGGAGAGCTGGGCGGGCAGGGCGCTGAAGGCGGCGCTGGCGATCAGCGCGATCCCGATGACCGGCCAGATCACCGCATGCACCAGCCCGGTATCCAGCAGGCTGGCCTGGGTGCGGGCATCCATCCCGGCGCCGAAGGCCAGCGAGGTGGCCAGCAGTAGCACCCCGGACAGGGCGAACAGCCCGGCGCGGACCTTGTCGAAGACTTCCACCGCGGGATTGGGCCGCAGGTCAGGGGCCGTATAGGGCAGCTCGAACGCAGGCCTGCGCGTGGACTCGGCGATGGCCCGCTGGGCGGAGCCCACCAGGGTGCGCAGCTGCATATTGGGCTGTGGCTCGGCCATGGCATACCATCCTTCGTCGGGCCCGTGCAGGGGTGTGCAACAGCCTAGGGTAAATATGCCGAGGTGAGAAGAGGCGCTAGGCGGCCGGGGCTTCGCGCAGGCTCTGCGCGGAACTGAAGCTGCGCGCGGCGCCGGTGATCGGGTCGGTGAAGGAAATGGTGTGCGCCAGCAGCTGCAGCGGGCGGTCGTAGTCGTCCGGCGCCAGGTCCCACAGCCGCGGGTAGAAGGCATCGTTGACGATGCCCAGGCCCAGCGAGGCGAGGTGGATGCGCAGCTGGTGGGTTTTGCCCGAATGCGGCTCCAGATCCATCAGCGCCACCTCGGTGCCCGCGTGGAATCCGGCGCTGCGGCCGATGGCCTCCACGCTGATCAGCGTCTGCGCGTTGGGCTCGCCGTCCTCGACGATCGAGCGCAGCTGGCCCTTCACCTTGGACATGCGGTTCTCGTAGGTCATCGGCATGCCAGCCAGCAGGGCGCGCAGTTCTTCGCTGGTGCGTTGCTGGCTGTGCTCCCCATTGGCCTGCAGCACCACGCCGGTCTCCAGCCCGTCGCCGGGGGCCAGCGCGACCACCGCCTTGTAGCGTTTGGCGATCTCGCGGCGCTCGAAGAGCATCTGGTAGGCGCCGCGGGTTTCCGGGTTGACGGCGAAGAGGATCACCCCGGCGGTGGCCCGGTCCAGCCGGTGCATCGGCACCAGATCGTCGATGCCGGTCTGGTTGCGCAGCCGCACCAGGACGGATTCCTGGATGAACTTGCCGCCCGGAGTGGTGGGCAGGAAGTGCGGTTTGTCCACCACCAGCAGGTGCTCGTCCTGGTGGAGGATCTTGGCTTCGAAGGGGATCGGGGTCTCCACCGGCAGCGAGCGGTAGTACCAGATGAACTCGTGCTCGCCCATAGGCGTCTGCCGGTCCAGCTTCACCCCGCCGATTCCCACGATCTCGCCGTCATCGAAGCGGCGCAGGATGCCCTCGGGGTCCACATGCCCGAACCGTTCGAGCAGATACTGGGCCACCGTGTCCCATGGACCGGTGCGCGGCAGGTGCAGACGGGTGGCGTTGACGCCGTTGCGGACGGGGAGCGGAGATGCCATGGCCATGGCTCCCATTCTTTCATCTTTGCCCCGGGCCGTTGTCCTCATCAGTGCGCAGCCGGCTGGCAGGAAGGGCAGAAGTAGCAGTCTCGCTCCAGGCCCGAATCCTCGGCCGCGATCTTCAGCAGCTGGATCTTCGCGCCGCAGCGCAGGCAGGGCTTGCCGGCGCGCCCGTACACCCAATAGGGCTCGCGGGTCCGGGCCAGGCCGGTGGTCACCCTGCGCGGCCGGTCCTTGTTGATGTCCAGCAAGCGCTGCGACATCTCGATGACCTTTTCCAAGCCCACAACCTGCCCCACCGGCGTGAGCGGGTGAAGCCGGGTGAGGAACAGGACCTCGCAGCGGTAGATGTTGCCCACCCCCGCCATCAGCCGCTGGTCCAGCAGCGCCTCGCCGATCCCGCGGTGCGGCTGCGCGCGGAAATTCGCGGCGGCCGCCTGCGCATCCCAGTCGGGCCCCAGCAGGTCCGGGCCCAGGTGCCCGACCAGCTGCGCTTCCTCGGCAGTGGGCACGAGCTTGACCTGGGCGATGTCGAAGCCGACCGCCACGACGCCGTCGCAGGCGAGCACCACGCGTGCGGTGTGCGCCGGACGCTTGAAGCGGGCTCCCGGACCGTAGAGATCCCACCGCCCCTCCATGAGCAGGTGCGAATGCAGGGTCAGCGGCGGCTGGTTGAAGGCAGGTTCCGCCGTGGCGGGAGGCTGCAGCCGCATGAGCAGGTGCTTGCCGCGCGGGAGGACCTCGGACACCGTGTAGCCGGCCAGGTCCACCGTGGACAGTGCCGGGACCCGGAAGTCCGAACGCAGGATGCTCTTCCCGGCCAGCGCATGGTGCAGCCTTGCGGTGGCCCGGTAAACGGAATCGCCTTCCGGCATGGTGCATCTCCTTTGCTGCTGCCAGCCGCCGCGTACAGCGCGCTGGTGTCCAGGCTACCGCCGGAAGCGGATGCCCTGCGGGGTCGAGTAGAAACCGGCGCCCAGCAGGGCGGCGGCCGCCGGGTGCTCCTGCACAGGTTCGCCGTTGACCGTGGCGATGGCGATCTTGTCCACCCCGGCACGGCGCAGCGCCGCAACCAGCCTGGCCGCCAGCAGCGCCCAGGCCTGCTCTCCGGGTTCGCCAAAGGCCAGCACGGTGCGTCCGCCGCGTTCGAGGTACAGCACCAGCTCGCCGTCCAGCATGCCCACGATCGCCCCGGCCTTGCGCCCGGGGCGGTGCCCGGTCTGCGTGGCGGGCCACGGCAGCGCCGCGCCATAGGGGTTGGCCGGGTCGGTGGCGGCCAGCACCACGGCTTCGGGCTGGCGGCGCGGGTCCTCGGGCAGCACGAAGCCGCGCAGCCGGTCAATGGTGTTCGAGGTGGAGAACTGCGCGGCGCCCAGCTTCTCGATGAAGTAGCCACGGCGCGCATGCCCGGCCTCCTCCAGCTTGGACAGCACCCGGTAAAGCTGTCCGAAGCCCCCCGGCACCGCCTCGGCGGCCACCGAGCCGCGGGTCAGCACCCCGTAGCGCTCAAGCATGATTTCCGCGGTGGCGTGCGCGGCGATGGTGGGGTCGCGCACCGGCTCGGGCAGCAGCGCCCAGCGCGCCGAACCGCGGGTGCTGCGCGCATGCACCACGCCCTGCTCGCGGGCCATGCGGCTGAGTCCGGACAGCCGGTTCAGCCGGGCGGCGCGGGCGCGCGGGGCGGGCTTGGCGATCTTGTGCGCGGTGCTGCCCCCGGCCAGGTAGCCGCGCACCGGCGCCAGGGTGTCAGGGGAGATGAACCCGGCCCAGAACAGCTGCCAGCAAGCCTCGGTGATCTCCTGCTCGCTGGGCGGGCGCCCCTCGCCGGGGTGGATGCGCGCGGCGATCTCCTGCACGAAGTACGCGCCGGTCGGGTCGAAGGATTCAAGCACCCGGCGGGCCAGCGCATCCAGCGGCGCGGGGTCCGGGATCGGCAGGCTCAGCGGGGCATGCTCGGCGGTATGCAGCGAGAGCCAGCCGTCCTTGCCCCCGGCCGCGCCGGCGCCGCAGATGAGCACGTCCCCGGCGCTGGTCAGCTCGTCCAGCCAGGCGCTCTGGTAGCCGGGCAGCCGGGCAGGCAGCACAAAGGACTCCAGCGCGGAGGCGGGCAGCTCGACGCCTGCCAGCTGCATCGCCACCTCGTAGACTCCGTCGCTGCCCTCCAGCCGGGAGCCGACCTGCTGCCAGGCCGGCAGGAAACGCGCGAAAGCCAGCTGGTCCACCGGCTCCACCTCGGCGCGCAGGGCGGCCAGCGAGCGGGTGCGGATGGTGCGCAGCACCTGCACGTCGCAGTACTCGTCCCCGCTGACGCCCTCGGGAATCAGCTCCACCGGGCGGAAGGCTCCCAGCGAGAGCCGCCCGGCGGCGGTCATGGCATCCAGCACCGGGCGCAGCACCGCCACGCCCAGGCCCAGCACCCCGGAGATCTCGGTGAGCGTGAACGGGGCGTGGGTGCGGGCATAGCGCGAAACCAGGTCCTCGACGGGCTGGGCCGCGGGCTCCAGGAAGGCGGCGGGGATGCCGGTGGGCAGCGGGGTGCCCAGTGCGTCGCGCAGCTTGGCCGCGTCCTCGATTCCCGCGTAGGCCAGCTGCCCGCCGATCCGCAGGGTGAACGCACGCCGGGTGGCCACCAGCGATTCGGCGTGCGCGCGGGCCGCCGCCTCGGCCAGCGGGGCCTGCTCGTCGGCAGGATCACGCAGGCGTTCAGCCAGCTGAGCGGCGGTCAGGGGGCCCAGCAGCCGCAGCAGGTCCGCGGCCCCCTCCATGCCGGCCAGCCGGCGCTTGGGCGCCAGGTACTGCAGCTGCTGCGCCAGCTCGGCGATGACCTGCGGATCCAGGATCTCGCGCACGTCGTTGCGGCCCAGCAGCTCGCCCAGCAGCACCGGGTCCAGGCTCAGCGCCGCGGCCCGGCGTTCGGCCAGCGGAGCGTCGGATTCGTAGAGGAACTGCGCCACATAGCCGAAGAGCAGCGACTGCGCGAAGGGCGAAGGCAGCTCGGTGGTGACCTCCACCAGCCGGATGGCGCGCGAAGAGACCTGGGACAGGATCCGGGTCAGCGCTGGCAGGTCGTACACGTCGTTCAGGCATTCGCGTACGGTTTCCAGGATGATCGGGAAATCCGGGTAGTTGCGGGCCACGTCCAGCAGCTGGCTGGCGCGCTGGCGCTGCTGCCACAGCGGGGTGCGCTTGGTCGGGTTGATGCGCGGCAGCAGCAGCGCCCGGGCGGCGCATTCGCGGAAGCGCGCGGCGAACAGCGCCGAATTGGCCACCTGCCCGGTGACCAGATCCACGATCTCGTCGGACTCGAACGCGAACAGCTCGGCCCCGGGCGGCTCGTCGTCCATGGCGGGGATGCGCAGCACGATCCCGTCATCGGCGGCCATCGCGGAGGCGTCCAGCCCCCAGCGTTCACGCACCCGCGCACCGACTGCCAACGCCCACGGGGCGTGCACCGCCAGCCCGAAGGGCGAATGCAGGATCACCCGCCAGTCGCCCAGCTCGTCGTGGAAGCGCTCCACCACGAAGGTCTGGTGGTTGGGGACCTGCCCGGTGGCCTCGCGCTGCTCGCCCAGGTAGTTCAGCAGGTTCTGCGCGGCGAAGGCATCCAGTCCTCCTGCGCCCAGCTCTTCGGCGGCCTCGGAGCGTTCGCGGGCCAGCAGGCCGGTGGTGAATTCGCCCAACGCCGCGCCCAGCTCCACCGGGCGGCCCAGCCCGTCGCCGTGCCAGAAGGGCAGCTTGCCGGGCTGGCCGAAGGCGGGGGTGACCAGCACCCGGTCGTGGGTGATGTCCTCGATGCGCCAACTGGTGGCGCCTAGGGCGAACACGTCGCCCACCCGGGACTCGTAGACCATTTCCTCGTCCAGCTCGCCCACGCGTTTGGGCGCCTTGTCGTCCTCGGATCCGGCCAGGAACACGCCGAACAGCCCGCGGTCAGGGATGGTGCCGCCGGAGATCACGGCCAGGCGCTGCGCTCCGGGGCGCGCGGAGAGCACCCCGGCGTCGCGGTCCCAGATGATCCGCGGCTTGAGCGTGGCGAATTCGTCGGAGGGGTACTTGCCGGTGAGCATGTCCAGCGTGGCCAGGTACACGCTGCGCGGCAGCTGCTGGTAGGGGGCCGCGCGCCGGACGGTGTCGAACCATGCCTCGACGTCCAGGTCTTCCATGGCCACCGCGGCAAGGGTCTGCTGGGCCAGCACATCGAGCGGATTGGCAGGGATCGCCATCTTCTCGATCTTGCCCTCGCGCATGCGGGTGACCACCAGCGCGGTGGAGAGCAGGTCGGCGCGGTGCTTGGGGAAGAAGATTCCCTGGGAGACCGAACCCACTTGGTGGCCTGCGCGGCCCACGCGCTGCAGTCCGGAAGACACCGAGTTGGGGGACTCGACCTGGATCACCAGGTCCACCAGGCCCATGTCGATGCCCAGTTCCAGCGAGCTGGTGGCGACCACCGCGCGCAGCCGGCCGAGCTTCAAATCCTCCTCGATGGCCGCGCGGGCGTCCTTGGAGACCGAGCCGTGGTGGGCGCGGGCCAGCAGCGGCGCCTCGGGATCCGCGGCCGCGGTGGACCCGGCCTGCGCCATCATCACCGCGGGGGAGGAGGACAGCTGGTTCTCTACCGCGAAGCCCTCGCGCTCGGCATAGATTTCATTCAGCCGCCCGGTCAGCCGTTCGGCCAGCCGCCGGGAGTTGGCGAAGATGATGGTCGAGTGGTTGGCCAGCACCAGGTCCACCAGCTGGTTCTCCACGTGCGGCCAGATGCTGGCCGCGGCTGCCGGAGACGAGCCGGGGCCCAGGTCGTGGGCGGCGGCGGCGGAGGGCAGGTCGGTCATGTCCTCGACCGGAACCCGCACCTCAAGCTCCCATTGCTTGGTGGATTCCGGGCGCACGGTGTTCACCGGGGCGGAGCCGGCCAGGAAGCGCGCGACTTCCTCGGGCGGCTCGACGGTGGCTGACAGGCCGATGCGCTGTGCCGGGGCGGCGAGCAGGGAATCCAGCCGTTCCAGGGACAGCGCCAGATGGGTGCCGCGCTTGGTGTTGGCGATCGCGTGGATCTCGTCGATGATGACCGTGTGCACCTGCGACAGCGTGGTGCGCGCCTGGCTGGTCAGCATCAGGTACAGCGACTCGGGTGTGGTGATCAGGATGTCCGGGGGATTGCGCAGCAGCTGCCGGCGCTCGGAAGCGGGGGTGTCGCCCGAGCGCACGCCCACCGAGACCGAGGGCTGGGAGAGTCCCAGCTCGTGGGCGGTGGCCCGGATGCCGGCCAGCGGGGAGCGCAGGTTGCGCTCCACATCCACGCCCAGGGCCTTCAGCGGCGAAATGTAGAGCACCTTGGTGCCGGTGCCCGTCGGATGGTCGCTGTCCTGGTCCAGTCCGGGCAGCGCCGGGGCATCCAATTCCGCGTGGTGCAGCCGATCCAGCGCCCAGAGGAAGGCCGCCAAGGTCTTGCCGGAGCCGGTCGGGGCGATGACCAGCGTGTGGTTGCCTTCGGAGATGGATGTCCAGGCACCGACCTGTGCGGTGGTCGGCTCGGTGAAGACTTCGGTGAACCACTTCTGGGTGGCCGCGCCGAAGCGGGTCAGGACATCGCTCATGGAATCGATCCTACGTTCTGGCACGGACAGCTGGAGGGCTTATTCGCCCTCGGTGATTTTGCGCAGTGCCGCCAGATGGCCGACGTAGGCACGGCGGCCTTCCTTGCTCAGGCAGAGACGCACGTGGCTGCGGCCGAGCTTGGCGAAGCGTTCCACCTCCACGTATCCGGCATCGGTGAGCTGTTTCAGGTGTTTGCTCAGCACTGAATCGGCAACGTTCAAATTTTCCTTGAGGTGCGCGAACTCGGCCCATTGGACGGGTGCGAGGCTGGCGCAGATCCGCAGGCGCAACGGTGCGTGAATCAGGTCGTCAAAGCGTGGTTCAGCAGGCTTGCTCACTGCCGTCCTCCACGCGTTCCTGCGTCAGCGAAGCACGCATTTTGTGGGCTAGGACCCCGAGGATTGCACAGCAGACAACCATCTTTCCCGCGGCTTCGAACCAAGTAGATGCCTCCCACATACGCAGGAACATCGTGGCCAGAATGATCACCACCAGGTAGCAGCCAAAGGCTGTCGAATTGCCGGGCAGTGGCCGCTGCTTGGCGCGTTTGCGTAGAAAGACAGCCAACCAAATAATCAGGGGAATGAACAACGCGAAAAGCGAATACAGAATCTGGTCTGGAACGAGACCGTCGATACTTGTTAGCGCACTGATCAGCAGGACTACACAGGTGGTGAATCCGCGCGGAGAGTCGCTGCTTCGGACCATGTTCTGAGAGGCGGCCTGTGCGTCGGCAAGGAGACTGGAGGCCTCGTGCTTGGTCGGGTTCGCGGGTTCTTGCGGGTTCATGTTCCCTCACTTTCCGTTACGGCAAGTTTTGTCTTTCCAAGATGGAAAGTCAAGGATGGCTAAACGTGGTGGTACTTGCCGCCGGCCAAGATGTCCTGGGCACGGTAGAGCTGTTCGGTGAGGATCAGGCGGACCAGCTGGTGCGGGAACACCAGCTTGGACAGCGACCAGGTGAAGTTCGCCCGCGCGTGAACGGTTGGATCAACGCCGTAGGCTCCGCCGATGATGATCACGACATTTCGCGCGGAGTCGATCGGCGTGCGCAGGGTATTGGCCAGCGCTGGGGAGTCGACGTTCTTCCCGCGCTCATCGAGCAGCACCACGAAGTCCCGGTCGTCGATTTTGGCCAGGATGCGGGCCGACTCCTCGGTGCGTGCCGCGTCGTTTTCCCGCGAGGAATGCGAGAGCAGCTGCCACGACAGGTCGAAGGGTTTCTTCAGCCGCTTCTCATAGCGGGAGATCCCCTCGTCCACCCAAGACTCATGCTTCTTGCCGACGGCCAACACCTTGATTGTCATGGTTCTATTCTTCCGCATAGCCGCCGGTCAGCGAACACAGGGGGTCTGTGGATACGATGGAGACCATGCGATCTTCATGGTTTTTTCGCCCGGGTCAGCGATCACGCGGCGTGCAGGCGTTGTGGATCGCCTTTGGACTCATCGTGGTGCTGTTCTATTTCACCCGGCGAATGCTGGTCTCCCTCAGGATCGGGGGATGGTCCAAGGATGTCGACCTGCCGGTCGAGCAGTGGGTTCTGGCTCACCAGGATCCTGTGTGGCACTCGGTTGCCACCGTGCTCTATCTCTGGGGATCAACGCCCGGCATGACGGTGACCATGGTGATCCTGACGGCAATCATTTGCCTGTGGGCGCGCAGCTGGTGGCCTTTGGCCACGGTAGCCTTCACCGCCTTGGGGTCGGTGCTGCTGACGGTGGTGCTCAAATCAGTGCTGCAGGTTGCGCGCCCGACTGGCGTGCCCGGAGGCCCTGCGCCGCCGGGGTCCTTCTCGTTCCCCAGCGGGCACACGCTGAATGCGGCAGCTCTGATTGGCATCGCCACCTACCTGGCTGTGGTCTACGGATTGCGTCGCTACGCATACCTGCTGGGCGGCATAGCGGTGTTGTTCGTCGCGGCCATGGGAGCCTCCAGGGTCTACCTTTCCCACCACTGGGTTTCTGACGTCCTAGTCGGGTTGCTCATTGGCGCAGGCTGGGCGGCTGTTGTGGCTATCTTGCACTATTTCTTCGTCCCCTCGAAGAGGATTCGGCAATCTTCCTAGCTTGCTGAACATCCCCGGGTGGATGTGACATTAACTTCAAATATGATTCCGACATCGCGGGCCGACTTATCGGCCTGCGATGCGCTGCTTAACGACCCTGTTGGTGTTGCTCAACTAGCCCGGAGTTCAAAAGCGCCGCTTTAGCGCACGTCAGTACGCGGAACCTCGGGAGATTTCATGTTGTTCAACAATCCATTGGAGAATTTGGGCATGATTCCGGGGCGCTGCCGGCGAGGCACACCTTTTTCCAGCGACTGAGAATTTGCCCCGATTCTTTCTCACTCGGTGAGAATTTCGATTTGTCCTCGCCGCATACATGACAGAACAATGGTTCATTGTGCCAATTTCCGCCGGCGGGCGGACCCGCACGAAAAAGTTGTTCACGGCCGTCCACGGCCTCTCGATGAAGGTGCCATGAGCGTAAGGAAAGAGTCCGATTCACAGACCGCACGGGTCTTGTGGATTCTCTCTGCATTGGCGAAGGTTCCGCAGGCAAGCGTGCGCGAGCTGTCCACCGAAACCGGCATTCCGGTGAGCTCGGTGTACCGTCTGCTGGACCACTTGGTGTTCTCCGGCTTCGTCCACAAAACTTCCTCCGGACACTACGGCGCCGGCGCCGCGGCCGTGCAGCTTGCCGAACGTTACTGGGATTCCAGCCTGGCGAGCGGAACCGTCGCCCCCTACCTGCGCCAGCTGTCGCAGGACTCCGGCGAACTCGCCGCCTTCATCGTGGCCCATGGCGCCGAATCGGTGTGCGTGGAAACCATCGAGTCCACCCAGGCGTTGCGGTGCAGCTACTCGGTGGGCACTTCCCACCCGCTGACCCTCGGGGCCTCGGGCACCATGCTGATGGCCCTGATGTCCCGGGAGCAACGCGCCGAAATCTTCGACTTCCATGATGTCGATGCTCCGTCGAGGACACGCCTTGAGCAGGCCTGCGAATCGGCCTTCCGAGCGGGCTACGCAGTCAGCCTCTCTGAGGTGGAGGAAGGCGTCTGGTGCGTCAGCTCCCCGGTCACGGACCTGAACGGAGAGCTGCAAGCAGTGGTGAGCCTAATGGCTCCCGCCCAGCGCAGCCTCGAACGCCAAGCTGAACTGATCCAACAAACCTGCAGAACCGCACTGAGCCTGAGTGGAGGAATCAAATGACCTGGAAACAGGCAACCGACTGGACCGGACGCAACGATGGTCCCGGTCCGGAGCATGCCCGCTGGCACAACACCATCCAGGCCTGGACAGCCGGGGCCGAACCCGGCGCCGCGCTGCTGGGTTTCGCCAGCGACGAAGGCGTGCGCCGCAACAAGGGCCGAGTGGGTGCGCGCGACGGGGCGCAGGCCCTGCGCACCGCGCTGTCCTCCATTGCCCTGCACGAACCGGTCAAGCTCTACGACGCCGGAGACATCGAGGTCGACGGCGAAGACCTGGAATCCGGGCAAGAGGCCTTCGCGGACGTGCTGGCCCAGCTGCTGCGCGAAGGACACTTCACCGTGGGTCTTGGCGGAGGCCACGAAATCACCTTCGCCAGCTACGCCGGACTGGCCCGCGCCCTCGGCGAAGACTCCAGCTGGAGTCTGGGCATACTGAACATCGATGCGCACTTCGACCTGCGCGAGGCGCCGCTGCCGAGCTCCGGCACCGGTTTCGCGCAGATCGCCAAGGCCCAGGCAGCCGCCAGGCGCCCCTTCCGCTATGCGGCCGTGGGCATCAGCGAAGCAGCCAACACCAAGGTGCTCTTCGACCGCGCCGCCGAGCTTGGCGTCGAGGTGCTTCTGGACACCGAATGCCATCTGGGCAACCTGCAGGCGGTGCGCGAATTCATCGCGAACTTCGCCGACTCGGTGGACCACCTGTACCTGACCATCGACCTGGACGCGCTGCCGGCCAGCGTGGCACCGGGCGTCAGCGCCCCGGCCGGCTTCGGCGTCAGCCTTGAAATGGTCCGCGAGATCGTCTTGGCCGCCGCCCGCAGCGGCAAGCTCAAGCACGCAGATATTGCTGAGCTCAACCCTCTCTTTGACATCGATCAGCGCACCGCCCGCACTGGCGCGCGACTGCTCAATGACCTGATCTTGAACCGAGGTTAAGATATATGGAATTACAACTATCCTTGGTCCAGACCGCGGCACTGGCGCTGATCCTGCTGGTCTTCGGCGAGTTCGCCCGCCGCCGCGTCGCCTTTCTGGAGAAGTTCTGCATCCCGGCCCCCGTGGTCGGCGGCTTCCTGTTCGCCCTGCTGGTGCTCGTGCTGCGCCAGACCGGCACCGTGGAAATCAGCCTGGACACCTCCCTGCAGACCCCGGCGATGATCGCGTTCTTCACCACCATCGGCCTGGCAGGTTCGCTGGCGACCATCAAAAAGGGCGGCAAGCTGCTGCTGATCTACCTGGTGGCCTGCTGGACGCTGGCCTTCGCGCAGAACATCATCGGCATGGGCATGGCCAAGCTGCTTGGCGTGGACCCGATGCTGGGCATCATGGCCGGCGCGGTCAGCCTCGAAGGCGGACACGGCGGCGCCGCGGCCTTCGGCCCTACCGCTGAATCCATGGGCGTCGAAGGCGCCACCACCGTGGCCATCGCCTCGGCCACCTTCGGCCTGGTGGCAGGCAGCCTGATCGGCGGCATGCTCGCCAGCTTCCTGATGCACCGCCACAAGCTGGAAGTTCCGGCCAAGCCGCAGACGATCGCCCAGAAGGTCGGCGCAGGCTACGGCGTGAAGAAGCTTGCCGGCGGCGGCGGTTTCGCCGGCGGCCCGGCCACCGGAGAGGACCTCGACGAGGCCGTCAAGCAGCCGGGCGACGAGATCAGCAACTACTCCTCGATCCTCTCCACCTCCACCATCATCGGCATCATCATGGTGCTGGGCATGCTGCTGGGCGACTGGATCGCGCAGATGACCGGCTTCTCGCTGCCCGCCTACGTGGGCGCCATGATCGCCGCGGTGATCTTCCGCAACCTGAACGACAAGTTCAACTGGGTGAAGATCAATGACGACTCGGTCAACCTGATCTCCCAGCTGACCCTCGGCTTCTTCCTGACCCAGGCCATGATGAGCCTGAAGATCTGGGAACTGGCGAACCTCGCCGGCCCGCTGTCCATCATCCTGCTGGTGCAGCTGGTGTTCATCACCCTGTTTAGCGCGATCGTGGTCTTCCGCATCATGGGCAAGAACTACGACGCGGCCACCATGGTCGCAGGTTTCATGGGCCACGGCCTGGGCGCGACCCCCAACGCCCTGGCGAACATGGACTCCTTCAACGCCAAGTACGGCGTGCGCTCGGAGAAGGCGTTCCTGATCGTGCCGCTGGCCGGCGCGGTGCTCATCGACCTGGTGGCGCTGCCCTGGATCGTGTGGTGCATGAACCTCGTGGCAGGTTAAATCCGCTCACCACCAAGTGCCCTCGGCGCATCGGGAATACGATGCGCCGAGGGCACTGCTGTCTGCACGGGATTAATTCAGCACCCGCACCGGTTTGCCCTTGGCCCAGGCCCGGATGTCCGCGGCCGCGTCCTGGTAGAACATCGCGAACTGCTCCACGGTCACGTAGCCGATGTGCGGGGTGGCGACGACCCCGCGGGTTGCGGCCAGCCGGTCGCCCTCCGGCAGCGGCTCCACATCGAAGACGTCCACCGCGGCCAGGTAGAGCTGCTCGTTTTCCAACGCATCAATGAGCGCATCGGTCTGCACGATGCGGCTGCGCGAGGTGTTCACCAGGATCGCGTCGGGCTTCATCCAGGCCAGCTGCTTGGAGCCCACCACCTCGGTGCTGCGCTCGGAGAGCTTGAGGTGGATGGTCAGCACGTCGCTGGTCGCGAACAGCTCGTGCTCGCTCACCTTGCGCACGCCGACCTGGGCGGCGCGCTCCGCGGTCAGGTTCTGGCTGTAGGCGATCACGTGCATGCCGAAGGCCAGCCCGATCTTCGCCACGCGGGAGCCGAGGTTTCCCAGCCCGTAGACGCCCAGGGTCTTGCCCGACAAGCCGATGCCCATGGTGCTCTGCCACCCTGTGGAGTGCTCCAGCGGGCGCTGCGCGGAGAAGATCTCCACATCCAGGCGCCGGGCCGCGGCGAGGATCAGCGCCCAGGTGTGCTCGGCGGCGTCGGTGGCGATGTAGCCGGTATGGCTGACCACCACGCCGTGCTCCGCGGCCGCTTCGAGGTCGATGGAGCCGTTGCGCCGTCCGGTGGTCACCAGCAGCTTCAGGTTCGGCAGGGCCTGCAGCCGGGCGCGCGGAAACGGCGTGCGTTCGCGCATCGCGACGATGACGTCGAAGGGCTCAAGCGCCGCGATCACGGTGGCGTCGTCATGCCCCAGGAATTCGGTGAAGACGCTCAGTTCGGCGTCCAGCTCCTGGGCCAGGGACTGGAAATCGGCGAGCGTGCGGGAGATGTCGTGGTAATCGTCGAGGACGGCAATTCGCATGGCTCAATACTAAGCACCACCGGTGCCGGGAAACGAGAGTATTTCCCTTATTTCCGCTGACCAGCACGCACTCTGGCAGACTGGGTGGAAACTTCCGGGTGAAGGGAACATCCATGGACTTGAAACAATCCCTGCTCGCCGGGCGCCGCGGCCGCCGGCTGCTCAGCAGTATCGTGCTGTCCGGGACCGCCCCCGAGGCGCAACACCTGATGCGTTCGGTGTTCGACGCGTCCTTCGAATTGGCGCAGCAACGAGGCGACGGGGTTGTGCGCTTCACCATGGCCGAGGAAAGTGCAGGTGCAGAGCCGCAGGAATCCGCCGCGGATGAAACGGCGCCATCGATTGCCCAGATTGCGCAGATGCTCCGCACCGTGCCCCTGCCCGAAGCGATGCCCGAGCTGATTCGCTCAGCGCTGACGGACAGCGTCGATTGGGCCATGTACTGGCAGCCTCCGGATGCCGAGGACACCTTGTTCGGCGACCCCCGACTCGTTCAAGCACTGGAGCGGGTAGCAGAGCATGTCGCGTCAACCGGCATCATCCAGAGCTGGATGGGCGCATCCACGCAGTCGAACCAGTGGATGATCACCTGGACGGGCGAAAGCGCCGAAGGCCAGTGGGAACCGGGCCTTGAACCTGCGCAATCCCAGCTGAAGGCGTGGAACCTCGATCTCGCGGAGAAAGAACGCGCCAGCAAGGCAGACCTGCGGGAAAAGATGGACCAGCTGGCCAGCGGGCACTGGTGGCCGAATCCGCCGGGCGGGCTGTACCGCAGCTTCGGAACCTTCGAGCTTGAAGAGCCCATCGGCCTGGCTTGTGTGGAGGACGGCATGGGATGGAGCTCGGCGCTGGTGCGGCGCCTGCAGATCGAATGCCGGAAGCCGGTATTCCACATCACCGAGCCAAGGCACTGGGCCGATTTGTGCCGCCGCTACCCGCTGGAAGTCAGCGCAACGATGCGGCGCAACTGGTTTGAAACGACCGGGCGCGACGGGCTCTGGGTCCAGCCGGACTGGCAGGCCGTGGCCGAGGACTACGACGGGGTGCATCTGGGCCTTGGCGCCTATCTGGCCGGAGCGGGGGAGATCATCGCGGTGGATGCCCGGCGCGCCAGCGTCATCGCCGGATGGAACCCCGATGAGACCTACTGGTTCACCGATGCCGTGCAACCGGTGGACGAGGTGCGTACGTGGGGAATTAGTGATGCGGGTGGGCGCGATGTTTGGTTGCGAAGATAGCCTTTGCGGTGCGCATGGACCCGGCATTCAGGACACTCCAGCGGGACGGTCCGCACTCGCGCAGCTCCAAGCTGTTCGGGTGCAAGCCGCCCCGCAGATTTTTTAGCGCCAATGCGCTACATCGCGGCGGCTAATGCGGTTCGGCGCGCCGCATGCGGATGAATCCCACCGCAAACGGCAGGAGAACCCATAGGGCAAATGAGGACAACGCAGTGCCTATACTTCCGTCGCCGATCAAGGAATTGGACATCGAGGCGGTTTGCAGGAAAGGTCCGATGCCACCGGGCAGCAACAACAGCAGATTGTCGATGAGCAGCACTTGGATGATCACTATCACCACCGAAAGCGGCGTCGACAGCAACGCGGAGCCCAATGCCGCACCGCTCAGCGAACCGGCAAACGACAACACAATTAGCATGCCGAGGACCTCCAGCGAACCTTGGGCAGTCCAGGCCATCCCAAAGGCGCTGGCCAGCCCGAAACTAACTGCCAGGCCGGTCGCGATGAACGCCGCGCAAAGAGCGACGCCGATGAGCACGGAGGTCACCAGTTTCGCCAGGAAAACACGGTGGCGACGTGGTTCCAACGCCAGAATCATCAGTATGTCCCGATGCTGCCAATCCATCGTATAGACCAGAATTCCAAGAATTGGGGTTCCCAAGGCAGCACATACGGTAAACGCCATCATGATGACTGAGAAGGACAACTCGGCTTCCTCCTGGGCAATTAGCACCCAGCACACTCCGAAGGACAGCAAGAGCCCAAGCCCAAGCATGCTCCACAGCACTGACTGCCCTGAACGAACCGTTGTCAGTTTCCGAAATTCCAGCCCCACCAAGCGGCCCAGTGTGGGCCGGGATCCAACAAGCGGTTGCCGTTCTGGTGTATCAGTGGTTTTCATAGTCAAAGTACTTCCGTCCGGTGAACACTGTATTCACCCTGTGTAAGGCGCAGGTAGGCTTCCTCCAGCTGGTGTTCCTGTTGCGATCCCAGCGAGGTGATCAGTATTCTGTGCTCCATGGCAATCTGCGCCACCTGTCGATTGCTGGCCTGGACCTTGAGCCAACCAGGGACGGCATGGTCCGAGACGGCAAATCCATGAGCCAGCAGCAACTTGGCGAGTTTCTCCGGCTCGTCGGCTTCGACGCTGACTTGTGAATCCGGGTTGCTGAGATCCGACAGCGTGGATTCCGTCGCGACGCTGCCGCGGTCGATGATGACCACGCGATGAGCGTAGGATTGCAGCTCCTGCAGGAGATGGCTGGAAACCAAAACGCTTCCCCCGTCCTGGGCGAACCCTGTCAACAAGCCGCGCAGCCAGCTGATGGCTTCGATGTCCAGCCCGTTGACGGGCTCATCCAGGATCAGGCACCGAGGACGCCCCAGGATTGCAATTCCAAGCCCGACGCGCTGGCGCATCCCGAGAGAGAGGGACTTGAATCGTCGTTTGGCAACAGATTCCAATCCCATTTGCTCAATAACTTCGTCGCGGCGGCTGTTGCTGATCCCGAGCATGCCTGCTGCAAGACTGAAGCTGTCGCGAACATTTCGTCCTGGATGCCGAGCGGCTGCGTCCAGCAGCGAACCGACTGCCGCTCCCGGGTTCGGCAGGTCGGAATACCTGACCCCGTCGTAAAGAATGGAGCCTGAATCGGGGGTGCCCAGACCCAGCACCATTCGCATCAGCGTAGATTTTCCGGAACCGTTAGGGCCCAAAAGGCCGGTGATTTGTCCTGCAGGTATCGAGCACGATATCTCCTTGAGGATATGCGCCTTCCCGTAATGCTTGGATACCGAAGAAACTTGGATATGCATGCTTATTCAACGCCCTTTGGGATTCGATGATCTACCATTGCGCCAATGATCGAGCCGATGAAAGCTATGGCCAGCGCGCCGACGAGGGTCAGAACGCTGATCAGCGGGTTGGACTCCCCGGCTGTAGCAAACGAGGTAACCACCCGGCCGAGGACCACTAGTACGGCGACGGCAACAGCAACGGTGATGATCCAAAAACCCTTCGATGTGGCTTTCCCCTTGGTGAACGTTTCGGCGAAACTTTTCTCCGGACCGAAAAGTTCCAATGGGGTGCTTTGAGCCGCCTCGGATTCCGCGCGGACTTCCCGGAGGGTTTGTGCGACGACGGACTCCGGCATGCGGCGCCAGCGAAGCTGATAGGCCAGGTTCTTGAAGTATTCGTCGTTCATCATGTCAGTGCTTCTCTTCGTCTAGTAATTGATTGGTGACCGCAGTGAACTCACGCCACATTTTGGTCTCCGTTTTCAGAGCAACAAGGCCGGCGGCGGTGATTCGATATGTCTTGCGGCTTGGGCCGTGCTCCCCTTCTACCCATTCAGTCTCGACCAATTCGTCGTCGACGAGGCGTCGGAGGAGCGGATACAGGGTTCCTCCGCCAACATTCCCGAGGCCGTAGCCCGCCAACAATCCGATAACTTCATGCCCGTACGTTCCGCTGTGGCGATGGATGGTCCTCAGCACACATAGCGTCAAGGAAGCCTTGAGCCACCCGCTGGGCCATTTCTCCGCTTGATTCATAACTAGATCGTAATCCGATCTACGAAGGAAGTCAATGAAGGTCGCTTTGCGTTGCCAAGGAGCAGTAGCCAGCTGACCGCAAGGACCAGCGCAATATCCATGCCGAGAATCACGGGACCTACCAACAACTCGCTGGCTGTTTCCGAAAGGGATATAACCATGAGATTGGCGATCAAGTGAGTGGCTGCAGAGGCAATCCATGAGCCAGTCAGCGCACATATGGCGAATGCCGCCAAGGAAAACAATGCTCGATCAGCAACTAGCCAGGGGTTGCTGATCGGGTGGGCTAGGCAGAATCCAACAGTCGCTGCAGCTGGGATCATCCATCGATGGCGTGGACGAAGATGCTTGCGCATCCTCCAGGGAAAGTACCTGAAGGCAAGCTCTTCGGCACATGAGGCGAGGGCCAGCCCGATGAGCACTGCGGGAGACGTCCACTGGGCGACTCCCGCGATCAAGGCGAATAGGACGGCGACCACGCCTATGAATTTTCCGGTAGACGGGCTTCCGGCTTCTGGATATTTTTCAGGGTTGTTGCAGATCAGGTAGGCGGCCGTGGCCGCGGTTGCCATAACGAGCGCGCCAAACCATTCGCTCGCCACGAGGTGATCCCATGCTAGCGCCAGGCTAGCGAGAGTTAGCATGGCGCTGATGGCCACATATGCAAGAAGTCTTGTCATTTCGAATTGGGTTCTACAGGGTCGCCCGCGTTGCTCGCGGGCGACCCGCTAGATGCTAGAAGAAGTAGTGCCAGAGAGCGTCGAAGAGCTCCCAGAGGCCACCCGAGGCAACGAAGTCGATTCCCCAGCGGATCCACGAAGCGAGGCTATTCCACCATTTCTTAAACGCGTTCCATCCTTTTTTGACGGCGGACTTCATGCTGTTCCAGATTTGAGGAGCATTTTTCTTGATCCAGTCAATGACTGGCTTGATGCTGATTCTCTTCTGCGCGTCGGAGGCCGAAGCTGTTCCGAGATCCGGGGAGGCGACGCTGCGCGTGCCGCTATCCGCAGCAATGGATCCGGACGATACGGTGCTCGCCGACGATGCGACAGTTTGGACGGACGAGATTGAGGGCTGGGCAATGGCGCTAGCGGCTCCGGTAACTGGCGCAAACAGCAGGGCGCCACAGAGTGCCGCAGCCAGGGTGCGACGCTTGATCGGATTGGCCGATGGCGTCGTCTTTCGAGCTTGACTCATTTCGAGTTCCTTTGTCTCTCTTGTGAATGATGATGGTCCTGCAGGATCCGAGACTAATGTATATAAATCCATCGCATTTATGTCCAATACGACAAAATGTTAAGGCAAGCGTGGTGCGTTCGGATATCCTGTAGCGGTTTGGCGGCAGAGTCATGTTATATTGCCGTAAGTTGACTAAACCCCAATTCATTCACGCTAAGTTATCAAGTATTAGCAAGCAAGATGACCTATTTTTGTCTTGAGATCATTCTGAATGCTTGTAGATGCGGTGCGTGTTTGGCCCCTGTTCGGCCGCCTGTTGCATCTGGGGGATTGACGCAGTTCGCGGTTGGCGACACAAAACACTATCTGTTAGTGTTTTGAACTGCTTTCTGATGGGTTGCGCAGTCCGTCCGTTCGGGCGCGGCCTAGCCGCACTTCCGAAAAAGGTATTTAAGGTCGGAACTTGCTTTTGCCTGTGCGGCAACAGATGCGTACGCGACAGCCTTGTGGCTTCCGTCAGATCGTTCGCCGACAGGCAATGAATGAGTAGCAGATGACCCGGTCGATTCGAAACGTGGCCCGTGCGCGGCACGCGATGGCGGTTGCAGAAGCAACTCGCGCGGTGCCGTGGCCTCAAAGATTTTCAGCGTTGGTTCGAATGCCAGGTGTAATAGCGCCAAAGGTAAAGGTGCGCTGGGTGCCAAACGACAACGGGCTGTTCCGCCGGCCCCACGCATTCACGGACGCGGGGGCCAGCGACGAAGCATCGGCATTCGCGTCTGTGCCGGCCGCAGACCAAGAGCAAGGTGCAGCGGTTCAACCGGACGATGCTGGAGCAGTGGGCGTACGCGATCCGGTACCGCGCGGTGGCTGAGCCGGTTGCTGCTTTGCAGGGGTGGCTAGGTTATGAGAACTACCGTCGAGGGCAAGCTTCGCTGAAGGCCCGAGTACCGACCGACAGTGTTCTCAACCTTGGCAACACAGCTAGGAGGCCTCGTACTCGGCCAAAACTTTCTTGCCGATCTTGAACGCGACGTTGGCCGCGGGCACCGAGCAGTAGATGGCGCTCTGGAGGAAAACTTCCTTGATTTCATCAGGGGTCATGCCGTTGCGCAGGGCCGCATGCACGTGCATTTCCAGCTCCTCCCAGTAGCCGCCGGCGATCATGGCGGTCAGGGTGATGGCGCTGCGGGTGGTGCGCGGCAGGCCGTCGCGGGTCCAGATGGTGCCCCAGGCGTAGCGGGTGATCATCTCCTGGAACTCGTCGGTGAAGTCGTTCGAGGTGCTGGTGGCGCGGTCGACGTGCTCGCCGCCGAGCACTTCGCGGCGCACCACCATGCCGGCGTCGTAGGTGTCGCCGGGCAGGCGCTGGGAGTCAGTCATGTAGCTAGGCCTTTGCTAGTTGGCGGTGAAGAAGTTGATCAGTTCTCGTGCGGTCGCGGCCGGGTCCTCGGCCGGGGCCAGATGGGCCACGGTGTCGATGACGGCGAAGGCTCCCTTCGGGGCGTGCTCGGCGATGAACTGCGCGTCGCTTGGCGGGCAGACCTGGTCGTGGGCGCCGTTCAGGCCCAGGATCGGATCGGTCATGGCCGCCAGCTGCTCGCGCAGGTCGAACCCGGCCAGCGCACCGCAGACGTGGGCGTAGGAGAAGCGGTCGGCATCCTGCAGGTTGTGCAGCAGGTTGGTGGAGGTGACCGCGTCCTTCTCGATGAAGCCGGGGGCGAACCAGCGCTGCGCGGAGCCGACCACCATGGTCGGGGTGCCGGCCTGGGCGACCAGCTCGGCGCGTTCGGTCCAGGCTTCCGGGGTGCCGATCTTCGCCGCGGAGCAAACCACGGACAGAGCCTTGAAAACGCCTGCATGGTCGTTGGCCAGCTGCAGGGCGATGGCCCCGCCCACCGAGACTCCGGCGTAGTACAGCGCCGCGTCCTGGCCGATGACCCCGTCGCCGCGCAGCGCGTCGATGGCGTCCATGACGCCCTGGGCGAGCTGCGCCATGGTGAACGGTTCGGCGGACGGCTTGCTTTCGCCGTGGCCGGGCAGGTCCCAGGCGATGAGCTGGAAGTGGTCCTTGAGGAAAGGCGCGGCCGGCCCCCATAGGTGCAGCGAGGAGGTGCCCAGCGAGGGGCCCAGGATCAGCGTCGGCAGCGAGGTATCGAGGTTCAGCAGCGAGGGGGTTAGTTGTGGGACAGCCATGATTCCTTCCACAGGGCATAATCGGCAAGAACTGTATGGGTGAAGCGTGCGGCGCTGCCCAGGTATCCGGCGGGATCCAGCAGCGCGTCGAGCTGGGCGTCGGAGAGGTCCGCGTGGGAAACCTCCAGGCGCAGCAGCTGGCGCAGCCCGATCGGCTCGGTGAGCGAACGCAGCACAAGTTTCTGGATGGAGGGCTTGCCGCCGGTGATGACCGGGGCCAGCACGGTGGCGATGCGCTCGGAGAGCACCGCATCCCCGCCCAGGGCGAGGTTGCGGGCCAGCGCCGGCTCGTTGACGGTCAGCCCGTTGGCCAGCACATCCGCGTGCTCGGCGGCGCCAATTGCCAGGCGCAGCAGCTCGCGCAGCGCCGGCCATTCGGCATGCCAGCCGCCGTCCGGGCGCTCGTCCGCCGCGGTGCCGGCGGCGGTGAAGAGCGTGGAGACCAGGCCCGGGGCGCCCAGCGCCGCGGTGCGCAGCAGCAGCGAATGCACGGGGTTCTGCTTCTGCGGCATGGCCGAGGAGCCGCCCTTGCCTGCCTCGCGCGGTTCGGACAGCTCGCCGATTTCCGGGCGGGAGGCGGTGAGCACGTCGGTGCCGAAGGTGCCCAGCGCAGCGATCACCGCGCCCAAGGCGGAGCCTGCCTGCAGCAGCGGCACGCGGTTGGTGTGCCAGGGGACCTGCGGGTCGGCCAGCTGCAGCTGATTGGCCAGTTGCGCGGCCAGCTGCGCGCTGTCCGCGGCGCTGTCCGAGGTCGAGAGGAACTGGTCCAGCGAGGCGAGGGTGCCCACCGCGCCGCCCCACTGCAGCTGCAGTCCGGCGGCCACCGATTCCAGCTGGCGGCCGGCGGCGAGCACCGCCGACAGCCAGGAGGCGGCCTTCCAGCCGAAGGTGGTGGGCAGCGCATGCTGGGTCAGCGACCGGGCGATGCACGGGGTGTCGTCGTAGCTGCGGGCCAGTTCAGCCAGCCCGGAGGCCGCCGAGCGCAGCCGGGGGAGCAGCTCGCGGATGCCGCGGGACAGCAGCAGCATCAGCGCGGTGTCGATGATGTCCTGGCTGGTGGCCCCGCGGTGCAGGGCAGTGCCTGAACCGGCCGGAGCGCCGTCGTCGACCAGCCGGGCGCGCATCATGCCCAGCAGCGGGATCAGCGCGTTGGCCCCGTCGGGGGTCAGCGCGGCCAGCTCGGCCAGGTCGTAGCGCTCAACGTCGGCTACCGCCTCCACGGCGGCAGACTGCGCGGCGGTGCACAACCCGGCGGCCGCCTGCACGCGCACCCAGGCGGCCTCGACATCCAGCATCGCCTGCACGAAGGCCGCGTCATCGGCCAGCCGGGCGCCGGCCCCGCCGGCCCAAACCGGGTTCAGCACCCCGTAGTCGGCATTCATCATGGCAAAACCTCACTTGTGGCAGTACGTCCAATACCCCGCCGGGGTGGAAGGCCGCGGTGCGCGGGCACCTGCAGCTTCCACCCTAGCGGGGCACATGGTCTTCTTGTATTCAGCTTTCGCGCGGGTAGGACAGGAACACGGTCTCGTCCTCGCCCTGCAGGCGGATGTCGAAACGCAGCGAACCGTCCGCCTCGCGGGTGGCGATCAGCGTCTTGCGGCGGTCCTCGGGCAGCGAGGTCAGCAGCGGGTCATTGGCCAGCGCTTCGGTGTCCTCCGGCAGGTAGATGCGGGTGAACAGGCGGTTGAGCAGTCCGCGGGCGAAGACGGTGAGCATGATGAACGGGGCCTTGCCCGCCTCGGTCGGGCCCGGGTTCACCGTCGTGAAGGTGTAGTGGCCCACGTTGTCCACCGGCACGCGGCCCCAACCGGTGAAGGTGTAGCCGTCGCGGACCAGCGAACCGTCGGCCGAGGCCACGTTGCCTTGCTCGTCCGCCTGCCAGATTTCAAGCATCGAGTCCGGGATGACCTCGCCGTTGCCGTCGTAGACCACGCCGTGCAGGCGCACCGCGGCCGGGTGGGCCTGGTTGACTAGCTCGCCGCCCTTCTCGAAGGGCAGCGCGTAGCCGTAGAACGGGCCGATGGTCTGTCCCGGGGTCGGGACGAGCTTCAGTTCAGGTGCCTGTGCCATTTAGTTCTCCCCCTCTTCGTCTTCCATCCAGGTGCGGTTGCTGCCGGTGAGCACGATGTCCCAGTTGTAGCCGGTGGCCCATTCGTGGCTCGTGATCGAGTGGTCGTAGGTCGCGACCAGGCGGTCGCGGGCCTTTTGGTCGGTGATCGCCTGGTAGATCGGGTCCAGCGCGAACAGCGGGTCGCCCGGGAAGTACATCTGGGTGATCATGCGCTGGGTGAAGTCGGTGCCGAACAGCGAGAAGTGGATGTGTGCCGGACGCCAGGCGTTGTGGTGGTTCTTCCACGGGTACGGGGCCGGCTTGATGGTGGTGAAGGAGTATTCGCCGTTCGGTCCGGTGATCGCGCGGCCCACGCCGGTGAAGTTCGGGTCGATCGGGGCCGGGTGCTGGTCGCGCTTGTGCACGTAGCGGCCCGCGGCATTGGCCTGCCAGATCTCGATCAGCTGTCCCGCCACCGGGCGGCCGTCGCCGTCCAGCACGCGGCCAGCCACGACGATGCGCTCGCCGATCGGTTCGCCGTTGTGCTGGATGGTCAAGTCGGATTCGAGGATGTGCACGTCGCGCTGGCCGAAGGCCGGGGAGTGCAGCTCGATGGTCTCCGGGTCGGTGTGGTGCAGGTCCTTGGTCGGGTGGCGCAGCAGCGAGGAGCGGTAGGGCGCGAAGTCCACGCGCGGCTGCGTTTCTTCCTTGGCCCCGGCCAGCACCTGCTGGCGGTAGGCCGCGTGGGCGTCGCTGATTTCGGTGCTGATTTCCTCCTGGGACGCGGTGGACGCGGCGGGATCCAGGACGTGGGCGTTCTCGAAGGACTCGTCCGGTGCGGTCTGGGTGCTCATCGGTGGGCTCCTTTCGTGGTTTGGTGGGCGTGGGGTGCGGGAATTAGGAGTGCGGCCAGCCGGTGTAGGACTCGGCCAGGTACTGCATCCCATAGCGCGAGGAGGTCACGGTGTCGAGCTCCCCGAGGGCGCGCTGGGCCATGAACGGATCGGCGTCCACCGGCGTGTGCAGCATGGAGGTCATCCAGTAGGAGAAGTTCTGGGCCTTCCAGACCCGCTTCAGCGCGAGGTCCGAGTAGCCGCCCAGCAGCTTGTCGCTGCCGGTGGAGAAGAACGAGTCGAGCGCTTCGAAAAGCACCTTGACATCGGCGAATGCCAGGTTCAGGCCCTTCGCGCCGGTGGGCGGCACGGTGTGCCCGGCGTCGCCGATCAGGAACATGCGCCCGTGCGAGAGCGGCTGGCGCACAAAGGAGCGGAAGCCCAGCACGGTCTTGTCGAAGATCGGCCCGGTCTTCAGCTCGAAGCCGTCAGGCCCCGCCACGCGCTTGTTCAGCTCGGTCCAGATGCGGTCCTCGCTCCAGTTATCCACGTTTTCGTTCGGGTCGCACTGGAAGTACATGCGCTGCACGGTTTCGCTGCGCTGGGAGATCAGCGCGAAGCCGTGCGGGGAGTTCGCGTAGATCAGCTCCGGGGAGGACTTCGGAGCCTCGGTGAGGATGCCGAACCAGGCGAACGGGTAGGTGACCTTGAAGTCCTGCTTCACGGAATCAGGCATCTGGCGGCGGGCGAAGGAGCGCGAGCCGTCGGCGCCGACGATCACGTCGGCGTGCACCTCGAATTCGACGCCCTCGGCGTCGGTGAAGCGGAACTTCGGGGTGCTGGTCTCCATGTCCAGGATCTCGGTGACCTCGCAGTTGAAGCGCACGTCGCCGTTGTCGCGGGCTCGGGCCGCGGCGAGGTCCACGAACACCTCGTTCTGCGCGTAGAGGGTGACGGTGGCGTCCACCAGATCGCGGAAGTCCAGCGGGTGGGATTCGCCGTTGAAGCGCAGGTCGATGCCGGCGTGCTCGTCGCCGTGGGTCAGCACGCGGCCGTCGACGCCGGAATCGGTCAGCATGGCTACCGCCTGGGCCTCCAGGATGCCGGCGCGGTGGGTGTTGCGGATGGTCTCGTGGTCGCGCATCTCGACAACGATGTTGTCGATGCCTGACTTGGAGAGCAGGTGGGAGAGCATTAGGCCGGAGGGGCCGCCGCCGATGATGCCGACCTTGGTTTTCAGAATACGGGCTGCCTGCGCCATGGGGTTCCTTCGTGTGTACTGCCATGTGTTGTGGGAGAAGACCGGCCTGCGCGGCCGCGCCGTCTACATGGACGCCGACGTTGAATCCTCTACAGCATGACGGTGCGGTGCCTCACACTTCGCCTTTGTTCTTATTGAATGGGAAAAGTGTCGGTATGCGGGATGGTGGCTTGAGGGCCGTGACGACTTAGGCCTCGGCGTGTGAGGTGGCCTAAGCTGGCGGTAGCCCCCTTCGGCCTTCCGAGGGGCTGGCAATCATGCTGCACTACTGAATGGATGGTCATGGCCAGGGGCGCCGAACGACGAATTGGAGTCCTGGGGCACGGGGCCATCGGATCCCTGGTCGCCGCCCAGATAGCGGCCGGCCATGTGGCCGGGGGAGTGCTGGAAGGCGTGATCCTGCGCCGCCGGCAGGATCTTCCCTATGAGCAGTTTTCCCTGGACGAGGCGCTGGAGCGCTGCGACATGATTGTCGAATGCGCCGGGCAGCAGGCCGTGCGTGAGCATGCGGTGCGCATCCTTGAAGCCGGCGCGGACCTGTTGGTGATCTCGGTGGGAGTGATGGCAGACCGGGAATTCGCCGCGCGCCTGGAGCTGGCAGGGCCTGGCCGGCTGTACTTCAGTTCCGGCGCGGTGGGCGGCTTGGACCTGCTGGCCTCCGGAGCCCGCATGGGTGCATTCTCCGAGGTTGTCATCACCACCCGCAAGCTTCCTGCAACCCTGGCCCAGCCATGGATGAGCCAAGCGCAGCGCACCGAACTGGAATCTTCCGCGGCGCCGGTAGAGGTTTATTCCGGATCGGCGCGGCAGGCCGCGCAGCAGTTTCCCCAGTCCCTGAACGTCGCCGCGGCGGTGGCCCTGGCGGTCGGGAACTGGGATGTGGTCTCGGTGCGCCTGCTGGCCGACCCCGACGCCGCCTTGACCGAACACGTGATCGAGGCCCGTGGCGCCAGCGGGGAGTACAGTTTTTCGATCAGGAACCAGCCCTCGGCGCATAACCCGCGCACCAGCGGCGTGGTGCCCTGGGCGGTGCTGCGCTCGCTGGAAACCGCGCTCGGCGCGCGCGGAGGCCTTCTCTAGGAGCCGGTTCTAGGCGTCCGCCGCGTAGCCCAGCGCGCGGGAGATGCCGCGCGCCGCGGTGCGCAACGCCAGCGCGGCGGCCGGCAGTGTCGCGGAACCGCGCGGCACCACCACGGACAGCACCGCCTGCGCGTAGCCTTGCAGGTCCAGGATGGGCGCGGCCACGCCGGTGGTTTCCTCGTCAATGTAGCCGTCCATGGAGGCGAAGCCGTTGCGGCGGATCTCGGCCATTTCCGCGCGGAAGTTCGGGTGGGTGGCCAGCATCAGCTCGCGGTGGCGTTCAAGGAACCCGTGGATGACTTCGGGCTTGGAGAAGGCAAGCAGCGCCATGCCCATCGAGGTGCGGTGCACCGGCATGCGCCCGGCGACGCTCGCTTGGTTGACCACGGATCCCGGGCGGGACAGCCGCTCGATGATCAGCACCTCGTCCTCGTGCAGCAGGGACAGCTGGGTGTTCTGCCCCAGCAGCGCGTTGATGTCCTCCATGAAGGGCAGCGCCGCCTTGCGCAGGCCCTGCGTCGCGGCGCTGCGGTTGGCCAGCTCCCACAATCTCAGGCCCAGGGTTACCTGGCCGTCCTTGCCGCGGGAGAGCAGTCCGTGGGACACCATCTCGTCGAGCAGCCGGTACATGGTCGCCTTGGGAATCTGCGCGCGCCGGGCCAGCGCCAGTACGCTCATCGACGGCGTGTGCTGGTCGAACGCGTCGAGGATGCGGACCAGCCGGTCCAGCATCGAATCCCCACTGGGCGAATTGGCCATGGAACCTACTCTAACTGCCCGATCCGGCAGGCGGTCGGACGACGAACGCCGGGCCCTTGGGAGGGGCCCGGCGTTGCTCGAATGGAATTGATTGAGTGCGCCGCTAGGCGCTCTTGGGCTTCGGGATCTGCGCGATGACCAGGACCGCGATCAGCGCCGCGCCTCCGTAGAGGAAGAACGCGCCCGGGTAGGCGGTGCCGGCGGCCACCATCAGGCCGGTGACGTAGGGGCCGATGATCGCCCCGAAGCGTCCGATGCCCGAGGCCAGGCCGATACCGGTGGCCACCATGTCACGCGGGTACACGTGGCCTGCATACACGTACATCAGGCACTGCGAGCTGAAGACGAACACGCCGGTCACGAACAGCACGGTGTTCAGCAGCACCTGGCTGCCGAACGGCACTGCCAGCAGGACCAGGAAGACCGCGGAGGCGGCGAACCAGAGCAGCGAGACGAGCTTGATGCCCTTGGCGTCGGCCGCGTAGGCGCTGATGATCAGGCCGGCGATCGCGCCGAGGTTCAGCACGAAGAGCATGGTCAGCGAATCGGCCACCGGGTATCCGGCGGCGCCCATGATCTTCGGCAGCCAGGCGTTCAGGCCGTAGACCAGCACCAGGCCCATGAACGCGGCGATCCACAACCCGATGGAGCTGCGCAGGTACTTGGGCTTGAGCACGTCCATGATGGAGGTCCGCTCGCCGGACGGGGTGATGTCGCTTTCGGGCAGCTTGAACCACAGCAGCGCCAGCAGTACCAGGCCCAGGCCGCCGCCCAGGTAGTAGAGGATCGACCAGTGGACCCCGGCGGCCTTGCCGGCCAGCGAGGCCAGTACCGCACCCAGGTGGTAGCCGACCATCGGCAGGTTGTTGGCCAGCGCGCGGCGTCCCACCGGGGCGTTCTCCTGCATCAGCGCCAACGCCACCGGCATGCAGCCGCCCAGGCCGAGGCCTGCGATGAAGCGCACCAAGCCCATCAGGGTGGCCGAGGGCATGATCGGGAAGATGAGGGTGAAGATCGAGAAGACGAGCACCGCGAGCAGCAGCGGGCGGCGACGCCCGAAGCGGTCCGCCAGCCGGCCCATGAAGGCCGCGCCGACGCCCACGCCGATCAGGGAGAAGGTGTTGACCCAGTTCATTTCATCGACGCTGAAGCCGCCGACGTTCGGGTCGGTGAGCACTGGGATCGTCGCGCCCAGGGCGACGATGTCGTAGCCCTCGAAGACCACGATGAAGAAGCAGAGGGCGGCGATCCAGCCACCGAGTTTGACTGGGGTGGTGCCGGCGGATGTCGTGGCCAATTCAGGTCCTTTCGAAAACTACTCGCCATGAATAGTGATGCTCATCATGACCTAGTGAGACTAGCACCTCATTCGCAGTGTGGACAAACGTTCAGTGTGCGAACTCCTTGAATCGATCGTTTCCGTCAAAACCCTTGAGGTCGCAGGTGTGGGACTGGTAAAGTTCTTATTATGAACTTAAGTTCACAAAGTGAACTTTTCAATCGTGATGGAGCAGTGACTATGCAGCAGGCCTACCTGTACGACGCAATCCGCACCCCGTTCGGCAAGATCGGCGGCACGCTGTCCGGGCACCGCCCTGACGACCTGGCCGCGCATGTGGTGCGCGAGCTGGTGGCCCGCTCGGCCTCGCTGGACCCGGCAACCATCGACGAGTCGATCTTCGGCAATGCCAACGGCGCCGGCGAGGAAAACCGCAACGTCTCGCGCATGGCCACCCTGCTGGCGGGGCTGCCCACCTCCATCCCCGGCACCACGATGAACCGCCTGTGCGGCTCCTCGCTGGACGCTGCCATCGCCGCTTCCCGCCAGGTCGCCACCGGGGACGCCGATCTGGTGCTGGTCGGTGGCGTCGAGTCGATGAGCCGCGCCCCGTGGGTGCTTCCCAAGACCGAGCGCCCCTTCCCGATGAGCAACCTCGAGCTGTCAAACACCACGCTGGGCTGGCGCCTGGTCAACCCTGCCATGCCGGGCGAATGGACCGTCTCGCTGGGCGAGGCCACCGAGCAGCTGCGCGAACGCCACCAGATCACCCGCGAGGACCAGGACGAATTCTCCGCTCGCTCGCACCAGCAGGCCGCCGCGGCCTGGGACGCCGGCAAGTACCAGGACCTGGTGGTCCCGGTGCCGCCGGCGAACAAGCGCGGAGCCGAAGTCACCCGCGATGAAACCATTCGCGCCGATTCCACCGCGCAGACCCTGGCGGGGCTGCGCACAGTCTTCCGCACCGGAGAGAACGCCACAGTCACCGCCGGCAACGCCTCGCCGATGTCCGACGGCGCCTCGGCGGCCTTCATCGGCTCCGAGCGCGGCGGGCAGCTGCTGGGCGCCGAGCCCATCGCCCGCATCGTCTCCAACGGTGCCTTCGCGCTGGATCCGCAGTTCTTCGGCTTCGCGCCGGTGGAAGCGGCCAACAAGGCAGTCTCCAAGGCCGGGCTGACCTGGAAGGACATCTCCGCGGTCGAGCTGAACGAGGCCTTCGCCGCCCAGTCGCTGGCCTGCGTGCGCGCCTGGGACATCGACGAATCCATCGTCAACGCCTGGGGCGGAGCGATCGCCATCGGCCACCCGCTGGGCGCCTCGGGCCTGCGCATCCTTGGCACCTTGGCCCGCCGCCTGGCCGAATCCGGCCAACGCTACGGCGTGGCCGCCATCTGCATCGGCGTAGGCCAAGGCCTTGCCGTGGTCCTGGAAAACACCACCAACTAACAGCCGACCAACGGGGGATGCGAACCCCCGGTCCCACGACATCCTGAACCTAGAGAGGCAACAAGATGGCACCACGCATCGCCACCTCGGCGGCCGACGCGGTCGCGCAGATCACCGACGGTTCCACCGTCCTGATCGGCGGCTTCGGCAACGCCGGGCAGCCCATGGAATTGATCGACGCGCTCATGGAGTGCGGCGCCACCGACCTCACGGTGGTCAACAACAACGCCGGACAGGCCGACGCAGGCCTGGCGCTGCTGATCAAGGAGCGCCGGGTCACAAAGATCATCTGCTCCTTCCCGCGCCAGTCCGACTCCTGGCATTTCGATGAGGCCTACCGTGCCGGGGAGATCGAGCTGGAGCTGGTCCCGCAGGGCAACTTAGCCGAGCGCATCCGCGCCGCCGGCGCCGGCATCGGCGGCTTCTTCACCCCGACCGGCTACGGCACGCTGCTGGCCGAGGGCAAGGAAACCCGCATCATCGACGGGCGCGGCTACGTGCTGGAATCGCCGATCCACGCTGACTTCGCGCTGATCAAGGCGCTTCGCGCGGACAGCTTCGGCAACTTGGTCTACCGCAAGACCGCACGCAACTTCGGCCCCATCATGGCCACCGCCGCCGCGCAGGCCATCGTCCAGGTGGACGAAATCGTGCCGGCCGGCGGCATCGATCCGGAAAACGTGATCACCCCGGGAATCTACGTCGACACCGTGGTGGCGCTGGGAGGCAGCAACTAATGACTACGTACACGCCAGAAAAACTCACCCGCGATGAAATGGCGCAACAGGTGGCGGCCGACATCCCCGCCGGCGCCTTCGTGAACCTGGGCATCGGCCAGCCGACCAACGTCTCGAACTTCCTCACCGCCGACCAGGGCGTCACCCTGCACACCGAGAACGGCATGCTGGGCATGGGCCCGGTCGCCACCGGAGAGGACATCGACCCGGATCTGATCAACGCAGGCAAGATCCCTGTCACCGAGCTGCCCGGCGCCAGCTTCTTCCACCACGCGGACTCGTTCGCGATGATGCGCGGCGGGCATCTGGACGTCTGCGTGCTCGGCGCCTTCCAGATCTCCGAGGCAGGGGACCTGGCCAACTGGCACACCGGCGCCGAGGGCGCCATCCCCGCAGTGGGCGGCGCCATGGATTTGGCTATCGGTGCCAAGCAGACCTGGGTCATGATGAGCCTGTTCACCAAGGCCGGCGAATCCAAGCTGGTCAAGGAGCTGAGCTACCCGGTCACCGGGCTGGGCTGCGTTTCGCGCATCTACACCGAGGTGGCGGTGTTCGAGCTGCGCGATTCCAAGGTGTTCGTCCGCTCCACCCACGGCATCAGCTTCGAGGAATTGGTAGCCCGCATCCCGGTGGCGCTGGAGCGCGCCTAAGCGGATCAGCTTTGGCAGACCAAGTAGATTAGTGGGGGTGCCCGTTGCGGGCGCCCCCGCTGGTATTTTTCAACGAATTTCAAAGGATGGCCGATGAGCGAGCAGAGCACGGGCACCGCCGGTGTGCAGTCCCTGGCCCGCGGCCTGCAGGTGATCAGCAGCTTCGACGCGGAGCACGCCTCCATGACGCTCTCCGAGGTGGCCGCCCGCACCGGCCTGTCCCGCGCCACCGCCCGGCGCTTCCTGCTCACTTTGCAGGATTTGGGCTATGTCCGCTCGGACGGCAAGTACTTCGAGCTGACTTCCAAGGTCCTGCAGCTGGGCTACGCCTACCTGTCCAGCGCCACGCTGCCGCAGCTGATCGAGCCGGTGCTCGAAAGCCTGTCTGCCGCCGTGGGCGAATCGGCCTCCGCCGCCGTGCTGGAAGGCAGCGAGATCATGTATGTGGCCCGCGTGCACACCCGCTCCATCATGCGTGTTGGCATCTCGGTGGGCACCCGGTTCCCAGCCATCCACACCTCCATGGGGCGTGTGCTGCTGGCCCACGCCGGCGAGCAGGCCATCGAGGCGGCGCTGGCCGGCATCCAGGGTCCGCTGGCCCCGAATACCATCACCGATCCGGCCGCGCTACGCGCCGAACTGGCGCTGGTCCGCGCCCAGGGCTTCGCCGTGGTGGACCAGGAGCTGTCGGTGGGGCTGCGCTCGGTCGCGGTCCCGGTGCACCGCCCGGACGGCACCGTGGCCGCGGCCATGAACGTGTCCATGAGCGTGGGTCCGACCGGACCGGCTGACGCCTCCGAGGCCGCGCAGGCGACCCTGCCGCAGCTGACGGCCGCCGCCGCCCAGGTGGAACAGGCGCTGGCCGCCAGGAAATAGGAGTCGCGCCGAGTTCGAAGACACATTGTCCGGGGTGGAGGCTGTCGGCCGCCAGCTCGGGGCCTCGGGCGACCGGCGACGGCCTGCGCGGCCGGAAGTATCCCTGGCACCTGCGCCTGGTGGCGACGACCTTCTGGGTGGGGGAGGTCTTCGACCCCGAGGCCGCGGACGGCTCCCAGGTCATCAGCGCTTACGAAGGCTGGCGGTATGAGCGCTCCGGCGGCTGCAACGGGGTCATCGAGGACGGCGTCTGCCAGACCGAGCCGCGCAGCGCGGAGAACGGCTTCTTCCCCAGCTCCATGACCCCGAAGCAGACCCCCTTCTACCTGGACCTGCCCTTCGCCGACGTGAACAACGTCGCCGCCTTCGCCCTGCGCGGGCAGACCCCGTTGGCGCAGGATCCGGGTTACGCCGGGGACCTGGAGAATCGGGAGTTCTCCTGCAAGAAGAACCGCTGGGTGCAACTGCAGTACAAGGGGAACACCTGCTCCGCGCAGATCCAGGACGCCGGCCCGGCCGAATACGACGAATTCGACTACGTGTTCGGCGACGGCGGCACCGGTCCGAAGGGCACCAAGCACAACGACGCCGAGCTGAACGGCACGCAGGCAGGGGTGTCCTGGCGCTTCGTGGACGAGGTGGACGTGCCCGATGGACCGTGGAAAACCATCGTCACCGATTCCGGCTACGACTGGACCAGCGGCGGGCCCGCAGACAAGCAAGTCCGCCGAGGAGCAGGATCGCGCTCAAGCTGTCTCGGCCGCCGGCCTGCAGGCCAGTAGCTGCCTCACCAGCTGCTGCAGGGTGTCGGCGGTCAGGAAGCCGTCCTGGTGACCCCGCGAGATGTCCAGGTGGTAGCTGACCCCGTCGCCGGCCAGCAGCGCCAGCTTGGCCAGCACCGGGTCGCCCAGCGCGTCGTTGAGCACCTGGTACCAGAGGTCGCGCCCGCGGCGCAGCGCCGCAGAGGCATCCTCGTTGCCGCGCTGGGCCAGCCGGGTGGCAGCCACGACCATGCGTTCGAGCGGCGAGTCCTCCTCCATGGAAGAGGCGAAATAGTAGTGCACCGCCTGCGCGGGATCCGCGCTCATCGTCGCCACGTCCACGTCGATCAGCTCGTTCAGGCGCCTCACCAGTTCGGTGTCCAGCGCCTGGCGCGAGCGGAAGTGGTGCAGCAGCCCCGCCTTGGACAAGCCGCTGCGCTTGGCGGTGGCATCGATCGTCGCCTCGCGGGCGCCGTGCTCGTAGAGCAGCGCCACGTAGGCGTCGAGGATGATCTCCTGCTTGGTTGCGGTGCTCATGGGCGCGGTTTCTCCAGGGGCTCAGGGCTGCAAGTTTACTTTTCGACGATACCCCACGGCGAGCCGTAGCCCGCCGGTTCGGCCGCAGCCAGCAGGTCGAGGAACGGGGTGGCCTCGAAGGCCTCCGGGCCGAGCACGCCGGCGCCTGACCAGGTGCCGTTGGCCAGCAGCTCCAGGGCGATCACAGGGTTCACCGCGGTCTGCCAGACCACCGCCTGGGAATCATCGCGGGCCATGGTGTCCTCGTTGTCAGCTACGTGGTACAGGTAGCGCGAGCCGGTGGACCCGTCCTTCAGCGTGCCGGTGACCAGCACGCCGGCGCAGGTCTTGCCCTTCATCAGCGGGCCCAGGGTGGCGGGATCCGGCAGGCAGGCGGCGACGACGTCGCGCGGGGAGACCTGCACTCCGCGCACCGGGACCGGGTCGGTGGAATCCAGGCCCAGCTTGTTCAGGGTCTTGAGCACCTCGATGAACTCGTTGCCCAGGCCGTACTTGAAGTCCACGCGCTGCGCGTCAAGCCAGCGCGGCATCATGGTGACTTCCTCGTGCTCCACGTTCACGCATTCGACCTCGCCGATGCCCTCCGGGAACTCGAAGACCGTTGGCTCGGAGAACGGCGCGGTGGTGTACCAGCCGCCCTTGGCCTTGTCGAACATCACCGGCGGGTTCAGGCATTCCTCGATGGTGGTCCAGATGGAGAAGGACGGGGCGAACTCGTAGCCCTCAACGCTCAGGTTGGCGCCGTCGCGCACGCTGAGCTCCTCGATCGTTTCGAACAGCTCGTCGGCGGCGTAGCGGGCCAGCACGTTGGACAGGCCCGGCTCCACGCCGATGCCCACCAAGGCCAGTTGCCCGTCGCGCTCCCATTCATCGGCCACGGCGAATTGCTCGTCGCCCAGCTTGATGTGGGTCTGGGTGAACGGCTGTTCGGGGTGGCGCTGGGACAGGCTCATGGCCATGTCCAGGTAGGTGACCCCGGCGGTTTTGCAGGCGTTGAAGATCGGCATCACGAAGCGCGGATCCACGGCGTTGAGCACGTGGGTGGCCCCGGTGGAACGGATCAGTTCCACCAGCGAGTCCTCGGAGGACGCGTCGACCTGGGCGGCGGCGTAGCGGGTGTCGCCGATCGCCTCGATCAGCTGCTGCGGGCGGGCGGGGTCGTAGTCGGCGATGGTGAGCGTTTCGAAGAAGCTGCGGCGGGAGGCGATGCGGGCCGCGGCGGAGCCGACGCCGCCGGCGCCGATGATCAGGATCTGCATGGAAGGTGTTCCTTTGGTGGAGTAGCCGGGTGGAGGAAGTTGCTCGGGTAACGGGGCCTGGGGCGCCTAGTTCTCGGGACGCCTACTGCTCCGGAACCAGTACCGGGGTGTCGCGGTTCAGCGAGCGGCCGGCGAAGTAGTCGCGCGACGCCGGGCGCAGCGCCCACAGTCCCATGACCACCAGGCCCAGCGCCAGCGAGCCGACACCCATCACGAAGGTGCCGCTGATGCCCAGGATGGTGGTGGTGCCGTATTCCGGGTCGAGCATGCTGATGGCCGAGTAGATGAACACCGCTGACATCATCAGCCCGCCGACCAGCGGCATGACCAGGCGGAAGCACAGGTTGCGCAGCGAGTCGGTCAGCGAGGAGCGGAAGTACCAGATGCAGGCGAAGGAGGTGATCGCGTAGTACAGGGCCACTGCCAGCGAGGTGCTCTCGATGGTGTCGGCCAGGATGTCGCCGGAGATGATGGTCATGCCCACGTAGAAGACCAGCGAGGCCGAGCCGGTGAACAGCGTCGAGAATGCAGGGGTCTTGAAGGCCTCGTTGACCACGCCGAAGCGCTTGGGCAGCGCGCCGTAGACGCCCATGGACAGGGTGCCGCGGGCGGTGGGAAGGATGGTGGTCTGGCAGGTGGCCAGCGCGGAGATCGCCACGGCAAGCACCAGCAGCCAGCCCCAGGATCCCATGGCGTCCAAGCGCAGCGCGAAGAACACGTCGTCCGCGCCTTCAGGGTTGCCCAGTCCCTTGCCGGTGTCGCCGATGCCGGCGAACATCATGGTCAGCACCGTGATGCCGATGTAGGTCACCAGCAGCATGGCGGTGGACAGCAGCGCCGCCAGGCCCGGGGTGGTGCGCGGGTTCTTGGTTTCCTCGGCCAGCGCCAGGCAGGTGTCCCAGCCCCAGTAGATGAAGATCGCGATCAGCACGCCCTGCACGAAGCCTGCAGGGTTGTCGGTGGCGAAGGGGTTGAACCAGTCCCAGGAGAACTGCAGGCCCAGTTCCGGCATGGTCTGGATCGCGAAGTACAGCCCGATGCAGAAGGCGATGATCGCCGCGTACTGCAGGGCCATCAGCAGGTACTGGGTGACCGCGCCGGTTTCCACGTCGCGGTAGGAAATCCACGTCATGGCGATGATGATCAGCGCGCCGAACGCGGTGACCAGCACCTTGGAGTCGGCGATCGAGCCGTCGCCGATGAGCAGCAGCAGGTACTTGGAAGCGACCTCGGTCTGGCTGGACATCACGATCACGCCGGCGACCATCACCGCCCAGCCTGCCATCCAGCCGGTTTTCGGGCCGAAGGCCTTGGCGGCCCAGGTGAAGGCGGTGCCGCTGTCGGGGATCGCGGTGTTCAGCTCGCGGTAGGCGAAGGCGGTCAGGCACATCGGGATGAACGCAACGATCAGAGCCGCAGGGGTCTGCGCCCCGGCGGCCATGACGATGAAGCCCAGGGTCGCGGCCAGCGAGTACAGCGGCGCGGTGGAGGCCAGGCCGATGACGGTGGACTGCATCAGCCCGAGCTTTCCCGCCGCGAGCCCCTTGCTGGTCAGCTTCGGGAGTCTGCTCGTGTGCTGCTGCGTCGTCGTCATACGTGGAAGTCCTCCCGGGAAATACGTCAAGCCTGAAATTTAACCAACCAACTGGTTGGTCTGCTATATCCTGCCAACTTCGGGGAAGTGAGTCAAGTTACACCCCCGGGTGACGCGCTGCACCACCGGGTGTGGGCGGGGTTACTTTGAATCGTTCAAGGAAACCTTCCCGGTGCGGTGTTTCCGCGGGCTGCGGATCCGGCGGCGCGGCGGTCCCTTCGACCGCAGGATGAATCAAGTGTTTCCTCGATTCTCATCCGGCGTTAATTCCTCCGTGGCTGGTCCTTTGCCGGACTTCGGCACAGTTGACGGCATCAAGGAGACCTACAGGAGGAACAAACCCATGACGTTGCGACCTCTCGCACTCGGCACCCTGGCTCTGGGCATGGCAGCAGGCATCGCGGTTCCAGCGGCGGCGGCTCCGGTGGACCACTCGGCGCAGGACGCCACCCTCATCGGCCACCGCGGGGCGGCCGGCGTGGCCCCCGAGAACACCCTGTCCGCCATCAAGACCGGCAGCCAGTCGGGCGCCGACTACATCGAGATCGACGTCCAATTGAGCAAGGACGGCGTGCCCTTCATCTTCCACGACGAAACCCCGAACCGGACCACCAACGCCAAGGACGTGTTCCCGGGCCGGGAAAACGACCCGATCACCTCCTTCACCTGGGAGGAGCTGCAGCAGCTGGATGCCGGATCCTATTTCTCCGCGGCCTTTGCCGGCGAGAAGATCCCGCACTTCGACAGCGTGCCCGGAGCCCTGGCCGGCACCACCGGCGTCTACATCGAAATCAAGTCCCCGGCGAAGTCCCCGGGGGTGGAGCAGTTGGTGGCCGACGCGCTCGCCGAGGACAAGGGTTGGTCGCGGCTGCTGGAGCAGGACCGGATCGAGGTGCTCGGCTTCGACGCCGCCTCGAACCGGACCTTCGCCCAGCTGGCGCCCGAGGTGCCGCTGCAGCAGCTGGCCGGAAGCGTGCCGGACGCCGCGACCCTGGAAAGCTACGCGCAGTTCGCCGACTCCTTCGGCACCAGCTACCGCACGCTGGATGCCTCCGGCGCGCAGCGCGTGAAGGACGCCGGACTTCAGCTCGGGGTCTACACGGTGAACTCGACCGAGGCCGCCGAGCAGTCCCTGGATCTGGGTGTGGAGCGCATCACCGGCGACTTCCCGCAGCAGGTGGCGCGCCACCTGTCCGGGCGCAAGCCCTTCCCGTCCAACGACGGGCTGGTGATCGCGGAATCGGTGAACGACGTGCCGGGCAACGACCTGCAGCCTGAAACCGGGGAGCATGTGGTGCTGGAGAACACCGGGCGGCGCACGCTGTCCCTGGAGGGCTACCTGGTGCGCGACGCGGCGAACAACGTGATGCGCATTCCGGCCGGCTACCAGCTGGAGCCGGGCGAGCAGCTGCGCCTCTACCCGGGGCCGGGCACCAACAGCGCGCAGGCGGTCTACCTGGACGGCGGCGTCGCGGTGCTCAACAACGGCGGCGATTCGCTGGCGCTGTGGAACGCCAAGGCGAAGCTGATGGACACCTACGCCAACTAGGAGCGGTCGGAAAGTAGCAGGTCCCGGGCGAATACCCGGGACCTGCATCTCGTTAGCGGCGCGGGCCGTGCCCGTCGTCGGCCCGGGGACCGGAACGCTGCGTCAGCAGGTGCTCGAGGATCGGATCCAGCACTGCCAGCCCGTCCTCCACCCCGCCCGAGGAGCCGGGCAGCGTCACCACCAGCGTGCGGCCGGCGAATCCGGCCACCCCGCGGGTGATCACCGCCATGGGCGTGGAGCTTTCGCCGCGGCGGCGGACGGCCTCGATGATGCCAGGCAGCTGCACGTCCAGCAGCGGGGCGACCATTTCAGGGGTCTGGTCATCGGGGGAGACCCCGGTGCCGCCGGTGGTCAGCACCACCGAGGCGCCGGTGGCGATCTCCGCGTCCACCGCGAAGCGCACCGGCTGCCCGTCGGCGACCACCAGCGGGCCGGCCACTGTGAATCCGCGCTCGGCCAGCCAGCCGGCGAGCACCGGTCCGGTGGTGTCCGCGGCGCGCCCGGCCGCGGCGCTGGTGGAGGCCACGATGACCGAGGCGCGCCTACTCAACTGCATCACGGGCCCAGTCCCCGCTCTTGCCGCCGGACTTCGCCAGCACCTTCACCTCGGTGACCTCTGCCTGCTTGTCCACGGCCTTGACCATGTCGTACAAGGTCAGCGCCGCGACGCTGGCGGCGGTCAGCGCCTCCATCTCCACCCCGGTCACGCCCTTGGTGGTGACCTGCGCGGTCACCAGCACCGCGGAGTCCTGCGCCTCGAAGTCCACCGACACCTTGGAAATCGGCAGCGGATGGCATAGCGGGATCAGCTCCCAGGTGCGCTTGGCGGCCATGATGCCGGCGATGCGCGCGGTGCCCAGCGCCTCGCCCTTAGGCAGGTTGCCGGTCATCAGCATCTGCACCACCTCCGGGCGGGTGGTGAACAGCGCCTGCGCGGTGGCCACGCGCTTGGTCACGGCCTTGTCGCTGACGTCGACCATGTGGGCGCTGCCGTCCTCGCGCAGGTGGGTGAGTTTCTCAGACATTCATTCTCCAAACATCGATCGTGGTTCCGGCGGCCAGCTGCTCGACTCCCACCGGGATGTGCACCAGCGCGTCCGCACGGGCCAGGTCGTAGACCAGGTGAGATCCCGGATCCAGCACCCGGACCTTTCCCTGCTCCAGCAGCGCGCGGCGCACCTGGTGCTTGCCCGCAGGCGAGTGCACCTCCGTAGCCAGTTCGTACGGTTCGGGGACCGGCTCGGGCAGTGCGGCCAGCTGGCGCAGGGCCGGGGCGAGGAACAGTTCCAGCGAGAGCAGCGCGCTGACCGGGTTGCCCGGGAAGCAGAGCACCGGGGTGCCGTCCAGCTGCGCGAAACCCTGCGGTCCTCCGGGCTGCAGGGCCACGTGGTGGAAGCTGCCGCCGCGCGGGGCCAGCGCCTCGCGCACCACCTCGTAGGCGCCGGCGCTGATGCCGCCCACGGTGAGGATGAGATCGACCTGCCGGGCCTGCGCCTCCAGCGCGAGGCCCAGTGCCTGCGCGTCGTCGGGCAGCCGCAGGGTGTCCACCTGCGCGCCGTAGCCGCGCAGCGCGGCGGCGAGCATGGGCGAGTTCGAATCCGGGATCCGTCCGGCCTGAGAGGTTCCGCCCATCAGTTCGTTGCCGGTGGTGCACACCAGCACCCGCAGCTTCCTGCGCACCGCTACCTCGCGCACGCCGCTGGCCGCCAGCGCGCCGATCAGCGTGGGGGTCAGCCGCGCCCCGGCCTCGGCGACCAGTGCGCCTGCCTGCAGGTCCTGGCCGACGGGGCGGATGAAACGCCCGGGCTCGGACGGTGCGGTGAAGGTCGCAGAGCCAGTTGGCCCGCCTTCGCCGGCGCGCACCAGCTGCCCGAAAACGCCGTCCGAGGTGGCTTCCACGGGAACGACGGTGTCAGCCCCGGCCGGGATCACTGCCCCGGTCATCACCGGGGAGACGGTGCCGGGCAGCAGCTCGATCTGCCGATCCCCGGCCGCGGCGGTGAAGCCCAGCGGCAGGACGACCGGGTGCTCCTTGCTGGCGCCTGACAGCTCCGCGCTGCGGGCGGCATACCCGTCCATCTGGGAATTGGTGAAGGCGGGGATGGGAAGCAGTGCAGGCAGCTGGGCCGCGGCAACCCGTCCGGGCAGGTCCGCGGCCTCGACCGGCAGCGTTTCGCAGCCCAGCGCCGCGATCGCCGGGACCAGCAGTGCGGCGATTTCCGCGCGGTGTCCATCCAGGGTGCAGGCCATGGCTTATCCGCCGGCGAAGGGCGGCAGCACGTCCACGGTCAGCTCGCCTTCCGGGCCGAGCACGCCGTCATCGCGCCTCACCACCCCGTTGATCAGGAAGCTTCCGGCGCGCAGGACCTGGGCCATGGGATCGCCGTAGGCGCCGACCAGTTCGGCCCGCAGCTGGGCCAGGGACTCGGCGCGCGGCCAGCTCTCCTGCTCGGTGCCCGCCGCGGCCGCCGCGGCGGCGAAGTAGCGTATCGTAATCTGCGACATGACTTCATGCTATCGCCTATCATCCGGCGCGGCCGGGCGCGTAGGATCCGACTATGAGTGATCGCGCGTTTAAGCCCCTGGTCGACCCGGCCCCGGCGCTGAGCGACGAGCAGCAGGCCCGGGCCCAACGCCAGCTTGCCCTGCCCGGATTCGGGCCCGTTGCCCAGCGCCGCCTGGCCGCCGCCCGCGTGCTGGTGATCGGCGCCGGGGGACTGGGCAGCGCCAGCATCCCGTACGTCGTCGGAGCCGGGGTTGGCACCGTGGGCATCGTGGATGACGACGTGGTGGAGCTGTCCAATCTGCACCGCCAGATCACCCACACCACCGCGAATATCGGGCTGCCCAAGACCGCCTCGCTGGCCGCCGCCGCGCGGGCGCTGGATCCTGGCGTGCGGATCATCGAGCACAACCTGCGGCTGACTTCCCGGAACGCGCTGGAAATCTTCTCCGGCTACGACCTGGTGATCGACGGCAGCGACAACTTCCCGACCCGCTACCTGAGCAATGACGCAGCCCAGCTGACCGGCATCCCGCTGGTCTGGGGCTCCATCCTGCAGCACCACGGGCAGGTCTCCGTCGCCTGGCATGAGCACGGCCCGGGCTACCGCGATTTGTTCCCCGTTCCTCCGGCCCCGGGCACCGTGGCCGACTGCGCCACCGGGGGCGTGCTGCCGGGACTGTGCGGCACCATCGGCTCGCTGCTGGCGACCGAAGCCCTGAAGCTGATCACCGGTATCGGCGCGCCGCTGGTGGGCCGGGTGCTGGTCTACGACGCGCTGGGTGCCAACACCCGCACCTTGGAGTACTCGCGGGATCCTGCCGCCACACCGGTGACCAGGCTGATCGACTACGAACTGTTCTGCGCGGGCGGGCTGCAGGAACCGGCGCAGATGGCTCCCGAAGACCTGGTTGCCGCCCTGCATTCCCAGAACCCTCCGGTGCTCCTGGACGTGCGGAACCAGGACGAGCGCGAGGAGCTGAGCATCCCCGGATCGATCTTCCTGCCGCTGCCACAGCTGGAAGCTGCGGTGGACGCGGGGCAGGACTTGCCACAACTGCCCGAAGAACTGACCATATACTGTGCCAAGGGACCGCGTGCCATCCGCGCCGCCCAGCTGTTGGCGAGTCGGGGCATCACGACCCGCTACGTGCCCGGGGGAGTACCGGCGGTGGCCGCGCTCGCGCCCGAACTGACCGTCTCGAAAAGAGGAATGGATTGAGCTACGCGCTGATCACCGAGGACGTTATCGATGAAGCCGCCGTGCAGGCTGCCGTGCTCAGCGACACCGCGGGCGCCGTGGTCATGTTCCATGGCATCATCCGCAACCACGACGGCGGGAAGTCGGTGAATTCCCTGGACTACTCTCACCATCCCGAAGCCCAGAAGTTCCTGGAGAACATCATTGCCGAAGAAGAAGCGCGCACCGGCCTGAGGCTTGCCGCGGTGCACCGTGTCGGCCCTTTGACCATCGGGGATGCCGCGCTCATCGCGGCCAGCGCCGCCTCGCACCGCAAGGAAGCCTTTGACGCGATCGAGAACCTGGTGGAACGCATCAAGGCGGAGGTACCGATTTGGAAGCGCCAGCATTTTGCTTCCGGGTCTTCTGAATGGGTGGGCCTGTAGGCTCGCCGCTAGATGCGCAACCCTTCGAAGATTATTAACTTCGCCTAGTTCGGGTGTTCGATTCGGGAAGGTAATGGACCGCGCTCGGTCAACGTATGCAGGACGTACGCATGGGGCACGACATGTGCACACCGGTCGAATCAACTTGGCATAATTGAAGAGTTGAGGGCAGTAGCGCTCGAAAGTAGGCCCGGCAGTCCTCCGGAGGTGCGACGAGCCGGGTTAGCGTCAACCAAGACATCTGTCTACGTTTCAGAACCCTGCAGCAGTCTTGAGGACCAACCATTCAGCAGCTCGCGCAGTTCTGCAGGTTGCACCTCGCTGATCTTCGCCTCGCATAGCGCCAGACCGAACGCCACCCAGCGCAGGTCCGAGTCCTCGGCCCGTACCAAACAGCTGTGCTCATCAAGCTGCTGAATCTCGAACCACCTGCCGATCCGCGACTCCAGCTCGTCCGCTCTGGCATGCACCCGGGCGCTGACCCGCAGGTTTCCGGCTCCGCGCAGTCCGGCGCGGACGAACTGCGCCGCATCGCCGCCCGGGATTTCCCGGGGTGCGAAGCGTAGCGCCCGAGGCTCGGCATTTTCCGCCCGATCCACCCGGAAGCTGCGCCAATCAGCACGGTCCAGGTCGTAGGCCACCAAGTAATAGCGGTTGCCTACGTTGACCAGTTTGGCCGGCTCCACTCGTCGTGAACTGGCATTGCCCCGTGCATCGCGGTAGTCGAAGGCAATACGTTCGCGGTCGCGGCATCCCTGGGCGAATACCACCAGCACCGGCGGATCCACCGGTTCCGGGGTGGAATGCTGCGAGTCAAGCGGGACGGTGCTCGCGGCCAGCGCCTGGGCCCGCTGCCGAAGTTTGGCCGGGAGCACCGGAACCACCTTGGACAGAGCGCGCAGCCCCGCATCGGCCAGCGCATCCTCGCCTCCGTGGATTATCGACTGCAGGCCGACGACCAGTGCCACCGCTTCCTCGTCGTCGAGCACCAGCGGAGGCAGCGCCGCACCGGCGGCCAGCTGGTAGCCGCCGCCCACACCGCGTTCGGCCTGCACCGGGTAGCCCAGTTCGCGCAGCTGGTCCACGTCGCGGCGCAGGGTACGCAGCGAGACCTCCAGGCGCTGCGCCAGCTCCTCGCCGGACCAGTAGCGCCGGGTCTGCAAAAGCGAGAGCAGGCGCAGGGATCGTTGGCTGGTACTCATAAAAATATTCTGCCTCTATTTAGGACAGAAACTGGCACTTATGGCTCCTATCGTGGATTTATCAGCACATCAAGAACGAGGAGCAAGACCATGAGCACCACCATGAAGGCCACCGAAACCACGCTCACCGGAGAGCGCGCCGACCTGCACCAAGCCCTGGCCAACGCCCGCCACTTCCTGCGTTTCACCGCCCAGAACCTGACCGACGAGCAGGCCACAACCCGCACCACCGTCAGCGAACTGACCCTCGGCGGATTGGTCAAGCACGTGAGCGCGGTGGAGCGCCAGTGGCAACAGTTCATGGTCAAGGGCAAGGCGGCCATGAATTGGGACGGGATGGACTTCAGCAATCCGACGCCGGAACAGTGGGAAGCCTTCGCCGTCGAATTCACCATGCAGCCCGGCGAGACACTTGAAGGGCTGCTGGAAAGCTACGCTCAGATCGCCGCAGAAACCGATGCGCTGCTGGCTGACATCGATCTGGACGCCACGCACGAGCTGCCCAAGGCCCCGTGGTTCGTGGACACCCACTGGTCCGTACGCCGCACGCTGCTGCACATCATCGCGGAGACCACCCAGCACGCCGGGCATGCGGACATCATCCGCGAGTCCCTGGACGGCCAGAAGTCCATGGGCTAAGACGGTACTTACGGTTCGGCGAGCGGACAAGGATAATTGAGCCTTATTCTGGCCATTTATGGCTGAGCCAAAGTCACAAGGGGTCCAAATGTCCGTCCGAACCGAATCCGCCAGCGGTCTGATTTGGAACACTCAGAAGGAACAAATTCTTTTGGGCTCGGGCATCAAGAAAAAGCTGGTTCATGTTCGTGTCCGCTCGCTTCCTCAAAATGGTTATTTCATCGAGGAACTCGCTGCGGCTTGCCCCGAGGTCGGGGCCCTCACCGTGGAGTTGGACGAATCCGACGCCCGCGGAACAGCCGTTGCCGACCTGTCGGGACTTGAAGCACTGGAGAATCTGGAATTCCTGAGTGCGGCGCCGCATGGCGAAGTCGTCGTCTCGGAGCGAATTGAGGTTTCGGATCTTCGACTGCGTAGGCTGTCCACCGGATATTTTCCGGGAATGACCGAGAATCTGGTGGGCGCACCGCGACTCAATGCCCTGGAAGTCGACGGCTCCACCATCGACATTTTGCTCGACGTGCGTGCGGACCTTCGGGAACTGACATTGTTCCGGACCCGAAAGTCCGACTGCCCTGCGGCGTGGAACGAAGTCTCTGGACTTCAGGAGCTCAACATCGATCAGGCAGGAGCGTTCAAGGCCTACCCGCCGGAAAATGGATGGCCTCCCAGCGTCAGCATCCGCTGGGCCAATTCGGTGAGGGGCCTCGTCGAAGCGTCGCAGACTCGGCCTTTCCAGCACTTGTACCTGAACGGCGTCAGGCTGTTGGACGCCGGCTCCTCACTATGGGATTTGAGGGCGGAGAGCATCTTCATCGATTTCGAAGACAAGCCGCCGAAATGGCTGGTCGAGGCTTGGCCCCACCGTCCCGCTGATTGGTCGGAGCGGTTCAAGGTCGCCTATCACCCGAGCCTTCCCGACTCGGAGGATTCGTTCAATTGACGAATTGCTTGGCGCCCACAGCGGGCAACTTCCAAGCTAGCTACCCACCGATGTAGGACATCTCGATGCGCTTGCGGTTGCCAGGGGTGAGCGCGGCGCGCAGCTCCGAGTAGTTGTCGTCGCGCTGGCGCCAGCGCCCGGTCAGGGCCCGGGCCAGTTCCGCGTCATCGGCCCCGCCGCGCAGCAGCGCGCGCAGGTCGTACCCGGAGCCGGCGAACAGGCAGGTGTACAGTTGTCCCTCGGCGGAGACCCGGGCGCGCGAGCAGTTCCCGCAGAACGCGTTGGTGACACTCGAGATCACGCCGATCTCCCCGGCCCCGTCCGCGTAGCGCCAGCGGTTCGCTGTTTCCCCGGGCTCGGTCTTGACCACAGGTTCCAGCGCCCAGCGCTCGTTGATGCGCGAGACGACCTCGCTGGAGGGGACCACCGCATCCAGCTTCCAGCCGTTGGTGGTGCCCACGTCCATGAACTCGATGAAGCGCAGGATCTGCCCGGAGCTGCGGAAGTGCTCGGCCAGGGACAGGATCTCGTCGTCGTTGACCCCGCGCTTGAGCACGGTGTTGACCTTAACCGGGCCCAGCCCTGCCTGCTCGGCCGCGTCGATGGCCTGCAGCACCCGGGAGACCGGGAAGTTCACGTCGTTGATCGCCTTGAAGCGCGCATCGTCCAGCGAGTCCAGCGAGATGGTCACGCGCCGCAGCCCGGCGGCCTTCAGCTGCTGCGCCATCATCGGCAGCGCGGAGCCGTTGGTGGTCATCGCCAGGTCCACCGGCTTGCCGTCCGGGGTCGCCAGCTTCGAAAGCATGCCCACCAGGTCGACGATGCCGCGGCGCAGCAGCGGCTCGCCGCCGGTCAGTCGCAGCTTGTGCACCCCCAGGGACACCGCCACGCGGGCGAGGCGTTCGATCTCCTCGAAGCTGAGCAGCTCGGAGCGCTCGCGGAAGGCGAAGTCGCGCCCGAAGATCTCCTTGGGCATGCAGTACACGCAGCGGAAGTTGCAGCGGTCGGTGACCGAGATCCGCAGGTCGTGCAGCGGCCGGGAGCGTGCGTCGAGCAGCGCTGCCGCAGGTTGTGCCTTCATCCTCCCAGCGTAGCCCCTTGCCCGGCCGCTGCGAAGAGGCGCGAAAGTTCCAGCTCACCGGCGGTCACCTTGCTCCCGTCAGCGGCCTTGGCGGTTGTAGCATGGCAGGCAGGAGAGAACCGTCCGCCACTTCTAAGGAACCCCATGCGCCTTTCGCCGCCCGCCGCACTTCGCGCCCTCGCCCTGCTGGCCGCCGGGACCCTGGCGCTGGCCGGATGCGCGGGCCAGCCGGGCTCCCAGGATGGCAACGCAGTGGCCACCGCGGCGCCCACCAGCACGCTGACCATCTCCGCCGCCGCCTCGCTGCAGCGCTCCTTCGACGAGATCGCCAAGGAGTTCACCACCGCGCACCCCGAGACCGCGATCTCCACCATCGCCTACGACGGCTCCTCCCCGCTGGCCACCCAGATCGTCGAGGGCGCCCCGGTGGACGTGTTCGCCTCGGCCGACGAGAAGAACATGGCAGTGGTGACCGACGCCGGGCTGGGCGGCGACCTGGTCATCTTCGCGACCAACACCCTGGTCATCGCGGTGCCGAAGGGCAACCCGGGCAAGGTCAAGTCCCTGGCGGACCTGGCCGGGGCGACCACCGTGCTGTGCGCCCCGCAGGTGCCGTGCGGCTCGGCCTCCGCCACGCTGCTGCAGAACCAGGGGGTTGAGGTGAAGGCCGCGAGCCAGGAGCAGAACGTCACCGCGGTGCTGCAGAAGGTCATCGCCGGGGAGGCGGACGCGGGCCTGGTCTACGCCACCGACGTGGCCGTCGAAGATGCAGTGGAATCCATCGTGCCCGCGGGAGCCGAGCAGGTCGTGAACTCCTACCCGATCACCGCGCTGGGCGAACAGCCCGGCGCCCAAGACTTCGTGGACTTCGTGCTGGGCCCCGAGGGCCAGCAGATCCTCAAGGACCACGGTTTCGGCAGCGCCTCGGCGGGCGCCGATGGCTAGCGACACCGGGGTGCGCGCCCCGGGGCTGGCCATCGCCCCGGCGCTGCTGGGCATCGCCCTGCTGGTCATGCCGCTGGTGGCGCTGGTGGGCCGCGCCGGCTGGGACACCTTCCTCACCGACGTGACCAGCCCCGCCGCGCTGGACGCGCTGTGGCTTTCCCTGCGCACCGGTGCCGCGGCCACCGTGGTGTGCGTGCTGCTGGGGGTGCCGCTGGCGGTGCTCATGGCCCGCAGCGGCCCGAAGCTCGCCCAGCTGCTGCGCGCCCTGGTGGCGGTGCCGCTGGTGCTGCCGCCGATGGTCGGGGGCGTGGCGCTGCTGTTCCTGTTCGGGCGCACCAGCCCCATCGGGCAGTTCATCGACTCCGTCTGGGGGTTCACGCTGCCGTTTTCCACCGCCGCGGTGGTGATCGCGCAGAGCTTCGTCGCGCTGCCCTTCCTGGTGCTCTCGGTGGAGGGCTCGCTGCGCTCGCTGGGCACCGGGTATGAGCAGGCCGCCGCGACCCTGGGTGCCGGGCGCTGGATGGTGCTCACCCGCATCACCCTGCCGCTGGCCGCCCCGGGCCTGGTCGCCGGGGTGATCCTGTGCTTCGCGCGGGCCATCGGCGAATTCGGCGCGACCGCGCTGTTCGCGGGCAACGCGCCGGGCATCACCCAGACCATGCCGCTGGCCATCTACACCGCGTTCAACGGGGCCGGCGACGGGCGCGACGCCGCCGTGGCGCTGTCCCTGCTGCTGCTTGGCGCCGCGGTGCTGGTGCTGGTCTGCGTGCGCGCCTGGCGGCCAGGAGCCCTTAAATGAACGGGGCGCTGAAATGACGCTCACCGCCCGGCTGGAGATCCCGCGCACCGGCTTCACCGTGCGCGCCGAATTCACCGTGGAGTCCGGCCAGGTGCTGGCGCTCATGGGCCCCAGCGGCGCCGGCAAGTCGACGATCGTGCACGCGCTGGCAGGCATCCAGAAGCTGGGCGCCGGGCGGATCGAGCTGGACGGCGCGGTGCTGGCCGACGCCCGCACCCACGTGCCCCCGCACCGCCGGCAGATCGGCCTGTTGGGGCAGGATCCGCACCTGTTCCCGCACCTTGACGCGGCGAAGAACATCGCCTTCGGGGCGCGGGCCGGCGGCATGGACAAGGCCGCCGCCGCCCGCGAGGCGGCCCGCTGGCTCACGCGCCTGGGCCTGGGGGAGATCGCCGGGCAGCGCCCCGCCGCCCTGTCCGGGGGCCAGCGCCAGCGCATCGCCCTGGCCCGCGCGCTGGCCGCCGAGCCGCGGGTGCTGCTGATCGACGAGCCTTTCGCCTCGCTGGACGTGGAAGCCGCCGTGGACATGCGCCTGCTGGTGCGCGAACAGCTGCAGCGCACCGGCATCAGCGCGGTCATCGTCTCCCACGCCGCGGCCGACGCTCAGGCGCTCGCCGACCAGCTGCTGGTGCTCGAACGCGGGGCCGCCACCCACCACGGGCCGGTGGCGCAGGTCTTCGCCGCGCCGGCCACCCGCTTCATGCGCGCCGTCGTCGCCACGCTGCCGGCCGGCGCCCCCGCACAGCTCAAGGAGGCCATCGATGGCGCCTGATTCCCGTTCCGGCGCAGGCCCAGGCGCCGCCCCGGTCCCGCCCGAAGAGCACCTGCGCGCGGTGCTCCAGCTGGTCCGCCCGCTGTCGCCGGTGCAGCTCTCGTTGGCCGAGCCGGGGGACTTCGCCGCCCTGCACGGAGCCGTGCTGGCGCAGGATGTCGCCGCCGCGCACCCGCTGCCGCTGTGGGAGAACTCCGCGATGGACGGCTACGCGGTGCGCGCCGCGGACACCGCGCAGGCCCCGGTGGACCTCCAGGTGCTCGGCGTGGTGCCGGCCGGCAGCGGGGCCGACCCGGTGCTGGGTCCCGGGCAGACCGTGCGCATCATGACCGGCGCCCCGCTGCCCAGCAACGCGGATGCGGTGGTGCGCGTGGAGGACACCAGCGGCTTCCACCCCGGCACGGTGCGCATCAACACCGCCGTGCAGCCCGGGCGCGACGTGCGCCGGGCGGGGGAGGACCGCGCCGCCGGCGCCCCGGTCGCGCTGGCCGGGGAACCGTTGACCGCCGCCCGCCTCTCCGCGCTGGCCGCCGCCGGGGCCGCAGCCCTGCTGGTGCGCCCCGCCCCGAAGATCGCGGTGCTGGTCACCGGCGCGGAACTGCGCACCCCGGGCAGCGCGCTGTCCCGCGGGCAGATCCCGGAGTCCAACTCGCTGCTGCTGGCAGGCCTGCTGGCCGAATCCGGGCTGCCGGCGGCCACCGTCGAGCACTGTCCCGACGATCCCGGGCTGGTCCGCCAGCGGCTGGACGCGCTGGGCGCGCAGCATGACGCGGTGATCTCCACCGGCGGGGTGGGCCCGGGCGAATACGACGTCATGCGCCAGGTCCTCGAGCACGAGCCTGAGGTGCACGCGGTGCGCCTGGCCCTGCGCCCCGGCGCCCCGCAGCGCGTGGGCCGGCTGCGCGCCGGCGCGCTGGTGTTCGCGCTGCCCGGCAACCCGGTCAGCGCCGCGGTCGGCTTCGAGCTGTTCGTCCGCCCCGCCCTGCGCGCCCTGCAGGGCCATGCCTCCCCGCGCCGCCCGGTGCTGCGCAGCACCGTGCTGCGCGGGTGGAAATCCCCGCCGGGCCGGCTGCAGGCGCTGCCGGTGGTGTTCGACGAGCACGGCGGCTGCGCCCCGGCCGTGGACGCCGCCAGCATCTCCCACTCGGTCGGCGGCTTCGGCGCCGCGCAGGGCTACGCGCTGATCGGCCCGGACACCTCCCAAGTCCGCCCGGGCGACACCGTCGACGTGCTCAGGCTGCAGCCGTGAGCGCCGGGCAGTTCCAGGCGCTGGTGCTGGCCGGCGGGCGCGGCTCCCGGCTGGGCGGGGCCGACAAGGCAGGGCTACTGCTGCACGGGCGCCGGCTGGTGGACCGCGCGGTGGACGCCGCCCGCCGCGCCGGCGCCTCGCGCGTGGTGGTCATCGGCCCGGCCACCGCCGGCACCCTGGCCGACACGGTGCTGCGCGAGGACCCGCCCTTTTCCGGACCGCTGGCGGCCATCGCCGCCGGCCTGCCCGAGCTCACCGCGCCGTGGACCATGGTGCTGGCCTGCGACCTGCAGCGCCCGGCCGCAGTGGCCTCCGCGTTGGCCGCCGCGCACGCCGCCGCCCTGGCGGAAGGCTCGGCCGGCGACGGCGCGCTGCTGCGCGATGCGGACGGCCGCATTCAGTGGCTCGCCGGGATCTACCGCACCCAGGCCCTGCGCACGGCCTGCACCGCCCTGGGGGACGGGGTCGCCAACGCGCCGGTGCGCCGGGTGCTGGGCGAACTGGACCTGCAGCAGCTGCCGGTGGACAACGACACCAGCAGCGACATCGATACCCCGCAGGCGCTGGAGCGCGCCCGCCAGAAGGAGAGGAACACTATGGGACAGTACCTGCCGCCCGAGGCCCTGGAGGCCTGGCTGACCGCGGCCGCCGCGGAGCTGGAGCTCGACGCCTCCGCCGTGGACATCGCCACCGTGCTCGACGCCGCCAAGCACGTCGCCCACGAGGTCGCCCGTCCGGCCGCCCCGCTGAGCACCTTCCTGCTCGGTCTGGCCGTGGGCAGCGGCAAGGGTGATCTCGCCGGGCTCTCCGCCCAGCTCATCGAGCGCGCGCACCGTTGGGCCGACGAGCACCCCGACGAATAAGCCCACCCAGTCAACCTGCTTTTCTGTGGATGGCCGGCATTGGACGATTGGCATTGAACGCACTCCGGCACCGGGCTGCTTTTGCACCGCGGGGTCGGAAGGCGTTTGCTGTTGCCCGGGTGGTTGTCCACATCCCGCCACCAACCGCCCCCACACCCAGCCTCATCAACCTACACTATGTCCCAACTTTCGAACCACACCCATAACATGCGGAGCGCGTTCAGGTCAAAATAAGTCTTCACATTCCCGTTATTCCGTCATATAATGGAGGTATGTTCGACTCATACGAAGCAGAGGAAGACTACTTCGAAGTCACTCCCTGGAAAGCCGGGACCTTCGAACAAAACCCCTGTCTGGACCCCTGGGATGCCACCTTCATCAACACCGCCCTGGGCTCTACCGACCCCGCTCTGCAGCTGCGGGTGCTGGAACAATGCGAACGGTTCAAATCCTTCTACGCCTCCATCCAGGCCCGCGCCGCCGCCCGCCTGGACTCCCTGACCGGCACCACCCCCGAGCACCACCCGTTGAGCGTCGAACGCGGCACCGCCCACGCCATTGCCCTGGCCCGCCACCAAACACCCCAAGGCTCCTTGGTCTACCTGCGTCGTATGCGCAACCTCATCCCCGACATGCCCTACCTTTTCTCGCGCTTCGAACACGGCCACCTCGGCGAAGAGATGATTCTGGCCATCATGACCCCCTTGGACGATTCCACCACCGCCGAGCGCCGCGAATTCGACCGCTTCTACGAGCAGCACCCCGACCTGTTCGACGGCGCCAGCACCACCCAAGCCAAGGACACCGCCCAAAAAGCGGTCGATCTCATGCGCGAAACCCCACGCACCGAAGAGATCGAACACGCCACCGCCGAACGCTACGTGCGCATCCGCAAGGGTAAGGACTGCATGCACATTAACGGGAAAGTCTCTCCTGAAATCGGGTTGGCCCTGGAGGACTTCCTCACCCGCGAAGTCGACAAGGCCCTGGCTGCCGGCGACCCCCGCTCGCGCAGTCAACTACGCGCCGATTTGTTCACCCGCGCCATCACCGGCCACAAACTCGATGAACCCCTGCCGGTCACCTTGCACGTGAACCTGGTCATGACCGACCGGGCCCTGTTCATGCGCACCCCAGACACCGCCAGCCTGCCCGGCTACGGCAGCATTCCGGCCGAATACGCCCGCCAGCTCATCGCCGACATTAAAGCCTCCTTCGGTGCCACCCCGCCCCAACACATCCAGGAGAACTTCTCCGCCCGCGTGCACGCCTACCCGATGTTCCGCCGCCTGTTCATGGCCCCCAACTCCCAGGACCTGGTCACCATGGACTCCCACGAACGCAGCTACCGCGGCCAGCTGCGCCACCTGATCCAGCTGCGCGACCAGTTCTGCCGCACCCCCTACTGCACCAACAAGCCCGAACACCTGGACCACGTCCGCCAAGCCGCCAGGGGTGGGCGCACCAGCTTCGGCAACGGCGCCTTCAAATGCGCCAGCTGCAACCTCGCCAAGGAAGCGCCCGGCTGGGAAGAAGAAGTCGAATCCAGTGCCCCGCACCGCATCCGCATCCGCCCCACCTCCGGCGTCGAATACGTTTCCTCCAGCCCGCCGACCACCGGCATGGGACGGCTGAACCGCATGTTCTACGACGGGGAACACCTCATCCCGCCGGTCCCGGTGAAATACCCGCCACCCGATCCCGACGGCATCACCATCTACTAACCCACCACCAACCCGCCACGCTGGCATGACGGCATGGACGCTATGCCCTGTGGGCAGGCCCCTACCCCCTATTCCGGGGCTGGAGCCTGCCCACCACGCGCGCGTGCGAAAAACGGCCACTCGAATTCACAGTACAGCAAATGCCGCCATCTGAGGATGACGCAGTGGTCCGGTGGATCCATCACACACAGATGGATCGCACCGAAGCGAGATCCTCAAATTCGTAGAATAAATTTCCCTGGTGTCCTAGGCTGGAGCCATGGAGCCATGGAGCCATTACGCCTCAGCCTTGCAGGTATCACGCTCATCGTCATGGCAACAATAGGGGTGGCTCTACTTCTCCAAGGAGATGCCGCAAATGCCCGGAGCACCTTCGCCCTCGGCATGATCGTGGGGCCGTCAGCGGCGCGTCGACGGTCTACCAAGTCAAGGCGTGGAAGCTCCAGACGCAGTCAGTGATCCATTTCGGGATCATATTGGTCACGGTGCTACTCGCGATGTATCTCAGCGGCTGGTTCGCCTTGGGCAACGCCATGGAGTATCTACAGGTGCTCGGCATATTCCTCATGGTCGGCGTGGCCTTGTGGCTTCTGTTCTATCTGATTTTCGGGGAGCTTCAGCCCAGGTTCTCCTTCAAGCAGGTGAGCAGCTGATCCACAGCGTTTTAGGCATTTGCGCCGGTTCCACCAGAGTAGTGGAACCGGCACAAATGCTTATACGATTATCGACTGCGCCGTCCGCGATTGTTCGGAGGAGTCGTGATCGGATCCCAGCCGCGGCGTACCGGGCGGGCGCCGGCACCCCGGGACTCATCCCGCGAACGGTAGACGATGTACGGGCGGAACAGGTACGGGATCGGCGCCGAGAACACGTGGACCAGACGGGTGAATGGCCACAACGCGAACAACAGGCATGCGGTGATCACGTGGAGCTGGAAGAAGAACGGAACCTGCTCCATCATTTCCGGGTGGGGCTGGAAGATGATCATCTGCCGAATCCACGGGGAGATCGACTCGCGGTAGGAGTAGCCCGCCCCGAAGACCTGGTACACCAGCGTGGCTAAGGTGCCGAAGAACAGCGTGGCCCCTAGGAACACGTACATGATCTTGTCCATCGGGGTCGTTGCCAGGAAGACCGGGCCGACCGTGCGGCGGCGGTAGATCAGGATCGCCAGGCCGGCCAGCGTCAGGATGGCAGCCGCGGTGCCGAGCCATGTCGCGCCCAGATGGTACATGTGCTCGTCGATGCCGATGGCGTACAGCCATTCGCGCGGGATCAGCAGGCCGACCACGTGGCCGGCGATCACCATCAGGATGCCCAGATGGAACATCGGCGAACCCCAGCGCAGCAGCCGGCTTTCGTAGGTCTGGCTGGAACGGGTGGTCCAGCCGAACTTGTCGAAGCGGTAGCGCCAGATGTGCCCGACGATGAAGACCACGGCGCAGGCGTAGGGAAGCACTACCCACAGCAGAAGCGATCCGGTACTCACGGGTTCCCCCTAGGACTGAACGGTGGAAGGTTTCCAAGGAATGAAAGGCCCACGGTTTCGGTGGGAGGCCCTTCGCTGACCAGCGCCAGCACCCGCTCCTGGGTGGCTGCGTCGACCGGAGGCAGGGACAAAGTGATGGTGCGGACCAGCGGTGCCCAGATGCTGCCAGTCGCTTCCAGCGCGGCGCGCAGCACCTCGATGCCCTCCACATGGGCGGCCAGCAGGGCCTCGGCGATCTCGTCTTCGCTGCGCGCGGAGAATTCCAGCACCGCGGGCAGGTAGTCCGGCAACTCCTCGGCCTCGAAGTCCCAGCCGGCGGCCCGGTACGCCTCGATGAAGGTGACCAACGCGGTGCCGCGCTTGCGGGTGTCCCCGGTAGCGAAGTAGCTCAGGTACAAGCTGCACTTGCGCTTCAAGTCGAAGGTGTCCACGTAGTCGCGCTGCAGCTGCCCGGCCCCGGTCTGCCGGGCGGCGTCGATGAACCCGGCGAAGAGGCCGGCGATCTGCGGGGGAACCCGGACCAGATGGGACTCGAGCTCGTCGAGCCGGGCGAACCAGGCCTCGTCCGGGTAGTCCAGCAGCAACGAGGCCAGCATGTGCACCCTGGAGCGCTCGGAGCGGTTCATCCTCACCGGCTCCAGCCGCCCGGGCAGCGGGCGGGTGGGGGTCGCCCGGTTGAATAGCCGCGGAATCATTTTTTCTCCTCAGGCGGGAACAATCCCTCGGGTTTGCCGTTGCCGTCCCAGTTCAGCAGGTTCACGCGCCCCGGACTGGATGGCCGGTCCGCTGTCTGCCGGTTCTTCAGCGAGTGGAAGTTCTCCACCGCCACCGGGACCGAGGCGCCGGAAGAGGAGCCGAATGGTCCGGCGCCGCCCATGCCAGGGCCGTCCTCGAAGTCCAGCGAGCAGCCCATTTCCTCCAAGTCGTGGGCCTGCTCGGCGTGTGCGGCCGGGATGACGTAGCGTTCCTCGTACTTCGCGATGGCCAGCAGCCGGTACATCTCTTCCATCTGCGCGCCGCTCATGCCCACCGCGTTCGCGATGGACTCCTCGCGCGTATCGTGCAACGAGATGCCGCGCATGTAGGAGCGCATGGCCGCCAGCTTGCGCAGCGACAGTTCCACCGGCGCCGGATCCCCGGCAGCGAACAGCTCCGCCAGGTAGCCCACCGGGATGCGCAGCTTGTCGATCGCGGCGAACAGGTTGTTCACGTCCTCGCCGTCGTTGCCGGTGTTGGTGACCACGTCCACCACCGGGGAGAGCGGCGGGATGTACCAGACCATCGGCATGGTGCGGTATTCCGGGTGCAGCGGCAGCGCGACCTCGTAGTCGCGGATCAGCCGCCAGATGGGGCTGGCCTGCGCGGCGGCGATCCAGTCCTCCGGAATGCCCTCGGCGCGGGCGGCCTCGATGACCGCCGGGTCGTTCGGGTCCAGCAGCACGTTGCGCTGGGCGTCGAGCAGCTGGTGCTCGTCCTCCACGCTGGCTGCCGCGGCCACCGCGTCCGCGTCGTAGAGCACCAGGCCCAGGTAGCGCAGCCGTCCCACGCAGGTTTCGGCGCAGACCGTGGGCAGGCCGACCTCGATGCGCGGGTAGCACAGCGTGCACTTCTCGGCCTTGCCGGTGCGGTGGTTGAAGTAGACCTTCTTGTACGGGCAGCCCGAGACGCACATGCGCCAGCCGCGGCAGGCGTCCTGGTCCACAAGCACGATCCCGTCCTCCGCGCGTTTGTACATCGCGCCCGAGGGGCAGGAAGCCACGCAGGAGGGGTTCAGGCAATGCTCGCAGATGCGCGGCAGGTAGAACATGAAGGCCTTCTCGTACTCGGCCTTCACCTCCTCGCTCATCTTGGCCAGCAGCGGGTCCTGGTCCATGGTCTCCAGCGAGCCGCCCAGGTTGTCGTCCCAGTTCGCGGACCAGGAGATCTTCATGTCCTTTCCAGTCAGTAGCGACTTCGGGGTGGCCACCGGGGTGTGCTCGCCGGAAGGCGAGTTCAGCAGCATGTCGTAGTCGTAGGTCCACGGCTCGTAGTAGTCGTGGATCTCGGGCAGCTTCGGGTTGGAGAAGATGCGCGAGAGCTTGTGGAGGCGCCCGCCGTCGCGCAGCCTCAGCCGACCGCGCTTGTTCAGCGTCCAGCCGCCGCGCCACTTGCCCTGGTCCTCATAGGTGCGCGGGTAGCCGACGCCGGGCCGGGTCTCCACGTTGTTGAACCACACGTACTCCACCCCGGACCGGTTGGTCCAGGCCTGCTTGCAGGTCACCGAGCAGGTGTGGCAGCCGATGCACTTGTCCAGATTCATCACCATGGACATCTGGGCCATGACCTTCATCGGTACTGCACCTCCTGGTTGCGGCGGCGGATCGTGGTGACCTCGTCGCGCTGGTTTCCGGTGGGGCCGAGGTAGTTGAACGCCCAGGCCAGCTGCCCATAGCCGCCGATCAGGTGGCTGGGCTTCATGAGGATGCGGGTCAGCGAGTTGTGGATGCCGCCGCGTTTGCCGCTGGTTTCCGCGATCGGCACATCCACAGTGCGGTCCTTCGCGTGGTACATGTACACCGTGCCCTCGGGCATGCGGTGCGAGACGATCGCGCGGGCGACCACCACGCCGTTGCGGTTGTAGGACTCGATCCACTCGTTGTCCCTCACTCCGATCTTCGCCGCGTCCTGCGGGGACATCCAGATGGTGGGGCCGCCGCGGGAGAGCGAGAGCATGAACAGGTTGTCCTGGTACTCGGAGTGGATGGACCACTTGGAGTGCGGGGTCAGGTAGCGCACCGCGACCTCGGCGTTGCCGGACTGGTGCGAGCCGACCTCGCCCAGCCGCGCGTCGCCGAACAGCCGGTGCATGTCCAGCGGCGGCCGGTAGATCGGCAGCGTCTCGCCCAGCTCCTGCATCCAGTCGTGGTCCAGATAGAAGTGCATGCGCCCGGTGAGCGTGTGGAAGGGCTTGAGGTGCTCGACGTTGATCGCGAACGCCGTGTAGCGCCGACCGCCGTGCTCCGAGCCTGACCACTCCGGGGAGGTGATGACGCTGCGCGGCTGCACCTGCACGTCCTTGAAGGAGATGCGCGAGCCCTCGTGCTCCTCGGAGAGGAACGCCATCTGCTGCCCGGTGTGCTCTTCCAGCTGCTTGAAGCCTGCAGTGGCCAGCCGTCCGTTGGAGGTTCCGGAGAAGGCAAGGATCATCTCGCAGGCCTTCTGGTCGGTGTCCAGCTTGACCGCGCCCTCGGCTGTGGCCCCGTTCAGGCTTCGCAGCGTCTCGATCTCCGGGGCGACCTGGTACTTCACTCCCTTGGTGACCATGCCGAGTTTCCCGGTCAGCGGTCCCAGGGTGCTCCAGCGCTCGTAGAGGTTCGGGTAGTCGCGCTCCACGACCGCCAGCTTGGGCATGGTCAGCCCCGGCACCCGCGGCGCATCCTGCGGCACCTGGCCCTTAACGGTGGCCATGGCATCCGGGGTGTCGTGCTGCAGCGGGGTCGCGACCAGGTCCTTGCGCTTGCCCAGGTGGGTCGCGGCGAACTGCCCGAAGCGCTTGGCCATCTGGCCGAACAGCTCGAAGTCGGTTTTCGTCTGCCACGGCGGGGCGATCGCCGGGTTGAAGGAGTGGATGAACGGGTGCATGTCGGTGGAGGACAGGTCGTACTTCTCGTACCAGGTGGCGGCCGGGAAGACCAGGTCGGAGAACAGCGTGGTGCTGGTCATGCGGAAATCCGCGGTGGCCAGCAGGTCGAGCTTGCCCTCCGGCGCCGCCTCGTGCCAGGCCATGTCCACCGGGCGCGAGCCTTCCGGGGTTTCCGGGGCGCGCACCGAGGCGTCGGTGCCCAGCAGGTGCTTGAGGAAGTACTCGTTGCCCTTGCCGGAGGAGCCCAGGATGTTCGCGCGCCAGATGAGCACCACCCGCGGGAAATTCTGCGGGGAGTCCGGGTCCTCGCAGGCAAAGGCCAGCGAGCCGTCATTCAGCGAGTCCACCACGTGGGCCGCGGGCTCCTTGCCCGCCGCCTCCGCCTCGTCCACCAGGTCCAGCGGATTGCGGTTGAACGTCGGGTAGTCGGGCATCCAGCCGCGCTTGATCGATTCGACCAGGCAGTCGGCGGTGGTGCGGCCGTCGAACTTGCCGGTGGCCAGCGGGGAAGCCAGCGAAGTGGCCGGCAGCCCGTCGTAGCGCCACTGGTCGGTGGCCAAATACCAGAAGGCGGTGCCGATGGTGTGCCGCGGCGGGCGGCCCCAGTCGCCGGCGGCCGCGTACTGCTGGTAGCCGGTGATAGGGCGGACCTTCTCCTGCCCGACGTAGTGCGCCCAGCCGCCGCCGTTCACGCCCTGGGTGCCGGTCATCATGGTCAGCGCCAGGAAGGTGCGGTAGATGGTGTCCGAGTGGAACCAGTGGTTGGTGCCCGCGCCCATCAGGATCATTGAGCGGCCCCCGGACTTCTGGGCGGTGTCGGCGAACTCGCGGGCGATGCGGATCGCCTGCTGCGGCGGGACCCCGGTGTGTTCCTCCTGCCAGGCCGGCGTGCCGACGGTGGAGGCGTCCATGAAGCCCCTCGGCCAGTCGCCGGGCAGCGAATCGCGCCCCACGCCGTACTGGGCGAGCATCAGATCGAATACCGTGGTCAGCTGCTTGCCGGCGATCCTCACCACCGGCACGCCACGGGAGAGCACCCCGGATCCGCCGGCATGCTCCTGCCCGGCCTCGGGGGCAAGGTCGAAGCGCGGCAGGCTGATCGCCGCCGCCTGCCCGTCCCAGCTGTCCAGGTCCATGACCGAGAGCATGGGAGTGATGTCTCCCAGATCCAGGTTCCACTGGCCCTTGTCCGCGCCGGAGAAGCGGTGGCCCAAGGTGCCGCGCGGGACGCGGGCGGTGCCGCTCGCATCCAGCAGGGCGGGCTTGAACGCCGCGTTCTCCTCCTGCTCCAGGCCCAGGTCCGCGGCGGTGAGGAACTTGCCGGGCACCGGGGTGCCGGTGGCGCTGTCGATTTCCACCAGGAACGGAGAGTCGGTGTAGCGGCGCATGTAGTCCTCGAAGGGCGCGGTGCGCTTCTCGACGTAGTGCTCCTTGAGGATCACGTGACCCATGGCCATGCCCAACGCCGCGTCGGTGCCCGGCTGCAGTGCGACCCACTCGTCGGCGAACTTGGTGTTGTCGGTGTAGTCGGGGGAGACGGTGACGACCTTCTGCCCGCGGTAGCGCGCCTCGGCCATGAAGTGGGCGTCGGGGGTGCGCGTGACCGGGACGTTCGAGCCCCACATGATCAGGTACTGCGCATTCCACCAGTCGGCCGATTCAGGCACGTCGGTCTGGTCGCCGAACACCTGCGGGCTGGCCACCGGGAGGTCGGCGTACCAGTCGTAGAAGGAGAGCATGGTGCCGCCGATGAGGTTCAGGTACCTGGAGCCGGCGCCGTGCGAGACCATGGACATCGCCGGGATCGGGGAGAACCCGGCGATCCGGTCCGGGCCGTATGTCTTGACCGAGTAGACCTGGGCGGCCGCGGCGATTTCCAGCGCCTCGTCCCAGGTGGTGCGGATCAGCCCGCCCTTGCCGCGGGCCTTCTTGTAGCTCCTGGCCTTGGCCGGGTCCTCGACGATCGAGGCCCAGGCCTCCACCGGGTCGGGGTGCGCGGCCTTGGCCTCGCGGTACAGCTTGGCGAGCACGTCGCGGATGTACGGATAGCGGACCCGGGTGGGGGAGTAGGTGTACCAGCTGAACGCCGCGCCGCGCGGGCAGCCGCGGGGTTCGTATTCGGGGGAGTCCGGGCCGACGGAAGGGTAGTCGGTCTGCTGGGTTTCCCAGGTGATGATGCCGTCCTTGACGTACACCTTCCAGGAGCAGGACCCGGTGCAGTTCACCCCGTGGGTGGAGCGGACCACCTTGTCGTGAGACCATCGGTCGCGGTAGAAGACGTCGCCTTGGCGCCCTCCGGAAAGGAACATTGCTCGCAGGTCTTCACTGGTATCGCCGCGGCGCAGGAATCTGCCCATGGAAAGCAGCGAATCAGCGAGAGGGCCATCAGTGGCCGGCGGTGTGCGGTGTGGCCGATCTGTCATGGCTGGGTCTCCCTAACTGTGGCTCGTGCCACCAGCTTCGTCCTAAAGTTCGAGAGTTTCAAGGGGTGGGGTTCTAAAAGGTGTAGATCGAGTACCCGGTGTTCACTGGCGCGAATTTAGTCCCGGACTCTGGCGCGGGGCTGGATCTGCGTTTAGGGTGCTCAATAGAAGCTGTGTGAAAACTCTGTAACTTTGCCCCGTGGAGGGTTGAAATGAGCACGAATTCCGCACCGTCATCGGCGACCGCCCAGCCCGAGCTGCGCGGCCAATTTCCGCAGGTTCTGCTGGCCACCCTGGCCAGCGCCGTCGGCTTCTGGGCATGGATGCTGATCGCCCCGATCCAGAAGTACTACTCCGAAGGCATGAACCTTTCCGAGGGCCAGATCTCCCTCATGCTGGCCACTCCCGTGCTGGTCGGAGCGCTCGGGCGCATCGTCACCGGAGCGCTGACCGACCGCTTCGGGGCGCGCAAGATGTTCACCGTGGTGCTGCTGGCGTCGGTGCCGGCCGTGCTGCTCGTGGCGCTCGCCGGAACGATCGGAAGCTTCGTGCTGCTGATCGTCGCAGGCACCCTGCTGGGCATCGCCGGCACCATCTTCGCGGTGGGCGTCCCGTTCTCCAGCGCCTGGTACGAGCCGAAGCGGCGCGGCTTCGCCAACGGCGTGTTCGGCATGGGCATGATCGGCACCGCGGTCTCCGCGTTCTTCACCCCACGGCTGCTCAGCGGCTTGAGCTACTTCGGCACCCACCTGTTCATCGCCGGGCTACTGGTGGCCATGGCCGCGCTGGTGTGGTTCTTCCTGCGCGAGTCCCCGGCCTGGACGCCGAACGCCCAGCCGCTGGTCCCCAAGGTGATGGGAGCGCTGAAACTGCCGATCACCTGGCAGATGTCCTTCCTCTACGGCATAGTCTTCGGCGGGTTCGTGGCCTTCTCCACCTTCCTGCCCAAGTACCTGACCACCATCTATCCCGACCAGGTGGACCCGGTGGGCGCCGGCACGCGCACCGCGCTGTTCGCGGTGGCCGCGGTCATCGCCCGTCCGATCGGCGGCGTGCTAGCGGACAAGTTCGGGCCGAAGGTCATTGCGCTGATCTCGCTGGCCGGCATCGTGTCGCTGGCCTACATCGTGGGCCAGCAGCCGGAGGAAGGCATCCTCACCGGAACCGTGTTCATCCTGATGGCTTCCGCCATGGGTCTGGGCATGGGCGCGGTGTTCGCCTGGATCGGCCCGTCCACCCCGCCGGAGAAGGTCGGAGCGGTCTCCGGCGTGGTCGCGGCCGCCGGCGGCCTGGGCGGCTACTTCCCGCCGCTGGCCATGGGCGCGACCTACCATGCAGAAACCAACTCCTACGCGCTGGGCCTCTGGCTGCTGGTGCTGGTCGGCACCTTCGCGCTGGTGGTCGCCGGAATGCTGCGCGGCTCCCGGGACAAGGCCGCGTAGCAGGCTGGACTCATGGAAGAGCAGGCGGCGCTGTACAGCGGGCAGGGAGCCGTCATCGGCCGGGCCCCGCGGTCCCGGGTGCGGACGGAGAACCTGCGCCACGGCGCCACCGGAATCGTGGTGTTCAACCCGCAGAGACAGGTCTACGTCCACCAGCGGACCTGGAGCAAGGACCTGTACCCCGGATTGTTCGACTTCACCGCGGGCGGGGTCATCCCGGCCGGGGAGGACCCGTTCGACTCAGCGCGCCGGGAGGCGGCCGAGGAGCTCGGGGTGCGCGGCCAGCTGGTGAGCCTGGGCCAGGCGGACTACGCCGACGCGCACGCCAGGTACCGCGCGTTCCGCTATTGGACGATCGCTCCCGGCCCGCTGGAACTGCAGGCCGCGGAGGTGCTGGGCGGGGAATGGATGGAGGTTTCCGAGCTGCTCGCCCAGGTCGACGCCGAGCGCTGGCGCTTTATGCCCGACGCGGTCGCGTTGTTCCTGCCGTGGATTGCATCCCTGGAGGCGCTGCCGCCGGCCGCCGGCCGGTAAAATCGTGAACCATGGCTATTGGCGCAACTATACGGACCTTTGACATCCAGCTCTCCGACATGGATCGAGGGGTGTACGAGGAACTGTCCCTGCGCGTGGCGCAGCACCCTTCGGAAACCGACGCCTACTTGGTCACCCGGGTGCTGGCGTACTGCCTGGAATTCGAGGACGGCATCGCCTTCGCCGCGGCCGGGGTGTCCAACGGCGAGGAGCCGGCCGTGCTGGTCAAGGACCTCACGGGCCTGACCACCGCCTGGATCGAGGTCGGCGCGCCTGACGCGCAGCGCCTGCACGCCGGCAGCAAGCTGGCGGACCGTGCGGCCGTCTACTCCCACCGCGACCCGCAGCGGCTGCTGGCCTCCTGGAGCGGGAAAACCATCCACCGTGCCGAGGACATCGTGGTGCGTTCCTTCGACTCGAAGTTCGTCGACGCTGCCGCGGCAGAGCTGACCCGCCGCAACATCATGTCCCTGTCGGTCACCGAGGGCCAGCTTTACCTGGAGCTCAACGGCGCCTCGCTGGAAACCCAGATTCAGGAACACCAGATCGGCTAGGCGATGCGTCGGAAGCGGGGGCCCTCGTAGTCCCCGCGCTCGACGAGGTCGTCGAACATCTCCAGCGGGCGGGCCCAGAAGCTGTAGTCGCCGTAGAGCGTGCGGTAGAAGACCAACTGCTCCTCGGTCTCGCTGTGCCTGCCCACGGCGAGCACCTCGTAGCGCTGTCCCTTGAAATGCTCATAGATTCCGGGTTCGATGCCCATGGATACGATCCTTCTGAAATGTTGTTGATCTGCAGATAGTGCGCGCGGATGGAACCGCGCGGCAACCGAATGGCATCTCCCGGGCGCGGTGGCCACGGGCCGTTTGGATGCGACCGGTCCGCCGGGGTTTTTGGTTCGCCGTGGCGTTTGGTCCGCGATTCGTCTTGCGGGTATCGCTGGCTGCGACATATGGCTCAAGCACGACGATGCGAAAGGCACCATCATCATATCTACGGCGGAACAACAGCGGCCTCCGACCTTCCCGAGCGGAAGAAGTCGATACTTGACGCGATCTAAACTGAGGCGCACTGGCGGGAAATCCCCACCGTCGATACTTGCTTCCCCATCCGTTTCATTTTGGATTTTCAGGAAGTGGAAAAGTCAGCAGGCTAGCGATCTTCGACCGGAAAGGATTTCGATTTTCGCCAAAACAACCAGCATCACGCATCTGCGGAGAATGGGATTGCCCATGGCCAACCATCCAGACGCAGGTAATCTCATTGCAAGAAGTGCCGTGCCACGTAGGCGCGCAGAGGCCTCTGTGCAGGCGACTGATATCTGGGGGGATACGGTGATCTACCACTTCTTCGGCTGGTCTCTGGTGCTGTGATGGCGGCAGAGACCAGCTTTCTAATTTGCCCCCCAACCGAATGCCAAAGATGCCTCTTCTCGTGCATATGGGCCGCGAGCATGCTTGAAAGCCAAGACCCTCCCCGTGACCGTGCCGGCCGGCGAAAGTGGCATTGAAGAGCCAATCCTGAGTTGGTGGAGAGCGATCAATGGAGCAGGGGTCCTACTTCGCAAAGTAGGACCCCTGTCCTTGTCGTGCAGGCTAGGCCCGTTTACGCGTAAGCAGTCCCCAAATAATGAGGACGAGCAGCGAACCACCGATGGCCAGCAACCACGTCGAAAGCGACCAGAATTCGTTCACTCCGACACCGAATGCCGCGGAACCAATCCAGCCACCAATGACGGCGCCGACAACGCCGAGGAGCAACGTGGCGATCCAGCCGCCACCCTGCTCGCCTGGCTTGATCGCCTTAGCAATCGCACCGGCGATGAGGCCCAAAACAATCCAACCAATGAAACCCATAACTTCCTCCTAGTGGATCGAGTGACTTCGTTCAGCATCTGGACTGAGATGCACTTTATGAACGATAGCGTACCGACCAGTATGTGGTAAGCATGGACACGAGGGCATTTATTAGGCATTCGCCGAAATTCGGTTGTCTGCTGCGCAATATTGACGCTTGTGCCATCCGCGACAGCATCCGTTGTGTCTACGATATCGGCTTGCGACAACTGGTTGCAGAGTAAAGCAATCCATCTGCGTGCCTCGATTGTTCGGTGCACGGTTCAGTTCGACGCCACAGATTATCGCCCTGGCATTCTGGGAAGGGTGAACAGGGTTAGGGGGTGTCGGGGAAACTTAGTGTTCAAGTCCTGCCGTTGCCAAAGAAAAACAGGATCCTGCGTATTGAGGCGGGAGCTGGTCGGCGTGTGGAGGTGTTTCGGGCCCAGTAGGCAATGCCTGTTCCTTCTCCGACCCGATGAGCCCCTTGCCTCATCCAGCCGGAGGAGGACTGGGTTCTGCACCCGGGCTCCTGAGGGCACGCGTGCGTAGCCCGTCCGGCAGCCCCGGCAGGCTAGTGGTGTATTTCGTCCTGCTTACGCGATGCTCACAAAGGACACCTCAGACTGAGGTTTCCTGGGCGCAAGCGTGCGGGCCGGCGTGGTGGTGGAAGCCGTTCTCGCCATGCATGAGGGACATGCCACGGCGACCTTCCACTGGACGACGCGCCCGCACCCGGTGCGCAGCGTCGGATCGTTAAAAGAAGAAAACCCCTAGCTAACTAGGGGTTTTCATTGGCGGTGACGGTGGGATTTGAACCCACGGTACGGGGTTACCGTACACAACATTTCGAGTGTTGCACCTTCGGCCGCTCGGACACGTCACCAGACCTGATAACTCTATAACGAACATCTGGCGAATGCCAAAACGAAGGGGCTCCAATCGGGCGCAAGTGGCCCGAAACACAGTTTTCCCGGCTGCGGCTCAGCGCTTGGATCTGAAGAAGTCGCGCAGCAGGCCGGCGCATTCCTGCTCCCTGACGCGGGGATAGACCTCGACCCAGTGGTTCAGCCGCGGTTCGCGCACGATGTCGAACACCGAGCCGCAGGCCCCGGCCTTCTCGTCCCAGGCGCCGAACACCACCCGCGGGATGCGCGCGAGCACGATCGCTCCGGCGCACATCGCGCAGGGTTCCAGCGTGACCACCAGGGTGCAGTCCTCCAAGCGCCAGCCGTCGTCCTCGCCGCGCGCGGCCAGGGCGGAGACCGCGTTGCGGATGGCGACGACCTCGGCGTGGGCGGTGGGGTCCTTCAGGGCTTCGCGTTCATTGCGGCCGGTGGACAGCAGCTTTCCGTCGGGGGAGATGACCACCGCGCCGATGGGGACGTCGTCGGTGGCCAAGGCGGCCCGGGCCTCGTCCAGCGCGAGGTCCATCCAGGCTTCGTGTTCACGGTTCATAGTGCTCCAACCATACGTGTTCGGGTGCCGCCGCCGGGGACGGCGGGCGGTTTTACTGTTCGCTTGGGCACATAATCCGGATTTCCGTCGGGGAATTGCCGGAATTCCTCGATCGGGCAAAGGCCGGGCTGATAGATTTTGATGCATGCGCGTACAGGTAGTCGACCACCCGTTGGTGGCACACAAGGTCTCAGTTCTTCGTGACAAGAACACCCCGTCCTCGATTTTCCGCCAGCTGACCGATGAACTGGTCACCCTGCTGGCCTACGAGGCCACCCGCGAGGTGAAGACCGAGCAGGTCGAGGTCGTCACCCCGGTCGCGGTCACCACCGGTACCACCATCGCCAAGCCGACCCCGCTCGTCGTCCCGATCCTGCGCGCAGGCCTGGGCATGCTCGAAGGCATGACACGCCTGGTGCCGACCGCTGAGGTCGGCTTCCTGGGCATGGCCCGCAACGAGGAAACCCTGGACATCATCACCTACGCCGACCGCGTTCCGAACGACCTGTCCGGACGCCAGGTGTTCGTGCTGGATCCGATGCTGGCCACCGGCGGCACCCTGGCCGAGGCCATCAAGTTCATCTTCGAGCGCGGCGCCAGCTCGGTGACCTGCATCTGCCTGATCGCCGCGCCGGAGGGCGTCGAACGCCTGAAGTCGATCCACGGCGACGACGACCGCGTGCACGTGGTGCTGGCCTCGCTGGACGAGAAGCTGGACGATAAGTCCTACATCATCCCGGGCCTGGGAGATGCCGGCGACCGCTTGTACGGCGTCACCCCGCCGATCGCCTAGTTTTCCGGCGCCGGCGGTTCTCCGCCGGACAACGCGAAAGGGGCTGCCCGCACCACTGGTGCGGGCAGCCCCTTTCTCAATCCCCGATTCGCTCCTGCCACTGGGCTAGACCGAGGCCTTGGGGGAACGTCCGGATGAGCCGGCGGGTTCGGCGTCCTGGTCGATGAGCGGGAGCCTGACCTCGAAGACGGTGTCCCCGGGGACCGAGCGCACCGAGATGCTGCCGCCATGGGCTTCCACGATGCTCTTGGCGATCGGCAGGCCCAGGCCGGTGGTGCCGTCCGAGCCGGAGCGGGCCTTGTCCGCGCGGGTGAAGCGCTCGAAGACCGTGGGCAGGAAATCCGCGTCGATGCCTTCGCCGGTGTCGTGCACCAGCAGCACCGCCTCGTTGGTGTCCGGGTCCTGGCGGACCGTGGCGGTCACGGTGTTGCCCGGGCTGGTGTGCTTGCGGGCGTTGGCCAGCAGGTTCGTGATCACCCGGCGCAGCGAGGAGGAGTCGGCGTAGACGAAGGTCTGCGGGTCCTGGCAGTCGAACTCCCAGATGTGGTCGTCCGCGGTGACCTTGAAGTCCTCGGTGATGTCGGCGGTGAGCAACCCCAGATCCAGCTTGGTGCGGCGGAAGGCGTTCGCCTCGTCCAGCCGGGCCAGCAGCAGCAGGTTCTCCACCAGCGAGCCCATGCGGTGGCTCTGCTGCAGCACCCGCTCCACCGAACGCTGCCCGTCGGGGGAGAAGTGCTCGGTCGCGGCGAGCAGCTCGGTGTAGCCGCGGATGGAGGACAGCGGGGTGCGCAGCTCGTGCGAGGCGTCGGCGACGAACTGGCGCATCTGCGCCTGCGACTTCTCGCGGGCGGTCAGCGCCGTGGAGACGTTGTCGATCATCGCGTTCAGGGCGTAGCCCACGTTGCCGACCTCGGTGCCCGGGGTCGCGTCCTCCTCGGCCACGCGCTGGGTCAGCTCGACCTTGCCCGAATCCAGGTCGGTGTCGGCCACCGAGGCCGCCACCCCCGCCACGCGCTTGAGCGGAGCCAGCGAGCGGCTGATCAGCCAGGAACCGGCCAGGCCCGCGCCGACGATCAGGATCATCGCGATGAACAGCGTCAGCCAGGCCATTTCGCGCAACGCCACGTCGGTGTCGGACAGCGGCAGGCCGACCACCAGCACGGTGTTGGTGCCGGCGTCCTGCACCGCGACCAGGTAGTAGTCGCCAACCGTCAGGTTTGCGCGGCGCGGGTGGAATGCTCCGGGGGTGTGCAGGTCGCTGACCGGCAGCTGCACCATCGGGATGGCGTCCTGCTGGCCCAGCTGCTTGAATTCACCGGTCTTCTTGTCCAGCACGCCGCCGACGAAGACCAGCCGGTCGAAGCGCGCGGTGAGCGTGCCGGCGGACTGGCCGGGGGCCTCGATCCGGCCGTTGCCGGCTTCCTGCGAGTAGTTCAGGGCGCGCTCGGTGGTCAGCTTGAGCTGGTCGCCGAGCTGGTCCATGAGCGTCTGGCGCATGCCGGCGTTGTAGAGCAGCCCGAGCAGCGCGGAGACTGCCGTGACCGACGTGAGAAGGATGATCATCAGCTTGCGCTGCAGCGCATGCGGAGAACTCACCTTCGGGGTGGTGGTGAACATGCTCATGCAGCGGGCTTCAAAACGTATCCCACGCCGCGCACGGTGTGAATCATCGGTTCGGCGTCGACGTCGATCTTCTTGCGCAGGTAGGAAATGTACAGTTCAACGATGTTCGCCTGGCCGTCGAAGTCGTAGTGCCAGACATTGTCAAGGATCTGCGACTTGGACACCACGCGGCGCGCGTTGTTCATCAGGTAGGAAAGCAGGTCGAACTCGGTGGCGGTCAGCTGGATCTCGCGTCCGGCGCGGGAGACGTCGTGGGAGTCGAGATTCAGCACCAGGTCGCCGACCACCAGCTCCGCGGTATCTGCGGTGGTGGCTCCGGAGCGCTCGACCAGGCGGTGCAGGCGGATCAGCACCTCCTCCAGGCTGAAGGGCTTGGCGACGTAGTCGTCGGCGCCGGCGCCCAGGCCTTCAATGCGGTCCTCGACTGCATCCTTGGCGGTCAGGAACAGCACCGGGACGTCGGGCAGGTGGGTACGGACCTTGCGCAGCACCTCGGGACCGTCGAAGCCCGGCAGCATCCAGTCCAAGACCAGGACGTCAGGGGTGAAGGAACGTGCGGTGGCGACGGCTTCGGGGCCGTCATGGGCCATGGTCGCTTCCCACCCGAGCATGCGGGTTCCCATGGCTACCAGTTCGGCGAGCGATGGCTCGTCGTCAACCACCAGTACCTTGATCGGCGTGCCGTCCGGATGGGTGAGACGTGGAAGCTGGGCGGGAGAGAATCGGGAATCGTTCATATTTAAGAGCATCCCCTATTGCCTTGGGCTGACTTTATGATTTACCTGTGCAGAAGCTATGTCCACATGACGATTTTATGCGAGATATTTGCAATCAGATAGTGCTTAATTTGGTCAAGGGTGCAGAACGGCGAATGTTTGAAGTGTGAACATCGAATGTCAATGAATGAATATTCAGACCTCTGCATAGGGTAGGCATACTGCGCATTGATCCAAAAAATCCTGAACATATTGAGTAGTTAAGCGCTTAGATCGCCATGTTTTGCCTAAAGTGGCGCACGTCACTTTCGGACGCATCCGTCTCACATCGTGGACATGGGTGCTTATTGTTACTTGCAAGTTCCCAATGTTACGAGGAAACTAGAGGTGTGAGTAAGGCGCAGAGCAGTAAATGGAACCCCGGCGGGACATCGCCGCTGGCCTCCCTTTGCTGTTGTCGAATGCTCGGCGTCAGCGGCACCGCATCGAATTTCTGAGTTACTGGAATTCGGTTCACGGGCAGCCGTTGACGGGAAACCCAACTGCTGCTGGTGGACGAAGGCCGCTGGCAGCGCAAGCAAAACCCGAAGCATCAGCGCCAAATCACTTGGCCTTCGCACACATAGAGGAAAAGCAATATGTCGGCAGGATCCGGATACGTTCACGTTTCAATTCGCAATGCCCAGAACCGGGCAGCGGCGGCGCAGCGCGCGGCCGCAGGAAGCTATGCCCCGGCAGGCTATCGCCCGCTGCGCGCCGTTTCCAACGTGCATGAGACCCGCGAACCAATGCATCAGCCTGCCGCCGCACCTGTCCAGTCAGCAGGAGCCCAGAGCGCTGACACCTCGGCCCGCGGCTTCGTGCTGTATGTAGGCCTGGACGAAGCGGCAGCCCAGGCCCAGGGCACCTCGCTGGGCAAGCTGGCCACCCAGGTGCGCGCCTTCCTGGCGACCCTGTCGCCGCAGGCCCAGACCCACGCGGCCGTGGCACTGGCACCGACCAGCGCCCAGGGCGAGCCGATCGACGTCGTGCGCCAGGCGCTGGGCGATCCGACCCTCTCCCGCCGCCCGCGCGCCGAGGCGCGCCCGAGCACCCCGCGTCCGTCGGGCGTGCTGATCGACCTTTCGCGCCGCGAGGTCTACCTGGACGGCGAGACCCTGAACCTGACCTTCAAGGAATTCGAGCTGCTGAACTTCCTGGTGGAGAACGGCACCCGCACCGTGGGCCGCGAGGAGCTGCTGGAAAACCTGTGGCGCAATGCCGACGAGGTGCCCAACGAGCGCACCATCGACGTGCACATCCGCCGCCTGCGCTCGAAGCTGGGCCGTCTGGCGAACACTGTGCGCACCGTGCGCGGCCAGGGCTACCGTTTCTACGAGCACCCGGAGGTCGTTGTCTGGGCGGCGCCGGAATACTCCATCTAGTCTTCGGAGTCGGCGTCCCTGGGCGGGACGAACCGGCGGCGCGGCGGGCAAACCATTGGGTGTGCCCGCCGCGCTTGTCTTAAGCTGGGGACTATGAATGCTGCCCAGACCCGCCGCCTGATCCTGATGCGCCATGCCAAGGCGGACTACCCGCTGGGCGTGCCCGACCACGAGCGCCCGCTGGCCTCGCGCGGGAACCGCGAAGCCCCCGCCGCCGGGGCCTGGCTCGTGGAGAACGACCTCATCCCGGACTACATCATCTGCTCCGACGCGCTGCGCACCCGGGCGACCTGCGCCTGGGTGCTCTCCGAGCTGGGGGAGAAGGGCCCGACCCCGTACATCGACTCGCGCATATATACCGCCTCGGTCTCCGCGCTGTGCTCGATCATCAACGAGGTGCCGGACACCGTGGGCACGCTGCTGGTCATCGGGCACCAGCCGGTGCTGCAGGAGCTGGCGCTGCGCCTGGCCTCGGCCGACTCCGACGAGGAAGCGGTCTACGAGCTGGCGATGAACTACCCGACCCTGGGCACCACGGTGCTGGAGACCGGCCACCCCTATTCGCATTTGGACGCGCGCGACGCGAAGGTCACCCACTTCGCCGTTCCGCGCCCATGAAGCCCGGGCAATCCGCGGGTCGGACGCCTGCGGCCCAAGATGAGAAAACCCTCACGGGATTCTCCTGACGATCTCATCGGATGTCCACGTTCGGTTAACCCTGTGCGACTTCACTGTAAATAGTCGAGCCGAACGGCCGGCCGCGGGGCGCAGGATCCCCGTGGAAAGCGAGCAAGGAGAACCCGCCATGGGTATTGCACCAATCATCGAAGAGCACCCAACCCCGTCGGCCGCGCCGTCGAGCGACCGCCAGGAGCTGGGCGCCCGCACCGTGGCCGCCATCCGCACCGCCTACACCACCCGCTTCGTCGGCGCGCAGCTGCAGCGCAACCCGGGCGACTTCCATCTTCTGGGCGGCGCCGCGCTGGCCCCTGCCGCCGGAGACGTGGTGGTGGCCCGCGTGACCGAGATCGGCCAGCACACCGCGCTGCAGTCGGCCGAGGGCCGCCGCCAGAAGCTGTTCATCGGCCAGCTGGTGCTGGTGGCCTACGGCGACCGCTACGCCCCTGACCAGTTCCTGGCCCACGTGCCGCTGGACCTCGGCCCGTGCCAGCTGGTGGCCGGCGGCGGCGTGGCAAGCCGCGTGGAATCCATGCACGCCTCGATCGACGCCGCCACCGAGCTGGAGCCGGTGGGCCTGCTGGCCCGCGACGGGCAGGTCGTGAACCTGGCCGACTTCGCCCCGCTGCAGGTGCACACCCCCTCGGCCGGCGCGAGCGCGCAGCCGGCCCGGACCGGCGTGCCGGTCATCGCGGTGCTGGGCACCTCGATGAACTCGGGCAAGTCCACCACCCTGGGCTGCCTGGTCAACGGGCTGACCAATGCCGGGCTGGATGTTGCAGCCGGCAAGGCCACCGGCACCGGAGCCGGCAACGACCCGAACCTCTTCAAGGACGCCGGCGCGGTGTCAGTGGCCGACTTCACCGACTTCGGCTACCCGACCACCTACATGGTGCGCTACGAGCAGGTCCGCGACCTGCTGGTGGCGATGATCCGCGAGCAGGCCGCCACCGGCGCCGACGTGGTCGTCATCGAGATCGCCGACGGATTGTTCCAGGGCGAGACCTCCCGCCTGCTGAACGACCCGGTCTTCTCCCGGCACGTGGACCGGGTGCTGTTCAGCGCCCAGGACGCGCTGGGCGCGCTGGCCGGCGAGCAGATCCTGCTCTCCGCCGGACTGGACCTGGCCGCGGTCTCCGGGCGCCTGACCGCCTCCCCGCTGGCCGCCGACGAGGCCCGCGCCAACCTGCGCACCCAGGTCATCGACACCTTCGAGCTGTGCGACCCGCAGGTCGCCACGGCGCTGCTGCCGCGCTCCTAGCCGCGGCGGCGAAGGCAAGCCATGCAGGAGAAGACGGACACCGGGATGGGCGAGCGGGCGCGGCGCGGCAAGCTGCCGGCCCTGTGGGCCCCCGGACGCCGGGCGGCGCTGTCGTGGCTGCTGGGCCTGGGGCTTGGCATGGGCGCGCTCACGGTGCTGCTGGCCTGGCTCACCGGGCAGCTGACCCGCGCCTTCACCGTTTCCGGGCTCTGGCTGGTGCTGGGCCTGGCGCTCGCGTTCGGGCTGGGCAAGTTCGCCGAGCGGGTGCTGGCCGAGAAGCTGGGGCAGCACTACGTGGCGCAGCTGCGCGGCGGGCTGCTGAAGCAGTCGCTGACCGCCGACCGGGCCCCGGGGCTGGGCATCACCGTCGCCCGCTCCACCAACGACCTCTCCTCGGTGCGCAACTGGGTGATTCAGGGCATCGTGCCGCTCATGGCGGGCATCCCGCTGCTGCTCTTCGCGCTGGCCGGGCTGTACCTCAGCGCGCCGCCGCTGGCGCTGGCGCTGCTCATCCCGCTGGGACTGGAACTGCTGCTGCTCGGGGTGCTGGCCCCGGGAGCCTACGGCGCGGCCCGGGTGCTGCGCCGGCGCCGCGGGGCGCTGGCCTCGCGGATCGCCGAAACCCTGGGCGCCGCCACCTCCGTGCGGGCCGCCGGGGGCGTGGGGCGCGAGGTGGGCCGGCTGCAGGACACCGCCGGTCGCATGGCAGCCGCCGCAGTGCACCGCGCGCGATTCGCCGGGGCGCTGCGCGCCAGCGCGCTGGCCGTGCCGCTGATGGGCAGCGTGCTGCTGGTGGGCCTTGCCTCCAGCGCCGGGCTGCCGGCCTCCGCGATCACCAGCGGACTGCTGCTGCTGGGCATCAGCAGCGCGGTGCTCGGGGAATTCGGGCGCATGGTCGAATACCGGCAGAACTACAAGGCCGCCCGGCGGATCCTGGCCCCGCTGCTGGCCCAGTTGGCCGCGCGCGGCACCGGCGCCGGGACCCGGCTGCCGGTGGGCGCGCCTGGCAACACCCCGGACGTGGTGCGCCTGCAGCCGGCCGCCGGCCCGGACGGGCGGGCCTGGCCCACGCTGCTGGCAGGTCCGGGCGAGCGCATCGAGGTGGGCGGCGGCCGGGCCGCGCAGCAGCTGCTGCACCGGCTGGCCACCACCGGGCTGGCCTCGGATCCCCAGCCCCACGGGGCCTGGGTGGGCGGACGGAACCTCGGGCTGGTCCCCGAACGCAGCCGGCGCCGGCTGCTGGGCGCCGCGCTGTCAGGGATGGTGCTCGAACGCGGGTCCATCGCCCGCGCGCTGCGCTACCGGCGCCCGCAGGGAAGCCTGGAGGAGGCGCTGCGGCTGGCGCAGCTGTTCGGGCTGGATGTCGACGAGCTGCCCGACGCGGAGGCGACCATGCTGCGCCGCGGCGGCGAACCGCTGGACGACGCGCAGCGCGCCGGGCTGCTGCTGGCCCGGGCGCTGCTGGAGAAGCCGGCGCTGCTGGTGCTCGACGGGCTGCCGGGGGCGCTGTTGCCGGGCGCGGCCCGCGAGGCGGGCAGGCTGCTGCAGGACTACCCGGGGGTGCTGCTCTACCGCGGGACGCTGCCCGGACTGCAGCCCACCCGCGGCTGGGAACCGCAGGCGCGCACCTAGCGAGCGTCCCGGGACATCGCGCGCAGCCCGTGCACCGTGGCCATCACCGCCAGTGTATTGGTGTCCAGATCCGGCGGCGCCTCGCCGTCGGACCGTTCGCGCGCGGTGAGCAATGCGGCGCCGAACATCGCGCGGGCGGAAGCGGCCAGCAGCGGCTCGGGCACCTGCACCGCGCGGCGCAGCGCCTCGGTGATCTGGTCGGTGATCCGGTGGCGGAACTCCTGCACCTGCTCGCCCCACGGGCTTTCGCCGCGCTGCTGCTCGCTGACCCACAGCTGGGCGTAGGAGGGGTACTCCTGCACGAAGCCGAACGCGGAGCGCACCATCGCCTCCAGCGCCGCCATCGGATCCTCGACCGCCGCGTCCCGGCCCAGCTGGTCCAGCAGGTTGCGCGCGCCGAACTCCAGCAGCGCGCCGATCATCTTCTCCTTGGAGCCGAAGTTGTAGTAGACGGTGCCCTTGGAGACTCCCGCGGCGCGGGCGATCTCGTCGACCGACACTGCGTTGACCCCGCGCCGGCCCAGCAGCGCCATCGAGGCGGCGAACAGCCGCTCCTTCGAATCGGTGGCGCGCACCCGCGGACGGGCGCCGAACTGCCCGGTCATTCGCCCAGCTCCGGCTGCAGGGTCTTCAGCGTCCAGGTCTTGTGCAGGCGCACCGCCAGCAGGCTGCAGCCCAGGCCCAGCAGGGTGTAGCCAACCAGCACGCCGCCGATGGCCGACAGCATGCCCAGGTCCGCCCCGTACATCAGGTGGCGCATGCCCAGCACCACCGAGCTCATCGGCAGGATCTGGTGCAGCACGTGCAGCGGCTCGGGCAGCGTCTCCCAGGGGAAGGTGCCGCCGGCGGTGACCAGCTGCAATACCATCAGCACCAGCACTACGAACTTGCCAGCGGTGCCCAGCAGGGCGTAGATGCCCTGGATCAGGGCGCTGAAGCACAGCGCCGCGAGCAGGAACAGGCCCCAGGTCAGCCACGGGTGGGCGGTGTTCAGGCCGAGCCCGAAGTGCACCACCGCGAACAGCAGGCTGGTCTGCAGCAGCGCCAGCCCGGCGAAGGGCAGCCAGCCGCCGATGGCGATCTTCCAGTTCACGCCGTTGGAGGCCAGCGCGCGAGTGGTGATCGGGCGGACCACCTGGGTCAGGATCAGCACGCCGATGAACGTCGCCAGGGTCATGAAGAACGGGGCCAGCCCCTCGCCGTAGGCGTGCGCCTCGGCCTGCTTCTGCTGGGTCACCGAGACCGGGTCGCCGATCACGTTCGCCAGCTTGTCGCTGGTCTTCGCATCCGGGTCGGGGACCTTTCCCACGCCGTCCGCCAGGCCGCTGGACAGCTCGCCCGAGCCGTCCTCCAGCTGGGTGGTGCCGTCGGAGAGTTCGCCGACGCCGTCGGAGAGCTGCACCAGCCCGGAGTGCAGCGCCCCGGAGCCGTCCACCAGCGCCCCGGCGCCGGAATCCAGCTCGCCGGCTCCCGAGGCCGCCTGGGTGGCGCCGTCCAGCGCGTCGTGCTGGCCGCCGGCCAGGGTCGAAGCCCCGGAAGCCAGGGTCTTGGCGCCGGACGCCAGGTCGGAGCCGCCGTCGGCGGCCGTGGAGATGCCCTCCACCAGGGAGGGGACCGCGGCGTTGAGCTTGCCGGTGCCCGCGGACAGGGTGCCCAGGCCCTTGGCGAGCTCGGCATTGCCGTCGGCCACCTGCTGGGAGCCGCCGGCCAGCGCGTCAAGGCTTGACTGCACGGCGCCCAGCTCGGCGCGGACCTTCGCCGCCTCGTCCTTCACCGCCTGGCTCGCGGTCGAGTCGTCCACGGCGCCGGCGAGGTCCTTGGCGATCTTCTCCGCCTGTTCTTCGCTCAGCGCGCCGGAGGCCACGAGTGCATCCAGGCGCTGGGACATCGCATCTTCCACCTGGCCCAGCCGGTCCTTCGCGTCGACCTGCAGCTGGTCGATCACCTCGATGGCCCCGTCCGCGGTGGCGGCGAGCTTGGCATTGCCGTCGGCGACCTGCTTGGAGCCGGCGGCCAGCTGGTCGGCGGCCTTCTTGGCGCTGTGCGCTCCGTCATCCAGCCGCTTTACCGAGTCAGGCAGCGCGGCGGTCTTGGACTCCAAGGTGTCCAGCCCGGCGGAGAGCTTGCCTGCGCCGGCGGAGAGTTCGGCGGCGCCGGAGGCGAGCGAGTCGGCCCCGTCGGCCAGCTTGCCCTGCCCGGCGACCAGCGAATCCAGCCCGGTGCTCAGCGAGCTGGTGCCGGCCTTGAGCGCGAGCGTGCCGTCGGCCAGCTGGGAGCTGCCGTCCACCAGCTTGGTGGTGCCGTCGGCCAGGGTGAGCACGCCGTCGCCCAGGGACAGGGTGCCCTCGTAGACCTGCTTGGCGCCGTCGGCGGCCTCGCCCATCGACTGGTGGATGTCCACGAAGCCGGCGATCATGGCGGAGGCGGTTTCGGTGCCGACCTCATTGGCCACCGAGGTGCGCACCTCGCCGGCCAGGGTCTTGGCGAAGTTGCTGACCATGAAGTTGTTCGCGTCGTTGGTCAGCAGCTCGATGTCCGCCTGGGTGGCGTCCTTGAAGTCCCCCGGGGAGGTCAGCGCCGCGGAGAAGTCCTCGGGCAGAATCATCGCGAAGGCGTAGGTGCCGTCGGAGACCGCCTGCTCGGCCGCTTCGCGGGTGTCCAGCTGGGCCCAGCTGAAGGTGCCGTCCTCGTCCAGCGACTCGACCACGGTGTCGCCGACCTGCTTCTCCTTGCCGTCGACGGTGGCGCCCTCATCGAGGTTGACCACCGCGGCGGTGACATTGTCCAGGTTGGACTGCGGATCCCAGTTGGCGTAGAGGTAGAGCGCGCCGTACAGCAGCGGCACGCAGGTGATGGCGATGAGCGCGAGCTTGGGCAGCGTGCCGCGGGTCATGCGCTTGAGTTCGGAAAGCGCCAGACGCAGTGTCGTCATGGGTTAGTCCTTTGCTTGGCTGGGGTCGCTGGCCGGCCGCGGGGTCGGCGTGGGGGTGTCCTGTTCTTCCGGCGTTCCGGGTTCCGCGCTGGCCGATGGGTCTTGAACCGGTTCGGAAGGCTCGGGTTCGGCGGGCTCCGATTCGGCGGGCTCGTGCGGCGGTTCTGCGACGGCCGGCACCATGGCGGTGGCCGGCTCGATCGGCATAACCGGCTCGGCAGGCTCACCTGGTTCGGACGGTTCGACGTGCTCGTCCAGCCCGGTCCGGATCCGGTCATCGGAGTCCTCGGATGTTTCTTCCGGCGCGGCGTCGGGGAGCGGTGCAGGTGCTTCATCCGATGCGAGGCCATCGGCCCATTCGGCCACCCCGAGGTAGGCCACCGGACCGGTCCAGCTGTCGGGGATCCGGGCCACCGTGGCGACCACGGCGAACTGGCGGTCCGACAGGGCAAAGCGCTCCAGGGCTTCGAGCCATGCCTCGTCCTCGCCCAGGTGCCGGTCGGGCGAATCCACGACCAGCAGCCTGGTCTGCGGATTCTCGGCGGCCAGCTGCGTGAGCATCTCGGTCATGCGCACTGGATCGACCGCGTCGACCCAGTCGCCGGCGATGTCGCCGTAGCCGTGCTCCGCCATCCACTTCTTGGGATTCGGCTTGCGCCACGGCGGCGAGGGGATCAGCGAGAGGTCCTCGCTGACCACGTCCCGGACCTTCAGGTGCGCCTCGGGATCGTTGATGTTCGGGGAGTCGACCACCGCGCTGTGCTTGCGCAGGTGGGCCAGGCGCGAGCTGCTGCCCCAGGTCACCGTGCCGCCGCCGGGCTTCATCCGGCCTGAAAGCAGCAGGGCCAACGCGGTGCGCGCGCCCTGCGGTTCCCCGGCGACAAGCAGCATTTCCCCGGGCGCGACGCTCAGGGAAGTGGGCGGAACCAGTTCGCTATGGCGCCCCTGGAATGAAATCGAGTCTGCAACAAGCACGTTAACGAGACTAATTGAACTGACCGGTCAGTTCAATTAGTGTGAATATCTTTTGCATCACCTCTGGACGTAAAGCGCGTAATGCATTTGGATGATTCATGAGCTGTCACCGAGTGCGCCCGGGGGAATACACGACGAATTCAAGTTCATCTGGTTTATTCGGTGCTGAGCTCACCGCGCGGTCACCTGTCCGCGCTCACGACACCGACGTTGGGAATCACATGCGCAAACGCACCAGCATGGCTCTTGCGGCCGCTGTTCTGGGCGCCAGCCTCGCGGCTGGCGGAATCGTGCCGGCCACGGCCGACGACTCCGGAATCACCTCGATCGAGGAAATCCAGGGAACCACCGACGCTTCTCCTCTCGCGGGGCAAAAGGTGACGGTCCAGGGTGTAGTCACCGGGGCCTATGCCGAAGGCGGCATCCGCGGCTTCTACCTGCAGACCGCGGGCAGCGGCGCGGAGATCTCGCCGCTTGGCAGCTCCGGCATCTTCATCTACGCGCCGCGGCAGGTTTCCTCGCTCGCCGTGGGCGACCACGTGGAAGTCGCGGGCACCGTGTCCGAATACTTCGGTCTGACCCAGATCAGCGCCTCCGGCGTGCAGCAGCTGGACGAACCGGCCGAAGCGGTCAAGCCGCTGGCGATCGCGCTGCCGGCCTCGGATGCCGCCCGCGAGCGCTTCGAATCCATGGTGGTCGACCCGCAGGGTCGGTTCACTGTCTCGGATAACTACTCGCTGAACCAGTTCGGCGAGGTCACCCTCGCGCAGGGAACCAGCAGCATCGTGCCCGGAGAGCGCACGCTGCGCCAGCCCACCGACGTCTTCGCCCCGGGCAGCGCCCAGGCCCTGCAGCTGGCCGCCGAGAACGAGCAGCGGGCCATCGTGCTGGACGACGGCGCGACGCTGAACTTCTCAAGCGCCTCCAACACCTCGGTGCCGCTGCCGTACCTCGATGCGCAGCGCCGGGTCACCGTGGGAGCGGCCGCGACTTTCACCGATCCGGTGATCATGGACTACCGCTACGACCTGTGGAGGCTGCAGCCGACCGGACAGGTGACCGGTGCGCAGGATGCTGACATCCCGGTCAGCTTCGAGCAGATCGACAGCGGCGAGCCGGAGGACGTCGGGGGCAATGTGAGCGTCGGCAGCTTCAACGTGCTCAACTACTTCACGACTACCGGCGACAGCCTCGAGGGCTGCACCTACTACAACGACCGCCAGGGTGTTCCGGTGACGGTGCGCGGGGGCTGCGACGCCCGCGGCGCGGCCACGGAGGCAAGTCTGGAGCGGCAGCAGTCCAAGATCGTGGCGGCGCTGAACAAGTTCGACGCCGACGTCGTGGTGCTTGAGGAGATCGAGAACTCGGCGCGCTTCGGCCAGGACCGCGACGCCGCGCTGGCGCACCTGGTTGGCGAGTTGAATGCCGCGGCCGGAGAGGACCGCTGGAGCTACGTGCCGAGCCCCGGCGTGGTTCGGGCCAACGAGGACGTGATTCGCACGGCGATGATCTACCAGCGCGATGCGGTGAAGCTGATCGGCAAGTCCACGATCCTCCAGGACCCGGCCTTCGACAACGCCCGTGACCCGATGGCCCAGGCCTTCCAGCGTGTGGGCGGCAATCAGAAAACCCGCTTCCTGGTGGTTGCCAACCACTTCAAGTCCAAGGGATCCGATCCCAAGGACGGGTCGGCCAATGCCGACAAGGGCGACGGCCAGGGCGCGTGGAACGCCGCGCGCGTCGAGCAGGCCACCGCGCTGGTCGAGTTCGCCGATTCGCTGAAGAAGACCTCGAACACCGACCAGATCCTGCTGGCCGGCGACTTCAACTCCTACTCGGCCGAGGATCCGATCAAGGTGCTGGCCGATGCCGGGTACGTCGACCTGGGCGCCAAGGCCGATTCGCGCAGCTACCTGTTTGCCGGGCTGACCGGTTCGCTAGACCACGTCTTCGCCTCGAAGCCGTTGGCGCGGAAGGTGGCAGGACAGGACATCTGGAACATCAACGCGACCGAATCCATCGGCTACGAGTACAGCCGCTACAACTACAACGTGACCCAGCTGGTCACCGGAGACCAGTACCGCTCCTCTGACCACGATCCGGTGCTGGTGGGCCTGCAGCTGGACAAGAAATAGCGGAGCCAGGCTAATAGCTGCCGGGCCCGGTCGCCTGCGCGCAGATTGCGTGCACGCGACCGGGCCGCTTGCGTCGACGCCCCGACGGTAGGGAAATTGGGGGTTGACACTTTCCGATTCCCCGGGCAATCTTAGTGGAGATGATTTGTGAGAGCGCTCACACGGTTGATGCGCGAGTGCTGTTGCGACTCATGCTGCATCGGAAACTCTGCGGAGTTTTATTTTTTCCTCAATTTTGAGAGCGCTCTCACGACATCTCGGGACGCTCGAAATTTCACTCGCAAGCTCAGCACTCTGAACGGAGTCACCGTGGACATCACACGCACATCCCGCATCGCCAAAGCGGCCGCCGTCGCCGGAACCCTGGCCCTGCTGGCCACAGGTTGCGGCGGCAACAACAACGCGACCAGTGAACAGCCGGCATCCCCAGACAACCCGATCACCCTGACAGTGACCACCTTCGGCACCATGGGGCTGGATGACCTGTATACGAAGTACGAATCAGAGAATCCGGGAGTCAAGATCCAGGCGACGAACATTGATACCGGCGGCAACGCGCTGACGGACTGGAAGACCAAGCAGGCGGCAGGTGCGGGCCTTCCCGACGTGCAGGCCGTCGAGGAGGGGTGGCTTGGCCAGGTCATGACCGTCTCCGACTCGTTCACCGACCTGCGCGACTACGGCGCGGGTGACATTGCCGGCCAATGGGTCGACTGGAAGGTCCAGCAGGCCACCGACGACGAAGGCCGAATCATCGGCTACGGCACCGACATCGGGCCGATGGGGCTGTGCTACAACGCGGACCTCTTCAAGGAAGCGGGCCTGCCCAGCGAGCGCGATGCGGTGGCCGAACTCTTCGGTGGCGACAACGCCACCTGGGAGCAGTTCGTCGACGTTGGCAAGGACTACGTGAAGGCCTCGGACAAGGCCTTCTACGACCAATCCGGCTTCGTATGGAATTCCATGGTCAACCAGCTCGACGAGGGCTACTACAAGGCCGACGGAACCTTGAACATCGAGGGCAACACGCAGCTGCGCGAGCGCTGGGACCTGCTGGCCGATGCGGCCTCCAACGGACTGTCTTCCGGGCAGACCCAGTGGGACTGGGGCAAGGGACAGGCATTCGTCGACGGTTCCTTCGCCACCATGCCGTGTCCGGGATGGATGCTCGGAGTCGTCAAGGGGCAGATCGAGGGCGCCGGCGGCGATTCGACCGACGGCTGGGACTTCGCAGATGTCTTCCCCGGCGGTCCCGCGAACTGGGGCGGGACCTTCCTGACCGTGCCTGCGACCTCGGAGCATCCTGCCGAGGCGGCGAAGCTGGCCCAGTGGCTGACCAGCGCGGATTCCCAAGCCGCCGCCTTCGAGGTGGCCGGAACCTTCCCGAGCAGCCTCGACGCCCAGCAGTCCGAAGCGGTGACCGGATCCAACGAGCTGACCGAGTTCTTCAACGACGCGCCGATCGGGAAGATCCTGGCCAACCGCGCCGAGGGAGTCAAGGCCCAGTTCAAGGGGCCGAACGACTCGGTCATCCAGGAGCAGGTCTTCGGCCCGGCCACCATCGCGCTGGATTCCGGAACGGATGGACAGAAAGCGTGGAACGACGCGCTGGCAACCCTGAAGGACCTGGACATCAAGTAGCGGCCGACGCAATCGGTACCCGGGTCTGCCGACCCGGGTACCGAGGAAGAAGCGAACAATTTTCATGAGCACCATGACCAACAAGCCTCCCGGAGCCAGCACCGGGCCTGCCGGGCGCAAAGCTCGGCCGTCAGCACCCACACCCGAGAAGCTCCGGGAGGACCAGCTGACCGGGAAACAGCGGCACCGCCACTTCTTCAGCCGGCTGGACTACAAGTACTCGCCGTACCTCTACGTTGCACCGTTCTTCATCCTCTTCGCACTCGTCGGGCTCTTCCCGCTGGTCTACACCTTCGTGGTCTCCATCAACGACTGGGATCTGCTGGGCGGAGCGGGGGAGTGGGTGGGGCTGGAAAACTATACCGCGGAGTTGTCCTCGCCGCTGTTCTGGAACTCCCTGTTTAATACGTTCAGCATCTTCCTGCTCTCGGCCATCCCGCAGCTGGCGATCGCGACGTTCATCGCCGCGATGCTGGACCAGAACCTCCGGGCCAAGACCTTCTGGCGCATGAGCGTGCTGGTGCCATATGTGGTGACCCCGGTCGCCGTCACGCTGATCTTTTCCAACGCCTTCGATGAAAAATACGGCTTGATCAACAACCTGCTCCAGGTTTTCAACGTGGATCCAGTGGCTTGGAAGACCTCGGTATTCCCATCCCATCTGGCCATTGCCACGATGGTGAACTGGCGCTGGACCGGATACAACGCGCTGATCCTGCTGGCCGCCATGCAGGCGGTTCCGCGGGAACTGCACGAGTCGGCCGCCCTCGACGGAGCGGGCATGCTGCGCAGGTTCTTCTCCATCACCCTGCCCAGCATCCGGCCAACCATGATCTTCGTGATCATCACGGCCACCATCGGCGGTCTGCAGATCTTCACCGAGCCGAAGCTGTTCAACGCCAGCAGCTCGGTACCCGGCGGACCCGACCGCCAGTACCAGACGACCGTGCTGTACCTGTGGGACCTGGCGTTCAATCGCGGGGACTTCGGCCGGGCTTCGGCCGTGGCCTGGATGCTGTTCCTGATCATCATCCTCATCGGAGTCATCAACTTCCTGTTGTCCAGGAAGATCGCTTCCTCCGGCGAGAAGCGCGCCGGCCGCCGGCCAGCGCGTCTCGGCCGGAGAGCCGGCAAAACCGCCATACCGGCCAGCGGACAGGACATGGCAGAGGCCAGGAGGAGAAACCATGGTTAACCAGACCCTTAATAGGGCGGCCCCGCTGCCGCGACGCAAGCGGTCCCATAGCTTCACAACCGAAAGCCGGCCGGGATTCCTGGTCTACGGCATCCTGCTCGCGTTCTTCTTGGGCAGCACCTACCCGCTGTGGTATTCGATGGTCATCGGATCCTCGGATTCTGGGGTCTTCGCTTCGGCCTGGCCTCCGCTGCTGCCGGGCGGACACTTCTGGAGCAACGTGGCCGAGGTGTTCAACACCGTCGACTTCTGGGCGGCCCTGGGCAACAGCCTGGTGGTGTCCTCCGTGATCACGCTGTCGGTCGTGTCCTTCTCCACGCTGGCCGGGTACGCCTTCGCCAAGCTTCGTTTCCGCGGCCGCGAGGGCCTGCTGGTTTTCGTGATCGCGACCCTAGCGGTGCCCACCCAGCTGGGCATCATCCCGCTGTTCATGATGATGAAGGAATTCGGCTGGACCGGATCCCTGGGAGCCATCATGATCCCGACCCTCGTCACCGCGTTCGGGGTATTCTTCATGCGCCAGTATCTGGTGGACAACATTCCCGATGAACTGATCGAGGCGGCCCGCGTGGACGGCGCAAGCATGATCGGCACGTTCTGGCATGTGGGGGTGCCCGCCGCCCGCCCGGCCATGGCGATCTTGTCGCTGTTCACCTTCATGACCGCATGGACCGACTACCTGTGGCCAATGCTGGTGGCCCCGCAGAACCCCACGCTGCAGGTGGCATTGAGCCAACTGCAATCCGCCCGCTACGTCGACTACACCATCGTGATGGCCGGTGCGCTGATGGCCACCATCCCGCTGCTGGTACTGTTCGTTGTCGCAGGCAAGCAACTCGTCTCCGGAATCATGACAGGAGCTGTCAAAGGCTAATGACTCGACACCTATCCCAATCATTCGCATGGCCCGAGCACTTCATCTGGGGTTCGGCCACTGCAGCAGCGCAGATCGAAGGCGCAGGCCATTCCCACGGAAAAGAGGATTCCATCTGGGACGCGTTCGCCCGCAGGCCCGGGGCAATCGCCGGCGGGGAGGACCTGCAGGTCGCCGTGGACCACTACCATCGCTACCGCGAAGACGTGGCCCTGATGCGCGAACTGCATCTGGACTCCTATCGTTTCTCCACCAGCTGGGCCCGAATCGTACCCGGGGGACGTTTTGTCAACCAGCAGGGCCTGGACTTCTACTCGCGTCTGGTCGACGAACTGCTGGAGCACGACATCCTGCCCTGGCTGACGCTGTACCACTGGGACCTGCCGCAGGCACTGGAGGAACTCGGCGGCTGGGTCAACCGGGATACCGCGTTCCGATTCCTGGAGTATGCCGAGGTGGTCCATGCGAAGCTGGGGGACCGGGTCACCCACTGGACGACATTCAACGAGCCCTTGTGCTCATCGCTGATCGGCTACGCCGCTGGCGAGCACGCGCCGGGACGGCGGGAACCTGCCGCCGCGCTGGCCGCCGTGCACCACCAGCATCTGGCGCACGGGCTGGCCACTGCCCGGCTGCGCGAGCTGGGAGCAGAACACCTGGGCATCACCTTGAACCTGACCAACGCGGTGCCCGATGACCCCGCCGACCCGGTGGACCTTGAAGCCGCGCGCCGAATCGACGCCCTGTGGAACCGCATGTACCTGGACCCGATCTTGCGCGGCGGATACCCGGCAGACCTGTTGGAGGACGTCGGCGACCTCGGACTGAATGCGGTGATCAAGGACGCGGATGCGATGCTCATCGCGCAGCCCATCGATTTCCTCGGCGTCAACCACTACCATGACGACAATGTGTCCGGGCATCCGCTGGCCGCTGGCGAACCGGCGGCCCTGGTACCCACGGATTCGCCGAAATCCTCGCCGTTCGTCGGCAGCGAGCACGTCACCTTCCCCACCCGCCACCTTCCGCGCACGGCCATGGGCTGGGAGGTGAACCCGCAGGGGCTGCGCGTGCTGCTCAACCGGCTGCGGGACGACTATCCGAACTTGCCGCCGCTGTACATCACCGAAAACGGGGCGGCGTATGAGGACGCGGTCACCGCACAGGGCACGGTGGAGGACCCGGAGCGGGAGGAATACATTTTCAGCCATCTGGACGCGGTGGCCGGGGCCCTCTCCGACGGGGTGGACGTGCGGGGCTACTTTCTCTGGTCGCTGCTGGACAACTTCGAGTGGGCCTGGGGCTACAACAAGAGGTTTGGAATCATCCACGTGGACTACCGGACGCAGCAACGCACCATCAAGAACAGCGGCCGGGCCTACGCCAGGCTCATCGCCGCCAACCGTACAATGGCATGACGCCCGGACCCGGGGTGCGGCGATCAAACCGCGCCCCGGATCCCCAGCGTCCAGGATCGGCGAAAGCCCTTGAAGTAAAGAGAACAAGCATGTCCGAAGCACGCAAGCAGCAACCGACGCTGGAACTCGTTGCAGAGCGCGCCGGGGTCTCCCGCGCCACGGTGTCCCGCGTCGTCAATGGTTCGGAGAAGGTCAAACCGGAAGCGATGCGCGCGGTGGAACAGGCGATCCGAGAGCTGAACTACGTGCCCAACCGGGCGGCCCGCTCGCTGGCCCAAGGAAGAACCAACGCGATCGCGCTGGTGGTTCCGGAAAACACCGCAAAATTCTTCGCCGATCCGTATTTCGCAAAGGTGGTCCAGGGCGCCGCCCAGTATCTGGCTGATACCGAGTTCATGCTCTCGCTGCTGCTGTCCACCGAATCCGATCCCGGGAAAACCACACGCTATCTGCGCGGCGGCAATGTGGACGGCGCCCTGGTGCTGTCCCACCACTCCGCCGACCGTTCCTACGCGGATCTCGGCGGGCAGCTCCCGCTGGTGTTCGGCGGCCGAACCATGAGCACCGACCAGAACGAAATCTACGTGGTCGACATCGACAATATCGCCGCGGCGAAGCAGGCCACCAACGTGATCATAGATCGCGGACGCCGGCGCATCGCCACCATAGCCGGACCGCAGGATATGGGAGCGAGCCTCGACCGCCTGACCGGGTTCACCCAAGCGCTGGCCGAGTCGGGACTCGAACCAGCGGCGGTGCTGGAAGGCGATTTCACCCCCGATAGCGGACACCACCTGATGAGCCAGCTGATCGAATCGGGTGCAGACATCGACGGGTTGTTCGTGGCCAGCGCCCAAATGGCTTTCGGCGCGCTGCAGGCGATGGCGGACGCCGGGCTTAATATTCCGCAGGATGTCTCCGTGACCACGGTCGACGACGACGCTTTCGCACGCAACGCCGTCCCGCCGCTGACCACGATTGCCCAGCATCCGGAGCGCCAAGGGGCGGTCATGGCCGAGATACTGATCAAACGGATCAGTGGCGAAAGTGTGCCCGAATGGAGCATCATGGACACCGAATTAATCCTGCGCGCCTCGCACTAGCACTCTCGGGGGTGTCCTGCGTTCCGGCGGGAAGTCGGAGCGCAGGTTAAAACAAAAATTCCCACTCTTTCGAGTGGGAATTTCACTTTGTGCGCCCAAAGGGATTCGAACCCCTGACCTTCTGTTCCGTAGACAGACGCTCTATCCAGCTGAGCTATGGGCGCATATTCATTTGTTTGCCACCTTGACGACTTGAATAACAATACACGAGATTCCGCGGCGGCAAAAATCGAAAAGGCCAAAAGTGCCCGGTCTCACATTGAAGGGAAGTCCTGCCCGGCAAGTGCCTCGTCGGGCCCGGTTTCCTGCAGGCGCTGGTAGAGGTTGTGGTCTTGCCATTGGCCGGCGATCTTCAAATAGCGCGGCGCCATGCCGATCTGCTCGAAGCCGCATTTTTGCAGCACCCTTTGCGATGCGTGATTGTGCAGCAGCGTGCTGGCTTCGATGTGGTGCAGGCCAAGAGCCGAGCCGGCGATCCGGCAGATGGCGCGCACCGCGAAGGTCGCTAATCCCCGGCCGGCCAGCTTGGCATCCATCCAGTATCCGAGGCTGGCGCTTTGAAAGGGCCCCCGGACAACCCCGGCGAGGGTGAAGCGTCCGATGATCCGGCCCTCCTCGAAGAGCGCCGCCGGATAGGCGAGCCCGGCGGCGTGGCTACCGAGCTGGATTTCGAGATTCCTCCGCTGCCAGTCCAGCGTGAAGAATTCCTCGGTGCGCTCGGGGTCCCAGGGGCCAGGTGCTCCCTGTTGCGACGATAGGCGGCGGCCAATTCCTCGACGTCGCCCAGGTGAAGGAGGCGCAGTGTCGCGCCGTGGCTTGAACTCAGTGGAAATTGCATAGCGCTCCTCGGGAAGCAAAAAAATTCCCACTCTTTCGAGTGGGAATTTCACTTTGTGCGCCCAAAGGGATTCGAACCCCTGACCTTCTGTTCCGTAGACAGACGCTCTATCCAGCTGAGCTATGGGCGCATATTTATTTGTTTTGATCCGCTGTGGCGAACCTCGAATAACTATACAGGTGGTTGCACGTACGTACAAATCGAGGGTGCGTATCGTCGGAAAGTGGCGGAAAACCGGTTTTATGAAGAACTGAAAAGGGTACCGGTCTACGTGACCTTCATCACATTAAAGCGGCGTGTTGAATTGGCAAACCCCCGGAATTCCGGGGATCTGTACTAATTCAGTTTAGCCCACTTTGAATCGTGAGGTTTGAGTCACAGGGTTTGGGGAAGTGCCACCCCCTAGCCTTGTTTTATCGCTAGTTCAGCCCAATGGAGGGAATCGACAATGAGCACGAGCTCGGATCAGAACGTAATCGACGCAGCGCCCACTTCGCATGTGAAGCTGGCAGCCTGGGTCGAGGAAGTTGCCGCACTGACGAAGCCGGATCGTGTTTATTGGGTTGACGGATCAGCTGAAGAGAATGACCGTCTGTGCGCCGAGCTCGTTGAAGCCGGCACCCTGGTCAAGCTGACCGACCCGAACTTCCCCAACTCCTACGCCGCATTCTCCGATCCCAAGGACGTTGCCCGCGTAGAAGAGCGCACCTTCATCTGCTCCGAAAAGGAAGAAGATGCGGGCTTCACCAACAACTGGGAAGACCCGAAGATCATGAAGGAGCGTCTGAACGGCCTGTTCGACGGCTCCATGCGCGGCCGCACCATGTACGTGATTCCTTTCGTCATGGGCCCGCTGGATGCAGAGCAGCCAGCCTACGGTGTCGAGCTGACCGACTCCGCCTACGTGGTCACCTCCATGCGCATCATGGCCAAGATCGGCAATGAAGTCCTGCGCAAGATGGAAGCGGAGAACGCTTTCTTCGTTCCTGCACTGCACTCGATTGGTGCCCCGCTTGAGCCGGGACAGGAAGATGTCGCCTGGCCGTGCAACGAAGACAAGTGGATCGTGCACTTCCCTGAAGAGCGCGCCATCATGTCCTACGGCTCCGGCTACGGCGGAAACGCCCTGCTGGGCAAGAAGTGCTACTCGCTGCGCATTGCCTCGGCCATGGCCCGCGACGAGGGCTGGCTTGCCGAGCACATGCTCATCCTGAAGCTGACCAGCCCGCAAAACAAGTCGTACCACATCGCAGCCGCCTTCCCGTCGGCCTGCGGCAAGACCAACCTGGCGCTGCTGGATCCGACCATCGACGGATGGAAGACCGAGACCCTGGGCGATGACATCAACTGGATGCGCATCGGCAAGGACGGCGAACTGCGCGGCGTGAACCCTGAATACGGCCTGTTCGGCGTGGCGCCGGGCACCGGCTGGTCCACCAACCCGAACGCCATGCGCGCCATCACCAAGGGCAACTCCATCTTCACCAACGTCGCCCTGACCGACGAAGGCGGCGTGTGGTGGGAAGGCATGACCGACGAGGCTCCTGCGCACCTGATCGACTGGCTGGGCAACGACTGGACCCCTGAGTCCGGCACCAAGGCCGCGCACCCGAACTCCCGCTTCTGCACCCCGATCGACCAGGTCGACATGCTGTCGCAGGACTACTACTCGCCAAACGGCGTGAAGATCGACGCGATCCTGTTCGGCGGCCGCCGCAAGACCACCATCCCGCTGGTGACCGAGGCCCGCAGCTGGACCAACGGCATCTTCATGGGCTCGACCCTGTCCTCGGAGACCACCGCGGCAGCTGCCGGCGCCGTGGGCCAGGTCCGCCGCGACCCGATGGCCATGCTGCCATTCATCGGCTACAACGCCGGCGACTACCTGAACCACTGGGACCAGATCTCGGGCAAGCTCAACGAAGAGCAGATGCCGAAGATCTTCCTGGTCAACTGGTTCCGCCGCACCCCTGAGGGCGGCTTCGCCTGGCCTGGCTTCGGTGACAACTCGCGTGTCCTGAAGTGGGCAGTCGAGCGCATCGAAGGCACCGCAGATGCCAAGGAAACCGCCATCGGCTACGTGCCGACCGGCGAAGCCCTGGACCTGACCGGTCTTGAAGGCTTTACCCCTGCCGACGTGGAAACCGCCGTTGCGGTGAACACCGACGAGTGGCTGACCGAGGTCGAGAGCATCGAAGAGTGGTACGCCAAGTTCGGCGAGGCGCTGCCGGCTTCGCTGCGCGCCGAGCTGGACGGCCTGAAGGCCCGCCTGAGCGCTTAGGCATTACAAGAGGATCCCCGGCCCCCCGCCATCCGCCCTTCGGGGCGGAGCACGGGTGCCGGGGATTTTTTGCGCCCGCCGGGATTCCTAACCCAGCTTCGGCTGGTGGAAGCGGTCCGCGGTGTAGACCAGGGCGCTGGCCGCGACGATGGCGCAGGCGAGCGCGGTGATCGAGAAGGCAATGGGGGAGTTATCGCCGCTCAGGCCGACCAGCGGGGTGGCCACCGCGCCGATGAAGAACTGCGCGCAGCCCAGCAGCGCGGAGCCGGATCCGGAAACCTCGCGGACCTCGGCCACGGCCAGCCCTGTGGTATTGCCCATGGTGAAGCCCACCGAGGTCACCATGACGAAGATGACCGCGGCCAGGGCCAGGCTGCGCACCCCCAGCTGGGCCATGACGGCCATGGCGATGCTGGAGGCCAGCAGGACGCTCAACGCGATGCTGATCGTGCGGCGCAGCGGTACGCGTGTGGCCAGCCGGGCCGAGACCAGGCCGGCGGTCACCAGCCCCAGCGAATTGATGCCGAAGAAGACCGCATAGCCCTGCGGGCTAAGGCCCATCACGTTCTGGTACAAGAATGGCGAGGCGGAGATGTAGGCCATCATCGCGCCGAAGGCGAACGCGAACTGGACCATGTAGCCCACGAACCGGGGCTTGGACAGCGCGATGCGCAGCGGCGCCACGAAGCTTCCCGTCGAGCGCTGGTGCTGCGGGTGGGTTTCCCGGTAGATGCCGAAGGAGCCCGCCGCCATCAGCAGCGCAATCAGGGCGATGAACCACAGCACGGTGTGGAAACCGCCAAACTCGCCGAGCACCGAGCCGATCAACGGTGCCACAGCCGGTGCCACGCCGCCGAAGGTCATCAGCAGCGAGAAGATGCGGGCGGTCTGCACGCCCCGGGTGGTGTCAGCGACGATGGCCTTGGAAATCACCAGGCCTGCCGCGCCGCCCAGGCCCTGCAGGGCGCGGGCTATCGTCAGCGTCGTCAGCGTAGGCGCCACGGCTGCCACGATGGATGCGACGACAAACAGCGCGGTGCCCCAGCGCAGCGGCTTGGCCCGGCCCAGCCGGTCGGAGAGCGGCCCCCAGAAGATTTGACCGAAGGCGATGCCCATCAGGAACGCGGTCAGCGTGAGCTGGATTCCCGAAGCGGACGTGGCGAATTCGCGGGTCATTGCCGGGAAAGACGGCAGATACATGTCGGTGGCCAACGGGCCGGTGGTGCCCAGCAGGATCAGCAGGGCGAACAGCGGCGGCGTCAGGCGGGAATGTTCAGGGGCATTGGGCATGAGCCAATTCTATGGATCGCTGCAGGTGAACTGGGAAAGATGACCGCGCAATGCGCGGCGTATGAACCAAGGTCACAATCGGGGAACACTTTTCCCACGCCCGGGCGGGTGGGTGCAAAATCAACTAACTGTGAAAAGATGAAGTTATGGTTTTGGCACGATTGATCCTCGGGCTGTTGTGCTTGTCGCCGATGACCGGTTACGAGCTCAAGAAGCATTTTGACTCCTCTATTAACCACTTCTGGAATGCAGACAAGGCGCAGATCTACCGCACCCTGGCCCAGCTGGTGGACCAGGGGTACGCCACCGTGCGCACCGTCCCCCAGTCGAACTATCCGGACCGGCAGGAACACCACATCACCGAGGCCGGCCGGGAAGTGCTGAACCAGTGGCTTTCCAGCGGGGCCGCCCGCTCCCCGGAACGCGATCCGTTCATGGGGCAGGTCTTCTTCGCCGCGGAGCTGGAGCGCGAGGGCATCGAGCAGCTGCTGCTCGAACGCCGCCAAGCCACCCAATACGTGCTGGACGACTACCTTTCCCAGCGCGAGGGGATCGACATGCGTGCGGCAGCTGACCGCCGCAGCTTCCTCATGGCCGCCACCTTGGACCATGCAATCAGACAACAGGCCGCCGAGCTGGAGTGGCTTGACGCAGTATTGGAGCATTTGCCATGACCTCTGCCAACGACCAGGGAAAGAACCCTATGGCCGATCCGGCGCGGGACGCGACCGACTATCCCGAGGTGCATCCGGCGCGCCGAAAGCCCGAGGACAGCGCTCCGGTGCAGACCCTGGTCTTCCTGCACGGCGGCAACGTGGGCAACTGGAGCTGGGATCCGCAGGTGCTGGCCTTCGGGGACTTCAACATCCTCACCCTGCATCTGCCGGCGTTCGGCGCCCGGTTCGAGGAGAACTGGGAGGGCCTGGACTCCGCGGCGGACGATGTCGCAGCGCTGATCGCTGACGAGGTTTCCGAGGGCGGCGTCCACCTGGTGGGCATGTCCCTGGGCGGCGTCATCGCCCTGCACGTGGCGGCGCGCCACCCGGAGCTGGTCGAGTCGGTATTCGCCACCGGGGTGTCGATCGCACCGCTGGGCACCGCGGCCAAGGCGGTGCAGCGTATGCAGCTGAAGCTGATCGGCAGCGAGTGGTATTGGAAGTTCCAGGCTGGCGCCTACGGCATGGTGGACAACGAGCGCGAGCTGTTCGCCGAGCACGGGGTCAAGCTCAAGCCGGAGAACATGCGCGCTATCATGGGCGACCTCGATTCCGGCGGACTGCCGGCGGACCTGTCGGCCTACACCGGTCCCGCCCTGGTGCTGGCCGGCGCCAGCGAGCCGAAGTTCGTCCAGCGCTCCTTCCCGGCCATCGCCGTGGCCCTGCCGCAGGCGGCCATCCGCGTGGTTCCCGGCATGCACCACCAGTGGAATATCGAGAACCCGCTGCTGTTCAACACGGTGCTGCGCCGCTGGATCACCGGGCAGCAGCTGCACCAGGTGCTGCGTGAGCCGGTGGAGCCCAAGCTGCGCGGTGCATCGTTCAAGCGCACCTCCACCCTGGAGGAAATCGACCCGCAGGAAGCAGAAGCCGCTGCCGGCGCGGCGCAGGCCCCTGACGCCGGCGTGGCCGATAGCGGCCAGCCCGCCCCGGAATCCAAGGCCAGGGGCTTCGCCGACCGGCTGGATCCGCGCAAGCTGGACCCGCGCAAGCTCGACCTGAAGAGCGCGCTGTCCAAGAAGCCCCCGGTGGCCAAGCGGCCTTCCGAATCCGACGGCTCCGCCGAATAGTTTCCCGGCAGACAGAACAGCCCGGACTGGACCCCCATATGGCCAGTCCGGGCTGTTCCGGTCTAGTGGGCTGCGCGCCTTAGGCGGCGAGCCAAACGTCCGGTCCGAAGACCTCGTAGTGGATGTGCTCGGCCGGTATGCCGGCGGCCAGCGCCTGCGAGCGCACCGCGTGCATGAACGGCAGCGGGCCGCAGAGATAGACCTGGCTGTCGGCGGTCAGCGAATCGGTCAGGTCCATGTAGCCGGCCTTGGCGTCCAGGCCCTCGGGCAGCTCGCCGCGCTCGAACCAGGTGCTGATCTTGGCGTTGGGCAGCTGGCCCAGCGATTCGAGCATCTGCTCGCGCAGCGGCCAGGAAGCGAACTCCTGGTCGGCATGCAGCACGGTGATCTCGCGGGTGGAGCCCGCCGCGGCCAGGGTCTGCAGGGCCGCGGCGCTCGGGGTGCAGCCGATGCCGGCCGTGGCGATGACCAGCGGGGCGCCCTCGGTGTCGATGACCAGGTCGCCGTACGGGTTGGACAGCTCCACGACGTCCCCGACCTTTAGCGAGTTGTGCAGGACCGGGGTGAATTCGCCGTCCACGTCCAGCTTCACGGTGACGGTGCGGCGGGTCGTGGACTCGACGTCGTTGCTCAGGGTGAACTGGCGGACCTGGCGGATGCCGTCGGCCATCGGCATGCGCATGGAGACGAACTGGCCCGGCTTGGCGATGGTGGCGGCGGTGTCATCGGCCGGTTCGAAGCTGAAGCTGACCGAATCCGCGCCGGTCGCGGTGCGCTCGACGAGCTTCCAGTTGCTGTAGATGGTGGCGTTGGCCTGCCGGGCGTAGAGGCCCTTCTCGATCTTGATCAGCGCCTGGGCCATCAGCCAGTACACCTCGGTCCAGGCTTCGGCGATTTCCGGGGTCAGCGCGTCGCCCAGGTCCTCGGCGATGGCTGCGAACAGGTGCTCGTACACGATGCCGTACTGCTCCTCGACGACACCCAGCGAGGTGTGCTTGTGGGCGATGCGGGACAGCATGGTCTCCGGGGTGGTTTCCGGGTTGTTGACCAGGTAGCTGGCGAAGACCGCGATGGATCCGGCCAGCGCCTGCTGCTGGGTGCCGTTCTTCTGGTTCGAGCGGGAGAACATGCCATCCAGCAATTCCGGTCGGGCGGCGAACATGCGCTGGTAGAACTTCGGGGTGATGCTCGAAATTCGTTCGGCGATGATCGGCAGGGTTGCTTCGATGACCGGGCGGGACTGGGTGGACAGCATGGTGTATCTCCTCGGAGAGTGTCTGGTTTATCTTGCATTTGAAATGCAAGATTTATGCTTTAAGTTCTACGCCACGTAGAAACGAATTGCAAGTTGAGCTGCGGCACATCCGGAAAATTCCGGTTTGACTAGTGGTTTTCTGGTGGGAAAGATTACGCGCTGCGTCGTACGGTGGGGAAAGGCAGCAGCGTGATGGCCGGGGAAGTCTCGCAGATCTCCTGGATCGTCAGCGGATCCAGGGCCGCGTAGAAGGCCTCGCGGGCCGCGCGCAGGGCGCCGCGCAGGCGGCAGCCGCCGGCCAGCGGGCAGTTGCCGTTCGCGTCGTGGTCGGTGCAGTCAACGACGTCCTCGCGCTTGTCCAGGGTGCGCAGCAGGGCGCCGACCGAGGTCTGCAGGCCGGTCTGCGTGATTGAAGCGCCGCCGTTGCGGCCGCGCACCACGTCCAGCACGCCCAGCGTGCGCAGCTCCAGGACCGCCTTGGTGACGTGGTTGTAGGGCACCGAGACCAGGTCCGCGATCTCGCGGCTGGTCAGCTGGCCGGCTCCGGGCGCGCCCAGCACCATGACGGTCCGCAGGCAGACATCGGCAAAGGCGCTGAGTTTCATGTTCTCCAGTCTACGACGACGCCCTCCGGCCGGTCAGCGGTGCAGGTCACTGCTGGTCGGCCGGAGGGCGTGAAGTTGTTGCGGGCTCGTCTTAGCGGGCGTTGGCCCAGACGGCTTCTGCGGCTTCGGCGGCAGGGTCCTCGAAGGTCCACTCGCCGCCCGGCTCGGCCGGCATCAGGTAGGGCTGCACGATGGCCAGCGCGGCGCCGACCTTGTGCTCGGCCACCACGTGGATGGCGTCCTGGTCGTTCTCCTGGAGCAGCACGTCCGAGGCGATGGCGATGGCCTCGAAATGGGTGCCCTGCTGGTTGAGCACCTCCACCAGGTCCGCGGCCATGGCCTCGGTGTCGATGTCGGCTTCCGGATCCTCCGGGTCGTCCGTCGGCGGCACCGCGATCAGGCGCAGTTCGCCCTCGTCGGAGCCTTCCTGCGGCTCCAGGCCGATGGCGAAGGGCAGGAAGACGCCCTGCTCCTCCAGCTGCTCGCGGGCCACGCCCAGCGCGGTGCTCAGCACCTTGTTCAGCGCGTCCTTGACGCCTTCGTCCAGTGATTCGAAGTTCATGGCTGTCCCCTAGTCGGTTGGCTGTTCTTGGCGCACGATCGCCAGCACGGCGTCGCGGATCGGTTCGATGATTTCTGCGGTCGCGCCCTCGCCGTTGAATCGCAGGTACGGTTCGGTGTTCGACGGGCGCAGGTTGATCCACCAGCTGCCGTCGGCCGCGGCGATGGTGGTGCCGTCCATGGTGGAGATCTCCACCGGCTGGCCCTCGAAGTGGGCCACGACCCGGGCGGTGGCCCCGGCCTTGTCCTCCACCTCGGAGTTGATCTCCCCGGTGGCGACGTATGGCTCGTATTCGGCGCCCAGCTGGGACAGCGGCAAGTCCTGCCCGCCCAGCGCCGCCAGCACGTGCATGGCGGCCAGCATGCCGGTGTCGGCATTGTAGAAGTCGCGGAAGTAGTAATGGGCCGAGTGCTCGCCGCCGAAGACCGCTCCCTGCTCGGCCATCTCCGCCTTGATGAACGAGTGGCCCACACGGGTCATCACCGGGGTGCCGCCGGCGCGGGTGACGAATTCAGGCACTGCCTTGGAGGTGATCAGGTTGTGGATGACCACCGGGCGTGCCTCGCCGGCAGCCTGCACGCGGGCGATTTCGCGCACTGCCACCAGCGCGGTGATGGCCGACGGGGACAGCGGTAGGCCGCGCTCGTCGATGACGAAGCAGCGGTCGGCGTCGCCGTCGAACGCCAGGCCCAGGTCCGCGCCGTGCTTGAGCACCGCCGCCTGCAGGTCCTTGAGGTTCTCCGGCTCCAGCGGGTTGGCCGGGTGGTTCGGGAAGGTGCCGTCCAGCTCGAAGTACAGCGGCACGATTTCCAGCGGCAGGCCGTCAAGCACCGCGTCGCCCAGCACCGCAGGGGTGGTCAGCCCGCCCATGCCGTTGCCGGCGTCCACCACGATCTTCAGCGGGCGGATGGCGGACAGGTCGACCAGGCTGCGCAGGTAGCCGGAGTAGTCGGCCAGCACGTCGCGGCGGCTGACCGAGCCCTGCGGGGCGTCGGAGGAGACCGGCAGGCCCTCGTCGAGGTACTGCTGGGCCAGGTCGCGGATGTCGTACAGGCCGGTGTCCGAAGAGATCGGCAGCGCGCCGGCCTTGGACATCTTGATGCCGTTGTACTGGGCCGGGTTGTGGCTCGCGGTGAAGACGACGCCGGCGGCGTCCAGCTGGCCGGAGGCGAAGTACAGCTCGTCGGTGGAGATCTGCCCCAGCATCACCACGTTGGCGCCGCGGTAGGTGGCGCCCCGGGCGAAGGCCGCGGAGAATTCGGCCGAGGAGGGGCGCATGTCGCCGCCCACCAGCACGGTGTCCCCGGTCAGGCCCAGGATGTCGACGAAGGCCGCGCCGATGGCCTCCACTGCTTCGGCGTTCAGCGACTGTCCGACGATGCCGCGCACGTCGTAAGCCTTGAAGCTCTGGCTCAGATCAATTTCTTCACTCACATCTTTCAGCCTACCGGCTGGAACGGCACGTTGGCCGGTGGATCACGCCGTGGACCATGGGAATTGCCTTACATTTCAGGCCCGTGCCGCACCGCGGATCCCCAGCGCGCGTGCGGTGCGGGCATTTCGTGGGTGGGAACTGAAATACTGGGGGCATGGATGCCTCACTGCACTCGGACCTGCTGTCCTCCGCCACGGCCAAGCTGCGCGCCCTGGTGCGCAACCCGGACGCGCAGTTCCACGACGGCCAGTTCGAAGCGATCAGCGCGCTGGTGGCCCAGCGCCGCCGCGCCCTGGTGGTGCAGCGCACCGGCTGGGGCAAGTCCGCGGTGTACTTCATCGCCTCTCTGCTGCTGCGCGAGCAGGGCTTCGGGCCGACGCTGATCGTCTCCCCGCTGCTGGCGCTGATGCGCGACCAGGTGACCGCCGCCGAACGTGCAGGGGTGCGCGCCGCGGCGATCAACTCCGCGAACGTGCTTGAATGGCGCGAGATCCTGGAGAAGCTGCAACGCGACGAGATCGACGTGCTGCTGGTCTCCCCGGAACGGCTGAACAACCCGTCCTTCCGCGAACAGCAGCTGCCGATGCTGCTGGACCGACTGGGTCTGCTGGTGATCGACGAGGCGCACTGCATCTCCGACTGGGGCCACGACTTCCGCCCCGACTACCGCCGCATCCGCGATTTGATCAACAAGCTGCCTGCCGGGCTGCCGGTGCTGGCGACCACCGCGACGGCCAACTCCCGGGTGGTGGAGGACGTGGCCGAGCAGCTGGCCGGGGGAGCGGGGGAAGTGTTCACCCTGCGCGGCACGCTGGCCCGCGATTCGCTGCGCCTGGGGGTGCTGCGGCTGCCGTCCCCGCGCATGCAGCTGGCCTGGCTGCTGAGCCATATCGAGGATTTCACCGGTTCGGGCATCATCTACACGCTGACGGTCTCCGCCGCGGAGGACATCGCCCGGATGCTGCGCGAAGCCGGCCACCAGGTGGCCGCCTACACCGGGCGCACCGATCTGGAAGAGCGCGAACGCCTGGAAGCGGCATTGAAAAACAATGAGGTCAAGGCCCTGATCGCCACCAGCGCGCTGGGCATGGGCTTCGACAAGCCGGATCTGGGTTTCGTGATCCACATCGGAGCCCCCAGCTCTCCGGTGGCCTACTACCAGCAGGTCGGCCGCGCCGGCCGCGGCAGCATCAACGCCGACGTGCTGCTGCTCCCGGGGACCGACGACGCTGAGATCTGGGAGTACTTCGCCACCAGCTCCATGCCTGACCAGGTGCGCGCCACCGCGGTGCTGGAGGCGCTGGGCCAGGCCGACGGAGCGATGAGCGTCCCGGCGCTGGAGAGCGCGGTGAACTTGCGCCGTTCCCCGCTGGAACTGCTGCTGAAGGTGCTGGCCGTGGACGGCGCCGTGGAACGCGTGGCCGGCGGCTGGATGCGTACCGACCTGCCTTGGTCCTACGACGCTGACCGCTACAAGCGCGTGGCCGCCAGCCGCGTGCACGAACAGCGGCTGATGATCGACTACGAGAACACCCGCGGCTGCCGCATGGAGTTTTTGACCGCGTCGTTGGACGACCCGCGCTCCGCTGCCTGCGGGCGCTGCGACAACTGCGCCGGCGCCTGGTACAACGACCACATTCCCGAAGAGTCCAAGGACAACGCGCAAAATGCCCTGGGACGCGCCGGGGTGAGCATCGAACCGCGCAAGCTCTATCCCTCTGGACTGAATCGGCTGGGGCACACGCTCAAGGGCAAGATTCCCGAGGACGAGCAGGTCTCGATCGGTCGGGCGCTGGCGCGCCTGACCGACCTTGGCTGGGGCAACCGGCTGCGCCAGCTCTTCGCTGATCCCGCCGACCACCCGATCGACAAGGCAATGTTCGAGGCCTGCATCAAGGTGCTCTCGGAATGGAACTGGGAACAGCGCCCGGTGGGCGTCGTGGCGATGCCGTCCTCCACCCGCCCGCAGCTGGTCACCTCGCTCGCGCAGCAGCTGGCCGCCGTGGGTCGGCTGAGGTACCTGGGACAGCTTGAATACCGGGGGAAACCGCCGCAGAACGGGCCGGGCGGCAACTCGGCCTTCCGTGTTGCGGCGGTGGCCGATGCCTTCGAGATCCCGGAACCGCTCGAGGCGCTGCTGGCCAATGCTCCGGGGCCGGTCATGCTGGTCGACGACCTGACCGATTCGCGGTGGTCCTTGGCCATGGCCGGAAGGGCCCTGCGCATCGCCGGGGCTCCCGGTGTTTTGCCTTTCACTTTGGGAATCGCTGGGTAAATGTTCAGTTAAACGAAGTACGCTGGATGTATGGAATTTCTCATCTGGCTCATCGTCATCATTGCCGTGATTGGCCTGGGCTACCTCGGGTTGCAGTCGCTTCGCAAGAAGAACTCCGCGGAAGTCGCCCAAGCGGTGACGCGTGAGGCCGCGCAGGCGGCCAACGCGAAACTGGACGATGCCTCGCGCAACGCCATCTACCGCAACCTCGCCAAGGGCGATGTCATGGGTGCGGTGCAGAATTACCGCGCGGTGACCGGCGATACGGTGAAGAACTGCGTTATTGCCGTGCGCAGCCTCGACAAGTACCCGCAGACCGCACCGGCCAAGGAGCTTCCGGTCAGCGAAGAGGACATCCAGGCGCTGCGCGAAAAGCTGGAAGCGCAGACCGCCATCGATGAGGGAACCCCGGCTTCCGAGCCCGCCCAGGCCGAGCAGCTCCCTGCGGCAGGCCCGGCGTCTTCCGAGGATTCCTGGGTCATCCCGCAGGAATGGCATGACCAGTTCGGCTCCGAATCCGAGCCAAGCGCCACCCACTTCAAGATGGCGTTCGAACTCGACGGCGAGCAGCGTGAATTCTCCAGCGAGCAGCTTCCGCCCAATGAATACGACCAGCTGTTTTCCATGCTGCGCGATTCGAACTTCGCCGGCGCCGCAAGTGTCCTGCACGGCTACACGGGGCTGCCGCTGGAAGACCTGGAACGCATGATCGCCTCCTCACCGATGTCCGGAGACAACATCCAGGGCAATGTGGCGGACTTCCGTTTCGAGGGCCAGGGACCCGACGGTCCGGTGCACTTCGACGCAGCGGACCTGCCGGAAGCCGAACGCGAGGCGCTCTTCAACGCCATCGCCGATAACGACCTGCAGAGCATGACCGACATCATCGCCCGCCACACCTCGCTGCCGGACGACATCGTGCAGAACATGCTGCGCACGTTCGTCAAGCGCCAGGACTAGGTGCCGGCGTCGCGCGACTGGGAGATCCATGAACGTTGGGGACACGCCGTTGTACCAGTGGAAATGACTTGTTAGTCTGGATTCCACATTTCGCCGCAACGAATTGTGGAAGGGGATCGACCATGTCAGACAAGAAGGCCGACAGGTCCCAGCCGGGCGAGACAATCGGCGACGACGCACTGCGCAACGAGTTGCTCAATGCCGAAGCAGCCAAAAACCTCAAGCAGGCTGAAGACCAGGTCAAGGAGACGGCTCACGACGTTGAACGCAACCTCAAATAGATAGTGCTTTGCGAAAACCCCGGGTTTAGACCCGGGGTTTTCGCGTATCCGGAAGCGGCGACGCCACAAGCGCCCGGAATTATGAAACCGACGCGCGGAAAATTCCTCGAGAGTGTCCTTGTTCACTGTTTTCTTCAAGCAAATAAGGTTTAAACGCTCCTACCCAGAGCGTGCTCGTCGCTACCTAGTTTGTCTCTGCAAACTACCTAGTTTTAGCGATCTGGTCGATATTTCTTGCTTCGGGATGAAATGAGCAGTAATCTCAGAAGTGCGTTAAGCGGTTGACTGGACATTATGGGGATGCTTCTGGTCGCTGGAACATTTGGTTGGGGGACCGGGTGTTCACCGTGTAGGCCCCGCAGGATTCGTTAGGATTCTGCGGGGCCTGACCATTTAAGTTGGAGAATGCCGGAACCGGACGTGCGGATCGCCCTACCGCGGCGCCGGATAGTCTCGGGGAGGAAGCTTGTTAAAAGCAAAACCCCCTAGTCATCTAGGGGGTTTTTGGCGGACACGGGGGGATTTGAACCCCCGGTCGAGTTTAACCCCGACCCTTCATTAGCAGTGAAGTCCATTCGGCCGCTCTGGCACGTGTCCATCCGCTGTTTCCAGCAGAATTAAGCCTACCCGAAGATGGGCGCGTGTTCCAAAACGAGGGTTCTACCTGACCTGGCGCCATAAGAACTCGTAGCTGGTCGCCAGCATCTTGGCCGTGGATTCATTGTCTGTCGACCCTGCGTGGCCACCGCCGTCCGGCTCGTGATAACGCACGTTCTCGATGCCCAGATCCATCATCTTGGCCGCCATGACGCGTGCCTGCGACGGTCCCACCCGGTCATCCGAGGTCGTTGTCCAGATCAGCGACGCCGGATAGTCGTCGTGCGCGTGCGGCTGGTCCGAGAGCCGGTGGACGGGGGAGAAGGTGCGCAGGAATTTCCAGTCCTCCTCGACCTCGGGATCGCCGTACTCGGCAATCCAGGAATGCCCGGCGGCCAGCTGGGTGTAGCGCTGCATGTCCAGCAGCGGGACCCCGCAGGAGATCGCGCCGAACAGCCGCGGGTATCCGGAGATCATGTTGCCCATGAGCAGTCCGCCGTTGGACCGGCCGGTGGCCGCCAAATGCGCCCGCTGGGTGACTCCTCGGGCCACGAGATCCTCGGCGATGGCCGCGAAGTCCTCGTACGCGCGGTGGCGCTTCTCCCGCAGCGCCGCGCGGTGCCAGGCCGGGCCGTATTCCCCGCCGCCGCGGATGTTGGTCATGACATAGACCGGGCGGCGGCCGCTGGCGGTGCTGCGGCTGAGCCATCCGGCGCCCATGGCCGGTGCATAACCGGGAATCATGCTGTGCTGGAACCCACCGTATCCGTCCATGAGCACCGGGTTCTTCCCGTCCAGCGGCATCTGCTGGGCCGAGACCTGGAAATACGGAATCCTGGTTCCATCGGCCGACCGCGCGAAATGCTGCGTGACTTCGAATCCGGTGGCATCGAAGCGCTCGGGCGAGGTCTTGACGGCAGCCTGGCCGCCGCCCACGGTGCCGCGCAGCAGCGTGGTTGGCGTAATGAAACCGGTGATGGTCATCCAGTAGTCGTCCGGCCGTTCGCCATCCTCGTCATCCACCGCGGCCACCGAGACGCTGAGCATCGGGTCTTCCAGCGGAAGCGTGGACTGATCAAAATTTTTGATCAAGTCGATGACGCGGACTTCCGCGGCAACGTCCTTCAGGACCGTCAGCAGCACATAATTCGCAGTGAAGCTCAGCGACTGCAGCGAGGTGCTGGCATCCGGGGTGAACAGTAGCCGTTCCAGCGTGCCGTCCTCCAAGAACGACTCAAGCTTGGCCAGAGCCAGCGAGCCGGCGGGGATCAGCTGGCCTTGGTGCGTCCAGTCGGTCTGCGGGGCCAGCAGCAGCCACTCGCGGTGCAGGCTGACCTCGACATCGGTGGGCACCTCGATGATCCGGTGCTCTGAGCCGAGCATCACGCCGGTGCGCGAGTTGTAGAAGTCGATGGCATCCGTGGTGACGATCCGCTCGAATCCCGGGGTGGAGTCGAAGTAGCCGAAAGCTGCCACGTGCGCCAGATCCACCTCGTAGACGACCTCGGCGGCTTCGAGGTCCGCCCCACGGGAAAGCCGCCGCAGGGTGCTGGCGTAGGTGGAGCGCGTCGTGTTCGCCTCGGTGGTGGCGGAGCCGACCAGCAGGGTGTCCGCATCGATCCAGGAGACGTTGGTCTTGGCGACGGGCAGGTCGAAGCCGTCCTCCGGGAAGTCGAGGGCATCCAGGTCGAATTCGCGCACCCGCACCTGGTCGCCGCCGTCGGGACTGAGCCGGATCAGGGCACGGCGGTGCGGTTCGCCTTCGGCGGGACGCAGCAGCTGCGAGCCGGCGAAGTGCCACTCGCTGCCTTGCTGCTCGGCGTAGGCGTCGAGGTCCAGCAGGGTTTCCCATCGGGGCGAGTCCGTCAGGTAGGAATCCCAGGTGGTGCGGCGCCACAAGCCCAGGCGGTGCTCGGCGTCGCGCCAGAAGTTGTAGTAGTGGTTCCCGCGCTTGGTGACCATCGGGATGCGGTCCTGGGAATCCAGCACGGTCTTGATGCGCTGGACGGTGCCGTCGAACTCGGTGTCGTACAACTCGGCCTCGGTGCGTTCGGTTTGCCGTCGGACCCAGTCCAAGGCGGTTGCATCGTGGATTCCCTCGAGCCAGGTATAGGTATCGGGCAGATGGGCGGCGGTGGAAGCGCGGTCAGTCATGCTCACAGTCTAAGGCTCGGTGCGGAACGTGCGCCGGAGGGTAATACCCTAGGAGTGTGAGCACCTTGACGCAGAACCCCCGACCCGAGTTCAGCCTGTCCATCGTCGGAGCCGGGCCGCGCGGCACGAGCGTTGTCGAGCGCCTCGCCGCACTGGCCCAGAAGCTTCCCGATGCGGCGGTGCGTGTGCGCGTGACAGTTTTCGATCCGTACCGTCCGGGCTCGGGCCATGTCTGGAGCCCGAAGCAGTCGGACCACTTCCTGATGAACACTCCGGCCTCCTTCCCCACGGTGGCCCCGGAACGCCGGGGCAGCGAACCCGGGCTGAGCTTCCGCCAGTTCGTCGCCGCGCAGGGGGACGGCAAGCGGATGAGCGAAGCCCACGCTGCGCAGCTGCACGGCATCCAGGACGGCACCTATCCTGCCCGCGCGCTCTACGGCGAATACCTGGAGCACGTGTACGACACGAGTGCCGCGATCCTGGCCGCGCACCCCGGCTTCGAAATTTCCCATGTGCAGGCCGAGGTCGTGGCCGTGCGCCCCGAAGCGAACGGCTACCGCGTGGAATTCCGCCGCGGCCCGGAAGGGCAAGGCACAGCTGAAACACTGGAAGCCGACGGAGTGGTGCTCGCCCTGGGGCACCAGAGCGCGGAACTGAACCCGTGGCAGAAGCAGCTGCAGCGTTCGGCCGCCCAGTCCGGTGCCACCTACATGCCCCCGAACGTGCCAGCGGACCTGGACTACTCGCAGTTCGCCGCGGGCCAGCCCGCACTGGTCAGGGGACTGGGGCTGAACTTCTTCGACGGCATGGCGGAGCTGACCGCTGGCCGCGGAGGCATCTTCCGGGAAGTCGGCGACGAGCCCGGCTCCCGGTTCGAGTACGTGGCCTCCGGGCGTGAACCGCAGCTGGTGGTCGCCTCGCGCCGCGGAACGCCGTACTGGGGCAAGCCTGTGGTGGACCAGTTCATCCCGGACGAGATCAGCCTGCACCATTTCGACGCGGAAGAGCTCATCGGCAGGCTGGCCGAGGCGCGCGCCGGGAACCCGGAGGCGGCGCTGGTCTTCTCCCGGCATATCTGGCCGAGCCTGCACCGCGACATCCTGCTGGCCTACTACCGCCAGTGCGCCGTGAACTGCGACGGCCGCTGGGAGATTCCGGCCGCCGAATTCATCAGGTCGCTCGAGGCGATCCTGGACGCTGAGCACCACGAAGGCAGCCAGGTCTGGCTGGGCAAGCTGCGCGAATTCATCGCCGGCTTCCCGGAGATCAAATGGCTGGACGTGCCGGCCCTGGCCCGCCCCTTCGACGAGGTGGGCTTCGGCTCCAGCGAGGAGTACCAGCAGGCGGTACGCGACTACATGCAGGAGAACGCGCGGCGCAGCGCCGCCGGACTGGAAGATCCGCTCTCCCGCGCCATCATGACCATGAACCTGGGGCGCATGGTCATCAAGGATCTGGTCGCCAATGGGATCCTGGACGAGCAGTCACGCATCGAGGAAGTGCAGGCGCACTTCGAGCCGCTGGTTGAAGGACTGTCCTCCGGACCGCCGCTGCAGCGCATCGAGCAGCTGCTCGCGCTGTCGCGCGCCGGACTGGTGACCTTCGTCGGGCCGGATCCGGAATTCGGTTTCGACGAGGTCAATGGCCAGTTCACCGCCTCATCACCCTGGGTAGATTCGGAAGTGCACACCGCCCGGACGCTGTGCGAGGCCATGATGCCCGCCAACCGCGTCCTGCAGAACGACACCCCGCTGATCACCCAGCTGCTGTCCGAGCATGTGGCCCGGGTGCACACCTGGAACAACGCCGAAGGCGAGGTGCTGCCGGGCAGCGGCTTCGACGTGGTGGGACAGCCCTACCGGCTGGTCAACAGCGAGGGGATGGCGCACCGGGGGATTTTCGTGCTGGGCTTGCAGCTGTCCTCGGTGCAGTGGGGCACGGCCATCGCCGCCCAGGCCGGGAGCATCGAAAACCCCGCGGCCAGAACCTTGCAGGACGCGCAGTATGTGGTCAACGAGGTCGCCCGGCTCGTGGGGCTTCCCTACAACGAGCTGCAGCTGGAGCACGGCGCACCCGCTTATGAGATGCAGCCGTAGGTTCCAAGGAGTTCCCGTGGAATGAAAAACCTCCGGAACTCGGGGAACCGAGAACCGGAGGTTTCTACTCACGCGGATGGTATGGGATTTGAACCCATGAGACGGGGTTGCCGCCTACTGGTTTTCAAGACCAGCTCCTTCGGCCGCTCGGACAACCATCCAACCCGAAAAATTATACGGCATGAATAGCTAGGGACAGGAATTGGCAACGATGAACGACGTTATGAACGCCTATATTTACCGCGAAGCCGGCGGCCCGGAAGTGATCGAAGCGCAGCAGCGTGAAGTGCCTGCGGCGCGCCCGGGGGAGGTGCTGATCAAGACCGCGGCCTTCGGGCTCAACCGGGCCGATGTCCAGCAGCGCCGCGGCGTGTATCCGCCGCCGCCCGGCGCGAGCGACATCCCCGGACTGGAAGTGTCAGGAACCGTTGCGGCACTGGGTGAGGGCGTCACCGGGTGGAACCTCGGGGACCGGGTGGCCGCACTGTTGGCCGGCGGCGGCTACGCCCAGTACGTCAACGTCGCCCAGGAACTGCTGATCCGCATCCCCGACGGCATGTCCTTCACCGACGCGGCCGCGCTGCCCGAGGTGGCCGCCACCGTGGTGTCCAACCTGTTCCTGGAAGGCGGGCTGGGCCAGGGGCAGAGCCTGCTGGTCCACGGCGGCGCCGGAGGCATCGGTTCCATGGCGATCCAGCTGGCCAAGGCCGCCGGGGCTACCGTCTACGTGACCGCGTCCTCGGCCGACAAGCTGGAGTACTGCGCGCGGCTGGGCGCGGATGCGGGGATCAACTACAAGGAGGAGGACATCCTGGAACGCGTCAAGGAACTGACCGGCGGACGCGGGGTGGATCTGATCCTGGACGTGGTCGGCGCCAAGTACCTGCAGTTGAACCTCAAGGCGCTCGCCGTCGGAGGCCGGCTGGTAGTCATCGGACTGCAGCAGGGTGCCAAGGCGGAGTTGAACCTGGGACTGCTGCTGGCCAAGCGCGCCAGGATCATCGGCACCACGCTGCGGACCAGGCCGCTGTCCGAGAAGTCGGAGATCATCCAGGAGACAGTGCAGCGCGTGATGCCCTTGCTGTCGGAGGGCAAGCTGGAGCTGAACGTCGGCAAGTCCTTTGAATTTTCCGAACTGGCCAGGGCCCATGAATATTTCGACTCCGGCGTGCATACCGGAAAAATTGTCATCGAAGTTTGATTTGTCCCCATCGGGTGGGCGTAGAGTGACAGGCATATCCCCAACATCGTGACCTGCGGCATAGCCGCGGGTCACGTGCATCGCTTGTCCCCTACGAGGAGGTTGCTCCGAGTGAGTACCCAGAACACCTTGCCCCCAGCCGGCGTGGATCCGGATGTGGCCGAACAGGAAGAGAAGCGCTGGACCCCGCTGCGCATCGCGGTGTGGGTCGCCATTGCGCTGGTCGGCGGCATCGCCTGGTCCATGCTGGCTTTCTCCCGCGGCGAGACCATCAACGCCATCTGGTTCGTCTTCGCCGCGGTGGCGACCTATCTGATCGCCTACCGCTTCTACTCGAAGTTCATCGAGCGCAAGATCGCCAAGCCCAACGACTTCCGCGCGACCCCGGCCGAAAGCATCAACAACGGCCGCGACTACGTGCCCACCGACCGGCGTGTGCTCTTCGGCCACCACTTTGCCGCCATCGCCGGCGCAGGCCCGCTGGTCGGGCCGATCCTGGCAGCCCAGATGGGCTACCTGCCGGGCACCATCTGGATCATCGTCGGCGTAGTGCTGGCCGGAGCAGTCCAGGACTACCTGGTCATGTTCTTCTCCATGCGCCGCGGCGGCCGTTCGCTGGGCCAGATGGCCCGTGAGGAGCTCGGCCTGATCGGCGGCACCGCCGCGCTGATCGCCACCTTGGCGATCATGATCATCATTACCGCCATCCTGGCGCTCGTGGTGGTCAATGCCCTGGGCGAATCCGCATGGGGCGTCTACTCGGTCGGGCTGACCATCCCGATCGCGCTGTTCATGGGCATCTACCTGCGCTTCATCCGCCCGGGCAAGGTGCTGGAAGTGTCGATCATCGGCTTCGCGCTGCTGATGTTCGCCATCATCTCCGGACGCTGGATCGCCGAGTCGCCGTGGGGCGCCGAGCTCTTCCACCTGGACCGCACCACCATCGCCTGGGCCATCATCATCTACGGCTTCATCGCCGCGGTGCTGCCGGTCTGGCTGCTGCTGGCTCCGCGCGACTACCTGTCGACGTTCATGAAGATCGGCGTGATACTGCTGCTGGCCGTGGCGATCCTGGTGGTCCAGCCGCAGATCAGCGTCCCGGCCGTGTCCGAGTTCGCCTCGCGCAACGACGGACCGGTGGTGGCAGGGCACCTGTTCCCGTTCCTGTTCGTGACGATCGCCTGCGGCGCGCTGTCCGGCTTCCACGCGCTGATCTCCTCGGGCACCACCCCGAAGCTTGTCGAGAAGGAGAAGCAGACCCGTTTCCTTGGCTACGGCGGCATGCTGATGGAATCCATGGTGGCCATCATGGCGCTGGTCGCGGCGATCTCCATCGACCGCGGCGTGTACTTCGCGATGAACGCGTCCTCGGCCGCCACCGGCGGCACCGTGGAAACCGCGGTGGCCTTCGTGAACTCGCTGGGGCTGGCCGGGGTGAACCTGGAACCGGGCACGCTGAACGAGCTGGCGAACAACGTCGGCGAGAACAGTGTGGTTTCGCGCACCGGCGGCGCACCGACGCTCGCCGTGGGCATCGCCCACATCATGCACCAATGGTTCGGCGGCACCGCAATGATGGGCTTCTGGTACCACTTCGCGATCATGTTCGAGGCGCTGTTCATCCTGACCGCCGTCGACGCCGGCACCCGCGTGGCACGCTTCATGCTGCAGGACACCATCGGCAACTTCCTCCCGAAGTTCAAGGACAACTCGTGGCGTCCGGGCGTCTGGGTGTGTACCGCCATCATGGTGGCTGGCTGGGGATACATCCTGATCCTCGGCGTGACAGACCCCTTGGGCGGCATCAACACGTTCTTCCCGCTGTTCGGCATCTCCAACCAGTTGCTTGCGGCCATTGCGCTGGCGGTTGTCATGGCCATCATGGCCAAGCGCAACCAGTTCAAGTACCTGTGGGTGGTGGTGCTGCCGCTGGCCTTCGCCGTGGTGGTCACGTTCGTCGCCAGCTGGCAGAAGATCTTCTCCCCGGATGTGAAGGTCGGCTACTTCGCCAACCACTTCGCATACAAGGACGCGTTGGCCGCCGGCGAGACCTCGCTGGGCTCAGCCAAGACCGTCGAAGCCATGGAAGCTGTGGTCCGCAATACCGGTGTCCAGGGCTGGCTGTCCGTGGTCTTCCTGATCCTGACCGCCGTGGTCATCACCTCGGCCATCGTCGCCACGGTGAAGGCAAAGATCAATGGCGGAGGCGAGGACACCGAGGATCCGGTGGTCGAATCCAGGATGTACGCTCCGTCGGGGCTGATTTCCAGCCCTGCCGAGAAGGAGCTGGCGGCGGCCTGGAAGCAGGTTCCCCCGGAGCACCGGATCCACCGGGGCGGGCACTAGCGATGGCCGGCCTGCGTGAACGCCTGGGCCAGGCGAAGCGGTTTGTCGACGGGGTGCTGGGAGCCGACAAGTACCAGCACTACCTTGAACACCATGCGCGGACCCATCCGGGGCAGACCCCGATGACCGAGCGGGCGTTCTGGAAGGACTACTCCGACTGGCAGGACAAGAACCCGCAGGGGCGCTGCTGCTGACGTCGCGCAACCCCCGGCAAGGACGGGCAACCACAAGGTGGTTGCCCGTCCTTCCGTTGGGGGCCGACTGTGACATTTCGATATACAGCAAGGCGATACCGACCGGTAGGCTTGATACTGACTTGAAACGACAAACTGCAAAGTAGAGCGATGGCATTCTTCTCACGTTTGCGTGCACAGCGTGCTGCAAACCGCGAATTGGGCGAGGGCGTGTGGCGCCGTGCCCACGATCGCTTCACCCGATCCCTGGATCGCATATTCCAGGTGCTCGAAGGCATCAACGACGTCGAGGTCTACAACCAGCTGGTGAAGCCGGCTAACGAGATGGCCGATCTGCTACCGGTGGTGCGCCAGCTGTGCACCGATGCCCAGCGGATCACTCCCAGCGAGGATGAGGTGATTCCGCAGGCCACCGCCAGCGTGCACCGCTCGCTGACCAAGTCTGCCAACGACCTGGCGACCACCGCCCAGGTGATCGCCATGATGCGCATGCAGGCTGAAGCCGGTTCGCCGATCAATGTCCTGTCTGTTGTGCACCGCGCCCAGATCGTGAAAGAGGACGTCAACCGGGCCGCACAGCTTTTGGAAGCGCTCAAGTAAAGCTACCTTACGATGTTCCTGAAAATCCCTGCGGCCAGGGCTGGGGATGCACTAGATTAAGTGCATGACCCAAACTGTTCCAGAACTGAAATTCCACGACGGAAACACCATCGACCAGCTCGGCTACGGCGTATGGCAGGTGCCTGACGCCGAGGCTGAAATCGTGGTCGGCAAGGCCATCGATGCGGGCTACCGCCACATCGACACCGCCAAGATCTACGGCAACGAAGAAGGCGTCGGCCGCGCCATTGCCGCATCCAGCGTCCCGCGCGAAGAACTGTTCATCACCACCAAGGTGTGGAACGCCGACCAGGGCTACGAGAACACCCTGGCCGCCGCCGACGCGTCGCTGCAGCGTCTGGGCTTGGACTACGTCGACTTGTACCTGATCCACTGGCTGCAGCCCAAGCGCGGCACCTACGTGGACACCTGGAAGGCCTTGATCCAGCTGCAGAAGGACGGCAAGGCCAAGTCCATCGGCGTCTGCAACTTCACCATCGAGGCGCTGGAAGAGCTCTACGCCGAGACCGGCGTGCGCCCGGTAATCAACCAGGTGGAAACCCACCCGTACTTCCCGCAGTCCGAACTGCGCGCCTACGAGGCGCAGCACGGCATCCTGCACGAGTCCTGGTCCCCGTTGGGCCAGGGCGGCGACCTCCTGACCGACCCGGTTCTGGTGAAGATCGCCGAAAAGCACAAGGCCTCCGTGGCGCAGGTGGTCATCGCCTGGCACCTGGCCCTGGGCAACGTGGTCATCCCGAAGTCCGTGACCGATGCGCGCATCATCGAGAACTTCGCCTCGCTGCAGCTCACCCTGGATGACGAGGACCTGGCCGCGATCAACGGCCTGGACCGGGGAGCCGAAGGCCGTATCGCCGCCGACCCGGCCACCGCAGATTTCGCCTAGCACCCACTGCGGATGCGAAAAGGTCCTTGGTTTCAGCTGAAACCAAGGACCTTTTCTTCACATGGAGCCCCCTGCCGGATTTGAACCGGCGACCTGCTTGCTACGTGTTTTGCACTGCTCGCTGCATTTGCCCATCTAGTTGTCGTGCAGGGGCAGATATATGGCACTTTCGTAAAAACGCGGCTACGAAGGGTGCCTTTGTGACACGAATTAGTGAATTCGCGGACGAGGTGAAGGAACGCTGTTTGCGCTCCTACCGATCATGCGGGAGTGAGCATTTCAATTCTTCGGTGTAGACCCTTGGTGGCTTCATTGAAGAGTGGATGCCACCATCCCTCGTCCTGCGCCTGATGGGTTACCAATGGAATCGCGCTGGCAAGAGCATCGAGAACTATGCGCACTTGCCGGGACGCGGCTGCGGATCTGAGTCCCCAACTCATTGCTTCTGCCAATAGATGGTCTGCCGTTAAGTCGTCCAAGAATGCTTCGCCGCCAATGCGCAGTGAAAGCTCGCGGTCAAGGTCAGGCCAGACGGCAGTTGGCACAACATCATATGCTGGTGCGAGGCTGACGCCGTTTCTTTGGAGCAGTAGCGAAATATTTCGTGCGTGCATGTCGCAATTTCCGATGGCCATGTTGCATGCGAGCATTTTCAGCAGTTTGATGATTTCCGGAAGTGGTTTCGATGCGTGTGCTTTGAGTGCTTCTGCGACCTGAACAAGGTTTGGCGACCCGTGGGCAACTTGCTGATATTTGGCGGTAATGCCCAGCACTTGGCAAAAGTCTTCCTGGTGGATTCTTCTGACCACCCCGGTGTCAGGAGCAACTTCCCGATCGTATCTTCGAACCAAGATCGCCTTACGGCCTTGGATGTCCAGAACTTCTGCTTCCGCCGCTTCGACGCCGTTGGCGATAAGTTGCGTATGGTTCAGCAGTTTGAGCGCGAAAGTCTCCAGCTGGGCAATGCCGGGCCAGAGTTCTGATCCGTCTTCCTTTAGCCTGGCTGGCTTCAATATGTGTGTTGAAGGGCGGCCGTCAATCGGTACCCCGATTCTGTCGCCGTCCTTGACCACCAACAACTTGCCTTGCACGCCACCCAGACTGACGCGGACTCGTCGATCAATTGAAGTCCCCAACGGTGCTGTCGGGAGCTCGGCTAGATCGATGGGCAGTTCGTCAGGAGTCCGCCACAATACGTCTTGGCCGCTGAGCTGCGAATCGCTGGAATCGAGTACTTGTGTGGCACCCGCGCATTCCCTGCCATAGGCCCGCAACATTCCGTAGATATCTCCGGGAGCTACGCGTGCGCTATTAGCCAGACTGGTCCTAATCGGATCTTCAGGTAGCAATCCGGCCAAGAAGATGTCGGTGGCTACCGTCGGATATGGCTCTTGGCGCACTGGAAGGCGGACAGATAGCAATGGATGCAACGGGCCGTACTGGTCAACTGCGGACTAAAGATATTGCAGCGCCGCACCGCCCATTTCGTCCGGAAGGAGATTAGCCACGTGTACTCCGTTGAGGTGGACCATCAGCATTTCCGTCATGGCTGCTGTCGTTTCACTCGCGATGCGGCAAGACCCGCGGTGCGAGTCAGGAGTTCATTTTTCAGTACGCGTGTTTCACGAAGTTCTCGTGGCGCTGCCAGTAGTTCGAGGCCCAATGCGTCGAGTACTTCTCCTAAGATCGCCAGCGTTCCGAACTTTCCATTTTCCATGGAGCTGATCTGCTTCCGTGAAATGCCCAACTGCTCGGAGAGCTCTTCCTGGGAATAGCCCAGTTCTATTCTCCGGTGTCGAATGGACTGTGCCAGCAGTTTGTCGTTTTGCGGCATCGCCTACGAACCTCCAGTAATGTGGTCAGTATTGCCGCGTTAGCACGAATCCATGCTAATGCCCCTTTATTTGACCCAATAACAGTATTTGCATCTAATGTGCCAGACATGGGGACAATAATCGGATTCTGGTCGAGTGAGCATGGGTGTGCTGGTAGGGATTGTTATGCGGACTTGCTCCGCGAACTTCCGGTTGCCGCAGCTACTCAAGGGCGATGTCGGTGCACTATCCCGGAGACTGATGGGGGAGAGATGCTAGATCGCGATTCAAGTCCCACTTGATGTGGAAGTCAGCTCATTGATTTGCGGCGAAAGGGCGAAATCGGCAATTAGGCGATATGCGAAAAACCCCGGGACTGTGCTCGCACAATCCCGAGGTCTTCTTCCCATCGAGCCCCCTGCCGGATTTGAACCGGCGACCTGCTCTTTACGAGGGAGCTGCTCTACCCCTGAGCTAAGGAGGCCTGCGCCTGCAAGCAGGCACTGTGTAACTTTATCCAAGTAGAACTAGCAACGTCAAAACGACGGGCGAATTCGCGCTGCCAATTAGCAGACGGTGCCCGCTTCGGGGACCTTGCCGTCAATCAGGTAGCCGTCCACGGCGTCGGTGATGCACTGGTTGGAGCGTCCGTACGCGGTGTGGCCGTGGCCCTCGTAGGTCAGCAAGGTGGCGTTCTGAAGCTGTTCGGCCAGCGACTGCGACCAGGCGTAGGGGGTGGCCGGGTCGCCGGTGGTGCCGACCACCAGGATCTGATTGGACCCCGGAGCGTCCAGCGACTCGGGCTGGCCGGTGGCCTTGTAGCTCCACTTGTCGCAGGTGAGCTCGCCGTAGGCCAAGTACTTGCCGATCGTCGGGGAGGCCTCTTCCAGCGCCTTGGCGTCAGCCTCCATGGCCTGCTCGCTCGCGTCCATCGGGCGGTCCAGGCAGTTGACCGCGGTGAACGCATCGGTCGAGTTGGATCCGTAGCTGCCGTCTTCCTGGCGGTCGGCGGACAGGTCGGAGAAGTACAGGATCTGGTCCACGTCGCCCTGCATGGCCGCGGCCATGCCCTGGGTCAGGTACGGCCAGTTCATGTCGTCGTACAGCGGGATGATGAAGCCGTTGATGAAGTCGATGATCGGCACGGTGCGCCCGTCAGAGGACTCCAGCGGCTGCTCTTCGATGCGCGCGAAGAAGTCCTGCAGCTGGGTTTTGGCCTCGTCGAGATTTCCGGTGAACGGGCAGTTCTCGCCTTCAAGGCAGTTCTGCAGCCAGGCGTCGATCTCGCCTTCGAAGCCCTGGGCCTGGGCCAGGGTCAGTTGCTGCGCGGTGGCCAGCGGGTCCATGGCGCCGTCCAGCACGAACCGGCCGACCTTCTGCGGGAAGAGGTCGGCGTAGGTGGAGCCGAGGAAGGTGCCATAGGAGTAGCCCAGGTAGTCAAGCTGGGTGTCGCCGAGCACGGCGCGGATGATGTCCATGTCCTTGGCCGCGGAGACGGTGTCCACATGTCCGAGCAGGTCTCCGGTGTTTTCCGCGCAGTCCTTGGCGTAGTCCTCGGTATCGGCCTCGACCTCGTCGCGGTCCGCCGGATCCCAGGCCTTGAGGTTCTCCTGGCGGCTAGCGTCGATTTCCTTGTCGGTTTGGCAGGTCACCGGGGTGCTCTGCCCCACGCCGCGGGGATCGAAGCCGATGATGTTGTAGGCACGCTGCAGGTCGTTGCTGAGCATCAGCTGGACCGATTCGGCGACCATGTCCAGCCCCGAGCCGCCCGGGCCTCCGGGGTTGACCAGCAGGTTGCCCTGCGCGCCGTCGACGGCGCGGCGGTTCAGCGCCAGCGTGATGCTGTCCTTTTCCGGTGCCGCGTAGTCCAGCGGGACCTCGATGTCAGCGCATTCGATGGTGCTGCCGCACTTTTCCCAATCAACCTGCTGGGTGTAGTACTGCTGAAGTGCAGGGACCTCGGTCTTCGTGGCGTCGGCTGCGTTGCCCGCGCCGTCCTCGCCGGAGGTCGGCGCACAGGCGGTCAATCCCAGGGCGAGCGCGGCGGCCGTGGCGGACAGGCGGTACAGGTTGCGTCGTGCGGACAAGATGGTGGTCTCCTTGAGGTGGATGCGCAGTCCGGGTGGGGGAATCCGGGAAGCTAGCGGCGGCCGGGGTTCTGCAGCAGCCGGGCCATGAGGGCCTCGAGCGCCATGAGCTGGTTGACGTTGGCGGCGATGCGCCGGCGGGTTTCATCGATCGCGTCGATCTGCGACAGGGTCTTTTCGCGGCTCTGGTGGGCGGCGAAGGCGTTGAGCTTCTCGCGCAGGTGCTCGTTGACCAGCTCGACCTGGGTGTGCAGCTGCAAGCTGAGCACGTCGCGGAAGAAAGTGGTCAGGTCCGTCAGGGTGCGGTCGATGGCGTCGAAGCTGGCGCGCCGGGCGAAGCGCTTGGCGTTCTCTTCCAGCTCGCGGAACTGCCCGCGCAGCCCGGCGGGGATGTTCTCCTCCTCGCCCAGGCCGTTGGCCTTGCGCAGCTCGGCGACCTTGTGCTGCAGGTCGGCGCCGGTGATGTGCTCGGCGCGCTCGGCCGACAGCTTCGAGATCTCCGCGGCGGCCTCCATGGCCTGCGGCAGGGTGGTCACGCGCAAAGGCAGGGTGACGACCTTCTCGCGCTGGATGCGGGCCTGTTCGTCGCGGGCCAGCAGGCGGGCCACGCCGATGTGCGACTGCGAGGCGCGGGCGGCGAAGCGCGCCAGTTCCAGGTCCAGTCCGTCGCGGCGGACCAGCAGCTGGGCGACCTCTTCGGTGGAGGGGATGGACAGGTTCACTGCGCGGCAGCGCGAGCGGATGGTGACCAGCACGTCGGCCGGGGACGGCGCGCACAGGATCCAGATCATGTTCGCCGGTGGTTCCTCGATGGCCTTGAGCATCACGTTGCCGCTGCGCTCAGACATGCGGTCGGCGTCTTCGATGATGATGATGCGCCAGCGGGCCTGGGAAGCCTTGTCCTGGGCCTGGGTGATGATCTCCCGCACGTCCCTGACCTGGTACTCAAACTTCTCGGTCGAGATGAAGGTGACATCCGGGTGCTTGCCGGCAACGACGCTGACGCAGGTGGGGCAGGCGCCGCAGCCGGCGGGGGATTGGGTGCACTGCAGCGCCGCGGCGAAGGCGCGTGCGGCGGTGGTGCGCCCGGAACCCGGGGGACCGGTGAACAGCCATGCGTGGGTGGGGTCGCCCTGGTCGACCTGCTCGGTCAGCGTGGTGATGACACGCTGCTGGCCTGCCAGGTCCGCGAAGACCGGGCGGATCACAGCAGGTCCTCCAGATGCGCGGTGATCTGCGCCTGCAGCTGCTCGATGCCCTGGTTGGCGTCGAGCACCAGGTAGCGTTCCGGCGACTTGGCGGCCAGGTCCGCGAAGGCGGTGCGGATGCGGTTGTGGAAGGCATCCGGCTCGGATTCCAGCCGGTCCGATTCCTCGACGCCGCCGGTGCCGGCGATGCGCCGGGAACGGCCGTCGGCCGCGGAGATGTCCAGCAGGATGGTGGCGTCCGGGGCCAGGCCGCCGGTGGCGAAATTGTTGATGGACGCGACAGCCTCCACGCCGAGCTCGCGCCCCACGCCCTGGTAGGCCAGGGAGGAATCGACAAAACGGTCGCAGACCACGTGGGTGCCGGCTTCCAGCGCCGGGATGATGACCTGCTGGACGTGGGCCGCGCGGGCCGCGGCGTACATCAGGGCCTCGGTTCGGGCGTCGATCTCTCCGTGCCCGTGCTCCAGCACCAGGGCGCGCAGCTCCTCGCTGATCTGCGTGCCGCCCGGTTCGCGGGTGGTCAGCACGGTGGCGTTGCGCTCCCGCAGCCACTGGCTGGTGCGCTGGACCTGGGTGGACTTGCCGGCGCCGTCGCCGCCTTCAAAGACAATGAACAGGCCGCGGGCAGGGGCGGACGAATCGATACTCACCCCACTAGCCTAACGAACCTGCCTGTGGATCCCGTGCGATGAAATGAAGTGAAACGCTTCGGGACGCAGACAAACGCCAGGCGTAATCTGGTGGATATGACCAACCCCGCAGAATCCGCCGCCCCTGTTGCCTCTTGGGATCCCAAGACCTTGATCGTGGCCGGGGGACGTCCGGCCCATGGGCTGGACGCTCCGGTCAACCACCCGGTGACCTTCACCTCCACCTACCACTCGCAGGGGATCGCCGCTGCAGGCGAAAAGGTCTACGCGCGGTTCTCGAACCCCACCTGGGATCCCTTCGAGCAGGTGCTCGGCGCGCTGGAGCGCTCCGAGCTCCCGGCGCTGGTATTCTCCTCTGGCATGGCGGCGATCGCCGCGGCGCTGAGCCTGGTGCCCGAGGGCGGGACCATGGTGCTGCCGGCCCACTCCTACAACGGCACGCTGGGCCTGGCCAAGGAACTGGAAACTGCCGGGCGCTTCACCCTGCGCCCGGTGGACGTCGCCGACACCGAGCAGGTGCTCGGCGCGCTGCAGGGCGCGGACGTGCTGTGGCTGGAATCTCCCACCAACCCGATGCTGGAAGTCGCCGAGCTTCCGGCGCTGCTGGCCTCCGCCAAGGCGCAGGGCGTGCTGGGCATCGTGGACAACACCTTCGCCACCCCGCTGCTGCAGCGGCCGCTGGAACTGGGCGCGGACCTGGTGGTGCACTCGGTGACCAAATATCTGTCGGGTCATTCGGACGTCATCATGGGCGCGCTGGCCACCCGCGACGAAACGCTGCACACCAAGCTGCACGGCTACCGCACCCTGCACGGGGCGATCGCCTCCCCGATGGACGTCTTCCTGGCGCTGCGCGGGGTGCGCACCATGGCCGTCAGGCTGGAGCGCTCGCAGGCCAACAGCCAGCTGCTCGCCGAGCGCCTGGCCGCGCACCCGAAGGTCAATGTGGTGCGCTACCCGGGCCTGCCGCAGGATCCCGGCCATGCGCGGGCCAGCGAGCTGATGGACGGCTTCGGCTCGGTCATCGCCTTCGAAGTCGGGTCCGCCGCGCAGGAGGCGGATGCGGTGGTCGCGGGCTTCGGCCTGATCACCGCGGCCACCTCGCTGGGCGGGGTTGAAACCCTGGCTGAACGCCGTGCCCGGCACGCCTCGGAGCCGGCCACTGTCCCGGCGAACCTGATCCGCCTTTCGGTGGGCATCGAGGACGTGGAAGACCTGTGGAACGACCTGTCCCAGGCGCTGGAACGGATCTGAGGCCAGCTCGGATATCAGTCGCGTGGCATGTGAAGCGCGGAGCACGAGTCGACGGTAAGGTGAAAACATGCAATTCATGAATCTTGCGTTCCTGATCGAGGCCTACATGCTGCGCGCCCTCGGGATTGTCATCCTGGTGCTGGCCGTCTGGGCAGTGGTTGATTGCCTGCGCCACCCGGCAGACCGCTTCGCCCAGGAGGGCAAGCGCACCAAGGGCTTCTGGACCGCGCTGACCGTCGGCAGTGCCGTGGTCGCGGCGTTGTCCGTGCTCAGCGCCGGCAGCGGCGGATTCCTCCAGCTGATCGGCGCCTGCGTCGCCTGCGTCTACCTGGCCGACGTGAAGCCCGCAGTGAGCGGCAAAGGCGGCGGCTGGTACAACTACTAGCCCGGTCCTCCGGCGAAGTTTTCGGCTCAACCCGGGTCGCAGCATGTAATACATGTCGCGGCCCGGGTTTTGCGTTCGGCGGTAACGTTCAGCCGGAGATGCCCCGCCATTGGATAAGATGGAAATCATGAGCCACACTTTGATTTTGCTTCGCCACGGACAGAGCGAATGGAACGAAAAGAACCTTTTCACCGGTTGGTACGACGTGTCGCTGACCGAAAAGGGTCGCGCAGAGGCCGCCCGCGGCGGCCAGCTGCTGGCCGAGGCAGGCTACAAGCCTGAGGTTCTGCACACCTCGCTGCTGACCCGCGCCATCGTCACCGCGAACCTGGCACTGGAAGCCGCCGGGCGTTCGTGGATCCCGGTCAACCGCGACTGGCGCCTGAACGAGCGCCACTACGGTGCGCTGCAGGGCAAGGACAAGGCCCAGACCCTGGCCGAATTCGGCGAGGACCAGTTCATGCAGTGGCGCCGCAGCTACGACACCCCGCCGCCGGCGCTGGCCGACGACTCCGAGTTCAGCCAGATCGGCGACGAGCGTTACGCCGCATTGGGCGACGACGCACCGCGCACCGAATGCCTCAAGGACGTCCTCGAGCGCCTGCTGCCGTACTGGGAGAACAACATCAAGGCCGACCTGTCCGCAGGCAAGACCGTCATGGTGACCGCGCACGGCAACTCGCTGCGCGCACTGGTCAAGCACCTGGACGGCATCAGCGACGAGGACATCGCCGGACTGAACATCCCGACCGGCATCCCGCTGGTGTATGAACTGGACGACAACTTCCAGCCGATCACCGCCGGCGGAACCTACCTGGATCCAGAAGCCGCTGCTGACGCCATCAAGGCAGTCGCCAACCAGGGCCGCTAGCCAACCCGGCTTTTCGGCGGCACCGCCCCGGCCAGCTCCCACAAGCTTGGCCAGCGGTGCCGCCGTTGCTGTTTAACGGGAGGTTGCCATGAAATCTCCGGCTGTGAGCGAAACCATGACTAAGGATTGTCTTTTTGGTATTACTATGCTGTAATCTCCTATTTCGAATAGGCTCAATGGCTCACGTTAGGAATGCAATTCGTGGCAACTGATTACGACGAAGTCCGCCCGGACGTTGCCGAGGCGCGCAAGGCTTCTCTGGACGCGGTTAAGTCCGCCAACGCACCAGACGCCAAGTCCGTGGTGCGCGAGCTCGACGAAACCGATCACACCGACGGCATGGACCTGCCAGGTGCAGACCTGTCCAACGAGGAACTGACCGTTACGGTCATTCCGCAGAAAGACGACGAATTCATCTGTGGTTCGTGCTTCCTGATCCGCCACCGTTCACAGCTTGTACGTGAAGAGGGCAATGTAGGATTCTGCGTCGAGTGCGAAGGCTAAGCCTTCCCTAGACGCCGTGCTCTGCGAATGCGCAGAACACATTGACCGTAGAGGCCAACCGCCGAGGTGGCCTCTACAGTCGTTTAAGCCGGATTTCCGGGCCGCGTCAGGGGCTTGCCGTCGATTAAGCCAGGACGCCGCGGGCGCCGGGGAATTCTCCCCGGCGCCCGCGGCGTTCAAGCTGGTTTGGTGCGCCTAGACCTCTGACGGATCCCATTCACCGGTCACCAGGTAGGTGACCTTGCGGGCGACGGAGACGCCGTGGTCGCCGAAGCGCTCCAGATAGCGGCTGGTCAGCGACACGTCGACGGTGGTCGGCGCATTCGCGGTCCAGGCCTCGTCGGCCACCTGGGTGAACACGCTGGCGTGGAGGGCGTCCAAGCGGTGGTTCAGTTCGATGATGTCGCGGGCAATCTGCAGGTCGCGGGTGTCCAGGAGCTTCGCGACGGCCTGGGCGATCTGGATGTCGAGTTGGGCCATTTGCGAGAAGGTGCCGGTGATTTCCGATGGCAACGCACGGCTCGGGAAACGAAGGCGGGTCAACTGGGCCAGGTGGCGGGCCAGGTCTCCCATGCGTTCCAGCGAGGCGCTCATGCGCAGCGAGCCGACGATCATGCGCAGGTCCGAAGCCACCGGACCCTGCAGCGCGAGGGTGTCGATGGCGCGCTCATCAAGCTGGTTCTGCAGGAAGTCGATCTTTGCATCGGCGGCGATCACTTCCTGGGCCAGCTCCACATCGGCGTTGGCCAGCGATTCCCACGCCCGGTCCATGGCGACGGCAACCTGGTTCGCCATCTCGATCAGCTCTTCGCCGATCTGCTGCAGATCGGCCTGAAATACCTTGCGCACGTAATATTCCCTTTCAAGGTTCGGAAGGTGCTCACGCCCGCGTGAACATGGTTCTGTTTTCGGGCATGGCGGAGGGTCTGAATCCAGAATGCCAGCGGGTGATTAACGATTATTCCCGGAAAGGTGAACGTTTGGTGAACAGCGCGCCGAAATGGCTGTTTTCGCGTCATCTGCGGACAAAAGTCCCTTGGATGAAAGATAGTCTAAAGATGTGAACGAAGTAATCTCGATCTTGATTGCCGCGGTGCTCGGTTTGGCGCTGGGAGTCGTGGGCATCTTGGCCTTCCGGTTCTCGCAAAGCCGCACCGCCCGGCTGCCCGAGGTCGACGAGCCAGTCTTGCCGGAAGGCGCCGCCGCGGTGCTCTCCGTGATCGGGCGCGCCTTCGTCATCCTCGACGACGTCGACGGAGTGGTCCGCGCCAACCCCGCTTCCTACGCCTACGGCCTGGTCCGCGGGCACACCCTGGTGCACGACGAGCTGCTGGCGCTGGTGCGCCAGGTACGCGCCGACGGCGTGATCGCCGAAAGCCAGTACGAGCTGCAGCGCGCGACCCTGGGTGCCGGGCAGCTGATCGTGCATGTGCGCGTGGCCCCGCTGGGGGACGAGTACATCCTGCTGCTGGCCGACGACCGCACCGAGATCACCCGCACCGAGGCGATGCGCAACGACTTCGTCGCGAACGTCTCGCATGAATTGAAGACCCCGGTCGGCGCGATCTCGCTGCTGGCCGAGGCGATCAGCGAAGCTGCCGACGACCCGCAGGCGGTGCTGCGCTTCTCCACGCGCATGGGCAAGGAATCACGGCGCCTGGCAGCCTTGGTGCAGGACATCATCGAGCTTTCGCGGCTGCAGTCCAGCGACGCGATCACCCACGGCCGCGAGTTCCAGCTCGCCCCGGTCATCGCCGAAGCGGTGGACCGCAACAAGCTGCTCGCAGAGGAAAAGGGCATCACCGTCTCGGTGGGCGGCAGCCTGGAGGAAGAGCTCCACGGGGATCCGGATCTGCTGATGACCGCGTTGCGCAACCTGATCGACAATGCGATCCGCTACTCCCCGCCGAACACCACCGTGGGCGTGGGGGTGCGGCAACGCGACGGCTACGCCCAGATTTCCGTGACCGACCAGGGCCCCGGCATTTCAGCGGAGGACCAGGAACGCGTATTCGAGCGCTTCTACCGCGTGGACGGCGCCCGCTCGCGCCAGACCGGCGGCACCGGGCTGGGCCTGAGCATTGTCAAGCACGTGCTGGCCAACCACGGCGGCGAGGTGTCGCTGTGGTCGCAGCCGGGCCAGGGCTCCACGTTCACACTCAGACTTCCCATGATGGATGAAGAACCGGCTGCAGCGCTTGAGCCGGCCGCAGATATGAAGAAGAAACAAGCGGTTGCCGCGTCTGCGGAAGACCGTGAAGGAGGACGCCGATGACCCGCATCTTGATTGTCGAGGACGAGGAATCGCTTTCGGACCCGCTGTCCTATTTGCTGGAGCGGGAGGGATTCGAGGTCAGGGTCGCCGACGACGGGATTGTCGCGGTGAGCGAGTTCGAACGCCATGGCGCGGACCTGGTCCTGCTGGATTTGATGCTCCCCGGCCAGCCCGGCACCGAGGTGATCCGCCAGATCCGCCTGAACAGCCAGGTTCCGGTCATCATGCTCACCGCCAAGGACTCGGAGATCGACAAGGTGGTCGGCCTGGAGCTGGGCGCCGACGACTACGTCACCAAGCCGTACTCCTCGCGCGAGCTGCTGGCCCGCATCCGGGCAGTACTGCGCCGCCAGGGCGAAAGCGAAGAGCTGGTCAGCAACGTGGTGACCGCCGGCCCGGTGCGCATGGACGTGGAGCGCCACATCGTGTCGGTCAACAACGCCGAGGTGGCCATGCCGCTGAAGGAGTTCGAACTGCTGGAAATGCTGCTGCGCAATGCCGGACGCGTGCTGACCCGCGGCCAGCTGATCGACCGCGTCTGGGGCAGCGACTACGTGGGCGACACGAAGACCCTGGACGTGCACGTCAAGCGCCTGCGCTCGAAGATCGAAGGCGACCCGGCGGCGCCGGAACTGCTGGTGACCGTGCGCGGCCTGGGATACAAGTTCGTGGCCTAGCAGGAACTGCCCTGCCGGGAGCCGCTGCGGGCGGCGGCCGTCGGCAAGCAGAAAACCCCGGCGGTGCCTCACTGTGCAGTGGGCGCCGCCGGGGTTCGTCTGTTCTGAAGCCTAGTGTCCGGACTCGGACTTAGGGCTTGGAACCAGGTGCTCGTTGGTGCTTGCCTCGTAGCCGCCCGGAACGAAGTCGCGGTATTCGGCCAGGGTTCCGTCAACCACTGGAACCGAGAAGTCTACGGTCGTGCCGGACACGGTGAACTTGGTGTCGGCGTGCTGGCCGGCCATGATGCCCAGGTCGCTGATGACGGTCTTGTTCTTCTCGTCTTCCAGCTTGGTCTGGCCCTCGGAGGCGACCTTGACGGTTACAGGCGAGGCGTTGCCGGCCTTGATCTGAAGGCTCAGGTCGGACTTGCCGTCGTTGACGACGGTGCCGATCAGGCGAGCGTCGGTGGCCTCGGCGTTGGTCACGAACATCAGGTTGCGGACCTCGGCATCGGCAACGTCGACGTTGATTCCGTCGCTGGCTGCGTAGTCGATATCGGTGGCCTGCTGGTTGATGGCGCCACAGCTGGTGACACCGAATGCCAGGGCAGCCACAGCGAGGGACGCGGCAACGCGGCGTCCAACGGTCATGCGTGCGGTGATCACGACACTAACTCCTCGGTGAGAATAATGAGATGCTTCGGTTCGCGGCCGCGTGAAACGGTCGGCACCAAAGGATCAGTGCAGACAGCCGTATTGACCACGATTACCTCTAAGCCTAGCCGTTTTTTGGTCAAAGACGCGATTTAGCGACGTGCAACACACACTTTTCGACAGCTTGTAGACAAGTTGCCCGATGGGGAAAGGGTCAGGTGGGCAACGTGCACACTCTTTTCATACCACGTTCCTCCGGCGATTGGAAGAGGGAATTCCGCATGATTTCGCGGTTATTCGGGGCACGGTGGAACCGGCGTCCGCGCCAGACATGGTAGACTGGAAGGTGGGAAAGGGGTTTATCCACATGGTTTTTGAGGTTGGCGAGACTGTTGTCTACCCGCACCACGGCGCTGCAACGATCGAGGAGATCAAGCTGCGCAAGATCAAGGGCGAAGAGAAAATGTATCTCAAGCTTCGCGTAGCTCAGGGAGACCTGACTATCGAAGTTCCCGCCGACAAGATTGATCTGGTTGGCGTGCGAGACGTGGTAGATCCGGAGGGCTTGAACCATGTGTTCGATGTCCTGCGTGCTGAATTCACCGAAGAGCCGACCAACTGGTCGCGCCGTTACAAGGCGAACGTTGAGAAGCTTGCTTCCGGTGACGTCATCAAGGTGGCTGAGGTTGTCCGCGACCTGTGGCGCCGCGAGAACGACCGAGGCCTCTCCGCTGGCGAGAAGCGCATGCTGGCCAAGGCGCGCCAGGTCCTGATCAGCGAAATGGCGCTGGCCAAGGATCTCGACGAGACCAAGGCCGAGGGGTTGCTGGACGAGGTTCTGGCTTCCGCCTAGGAAGAATCACCTGACAACACCGCGGGGCGCATCATGCGCACCCGCGGTTTTGCATTTAACCCGACGGCCGGTGGCCGTCGCTCGGGCGCGATAAGCTCTTCCCTGTGAACCAAGTGAAACAGCGCAACGCATCGGTGATCCTGGTGGCCGCGGGAATGGGCACCCGGCTGGGCGCCGGAATCCCCAAGGCCCTGGTGGAAATCGCCGGCAAATCCCTGGCCGAGCACGCGGTGGACCGCATCCTGGAAGTGCCCGGGATTCGCGAGGTCATCGTGGTGACCCCGCCCGATGACGACCGCCTGGCCGAAGCGCTGCGTGGCTACCCCGATTCGGTGCGCACCGCCCCCGGCGGCTCGAGCCGCGCCGGATCCGTGCGCAACGGGCTGGCTCAGGTCTGTCCGGATGCCGAGCTCATCCTCGTCCACGATGCCGCCCGCGCCTTCGCCCCCGCCGCGTTGTTCCAGCGGGTGCTGGAGCAGCTGGAAGTTCCCGGCTGCGACGCGGCCATCCCCGCGCTGCCCGTCACCGACACCATTTCAGTCGTCGCTACGGACCCTGCCGGCAGCGAGCTGGTGGTCCAGACCCCCGACCGCTCGACCCTGCGCGCGGTGCAGACCCCGCAGGGATTCAGTGCCGCCACGCTGCGCGAAGCGCACGCCGGGCTCGGGACGCTGAGCGAAGAGCAGCTCGCTGCGGTCACCGACGACGCCTCGATCGTCCGCGCCGCCGGCGGCGCGGTCCATGTGGTGGCAGGGGACGCCCGGGCGCTGAAGGTCACCCACCCGGATGACCTGGCCGCCGCCGAACAGCTGGCCGCCGCAACCACCGAAGCACCCCACAGGAATGAGCCCCAGGACATGCTGCTGCCCCGCGTCGGCACCGGGATCGACATCCACGCCGTAAGCACCGACCCGGAGCGTGAAATGTGGCTGGCCGGGCTGTACTTCCCGGAAGACATCGGGCTGTCAGGGCACTCCGACGGCGACGCCGTGGCCCATGCCGCCTGCGATGCACTGTTCTCCGCCAGCGGCATCGGGGACCTGGGGACCCACTTCGGCGTCGACCGCCCGGAGTTCGCCGGGGCCAGCGGCGTCAGCCTGCTCACCGAAGCGGCGCGCCTGGTCCGCGAGGCAGGATTTGAGATCGGTAACATCGCGGTGCAGTTCGTCGGGCGGCGCCCGCGCTTCGGCGCACGCCGCGAGGAAGCCAACCGCGTGCTCTCCGCGGCGGCCGGAGCACCGGTGAGCATTACCGCCACCACCAGCGACGGGCTGGGATATGAAGGCGCCGGGGAAGGCATCACCGCCTACGCGACCGCACTGGTCTACGAACGCCCGTAGGCTCCATCCCGGAAGCTGGCGGGGCGGCGCTCAGCGCGGCGAGCTCCAAGCCCCGCACGCAAGCGGCAGGTTCTTCGGATAACCTTAAACCGTGAGCCTGCGATTCTATGACACCAAATCCGCTTCCGTACGCGACTTCCAGCCACTGACCGACGGTGAAGTGAAGCTGTACTACTGCGGCGCCACCGTGCAGGGCATGCCGCACGTAGGGCACGTGCGCAGCGCCATCGTCTTCGACGTGCTGGTGCGCTGGCTCGAGTACCGCGGCTTCGCGGTCACCACGGTGCGCAACGTGACGGATATTGAAGACAAGATCCTGGAAAAGTCGGCGAACTCCTTCGCCGAGGATTTCACCGCCGACGAGTACTACAGGCGGCGCGAAGAATGGTTCGCGCTGGGCTACCGGTTCGAGCAGGAATTCGCCCGCGCCTACGAGACGCTGGGCGTGCGCCGCCCGACCTACGAGCCCCGCGCCACCGGCCACATCACCGAGATGCACGAGCTGATCCAGCTGCTGATCGACCGCGGCCACGCCTACCCGGCCACCGACGGCTCCGGGGACGTGTACTTCGACGTGCGTTCCTATCCGCAGTACGGCGCGCTGACCCGCCAGAACATCGACGACATGCAAGCGGCCACCGACGCGGATCCGCGCGGCAAGCGCGACCCGCGGGACTTCGCGCTGTGGAAGGGGCACAAGGACACCGATCCACTCACCGCGTCCTGGCCGAGCCCCTGGGGACGCGGACGCCCGGGCTGGCATCTTGAATGCTCCGCCATGGCCACCAAGTACCTCGGCACCCACTTCGACATCCACGGCGGCGGGCTGGACCTGCGTTTCCCGCACCACGAGAACGAGCTGGCGCAGTCCGCGGCCGCCGGCCACGGCTTCGCCAACTACTGGATGCACAACGGCATGGTCACCTACGAGGGCGAAAAGATGTCCAAGTCGGTGGGCAACACCATCTCCCCGCAAGAGATGCTGGAGCTGGCCGACGCCCGCGTGGTGCGCTACTTCCTGGGCCAGGCGCAGTACCGCTCCATGCTGGACTACCGCCCGGACTCCTTGACGGAGGCCGGCGCCGCGGTGGAGCGCATCGACACCTTCATCTCCAACGCCCGATACCGGCTGGGCGAGGCCGCCCAGGCCATCACCGCCACGCACGTGCCGCAGGCGTTCGGCGCCGCGATGGACGACGACCTGAATGTGCCGATGGCGCTGGCCTCGCTGCATGAGACGGTCCGCCACGGCAACGCCTCGCTGGACGCGCATGAAGACGGCGCGGTGGCCGAGGCGCTGGGCCAGGTACTGGCGATGACCCGGGTTCTGGGGCTGGACGACGCCCGCCAGGACACCGGAGCCGCGGCCTCGGCCGAACATCAGGTGCTTGACACGCTGATCCAGGCGCAGCTGGCTGAACGCGCCGAAGCCCGCGCCGCCAAGGACTGGGCCCGCTCGGATGCCATCCGCGACGCGCTGGCCTCCGCCGGAATCACCGTAGTTGATTCAGCGGACGGCGCCCGCTGGACCCTCGAGAACTAAAACGACTTCAAACCAAAGGACAAGCAGATGAGCAAGAAGGGCCCAACCAAGGGTAGTGGCGGTAAGGGACGCAGTTCCCTCAAGGGCAAGGGCCCGACCCCCAAGGCGGAAGACCGCCCATACCACAAGGCCTACCGCAACAAGCAGCTGGCCGAGCGTTCGGCTGCCAAGCGGACCGAGAACAAGCGCACCGACCGCATCCGCGTTAACGCCGAATACGTCACCGGGCGCAACTCCGTGGTCGAAGCGCTGCGCGCCGGCATTCCGGCCAAGGCGTTGCACGTTGCCATCCGCATCGACGTCGACGACCGCGTCCGCGATTCCCTGAAGCTGGCCGCAGAGCAGGGCATCCCGCTGATGGAAGCCTCCAAGACCGAGCTCGACCGCATGACCGACGGAGCGATCCACCAGGGCCTGGCCCTGCAGATCCCTTCGTACGAGTACAAGGATGCAGTCCAGCTGGCGACCAAGGTCGTCAAGGACTACGAAAAGGGCTACCGCACCGCGCAGCCGCTGCTTCTAGCCCTGGACGGCATTACCGATCCGCGCAACCTGGGCGCCATCGTGCGTTCGGCTTCCGCCTTCGGCGCCGACGGCGTGATCATCCCCGAGCGCCGCAGCGTCGGCATGACAGCTTCGGCCTGGAAGACCAGTGCCGGCGCAGCAGTCCGCGTCCCGGTGGCCAAGTGCACCAACCTCACCAATGCCCTGAAGGAAATCAAGGCCGCAGGCATCTTCGTGATCGGCCTGGACGCCGGCGGCGACATGCAGCTGCCGAACTTCGAACTGGCAACCGGTCCGCTGTGCATCGTGGTGGGCTCCGAAGGCAAGGGCCTGTCCCGGCTGGTCCGCGAGCACTGCGATGCGATCGTCTCGATCCCGATCAACTCCGCCATGGAATCGCTGAACGCGTCGATGGCGGTGGGCATCTCGCTGTACGAGGTCTCGCGACTGCGTGCAGAAGAAGCCAAGTAGCTGCATCCCTGACCGATAAGGCTGTAATCCGCGCACTGAAATGCGCAGATTACAGCCTTATTGCGCTAAGTGAGCCGCTTCATAAACATGTTTTTTGGGATAATTCCGGGAATATAAGCCTGTTTGAGCGGGGAAATCCCCGGAATCATGCGGAATTCCCGTCTCTTATCCGGGGAATAGGCCGATTTTGCGTGGGGGCGCAGGGCGTGTAGAGTTTTATCTCGTGCCGCTGACACGGACCGAACGGAAACGGACGGGAAGTCAACGCGAAGCGAACAGGCTTGGAACGCCGAGTTGACACTGGTCA
>NZ_RBLB01000009.1:0-520805 GCF_003633665.1 Arthrobacter sp. AG1021 | reverse complement strand
CAGACCCTGATTGCCGGGGCCGAGGGCAACACCGGGGTGTTGCCGGAGTTGAAGGCCCGGGTTCTGGAGCTGGCCGCAGCCCACCCACTGTACCCAAACCTGAAAAAGATCGGAGAATAGCCATGGCTGATTTGCTGCCTGAGCACCCGGAATTCCTCTGGGCCAACCCGGAGCCGAAGAAGTCCTATGATGTCGTCATCGTTGGCGGCGGCGGCCACGGCCTGGCCACCGCCTACTACCTGGCCAAGAACCACGGCATCACCAACGTCGCCGTCCTGGAAAAGGGCTGGCTGGCCGGCGGGAACATGGCCCGCAATACCACCATCATCCGCTCGAACTACCTTTGGGACGAATCCGCGGGCATCTACGAGAAGTCGCTGAAGCTGTGGGAGCAGCTGCCCGAGGAACTGGACTACGACTTCCTGTTCTCCCAGCGCGGCGTGCTGAACCTCGCCCACACCCTGGGAGATGTGCGCGAATCAGTGCGCCGCGTGGAGGCCAACAAGTTCAACGGAGTCGACGCCGAGTGGCTCACCCCGGAACAGGTCAAGGAAGTCTGCCCGATCATCAACATCGGCGACGACATCCGATACCCGGTCATGGGCGCCACCTACCAGCCGCGCGCCGGCATCGCCAAGCACGACCACGTGGCCTGGGCCTTCGCCCGCAAGGCCAACGAAATGGGCGTGGACATCATCCAGAACTGCGAAGTCACCGGCTTCCTGAAGGACGGCGAGAAGGTCACCGGCGTGAAGACCACGCGCGGCACCATCCACGCCGGCAAGGTCGCCCTGGCCGGTGCCGGGCACTCCTCGGTGCTGGCGGAACTGGCGGGCTTCGAACTGCCCATCCAGTCCCACCCGCTGCAGGCCCTGGTCTCCGAGCTGTTCGAACCGGTCCACCCGACGGTGGTCATGTCCAACCACATCCACGTCTACGTCTCCCAGGCCCACAAGGGCGAACTGGTCATGGGCGCGGGCATCGACAGCTACAACGGCTACGGCCAGCGCGGCGCGTTCCACGTGATCGAGGAACAGATGGCCGCCGCGGTGGAGCTGTTCCCGATCTTCGCCCGGGCGCACGTGCTGCGCACCTGGGGCGGCATCGTGGACACCACCATGGACGCCTCGCCAATCATTTCCAAGACGCCGATCCAGAACCTCTACGTCAACTGCGGCTGGGGTACCGGCGGCTTCAAGGGAACCCCGGGCGCCGGTTTCACCCTGGCGCACACCATTGCCAACGACGAGGCCCACGCGTTGAACGCACCGTTCAGCCTGGAACGTTTTGAAACCGGCCACCTGATCGACGAACACGGCGCAGCAGCCGTGGCCCACTAGGAGCAGCCACCATGATGCTGATTGAATGCCCGAACTGCGGGCCGCGCAACGAAACCGAATTCTCCTACGGCGGCCAGGCCCATGTGGCCTACCCCGAGGACCCGAACGCCCTGAGCGACAAGGAATGGTCCCGCTACCTGTTCTACCGCGAGAACTCCAAGGGGATCTTCGCCGAACGCTGGGTCCACTCCGGCGGGTGCCGCAAGTGGTTCAACGCCCTGCGAGATACCGCAACCTATGAATTCAAGGCCGTCTACCGGGCCGGGGAACCGCGTCCGGAACTGAACACCCAGGGAGGATCCCGATGAGCCAGAACACGTCCTACCGGCTGCCGGCCGAGCAGTCCCCGGCCGCCCGGATCGACCGCGGAGAAGCCCTGCTCCTGACGGTCGACGGAAAGCAGCTGGAAGCCTTCCGTGGCGACACCGTAGCCAGCGCCATGCTCGCCAACGGCCAGCGCGCCTGCGGCAACTCCATGTACCTGGACCGCCCGCGCGGTATCTTCTCCGCCGGCGTCGAGGAGCCCAACGCCCTGGTGACCGTGGCGGCCCGCCACGAGCAGGACATCAGCGAGTCGATGCTCGCCGCCACCACTGTTCCGGTGACCGCCAACCTCAGCGCCACGCTGCTGCGCGGCCTGGGCGTGCTGGACCCGAGCACCGATCCCGCCTACTACGACCACGTGCACGTGCACACCGACGTGCTGGTGGTAGGCGCCGGCCCCGCCGGCCTGGCCGCCGCCCGCGAGGCGTCCCGCTCCGGGGCCCGCGTGCTGCTGCTGGACGAGCGCGCCGAAGCCGGAGGCTCGCTGCGCGATGCCGCCGGCGAGCAGATCGACGGCCAGGATGCCGCAGCGTGGATCGATGCGACCGCCGCCGAGCTGGCAGCGGCCGAGGAAACCACCCACCTGCAGCGCACCACAGTGCTCGGCTCCTACGACGCGAACTACGTGGTCGCCGTGCAGCGTCGCACCGTGCACCTGGATAGGCCTTCCGGCGCCGGCGTCTCGCGTGAACGCATCTGGCACATCCGCGCCAACCAGGTGGTGCTGGCCACCGGCGCCCACGAGCGCCCGATCGTGTTCGAGAACAACGACCGCCCGGGCATCATGCTCGCCGGCGCCGTGCGCAGCTACCTGAACCGCTACGGCGTGCGCGCGGGGGCACAGATCGTCGTGGCTACCACCAACGACTCCGCCTACCCGCTGGTTGCGGACCTCGCCGCCAGCGGTGGAGTGGTCGCCGTCATCGATGCCCGTACCACGGTGTCCGCCGCGGCGGCGGAAGCAGTGGGCGCCGGGGTTCGTGTCATCACTGGCTCCGTCGTCGTGGACACCGAAGCCAACGAGTCAGGCGAACTGTCGGCAGTGATCGTCGCCGAGCTGGGCGAGGACCGCGAACTGGGCGCGCCGCAGCGCTTCGAGGTCGACGTGCTGGCCGTGGCCGGCGGCTTCAACCCGGTGGTGCACCTGCACTCACAGCGCCAGGGCAAGCTGGTGTGGGACACCTCGATCCACGCCTTCGTCCCTGACGCGGCAGTGGCCAACCAGCACCTGGCCGGCGCGCTGACCGGCCTGTTCGACACCGCCAGCGCGCTGTCCACCGGCGCCGCGGTGGGGGCCGCGGCGGCCACCGCCGCGGGCTTCGAGCGCATCGCCCAGGTGCCGCAGGCGCTGCCGGTGCCGGCCGGGGAAACCCGCCCGGTTTGGCTGGTGCCCTCGCTGAACGGCGACCAGGCAACGAACTACACCACCCACTTCGTCGACCTGCAGCGCGACCAGACCGTCTCCGACGTGCTGCGTGCCACCGGCGCAGGCCTGGAATCGGTGGAGCATATCAAGCGGTACACCTCGATCTCCACCGCCAACGACCAGGGCAAGACCTCTGGCGTCGCGGCCATCGGCGTGATCGCCGCGGTGCTGGGCATCGAGAACCCGGCCGAGATCGGCACCACCACTTTCCGCGCCCCGTACACCCCGGTCGCCTTCGCCGCCCTGGCCGGCCGGACCCGCGGTGAGCTGCTGGACCCGGCGCGCATCACCCCGATGCACTCCTGGCACCTGGCGCAGGGCGCGAAGTTCGAGGACGTGGGCCAGTGGAAGCGTGCCTGGTACTACCCGCAGGACGGGGAGGACATGGACGCTGCGGTCTACCGCGAATGCGCAGCGGTGCGCGAGTCGGTCGGCATGCTCGACGCCACCACTCTGGGCAAGATCGAGATCCGCGGCGCGGATGCAGCCGAGTTCCTGAACCGCATCTACACCAACGGCTACACCAAGCTGAAGGTCGGCATGGCCCGCTACGGCGTGATGTGCAAGGCCGACGGCATGGTCTTCGACGACGGCGTGACCCTGCGCCTGGCCGAGGACCGCTTCCTGATGCACACCACCACCGGCGGCGCCGCCGGCGTGCTGGACTGGCTGGAGGAATGGCTGCAGACCGAATGGCCGGAGCTGGATGTCACCTGCACCTCGGTGACCGAGCAGCTGGCCACCGTGGCGGTGGTCGGTCCGCGGTCGCGCGATGTCATCGGCAAGCTGGTCACCGGGCTGGACGTCTCCAACGACGCGTTCAAGTTCATGTCATTCCAGGACGTGACCCTGGACTCGGGCATCGAGGCGCGAATCAGCCGCATCTCCTTCTCCGGCGAACTGGCCTACGAGATCGCGATCCCGTCCTGGCACGGCCTGCGCGTCTGGGAGGACGTGTACGCCGCCGGGCAGGAATTCAACATCACCCCGTACGGCACCGAAACCATGCACGTGCTGCGCGCCGAAAAGGGCTTCATCATCGTCGGACAGGACACCGACGGCACGGTGACCCCGCAGGACGCCGGCATGGAATGGGTGGTCTCCAAGCTCAAGGACTTTGTGGGCAAGCGCTCCTTCTCGCGGGAAGACAACCTGCGCGAGGACCGCAAGCACCTGGTCTCGGTGCTGCCGGTGGACACCGCGCTGCGGCTGCCGGAAGGCGCCGCCTTGGTGGCTGCCGATGCGCTGGCCGCAGACGGGATTACCCCGATGGAGGGCTGGGTCACCAGCTCGTACAACTCACCGGCGCTGGGCCGCACCTTCGGCCTGGCACTGATCAAGAACGGGCGCAATCGCCTTGGTGAAGTGCTCAAGACCCCGGTCAACGGCCAGCTGGTCGATGTCCTCGTCTCCGATCTCGTACTTTTCGACCCGGAAGGGAGCCGCCGCGATGGCTAGCAACACCTTGATTGAATCAACCTCCGTGCGCCGTTCCCCGGCCGAGCACCTGGCCGAAGCCATGGCCCAGGGCTCCACCGCCGGCACGGTCCAGCTGCGGGAAATCGCCTTCGCCACCCAGGTCGGCGTGCGCGCGGTGCCTGGCAGCGGCGGATTCGCCGCGCTGGCAGAAGCCGTCGGCACCGGGCTGCCGCAGCAGGTCGGGGAGGTCGCAGGCTCCGTGGAGGGCACCGCGGTGCTCTGGCTCGGACCGGACGAGTTCCTGGCCATCGCGCCGGAAGGCGCGGAACTTGCCGCAGAGCTGGTTGCGGCGCTAGGGGACGAGCCCGGCCAGGTGGTCGACCTGTCGGCCAACCGCAGTGTGCTTGAACTGTCCGGACCGGCCGCGCCGCTGGTGCTGCGCAAGAGCTGCCCGGCGGACCTGCACCCGCGCGCCTTCGGCGTCAACCGCGCCATCACCACCACGCTGGCGAACATCCCGGTGCTGCTGTGGCGCACCGGCGAGCAGTCCTGGTACATCCTGCCGCGCGCCTCGTTCACCGAGCACACCGTGCACTGGCTGATCGACGCGATGAGCGAATTCGCCTCGGAGCCGGTCGCCTAGCGCGGCGTAGTCCTCCATTCCGGGCGCTGGCTGGTTTGCGGCCTGACCGGTTCCCGCCACGTCCAGTGCCGGGAACCGGTCGGTGGCGACCGGCGCCGGCGTTGCTCAGCCGGGATGGGCTGCGCCTCGCCGCCGCATTGGGAGGTCCGGCGGCGGAGCGTTGAGCGGTCCCTGCCCGGCGGGTTGATGGTTCCCGCCGGGCACCGGGGCTTCACCGGTTCAGCCCGCCGAGGGGGGAGTAGCCTGGGAGCACCCCGGGCGAAGAAACCAGACACAAACTTTTTCGCGGAGCACGCCCCGAGTGCGTGTTCCGCCCCAGACACCTGAATGGAAGTGGATCATGAGCGAACAGGTTCGGCACGTCTTGACCCTTCAGTGCCCCGAAGGCATCGGCATCGTGCACGCGGTGACCGGATTCCTGGTCCGGCACCAGCGCACCATCGTGGAGCTCAAGCAGTACGACGACATGAGCGCCGGACGCCTGTTCCTGCGCGTGGATTTCGCCGGCGACTCCGCCCCGGATCTGTTGGACGCCCTGCGCAGCGAGTTCTCCGAGGTCGCCGCGAAATTCGACATGGACTGGCAGCTGCGCGAGCGCGGCCAGAAGACCAAGGTGCTGATCATGGTCTCCAAGTTCGAGCACTGCCTGCAGGACCTGCTTTTCCGCATGCACTCGGGGGACCTGCCCATCGAGGTGGTCGGGGTTGCTTCCAACCACCCGGACCACCGCTCGCTGGTGGAATGGTACGGAATCGGCTTCCACCACATCCCGATCAGCAAGGACACCAAGCCGCGGGCCGAGGCCGCGCTGCTTGAACTGATCGATCAGACCGGCGCCGAGCTGGTGGTGCTGGCCCGCTACATGCAGGTGCTCTCCGACCATCTGGCCAGCGAGCTGACCGGCAAGACCATCAACATCCACCATTCGTTCCTGCCATCTTTCAAGGGCGCCAAGCCCTACCACCAGGCGTGGGAACGCGGCGTGAAAACCGTGGGCGCCACCGCGCACTACGTGAATTCGGAACTCGACGAAGGTCCGATCATCGCCCAGCAGGTGGTGGAGGTGGACCACACCTACGGCCCGCAGGATCTGGTGGCCGCCGGCCGCGACTCGGAATGCAAGGCGTTGTCCAACGCGGTGCGCTGGCATTGCGAGGGACGGGTGTTCCTCTACGGCAACCGCACGGTGGTGCTGCGCTAGCGTCCGGGTCGCAGGAGGTCAGCCGTTGCCCGTAGGCTTAATGGCAAACCTCCACACAAGCGAAGGACGGCTCATGGCCAGCAAGAAGCGTCAAGGCAAAAAGAACTCCGGCGCAGGAAACCCTGCCAAGGCGGCCCAGCGCGGCCGCAGCGTGCACAAGATCCAGGCCGAGCTGTCGGTTGACGCGCTGCGCGGCCAGTACGTCGCCTGGGTTGCCGCCCAGGTTCCTGCCTTCTCTCCGGCGGACGCAGCCCAGGCCGCAGAGATCCAGCTGGATGTCATCCGCACCATCGGCGGGGAATACGCTGAAACCGCGCGCAGCTCCAACCTGTTCGACCTGGACCCGGAGCTCTTCGGCCAGGTTCTGGCCGACTTCCTGGTCAACCTGCCGGACAACGTGGCGCCCGAGCCGATCTTCTCCACCTGGCTGGACTTCTTCAGCTTCGCCGAGGACACCAGCCTGTGGCAGGGCGGCGCGGAGAATCTCGAGGAAGTGCGCGAGATGCTGGAAGACGCCCTGGACGGCTTCGCTGAAGGCGATGCGGAAATCTGCGCCCTGCTGCGCGCCACCCCGCTCTTCGACGCCGTGAAGAACTTCGCGGTGGCCATCGGCGACGGCATCGCGACCAACGACTTCACCGATTCCGCCAGCTCCTCGCGGGCCCAGGTCTTCGAGGCCATGGGCATCGACGCGCAGTCCGTGGAAGCCGACGCCCCGGCCCCGCTGCGCTTCAACTACATCTGGAACGCGGCGATGATGTCCGTGGTGACCACCACCGAAACCAGCATCGTGCGCGACGAGGAAGCCTTCGCCGAATTCCTGGACGGCGAGCAGGCCGACAGCGCCCAGCTGCTCTTCGAGATGGCCGTCGCCTGCGTGCAGGCGCACCTGAACCCGACCATGGACAGCAGCCTGCGCGACGAGGCCCACTACCTGGTGGTGCGCAACCTCCTGGTCACCGCGTCCACCGGACGCGACGGGGACCTGGAAGGCCTGCGCCGCAATGTCGGCGCGAAGATCTACGATTCGGTGCTGCCAGAGGCCACCGAGGCGATGGCCTCGCTGGCAGGTTTCGGCCTGCTGCAGCGCGACGGGGAAACCTACAGCATCGACGAACGCCTGGTCCCGGTGGTTTCCGCCGGCATCAGCGAGGTGGAAGCCTTCTTCGAGGAGGCCGTCTAGTCATCCCCGCGTGAAAACGCGATCGCGATGAGCCGGCGCAGCACCGACTCGTCGATGTCCTCCAGCTTCTTCACGTAGACGCAGCCTGCTCCCTCGGTATACGTGCCGAGTTCCGGGAGCAGCGCTGCGCCTGCGGGCAGGTCCTTGAGCCCGTAGATGGACAGCGCCGTTTTGCGCGGCGAGAACCCGGTCTTCGGCCAGATGCCGGTGGTGCGCGCGTTGGCGGGGGAGACGTACCGGTACTGGCCGTAGCCCACGATCGACGGTCCCCACATCACCGGGTCGGCCCCGGTGGTTTCGGCGAAGATCCGGGCCAGCTGCTCGCCGTCGGTCCGTCGTTTGGCCGGGGTGGCGGCTGCGAGGAACTCCTCGACGCTGGCATCGGTGGGCTGGGTCTTGGGTGCACTGGCCATGGCGGGCTCCTGGTTCTAGCTGGCTTCGGCGGCCGGCGTCGGCTCGTCCGAAAGGAAGATGGCGGACAGCTTGCGGTACTGCCCGGTGGTCATCGCCAGCAGCGCGGCCAGGATCATGACCAGGCCGCCGACCAGGAAGATCAGCGCGATCCCGCGCGCCTGCCCCTGGCCGACCAGCCAGCCGAAGGCGGCGTCGCCCTCGGCGCTTTTCATGAACGGGATGATCAGGTACTGGGCCAGCGGGGCGACCAGGAACGCGGTGATCGGGGCCGCGGAGGCCTCCATCATCTGGGCGAAGCCGAACACGCGGCCCTGCCGCCGGAACGGCACGACCTTCTGGATCACTGTCTGCTCGGCCGCCTCGCAGGCAGGAATCAGGCACATGTACAGCCAGATGCCCACGATATACAGCCACACCCATTCGCGCACCGTGAAGACCGCGCCCAGGAAGCCCATGCAGGCGACCAGGACCATCAGCGTGCGGATCGGGTTCCTGCCCAGTCCGAACTTGGCCACCAGCGCGCCGCCGACGATGAAGCCGGTCGAGGCCAGACCGAAGGTGATGCCCCAGGCCTCCACCGACATCACGGTCAGCCCGTAGGGATCCATCAGCGCCATGTAGATGCCGCCGATCAGGTTGTTGAACATCGAGAAGATGATCAGCGCCAGCAGCCCCGGGATCGCCATCACCGTGGTGAAGCCCAGCCGCAGGTGCGCGGTCTTCCCGCCCGAAACCTCGGGGTCGGCCTGCGGCTTGTCCTCAGGGATGGAGATGGTGACCAGATGCAGCATCGTCAGCACCACCAGCGCGATGGAGATGACCAGCGTCCAGCCCATGCCCAGCAAGCCGATCGACAGCCCGGAGAACACGCTGGTGACGATGAACGCCAGCCCCTGCACGGTGCCGACCAGGCCGTTGGCGTTCGCGTGCCGTTCCACCGGGATCAGCAGCGTCACCGTGGTGGACAACGCGATGCCCCGCATCTGCTCCACGATGGCGCCGAGCAGGATCACGATGCAGAACAGCCAGAATTCCCAGCCGCCGATGTCCAGGATTCGCTCGGTGGGCAGCCACAGGTAGAGCAGCCCCGCCAGCGTGAACATCACCGCGGTCACGGCGGCGGAAAAGACGAATACGATTTTCTTGCGGTGCTGGTCCACGATGGTGCCGAAAACCATGGAGAACAGCGCAATCAGCAGCATGAAGGCGCCGCCGATGATGCCGGTGGCCATGACGTTCTCGGTTTCCAGGTACACCCAGAAGGTCAGCGCGAACCACAGGTAGCTCGTGGTCAGGTTGGCCACGGCGGTATTGATCAGGATATGCAGGAATGAGCGCATTCCATGCTCCGGAACCTGCGGGTTCGAATCATGAACATCGCTTCCCTGCGGGATCTCGCTCATGTCGATTCCTCGGGTCGGTGCAGCGTATATCGGTAGTGAAAAGGATACGGACACCCACCCACAGAGTCAGCAGGCGCTGCGCGAATCCCTGCCTGCTCCAACGGTTGCCGCAACCTGTCTGATCCTGTGCTGACCTGTACGGCAGGAAGCGGCAGTTGGCCGCTGTCGGCGAATTCAGACGCGAAAAAAAATTCTTCTGCATGCCGCCGGAGGCAGGACCTAGAATTGCAGGCGGGGCGTGGCGCATCTAAGCCTGCCCCGTGGACATCCACCGGCCACCTGAAGGAGCCAGCCAATGATTTTCGGTAAAAAGGGCGACGACGCGGTCCTCGCCAAGCTCGCCTCGGCACCGGAACCCTACCGCGGGATCGCCGAACGCCTTCACGCCATCATCCGCGAGACCGCGCCCGGCCTGGAGCCCGTCGTCCGCTGGGGCCTGCCGTTCTATGTCAAGGACGGCAAGGACGTCTGCTACATCAAGCCGGACAAGGACTACCTGGTCTTCGGCTTCGGCGAGGTGGTGAACCCCGCCTTCGAACAGGGCGCACACATGCACCCAGTAGCTTGGACGCTCACCTCGCTGGACGATGCCACGGAGCAGCGCATCCGGGAGCTGGTGGCCAAGGCGGCCGGCTAGCTCCGACCCCGATGACGGGAAGCGTCGGTGGACAGGCACAGGGTCCGCCGCTGCTTGGTTGGACACGGGCCGCGCGTTAGGGTGTGGAATGTGACGCCGGACACCACGGCGCCGCTGCCGCCCATCCGCTGAAGACCCAGGGAGTACACGCATGAAGGCCTATGCCAAGGGCGAGAACGAACCAGCGCTGCTCGATAAGACCATCGGCGCGACGCTTCAGGACACCGCTTCCCGCTTCGGGGCGCGCGAGGCGCTTGTCGACGCCGCCGCCGGCCGGCGCTGGACCTGGGCGGAACTGGACGCCGACGTCAACCGCCTGGCCAAGGGGCTGCTCGCCGCCGGGCTGCACGCGGGGGACCGGCTGGGCATCTGGGCGCCGAACTGCGCCGAATGGGTGCTCACCCAGTTCGCCACCGCCAAGCTCGGCGTCATCCTGGTCAACGTCAACCCGGCCTACCGCACCCACGAATACGCCTATGCCGTGAACCACAGCCGGATGCGCATGCTCATCACGCTCACTCAGTTCAAGACCAGCGACTACCGGGGCATGGTGCAGGCCACCGCGGCCGACACCCCGAGCCTCGAGCGCGTGGTCTACCTGGACACCGGGGACTGGGACGAGCTGCTGGCGCAGGGAGAATCCGTAACGGACCAGGCGCTCGCCGAGCGGCTGGCAGCCACCTCACCGGGGGACGCCATTAACATCCAGTACACCTCCGGCACCACCGGCTACCCCAAGGGTGCGGTGCTCAGCCACCACAACATCCTGAACAACGGCTACCAGGTCACCGGCATGATCGACCTGACCGAAGAAGACCGGCTGTGCATTCCGGTGCCCTTCTACCACTGCTTCGGCATGGTCATGGGAAACCTGGGCTGCGTGGCCCGAGGCACCGCCATGGTCATTCCGGCGCCCGGCTTCGACCCGGAAGCCACCTTGAGGGTGGTCGCCGAGGAGCAGTGCACGGGCCTGTACGGGGTACCCACCATGTTCATCGCCATGCAGAACCATCCGAACTTCGCCGACTACGACCTCTCGCTGCTGCGCACCGGCATCATGGCCGGATCCATCTGCCCGGTTCAGGTCATGCGCCGCTGCGTGGAAGACATGGGCATAAGCGCGGTGTCCATCGCCTACGGCATGACCGAGACCAGCCCCGTCTCCTGCCAGACGCGCAGCGACGACGATTTCGAGCACCGCACCAGCACCATCGGCCGCGTCCATCCGCACGTGGAAATCAAGGTCATCGATCCGGTGAGCGGCGAGACTCTGGAACGCGGCGAAACCGGGGAATACTGCACCCGCGGCTACTCCGTGATGCTCGGCTACTGGGACGACGATGAGAAAACCCGCGCCGCCATCGACGCCGAGGGCTGGATGCACACCGGGGACCTGGCGGTCATGCGCGAGGATGGCTACTGCACCATCGTCGGGCGCATCAAGGACATGGTCATCCGCGGCGGGGAGAACATCTACCCGGCGGAGATCGAGGAATTTCTCTACAAGCACCCGGACATCGAGGACGTCTCGGTCATCGGAGTGCCGGACCCGAAATTCGGCGAGGCCATCTGCGCCTGCATCCGGATGAAAACCGGGCGCGAACCGTTGGATGTCGAGCAGCTTCGCGCCTACTGCGAAGGGCATCTGGCGCACTACAAGATCCCCGCCTACGTGCGCATCCTGGAGGAATTCCCGACCACCGTGACCGGCAAGATCCGCAAGAACCAGTTGCGCGAGGACGCCGCGCAGCAGCTTCGTCTTTCCTAGGCGCGCAAAGCTGCGGATTCCCGGTGCACCGCACGGCGAGTCCTGTACGAACTCCGAGGTGATGGGATAGGTTTTAGCTGGGGTCCCACAGCTGAATATTTTGCCTATTTCCGAAAGATAGTTATGCACAAGCATTTCGGTCGCCTCGTGGGTATCGCCGTCATCGTCATCGTCGTGCTGGCAGCGCTGCTGCTCTGGTGGGTGCTGAGCGCCAGCGGGACGACTCCGCAGATGTGGCACCCGGTCAAGGTGCAGCTCGGCGGCATCTGGTCCACGTTCTACAGCACCCAGTTGCCCGACCTGTCGATCCTCATTGGCGCGGTGCTCATCGCCCTGGTCCTCATCCTGTTCGTCGTGGTCGGCGAACGCGTGGTCACCCTGCGCTACCGCCGCACCCCGATCCAGAAGTCCTCCCGGCCGCTGGCGCCCAAGCGCATCATGGACCGCACCCGCGGCGTGTACGCCGGGCCGGTTACCGTCACCGTGCTGATTCCCGCGCACAATGAGGAAGCCTCGCTGGGGCACACCATCAACGCGCTGAAGCAGCAGAGCTTCCTGCCCGCCCGGATCCTGGTGGTCGCGGACAACTGCACCGACGGCACCGTGGACGTCGCCCGAGCGCACGGCGTCGACGTGTTCGAATCCGTGGACAACAAGCACAAGAAAGGTGGCGCGCTGAACCAGGCGCTGGCGCAGATCCTGCCCGGCATGGGCGACAACGACTGCGTCATGGTCATGGATGCCGACAGCCAGATCGGCACCGACTTCCTGGCCACCGCCCGCGACCGCTTCACCGCCGACCGCGCGCTGATGTCCGTGGGCGGGCTGTTCCACGGCGAAGAGGGCCACGGGGTGCTGGGCCAGTTCCAGCGCAACGAATACGCCCGCTACCAGCGCGAGATCGCCCGCCGCGACGGCCGCGTTTTCGTGCTCACCGGGACCGCCTCGGTCTTCCGCGCCACCGCGCTGCGCGAGGTGGCCGCCGCCCGCGGCACCACGATCCCGGGCAAGCATGGCGAGGTCTACGACACCGCGGCGCTGACCGAGGACAACGAGCTGACCATCGCGCTGAAGTCCCTGGGCGCGCTGATCACCTCCCCGAACGAGTGCACCGTGGTCACCGAGCTGATGCCCAACTGGAAGATGCTCTGGGCGCAGCGCCTGCGCTGGCAGCGCGGGGCGCTGGAGAACCTGGGCGCCTACGGAGTCACCCCGCAGACCGTGCGCTACTGGTCGCAGCAGATCGGCATCGGCTACGGGGTCATCGCCCTGTTCAGCTACTTCTTCCTGATGGTGCTGATGCTTGTTTCCATGGACACCTGGGTGTGGTTCCCGTTCTGGATGCTGCTCGGCCTGGTCTTCGCGGTTGAACGCGTGGTCACCGCCTGGAGCGGCGGCTGGAAGGCCCGGCTCCTGGCGGCGCTGGTGCTGCCGGAGCTGGTCTACGACGCCTTCCTGGACCTGGCGTTCCTCAAGGGCGTTTGGGACATCGCATTTGCCAAGAGCGCCGACTGGAAGCACGTCGAGCACGCACCGGCCCGAAAGGAAGCCTAGTCATGATGGAATTAGCGATGTATGTCCCGCGAGGCATACTGCTTCCCGAGTCGGTGCTCTACGCGCAGTGGTTCAGCGTGCTGGCGTCGTTCGTCGCGATCAACACGGTGATCTACCTGATCCTGGGCATCACCAAGATCCTGCCGCCGATCCGCTTCGGCGGCTCCAGGGGGCGCGAGCGGCGCTCAGAAACCCGGAGTATCGATCCCGACGCGCCGGTTTAAATCGCGCATGGCATCTGCAAGCTCCGCGGCGGGCAGGCCCCGGCTGTAGTAGAACCCCTGGGCGTAGCTGAAGCCCAGCCGGTCGACCAGCTCGATGTGCTCCGGGGTCTCGATGCCCTCGGCCAGGGTCCGGGCCCCGGTCTCCCGGGCGGCCTCCAGCAGGTTGGCGACCATGCCGCGTACCTCGGCGGAGGACTCGTAGTTGATGATCATGCTGCGATCCAGCTTCACGATGTCGGGATGCAGGCATTCGATGCGCTCGCGGTTCGCGTAGGCGACGCCCGCGTCGTCGATCAGCAGCAGGCACCCGAGGGTATCGGCGTACTGCCGGGCGCGGCCGGAGCTGCAGGGCTCGGATTCCTCATTCAGCTCCAGCCCCCAAACCAACCGCCCATCAAGCTTCATCGCGGAAGCGGCGAAGGCCTCGATGGTCGGGCCCGAGGCATTGAGCGTGACCAGGTACTCGTCTGGCAGCTGGCGGCTGGCGTCGAGGATTCCCTGGATGGCCTCCAGCTCCAGCTCGACGATCCGGCCCTCGGCGCGGGCTTCGCTGAAATGCTCTTGAGGGCCGCGGCCGTCGTCGAATCGGGTCAGTGCCTCGAAACCCAGTAGAGTTTTGTTTCGAAGATCAATGAGGGGCTGGAAAACGAACTTCACTATTTGCCTAACGGGTGAGGGACCGTACGTTGCGTCTGGCCAAGGTCAGCCGGAGCTTACGCCCGAAGCAGATTTTACACATCCGGCCGATCCGATGCGGTCCGTTTTTGAACAATTTGTAGACAATGGGGTGGCGGGGCTTGGAAAAACAGGTAGAGCGCCGAAGTCAGGCGGGTATTTCATGGCGCTCCAGGCTGCTTCCTGCGCGAGTCCGCGCCATCACCAGTATGGAGATCGCGGTGACCGGCATGGTCGCCTGCTTCCTGTCCGTCTTCTACGGCCTGAACCTGTTCAGGACCTTCCCTTCGGAAGCGCTGCAGGTGGTGGCCGTAGGGCGGTTTGTCGGGGCCCTGGGTGTCGCGACGCTGGTGGTGATCCTGCGCGACGCGTTCCCGCTGTGGCTCGCCTATCTCGGCGCCGTGGCGGAACTGACGGCCTTCGTTTACTTTGTGGGTTTCACCGTCGACCACGAGCAGTTCGTCTTCAGGCTCCAGGAATTCCCGCTGATCGCGCTGTACATGGCGTGGCTCTTCCCTTCGGTGATCTCCCGGATGACCATTTATCCCATCCTCGTCTTCACCCTCACCTATTCGCTGCTGTTCGGCCCGGCGGTGGGCACCGAGCACCAGAACGGCCTGCTTAACGTCCTGAGCCTGGTGTTCTTCACCGTGGTCGGCATGTTTGTCGGCAGCTTCGTGAAACGCAAATTCAAGCAGCAGACGGAAATCGACGTGCTCACCGGCGCCTACAACCGCCGGGCGCTGGGCCGGATGGGCGATGCCGCCCTGGCCCAGGGGCGCCGGCAGAACCAGCCGGTCAGCGTCGCGTTGGTGGACATGGACGGCTTCAAGCAGATCAACGATCAGTTCGGCCACGCGGCCGGCGACGAGGTGCTGCGCGGGCTGGTCCGGCACTTGAAGCGCGCGACCCGCAAGAACGATGTGATCACCCGGCTGGGCGGCGACGAATTCGTGCTCCTGCTGCCCCAGACCGGATTCGACCAAGCCCAGCAGCTCATGGAACGCGTCCACGAATCCTCCGAGCACAGCTGGAGTTTTGGTGTGGCCACCGCGGAACCGGACGACAACCTGAGCATGGTCATCCTGCGCGCGGACCGCGCCATGTATATCTCCAAGCGCGAGCGGGCGGAGCAGCGCGACTAATCCAGGTTGCCGCTGAGCCGGTCGCGGAACCTGGCGCTGGGCTCGTTCAGCCCGCGGACCTCGACGCTCTTGCCGTAGCTGGCGTACTTGGCGGCTACGGAATCCAGCGCGGCCACGGTCGAGGCGTCCCATACGTGCGAGGCGCCCAGGTCGATCACTACCTGCTGCGGATCCTGCGCGTAGTCGAACTGCGTGTACAGGTCGTTGGACGAGGCGAAAAACAATTCCCCGGTCACCGTGTAGATAGCGGTGTCCCCGTCCACCCTGCGGTCGACCGTCACAAAATGCGCCACCCGGTTGGCGAACAGCACCATTGCCGTGAGGATGCCGGCGCCCACCCCGATGGCCAGGTTGCTGGTCGCCACGGTCAGCACCACGGTGACGAGCATGACGAAGGTTTCGCTCTTGGGCATCATCCGCAGCGTGGAAGGCCGTATGCTGTGCCAGTTGAAAGTCGCGGCGGAGACCACCACCATCACCGCGACCAGCGCGGCCATGGGGATCTGCGCCACCACGTCGCCGAACGCCACCGCCAGCACCAGCATGAACACCCCCGCGAACAGCGTGGAAATGCGCGTGCGCCCGCCGGAAACCTTCACCCCGATCATGGTCTGGCCGATCATCGCACAGCCGCAGATCCCGCCGAAGAAGCCGGTCACCACGTTGGCGGCCCCCTGCGCCCAGGACTCGCGCGTCTTGTTCGACGGCGTGTCGGTGATGTCGTCGACAAGCTTCGCCGTCAGCAGCGACTCCAGCAGGCCGACGAACGCCACCGCCACCGCGAACGGCGCGATGATCCGCAGGGTTTCCATGTCGATCGGGACAGAGGGCAGCGTGAAGACCGGCAGCGACTCGGGCAGTTCGCCCTGGTCGCCCACCGTGGGCACCGTGATCTTCGCGAACACCGTCACCGCCGTGAGCACCGCAATGGCGATCAGCGGCGCCGGAACCGCGTTGGTCAGCTTCGGGAACAGGTACACGATCGCGATCCCGACTGCCACCAGTGGATACACGGCCCACGGCACATCGACCAGCTCGGGCATCTGTGCCAGGAAGATCGAGATGGCCAGGCCGTTCACGAAGCCGATCATCACCTGCCGCGGTATGAACCGCAGCAGCTTGGCCACGCCCAGCGCGGCCAGCAGGATCTGGATGATTCCGGCCAGGATCACGGCCGGGAACAGGTACTCCACGCCGTGGGTCCTCACCAATGGAGCGACCACCAAGGCCACCGCTCCAGCCGCCGCGGTAATCATTGCCGGCCGTCCGCCAGTGAAGGCGATGACAACTGACATGGTGAACGAGGCGAAAATGCCGACCCGCGGATCCACCCCGGCGATCACGGTGAACGCGATGACCTCCGGAATCAGCGCCAGCGAGACCACCAGCCCGGCGAGCAGCTCGGTTTTCAGCAATCGGGGAGACTTGAGGGTTCGCCACACCGACTGCCGTTCTAAGGGGGTCAATGCCGCCGTTGCCATGGTGGACCTGTTCTTTGGCTCGCCGAATTCCGTACCTATGTATTCTAGTTGCCCGGCAGGTTCCAGCACTGCGCTTGGCTGTTAGATTACTGCCATGGCCATATTGAAGGATCCCACCAAACGCACCATCAATATCTGTGAAGCCGCGGGGAAGCAGCGGTACCGCACTAACGCGATCGCGCTCAAGGCCGCGCTGAGGCATTCCACGGTAGCTGGCAAGCAGCTGGGCACCTACGCATGCGAACAGTGCAAAGGCTGGCATATCGAAGGCCAGGGCGGTTAAAGAAAAGTTCCCGTTGGGAGGAAATCCAACGGGAACTTCACGATCATCACTCGCACCTTTATGAGGTACTTCAATTCTAGGAATGCACCCTGTGCCGGAGCTTTGGAATTCCGAGCCGCTAGCTAAGCATTTCTGCGGTGTCCACGCAGCTGGCCGGACGTTAAACTCAAAACCCCCACCGAAATCATTTCGTTGGAGGGTTCTCGATCATCACTCGCACCTTTTGAGTTACCTTCACTGCACTTCCGGTTCCTATGCCGGGCCTGGACACCATCTGGAGAATGCCGGCGCATCGGTGATGCGGCGCTCGAAGGTTTCTTAAAAATACTGGCTCCGTTGCCGTGCGCAACGGAGCCAGACTTACATCATCACTCGCACCTTTGAGGAAGGTAACTTCCATTTTAGGGAGCAAGGCTATGCCTCGGCTTTGCCCGAGCCCGGCGCAGGCAAAGAGTCTGCATCAGCCATGGGACGCAGGAAAGTGAAAACTCCCGCCGGCTGAAGCCGGCGGGAGTTTACGATCATCACTCGCACCTCAAGGAGGTGTGTACGACATTACTGCCCGACTCTGTGCAGAAGCTTGGCTCAGCCTCCACGTTGTCAAAAGACGCGTGGTCAGATGGTGGGTAGACTACCAAGCATGGCGCAGAAGGCAACAGGAAAACTCACCCACACGGTGGCGCTGCGTGTTGTCCAAACCATCGCCCCGCGCGTCGACTACCCGCTGAACATCATGGACGAGCGCGGGATCATCATCGCTTCGTCCGACCCTAAACGGTTGGGGAACCCGCATCCGGACGCGCTCAGGGCCCTGTCGGAGAACCGCACAATTGTCACCGCCCAGGCCGACCCGGTGTCCGGGCAGCTGCCGGGCGTCAACGTGCCACTTTATGCGGACGGCATCGTGCAGGGTGTCGTGGGGGTGACAGGGGCACCGCAGGAGGTTGCGTCGCTGGCCCAGCTGATTTCGCTGACCGTGCAGCTGCTGCTTACCCAGCACGAGGAGCATGTCCGAAGCACGGTGCGCGCCACCCAGATTAGTGACATGCTCTCCGGACTTGTGTCGGGATCCGCGAGCGACGAAGCCTTGGCTGAGCAGCTCGAGCAGCTGGGCTTGAGCGCGCCATGGTCGCTGAGCCTGCTGCTCGACGAGGACGGGCCTGAGCAGTACGAAGCAGCATTGACGATTAACAATGCCCGATGGGTGCTGTCCTCCGGTCCAATCGAGGATCCTGCTTCTGCCCGCGCGATCCTCGGGCCCCCTCGGACACAGCCCAGCGACCTTCTGGTCGACGCCGAGAACCTGCGGACCCTGGGCGCGGTGCCCGCGCTGGTTCCGGCTGCCGGACTTCGCGAGCTCTGGAACGAGGACATGGCGCTGTCGGCGGCCAGAGCACCGGAAGCGTACTGCCGTTCGCTGGCCCGGCGCACGGCCCAGATCAGTGCGGAGCATGCGTTCACGCTGCTGGCGCTGGCCGCCAGTTCGACGCAGTCCGAAGCCATCGCAAGGCTCACGGTCCACCGCAATACGCTGATCCAACGAATGGACCGGATCAAGCAGGTCACCGGCAGCGACCCGCGGGTTCCCGGCGAGCTGATGGCCTTGCTCAACTCCATCTACGCCCGGGTCCGGCTGGGCGAAATGCACATATTCCAGTATTCGAAGCAGCTGAAGTATGGGCTTCGGCCTATAGGACTTGTGGAGGAATCTCCATAGGGTTAATGCATGACCTCAACACCGAACTCTTCGCCGGCCACTGGGTTGCAAATCGCCGTGGTGCCGGATTCCTTCAAAGGCAGCGCTCGCGCCAGCGAGGTCGCCGAAGCCATCAGGACCGGATTCCTCGCAGGTGCCGGCAGCCTGGGCCGTGAAATCTCCGTGACCGCGGTGCCCTTCGCCGACGGAGGCGAGGGAACCCTGGAAGCGCTGATCGACGCGTGGGGCACCGAACCGGTTCCGGTGCAAACCGCTGATGCCTTAGGCAGACCGGTGCAATCACGGCTGGGGCTGTCTGCCGACGGGAAGATCGCGGTGGTCGAAGCAGCCGAAGCAGCCGGCCTGCCGCAGGTCGCCGATGCGCCGCGCCAGCCGCTGTCGGCCACCACCTACGGGCTCGGCGCGCTGGTATCCAAGGCGCTGGACCTCGGGGCCGAGCAAATCATCCTCTGCCTGGGCGGCTCCGCGACCACCGACGGCGGCACCGGTTTGCTTTCCGCTCTGGGCGCCAAGTTCCTCGACGCCGACGGCAACCAGCTGCAATCGGGAGGCGGCCCGTTGAACGAGCTACACAGCATCGATGTCAGCGGGCTGGATCCGCGCGCCGCCGGGGTAGTGTGGCAGATCGCTTGCGATGTCACCAACCCGCTATTGGGCGAGAACGGCGCCGCAGCGATCTTCGGGCCGCAAAAGGGTGCTTCCCTGAAGGATGTCGCAACCCTCGACGCCGGGCTGGGCCGGCTGGCCGATGTGCTGGAAACCGCCACCGGCCGGGTGCTGCGCGACCGAGAAGGCATGGGCGCCGCCGGAGGCCTGGCCTTCAGCCTGGGCAGCTACTTCGCGGTCGACCTGGTCCCCGGGTGGGAGCTGGTCGCCCGGGTGCTGGACGCCCACCGCATCATGGGCGGCGCGGATCTGGTCATCACCGGCGAGGGCCGGCTGGACTCGCAGTCCCTGCAGGGCAAGGTGGTATCCGGGGTACTGCAGGCCGCCGGGGGAGACGTTATCGTGATCGCCGGATCGGTCAGCCTGGAAGACCAGGTTTTGGCCGACGCCGGAATCCTCGCGGCCTACTCGATCGCTCCGGGCCCGGCGAGTTTGGCCGAGCTGTCCGCCGACGCGCTGAAGCTGCTGGAGCGCACCGCGTTCAGCGTCGCACGGACCTACCTGCGCTGAAGCGCTCGCTGTCGCTTTGCGCAAAACCCTTGCCACCGTCGAGGACCGATGCCTAGCGTGGGAGGCAGCGCGGCAACCGCCGCGACCTTCGTCGGAGAAAGGGCCAGCATGGCAACCGTGAAAGTCGGAGAAGAGAACACCACCGATATCGAGCTGTACTACGAGGACCACGGCTCCGGGCAGCCGGTGGTGCTGATCCACGGCTACCCGCTGGACGGATCCTCCTGGGAGCTGCAGACCGCGACGCTGCTCGGCGCCGGCTACCGCGTCATCACCTACGACCGCCGCGGCTTCGGCAAGAGCTCCAAGGCGGCCGTCGGCTACGACTACGACACCTTCGCCGCCGACCTGCACACGCTGCTGGAAACGCTTGACGTGAAGGACGCAGTGCTGGTGGGCTTCTCCATGGGCACCGGCGAGGTAGCCCGCTACCTTTCCACCTACGGCTCGGCCCGCGTCGCGAAGGCCGCCTTCCTCGGCTCGCTGGAACCGTTCATCCTGCAGACCGATGACAACCCCGAGGGTGTGCCGCAGGATGCGCTGGACCCGATGGCCGAGGCCGCCAAAACCGACCGCTACGCGTTCTTCAGCAGCTTCTTCGAGAACTTCTTCAACACCGAGACCTTCCTGGGCAACCGGCTGAGCGAAGAGGCGCTGGCCGCGAACAAGGCCCTGGCCTATGCCGCCTCGCCCTACGCCTCGGTCGCGGCCCAGTACACCTGGACCACCGACTTCCGCGCCGACATCCCGAAGATCGACGTGCCCGCGCTGATCGTGCACGGCACCGCCGACCGGATCCTGCCCGTGGACGTCACCGGCCGGCGCTTCGCCGAGGCGCTGCCCGCCGCCGAGTACCACGAGGTGGATGGCGCCCCGCACGGGCTGCTGTGGACCCACGCCAAGGAGGTCAACGACCTGCTGCTCGGCTTCCTCTCCCGCTAGCCGCAGGGCCCGCCGGGCCCGGGCACTGCGTGCGCCAATATGACGTCGTGCGACGGCTGGATGCTGCCGCGCGCCGTCGCGATCTGGGCCCGGCGCGGGTTCCAAACTCCCAATATGACGCAGTTTTGCGGTGCGTTCCGCCGCGTGACGGGGCGGTTCCCTCCGGCTTCGGCGGCGTGCTTGAATCGGTGCACACCATCCAGAGCGGCTGAGAGACCTGGCTCCGCGACGCCGCAGCAAGCCTGTAATCCGCAGGGAGTGCTAACGCCAGGTTCGATGGAGCCCGGGCCGCGTCCCGGTATCCCTCGGAAGTCCAATTCCAAGGAGCCCGATCATGACCGTCACCGCATTGCCCCGCGTCCCGTACACCGGCACCGCCAGCCAGGCCGAACTGGAGCGCTGGCGCGCCGTCGCCCGCCAGGTTGCCGGCACCCTGGCCGCCGACGCGCTGGCCCGCGACCGCGCCAACAAGCAGCCCTTCGCCGAGGTGCAGCTGCTGCGCGAGGCAGGGTTGCTGGAATTGCTGGTCCCGGCCGAGTTCGGCGGCGCCGGCGGGCACTTCGAGACTGCCTTCGAGGTCATCCGCATCCTGGCCGCCGCCGACGGGTCGATCTCCCAGCTGCTGGCCTACCACTACATCAACCAGTCGGGCATCGCCTTCTACGCCCCGGCCGAGGCGCAGGCCGACTGGTGGCGGCGCACCGTGGCGGGAAGCTGGCTGTGGGGCGACTCGGTCAACCCGGTGGACCCGAACCTGGTGCTGACCCGCGAGGGCGATGGCTACCGGCTGAACGGGGCCAAGCGCTTCTCCACCGGCTCCGGGGTGGGCGAGGTCATCGTCGTCAACGCGGAGGTCGAAGGCAGCGGCGAGCTGCTGGCCTTCGTGGTCCCGCGCGAGGCCGAAGGACTGCGCATCGTCGACGACTGGGACTATCTGGGCCAGCGGCTGAGCGCCTCGAACTCGCTGGTGTACCGCAACGTGCGCATCGAGCCGTCCGACGTGCTGGGCCCGGTCACCGACGAGCCGGTGGCCACCCTGCTCACCCCGGGCATCCAGCTGGCCTTCGCGAACTTCTACCTGGGCATCGCGGAGGGCGCGCTGGCGCGGGGCCGGCAGATCCTGCTGGGGCGCACCAACGCCTGGTTCCTCTCGCAGGCCGAAACCTATTCGCAGGACGTCGTCTTCCAGCGCACCGTGGGGGAGCTGAAGGCCCGCACTGCCGCGGTGGCCGCGCTGGCGGAGAAGCTGGGCCGCCGCTTCGATCAGGTGCTGGGCGGGGCAGTCAGCCAGCCGCAGCGCGCCGAGTTGGCGGTGGCGATCGCGGAGCTGAAGGTCGTGGCCAGCGAGGCCGGCGTGGAGGTCGCCAACCGCATCTTCGAGGTCACCGGATCCTCCTCCACCAAGAGCGACGTCGGGCTTGACCTGTTCTGGCGCAACGTGCGCACGCACTCGCTGCACGACCCGGTGGACTACAAGAAGATCGAGGTCGGCGCCTACTTCCTGCGCGGCGAATCGCAGCCGCTCTCGCTGTACACCTAGACACTGGACGCCTACGCCACCCTGCCTGCAACACCGATTGGAACACCAGATGACTGTCCTGTCCACATCTCGCCTGGCCTGGCTGCGTGAACGCTTCGCCCCGCACTTCCAGGCCATCGCCGACGGCGCCGCCGACCGCGACCGCACCGGCGAACTGCCCTACCGCGAGGTCGCCGACCTCGCCGCCGCCGGTTTCGGCGCGATCCGCGTGCCCGTCTCCCACGGCGGCGCCGGCGCCACCCTGCCCGAGCTGTTCGAACTGCTCACCGACCTGGCCGCCGCCGACTCCAACATCGCCCAGGCGCTGCGCGCGCACTTCGCGTTCGTGGAGGACCGGCTGGTCGCCGCCCCGGGTCCGGCGCGCGATACCTGGCTGGCCCGCTTCGCCGCCGGCCAGCTGGTCGGCAACTCCTGGACCGAGGTCGGAGCGGTGACAGTGGGCGAGGTGGCCACCAAGGTCAGCCCGGACGGTTCCGGCGGCTTCACGATCACCGGCGCCAAGTACTACTCCACCGGATCGATCTTCGCCGACTGGCTTGACACCTACGCGCAGCGCACCGACACCGGAACCCGCGTCATCGCCGCGGTCTCCCGGCACCAGCCGGGCGTGGAGCTGGCCGAGGACTGGGACGGCTTCGGCCAGCGCACCACCGGCACCGGCACCTCCACCTTCACCGGCGCGGCGGTGGAGGAGCTGATCGAGTTCGACACCCGCTTCAAGTACCAGACCGCGTTCTACCAGCAGGTGCTGCTGGCGGTGCTCGCCGGCTCCGCCAAGGCCGCCGAACGCGAGTTCGCCGCGCAGCTGGCGGCCCGCAAGCGCACCTTCAGCCACGCCGCGGCCAACATCGCCGGGCAGGATCCGCAGCTGCTACAGGTCATCGGCGAGGTCTCCGCCGCCGCCTTCGCCGCCGCGGCCACCGTCGAGCGCGTCTCGAACGCGCTGCAGGGCGCCTACGAGTCGGCGCTCGCGCTGCACTCCGGCGGCTCGATCCAGGAGGACGAGGCCGCCAACGACGCGGCCGAGCTCGCCTCCGCCCAGGGGCAGGTGGTGCTGACCCCGCTGGTGCTCACCGCGCTCACCCACGCCTTCGACGCGCTGGCCGCCTCCGCCACCAGCGTGTCCAAGAACCTCGACCGCCACTGGCGCAACGCCCGCACCGCCGGCAACCACAATCCGTGGGTGTTCAAGGCGCGGCTGATCGGCGACCTCGCGGTCAACGGCACGCAGCTGCCGCGCGTCTGGGCGATCGGCGCCTCGAAGTAATCCACAATCCGCAGCTGCGGCGGCCGGCCCTCCCGGCGCCCGCCGCACGCTGGGGACATGCAGACCTCCACAAGCACCGAAGCGGTCGGGAAACTGGCCGAGGCCCGCAGCCTCATCGCAGCGGCCTGGGCGGACGTGGCCGACGCGGACCTCCCCGCCGGCCACGCCGCCTACTTCGCGCTGCTTGTCGAACAGCTGGGCCAGGAGTTCGCCCGCGCCCAGCTCTTCGCCGCCGACCTGCTGCGCCGCACCGGCGCCCACCAGCTGGACGCCGACTCCTTTCAGGCCATCGCCGACGCCGGCGAGCACCCCTCCGCCGAGGACCTCGCCCGCGCTGCCGGGCGCACCACCATGGGCCGCACCCCCTACAAGAACACCGCCGGGCTGCTGCACAACTGGCTGGGCATCCCGCTGGGCACCGCCCGCGACCGCCTGGCCCAGACCGACTGCCTCATCGCCCAGGTCACCACCGCCGGGCACCGCGCCGCGCCGCTGCTGCCCCAGTTGGCCGCCGAATTCACCGCCCCGCGCTCCGACCCGCGTCTGGTGCTTTCCGCCTCCCGGCTGATCCACGGCGCCCAGAAGGACTTCGGCCCCGGCCCCGCCGGGCAGAAAGCGCGCGCCAACATCCAGGCGGAGGCCGTCGCGCTGATCCGCGAACAGCCCGCAACCGCCCGCAAGCACGTCGCCGACCTGATCCACCAGCTCAAGTCCGGCAAGCGGCCGCTGGGCGCGCTGCTCTCCGAGATCGGCTTGTTCAAGCTCGGCTGCCGCAAGGGGCTGGAACACTACCTGCTGCGGGTGCTGCCCTCGCAGGCCGAAGTGGTCGACGCGCACTTGCGCAAGGTGGACAACCCCAAAACCGAGACCGGCAACCGCGAAGAACTCCACCGCCAGGCCGCCGAGGACCTGGCCGCTGAAAACGGCGACCCCGCCCCGCCGGACTGGGACGATTCCGAGACCATGCCGGATTGGGCGCAGGACCCCAAGGAAGCCGACGACGCGGCCGCTGAAGAGCCGGACCACGAAGATCTGGATACAGACGGCACTGATCATGAAGGCTTCGACGTCGACAGAGAACCCGCCGAGGACATACCGCCGGCAGACCCTGAAGCCGCCGAGCTGCTGGTTCCCTTCGAGGACATGCGGCCCGAGCTGCGCCACCTGATGGGCCTGCTTGCGACGCTAAGATCCGCCGGAACCGGCAAACGCCGAGGCTCTGCCACCGAGGTCGGCATCATCATCGACTACGACAAGATGGTCGAAACGGGGCAGGACTTCGCGGTGACCATCACGGGCAAGCCGATTTCCGCAGGCGAAGCCAGGGCCGCGGTCTGCAATGCCGGCATCTACCCGGTGGTGCTGAACGGGCGAGACCGGATCCTCAACCTCGGCCGCTCGCAGCGGCTGTTTTCCAAGAGCCAGGCCAAGGCCCTGCGCACCGCACGACGCGGCTGCGCCTTCCCGGGGTGCACCATGCCCGCCGAACGCTGCGAACTCGACCACTTGGACGCATGGGAAAAGGGAGGCCGGACGGACATCGACCGCGGCGACCTCTACTGCACGGTGCACCACATCGGGCGCCACTGCGGCTTGTTCCATGCAGTCAAGGTCGAAGGCAGCAGGCCCATGGTGCTGCTGCCCAAGAGCGTGGACCCCGAGCAGCGGCTTCACATCAACACGCACTTCCTCACGCCTGCCGAGTCGAAACGCGCCTTGGCCTGGGCCGCCGAAGCGACCCAGCTCTGGAAAGCCGGCAAGCTGGAAGTGACCATCGCCGAGGCCTGAGCACACCCCGGGCGATCGAAACCGCGAGCCGTAAAATGGCCGGGTTCAAAGCTTGTTTTCGGGCGTACAGTGAAAGAGCGGGGATTCGGTTTTTCACATCAAAGGAGATGTCCGGCCATGCAAGCTGACGTCAAATTCACAATGCCGTTTAACTTCGTTCAGGTGTTGCTTGCCGCCTTTGGCGCCATGGCCCTGAGCGTGCTCACGTTCTTCATCGCGGAGGCCGCCGGAGCATCTATGAAATTCTCCGACGGGATGTTCCGGAACATCGATTTCATCCACATTATCCGGTTCACCGTGCCTCCGATCGTGGTGCTCGGCTTCCTGACTTTCCTCATCGCACGCGGCCGTCCGGGATTCTGCCGCGTCGCGCAGGTGCTCGGGATTGCCCTGCTGCTCCTCTCGGCCGTGACGCAGCTGTTCTTCGCCGAAGACGCGGGAAGCGCGGTTGCGGTCGCCATCATGCACGTGATCGTCGGCGCAAGCTGGTACATCGCGGTGAACAACTCCAACAAGAAGGCCACCGAGCGAGCCGTGGCAGGTTGATTGGACTTGGCACGTTCTGGGGGCGTGTCATTTGCGAATAGTTCTGTACGGGACGGGTGTTGTAGAAGTCACCCGGCCCAAGGGTTTTGGCTGGATATGTTCGACTATAGAATCGTTGAGAACTGTCAACGATATCTTAGGGAACGTCAATGGCCCCGCAGGGAACCCCAAATAGCCCATTCAACTTCATCCAGGTAGCGATCGCCGCGCTCGGCGCCGGGTACCTCAACGTCATCATCTTCTTCATCGGCGGCTCGGCCGGAGCCTCCATGCAGATCGGTGAAACTTCGCACGATGTCGTGCACTTCGCCCAGGTTCTGGGTTACACCTGGGCTTCGATTGTTGCCCTGGGCCTTGTGGTGTTCCTGCTCGGTCGTGCCCAGAAGGGCATCACCAAGGTGGCCCAGTGGATCGGCCTGGTCATCGCCGTGGCGTCGATCGCCTTCCCGATCATGAATTCCGCCGATGTCGCCACCGCCATCACCCTGAGCCTCATCCACATCATGACCGGTGTGGCGTGGTTCTTCGCCGTGCACTACGGAAACAAGAAGCTGCATACCGAAGCGCAGGCACTCGCCATCGCCTAGTGACAGGTTGAAACTATCGGCATCGGAGGTCTTCTCCGGTGCCGATTTTGCATCCCGGGGCGACTACGGCTGGCGGTGGACCAGATAGATCAGCATCGCGATGATCTTGTGCGCAACCACGATGGAGAAGATTCCGGCCAGCAGAAAGAATCCGGTAGCCGCCATAGCAAGCACGGTCAGTCCCCACGCGTTGGTGGTGATTGCACCATTCATCAAGAAGTAGGTGTTGGCATAGATGGACACAATGCCAAGAACCCAGAGAATGACGGCGAACCAGAAAAAGACCAGAGTGTCATAGCCGGGCTTGCGAGTGGAAGACATGAACTACCTTTAGGGATCTCTGAACCGCATGGCCTGTCCAGGCGGCGCAGCTTCAACGCTAGACGCCGGCATCTTCGGTAGCAAAACTCGCCTCACTGCATGTCAGCGGAAGTTTCTGGACTCGCTGTCCCGGTGTGCTTAACAGGCCGTCACTTTTCACCTTCCACGATGGCCCGGGCCTGCCGCAACAATGGCGCGTCGACCATCTGCCCTTCGAACGTGAAGGCGCCGGCGTTCCCTTCGGCGGCGGCCAGCAGCCGCCGCGCCCGATCCAGCTGTTCCGCGGAGGGAGCGAAGGCCTCGCGGATGACCTGCATCTGGCTGGGGTGGATGCTGGCCTTGGCGGTGAAGCCGCTGGCAGCGGCGTCGGCGGCCTCGACCCGCAGCCCGTCCAGGTCCGCGATGTCCAGGTAGACCGAGTCGATGGATCCCTTGCCGTGCGCTGCGGCCTGCAGCAGCACCTGCGCGCGGGCGAAGCGGGAGACGTCCCGGTAGCTGCCGTCGGGGTGGCGCGATGAGGTGCCGCCCAGCGAGGCGGTCAGGTCCTCGGCGCCCCACATGAGTGCGGAGACGTTGGCGGCCGCCGCAATCTGCGCGGCGGCGTTGATGCCGCGGGCGGTTTCGCACAGCGCGATGACCTCGAAGGGATCCAGCTTCAGCACCTGCTCGGCGGATTCGCACTTGGGCAGCATGATCCGGGTGTACCCGGCCTGCTTGACCGCGCGCAGATCGGCGACGATGTAGTTGGTGTCGAACGGGTTCACGCGCACGATGGTGCGTTCGGGGTCCAGTGAGCTCTCAAGCACCGCCTGCCGGGCGGATTCCTTGTGCTCCGGGGCGACGGCGTCCTCCAGGTCCAGGATGACGGTGTCGGCGCGGTCGGCGGCCTTGGCGTAGCGGTCGGGCCGGTCGGCCGGGCAGAACAGGATCGCAGGTCCGAGTTTCATTGCTCCTCCTTGCTCAGTGCCGCCTCGTGGGCGGCCTTGGTCCACATCAGGCAGGTGCGGGTGGCGGTCGCGACGACCACCCCGTCCTGGTTGCGCCCGGTGTGCCGCATGGTGGCGATGCCCTGGCCGGGGCGGGATTTCGAGGGGCGGACCTCGACGATTTCGGTTTCGGTGTACAGGGTGTCCCCGTGGAACACCGGGTGGGGGAAGCTGACCGTGTCCAGCCCCAGCTGGCCGATGATGGTGCCCTCGGTCAGCTGGGGCACCGACTGGCCGATCATGGTGCCCAGCGTGAACAGCGAGTTGACCAGCGGCTTGCCGAAGGGCTGCGTGGCAGCCCAGGCGGCGTCCAGATGCAGCCCCTGGTTGTTCATGGTCAGCGTCGTGAACAGCACGTTGTCCGACTCGGTGATCGTGCGTCCGGGCCGGTGCTCGTAGAGCTCGCCCACGCTCAGTTCGTCCAGGTACAGTCCGCGCTGCACGATGCGGTTAGCCATTTTCGTCCTTTCGCGTATGCTCATCATCGGCGCTCGGCTCGATGGTGGCAAGGGTCTGCTTGGCGGTGACCAGGTCGCCGGGCTTCAGCGCCGGCATGCGCACGATCCCGTCGGCCGGCGAGGCCAGCTGGTGCTCCATCTTCATCGCCTCCACGATCAGCAGCACCTGCCCGGCGGCGACCGCGTCGCCGTCGGCCGCCCTCACCGCGATCACGGTGCCGGGCATGGGGGAGGTGACATGCGGGCAGACGGTCGCGTCGGCTTGGGCCTCGCGGATCTGCTCGCGCCGGCCCAGGCGGCGCACCGCGGTGCTCCAGCCCTCGGAACCCAGCCAGAGGGTGTCGCCCTCGCGCGCCCAGGAGATGTCGGCCAGCTGCCCGTCCAGCTGCACGCCGTTGGGGGTGTCGAGCAGCTCGTGGGCCTCGCCGTCCACCACCGCTGTGCCGGCGGACAGCGACACCTCGTGCACCCGGTCCCCGGCCTCCAGCTGCATCCGCCGCGGTGCCGGGGCGCCGGGCCGCCAGCCGTCGGCCGCCCAGGGGCCGGTGCCGGGCGCCGGGCTGAGCAGGTGCGCGGCGAGCGCGAGCTGCGCCGGGCCAATCTGGCGGAACTCGAAGCTGCGGCGCTCGACCAGCGTGGTGTCCAGCTTGCCGGCGACGACGTCGGGATCGGCCAGCAGCAGGCGCAGGTACTCGATGTTGGTTTTCACGCCCAGCACCACGGTGTGCGCCAGCGCCCGGTCCAGGGCGCGCAGCGCGGCGGCGCGGTCGGGCCCGTCGGCGATCACCTTGGCGAGCATCGGGTCGTAGTGCGGGCTGATCTGCTGGCCCTCGCGCAGCGCGGCGTCCACGCGCACGGCGCCGGGCAGCCGCAGCTTTTCCACGGTGCCGACGGAGGGCAGGAACCCGGCGGCCGGGTCCTCCGCGTAGAGCCGCGCCTCGATCGCGTGCCCCTGCAGGCCGACCTCCTCCTGGTTGAAGTCCAGCCGCTGGCCGGCGGCGATGCGCACCTGCCAGGCGACCAGGTCCAGCTTCTGCCCGCGCACGCGCACCACCTGCTCGGTGACCGGGTGCTCGACCTGCAGCCGGGTGTTCATCTCCATGAAGTAGAACTCGTCCGGGTTCGCGTCGCTGAGCAGGAACTCGACGGTGCCGGCCCCGACGTAGCCCACCGAGGCGGCGGCCGCGACCGCCGCGGCGCCCAGCTTCTGCCGCAGCCCGGGGCCAACCAGCGGGGAGGGCGCCTCCTCGATGACCTTCTGGTGCCGGCGCTGCAGCGAGCATTCGCGTTCGCCCAGGTGCAGGACGGTGCCGTGGGCGTCGGCCAGGACCTGCACCTCGATGTGCCGGGGGCTGGGGACCAGGCGCTCCAGGAACAGGGTGTCGTCGCCGAACGCCGAGGCAGCGGTGCGCCGGGCGCTGGCCAGCGCCTCGGGCAGGGCCTCGGGGGAGTGGACCGCCACCATGCCCTTGCCGCCGCCGCCGGCCGAGGGCTTGATCAGCAGCGGGTAGCCGACGCCCGCCGCGGCGGCGGCCAGCGCGGCGTCGTCGAGCCCGGGTTCGGCGATGCCCGGGGTGGTCGGCACCCGGTGGGCGGTGACGTGGTTCTTCGCGCGGATCTTGTCGCCCATCAGGTTGATGGCGTGAACCGGCGGGCCGATGAAGGTGATGCCGGCGGCCTCAAGGGCGCGGGCGAAGTCCACGTTCTCCGAGAGGAAGCCGTACCCCGGGTGCACCGCCTGCGCGCCCACTGCCCGGCAGGCGGACAGGACCGCGTCGATGTCGAGGTAGCTCTGGGCGGCCGGGGCGGGGCCCAGGCGCACCGCCACGTCGGCGGCCGCCACATGCGGGGAGCCGGCGTCGGCGTCGGAGTAGACGGCGGCCGAGCGGATGCCCAGCGCGCGCAGGGTGCGGATCACGCGCACGGCGATCTCCCCGCGGTTGGCGACAAGTACTGTGTTGAACATGCTCACATCCTGAACAAGCCGAAGGTGGTGTCCGGCAGCTGGCCGGCGCAGGCGTCCAGCGCCAGGCCGAGCACGCGGCGGGTGTCGGCCGGGGCGATGACCCCGTCGTCCCACAGCCGGGCGGTGGAGTACCAGGGGCTGCCCTGGGTTTCGTACTGCTCGCGGATCGGCGCCTTGAAGGCCTCCTCGTCCTGGGCGGGCCAGTCCTGCCCGGCGGCTTCCAGCCCGTCGCGCTTGACGGTCGCCAGCACGCTGGAGGCCTGCGCCCCGCCCATCACGGAGATGCGCGCGGCAGGCCACATCCACAGGAAGCGCGGGGAGTAGGCGCGCCCGCACATCGAGTAGTTGCCGGCGCCGAAGGAGCCGCCGATGACCACGGTGAACTTGGGCACCCGGGCGGTGGCCACCGCGGTGACCATCTTCGCCCCGTGCTTGGCGATGCCGTCCGCCTCGTAGTCGCGGCCCACCATGAACCCTGCGAGGTTCTGCAGGAACACCAGCGGGATGCCGCGCTGGTCGCACAGCTGGATGAAGTGCGCGCCCTTGAGCGCCGACTCGGAGAACAGCACCCCGTTGTTCGCGATGATGCCCACGCGGTGCCCGTACAGGGTCGCGAACCCGGTGACCAGGGTGGTGCCGTACTCGGCCTTGAACTCGTGGAACCCGCTGCCGTCCACCAGCCGGGCGATCACCTCGCGCACCTCGTAGGGGGTGTTGACGTCCACCGGGACGATGCCCGCCAGCTCGGCCGCGTCGTAGAGCGGCTCGGCGTACACGGCGCTCCGGGGCTCCGGCTCGGGCAGGGTGCAGATGATGTCGCGCAGGATCTGCAGCGCGTGCTCGTCGTTGTCCGCCAGATGGTCCACCACCCCGGAGGTCTTGGCGTGCAGCTCGCCGCCGCCGAGCTCCTGTGCGGTGACCACCTCGCCGATCGCGGCCTTCACCAGCGGCGGGCCGCCCAGGAAGATGGTGCCCTGGTTGCGCACGATCACCGTCTCGTCGCTCATCGCCGGCACGTAGGCGCCGCCGGCGGTGCAGGAGCCGAGCACCGCCGCCAGCTGCGGGATCTTGGCCGCGGAGAGGTTCGCCTGGTTGTAGAAGATGCGCCCGAAGTGCTCGCGGTCCGGGAACACCTCGTCCTGCATCGGCAGGAAGGCGCCGCCCGAATCCACCAGGTACACGCAGGGCAGCCTGTTCTCCAGCGCGATCTCCTGCGCGCGCAGGTGCTTCTTCACGGTCATCGGGAAGTAGGTGCCGCCCTTGACGGTCGGGTCGTTCGCCACCACCATCACGTGCCGGCCGTGCACCAGCCCGATGCCGGCGATCATTCCCGCGCCCGGGCTGGCCCCGTCGTACATGTCCTCCGCGGCCAGCGGCGCGACCTCCAGGAAGGGCGAGCCGTCATCCAGCAGTCGGTCCACCCGGTCGCGGGGCAGCAGCTTGCCGCGCTGAACGTGACGCGCCCGGGACTTTTCCGAGCCGCCGCGCGCGGCCCGTGCCAGGCGCTCGTAGAGCTCGTCGATCAGCGGCGCATACTCGCCGCGACGGCGGGCGAAATCCTCGGAATCCGCGTCAACGCGCGTGGGAAGGGTCTTCATCGTGCTCCTTCGGGGTCGTGCGGTTCGCTGTCCAGCCGGGCGGGAACCGGCAGCTCTTCGGGGACGGCCGGGTCGGCCGCCAGGATGCGCAGGGCCATCTGGATGAAGTTCGCCTGCACCTGGGCCAGCGGCAGCCGCCCGCCGGGGCGGTACCAGTGCGCCACGCCGGTGCCCATCTCCATGATGGCCAGCCGTGCCATGCCCGCATCCGGGGCGTGGAACAGGCCCGCGCGCTCGCCGTCGGCCAGCGCGTCGGTGAACAGCGCCTCGTATTCGTCGCGCAGGGCCTGCATGGCCGCGCGGTGCTCGCCGGACAGCGAACGCATCTCGTATTCGGCCACCCGCGCAGTCTGCGGGTTGGTGGCGGTGAAGCCAACGTGGAAGGCGACCAGCGCGGCCAGCCGTTGCGCGGGGTCGGCGTCCTCGATGGCGTCCTGCGCGCCGTCGATCATCGCGTCCAGGCAGTTGCGGATCACGCCCAGCAGCAGCTCCTGCTTGCCGCCGACGTAGTGGTAGAGGGTCGCCGAATTCAGCCCGACCGCGGCGCCCAGCTCCCGGATCCCGGTGGCCGCGAACCCCTGCCGCGCAAAGCAGGACACCGCCGCCTTGTGGATCTGTCCCAGTTGCATGCCGCTCCCAATCGATCGATTGACTCCCAGTACACCGCACGCCGTCAAGTGATGTCAATCACTTGATTGGGTTTCCCGGTTAAGCCGTGGCGCCGCCGCCGGGGAAGCGCCGTGACATGATGGAATCCCGCGACCTGGAAGGGGCCCATGCTTCACACCCGCGAGAACCGCCGCGCCCGCGGGGCCGTCGCCGCGCTGTTCCTGACCAACGGGGCGCTGTTCGCCAACATGGCCCCGCGGCTGCCCGAGTTCAAGGCGCAGCTGGGCCTGGAAGCCGGAGCCTACGGCCTGCTGGTCACCGCCTGGCCAGTGGGCGCGATCGTCGCCGGGCTGGCCGCCGGGTCTCTGATCCGGCGTTTCGGATCGGCCGCGGTCGCGGTGTTCGGCACGCTGGCCACGGGCCTGGCGGTGCTGGGCGCCGGTTCGGCCGGAAGCCTGGCGCTGGTGGCGGCGGCCTTCGTCGTCGGCGGGGCGATGGACGCGATCACCGACGTCGCGCAGAACGCGCACGGCCTTGAGGTGCAGCGCCGCTACGGCCGCCCGATCCTGAACTCGTTCCACGCGCTGTGGTCCGTCGGCGCGGTGCTCGGCGGCCTCATGGCGGCCGGCGCCATGGCCCTGGGCCTGCCGCTGGCCGCGCATTTCGCAATCTCCTGGCTGCTCTTCGCCGCCGTGGCGCTGACCGCGTGGAAATTCTGCCTGCCGGCCCGCGGACCCGTCGAGCCGGTCGAGGAGCACTCTGTTGCCGCCGAGCCCGTTCCGGCGGCGTCGTGGGCAAGGATCACCGTGGTCATCGCGGCGTTGGTGCTGATCGCCTCGGCCGGCATCATGGTGGAGGACGCGGGCAACTCGTGGGCCACGCTGTACCTGGGATCGCTGGGCGCGCCGTCCGCGCTGGCCGCCTCGGGTTACATCGCGCTGGTCGGGGCCCAGTTCATCGGCCGCATCCTGGGGGACTCGATGGTGCACCGCTTCGGCCAGCGGCTTATCGCGCAGCTCGGCGCGGTGCTGGTGGCAGGCGGCATGGGCCTGGCGCTGGCCTTCCCGAGCATTCCCGGCAGCCTGCTGGGCTTCGCCGCCGCCGGGTTCGGGGTGGCCACGCTGGTGCCGGCGGCCATGGAGCAGGCCGACCGGATTCCGGGCCTGGCCCCGGGCACCGGGCTGAGCATCGTCTCTTGGCTGATGCGGCTGGGCTTCCTGCTTTCCCCGCCGCTGGTGGGATTCATCGCGCAGAACTTCTCGCTGCGCGCGGGCCTGCTGGTGGTGCCGATCGCCGGGCTGATCGTGCTACTCTGCTCGCCGGTGCTGCGCGCACGCCGACCCGCCGGTCGATAAGCTCTGCCAACAGGCTCACCGCCACCGCCTGAACCGCCATCAGGTTCACCAGCACGATCAGCTGCACCAGCCCGGCTTCCAGCGGGCTCGCCCCGCCCAGCACCAGCCCGACGAACGCGCCGGGCAGCGTCACGGTGCCCACGGTGCGGGTCTGATCCAGCCCCGGTAGCAAGGCCTCAGCGGCCACCGGCCGGGCGACCAGGCTGCGCGCGTCCCGCATGCCGAACCCCAGGGCCAGCGCGGCTTCGACCTCCCCGCCGCGCTGTTCCAGCTCCTGGTGCAGCCGCCGCCCGGCGAGGTTTACCGCGCTCATCGCCCCGCCGATCAGCTGGCCGGCAACTGCGATCATGGCCAGTGGCGAAAAGGGCAGCACCCCGAAGGCGAGCATCAGCGCCAGCACCGGCAGCACGCCCCCGGCCATTGCGGTCGTCGGGACCCACCAGGACAGCGTCCCGATGCGGCGGGTGGAGGTCAGTATCGCGATCGTGAACATCAGCACTAGGAACGCCGCGGTTAATCCCGGGGAGCGGGAGACCTGGGATATCAGCAGGGCCACCAGGATCATCTGCGCCAGCGCGCGCACCACAGCCAGCAGGATCGCCCGGGCCGGAAGCATCAGGAAACGGCTGGCCACCACGGCGGTCGCCGCGGCGAGCAGGGCCAGCATGACCCACATGCCCGTCCCGGTATTCAGCAGGGAATCGTTCCCGCCCATCGGCAGCCTTCCACCCGTCGATCGACCGCGAATGCCCGGTCGAGCAGGCGCAATGCCTGCACTCCATCCTATCCAGCCCTTGTGCCTGGGTCCCGCCGATGTCCAGTGCGGCTTGCACGGGCACGGCCTGGATGACGGAGTGTGCTTGGATCGGCGGGACAGGCTATTGGCAAGCCCGGAGTGTTCGGTAGAGACGATGTTGGCGGCGTCCGGCTATTCCCGAAGCTGAATATGTCGAGGCTCGGTGCATGTGCGGCGTGATCCCTGTGGGGCCGCCCTTCCTGAGGCTGCGTAGACTTTTCAGATGCCGGCCTAGGCAGTTGCGCTCATCGTATCGGGGACGATGCGACCAGCTTCCAGAAGCATGACCCGATCACAGATCGCCAACCCATGAAAATCATGGCTTACCAGAGCGACAGCCCGGCCCCGAGCAGCCTCTTCGACCACTTCCTGGTAGATCCGGCGACGACTTTCCTTGTCCAGCCCGGTGGTCGGTTCGTCCAAGATCAGCGTAGGGGCGTTTTGGACTAATGCCTGGGCTAGCAACGTGCGTTGGCGCTGGCCCCCGGACATCGCGTGAAATGGGCGGTCTTCGAGTCCTTGCATTCCTACGCGGTGTATTGCCGTGGCAACTCTCTTATCCGCTAGGCGGCGCGGTATATGGCAGCGCCAAGTGCCCATGCGGACCACCTCTCGCACGGTCAGCGGCAGAGAGTCGGGGGCTTGGCTGCGTTGTACAACCAATGCCACTGCTCCTCGCCATTGGATCTCACCACGCTGTGGCCGCTGAAGGCCGGCGAGCAGGGAAACCAGTGTCGACTTGCCTGACCCGTTCGGGCCGGCGATCCCCAGGATGCTTCCCGGGGTTAGCTGGAGGGTTATGTCATGTAAGACGTCCGTGTCGGCGTAGGAAAAACACAGTTTTTCTGTGGTGATTGTAGGCAGGTCGTTCATGTTTCAACCGTACCAAATTGCTAATGATTCTCATTAACGATAAGTTTTCTGCTGTGTTGATTGAGCCTTTGCAGACAGACTTCATGCTTCGAGCGGTAATCGGTGGAACCTTGGCGGCCACGATTTGCGCCATCGCTGGGACCTGGGTTGTGATTCGGGGAATGGCATTCCTCGGAGAAGCCTTGGGCCATGGAATGCTTCCCGGGGTTGCCCTGGCCACGGTGTTCGGGCTGCCGCTGATTCTCGGGGCTGTCGTCAGCGCCGCGGCGATGAGTGCCGCCATCGGGGTACTGCAACGACGGGGGCGGATGTCTTTCGACACGAGTATCGGTCTGTTGTTCGTGGCAATGCTCTCGATTGGTGTCATCGTGGTTTCCCACTCGCGTAGCTTCGCCACGGACGCGACAACCATGCTTTTCGGCGACATTCTCGCACTTAAGGACACGGACCTGCTGATTTTGTGTGCAGGGCTGGGTATCGCGCTGTTCATCGCAGTGAAGTTCCACCGCAATTTCACCGCTACGGCCTTCGACGAGCGCATTGCTACCACGTTGGGACTGCGACCTCGGCTGACGCAGGTGGTCTTGGTGGGCTTGGTGACGTTGGCGGTTACGGCGTCTTTCCAAGCTGTGGGAACACTTTTGGTGGTCGGACTGCTGCTGGCTCCCGTGGTGGCAGCAAACCGCTGGTCTACTCGCATCCACACCACCATGTGCTTGGCCGCCATTTTCGGTGCCGTTTCCGTTGTAGGCGGCCTGTTGATGTCGTGGTACTTCGGCACCGCTGCGGGGGCCACGATTGCAGGTAGCGCGATCCTCATCGCCGGGTTGTCGGCCTTCTGCCGAATTGCGGCCAAACGGCTGCGCGCCACGAATCTTGAACCTCGTGCAGCTTCTGAACTATCCATTCCCGAATTCGAAAGAACGACATGAATCGCGTCTTTGCATCCTTCTCCATGACCGCAGTAACCCTGGCATCGCTGACTGGCTGCGTTGTGTCCACAGATCTACCACCACCAGCTGAGTCAGTGACGGATGCGCGCCACCCTGATGATTCCTTGCATGGCACCGTACAGGGTGCTCAAGAGAGCACCGAAGCACCGCTGCATGTCGTTGCCGTTGATGCCATGGGCCACGCAAGTATGAGCGATTTACTGGATGGCGCGGAATCTCGCTTGGAAACTTTCGGTGTACCAACCGCACTCGCCAGCGACGGGCGATACGTCTTCGCCTCGACGCGCGACGGGTTGTCGATCATTGACAGCGGGATGTGGAGTTGGGCTCATGGAGACCATTTCCACTATTACCGGGCCGCCCCTCGAAGCGTGGGAACAGTGCAAGGGGGAGCGCAAGCTACGGTCACCGGATCGGCGTTGTCTACCGCCGGCGGGACGGGTGTTTTCTTCCGGGACACTGGAAAAGCCGTGCTGTTGGACAACGCTGAACTTGCTGAAGGGCGCCTGAAGCCCATATTCGAGTTGGACGCGGGCGTGCACAACGGTCTTGTTGCGCCGCTCGGCGATGGCGCGCTGGTTACGGTCGCCGAGGACAACGGCACATCATCGGCTCTCCAGTTCATCAGCGCCTCGGGACAGCCTGTCCCCGGAACCGAAACGGAGTGCGAAGACGCCAGCGGATCTGCCGTCACGCCTGCGGGATTGGTCATCGGCTGCGCGGGGGGTGCCCTGGTCGCCACCGTGGACGAGGCCAGCGGCGGTGCACCGCACTACCAGCGCATCGCCTACCCCAAGGGGACCAAGGCGGAAGATCGGGCAGAGCGTTTCGACGGGCGCAAGGGACGCACCAGTGTCGCCGCAGTTGCCGGTGATCATGGCGCATGGGTGCTTGATGTGCGTGAAGGAACATGGCGGCGTATTTTGGCTGACGTTCCGCTGCTGAAGGTGAGCGCGGTAGACGACAAGGAAGGACACGTAGTCGCAGTGGATACGTCGGGACGTATCCACGTTCAGAAGCTCAACGGCAATGACCGGCCCGACGTCTCCAAGCCGTTGTTGGCCGAAACCCTCGAAGATCAGGAATCGCTCGCCGGCGTGCAACTGGTGACTGACCAGCAGCGAGCCTATGTCAATGATCCGGCGGCCGGAACCGTGTATGAGATTGCCTTTGCCGATGGGGCACGCATCGCCAGGAAGATCGACACTGCTGCCAAACCGGTATTCATGGCGGTGACCGGACGATGAACAAAGGCAGCATTCGTACATTCGGCATCCTCGCCATGGTGCTGGCCGGCTTCCTGTTGTCGGGTTGCGTTCCCGGGGGCATGGCGGATGGCACTGCGCGCATTGTGGTCACCACCAATATTCTCGGTGACGTAACCAAAAACCTGGTTGGGGGCGCCGCTGAGGTAAGCACCTTGATGAAGCCGAATGCCGATCCGCATTCTTTCGAAATTTCTGCGCGTGAAGCTTCTCAGTTATCGCACGCCGATCTGCTGGTATCAAATGGAATGGGACTTGAAGAGGGGCTGGAGCAGCACCTTGAATCAGCTGCAGCCTCGGGAACTCGACGATTTGTGGCGGGGGATCACCTGGAGCCAATCGCCTATGACCCCGAAGCGGGCAATAACGCGCCCGATCCCCATTTCTGGACGGATCCTGCCCGGATGCTCGACGTCATTGACGCCCTGACAACAGAATTACGTGCAGTCGAGGGTATGGACCAGCAGCAGCTGGAGCGTGCGTCAGCGTCGTTCCGCGAGCAAGTGGTGCAGTTGGATCGGCGAATGTCCGATTCCTTTGCGCTGATCCCCTCCGAACGACGTGCGCTGGTGACCAACCACCATGTTTTCGGGTACCTTGCCGAACGCTTCGATTTCCGCGTGATCGGTGCCGTGATTCCTGGTGGTACCACGCTCGCCTCGCCAAGCGCCGCGGATCTGAAAGACCTGGCGGATGCGATCCGCCAGGCACACGTCCCGGCAATCTTTGCCGACTCCTCACAACCGGATCGGCTGGTCCAAGCTCTGGCCAGGGAATCCGAAGTCCAGGTCGAGGTCATCGAGTTGTTCACCGAATCCCTGACCGAGCCCGGGCAGGGTGCCTTCAACTATCTGGAAATGATGGCAACGAACACCGAACGTATCACCCGCGGGCTCGGCTGAAGAGCCCACTGAACGAAAAAAGTGTTCAGGAACGTACCAGTGCTCCTGAACCGCACACAAGAAAGGTAAGAACCATATGTACAAGACATACCGCCGATCTTTCGGCATGCTTTCCTCGCTGGCGGTGCTTGCGCTGGCCGCCAGCGCGTGCGCGTCAACCGGCGACGCGGCCTCCAAGACTTCCGCGGAGCCAGAAGAAACAGCTGGTTCCGCTGCGCTGGCGGTCTCCTATGAAAACGGCATCGCTGTACTCGACGGCAAAAGCCTGGAAGTCAGGCAAAGTTTCGACAGCGAGGCATTTACGCGCTTGAATGCGGCCGGGGACGGACGCAGCGTGCTTGTGACGACCTCAAAAGGATTCCAGGTGCTCGACACCAAGACTCCGGAATTGCGCCAAGCGACCTTCGCCGCGAAAGCACCGGGGCACGTGGTGCGCCACGATGGAAAGACCATCCTGTTTGACGATGGCACCGGAGACACAACGATTTTCGAATCCTCCAGTCTTGCACGCAGCGGGAATGATTTGCCCCAAACCAACGTCGTGGCAGGACAGGAAGCGCATCATGGGGTGTCAGTCAAACTCTCGGACGGCGCGTTGGTGACAACAGTGGGCACCGCGGAATCACGTAGCGGAGCCAAGGCGCTCGACGAACAGGGGAATGAAATCGCTCGCAGCGAGAATTGTCCAGGCGTGCACGGAGAAGGCACTGCCGCCGGCGAAGCAGTGGTCTTCGGCTGCGAAGACGGGGCGTTGCTCTATCACGATGAACACTTCGATAAGTTCACCGCGCCAGATAAGTACGGACGCATGGGCAACGCGTTCGTCTCCGAATCCAGCCCGTTGATTGTCGGCGATTACAAAAACGACCCGGACGATGAGGGGTACCTGCTGGAGAAGGTGGCGTTGATCGATACCGAAAAGCACAGTTACAAGGTCCTCGACCTGCCGGGGGACCTCAAGTACACGTGGAGAGGAGTGGTTCGTGGCCCGCAGGATCGCGCATATATCCTCGCGACCGATGGTTCGATTCATGTCTTGGATCCGGCCTCTGGAAAAGTCACCGGGCAATACCCTGTGATCGGTCCGTGGGAAGGGCCGAAGAATTGGCAGGACGCGCACCCGGCGTTGACAGTGAACGGAGACACGGCCTATGTGGCTGATCCGCAGAACAAGCAAGTCCATGCGGTGAACCTTGCGACGGGCGAAAAGACTGCGAGTGTCACACTCGACGGCGTCCCGAATGAAATGGCAGCCGCCATAGGCCGTTAGCCAAGTTCGGTATTCCGGAACCGGGTTCCGAGACACCCGTGTGAATTCGCACTTGTCTTCGGCCCGGCTCCTGGGCATGGAGACGAACCCATACGGCTCTAATCTGGAATTACGTTAGGGATATCGCTGGGATCCGCGAAATTACCCGGATCCCAGTGCGCTGGGAACGCGCCACCCCGGCGGAACGTGAGTATGTGAAGGCCATGGCTGTCGACGGAGACGACGGCTCACGAAGCGCGGACATCGCTCAACGTCTGGGAAAATCTGCACAGGCGTTGGCACCGTTAAGGGCTTCGCTGATTTCCAAGGGGATTATTTGTGCGCCGCAGCGTGGGTACATCGCGTTTACCGTACCCGGGATGGCCAGTCTCATTGAACGTCAGCGACAATTACTGGAGGACTGAGCCGGCAACCGGCTAGTAGTACACCGCCAGAGGGCCTTCCGGGCCGGCGATCACGCGCACCGGAGTTTCGAACACGTCCGTGAGGATCTCATCATTCATGATGCGCTCCGGGGTGCCGAACTCGACGACCTTGCCCTGCTTCATCGCGCAGATGTAGTCCGCGTAGTGCCCGGCGAAGTTGATGTCGTGCAGCACGATCACGATGGTGCGGTTCAGTTCCGCTGCGGCGCGCTTGAGGTGGCGCATCATGATGACCGAGTGCTTCATGTCCAGGTTGTTCAGCGGCTCGTCCAGCAGCACGGTGTCGGTGTCCTGCGCCAGCACCATCGCCACGTAGGCGCGCTGGCGCTGCCCGCCGGAAAGCTCGTCCAGGTAGCGGCCTTCCAGCTCGGAGAGGTCCAGGAAGTCGATCGAGCGTGAAATGATCTCCTCGTCCGCCATGGTCAGCCGTCCCTTGGAATGCGGGTAGCGGCCGAAACCCACGAGCTGGCGCACGGTCAAGCGGGTGACGAAGTGGTTCTCCTGACGCAGGATCGAGACGATCTTCGCCAGGTCCTTGGAATTGGTCTTGGACACGTCGTAGCCGGAAACCTCGATGTTGCCCGAGTCGATGCCCAGCAGGCGCCCGACCATGGTCAGCATGGTCGACTTGCCGGCGCCGTTCGGGCCGACCAGCGCGGTGATGCCGCCGGCGGGGATCTGCAGGGTGACCGGGCCGATCGAGACCTCGGATGAGTACTTCTTCTGGACGTCGTTGAGGGTAATCACAGCCGGCCCTTTCGCAGGATGAAGATGAGGAATGTAATGCCGCCGACGGCTTCGATGATGATGCCGACCACACCCTGGGCGTAGAAGACGTTTTTCATGATGAAGTAGGACCCAGCCAGCACCACGAAGCCGGCCAGGAAGGCCATCGGGTAGATGAAGCGGTGGTCGTAGGTGTCGGCCAGCTGGTAGGCCAGGGTCGCGACTAGGAAGCCCAGGAAGGTCAGCGGGCCGACCAGTGCGGTGCTCACCGCCATCAGAATGGAGACGAAGAACAGGGTGGTCATCACCTCGCGGCGATGGTTGATCCCCAGGTTGATTGTGGTTTCCTTGCCCAGCGCCAGGATGTTCAGCTTCTTGGAGCTGGCTACCAGGTAGCCGCCGGCGACGAGCATCAGCGGGATGGCCAGCGGCATGTAGCTCATGTCGGCGTTGGTCATCGAGCCGAACAGGCGCGCGGTGAGCACGTCGAACTCGCTCGGGGTGAGCATGCGCTGCATGAATGTCGCCACCGAGCCGAGCCCGGTGCCGATGATGATGCCCACCAGCAGCATGATCTGGATGTTGCCCAGCTTGCCGCTCAGCAGCCAGCCGTACAGGGCCACGGAGAGCGCCACCATGATGGCTACCTGTAGCGCGAACTGGCCGATGCCGGTGAAGAAGGTGATGCCGGCGATGCCGAGGAAGAACACCGCGCCGGTCTGCACCACGCGGTACAGCGCCTCGAAGCCCATGATGGACGGGGTGAGCAGGCGGTTGTTGGTGACGGTCTGGAAGGAGACGGTGGCGATCGCCTGGCAGGCGGCGACCACTGCCATGGTCAGGATGCTTCCGGCGCGCATCTTCGCGATGATCCAGAAACCCTCGGAGCCCACCGGCATGGGGTTGTCCCAGGCCAGCAGCCCCGCGCCGAAGACCAGCGCGAGCGCGATCATGATCCCCAGGGTGATCCAGTAGCGCTTGCGCACCTTGGAGGTGGGCATCGCTCCGGAAGCCCGGGAGGAGTTGTGGCCGGCAAGTTCCGGCAGTGAAATCAGATTAGCCACGTTTGCGCTGCCTTAGAAGCATGATGATGAAGACGACGGCGCCGACCACACCCAGGATCAGCGACACCGGGATTTCGAACGGCATGATGATGGTGCGGCCCACGAGGTCGCACACGGTGGTGATCGCGATGCCCAGCAGGCACACCCACGGCAGGTTGCTGCGCAGGTCGTCGCCGCGCACCATGGACACGAGGTTCGGCACGATCAGCCCCAGGAACGGCAGGTTGCCGATCACCACGGTCACCACGCCGGTGGCCACCGCGATCAGCGCGGTGCCCAGCAGCATGACGTTGCGGTAGTTCAGCCCCACGTTGGTTGCGATCTCCTCGCCCAGGCCGGCGACGGTGAAGCGGTCAGCGACGATGAAGATCGCCACGGCCACGGCGGCCACGATCCACAGCACCTCGTACTGCCCGCGGATCACCGAGGTGAACGAGCCTGCCAGCCAGATGCCCAGGGACTGCAGCTTGTCGGTGGTCAGCGCCAGGAACGTGGAAAACGCCCCGACCACCGAGCCAAGCATGATGCCCACGATGGGCACGGTCAGCGAGGCCTTCAGCGAGACGCGGCGCAGGAAGAGGAAAAAGAGCATGGTGCCGGCGAAGGCGAAGACGATCGCCACTGCCATCTTGGAGAGGATGGAGGCCTGCGGGAAGAGCACCAGCATCACCAGCAGGCCCAGGCCCGCCCATTCGGTGGTGCCGGTGGTGGTCGGCTCGACGAACCGGTTCTGCGTCAGCAGCTGCATGACCAGCCCGCTCATCGCCATCGCCGCGCCGGCCAGCACCAGGGCGATGGTGCGCGGGATGCGGGTGATGGCGAACATCTCGGCGCCGTCCTGCGCGCCGAAGACGTCGTACACGCCGGTGAACAGGGAGAACGCCAGGAGGACGAGCACACCGATGATGCCCAGGAGCAGCTGCCAGCTCAAGAGCCTGCCCTTGGTGCGAGGTGTGGACAACGTGGTAGTCATGAGGCCGCCGATGAAAGTGTGGTGGTGGTGCAAAGTGGCGAGACCGTCGCCGGCCCCGCCACTTCTACGCTGTGATGCGCGGTTGGATTACTTCGCCGCTTCCAGGGCGTCGGCGAATTCGTTGAGGAACTCGGTGTAGGTCTGGATGCCTTCGTTGGTGTAGGTGTCCGCCGGCATGACGACGACGTTGCCTTCCTTGGCCGCGGTGACGTTCTTCAGCGCCTCGGAGTTCTCCAGCAGTTCCTTGGCCGGCTTGTAGCCCTCGGCGTCGGCCTCCACGGCTGCGTCGCGGTCCATCAGGATGATCCAGTCCGGGTTGGACTTCGCGATGGCCTCGACCGAGACGTCGTCGCCTTCGTGGTCGGTGGAAGCTTCGTCCAGCTTCAGCGCCGGGGTCAGGCCCAGCACGTCGAACAGCGGGCCGACGGTGCGGCCGGTGCCCGGCGCGGAGTAGCCGAACTCGCCACCGGAGGTGATCAGGCCCATGACGGTGTCTTCAGGGTTGTAGGCGTCGGTGACGCGCTTCTCGGCGGCCTGGAGGTCCGCGACCAGCTTGGCCGCTTCGTCCTGCTTGCCGAAGATCTCGCCCAGCACGGTGGTCTGGCGCTCCAGCTCGGCGTCCAGCGGCTCGCCGTCGCGTGGGTCGAGGTTCACCAAGGTGGCCTTCGGAGCCAGTTCCTTGAGCTTGTCGGCGTGCTGGGTGAAGCGCTGGCCGTTGATGATCAGGTCGGGCTGGACCTCGACGACTGCTTCCAGGTTCGGCTCGCGGTGGCTGCCCAGGTCGACGATCTTCTCGTCCTTGGTGTAGGCGATGGTGTCCGGCATCAGCGCGACGGCGCCGGCCTTCAGCTCCACGCCCCAGTCGGACAGGGTCTCGAAGGTGCGGTTGTCGGTGGCGACGACGGAGGCCGGCGGGGTGGCGATGTTCTTCTCGCCCTCGTTGTCCGTGATGGTCACGGTCTTGGCTGCGGCGTCGGTGTCGCCGGAAGCGGCCGAGGTGGTCGAACCGCAGGCGGTCAGGGACAGGGCTGCGATGCTCAGCAAGGCTGCTGCGCGAAGCTTCATGGAGGCCATGGTTTCCTTCGTGTCGAAGCAACCGTAAAGGTTGCTGGAACAAGTGATCTAAGTATTAGCTTAGCCTTAGCTGCAAGAAATACGTTAAGCCGTTTTCCTGTTGTGTGGGACACACGAAGTAGGCCTGCATTGGCTAACTTCGGGCGAAACCCCCGGTTTTCCGGGCATTAATAGACGCACCTAAGATTCATGGTTGATAATTGCAACCGAAAAAAGTTAGCTATTTGTGACTTGCCGTGGCGACCAATGGGCCGAATTCTGGCTCAGGCCGGCTGAAACGCCATGGAATAAGCTTCTTGGTATGGAAGATTCTCTGAATAAAGTCGCCTGGCCCGTAGCCACCGAACGCCTGACCCTGCGCAGGCTCGAATCCGAGGATCTGGAGGCCACCTGGCGGTATCGCCAGCTTCCGGAAGTGACCCGGTGGATCACCTCCGCTCCCGGAACCCTCGAGGAGTACCGCGTGTATTTCCACGAGGAAGGCCGGGTGGAGCGCGATGTGGCAGTCGAGGTCACCGAGGACGACGGCAGCAAGGTGCTGATCGGCACGGTCATGCTCAAGGTGCATGATGCCTGGGGACAGAGCGAAATCCTTGACCAGACCCGCCACGTCGAAGCGGAGATCGGCTGGAGCTTCGACCCTGCCTACGGAGGCAAGGGCTACGCCACCGAGGCGGTCCGGGCGGTGCTGGAGCTGAGCTTCGGCGCGTTGGGCCTGCGCCGCGTTGTCGCGGAGAGCTTCGCGGCCAACGACCCGTCCTGGAAACTCATGGAACGGGTCGGCATGCGCCGCGAGTCCTACAACCGCCGCAACGGGCTGCACCGCAGCGGCGAATGGATGGACGGCGTGGTCTACGCGATGCTGGCCGACGAGTGGGGAGAACTGGTCACCGCCTAGGGTAGGTCACCTGGCATTCCGGGCCGATCACCGCACCCGGGCTGAGTTCGGCTTCCGTAGCCGACTCGACGATATGCAGCACCCTGGCACCGCGGGCCATCAGGTGGTCGGCGAGGATGCGCCGGTGGCAGCGCCACCATACGGCCTCGGAGCACATCAGCGCCATGCGCTCGGAGCCTGCCTGCGCCACCAGATCCCGCGCGGCGGCGTCGAATTCCCGTCCCAGCGCATGATCCGCGTAGTTGTGGAAGCTGCGGTTCTCCCACCAGGCATTGGTCTCGAACGGCACCGTTGTGCTCACCGGGCGCCGTCCCTCCAAGGCCGGATCGGCGCGCAGCCCGATGCCGTATTCCGCCAGCGAGGCGCCCAGGGCGTCGGCGTTGAACTGCGGGTATCTGTTCGAACCGCGAAGCTTGCGCACGTCGATGACCGTCTGCACCTCGTTGGCGCGCAGCAGTTCGATGAACTGCTCGATGCTGCGTGTCGAATGGCCGATGGTTAGGATCGTTGGTTCGGCCATGATCTAGTCGTCGAGCAGCCGCAGCGCCTGGCCCTTGTGCGCCGCGATGTGATCGGTCTTGTCGCTCTTGATCTCGTATTGCGGATCCTCCGAGGACGCCCGGTGGGTGTGCCCCTTGTAGTCGAAGTCCCGGTGGTGGACCTTGACGATGCGGCCCGAGACGCGTCCTGCCTCGGAATTCCACGAAACGTGGTCGCCGACCTTGAATGTGCGTGCCATGGGAACCTCCTTGGTGGTTACGGCCATTGAACCAGCCGGGCACGGAGGCAGCAACCGTTCATGAGGATTGCCCAGATGCAGTCCGTATAGGAGCCGGGAGTTCGGCCCGAGGTGCGCCGCCCACCACCAGGTCCATGGAATAGTGGGCCGAATCGCGAGGTTATGCGAAGTGGAGACCAAGCAGGAAGGAAGGTTTATGACCGAATCACCACGAGTAGTCATCATTGGCGGCCACGGCAAGATCGCATTGCTGGCCGCCCCCAAATTGAAGGCCAAGGGGTTCGCGGTGGACGCGCTGATCCGGAACCCGGAACATGCCTCGGATGTCGAGGCCGTATCGGCCAACCCCGTGGTGCTCGACATCGAACGTGCGGGGATGGACGAGCTGGCCGAGGTGTTCAACGGTGCGCAGGCCATCGTCTTTTCGGCAGGCGCTGGCGGAGGCAACCCCCGGCGCACCAACGCCGTGGACTTCGAAGCTGCAACGCGGGCGATCCGCGCGGCCCAGCAAAGCGGCGTAAAGCGATTTGTCATGGTGTCCTACTCGCGCGCCCTGGTCGATGTCGACAACCTCGACCCTGCGCATTCCTTCTACCCCTACGCCCGCGCCAAGCACGATGCGGACCAAGCGTTGCGCGACTCGGATTTGGACTACACGATTCTCGGCCCCGGAACGCTGACCTTGGGTCCGGCGACGGGCAAGGTCGATGTCGCCGACGCATCGGGCAAGATCGATGGCAGCGACCCGGCCTCGGCCGATACCTCGCGCGAGAACGTCGCCGAGGCGATTGCGCTGGTGATCGGCAAGGGCCTGCTCATTCGCCAGACGGCGAACTTCTTCGACGGGCAGACGCCGATGGAGGAAGCCTGGAGCTAGTGCCTCCATTGCATGAAGGACATGAAGCCCCGTGAACTTCACGGGGCTTCGTCTTGCCTGCGGACTGAACCAGGTCCGGTGCCAGAGCCGGCTTTCGACGGATTGGGCTTAAACGGAAATCCCCGCTGCATCAGCAGCGGGGATTTCCATGTCATCACTCGCACCTTCATGAGGTACTTACAAGTCTAGGACGGGTTTCTGTGCAGCAACTAGGCTGGGACTCCCTGTTTGCTAGGCGCGCGTTCCGGCGTCGGCAGGCTGGCGGGTGATCGGCCAGCCGGTGACCTGCTTGGGGCGCGGCGGGGCGTAGGTGCGCACCTTGGAGGTGCTCAGCCCCATGCGGACCAGCGATTCGGCGATGGTCACCGCGGCGCGCACGCCGTCGACGATCGGCACGCCGGTGGCGGCGGCCACCTGTTCCTCCAGCTCCGCCATGCCGCCGCAGCCCAGGCAGATGACCTCGGCCTTGTCCTGCTCGACCGCCTGGCGGGACTGCTCCACGATTGCCGCCACGGCGCGCTGCGGGTCGGATTCGAGCTCCAGCACGCCCAGCCCGCTGGCGCGCACCGAGGCCAGCCGGTCGGTGAGCCCGGCCAGCTTGAGCCGGTCCTCGATCAGCGGCACCGCGCGGTCCAAGGTGGTGACCACCGAGTACTTGTGACCCAGGAACTGGGCGGTGGAGGCGGCGGCCTCGGTGATGTCCACGACCGGCACGTCCAGCAGCTCCTGCAGGCCCTCGCGGCCGTGCTCGCCGTAGCCCGCCTGGATGACCGCGTCGAAGGGCTCGGTGTAGTTCGCGACCTTGTCCATGACGGCCAGCGCGGCCAGGTAGCTTTCGAAGTTGCCCTCGCAGCTGTCGGCGCCAAAGTCAGGGGTCAGCTCCACGATTTCGGTGCCGGGGGAGGCGACCTGGCGGGCGGAGTCGCCGATGGCGCGGGTCATGGATGCGGTGGTGTTCACGTTCAGTACAAGAATGCGCATGGTCGGCTCCTAGTGCTTCGGGGTGACGGCGATGGCTTCGCCGTCCAGGTCGACGAGGTTCTGGTGGCGCTTGGCCAAGGCCAGGTAGGTCAGCGCGCCGGCGCCCGATCCCAGGAACCAGGCGAAGGCGCCGACCACGTGCAGAGCAGGGACGAACGCGAGCAGCAACGCGATCACGGAGCTGATGGCCAGGGCGGCAATCGCGCGGAAGTTGAAGCCGCGGGTGAAGTAGTAGGTGCCGTCCGGCTCGGCGCGGTACAGGTCCATGACGTTGATGCGCGCACGGCGCACCAGCCAGTAGTCCGCCATGATGATGCCGAACAGCGGGCCGAGCAGCGCGCCCAGGCCGCCCAGGAAGTAGTTGATGATCTCGGGCGAGTTGTACAGGTTCCACGGCAGGATGGCCAGGCCGATCACGCCGGAGATCAGCGCCGCCTTCCGGAAGTCCAGGTGCTTGGGGAACAGGTTGGTCAGCGCGTAGGTCGGGGCGACGAAGTTCGCCATCAGGTTCACCGCGATGGTCAGCACCAGCAGCGCGCCGGATGCTAGCAGCAGCAGGAAGGTGTTCGGGATCGCCTCGACCACGTCGGACGGCGAGCTGATGATGTCCCCATTGATGGAGAACTGCGTGCCGGTCAGCACCACGACGATGGCGCCGAAGAACAGCATGTTCAGCGGGATGCCGAAGAAGTTGCCGCGCACGATTGCCTTCTTGGAGACCGCGCCGCGGGTGAAGTCGCAGAAGTTCAGCACGAAGGTGCCGTAGATGGAGACCCACAGGGCGGCGGCGCCGAACATGCCGACCCACATGTCCAGCCCGGACTTGGGGGTGCTGGTGTGCATGGCGACATTGAACCCGGACTCGAAGAGCATCCAGATCGCCAGCGCCAGGAAGGTGACAAGGATGATCGGGCCGGCGAATGCCTCGTACTTGCGGATCATCTCCATGCCGTAGCTGACGATGACCAGCTGGATGCCCCACAGGGCCACGAAGCAGATCCAACCCAGCGTGTTCAGGCCGAGGAAGCTGGTCTCGGTCAGGCCGGCGGCGCCGGGCGCCAGGGCGATGACCATGACGGACAGCACCTGGGAGGCCAGGAAGGTCTGGATGCCGAACCAGGCGATGGCAACAGCCCCGCGCAGCAGCGCCGGGATCTGGGCGCCGTTGATGCCGAAGGCGATGCGGCTCATGACCGGGAACGGGACGCCGGTCTTCTCGCCCATGAACCCCGAGAGGGTTAGCAGCGCGAAGAGCAGGACCGCGCCGATGCCCAGCGCGCCCAGGATCTGCCAGCCGCTCATGCCCAGGGCGAAGAGCCCGATGGCGAAAGCGTAGTTGCCCAGCGAGTGCACGTCGTTGGCCCACAGGGTGAAGATGCTGTAGGCGCTCCAGGTGCGTCCGGACCGGGTGGTCGGGGCGAGATCCTGGTTGTAGAGCGAGGGGCTGAGCTCATAGGGGTTGGCGGGATCGATTCCCGACCGGTTGTGCCCGGTTTCTGCCGCAAGGGCAGGCGAAGCTTGAGGCGTATTCTGCGCCATGATGGACATCCTTTAACAGGGGCCGCGGCCGGAAGGCGGGAAGTGCCTGGATGATGGCGGGGCGGCGGGATCTACTGGTAGGCGTGCGCGGCGGGTCTGAACGCGTGGGTTCGACGGCGGCGGGAGGGGCGCTACGGGTAGATCGGCATGCCGAAGTTCGAATAGAACTCTGCCGGCGTGCCGGAGAACGGCAGGACCGGAAGCGAAGTTTCGCCGACCGGGTTCATGCTGTGCTCCGTGCTGAAGTGATTCTGCATGGCTGCTCCTGAGTATTGAATCTGACTCCGAGATATGTGCCAATCGTGCTTGGTGAATTAACTGTATGTGATGGGTCACATTACCGCAATAGAAAATACAGATTCCGCAATGCGAGATAACTGGACGCGGGTGAAATGTTTCGTTTCGCACTAGTGGGGCGCGGGGGGCGCGGTGCCCTGATGCAAGAAATTAATCAGGTCGGGCTGAGGGTGCCATCGGGCCCCGCGTGCTGCGGGCCGAATTTGGAAAAATCTCGGAGAAATTTGTTCGCCTCGTGGAAAAACATCAGTTTTTCGCGCGTCGGCCCGGGCGGTTCGGAGGTGCACGGAGACTTATTTAGCGCCGGCTGCCCGCGATGTTTCGCGGGGTTCCGGGTAGCGCTTGACAGTGACGCGGATCTCGCCCTACAGTTTTCATAAAGCAAAACCCAAATTCCATAAAGCGGAATCTTGGGGCACGGTCTCGAAGGGAAAAACCAGTGTCGTACACTCTGAACTGCTCGATCCTGCTCACCGAACTCCCAGTCCTGGAGCGCGCCGACGCAGCCAAGGCTGCCGGCTTCGACAGCGTCGAGTTCTGGTGGCCCTTCGCAGAGGCCGTGCCGACCGATAAGCAGGTCGACGAATTCGTTGCTTCCATCAAGAACGCCGGCGTGCAGCTGGACGGATTGAACTTCTTCGCCGGCGACATGCCTGCCGGCGACCGCGGCCTGGTCTCCTGGAAGGGACGCTGCGGCGAGTTCAAGGACAATGTGGAAGTAGTCGCCGCCATCGGCGAAGCCACCGGCTGCACCTCCTTCAACGCCCTGTACGGCAACCGCCTGGACGGCTTCACCGCGGCGGAGCAGGACGAGCTGGCAGTGAAGAACCTGCTCGCCGCCACCTCGGGAGTCGCCAAGATCGGCGGCACCGTGCTGATCGAGCCGGTCTCCGGCACCGAGGCCTACCCGCTGAAGACCGCCGCGGACGCACTCGCTGTGGTGGACGCGGTCAAGGCGGCAGGCGGCCAGAACATCGCCCTGCTGGCCGACTTCTACCACCTGGCGGTCAACGGCGACGACGTGGCAGCCGTCATCGAGGCGCACGCCAAGGACTTCGGCCACATCCAGATCGCCGACGCCCCGGGCCGCGGAGCTCCGGGCACCGGCAACCTGCCGCTGCTGGACTGGATCAGCCGCTCCCGCGAGCTGGGCTACGCGGGCAAGGTCTCCCTGGAATACAAGCAGGACGCCGCCACCGCCTTCGACTGGCTGAAGACCGCTTCCGCCAGCGCCTAAGCACCCATCGCACCACCGCAAATTTTTTGGAGTAGAAACATGTCGCAGAACGTAGCATTCATCGGCCTGGGAATCATGGGCCTGCCAATGGCGAAGAACCTGGTCAACGCCGGCTTCACCGTCACCGGCTTCAACCGCAGTCAGGGGGCCATCGACGCGCTGGTCGCCGCCGGCGGCCAGGGCGCCGGATCCGTCGCCGAGGCCGTGGAGGACGCTGACGTGGTGATCACTATGGTGCCGGACTCCCCGGACGTGGAAGCCGTTGTCTCCGGCAAGGACGGCGTCTTCGCCAACGCGAAGGCCGGCGCACTGTGGATCGACACCTCCTCGATCCGCCCTGACGTCTCGGCCAGCCTGGCCGCAGACGCCCGCGCCGCGGGTCTGCGTCCGCTGGATGCCCCGGTCTCCGGTGGCGAAGCCGGCGCGATCGGCGGCGTGCTGTCCATCATGGTCGGCGGCGAGCAGGCTGACTTCGATGCCGCCGCGGCGGTGCTGGACGCGGTGGGCAAGACCATCGTGCTGGTCGGCCCGTCGGGCTCCGGCCAGACCGTGAAGGCCGCCAACCAGCTGATCGTCGCCGCTAACATCCAGGCGCTGAGCGAGGCAGTGGTCTTCCTCGAGGCCTACGGCGTGGACGCCGACGCGGCCATCAAGGTCCTCGGCGGCGGCCTGGCCGGCTCGGCCGTGCTCGACCAGAAGGCCCAGAAGATCCTGGACCGCGACTTCGCCCCGGGTTTCCGCCTGGCCCTGCACAACAAGGACATGGGCATCGTCACCTCCGCCGCCCGCGAGGCCGGCGTGGTGCTTCCGCTCGGCGCACTCGTCGCCCAGCTGGTGACCTCCACCGTGGCCAGCGGCGACGGTGCGCTGGACCACTCGGGCCTCTTCCGCGGCGTACAGCGCCTGTCGGGCAAGGTCGAGGAAACCGTCGGCGCCTAGCCGACCGAAAAACTTCCTGCGGCGGACTCGCCGGGCACCTTCAATCCCTCGGATATCCGGCCGCGCGCCGATCCCACAGATGCTGCTGACTTGCTGCCGGTGATGACACGGCACCGCACGAGAAAACATCAGCGGCGCGCACTGAGCTCTGTTCCAGTTCAGTGCCGGATTCCGATGCTCAAGGGCGCGAAGTCATGGTGACTCATGCGCCCGGGTGTCCGCCGCAGGACACTACCTCTCCCTCTCTCCAAGACCCGCCGCCGGCGTTCCCGCTCAGTTCCGCCGGCACCGGGCACCCGAAAATTCTTAGGACGTGAAACCCATGGCAAAAATGCGCGCTGTAGACGCCATTGTGCTGATTCTGGAAAAGGAAGGCGCTACCGAGGCCTTCGGCCTGCCAGGCGCAGCCATCAACCCGCTGTACTCGGCGATGAAGGCGCATGGCGGCATCCGCCACACCCTGCACCGCCACGTCGAGGGCGCCAGCCACGCGGCTGACGGCTACTCGCGGGCCACCGGCAAGATCGGTTTGTGCCTGGGCACCTCCGGCCCTGCCGGCACCGACATGATCACCGGCCTGTACGCCGCGATCGCCGACTCCATCCCGATGCTGTGCATTACCGGACAGGCTCCGACCAGTGTGCTGCACAAGGAAGACTTCCAGGCTGTGGATATCGAGTCCATTGCCAAGCCGGTCACCAAGTACGCCTCCACCATCCTGGAGCCGGGACTGGTCCCGGGCACCTTCGCCAAGGCCTTCCAGGTCATGCGCTCCTCGCGCCCCGGCCCGGTGCTGCTGGATTTGCCGATCAACGTGCAGCTGGCGGAGATCGACTTCGACATCGACGCCTACGAGCCGCTACCGGTTGAGAAGCCCAAGGCCACCCGCGGCCAGGCGGAGAAGATTGTCGACCTGCTGACCAGCGGCACCAAGCCGATCATCATCGCTGGCGGCGGCGTGATCAACGCCAACGCCTCCGGGAAGCTGGTCGAGCTGGCCGAAGAGCTGAACATCCCGGTGTCCCCGACCCTGATGGGCTGGGGCGCCATCCCGGATGACCACCGCCTGCAGTCGGGCATGGTCGGCATCCAGACCCACACCAAGTACGGCAACGCCACTTTCCTGGAGTCCGACGTGGTGCTGGGCCTGGGCAACCGCTGGGCCAACCGGCACACCGGAGCGCTGGACACCTACCGCGCGGGGCGCAAGTTCATCCACGTGGACATCGAGTCCACCCAGATCGGACGCGTGTTCTCCCCGGACCTGGGCATCGCCTCGGACGCCGGCGCGGCGATCGACGCGATCCTGGAGGTCGTGCGCGAGCGCAAGGCCGCCGGATTGATCCCGGACTACTCGCAGTGGGCCGATGCGACCACCGCCCGCAAGGGCACCGGCCACCGCAAGACCAATTTCGAGAACATCCCGATCAAGCCGCAGCGCGTGTACCAGGAGATGAACGCGGCCTTCGGCCAGGACACCACCTATGTGTCCACCATCGGCCTGAGCCAGATCGCCGGCGCGCAGATGCTGCACGTCTATGGTCCGCGCAAGTGGATCAACGCCGGACAGGCCGGCCCGCTGGGCTGGACCGGACCGGCCGCCCTGGGCGTCGTGCGCGGCAAGCCGGGCGAGCGCGTGGTCGCCCTTTCCGGAGACTACGACTTCCAGTTCATGATCGAGGAGCTGGCCGTGGGCGCGCAGTTCAAGCTGCCGTACGTCCACGTGGTTGTGAACAACTCCTACCTGGGCCTGATCCGCCAGTCGCAGCGACCGTTCGAGATGGACTACCACGTCTCGCTGGGCTTCGACAACATCAATTCCCCCGAGACCAACGGCTACGGCGTGGACCACGTCAAGGTCGCCGAGGGCCTGGGCTGCAAGGCAGTGCGCGTTCAGGACCCTGCCAAGCTGGCCGAGGGCTTCGCCCAGGCCAAGGCCCTGGCCGACGAGCACCAGGTGCCGGTGGTGGTGGAAGTGATCCTGGAAAAGGTCACCAACATCGCGATGGGCGCGCAGCTGGATGCCGTCAATGAATTCGAGGACCTGGCATTGGAGCCTGGCGATGCGCCAACCGCGTTGGTGCCGCTGGGCGGCAGTGTCACCGTGGATGCCTGAAGGCCAGTCGTCACTGCCTAGTCACCACGAAGTTTGGCGCGGGACACCGGTTCACCAAAAGGGTGTGTCCCGCGCCACAACCAATTAGACTCATTTAGAGCCTGAATCACGAAGTACAGATTTCAAACGAGTAGGAACGCCTCATGAGCATCAACGAAGCTGTTGAACACGACGCACGTTCATCCGCACAGGCCCAGTACGATCTGGTGCTGCGCGGAGAACGCATCTTGACCACCGCGGGGATTTCCGCGCGGGAAATCGGCGTGCGCGACGGCAAGATCGTCGCGATCGAACCCTTGGGCAACAACCTGCAGGGCGAACGCGTGATCGACGTTGGAGCCGATGAGGTGCTGCTCCCGGGCCTGGTCGATACCCACGTGCACGTGAACGAGCCGGGCCGCACCGAGTGGGAGGGCTTCGAGTCCGCCACCAAGGCCGCCGCCGCGGGCGGTGTCACCACCATCATCGACATGCCGCTGAACACCATCCCGCCGACGGTGAATCTGGAAGCGCTGGAGATCAAGAAGGCCGCGGCGCAGCCGAAGGCCTACGTGAACATCGGTTTCTGGGGCGGGGCGATCCCTGGCAACAAGGAGAACCTCCGCGAGCTGCACGATGCCGGCGTCTTCGGCTTCAAGTGCTTCCTGCTGCACTCGGGCGTCGACGAGTTCCCGTCGCTGACCGTCGACGAGATGGAAGAGGACATGGAGGTCCTGAAGTCCTTCGACTCGCTGATGATCGTGCACGCCGAGGACTCCAGCGCCATCGACCACGCCCCGGAAGCCCAGGGCGACCAGTACGACCGGTTCCTGAAGTCGCGCCCGCGCGGTGCGGAGAACGTGGCGATCGCCCAGGTGATCGAGCGTGCCCGCTGGACCGGGGTGCGCGCCCACGTGCTGCACCTGTCCAGCTCGGATGCGCTGGCGATGATCAAGACCGCCAAGTCCGACGGCGTGAAGATCACTGTGGAAACCTGCCCGCACTACCTGACGCTGCTGGCCGAGGAGATCCCGAACGGCGCCACCGCCTACAAGTGCTGCCCGCCGATCCGCGAGGCCTCCAATCGTGAGCTGCTGTGGAAGGGCCTGGAAGAAGGCATCATCGACTGCATCGTCTCGGACCATTCGCCCTCGACCATCGACCTGAAGGACGTGGAGAACGGCGACTTCGGCGTGGCCTGGGGCGGCGTCGCCTCGCTGCAGCTGGGCCTGCCGCTCATCTGGACCGAAGCGCAGAAGCGTGGCATCGCCCTGGAACAGGTTGTGCAGTGGATGGCGGTGAAGCCTGCCGAGCTGGCGGGCCTGAAGCACAAGGGCTCCATCGCCCTGGGCAATGATGCGGACTTCGCGCTATTCGCCCCGGAGGACGCCTTCGTGGTGGACGTGGAGAAGCTGCACCACAAGAACCCGATCTCGCCGTACCACGGCAAGACCCTGGCCGGCGTGGTGCGCCGCTCGATCATCGCCGGCAACGACGTGGACTTCGCGACCCCCCGCGGGAAGCTGATCCGTCGCGGCGAAGCCTAGCAACGCAAGGAGCCGCCACACCCCAGGAAGCCGCCGATGGCCGGCGGCATCCTGGGGTGTTCTTGTGCTGGAAACCGGCTGGAATTCCGGGCCGCGTTCTCGCACCCGGATATCCGCCCCGCTACGGTGGAAGAAAAAGGAAGGAACGGCACATGGCGGCAAAAGAGGAGATTGAACACCACCGACGCACCGTGGATCGCATGTCGCGGCCGGGCGAGGCGCTGGCGCAGGACTCGGAGAACATCACGGTGTCTAATCCCGAGTGGTTCTACCAGGACGGGGGCGAATCCATGAAGCCCAAGCCGGAGCGCCGCAAGCTGCACGAACGGCTGAAATCCGACTATCGCCGGAAATGGCCCCGGGCCAAGCAGGAGCGGCGTGCTCTCATCCTGGCCGGCGCTCCGGGGGCCGGAAAGAGCACCTTGCTCAAGGAGCTGCTCGGCGAGCAACTGGAGGATTATCTGGTGCTGGACGCCGATGAATTCAAGGAGCTTCTGCTGCGCCAAGCGCAGGCTGACGGCAGCTATGAAGCGACGATCAAGCCCGATGAGGTCAAGCGGCGTGAGACGGCGGGGGAAGAGTTCTTCCCGCTGGAGCTGGCGACCTTGGTGCATGAGGAATCCTCCCAGCTCTCCACCCAGTTGCGCAGCGAGTGCATTGCCGACGGGCTGAATATCGTCGTGGACAAGGTGCTGCACTCGGCGGATGGAGCGAAGCAGCTGATGGCCGAGCTGGACGAGGCAGGCTACCGTGTCGAGATCGTGGAGGTGCGGGTGCCGTTCGAGGTCTCGCAGCAACGCATCACCCGTCGCTGGGAGGAAGCCTACGAGGCCTCGCTGCACGGCGAGGACGATTTAGGCGCCCGCTGGGTTCCGTACCAGTTTGCACGCAAGGTCTTCGACGCCCCGGGGGACAAGTCCAAGCCCGAGATCATTGCGGAGAAACTGGCCTTCCAGTCGCCGGCGGTGCTGCGCTACCGCGCGTACCGCACTGCCGACAGCGACACGGCGGATGCCGATGACTTCGGCTCACTGGAAGTGGACATGTCCAGAGCCGGTTACGGAGCGGAACTGGCAGCCACGCCGCAACGCTAGCCGCGCACCTCTCTTCCTGAGTATTTCGGCAATGCCATTGATGAGCTTCGCCGGATCCTGCTTCAATGTCGGCAAAAGCACACGAGCAGTCTAAGATCTCGCGGAGGTTTGGAAATGGTCAAGTCAGCCGGGGCCTCTGGTCACCCGTTTGAAGGTCGCCCGGACGTGGATGAAGGATCGGCCACCGATACACGGCGCAAGTACAAGAATGCCCCTGAACCGGAGGACGACTCGAAACCGGATTCGCCGGTCCAGCTTCACGGCAATTCGTGGAAGTACATTTTCAAGCGTTCGCTGAGCGAGTTCTCCCGCAACAAGTGCACGGACCTGGCCGCCTCACTGACCTACTTCGCGATGCTCTCCATCTTCCCCGGCCTGCTGGCTTTGGTCTCGCTGCTGGGATTGGTGGGTCAAGCCGAAACCACCACCAAGACCATGATCGATATTCTCGATCGGTTTGCCAGCGGCCAAGTGGTTGAGACGCTCCGGCAACCGATTGAGCAACTGTCCGCGGCGCCGTCGGCAGGACTGGCTTTTGCCGTCGGTTTGATCGGTGCGCTGTGGAGCGCTTCGGGCTATGTGGGGGCATTTGGCCGTTCCATCAACCAGATCTACGACGTGCAAGAAGGCCGCCCGGCGTACAAGCTGAAGCCGATCATGCTGCTGGTGACTTTGGTCTTGCTCCTGTGCGCGGCGTTGCTGATCATTTTGCTCGTCGTCTCGGGACCAGTGGCCCAGACCATCGGAGATGTCGTCGGGCTCGGGGAAACCACGATCATGGTCTGGAATATCGCCAAATGGCCGGTGATTGTGCTGGCGGCGGTGCTCATGATCGCCTTGCTCTTCTACGGGACGCCGAACGTGCGGCAACCAAAATTCCGCTGGATCAGCCTCGGATCGGCAATTGCACTGCTGATCCTGGCCGTTGCCACCCTTGGATTCTTCTTCTACGTCGCCAACTTCTCGAACTACAACAAAACCTACGGCGCCATTGGCGGCGTAATCGTGCTCCTGTTGTGGATCTGGATCGGCAACCTGTCGTTGCTCTTCGGCGTCGTGTTCGATTCGGAAGTGGAGCGCGCCCGGCAGCTTCAGTCCGGGATTGCCGCAGAGAGTTCGATCCAGCTTCCTCCGCGGGACATCAAGGCCAGCGAGAAGCAGCTGTCCAAGGAGGAGAAGGACATCCGCGAGGGCAAGCAGCTGCGGATCGCTGCAGAGCTGGAACGCGAGGAAGACCTGGACGAGGCCTCCGACGGCTCGAAGCCGGATACCGGCACCCCCCGGGAGTGAGCGCCGATGGATCTTCCCGTCACAGCGCGTGGCCGAAACCTGTCCGCCGGAGTGTTCCTGGGGCTCGGAAGCGTAGCGTTCCTGGACGAAGTGGTCTTCCACCAGCTCTTGCACTGGCACCACTTTTACGACAGGTCCAGCAGTTCCATGGGCCTGGTGTCCGACGGGCTGTTTCACGCGTTCAGTTGGTTTGCGACCGTCGCGGGCTTGCTGCTGATGGTGGGGCTGGTCCGCGATGCCAAGTTCGCCAAGCTGACATTTGCCGCCGGCATGCTCACCGGAGCGGGATTCTTCCAGCTGTATGACGGCTTGGTCCAGCATAAGCTGCTGGGCCTGCACCAGATCAGGTATGGAGTTCCGCTGCTTCCCTATGATGTGGTGTGGAACGTGGTCGCCGCCGTGATGCTCGCAGCCGGGATTGCCCTCTGGGCCATGACGAGTCGAATGCAGCGCAGGCACGAATCGTGACTAAGGCCGTGGATCAAACGTGGGCCACGGATCCCGCGCAGCTCATCTGGGTGGCGGCAGTTATGTCGGCCATGGTGCTCTACGGGCTGGCGCATAAAAAGCTTCGGGAACAGGGGAGCACTTGGCCAGCGCACCGTACGGTATCCTGGTTTGCCGGTTGCCTGCTGGTGTTGGTTTCCGTGTATGGTCCTCTGGCCCAGCTTGCGCACCATGATTTCCCCGTGCACATGGTCGTCCACGTGTTACTGGGAATGTTGGCCCCCTTGCTGCTGGTGCTTGCAGCGCCGGTCACGCTGACCCTGCGGGCGTTGCCGCATGCCACCGCCCGACGGCTTGGACGGCTTCTTTCCGGCAAAGCGGCTGGTTTCGTGGCGAACCCCTTCGTGGCGGCGATCTTGAATGTCGGCGGACTCTGGTTGATCTATAGATCGCCGCTGTTCGTACTGATGCACCACAACCTGCTGGTGGGTGCCTTCATCCAGTTGCACGTGCTGTTGGCGGGTTATCTGTTCTCCTATGCAATTCTCGGCGGGCCGGATCCCGCGCCACACCGGCGAAGCCCCGGAGAACGCGCGGCTGTGATGGTCATGGCCATTGCTGCCCATAACATCTTGGCCAAAAGCCTCTACGCGATGCCTCCTGCAGGCCTGCAAGTAACCGACGCCCAGACGGGCGCACAGATCATGTACTACGCCGGCATGCCCGTCGAGATCGCTCTCCTCATTGGCCTCTGCCTCCCGTGGATTCTGGGGAACCGGGCGAAGTCACATCGCAGGAAGACCGCTGGCCAGCTCTGAGATAGGCATTCATGCCCCCTGAAGCATCAAAAGGACAACCCTCCTGCATTCAACAGGCTACGGAAACTCGCGCCGGACAGCTTGTCGTCCAGAGAGGTCGCGACGATGGATGTCCCGACGTATTTCGTCAAGCAGCCTTCAGTGCATGCACCCGGAACCACATCCGGCTCCGATACCTCCGGACGAGTCAGACGAGGATTTGTATGCGCAGCCGGTGCAGATCTTGATGCAGCGGGCCGAGGGACTTGCGGGCCAGCCCATGACTTCGTGAGCATTCCCGGGGAGCCGGCGCAGAAATACGACGTGAAGCTGCGATTCAAGCCTGCGGAGGTCATCTGGCCGGACCCGACGAAGGATTGCCGGATGACGAAATACAGCCTCAGCGGAATGTCGATTTTCTGTGTCGGCGAAGCCGTCCTGCGGGTGAACATGCCCCATGTGCACGGCGGCCAGGCGATCCGGTTCCTGATGCCGTCCAACCCCGACTTCTACAGGGAGTTCGAGCTGGACGACCAGTACGATGGCCACATGAGCGAACTGCCCGAGCTGAACCTAGAAGCCGCAGAGAAAATGTGGCTCGCGTACCTGTCCGCCCGCTCCATCGCGCCCGAGGACGCGCCGGGCTATGTGGTCGAATGCTACGGCGACAGCGCCGAGCTGGCCGACGAGCTACTGCATGAGGTCATGTACGGAACCAAGCGTGCCACCTCGTCGCTGGCCAAGGAATACAGGCAGCACGGCGAAGCCGAACCCAAGGCGGGGGACCACTGGGTGGTATGCGACGGCTCGGGAGAACCGCGGATCATCCAGCGCGTGGTTTCTGTGCAGCGCTCCAGCTTCTTCGACGTACCCGCCGAGTTCGCCGCCGCCGAGGGCGAAGGGGACCTCTCGCTGGAATATTGGCGCCGGGTGCACAAGGAGTTCTGGACGCGCACCCAGGCGGAGATCGACTGCAACTGGACGCCGGAGCAGACCACGCAACCGGGCGAGGAGCTGCTGCTGGAGCGCGATGAAATCTGCTGGCCGCCGGAATTCGCGGATGCGCCCTCGCCGTGAGGCAGCTGGCCTACTGGATCGGGCTGTAGAGCAGCGCGCCGACCACGGCGATGACCAGGATGACCAGGGTGGACAGCAGTGCCAGCACCAGCGAGCGTCCGCTGGACTTCACGATCGACTTCAGGTGCACTCCCAGGCCCAGGGCGAACATGGCGGCGGCCAGCAGGATGGTCTGCGCGGTGGAAGCCAGCGACAGGAAGGACTCGGGCAGGATGCCGCTGGTGCGGATCAGCATGGCGACCAGGAACAATGCCACGAACAGCGGGACCAGCGGCGGCTTCTTGCCGCCTTCAATGTTGTGCTTGCGGCTCATGTAGAGGGACAGCCCGGCCATGATCGGGGCAAGCATCACCACGCGGGCCAGCTTCACCGTGACTGCAACGCTCAGCGCGGTGGCGCCCACGGCGCCGCCGGCGGCGACCACCTGGGCCACCTCGTGGGTGGAGGCACCGATGAGCACACCGATGCTCGTTTCGTTCAGGTCCAGCAGCGCGCCCAGCGCTGGGGTCAGCGGAATCATCAGGGTGCCGAAGAGCACCACCAGGCCGATGGCGGTGGCCACCTGGTCCTGCTTGGCCCTGGTGGCGCCCTCGGCGCCGGCCACGGCGGCTGCGCCGCAGATGGAGAATCCGGCCGCGATCAGCAGGCGCTGGGGCAGCTCAATGCCCATGCGTCCGCCGATCCATACGGTAGCCAGGAAGGTGACGCCCACGCAAAGCACCACGATGACCAGCACGCCCGGGCCGAGGTCCAGGATGGCGCCCAGCGAGAGCTGGAAGCCCAGCAGCACGATGCCGGTGCGCAGCAGCTTTTTCCCGGAGAAGGTGACGCCGGGGCCGAAGACCGCGGGCACGGGCGCCAGGTTGCGCCACAGCGCGCCGAGCAGGATCGCGATCAGCAGCGCGCTCATGCCCGGCACCAGCCGGGCCGCGGCAAGCGACACGCCGCCCATTGCCAGGCACAGAATGATACCGGGAAGGAAGCCGCCGATCCGTGTCATGACGGAAGGTTTCGGCTGCGCATCATCGCGTGCCGGGGCGGGGGCGGGGTCCGCCGACATATTTGTTCGCTTGGGTTCATCAAGTGCCATGTAATTGACTTTGCCATGATTCGGCTCCTGCCGGTGATGCCTATATCGCTATCACGGTCATATCGCACTCATATGGGATGTTAATTGCAGGCGGCGGGCACCGAGGAATAGTCTCAATGCCCGCCGGTCCCGCATGCTCTGGACGGATCAGACGCGGATCGCGTCCACTATCCGCACGCGTGCCGGCATCACACCTGTCAGCGCGCCTACCGCAACGGAAACCCCCATGCCCAGCAGGGGGCATTGACCAGGAAGCCCGGCATTTCGTCCAGGCCGGTGGCCAGCACCGAATTGATCAGCTTCGGGTTGCTGACGATTGCCATGGAGATCAGCACCTCGAGCCTGCCGGCCACCGCGGTGGCCGGCACTATCAGCACGTTCTCGGCCGATCCGGCATCGATGTCCATGCACATGGACAGACGTTCGAAGACCACCCCATGCTCGGGGACGTCGCAGGAGATTTCGCTGCCCGACCCACCGCCGGGCTACCCTCCGTCGTCCAAGGAGCCCATGCCCGGCTCGATGCCCTGGATCGTGGAGACGGAGCCCAGCTCGGAGCCCGGCGCCGCCTCAAGGGTTTCCGAGGCGGAGTCCGCTACGGACAGGTTCTTGCAATCGAATGGTTCGGTACCTCCCTCGATGGAGATCTCGGCGCTCTGGGTGCCTTCCGTGAGCCGGTAGCGGTCCAACGGGTTGATGGTGCCGACTGCCTAGAAGTTCTCCGGCTGCATCTTGCCCAGGGCTGTGCCCTTGGTGACCTCGTCCTCGAGCGCGATGGCGAATTTGCCGACCTTGCCCGTGGCTGTGGCGCGCACGTCGTGGTACGTCACCACGGCTTTGGCCGGCGTCTGGGGTTGTTCGTCCGCCGACTTCGAGCCGTTGTCAGCGGACCTGGTGGTATCCGTGGCCTCGGGCTGGATTTCCGCGCGGACCTGGAAGATCCGGGCGCCCTTGCTCACGTTGTCGCCGGGCTTGACGAAGGCCCAGTTCACGACGCCGTCCACCGGGGCGTTGAGCGTTTGGGCTTCATCGAGCTTGATGGTCCCGGTAATGGCCAGGGTGTTCTCCACCGTGGCCTTGCCGACGGTGACCGTTTCCGCCGGCACTTCACCAGTGGGATCTAGCTGGTCGTCGTTGGCCGAACTGCTGCCGGTGAAGGCGAAGCTGACAAGACTGACGGCGATCACCGAACCGGTAAGCAGCCAGGAAATGGGCAGGACAAAGCGCCTGAAGACGCGGCGATGGCTCATGAGGCAGTACTTTCCATTCTTCGATGAATAGCGCAACTGCCAAGCGATACCAACGAACGAAATGCCCAACTTCAATCTTATAAGTTGGATTATTACCGCTTGGGTCAAAGCTAAATAGAGAACTCGCCCTCAGCGAATGTTCGGAATGTGCGTCGGGTGAGTTGCCGTGACGTCGAGTACCCGGTTCCCGGTGGCCTGCTCAGCTGCGCCAGACAGACCCTACGACATATTCGCGCGGGAGTGGCCGCCTGCCACCGCAGCCTGCCTGCCCTGCCGGGGCATGCACGATAGCCGCCAAGCGCTCAGGCACTGGGAGATCTGGGAGCTGCCGCTGTTGCCGTGCGCGCCTGAAGCGTGAGCTCCACCCGGGCGCCGCCGTGGTTGGACAGTTTCATCGTGGCGCCCAGGGCCTGCGCCTGTCCGCTGGCGATGGTCAGCCCCAGCCCGATGCCGCCACCCTTGGAGACGAAGCGTTCAGGACCGGTGTCGAGGATGCTGCGCGGAAATCCCGGCCCGTGGTCCAGCACGCTGACGCTCGTGCCCCGGGTGCCGACCAGGATTGCCCCGGAGCCATGGGTCGAGGCGTTGCTGATGAGGTTTTCCAGGATGCGCTCAAGACGCCTGGGTTCCACCAGCACCGTGCTGCCGCCGGATTGCAGCTGAAGCTCGAGATGTGCGCACTGCTCGGGCCGCCGTTCGCAGATGCGCCCTATGAGTTCGGCAACGCACGAATCAAGGTCCAGCTCTGAGAGCTGGGCGGTTTCAACGCCTGACTCCAGCCGCGAGACCTGGAGCAGGTCCTCGACGAGGTTGCGCAGCTTGGCGACCCGGTCCTGGACAAGCTGCGTGGGACGGGAGTCGGGAAGCAGGCTGGAAGCGGTGACCAGCCCGGTCAACGGGGTGCGCAGCTCATGGGCGAGATCAGCGGAGAAACGCTGCTCGGCGGCGATCTTCGCCTTCAGCTCCTGGGCCATGGCGTCCACTGCCCCGGCGAACTGGTCGACTTCGTCCTTGCCTCCGAAGGGTTTGCCGATCGCGTCTTCCACCAGCACCCGGCGCTCGCCGGAGGCGATGGCGCGCGCCGCCTGGGAGCCCTTGGACAGCCTTTGGACGAGGCGGGAAACGATGAGCGTGCCCAATGCCGAGACCAGAACCAGCGTCGCGACACCTGCCCAGAGCAGGGCGGTGTCAACGCTGTGCCGCATCTGCTGGCTGTTGGCCCAGGACACCGACAGGGACAGGATTGCCGGCTGCGTGCCCAGGCTGACCGGGGCTGCCGCGTAGATGATGTCCTGGCCGTCGAGCCTCGCGCGGTAGGTGATGTACTGGCCTGCCTTGGCGGCATCCCGGGCCTCGGCCGGCAGCTGCGGATCGTTGACCTTGGCTCCCAGGATGCTGATTCCCGTCTCATCCAGGATCCGCACCGCCTGCTTCAGCGAGCCGGTGGCCTCGTCGCGCAGCCGCTGTTCCTCGGAAATCGTGATCATCTGGCGCACCAGCAGCGCCGAGATCACCAAGGTCAGCAGGACCGACAGGATGGTCATCCCGGTAATTTTCCACCGAAGGCTCATGGGGCTTCATCCTGCAGCCGGTAGCCGAAACCGCGGACGGTCTCGATGCGGGATGCGCCGATCTTCCTGCGTAGCCGCTGGACATGGACATCGATGACGCGGTGGTCGGCATCCCAGGTGTAGCCCCAGACCTCGGAGAGGATATCGCTGCGCGAGACGACCACCCCCGGATCCTCGCTGAGCATCAGCAGGATCTTCATCTCGGTGGGAGTCAGGTGGATCTCCCGCGCATCCAGCGTCACCACCAACCGGTGCGGGTCGATGTCCAGCCCCTTCGCGTCCGGCACCGGTTCTCCATGGGCAACGGTGTTGGCCTGCGGCATCGCGGTGCGCCGCAGCACCGCCCGCAACCGGGCGTCGAGCACCTGCAGGTCGAACGGCTTGGCCAGATAGTCGTCCGCCCCGGCGTCCAGCCCGGTGACCATGTCCAGGCCTTCACCGCGGGCCGAGAGCATGATCACCGGTACGTTGCTGAAGCCGCGCAGCTGGCGGCAGACCTGTGTTCCGTTCATGGTCGGCAGCATGACATCCAGCAGCACCGCGTCCACCGGGTCTTCTTCCTGCAGGCGCCGGAAGAGCTCAAGGCCTTCCAAGCCGTCCTCGGCCCCGAGGACGTGATAGCCCAGGCGCTCAAGTCCGATGCTCGTTGCCTCCCGGATGACCGCGTCGTCCTCGATCATCAGCACGCGGACGCCATCGGCCTTCACTGCTCCGTCCCCTGGTCCTGGGCCGGATCGACCGGGCTGGCGAAGGAGTCGCCTTGGATGAACTGCCCATCCTGGTAGCGGAACATGCGTACCGACCAGCCCGAGGGACAGCACATGGGGTCATCGGGTCTGTAGACAGCTTCCTGCGCGACAAGGCTGCCTTCCTTGCCCGCGCTCAGGTACACGTCGGAGCCTCCGACGGCGAGCGCGACCTCCGGTGTGCCCTTGGCATCGCGGATGGCGAAGGAAGCGAAGCTGTAGGCGTCCCCGGCGGTGCTCACGGAGTAGATCTGGAACTTTTCGCCTGCAGTTTCGTAGGCGGGCATCGCGACCAGGCATTTGTCGCATTCGGTCAGGTACTCGCGGATGTCCGCTTCGGAGTTCTCCTGGGTGCTCACGGCGTCCAGGTCGGTGGCCAGCAGGACCTGCCTGACCTGCGCGGGAGAGAAAGGCCGTTCCCAAGCCCCTTCGTCGTTGACTGACGGTGCGGAGGACTGCGCGGCAGGCGTGGTAGGGAGCGCCGGAGATTCGATCCGCAGCGGATCGTTGGAGCTGCAGGCACTGGTTCCACAACATAGCAGCAGTGCGCAGAGCATGCCGAGTGCACGCCGTAAAGCCACGGGATCCCTTTCGATTGTCTGCCGGAAGTGTGCGGAGCGCTGACCGGCACTGCCAATTATGCCCGCGGCAGTCCGTGAAAACGCCTGAAACTGCCGTCGAGCAATCTGTCGATTGTGTAACAAAACCGATGGATTGCCGATAGGTGGTCGGGAGCTGGCAGTCGGTGCGTGTTGGAAGCATCTTAACCGTGAATCATCAAGTCTCCCTCGCAGCTCCACCACCGGGTGCAGCCACGCCCCTCCGCGAAACACCCACCCGCAATTTCGCCCTGGACGGACTGCGCGGCATCGCGGTGCTTGCCGTACTCGTTTACCATTTCTGGCCTGCGGCCTTGCCCGGAGGTTTCCTCGGAGTGGACCTGTTTTTCGTCCTGAGCGGGTACCTCATTACCGGCGGCCTGCTTCGGAGCACGGAAGCCGGACGATTCCCCGACCTGCGCGCCTTCTGGAGCCGACGAGCCAGGCGCCTACTGCCGGCCATGGTTCTGGTGCTGGTGGTTTCAACGGCGCTGGCCCTGCTGGCTGCGGGGCAGCTTCCAGCCGGGCTGCGCTGGCAGTGGGCCGGCGCGTTGACCTACACCAGCAACTGGATGCAGATTGCCCACGGCAACAGCTATTTCGCGTCGATGGAACCGGCGTATTTCCAGCACTTCTGGTCACTTGCAGTCGAGGAGCAGTTCTACCTGCTGTGGCCGCTGGTGTTGGCCGCGCTGGCGTGGCTGCTGCGAAGCCGCCGGGCCTTGATGTGCGGAATTCTGGTTCTGGCCACTGCCTCCGCAGCGAGCATGGCGTGGGGCTTTGACCCGTCCAAGGATTCAAGCGTGCTGTATTTCGGAACCTGGACGCACGGTTTCGGCCTGTTGCTCGGATCCGCGGGCGCCGCAGCCAGTGCGAGCAGAAAACCTGCGGACGCGACGGTGCCGCGCCGGAAGCTGATGTTCATCCAGCTGTCCCAGGTCCTGATGCTCCTGGCCATGCTGGCTGGATTCTTTTTCCTTCCGGACACTTCTGCCGCGGCTTATCAGGGCGGCATGGCGCTGTTCAGCCTGCTCGGAACGCTGCTGGTCCTCACGTTGACGATATCCGGGACCTTCACACGGGCGATGCTGGGCCTGAAAGGCTTGCGCTGGTTGGGCAACCGGAGCTACGGGCTGTACCTGTGGCACTGGCCGCTGCTGCTGCTGGCCCAAACGGTATTCCCGCCCCAGGCTGCCACGGCTGCGGTGCTGTGCACTATCCCGCTGGTGATTCTGGCCGCCGAACTGTCCTGGCGGTTCGTCGAGGAGCCGATTCTGCGTTACGGTTTCAAAACCGCCGTGGCTGGCTGGTCCGGGCGCATCGCCGAGCGGGTCAAACGGGTGTGGAACGGAACGACGGGAAGCTTCGCCTCGGTGCTGCCGCTGCTGGCCTTGGTGCTGGTCCCGGCATGCGCTGTGTCCGTGCTCCTTGCGTCTCCGGAGCAAAGCCAGCTGGAACAGCAGCTGGCCCAAGCCCAGGACGTTTTGGCGGAACAGCAAGAATCCGCCCGGGTTCCGGAATCAATCGACGCGACGCCTCCTGGCGCAACTGCCCATGAATCGACGAATGATTCGCGAAAACCTGCGCGCAGCCGACGGAACTTCACTGGACGCGATGTCACGGCGTTGGGGGATTCGGTGATGCTCGCCTCCTCGCAGCAGCTGTTGAAGAGGCTGCCGGGGATTTCCATTGATGCCTCGGTCGGAGCGCAGATCTGGGACGCGCCTGCACAATTGCGGGGGTTGAAAAGCGCTGGTAAGTTGCGCCAAGTGGTGGTGCTTGGCCTTGGAACCAATGGGGACCTGCCGGCGGGAACCCTGGACGAAGTCCGGCGGATCCTCGGACCGAAGCGCGAACTGCTGCTGGTCACGGCGTACGCTCCGCGGCAGTGGATCGGCAGCGTCAACGGCAAACTCCACGCGGCCGCCGAAGCCGATTCCAGAACCCATCTGGTCGACTGGGCCGGAACCGCGGAGGGTATTGACGACATTGCCCGGGACAAAATCCATCCTGGACCGCATGGCAGCGCCGCCTACGGAAAACTGCTTGCTGAGGCGGTAGCGAAGCTCTGAGACCGCGGCGCGCTGGCCTGTTGCGGCGTCATACGCCGCCCGGAACAGGGTGCTCGCGCGTAGGCTGGGAAATGTAGCATTCAACCCCGGAATCTGCCGGGTCACGAAAGGTGAGACATGTCGATTGTTGTCATTAATGCCCTGTCGATTCCCGGCGAAGCAGGACCGGAGCTGGAAAAGCGCTTCGCAGCCCGCAAGCACTCGGTTGACCAGGAGCCTGGCTTCGAAGGTTTCCAGCTGCTGCGTCCGGTGAATGGCGAGGACCGCTACTTCGTCTACACCCAGTGGGCCACCCGCGATGACTTCGAGAACTGGCGCAACAAGCGTTCCGAAGCTGCCCACGCGTCCAACGACGGCAAGAAGCCGGTAGCCAGCGGCGCGGACCTGATGGAGTTCGAGGTCGTGGAACTGTAGGCACGGCATCCCCTGACTGCGCCCCGGCACCTGATGGTGCTGGGGCGTTTGCCGTCTCAAGTACGTAATCCTTGGCGCGGGCTGGGTTGGTTTGCATGGGAGGTGACGTGGGAACGGCCCGTGGATAACCTTGGAGCAACCGCGGGGCCATTGCTGCTCCGCGCAGGGTGGCAGTACGGGTCGTTGGGCAAGGGAGATGCGCGTGAAGCTGATAGTTGTCGGGGCGGGGCTCGCCGGATTGCAGGCAGCCCGTGTGGCGCTCGAGCAGGGGCACAACGTCACCGTGCTTGAAGCGGCTGAGACGGTCGGTGGCCGGGTGGCCACCGACATCATTGACGGATTCCGCTGCGACCGCGGTTTCCAGCTGCTCAACCCCAGCTATCCGGAAGCCAGACGCGCCGCGTCCCTGCGAAGTTTGGATTTGCATCCTTTCGGCAAAGGGGTGGCGGTCCGCGGCGAATCCTCGCTGGAGGTTCTGGCCGATCCCTTGCACCACCCCGTACGCGCCGCGCATCTGTTCGGCGGACCCGTGGGGGCACAGGATCTGGCGGCTGCCTGGCGCTGGGTGCGCCTGGCCGGCAACTCTTCGCTGACGCTGCGCGAATCCATTGAGCGGTCAGGGTTCTCCGCCCAGTTCCGGAAGGTCGTCGAGAAATTCTTCTCCGGGGTCGTTGCCGATTCCCAGTTGCAGGTGCCAGCCGCGCTGGCCCGCACGCTCTCGTGGTACTTCGCCATTGGGCGTCCTGCGCTTCCGGCCCAGGGCATGGCGGCTCTTGCCCACCAGCTCGCCGAACCCCTGCGCGAGCGCATCCAGCTGTCTGCACCCGTGGATTCCGTTGCCGTGGATGCGGCCGGCCAGGTGCAGGTGCGCTGCGAGTCGGGTCGCGACCTCGTGGCGGACCACGTGATCATTGCCGCCGGTCCACGCCACAGCGCCAGGCTCTCCGGGCAACCGGAACCACCCACGAATTCGCTGAGCACCTGGTGGTTTGCCACGCCGCACCGTCCCTCGGAACTTCCGTTCCTGCACGTGGACGTCCGGGAGGGCGCGGCACTCGCGCATGCCGCGGTGATCTCCAATGTTGCGCCCTCCTACGCCCCGGCAGGTTGGCACCTGGTGGAGGCGACGGCCGTGGGGGACCACGGGCTGGATGACGAGGCGGCGCTGGACCAGGCCGCCGACCTGCTCGGCGAGACCCGCAGGGACTGGCGGTTGCTGGTCCGCCACGACATTCCCGACGCACTGCCGTCCCTGGCCCCGGGACAGGAACCGCTGGATACCAAGCTTCCCGGGATCACTTTGGCCGGGGACTTTGCCCAGCCCTCGATCCAGGGCGCCCTGGCCAGCGGCAGACTCGCGGCAGGGATAGCGGTTCGCCGCTAGACCCGGAGCACAGCCTTCACTGCGCCCCGTTGGCGCGTTCCAGCTCCCCGGCAGGGAGCGAAGTTTTGAGATTCCTGTGAGCGGGCAGGGGATCTGGCAAACTCTTCGGAATTCGGTCTTTTCGGGGCCCACAGACCCCGCATAATTAATATTCACATGATGTGGATCGGAGGAAGATACTCCGATCGGAAGGGAACGATGGACGCTTCAGGCGACAGTAGATGTCACAGGCCTAACCCTCTGCCCGGTAGGAATGCCGTTCAGACGCATTGCGGCAGGGGGTGTAAATAATGGAGTGGATATCGTTGCTGCTGGCCATCGTCCTGATCGCGGGATGCGGCCTGTTCGTGGCCGCAGAATTCTCCCTGATCACGGTTAACCGCAATCAGGTCAAGCAGGCCGCGGAATCCGGTGACCGCCGCGCGTCCGGCGTGCTGAAGGGCATGAGCACCCTGTCCACGCAGCTGTCCGGAGCCCAGCTTGGAATTACCCTGACCAATCTGGGTATCGGCTTTTTGGCCGAGCCGGCCATCGCCGCCCTGGTGGTGGGGCCGCTGCAGGACGCCGGGCTGGATCCGACGCTTGCGCGTTCGGTCTCCGTGGCCATCGCCCTGGTGCTGGCCACCATCCTGACCATGGTCTTCGGCGAGCTGGTTCCCAAGAACCTTGCCATCGCCAAGCCTTTCGCTACCGCCAAGGCAGTGGTGGGCTTCCAGCGCGGATTCAGCGCCGTAACCAGGCCGCTACTGGTGTTCTTCAACGGCAACGCCAACTGGATCGTGCGCCGCTTCGGTATCGAACCGCAGGAAGAGCTGGCCTCGACGCGCTCCTCCGAGGAACTGGTGGCGCTCGTGGGCCACTCGGCCCGCGAAGGCGTGCTGCCCTCGCAGACCGCGGAACTGATGCGCCGCACCGTGGCCTTCGGCAACCGCCGCGGCCACGACGCCATGACCCCGCGCTCGCGCATGGTCAGCATCGCCGCCGAGCAGAGCGTGCAGGAAGTGCTTGCGCTGGCCGCCGACACCGGCCACTCGCGATTCCCGATCCTCAGCGACGACGGCCGCCAGGTCGACGGCCTGGTGCGCATCCGCCCACTGCTGGCCGTGCCCTATGAGCAGCGGGAGACCACCGCGGTGGGCACCTTGGCCGAGGAGGCCACGCTGGTTCCCGACACCGTGGAACTGGATGAGCTGATGGACCAGCTGCGCCGCGAGGACCTGCAGATGGCAGTGCTGATCGACGAAACCGGAGACGTGGCCGGGCTGCTGACCCTTGAGGACCTGGTGGAGGAAATCGTCGGCGAAGTGCGCGACGAGCACGACCCGGAAGACGGCACCGTGCAGGTGCTAGGCGAGAACTCGTGGATCCTCGATGCGGCATTGCGGCCGGACGAAGCCAATGAACTGGTCGGCTGCCAGATCCCGCGCGACGCTGACTACGAAACTCTGGCAGGCCTGGTGACCCTGCAGCTGGGCAAGCTCGGCGAAGTCGGAGACCAGGCGACGCTGGTGGTCCCTGGCCTCCCGGGGCAGCCCGAGAAGGAACTGCGTTTCACGGTCATTGAAATGGACGGCTCGCGGATCGCCACGGTGGAACTGACCGCGGTGGAACTGGATGAACAGGAGCAGAACCGATGAGCGATTTAACCGGAATCATCCTGACAGTCCTGCTGCTGGCCGCCAACTTCTACTTCGTCGGCGCGGAGTTCGCGCTGATCTCCGCCCGCCGAAGCATCATCGAGCCCAAGGCGCAGGCCGGCAGCCGCAGCGCCAAGATGACGCTGTGGGCCATCGAGAACGTCTCCCTGGTGATGGCCGGCGCGCAGCTGGGCATCACCGTCTGCTCCCTGGCGCTGGGCTACGTGACCAAGCCCCTGGTGAAGTACGCGGTGGCCGGGCCGTTCGAGGCCATGGGCGTCCCGGTGTCGTGGATCGATCCGCTGTCCTATGCCATCGCCCTGATCTTGGTTACTTACCTGCACGTGGTGCTGGCTGAAATGGTGCCAAAGAACATGGCCCTGGCCGGACCGGAGCGCATGGCGCTGATCCTCGGCCCGAGCATGGTGGTGCTGGTGAAGATCCTGCGCCCGGTGCTGTGGACCATGAACGCGCTGGGCAACCTGTTCCTGCGCCTGATGGGCGTGACCCCGAAGAACGAGGTGGCCAGCGCGTTTACCCGCAACGAGGTGGCGGACATGGTGGCCGAGTCGCGCTCCGGCGGACTGCTTGACCACCATGACGAGCAGCTGCTGATGGGTGCGCTGAACTTCGACGCGCACAGCATCGAGTCGGTGGCCATCGACTTCGGCAAGGTCCGCACCCTGCCACGCAGCAGCACGGTGGCCCAAGTGGAGCAGGCCGCCTCGCAGGGCTTCTCCCGCTTCCCGCTGATCGAGGACGGCAAGCCGGTGGGCTACGTGCACATCAAGGACGTGCTGGGACGCGGGGCCGCCGAGCGCTCCCAGACGCTGGAGCAGGCTGCGGTGCGCGCCTTGCCCGAGTTCACCGCGCAGCAGCCGGTGCGCACCGCCCTGCAGCAGATGCAGAGCAGCGGCGCCCACCTGGCGCTGGTAAAGGACGCCGCCACCGGCAAGGTCACCGGCATCGTGACACTTGAGGACATGCTCGCCGAGCTGGTCGGCCAGATCCGCGACCAGACCACGGTGGCGAGCTGGGAAGCCTAGCGATATGGCCCAGCGTATTCCCATCCGGCGGACTTCCGGTAGTGCGCCCTGTTGATGAAGCAGGTGCCTGCGCTTCGGCCACTGTTGCCGCGCATAACCGGCGCGTCTCCAGCCTGAGCGCACTTGGCCGAGCGCTGGGAAACCATCAAAGTAACTCTTGAACGAGAAATGCCGGGCGTCTGGGAAATACGGCCGCGGGGGAGTGCGCCGGTTGTGATGGGGCTGATTTTGCGGTGTTTGACCCCATTTCGGGCAATAGTGACGAAGGTCATTCTGAAATGGGCTGATTTCCGTGAACTGTAAAAGCGGTGACCTACACATCCCTAGTAGACGAAAATCCTTCCGGTCATCCATGGCCACCACAGGCCACCCCTAGGGAAAGGGCAGATCGTGTTCGCACTCTGCAGCAACTGCAACAGCAAGATCCAGCACGACACCACCGCATTCAACCTCTACGTCCGCACCGGCACCGGGCTCGACAACTGCCGCACAGCCGGCTCTGCACCCGCAATCCTCGGGATTGTCATCAGCGAAACCGACGGAGGCACTATCCGCGCCATCGGAGCCAACTCGACCGAAGAAGCACTGGAAGCATTCGACCGGTACAGGCTCCACGTGTACGGAGACCGCCTCCCCAGCTTTGGGGTCGAGGCCTACACGCTCCGCAAGGACTTCGTGCAGACCAGCCCGGAGGAAACCGCCGAGCAGGTCAAGCTCGTCATTGTTCCGGACGCGATTGACCTCGATGGCTACACGCCGGTAGTCACCTTCGGCGAAATCAACTAGCTCTAGGAACTGCAAGGCCCGGGCGAGGAATCGTAAATTCCTCGCCCGGGCCTTGCTCGTGGATCGCGACGTCGCATAGTCGGCCAGTTTCAATCTTGGCTAGCCTAGACGCAGCGCTCTTCTAAAACGGTGCGGCTGGACTCAGCCTCAGCCTTCGTCATCCAAAGATCGTATTTGTGCTTGACTTCGATCTGACGCGTCACATAGTCGCACCAGAAGCCCTTGTTAGGGGGAAGCCATGTAGCCGCGTCTCCATCTCCCTTGGACCCGTTGGTGGGGCCGTCAACCGCCAGCAAATTGAGGGGGTCGTTCGCGAACTCGAGACGCTGCTCAGCAGAAAGCTTCTGAGCTCCCTTTTGCCATGCATCTGAGAGCGCCACAACATGGTCAATCTGCACATCGTTGCTCGTGCCTTGGCCTCGCTGGAATTCGATGGTCTCCCCGGTGTAAGGATCATCCAGGGAACCAGTCAGCACGACGCAATCCCGGGTGCCGCCCTTGTGCGATGTCACCGTCAAGTCCCGGTTCAGGATGTCATTTCGAGTGTCGCAACCATTGTGGTCGGTGTCGCCCCAACCGCTGCCGAACATGCTGCGCTCGTACCCTGTTTTCGGGGCGCGCCCCTTGATGGGGATTTCTTCGAGCATCGTACTGGCCGTTGTCCCGCCTGTTGAAGGGCTTTTGGATTCTGCGCTTGGTGTCAAAGAAGGCTGTTTGGTCGCCGCTGGCGTGGTGGCCGTAGCCGTCGGCGACTCGGTCGTGATAGTGATCGGCGGAGCTTCCGACCGGATCACGATGGGAGGCGCCGACGGCGTCGCTGTCGCCGAAGGCTCTGCAGCCTGGGTAGTCGCCGGCGTGGCACCGCATCCAGAAAGCAACAGAGCCAGAGCCGCTAGCCAGGCTACCGCGGCGTTGTTTAGTTTTCGCAAGCTACGCCGTCCCCATCACGGTCGAGCTTGCGCGAATAACCCGGGTCACCACTGTAAATCGGTGCGGCACCCGCCGCCTTAACTGCGCTGCAGTTGGCGTAGTATGTGCTGCTTGGAGCCTTGGCCGGTGGGGGAGTGTAGGCCTCACGTTCTGCTTTTTCCTGCGCGGCTTTCTTGTCGGCTGCCTTTTTCTCGGCTTCGGCTTTTTCTGCTGCTTTCTTCTCCGCAGCGGCCTTGGCATCGGCTTCTTTTTTCTCAGCCGCGGCTTTCGCCTCGGCAACCTTCTTTTCTTCGGCCTTCTTGGCGGCAAGGATCGCCTTGTCGTGATCGTCCTGAGTAGTCCAAACGAAGACCTTCGACGCGTTTCCGTCGCAGTAGAGCTTGTCGGCTCCCTGTTCCATGACGAGCTCGTCGCCGTCGCATTCCTCACCAACGAAGTCTGCAATGGCCGTGGGTGAAGGGGACTCTGACTGGGAAGGGGTGGGCGACTCGCTGCTTGTCACAATTGGCGAGGGTGGCTGTGACGCGACCGTGGGCGCGGTCTCTGCCGGGCCCATGATTGCGCCCGTGATGGCCATCAGGACTACCATCGCGGCAGTGAGCCCGCCGGCCTTGCCTTTTCCTTGCATGCCGAGCCAAGGGACGCGTCCCTTTACGAGTCCGATAATTCCTAGAATCAGGCCTACGAAGGCAATGATTGCGAACAGCTCAGGGATTAGGAAAAGCAGTGCGACGAGTACTGCAAAAACCCCTAGAATGATCCACCATACTTTGCGGCCCGGCTTTTTCGGCGGCTCAGAATTGCCGGGTGAAAAGGGTGACCCAAGTTCAGACATACTAAATTCCTCAAACGTGCGAATGAATACCGAAGATAATTCTGTGGTTCCGCACCGATAAAGGCAATTCGCGTCCTTCGTAAGGATGTAACGACTCGAAATTGATACTCAAAAACATGCGATGAGACTATGATCAGTGCCGGGCTAACCGCTCCCCAGGTTTGCATCAGTCCAGAGCGATTGGATGGCTAATTTTCGAACCGATTCGCGGCTGGATGAACGCCGGAACCAAGGCCGCGCGTTTTGCCTGTTCAGGGGGTTTCCGGGTAGGTCCCATCGCCGAGGTCCGGATTGGCCAGAACCTGCAGAGGGTCGTTGAGGAACACCCTGCGTCCATCCAGACGCAGCCGGCGCAGTCCTTCCAAGGCCATCCGGCGGGCCACCGTGGTGAAGGAATAGACCCGGGAGATATCCACCAGCACCGCGGTGCGCGAGGTGGAGGCCGCCATCAAATCCAGCAGTTCGGAGGCGGCGGTGAACTGCACGTTGCCCTGCAGGACAAAGATCTCGCGGGCGGCTTCCTGATGGACGTCCACCACGTCCAGCTGGCCGCTGCTGGGTGCGAACAGGTGCAGGCCCATGTCGGTGGACAGCCGCTCGAAGGCCCGGCCCGCGCGCTGGCTGTTGCCGTGGGCGTCGAGCCTCGGCGAGAACGCTCCGATGCCCACCTGGTCCGGAAGCACCCCGACCAGTCCTCCGGCCACGCCGCTCTTGGCGGGGATTCCCACCCGGGTGAGCCAATCGCCGGCCCCGTCGTACATGCCGGCCACCGCCATGACCGACATGACCTGCTGGGCGATGCCCTCGCTCAGCACCCTTTCGCGGGTGCGTGGTTGCACGCCGCCGTTGGCCAGTGTTGCCGACATGAGCGACAGGTCCTCGACGGTAACCAGGATGGAGCACTGGCGGGTGTATCCCGAGACCACCTCATGCGCGTCGGTGCCGAGAATCCCGTAGCTGCGCAGCATATGGGCCGTGGCGAGGTTGCGGTCAGCCGTCTCCATTTCCGAGGCGTACACGCTCTCGTCGATGCGCAGTTCGCGTCCAGCCAACTGGGAGAACAGTTCCAGCACGCGGGCCACGCGGTCCTCGGTGCTGGCATCCTCGGCGACCAGCAGGCCGTGGGTCATGATGGCTCCGGCATTGATCATCGGGTTCTTCGGCCGGTGGGTCCCTTCTTCCAGTGACAGTTCGTTGAAGGCCTCGCCCGAGGCTTCGACCCCGACGGACCGCAGCACCCTGTCCAGGCCCCGGTCCATGATGGCCGCCGCGTAGGCGAACGGCTTGGAGATGGATTGAATGGTGAATTCTTCGAGGTGGTCCCCGGCGGAATAGGTGCTTCCGGTAGCCGTGGTGACAGAGAGGGCGAAGAGATCCGGGTTGGCCTGCGCCAGTTCGGGAATGTACTGGGCGGTGTTTCCGCTGGTGTCGTTCCGGAGGCTGTCGAGCACCTCGTCGAGGTAGTCAGGAATCGGGGTTTTCATGGATTGTTCCTCGTCGCTGTTGTTCCACGTCACTGGTGCGTTGGCGCCCTGCCGGACGATTATTGGCTCGCACTTCCAACCTAGGCGTTCGCGCGCAGGTCTGTACAGCGGGACATGACGAAGGCGTCCATCCGGCCACAACTCCGGATGGACGCCTTCAGGCATGTTGCTTCGCCTACCCCGCCTGGCGGTGGATCGATTTATAGCTCAAGTACGCAGCCAGGCCTTCCGGCCCGTACTCGGTGCCGAGCCCCGAATCATGGCGTCCGCCGAAGGGGGCTGCATGGTTGGAGGCGAAGAAGTTCACCCCGACGCTGCCGGTGTCCATGCGTTCGGCCACCGACAGGGCACGCTCCTCGTCCGCGCCGAAGACCAGGCCACCCAAGCCGAATTCGGTGTTGTTGGCCAGTGACACCGCCTCGTCCTCGGAGGAGTACTTCAGCACTGTGATGACCGGGCCGAAGATTTCCTCGCGCGAAATGGTCATGTCCGGGGTGACGTCAGCGAAGACCGTGGGCTGGATGAAGAACCCGTCAGCCAGGTCCCCGTCCAGCTGCGCCGTGGCGCCGCCGGTGACCGCGCGGGCACCTTCGGCGTGACCTGCCTCCAAGTAGCCGAGCACCGTCTGGTACTGGCTGCGGTTGGCCGAAGGACCGAAGACCGTGGCGGGATCCAACGGGTCGCCCTGCGGCGCGGAAGCGATGGTCGCGGCCACCACGTCCACCACCTCGTCGTAGCGTTCAGCCGGGGCCAGGATGCGGGTGGAGATGTAGCAGGTCTGTCCGGTGTTGCGCATGCAGGAACGGATCAGCCTCGAACCCAACAGGTCTAGGTCCGCGTCCGGAAGCACCAGCGCGCTGGACTTGCCGCCCAGCTCCAGGGTGACCGGGCGCAGCAGCTCGCCGCAGGCCGCGGCGATCGTGCGGCCCACCGGGGTGGAGCCGGTGAACGCCACCTTGGACACCAGCGGGTGGCGCACCAGTTCGTCGCCCATCCGTCCCGGGCCGGTGACCAGGTTTGCAACGCCCGCCGGGACCCCGGCGGCGTCCAGCGCATCCATGATGATGCGGAAGGACAACGGGGTGGGGGATGCAGGCTTCATGACCACGGTGCAGCCCGCCAGCAGCGCCGGGGCCAGCTTGATGACCATCAGGTTGATCGGGAAGTTCCACGGGGCAATCAGCGCGCAGACACCCACCGGGTCGCGGCGGACCAGCGTTTCGCCGGCGCCGTTGGGGAACGGGCGCAGGTCCTCCTGCTCCAGCAGCGGTGCCAGGGATGCGAAGTAGCGGAAGATGCCGGCGGCGTTGGCGGCGGCCCCGCCGGTCTCGGAGACCGGCGAGCCGTTCTCCAGCGTATTGGTCAACGACAGTTCACCGGCCCGGTTTTCGATCTGATGCGCGATGCGCAGCAGCAATGCCGCCCGCTCGGAGGGTGTGGTGTTCTTCCACGGGGATGAATGCAGCGCGTGGTGGGCCGCGCGGACCGCGGTGTCCACGTCCTGGCTGGTGCCGGCCGGGACCGAACCCCAGACGGCGCCGGTGGCCGGGTCGGTGACCTCGATGCGGCCGGTGCCCTGCGAGGCGGTCCACCCGCCGTCGATGAAGTGCGTGTCCACGTGGCGGTAGGGCAATAGGAGTTCCTGGCGCCGGGCCGCGGCGCCTGCCCGCGTGCTCATCGCAGCACCGCCGTGCGCAGCAGAGCGCGGGAACGGGCCAGATCCGCGGTGGCCATGTCCACGGCGGCCTGCGTGATCAGCTCCGGGATGATCTCGGTTTCCAGCCGGTCGGTGTAGGCGGCCGGGTCCTGCCCGAACCAGCCCGAGGCCAGTGCGATGCCCGCGTGGTCGAAACGCCACAGCCGGTCGGCGTCGCGCATCAGCGCGTCCTCCAAGGTGTAGGCGTGCGGGCGGGTGTCGTGCCCGTCGATGATCTTGCAGACCTCGTCGATGAACTGCGCAGCGTAGCTTAGCGGGGGCAGCACGCGGCGGGCCACCAGGCAGCCCTCGCGCTCGTGCTCGTAGCGGATGTCAGCCTTGCGCCAGTCCCCGCGGAAGCCGTCGGAGATGATCTTCTCCTGGTCCACGTGAGCCCAGCCGGTGTCGTGCAGCAGCGTGGAGACCAGCACCAAGGTGCGGTCGGCCTCCGGGTAGGCGTCGCACAGCCGGCGGGCGAAGGACAGCGAGATGGGCAGGTGGATGTCGTTGCCGCGGGCGCGGGTCTCCGGGACCACCGCCGCCCACAGGGCCTCCAGCTCGCCGTCCGCGTGTACTTCCAGGGAGATGGGGCTGGTGTTGATGGTGCCGGTGGCCGGCAGCGGCCGGGCGTCGTTCAGGGTTGTCATGGTGTCCTCAGGCCTTTGCAATCAATGTCTTAGGAAATCAGTGTCTTGAGCATGGTGTCCGTGTCGGCTGCCGCGGCGGGGTCGATGTTCTTCCCCGCCGCCAGCGCCGACTTGACCGCCATGAAATCCAGCGGCGCGTTTACACAGTCCGCCGCGATGATTTGCCCTGCGCGGTAGTACAGCACGGTGAACTTGCCCTTCTCAGGGACTTCGCGCGTGACGGTTGAGTCGAAGCCCATGGACAGGCCGGCGATCTGCAGCTTCATGTCAGCTTGATTGGACCAGAACCACGGGATGCCGGCATAGGCTTCGCGTTGGCCCATCAGGGCGTAGGCGGCGACCTTCGCGTGTTCCACCGCGTTGTTCACGGATTCCAGGCGGATGCGCTCGCCGTCCGGGGCGCCGGGGACCGGGTTGGGCATGTTCGCCACGTCGCCGACCACCAGGGTGTGGCCGTCCGAGGCGATGGCCGCCTCGTTGACCACGATGCCGTTGTCGACCTCAAGTCCCAGCTGCTCGCCGAGCTGGGTGTTGGGGATGACCCCGATGCCCACCAGCACGATCTGCGCGTCGATGGCCTCCCCGGATTCCAGATGAACGGAGGAGACCGCGCCGTCCCCGGCGATGCGCGAGACCCTGGCATTCAGGTGGATGTCCAGCCCGCGGGCGCGGTGCTGTTCAAGGAAGTAGGCGCTGGTGTCCTCGCCGACCGCGCGGCCCACCAGACGCGGGCCGTATTCGATGACGGTGACCTTCTTGCCCATGGCCTGCAGCGAGCTGGCCGCCTCCAGGCCGATGAACCCGCCGCCGATCACCACCACGTCGGTGGCTTCCGGGGCGATGGCCTTGAGCTTGAGCGCGTCGTCGGCGTTGCGCAGGTAGACGACGCCGTCCAGATCGCTGCCCGGGACCTCGAAACGGCGTGGACGGGCGCCAACGGTCAGCGCCAGCCGGGTGTAGGGGTACCGCGCCCCGCTGCGTCCGGTGGCGATCCCGGAGCCGTCCGGGTTGGAGTCGATGTCCTCGATGCGTTCGCCCTTGACCAGGGTGACGTTGTGCTCGATCCAGTAGTCATTGGAGCGGAAGATCAGCGACTCGCTGCCCACCTTGTCTTGCAGGAATTCCTTGGACAGCGCCGGGCGCTGGTAGGGGCGGTGGTCCTCGTCCCCGAGCAGCGTGATGTGCCCGGTGTAGCCCAGGGCGCGCAGCGAGATGGCCAGCTGTACCCCGGACTGCGAGGCGCCGATGATCAGTAGCCCGGTGGCGGTGCCCGCCGCGGGGGCCGGGGCGCCGCCGGTGGAAGGGAGTGTTGCGGTGTTCATGGCTAGACCTGGGTTTCCGGGGTGGCGACGTTGAGGGTCTGGCCCTCGCACATCTTGATTTGGCAGGAAAGGCGGGAATTCTCCTCGCGGTCCACGGCGGTGCCGTAGAGCATCTCGTCCTCCATCTCGCCCATCGGATCCAGCGACTCGAAGTCCTCCGGGGCCACGAACACGTGGCAGGTGGCGCAGGACAGGGAGCCGCCGCACTCGCCCACGATGCCGGTGACACCGTTGCGGACCGCCGTTTCCATGACGGAGTCGCCGACGGCCGCGTCCACGGTGCGGGTCTGGCCCTCGAAGTCGGTGAAGTTGATAGTCGCCATGATGGTTCCTCCTGAACGGTTAGGCGTAAAGCTGGGTTAGATGAACTGGCGTCCGCCGTCGACGACGAGCGTCTGACCGGTGATGAACGAGGAATCCTCGCCGGCCAGGAACAGCGCGGCGCCCACGATGTCCTCTGGCTGGCTGGCGCGCTTGAGTGCCCCCCGGTCCACCCCGTAGCTGGAGGCGTTCTCCATGAGCCCCAGGCTGGCCTCGGTCAGCGTGAAGCCCGGGGCGATGGTGTTCACGGTGATTTCCCGGCGTCCCAGCTCCTTGGCCATGACGCGGGTCAGCGCAATGACCCCGCCCTTGGAAGCCACGTAGTGGGCCCACTGCTCGGAGCCGGAGTAGACGGTGGCGCTGGCCAGGTTGATGACCCGGGAGCCCGCTCCAAGAAAGGGGGAGACGGCGCGGGAAACCATCCACGGGCCCTTGAGGTTCACATTCATGACCTGGTCCCACTCGTCAGGGTTGATGTTCTCGAACGGGGTGCGGGTGACGGTGGCGTAGATGGCGGCGTTGTTGATCAGCACCGCGATGCTGCCGCCGGCGAACTCCGCCGCGTCCTTGGCCAGCGCGTCGGTGGAAGCGGTGTCGGTGACATCCACCGTGAAGGCCGCCGCCTCGGCTCCGGCCTGGCGCACCAGGCGGACCGTTTCCTGCGTGCCGGCCGCGTCGATGTCCGCGGCGGCGATGGCGTAGCCGCGGGCCGCGAAGCCCAGGGCGAAGGCCCGTCCCAGGCCGCCGGCGGCGCCGGTGATGAGCACCGTAGGAGAGCTGTTCATGGAATGTGCCTTTCAAGTGGTGGAGAACTGTGGTGTTGCGGGTGCCGGCCGGGGATCGGGGGGAAAGGAACCGGCCGGCACCCTTGCGGTTCCGGAAGCTTGGGGGAACCTCCGGAACCGGTCTGCGGCGCCCGGGGATCAGGCGTGCGAGTGGCTGTGGGCTCCCGGCCCGGTCAGGGCCGGCTCGGCGCCCAGGATTTCCACGGTGCCCTTGGTGCCGTCAACCCGCAGCAGGTCTCCGGTCTTGATGGTGGTGGAGGCGCTGCCGGTGCCGGTGACCGCCGGCAGGTCGTATTCGCGGCAGACGATGGCCGCGTGGGACATCATGCCGCCGATATCCGTGACGGTGGCCTTGATCTTGCCGAAGATCGGGCCCCAGCTCGGCGCGGTGACCGGCGCGACCAGGATTTCTCCGGGCTGCACCTGGGTGAGCTCGTCCGCGTGCATGATCACGCGGGCCGGTCCTTCCACCTGGCCCGGGGAGGCCGCCATGCCCTTGAGCGTGCTGCCGTCCTGGGTCTCGTCCGCGCCCAGCCACTGCTGCACCTGCTCGGTGGTGATGCCCCAGAGCATGCGGGTGAACGGTTCGGTGATCGACTCCGGCGGGGTGTTCAGCGCCGGGGCCGGGCGGGCGGTTTGCAGCGCGTCCACGATGCCCTTGCGGTGGGCGATCTTCTCCGGGAGCACCACCGCGCCGATCGGCGCGCCGGAGCCGACGCCCCAGCTGGTGACCAGGTCGAAGAGCACGTCGCGGACCTCGTTGCGGCTCAGGTAGAGCATGTCCTCGGCCTCGGCGAAGAGCCCGGCGTCGGCGAGCATGCGGCCGAGCTCGCGGACCTTGCGCCAGAAGACGCCCATGGTCCAGTGCTCGATGTAGAAGTTGTGGTTCTCCACGTACGGGTAGGCGGTGGCCGCCAGCGTGCGCTTGGCGTCGAAGACCGCGGCGACCTCCGGATCCAGCAGCTCGCGGTATTCCTCCACGATGCGTTCCTTCTCCGCGATGAGCTTTTCGGTGGGGCGCAGGATCTGCGCGCCGCCGCGGGCGCGGCGGATGTAGTCCGCGATGAAGCCCAGCGGGATCTCCTGGTTCACGTTCCAGTACTTGTCGTGGGCGTAGAAGCCGTTGCCGATGGTGAAGTTGAACCACGGGTCCTGGGCCTGCTCCCACTGCGCCATCCAGCGCTCGCCGCCGGCGGCTGCGGCGATGGACGCCAGGGTGGCGGCCGGGTCATCGGTGTTGGCGAAGTGCTCGTCCAAATCCAGCTCGATGGCCAGCAGCGCCAGCGCCTTGAGCTCGTCGTCCGGGCGGAACAGCTCCATGTCCACGCCCTGCACCATGGTGGCGATGGACTGGTCCGGGATGTTCGGGAAGACTTCCTTGCAGAAGTTGAAGAAGTCCAGGTAGGCGATGTAGCCCAGGTTCAGGAACTCGAAGTGGTACTGCCAGTTCTGGTAGGCCAGCTGGATCAGCCGGTCGTAGTTCTCCAGCAGGACTTCCGAGCCGTCCTTGCCCACGCCGTTCTCGATGTCCTCGAAGGGGACCTTCTCGGGCAGCGGCGCGAAGGACAGCGCCTCCATGCCCGCAATGGTGCCCTTGACCTTCACATGCCAGTTGGCCAGCTTGCTCTCCCAGTTGGCGAAGTAGTGGCCGATGCGAGCTTCGAAGTCCGGCACGCGGGCGGCGATCTGCTCCTCGGGGACCGGGATTGGGGACATGTACAGGTAGCCCAGGTGGATGCGGAAGTCGATGCCGTTGGCGTTGGGGATCATCAGGTGCCGGGCGTTGTACTGGCCCAGGCACTTCACGGCGAATTCGCCGCCGATGGTTTCGAAGGGCTTGAAGACGGTGGGCCAGTGCTGCGAATCGCAGAACCAGAACTTGGCGTCTTCCTGCTCCTTCAGTGCGTCCTGGAACACCAGGTAGTAGGGGTAGATCTCTTCCCATCCTTCGGCGCCGGCGGGCACCGGCAGGTCGGATGGCTTGGGGAAGGACTTCATTGTCATGGTCGTGCACCCTTTCTCAGAAGGTTCGGCACTTTGCGAGTGGCCGAGGTGTGGGGTGGAGCGTGGAAACAGCGTGGATACGTGGGTCAGCTGACGATCTTCGACAGGGAGGCGGTGATCGAGGAGACGCCGCCGAATCCCAGCGAGGAGGCGTAGCCTCCGGCGGAGGCCTTGGGCGCCGCGGGCTTGGAGGAATGCACGGTTTCCGGGCGGGCCTGGAGCAGCAGCAGGTTCTCCCCGTCGGGCAGGTCGGCGTCGATGGCCCACTCGATGTCCTGCGGGGACTTGTAATGCTTCTCCGCCCGCTTGGCCAGCTGGGCCACGGCGGACAGCTCGTCGTTGCTCAGGCAGCGCACCGTGCGGCGCTCTTCCGGGACATCCCTTTCCACCAGGGTGTTGGTGGCCGGGTCGGGGATCATTTCGGCATGCTTGTCGCCGATGTGCTCGGTGATTACCGCGAGGGTGACCTTGTCCAGCTGGATGTTGTCCGGCGTGACGGTTCCGGAGACCACCATCTCGCCCACGCCCCAGGAGGCGTCCACGGTGATCTTGGAGCGGTCGCCATTGGTGGGATCCAGGGTCATGGCCACGCCGGCGGTCTTGGCGTTGACCATCTTCTGCACCACCACGGCCATGCACAGCCCGTCATCCGGGATGTTGTTCTTCAGCCGGTAGAGGATGGCGCGGCTGGTGTACAGCGAGGCCCAGCAGGCGCGGATGTGCTCGCCGACCGAATCGAACCCGGTGAGCCACAGGTAGGTGTCCTGCTGTCCGGCGAAGGAAGCATCGGGCAGGTCCTCGGCGGTGGCGGAGGAGCGCACGGCCAGCGGGGCCTCGGAATCGAAGCGGGCCTGCAAGGCGTCGTATGCGGCCCGGGTGACCTCGCGCAGGTCGGCGGGAACGGGGCGGGAAGTGATCAGCTCGCGGATGGCGGCGCTGGCGGCGTCCACCGCGGCGATGTCCTCCGGGTCCAGGCCGTCCAGCTGGGCGTTGATGCTGTCTTCCAATCCGGTGCCCATGAAGGCGCGGAAGGCGGCGGTGTTCACCACGAATCCGGGAGGGACCGGCATGCCGGCGGCGGTCATAGTGACCAGCGAGGCGCCCTTGCCGCCCAGGCTGTCCAAGGTGGGTTCCTTGCCGCCGTCGAAGAATTCAATGAAGTCGTTGTTGCTCATCGTTAAGCCTCAGATCGGGAAGTGGAGTCGGCATTCAGCTCGACGTTGACGAAGTCGGGAACGCGGAAGGACAGGTTCTTCCGGAAGGTGATGGCACCGCCGTCGACCAGTTCAAGGTTCGGCAGCGCGGCGGCCAGTTCCTCCAGCGCGATCTTGGCCTGGAGCTTGGCCAGCATGTTGCCCAGGCAGTAGTGGATGCCGAAGCCGAAGGACAGGTGGTCGCGGGCGTTGGGCCGGGTGATGTCGAAGTCCTCGCCGTTCTCGAAGCGGGATTCGTCGCGGTTGGCCGAGCCCATGAGCAGCAGCAGTTCCGCACCCTGCGGGATCTGCACGCCGCCCACCTCCGTGTCCGCCAGCGCCTTGCGGCGCCATCCCACGATAGATCCCGAGTAGCGCAGCACCTCGTCGATGGCCTTGGGGATCTGCTTGGGATCCGCCACGACGGCTTCCCATGCTTCGCGGTGCTCCAGCAGCACGCGCACGCAGTTGGAGATCAGCGTGGTGGTGGTTTCATGGCCTGCGAAGAGCAGCGAGTAGAGCAGCGAGGCGATCTCGTGGTCGGTGATGTCCGCTCCGTCCTTCTGGGCCTGGACCAGGTCCGCAGTGAGGTTGTCGCCGCCGGAGGCGTGGGCCTCGGCCACCTGGGCCTGGCAACGGTTCCAGTACTCGACCAGGTTGTGCGCGTGGGGGATCTGCTCTTCGTCGCTGAGGTCGCCCCAGGTCATGGCGGCGCGGGAGTCGCTCCAGCGCTTGTAGGTGTCCACCATCTCCACGTCCTCGCCGATCAGGGTGAGGATGGTGATGGTCGGCAGGGAGTAGGCCAGCTCGGCCACGATATCCGCGTGGCTGGTGCCCTTGGTGGTCATGGCGGAAATGGAGTCCTTGACGTTCTGCCGGATCATCGGTTCCAGGGCCTTGAAACGGCGCGGGGTGAAAGCCTTCTGCGCCACGGCGCGGATGCGAGTGTGCTCCGGCGGACGGCGGGCGGACAGGCCCGAATAGGTGGTGAATCCGCCCTCGGTCATGATGGCGGTGGCCTGCGGTCCGCGCTTGCGCACCGGGGCCTGGGCGTTCTCGGAGGAGAAGGTCTCCCAATCTTCGAAAACCGACTTCACGTCGTCATAGCGGGTGATGACATACAGCCCGGTGCGTTCGTCAAACATCACCGGCTGTTCGCTGCGCATCTTTGCGTAAGCGGGGAAAGGGTTCTCCATAGCGAACGGCTCATACCCGTGGTGGTCTGCCGGGGCTTCTGCTCCGAAGCCCATTGGGCATCCGCCGGATACGGCTGGGGTGCTGGTCATGGAATCTGCTCCTTGGGAAGTCGATGAGTCACGGTGTGATCCGTGCAACATTGATCGATCCCTAGTGTTGTCCATGGCACAGCAGGATGGGAAGCTAACGCTTCCATCCAGTGGAAGGCTAATTTTCAGCCGTGATTAGTTCTCCCTCCCGGGCACAATCATGTCAGGCCCGGAAATGATGCCCAGCAGCGTCTCCAGCGGAATATGCGAGGTGGCGGCCTCAATTCGTTTGGAGATTCCATAGAGCACCGGAAGGTGGCGTTCCATGTTCGCTGCATGAGAAGTGGGAATGACCAGGCCGATGGAACAGCCCAAACGGCCGGTGTGATAGACCGGAACGGCAATCGAACAGGTTCCCAGCCGGACTTCTTCCCGGGTGATGGCGTACCCGTTGTGGCGTGCCCGGCTCAGCTCATTGCGCAGCTGCACGGGGTTGCTGCGGGTGTGAGGGGTGAGCGGTTCCAAGGGCTGTTCGAGGTAGGCGTCCATGACCCAGTCTTCCGAGAACGCGAGGATGGCCTTGCCCACGGCGGTGGCATGCAGGGGGAGCCGGCCGCCCACCCGTGAAGCCCGCGCGATCCGCTTGGTGCCATAGACGCGGTCGATGTACAACGCCATGTTGCCGTCGCGGATGGCCAGCTGGCTGGTCTCTCCGGTCAGTGAAAAGAGGTCTTGGACAAAGGGTCGCGCGGTGTCGCGCAGCTGGCGTCCGGTGTTCTGGGCGATGGCCCACAGCCGCAGCCCGAGCTGGATTCCGCCGTTGCCGGTGCGGCTGAGGATCCCTTCATCCACGAGTTCACCGACAAGCCGGTGCGTGGTGGACAGCGGAAGGTCCGCAGCCTTCGAGATCTCGGTGAGGTTCAGCGCCCGGCGCGAGGTTTCGAAGGCGGACAGTATCGCCAGGATCTTGGACGTGACGCTGCGTCCGGGCTGCGAGCTTCCTCCGGCCATGTGTTCTCCCAAGTCTCGGTGTCTTTGCCAGCTGAAGACAAGGGTATCCGGTCCAAGGGCGAACGGTGCGGCGCCGGCATGGCCGGAACTGTGACGCAGCACCTACAACCCTGGGTTGAGGCAGGGTCCAGGTGATTTGCACCGACGGGTCGAGGCCTGGAATTGGGGGAAACAGTAGGCTGGAGGCAACAAGAACGAGGTCACCGCATGACAACAGCTACTTGAGGAGCAACATCTAATGTCGGCAGCAGCAACCGGAATCCGCGCATCTTTTGCCAAGAAAATGATCCTGGGTGGTGCTGCGCTGGCATTGGCCGCAGGGGCAACCGGCTGCAGCGCGGTTGAAGACTTCAACAAGTCAACCTCGAATTCCTGGGCTGTTACCTACGAGGTATCGGTCACCGGTGGGGATACCAGCAAGATCACCGACATCAAGTACCTTGAGTCGGAAAAGCGCGGCGAAGCCGGCACCGAACTGTCGTTGCCTTCGGGAAAGACGACGGCTGAGGGCAAGGACACGGCAGTCTGGAGCCTTGAGAGCATTGTGACCGCCGAAAAGGACGCAGCTATTTCAGCGGTTCCCGGCAAGGGTTCCACCGCCACCTGCCGAATCCTGCTTGACGGCGTCAAGGAAATTGCCGCTGAAACCTCGAAGCCGGGTGAACGTGTGGACTGCGCAGTCACCATCCCGGCCTTCTCCAAGTAGCAGCCGAAGATCAGTCTGAAAGCGCCTGCCTCTGCTCGAAGAGGTTGGCGCTTTCTACTGCAACCAAGGCGCTGGCCATGAACCGCGCGGCGTCGGTGAACAGATGGTTGCTGACCCGAGACTCGACCAGCTGGAAGGCTTCGGCACGGGTGAGGCCGAACCAATCCATCACGGTGTCCACGCCATGCGGGGTCAGGCGCCACAATTTGTCGGAGTCCTTCACTAGTGAATCTTCCAAGCTCGTGGAATCCTTGCGTGAATCATGGCCGTCGATAATGTAAGTGATGCGCTCGCTGCGTTCGTTATCGAATTCCTCTGCCTGCAACAGTTCCCGGGCGAGTTCCGCTCCCAACTTCTCGTGCTGCAGCACCAATTCCTTGTCGCCGGCTCCCGGGGCGATGGCAGAGAGCACCAGCTGCGGATCCACCTGCGACCAGCCGATGTCATGAAGCAGAATGGCCGGCAACACCACCAGCGGATCCGCCTGCGGGTGGTGCTTGAGCAGCGACTGGGCGAGCGAAAGCGAAAACAGGGTGTGGGCATCATTGCTGCGCACCGCAAGATAGGTCTTGGCTTTCTCCCAGAGCCTTGCCAGCACGGGGAATTGTTCAAAGACGCCGGGTTCTGCGGGCGGAATGAATCCGCTGACGTCGTGGCTGTAGTGGTTTGCCAGGGGCTGCAGCTTGGTCATGGGGCTCATCGTGCCAGCAGAAACCGCTAGGGGGAAGAACATCCTTCCATCCAGCGGATGCTCGATGCAAGGCGTTTCAGTCGATCAGGCGGTCTGCCAACAGCCGGTAGGCGTTCAGCCGATCTTTCGGGTCGCTGACGAGCGTGTTGAGCATCAGTTCGTCGGCCCCATGGGTTTCGGCTAAAGCCAGAAGCTGGGCGCAAACCTTGTCCGGGGGGCCGACAATCAGTGCTTGGCTGCGTTCCTTGGCCCGGGCTTGTTCCGGGGCGCTCCACTGGTAGCCCGCCGCGCTGGCGGCCGAAGGGATCGGCCCATCGTGCCCGAAATCCTTGCGCACGCGCCAGAGCAGCAGGGCCTCGGCCAGTTCCTGGGCCCGTTCCTCGGTTTCAGCCGTGACGAAACGGACTGCCAGGACGGTGTGGGCCGCGTGGCCGGATTGCGCGGCTGCTCCCTGGTAGGCGCGGGTCGCAACCTCCCCGCCGGTAGGGCGCAGGAAATGGCCATGGACGTATCCGGCGCCCAGCGTGCCGGGCAGCGGCGCGGAGGAGCCGCCGGCTCCCAGTACCCACACGCCTCCAACAGGTTCACTGTCCGGCTGCGGGTGGTTCGTGCCGAATTCCTGCACCAGCGCAGCGATCTTTGCGGCATAGTTCGGGTCGGACAACGCCGCGCGACCCAATCCGGTGTCAACCCGGTTCGGATGCACTGCCGAGAGCAGTCCCATCGTTTCGGCGACCTTTTGGGCCGGGTAATACGGTAGGAGGATCGCACCTGTACCGACCCGGACCCTGCTGGTGCGTTCAAGTGCCAGAGCAGTCATCATTTCCGGTGCGGCGCTGGCGAATGAGAGGGAATTGTGGTGCTCCGCAAACCAGATGCGGTGGTATCCCAGCGCATCTGCATCTTGGGCCAGAGCTAGGCCGCTGGCCAGCGCGGCAGGGCGGTCAGGGGCATGCTCGGTGAGTGGAACTTGATCAAGGATTGAAAGTCTCATGCCGCGCTCTATGTCCTGCCAATTTCTTCGTTGTGTTCGACAGCCGCAAGATGGTTCATTGCACGGCCGCCCGGTCCGTGGATGAGCATACCTGTGCATCCCGGTTGGCACCGCATCCACGGCATAGACACGACAGTCAGGCACCCGCCACCATGCCATGACAGCACCTGCAGCCCCAGTGATGATAGCTTGAAGATTAATCAAGGATATCCAAGGAACTTGGCCTTCCTCAGCTGCCGGACTATTGGAAGACAGACAGGCTGGACACGATGTCAGAGACGACAGAAATCGATATGAGCGATCTTGCCATCGCCTCACGTGCGGTGCTCAAGCCAATTGCGCAGATTGCCGAAGCCGCAGGGATCCCGGAAGAAGCTGTCGAGTCCTACGGCAGGTACAAGGCCAAGATCGACCCATCCCAAATTCCTGCACGCAATGCCGCGCTCGGCAAAGTGGTCCTGGTCAGCGGAATCTCCCCGACCCCGGCCGGCGAGGGAAAGTCCACCGTGGTGGTGGGACTTGGCGACGCCTTGTCCTTAGCAGGAGCCAAGACGCTTATTGCGTTGCGCGAGCCATCGCTGGGCCCGATCTTCGGCATGAAGGGCGGTGCCACCGGTGGCGGGTATTCGCAGGTGCTGCCGATGGACGAGATCAATATGCACTTCACCGGCGACTTCCATGCGATCACCAGCGCGAATAACCTGCTGATGGCGTTGATCGACAACCACCTGCACCGCGGCAACGCCATGGGAATCGACCCGCGGCGGATCACCTTCAAGCGCGTCATCGACATGAACGACCGTGCCCTGCGCAATATCGTGATCGGACTGGGCGGCCCGACCGAGGGCGTGCCGCGCGAAGCTGGATTCGAGATCACCGTGGCCTCGGAGGTCATGGCGGTGTTCTGCCTGGCCACCGGGCTGGAAGATCTGCGCGACCGGCTGGGACGCATGACCATCGGGTACACCTATGACAAGAAGCCAGTCACCGTTGACGACCTGGGCGCGGCCGGGGCCATGACCATGCTGCTCAAGGACGCCATCAAGCCCAACCTGGTCCAGACCATCGGCGGCACCCCGGCATTCATCCACGGCGGGCCGTTCGCCAACATTGCCCACGGCTGCAATTCGGCCATCGCCACCAACACCGCACGCTCGCTTGCTGATGTCGTGGTCACCGAAGCGGGCTTCGGCGCGGACCTGGGCGCGGAGAAATTCATGGACATCAAGGCACGTTATGCCGGCTGCGACCCTTCCGCCGTGGTCATCGTTGCCACCATCCGTGCCTTGAAAATGCACGGAGGAGTAGCCAAGGACCAGCTCAAGGGCGAGAACGTGCAAGCGGTACACGACGGCATGGTGAATCTGGCCCGGCATGCTTCCAACGTCAGGAAATTCGGGATCCATCCGGTCATCGCCGTCAACAAGTTCGCCACGGACACAGCGGACGAGCTGGCCGTGGTCACGGAATGGGCCGCGGAAAACAACATTGAGTGCGCCGTCGCGGACGTCTGGGGGCAGGGCGGCGCCGGAGCCGGAGACCTGGCAGCAGCGGTGCTGCGGGCCATCGACACGCCGAGCGACTTTGCCCCGCTGTACGAGTTGGAGAAACCGGTAGAGGAGAAGATCCTCACCGTGGTGAAGGAAATCTACGGCGGGGCGGAAGTGGACTACACTCCAGCTGCGAAGCGAGTGCTGGAACAGATCCATGAAAACGGCTGGGACAACCTGCCGGTGTGCATGGCCAAGACGCAGTATTCCTTCTCGGATGACCCCACGTTGCTGGGTGCGCCCGAGGGCTTCACGCTGCTGGTTCGCGCCCTCATTCCGAAGACCGGCGCCGGGTTCATCGTGGCGATCACCGGTGCCATCATGACCATGCCGGGGCTGCCCAAGGTGCCTGCTGCCATGCACATGGACGTGGACGAGAACGGAAACGCGGTCGGCCTGTCCTAAACCGGTGCTGGCAAAGCCCACCCTGTGCAAGGGTGACCACCATCCTGCACCAGCTAGCTGTGCCGGTGAAAGACCTTATAGCCTGTTGCTCGCAGCGCGGAGCGTGAATAACAAGGGTGGCCGATGACCGTCTGCTGTGCCCATCATTGTGGATTGCATGCTTGGTCGAGTGCTGGAGGCTAGGTGACTTCGCGGGGAGACCAAGTCTCCGCTAGGCAGCGCCAGTCATCAACCCATTAGCTACCTGACGGCTCGGCCCTGACTTAGCCTTCCGAAACATCCACTTCAGCACCTCGGTATTCGTGGGGAGCCGTTCATTGAAGATTCCTTGACCCGTGCTTCTGTTACCGCCACGAGCTGGCTAACACGGAGAGATTCGAACGCCATTCTCATCGTTTCCGTTTGCGGATTCCTGGCCCGGCGTGCAGGCATCCAACGCTTCATGGATGGATCACATCTCTGAAGCACCGCGGCGGCGCGTCTGTGCGGGCCGCCGCGGTTTCCACCCGAGCATTCAAAATTCAGCGGGTTGGCCGAAGACTGGTCTACGGGCCGTTCGGATTCCCGCACACCACGCAGAATCTGCGGCAGCCTGCGACGGACTAATCGGTGACGGACTAATCGGTGGAGTCGCGCTCGATAATGCCGGTCCGCGGATTCACCTGAGGCCTCTGGTAGGCCAGTTCTCCGCCATTTCGCCCGCCATAAGGCCGGCCGTGGTCGGCGTACTCTTCCCGATAGAAGACCAGCCGCCAGCCTCCAAGCTCGATTCTCGCCCCGCTTCGCAGAACGTACTCCTGCCCAGCATTCAACCCTGCGCTTCCCCCAACCCTATGGACTGCTTGGAGGACGTATTCGTCGAGGTCGTCCCTGACGATTCGTGCATGGACAGGTTCCAGGCCTTCTAATATCAGTCCGCTATCCTGGGCACTGCCAATGACCACGACGTCGTCAACGAGGTTGAGCACCTTCGGCGCTTTCCCATCCCATGACTCGCTGTCCTTGACGAAGATGAGCCTCGGCCTGCCGCCACGATCGGCATAATGTGTGGTGGTAGGCCGCATGCGCTGGTTCCTGTGGAAGGTGGGGAACAACGGAAATAGGGTGCTCGGAATGCCCAGACTTCCATTCCTTCGATCCTTCTGCAGCAGCCCTTTGACGTTTTTCAAAGAACCAATCCGCACGGCGTTCGATCTCATCGCGAGGCGACCGGTCAAATTGGGTTTGACGTCACCGAGCGTGACGATATTCCCCTTCGGCCCATCAATCACAATCTGGATTCCAGAGCTCTTGAGGCGATGCGCAAGCTGGTCTAGGGCAGGACGGCTGGCACCTCTAGAGACTCGGAATATTGAGTCTGAATCGGCTTTGATATGGATGATCCGGCCTTCGGCCGTGACAGTTCCATGTACTTGTTCCGAGTCATTAGTGCCCTCGAGTGGCTGGTCGACCGTGAAATTCAGGTCAATGTCGAAGCGCATCAGGCTACCCGTTCACTCTCGGTACTGATCTGAACCCAGTGAGTGGTCATCGCTCGTAGTGACCCTCAGGGTGCCGTTGAACTTCCATGTAGCCCTGGGTGCATCTGGACCGATGTCTCTCGGTACTTCAACCATCATGTCCACAAGTGTGTAGTTCACAGCTGCACCACGCCCGGTCAGGTAGGACCACAATTGTTGGCCGAGATCAGACCAATCGGCAATTTGCAGATCCTCCACTGGCAAATCTTTATTCGTATTAAAATTGTCCACTCTACCCACATTCCTCTGCTATCGAGAATGATCATAAAAACTGGATGAAGCTGCGGGATGCAGGCTCAGTGTGAAATAGATTACCCGCTACTTGCGCTCAGGTAAATGATTAATCCAAATTTCAAAGTTGCCAATCTTGCGGGTGATTTTATCGGATGTTGTTCGAGGTCACGCACCTTAGGCTTTGATGTATATTCACAAGTCAAGTTCGGAGTTTTCATGGCTTTGCGTTTTGTCGTCATGTGGGCAGGTAAGGGTGGTGGATGCTTAGTGGAGCGGGGATCCGGTGGTTCTTGAAAAATTATCTAGAAAAGGGAGATTCACGAATTTAGGCGTTTCGTATAACTGAATTCTCGATAATTTAAATATTCTGAATAAGACTATTCGGTTACGAATTCTGAGACGCAAGGATGGTCAACGCGCTTCATGCGAGGATTGGCCGCGATTCTTTGCAAGCCGAGTTATCCTCCATTCCGTAGAACTTACTTACCAGCGAGGCACCGCAACCAAAACACCGTCGGCAAAGTTGCTGTGGGGAGGAAGTATCGGTTGTGGTCGCACCGAAATTTAATAACTAGGGACCGTCGAGGGCCTAGCCATTGTGATGCCTGGCGTGCATACACTGACCGTTGAAACCCGCGTACATGAGCAACCGCAAAACCGTCGACGTCAAGTATCAAGTGTCGGGACTGCGTCTCGGCTCAGGGATCGCTTTGGATCGGTGTCTGGACGTCGTGCTGCTGGAATGTGAGTGAGGGCCGTCTGCAGTTCTTGCAGATCGTCAATAGCGCCAGGAATGGGGCGACTGTTTTCACGAGTGCAGGCGAGCGAAGTCACCGTCGTGAGTTGATCTTGCTTGGTGGCGTCAAGGGACATACCGCCGTAGCCAGGTCCTCCGACGAACGCGCCGCAATAGAACGTTGACACTTCGATGGAAAATTTAAGTCGAGAGTTCTAATCATTGGGCCGGGCTGGCACCTTTGGTCTGGCTTTATCTGGGGTACATGCCGGCGAACGGCGGATTTCTCTTCAACTAGTCAATGACCAAGACACGACCAATCAACGGGAATCCGAAGGTGATCCACCATGTTGAGTTCCGTCTGCCGGTGAGTGTAGAAATGCCGCCCAGCAACACGGGGGCTGTGAAGTTGCCGATGTTGAAGACCTGTTGGATCAATCCCATGGAGCAAGGGGGTGTTCCATGGAGTAACGAGGGCCCCGTCCGTATGTCATTGAACGAGAAATCTCTAGTTGAGCCATAAGAGCAATGATTCTGGGAACCGATGTAAGTGCCGACGATTGTGCACATCCGACATAAGTGGCAAAGGCGCTGGATTATGAACGGCAACGATTGCACGTATACATCGAGTGCTACGTAGGCGGGCACGGAATGACCGAGTGCTCTTTCACCTTTCATGTAACGATCAGTTGGGGTATTGAGTAATTCACCCGGACGAATTCGCGCAAATAAGGGACGGCGGTGACAAATCGGCAAATACCGATGCGCCACCGCCTGATGCCTGACGATACGGGTTAAGATTTATTCATCATTTGCCTTGCCAGGCAGATATTCCTGTTCAGGCAGGGAATCCCAAAATGACGTGTCGGCGGTATCCACCGAGCCATCGGAGATTGCTTTAATGACGCTTTCCAATGTCAGGATGGTTTGCTGGCGGAGATAGCCATTGGATTTCTGTCCTAGGACGGATCCCGGATTAAAGTGATCGCTCATTCCCCGCATTTCAAAGAGCAGGGTTGAGATATCGTACTCAGCAGCGATTCCGTTGCGGGCGATGGTGTTGGCTGTTCCGCCGACGTACTTACCCAAATGGCCCCATCCGGTGGCATCAACATTCTGGTAGACAATGGAGCCCAAACGTTTGGACCCTTCTAGTACCTCCGGCTTCACGTCCGGAGTGGTGGGGTAGAGGATCGACCCGGAAACCAGTTTTCCATCCACTGCCGAGCGAGTGCCCTGGTGATGCAAATCGATCATGTAGTCGATGTCGTAGGTCGAGAGTACGTTGTTGTGTAGGGCATTGATCTCAGGCTGGGTCTTCGCAACGTGGTCGCGGTTGATATCGATATTGTTCGCATTGTAGCGAGTCAAATGACGGCCGCCTGAGGCGATGTAATCGCTGAGATCAAAATTCACGTCACCCATGGCTCCGTCGGGATTGAGCATCGGAACGATGAGGATGTTAATGTTCTTCAGCGTGTTCTTCATCCGACCGGTGCCCAAATGCTTGATGACTTCCAAAGCACCTTCCGTGGTCAGCTGCTCGTTGCCGTGCTGCTGAGTCAGGAACAAAACGGTCGGATTGGCAGGATTGGAGAGGTATTTGGCTACGAACAAATCGCGGCCCTTGACCGATTGGCCGATTACCTCCAACTCCAGGGCCGGTTGTTTGGCATCCTGTTTGCGGAGCTCCGCCACCATCGAGTCATAGGTGTGCAGAATGGAGGTATTGATGGTTTCGTTGCCACCATAGTCCGGTCCGTTGCCTGTGGCTGATGCAGGCGTACCTGAGACTCCGACCAGCAATGCTGCTACTGCGGCACCGCAGGTGAGCTTTTTGAGCAGGGGGTTGGTTGAGCCTGTGTGCTTTGTAGTCATGAAATCGCTTTCTGATTATGGCGCTGCAGGTCCCCATCGCATACGTGATGTAGATCACTCAATCATGACTCCGTGATTGTGGCAACCAATGTCGCGTATGTTTCACGAATCATTCGTCTCTAGAACCCCAGGTGAGGGGCCGCAAGACCTCCTTCTAGCTGCAGAAACCTGACGGCTCGGGGCGCTATTGACTGTTGAACAGATATAGGACCGAAGCGCTCAAACATGACGTATGGTGACTCTGATGCAAAATAGGACTCAAGATCAAAAACAGATCCGCCTGTTAATCGACAATGACACAGGAATCGATGATGCGTTGGCGCTGGCGTACCTTTGCGCCTGTGACCACGTGGACATTGTTACGGTCACCAGCACCCCGGGCAATGTGAACGCTGAGCAAGTAGCTACCAACAACCGCGCACTGCTGACCCTCTGTGGCAAACCGGAAGTGCCGGTGCTGATCGGCGCGCGGAAGCCTTTGGAAATTCCACTAGTCACCACGGAGGAGACCCATGGGCTCCAGGGCGTCGGTTATGCGACGTTGCCAGACGCCGGAGTGAGGGAGGGCGAAGACCGAGACGCTGTGGACTTCTGGATCGACGCTGCCCAGGCGAACCCTGGCGAACTCACGGTGCTGTTGTGCGCACCATTGACCAATTTCGCCTTGGCGCTGCGTCGAGAACCTCGTTTGCCATGGTTGCTACGCAAGGTCGTGATCATGGGTGGGGCGTTCTACTACCAAGGAAATACAACCCCAACCGCGGAATGGAATACGCATGTGGACCCGCATGCCGCGAAGGAAGTCTTTGCAGCCTACACCGCGGCCGCGGAGGCGGGGCTTCCCGAAGGACAGCTGCCGATTGTGTGTGCATTGGAAACAACCGAGCGATTTGAGATGCGACCGGGATTCGTCAACGACCTGGCCTTGAGCGCCGAGCTTGACGAAGAACATGTTCGGGAAACAGATCCAGAGGGTACCCGGAGTAAAGCGGAAAACCCGTTGCTCCGGTATGTCTCCGATGCTTTGCGATTCTATTTTGAGTTCCATAGAAACTACGACCAAGGCTACATCGCCCACGTTCACGATTACTTCGCAGCAGGTGTTGCCGCAGGTACGTTGGAGTATCAAACTAAGCTTGCGACGGTGGATGTGGAAACCGAGTCCACGTTACTTTTTGGAACAACGGTCGCTGACTTCCGCGGACTGTGGGGAAAACCTGCAAACGCGAAGGTGATCACGGAAAATAATCCGGCACGGGGGTTCGACGAGTTGCGCGAGAAGCTGGCTGCATTGGCCGGCCGAATGTAAAGAGAATCTTCGAGAAGACACTTCGTGAGCTAAACTCATGAACCGGGCCAAGGTGACATAGGTCCGGTAATCGGGCGTCCAGCAGTATCTGCGGGACGCGATCCATGCACTGCATCTGAGGATTCTCTTCACCATGTCACCCAATTTGCTCCTTGCCGACGATTCGACCGGCAGCAGGCTCCGTCGTAACCTCTTGGCTATTGCAGGCACGCTCCTGCTCACTACGACCTACACAGTCCTCGTGATTACCCAACCGACAGATCTCACCGGGGGGCTGGGCCAGGGCGTGGCCCTGGCAACGTTCGCCGCGTACCTGCTTTCTGCCTTGCTGCTCTTGGCGGCTGTCCTACGGGACTTGCCTGTATCGACATTGACTTTGATTCCCGTGGCGCTCGCCTTGAATATCCTCTTGGGGCAGTTTGTCGGCTCGGTGATGGTACCCCTGTATCTGGACTCGATCGGCACTGTGCTGGTCGGATTCCTGGCAGGGCGTCGCGCCGGTGCGGCAACAGGAGTTCTGGGAACCTTGATCTGGTCTCTGTTTGCCCCGACAGTACTTCCGTTCGCGGCAGGAGCGGCACTCATTGGCTTCCTTGCAGGCACGGCAGCTCGTTTCGGTGCTGTTCGACGTGTATATCTGGCTCCTATTGCGGGTCTTGTCTCCGGTGTTCTCGTAGGGGCGATCTCTGCACCTGTGGCGGCATTTGTCTTCGGCGGGACCTCGGGTGTGGGCACCGGTGCAGTTGTGACGGTATTCCGTTCCATGGGCGACTCATTGTTGTCAGCGGTCACCAAGCAAGCATTGCTCTCCGACCCTGGGGACAAGGCAATCGTTTTCCTCATTGCCGCGTTGCTCGTTTATGCCCTTCCCAACAGGATGTCCCAGAGCTATGAGTTCGTGCGTCGCTACCGGGTACTTGGACGGCGGGGCGGAGAACGAGGCTAAGGGTATGACCCGGTTTCAACGGCTTCATCCGTTCACAGTTCTGGCGGTGGCTGTTGCCGTGGTGACCACTACGACAGCTGCTGGGCTCTGGTGGCTTAGCTGCACGGTGATTGCCGGCGCGTTGGTTGTGGCCTGGAGCGTTGGCAAGAGCAAGAAACTTATTGGCCTATCGAGCGCGATCGTACTGCCAACTTTTGCCTCGCAGCTGATGATCCACGGGCTCGCCTCCAACGCGAGCTTCGGGCTGACACAAGCTGGCTTGCAGACAGCCGCAGAACTGGGCCTGCGCACGGCTGTGCTGGTCGTGGTCGGGCTGCTGTGCGCCTTCGTCATTGACCGCCATCAATTGGTCGCGGCGATTGACCTATCGAAAGCACCTGCGCAACTTGGATATCTGGTGGCAGCGACACTCTTTCTGCTTCCCCAACTTGCTGAGCGGCAGCGAGTCATCAACGAAGCACAGATGCTGCGACAGGTGAAGTTTCGTCGTGGGCTACGAGGTTGGTTCCAAAAGGTCCGTCTGCAGGCCGTTCCCCTGGTGCTTTCTTCTTTGGAGGAAACGGCCAATCGGGCACCGCATTTGGCCGCCCGGGGCTTCCCTGCAACCCAGAGGATGACTCGTTTGCGGGAAGTCCCAGACTCCAAGGGGCAACGTTGGATCCGCCATGTTTCAGTGCTTTACGTGTTGCTATTGCCAGCTCTGCTGCTTGTTCCAAGCTGGATGGATTTCGCATGACCAGTGAATTGAGCATTGGAAACTTGAAAACGGGGTTAGGCCTCGACATTGATCTTAAGTACTTCAGGTATGCGCATGCTGAGGTCGACGTTCTCCAAGACATCAAGCTGAACATTAGTCCTGGGACCGTCACAGTTATTAGCGGTGGTTCAGGGTCAGGAAAATCTACGTTAGGTGCAATCCTGGCCGGAATATTGCCTAGAACTGGTTTGGACCAGTTTGAAGGCGCAATAACCGTTGGTGGCAGACGCATTGAATTCTCAGAGGACAAAAGGCCTCGAATCGATCCTTCTGGCTGGGCTCAGCACATTTCGTTCCTGCCGCAGGATGTCAATGACTATCTATCAGGAATCAGGGCAACTGTTGCTGAAGAGATGGCGTTCGCGCTGGAGAATCGTGGAGTGTCACGAGAGGAGATGCTGACCCGTATTCGTGCAGTCGCTGACATGCTGGAAATCAAACATCTGCTCGCGCAGGACCCCGGCAAACTGTCTGGTGGGCAAGCACGAATCGTTGCTTTGGGCGCTCTCATGGTCGATAACCCGCCAGTACTCATCTTGGACGAGCCAATTTCAGGATTGGATAAGAACGCCCGAAAAATGGTGTTATCCGCCATCCAGAAATTGAAATTGCTGGGCAAAGCCATTGCCGTCTTGACCCGGAATCACGTACATGGTGCCGATCGTGCCGATAAAGTCCTCCGACTGGAAAGCCACGAACTTTTATTTTTCGAGCGAAACTCTCTCCCACCTAGTCAAGAACCAAATCTGGACAAAAATTCACTTCAACCCGCTGGGAGAGATCGCTCGCGGGTGCTTCTGGAGTTTGCCGGAACAAACCTCGGCTACGGATTGTCAACACCACCGACCATCAGTGGATTCAACCTCAAGCTTCACGCGGGCGAACGCTTGGGACTCTTAGGACCCAACGGAGTAGGCAAAACGACCATCCTTAAAGCTGCGGTCGGATTGCTTAAACCAACAGCCGGAACAGTGCGCACGAGCGCAAAGCAGGGTCTCCTGCTGCAGAACCCGAATGACCAACTTTTCGAACGAACCGTGTTCAAAGAAGTCGGCTACGGACTTCGATCTGACGCTAAATCTCAACAGCAGGTGGCAGCGGTGCTTGAGAGGCTGGATCTGTGGGACAAAGCAGAAACACACCCATACGAACTGTCCATGTCGGAACGCAAGCTAGTGGCTCTTGCTAGCGTTCTTGTGCATGAACCGGAGATCTTGCTGCTGGATGAACCAACAGAGGGGTTGGACGACAACGGAATAATGGTTCTTCGAGAAATACTCGAAGTATGCACGTCAAAGGGCCATGGCATCTTATTCACGAGCCACGACGATTCGTTCGTCGCTCAGGCAGCTAACCGAACAGTGCAACTGAACGCCAGTGAAAATGCGACATAGATCGGTACAACCCTCTCCGCCCCATTCAATATGAAGTCCGGAATCCTGCAGGAAATCTTCTTGGACGGTCTGGCGAGATCTCTTGAAGTTGCAGGTGAGCATTGCTCAGCCTTGGTGGGAGTTCATCGCCGCGAACGGCGAGTTCCAACGCGAAAGGCCGATGGTTAGAAGGATGCCGACTAGGGCGAAACCGCAGGTGATCCACCATGTCGAGTTCCATCCACCGGTGAGCGTTGCAATGCCGGCTAGCAACATGGGGCCGGTGAAGTTGCCGATGTTGAAGATCTGCTGGATCAGGCCCATGGAGGCCGGTGCGGATCCGCCGGCCGGGGCCAGATCGACGGCTACGCGGGTCATGGTGGTTGGAATGGTTGCCCCGCTGATCGAGAACAAGCCGACGGCGATCATCTGGATCCACAAAAGTTGCGGTGGGTAGTCGAAGACGAATGTCAGTGTTGACGTCACGGCCATCAGGATGAAGCCCGTCAAGAGCATGGTTCTGCCGTTGGCACCCCTGTGTAGCAGCGATCCGCTGATAATGGCGCCCACGGCGTTCAGCCCGCCGACCACTGCTGTGACCAGACCACCGGTAACGGGGGAGATACCGAAGCCTTCGTAGATGGTGGGAAGGAACCCAACGACAGCCATCCACTGCACCGTGTAGCAGCCGAAGATTAGGCCGCTGACCCAGACGCGTCCGGATTTGGCGGTGATGCCGATGCGCCGCGCGGCTTCGCGCATTCCGGAGGCACCCGCTGGGGCATCAGGACCTACGAACTTCAGTACCAGTGGAATGGGTAGCAACGTTATTCCTGCCAAGATCCACCACCAGGTGATCCATGAAATGTGCTGCAGGACCAGCGCTGTGCTGACGACTCCAAGGAACGTTGCCATACCCATGTAGGCTGCCCACCAGCCGACCGCCATGTTCAGGTTCTTCAACGGCGCGTGCAAACGAACCAGTCCTGGACCCATCACAGTTGTCATGATGACGCCGGCGCCTTCGATGATGCGGGTTGCCAGAAGTACGTAGGCGTCCTGGGAAGCTCCGCCGAGGGCTGAGCCGAGGGCGAGCAATAGTAGACCAAGCAGCAGGGTCCGCCGTTGCGAAATGACTTCTGAAAGTAGCGATACTGCGAGACCGCCGATCATGCCTGCTACCTGGACCACACCGAGAAGGGTTCCAGCGACGAGCAGGGAGAAGCCTAGCTGTTCCTGGATAACGGGGAGGGCAGGAGCCAGCTTCCAAATGTGAAGGCCAGCTACCACGCCAGAAGCCACTATGATGATCCATGCTGCATTGGTGCGCTGGTGATCCTGCTTTTCCACCGCGTTGCCCTCATTGCGGACAATCTGATACTCAGTCCGTGGACTTTAAACAGGGCCGTGTCGTATCTCCTCTTCAGGGGCATGCGACTTCTCCAGCCCAGGCAACATCTATCTACCTGCGCCAGTTACCTCGGACGCTAGGGTCGGAGCCCAAGGATTATCGGACCATAGTCTTTACTGATAACCGTGATTCTGCAGCCAGAACTTCAGCGTCCCTTGCGACGCGACAATACGGCGATATCCTGGTCCAGATGTTGAGAAAGGGACTGAAAGAAGCATCGGCGACCAGCATTGTGGACATTCTGGAGCGTAGGGCATCAGATCCGCTGTCGCTGTCACCTCAAGGAGCTGCACAGACTGATCACATCCTCACTTCGAATACAGCCTTATTTATGGCAGTTTTGGCGCGAATGAGTGGGGCGGCTACGCCCGAACAAGTAGCTCTTATTGAATCTGCGGAAGCGGGCATAGAAACGGGGATTAGTTGGTCTGATCTGCGTTCCCGTGTTGAATCGGAAATGGTCCGGATTGGTTTGAGTCCTGCCGGCAGTTCCGCAAGCGCCCAATCTTCGTTCGGTGAACCTTGGTACAAGTTCTACGCGCCACCTTCTGCAGGATTGTGGGAGCAGATGGACCCTTCGTCGACAGTTCGTACCCAAAGCCAATTTAGCAAGATGCTTGACAATGAACTTGCTCGGCAGGTCTTCGACGCCGGACGTCGTGATGTTGAATCCACCCATCTTGCTTGGTTCCCTGTTTCTGTACCTGACGATGAAGCTAGCCCATTAGACGGTCAGATTTCTACGGAAGTACTTTCTAGTTGCGTACGCATACTAGGGCTTTCACGGAATTACGAAGGTCACCGGGCAGCTGATACTGCCACGAGTAAAACACCAGTTGCGATCAAGGGGTACCTGACCAAGGTTGCAGCAAAGCATGGAGTTGATGCTGATGTCCTAGAAGCCTGGGTCTATTCAGTTCTGGAGAGATCCGGTGTGACTTTGGGCTGGGTGCTGAAGCTCAACGGGAATTCAGGGAAAGTACGTTTTGCACTGGCTGGGGACAACGTTTGGGTTTGCAGTAAGTGCGCTTTCCAACATTTACATGGTTCAGCGGGAGTATGTGCGAACAAGGGTTGCGAATCAGTTGAGCTTCTTCTGCAGCCTTTGGACACTAGTGCCCAAGATTACTATGGCTGGTTAGCCGACCAAGAGGTGCGTCGCATCGCAGTAGCCGAGCTAACCGCACAAACAAAACCTGCTTCTGAGCAGCGTCGTCGTCAGCGTTGGTTTAAGGGTGTGCAGCTGCCTGCGCCGGACGAGAATTCGTTAACCTGTGAGCTCGGTGTTCTTAGTGTAACCACCACAATGGAGGTCGGTGTGGACATTGGATCACTTAACGCGACATTGATGGCAAATATGCCGCCTCAACGGTTCAACTATCAGCAGCGCGTTGGCCGTGCTGGCCGCTCCGGCCAGGCGTTCTCATTTACAATTACTTCTTGTCGTGACTCCGCGCATGATGAGTACTACTTCAATCATGCCTATAGGATGACCGGGGACCTGCCGCCTCAACCCTTCTTGGATTTGGGCCGAGTACGAATTGTTCAGCGAATTGTTGCCGCCGAGACGCTGAAACGTGCCTTTGCGTCCTTACCTACCCCACCAGAGTGGGGGCCCGAAAGCCTCCATGGAACCTTCGGTACCATTGACGAATGGGCAACCCGAAAAGCCGGAGTTGCTAAATGGCTGGCGTCGGATAACGATGTCGAGAGTATCGTTCATCGTTTGACTTCGTATACACGTCTCAACGACGACGAAGTCAAATCGGTCATTGAATGGGCCCGTCATGACATCGTCAGCGAAATTGACAAGATTATTGCCCAACCTGACATTTCGGAGAATGAACTTAGCAAGGCACTTGCCTTGGGCGGACTTCTGCCTATGTTTGGATTCCCAACTCGGGTGCGTCAACTGTATGGGGATAAGTCTCCAACTGCCAAGTCTCTGGAATCCAAGACTGTTTCTGATCGCCCATTGAGCATGGCAATTACTAACTATGCTCCTGGTGCAGAAGTAGTTAGAGACAGAATGATCCATGTCGCCGCCGGGTTTGTGAACTACGAACACCGAAATGGGAAAGTGTTCTCGAGCGACCCGTTGGGCAAGGAACAAACCGTATCAAGCTGTCCAGAGTGCTCCACTACCGCCATCGATAAGCCCAACGTGACTGTTTGCCCTAGCTGTAACTCGCAGATGAGAGTCTTTAGCCTCTATGAACCGTTGGGGTTCCGCACCACTTACATGCCAAGGCCGTACCGAATCGATCAGGCTCGTTCTCAGACGAAGAGCCTTCCGTCCTTCGTTTCAACTGGGGATGAACCTCAGGGTGAGCCGGTCGGCGCGGTAGACGTGCGACTTTACGAACAAGGAAAGTTGCTTCAATACAACGACAATCGGGGTCGTCTATTCGAATTGGTTAAGACCGATGACGATGACTCAGTCGTTGCGATTAATTCGGAATTGTACCGACGCGGTTGGAAAGGAAAACCAGAGAACGGCAAGGACCTCGGCAAAAGCGCTATTGGCGAAATCCGCACCACGGATGCCATGACGGTGGATTTCTCGCGTCTTGCCACTAGCGGAGGCTTTGTTCCTACGGCGCCACATGTGGTTCCCGCCGGTGAAGCCGCTTTGTGGTCTATGGCAGAAGTGCTGAGGACTGCAGTTAAGCAACAGCTCGATATTGACCCTCAGGAGATGCAGGCGGGACTGCAGCACAGAATGGCTAACGGTGTTTCGTCAGCTCGTGTGTTCCTTGCAGACTCGCTTGAGAATGGCGCTGGATACGCAGCTCAGATCGCGAAGCCAGACGTCTTCGGTAAGCTCATCAAAGAGACTCGTCAAGCTCTTCAAGAAGAATTTGAGGGGAAGAGCCATCGTGCATGTTCAACTTCGTGCCCTGATTGTCTTCGTTCTTGGGATAATCAGCGGCTTCACGGCGTTCTTGATTGGCGCTTAGCTTTGGACGTATTGGATTTATCTTCGGGGCTTGAGCTGAATCTGTCGCGTTGGTTTGACCGTATTGATGAAGTTCGCTCGATCGCGGAAAGCCTGCACTCCGATATTAGAGTGGAGCGTGTGGGCGAGGACGGCACACCGATGATATTGCTGGACGATGCACGCGTTGGCGTTCTCATCGGCCATCCACTGTGGTTCCGCGATCGTGACAACCCGCTTCAGCAGCAACTGGCAACGGAGCAAGCAGCTGTGGCTCACGTTCCAGAGTATCGGGTGTACCCAAGCGACTTTGTTGAGTTTGGACGAAAGGCCTTGCCAATCTTGCAAGCCGCGGTCAACGGGAAGTCTGTGGCACTCAGGCAGACCGTGTGATGCCCTGACGTCTAAAGGGCCACATCATCTAGAGGCATTTTCCATAGATATCGGCGTAGGGGTGTTTGCAAGGAGCTCGTGGGCTCCTTGCAAACACCCATGCCCATTTCGGGGCTCTGGTTGCCTGGATCATAGCTACTGTCGCTGGGCCTGACGGGATCAGGCAGTCTGCTTCTCGATGAACTCTCTATAGGTGACAGCAAGTAGTTCGCGATCAGGACGTTCTTTCATGGCGCTGGGCAGCATCATCAACTTTTGCTTGTGTCGCTGTTTTAATCCGTGCTCAAGCATCGGGCCATCGATTTCTTCGAGAATATCCTGTCGGATCTCAACTGTGTAGTCAGGCGTGATTCCAAGGATCGAGGTGTCATACGCAGCGTGGTGGATCTTGCATAGAGCGAGACCGTTCGTCACTGAAGGGATTCCATTTTCATGCGAGTCAGGAATGATATGTGCAGCATCAAGTAGCTGCTCATGGCCCAGGTTGCATACGGCACATCGAACGTTGTAGGCGCGTATGACTGATGCTCTGAAAACCGGCTGATGCAAACGCACTTTGGTTTCTCGGACTAGATACTTCTTGACGATTGTGTCCGGCCCGCTCGGAGAAGCTAACTCGGCAAGGGTTAGTCCCTTTTCCGAAGCGATGTCTAATACGAATCGCTGATGTTCGAGTTCTTCACCGACGATATTGACAGGGCAAAGAACATGAAACCGCATCGGCGTACCACCGACACCGATGAACCAGATGATAGGGAGTTTGCGTTCTTGGGCAAGTCGGAGCCCAGCATTCGTATTCTTATAGGGATCATTGCCTTCCCACATGTATCGGGGCAGACCGTCGTTTCCAACCTCATCGGCGTATGGCCGTTCTTCGCCAGGCTTTCTGAAGGAGGTCATGATGCTCAAAGCAGTATCTAGTACTTGTGGCTTTCGGATCCCCTTCATTGGATCTATGAGTTTGAAAGGTTCTCCATCGAAAAAGAAGTCGTTGATTTCTTCGCGGGTCAGTGAGTATTTACCATCATCCGTTCGAACCTTAAGCCACGCGATCGCTTCTTGGCGCAGACGCAAGTCATCAAAATGCGACCATTTACGAACCATTGGACTTAGCTCCCCATCAGACGATATGCCTGAACATTATCAGTTTGAGAAGACAAGGTATGTGAACTCGTGAACCGCCAAGAAGTTAGGTGGCGCTTTAACTGCCAAATAGGTTTAGTCGTTACCACGAGTCGGGTTAGTTGGTATGTAATCTCAGCACTTCGTTCGCAATCGAACTCATGAGATTTCACACCAGGTAGTTGGAACCGGGGTACCGTTTCGCGCTATTCGGTAGCTACTGAACATTCGGAGGTTTGCGAGCCACCAAAATTGCCGATTGGGCCCACTTAATATCATCGTTCAGAGCCACCTGCACGATTGCTGCACCGGTAAAGGACTCGGCCTATATCGCTGCAAACGCTGTTCGCATTGATGACTGGGGTATTTCGTCATACCAATTTGGTGCTGTTGGGCGCATTCAATGAATGCACCCAACAGCACCGCTAATCTTTCCCATGTGGGTACTACAACTGCTTCACCGATGCCAATGCATCGTGGTGTCGCTTGGCGCGGGCGCCAGGGTTCCAGATCGCGTAAATCGTGGCGGCTAGGACCGGAGTGATGAAGACACCCAGGTTTGCGCCCCATGCGCTGCCGGATTGGACCATGGCGATGCCCACCGCTGCTGAGATGACCCAAGCACTGACGCCAGCTGCGTTGAATGCCGGGAACGTGCGGTCGGGCAGGTTCGGGCTGTCCGGCTGGAGCGAGAACTTCTTCTCGTAGCGGATGTGCACCAGGGCGATTGCGACCCAGCCGGTGACCAAGGCACCCTGCCAAGACAGCGCCAGCAGCAGGTACTGAACCACTGGCAGCAGCATGAGCAGGTAGATGATGACCGCTCCGATGAATACCCATGCCAGGCTCGGCAGCTTCAGACCCAGTGCCCGGGAACCGAATTCCTTCAAGTTCGAGATGCCCAAGGCGTAGTTCGCGGTGTTGATACGGGTCTGGGAAACGAAGATGACCAGCAGGCCCAGCGGGCCCATGAGCTGCACGAGTGCACCGGCGACGCCGGTCTCGGTGGCCTCGGCACCCGGAATGGTGAAGGTCAGGTAGATGCCGATCAGCGAGTTGGCGCCGAAAGCCAGGGTGTAGAACAGCCAGCCGAAGGTGTAGCGCTGGTGGACCTTGACGTCCTTGGCGCGACCCAGCGAGGCGAAGTCCACGGTGTACATCATCAGGATCCACACGCCCATGAAAGCTGCGCAGGTGGCCAGCCAACCGGGGCCGCCGGCAGTGAAGGGCAGGGGACCGGTGGAGTGAGTCAGCCAGGAGCTTCCGCCAGAGTGGGCGATGGAAGCCCAGATGACCGCGGTGAGCAGGCCACCCCAGTAGATCGGCAACAGCCAGCCGTTGATCTTGTCCAGCCAGCGCTGGATGCCTCCGGCAATCAGCGGCAGGGTGTAGAGCACCACCAGCGCGTACCAGAGCTGGATCGGGCCGCCGAACTGCGCCTGGAAAGCGTAGCCCAGGATGGCTCCTTCGAAGACCGCGTAGTATATGGCGGTGGCTGCGAAAATCAGGGTGGCCAGGACCGCGCCCTTGCGGCCCAGCAGCGTGCGGGAGAACTGGGCGACGGTCAGCCCGCTGCGCAGCGCGTAGCCTGCGAGGATGCGGTTGATGGCGCCGTAGATGACAATCGTGATGGCCAGGCCGATGAGCGTATCGATGGTGCCGTAGGCCTGGGCGAGCGATGCCCCGATGTAAATGAAGAACATGGCCGAAACCAGTCCGTACCAGGCCATGGACAGCGAGCCTGCGCTCATCTTCGCCGAGGCGGATTGCTCCATCTCGGGAAGATCCGTGGACGAGTTTGTTGACATGGAACTTCTCCTTTGAATATGGCGTGAGCCATCACATCCCGTAGCGAGTGCGCGAGTATGGCCTGGGCCTGATGTGGGTGGTGCAAGGAAAAACTGCCGGGGCCGGCGGGGAGCAGAGAATATCCGGGCGGGCTTGCCGGGTGAAGCGTGTCCAACAAAAGCCGCAGGTGGCGGCGGGTGAAACAGGGCGGTGCGGGAAACGATCTTTGTGGGATCTTCCCCGCACCGCCCGGGCTGCACCTCATGGTGCAATGGGTGGTGCAATAGTGCGTGCTCTGCCGGGACTAGGCGTCCCAGTGGGCGGCCGAGCGGCGCTGCATCAGCTGGCGGTACTGGGTGGTGGAGTTCTCCAGCAGTTCGCCGGTGCCCCAGTGCAGGATCACGCCGTGGCGGCGGATGACATCCAGCATGTCCACGGTGCCTTCGCGGTAGCGGGCGGCCACCGCTTCGGCGTCCTCATCCAGCCAGCCGCGGCGGCTGGCGCGGATCTGGGTGCGCAGCGCCTCGGTGTCCTCAGCTAGGATGCGGTAGTCATCCAGTTCGGCGTCCACTTCCTCGATGACCACGCCGTAGTCGGCCGCGGCGCGGTCGATGGAGACATAGCCGTCAATGACGTCCTCCAGCACCTCTTCCGCGGTGCGCTGAAGCGGGTCGCCGAAGCCTCCGCCGCCGGCGGACGGGCGGGTGAACACGTCCCCTGGCTGGATCGGGACCGAGGAGAAGATGGAGCCCAGGAAGCGCTCGTCCTCGGTGCCCTGGTTCAGCCACACGCCGTGCGGGATGGAGGGCAGGCCGCCCTCGATGCCCCAGGTGATGGAACGCGAGCGGTCGCAGCAGTAGCTCATGACGGTGGAGTGCGCATCGGTGAGCATGCCGCCCTTTTCGATGCCCAGGCCGCCGCGGAAGCGTCCCGGTCCTGCCGAGTCGATGGCGATCTCGTGCTTGGTGGTCAGCACGGGGGACAGGCGTTCCTGGCCCTCGACCGGCTGCACCGCCAGGCCCGGACCGAAGACCGGTGCGGTGGCGGACGAGCCGTCCTTGGAGGAGCGTCCGCCCCAGCCGCCGGCCATCCAGTCGTACCACATGAAGTAATTGTCATCACTGGTGCGGGCATCGCGGCCGCCCACCAGCAGGTACTCCAGGTTGAAGGCGCAGGCCATGGCGCGCTCCGGCATGATCTGGCTCCACAGCTCGAAGATGCCGTTCATGATCTTCTCGTAGGGACCGGAGCAGAAGCCGGTCACCGCGTGCGGCCAGCCGGCGTTCACCACCGAGCCCTCCTCGCCGATTTCCGCCTGGACCGCGGCGTAGAAGCCGGAGTTCAGCGGCACCTCGGGGAAGAAGGTCTTGGTGCCCGCGTAGATGGCCGAGTGGCTGGTGCCGTAGCCGGAGTTCAGGAAGGTCGCCACCGCCGGAGCGGATTCGGACAGGTCGTAGTGGATGCCCTCCCCGTCCAAGGTCAGCTTGATCTTGATCGGCACCAGGCCTTCGCCCTTGCCCGGATCCACGTCCAGGTAGTCGGTGGTCTCCCAGGTGCCGCGCGGCAGGTCCTCCAGCTGGCGCAGCACGATGCGCTCCACGTAGTCCTGGGTTTCCTGCATCGCGGTGACCACGGTGTCCTTGCCGTACTTCTCCACCAAGCGCAGGATCTCGCGCTCGCAGACCGCGGTGGCCTCCGACTGCGCGTGCAGGTCTCCCATGGCCTGTTCCGGGGCGCGGGTGTTGGAGACCAGCAGCTGCGCTACGTCGTGCAGGAACACGTGCTTGGAGTAGACGCGCACCGGGGTGATGCGCAGGCCCTCGCCGAAGTGCTCGGAGGCGTTCACGTCGAAGGAACCGGGCACGTTGCCGCCGATATCCGCCCAGTGGCCCTTATTCTGGGCGAAGCCGATGATTTCCCCTTGCGAGAAGATCGGGCGGATGAAGGACACGTCGTTGAAGTGGGTGCCGCCGCGGTACGGGTCGTTGATCGCGAAGACGTCGCCGTCGTGGATGTCGGTGCCGAACTGCTCCAGCACTGCCTTGCACTGGAAGTGCAAGGTGCCCACGTGCACCGCGATGTCGCCCGAACCCTGCATCACCGTGTTGCCCTGCGCGTCGCACAGGGCGGAGGAGAAGTCGCGGGAGTAGATCACGAACGAGTAGCAGGTGCGCAGGATCTGTTCGCTCATCAGGTCCACGGAGGTGGCGAACGCGTTCTTCAGCACCTCGAAGGTGACCGGGTCCAGCGCTGGGCCGGAACTGCGGACAGCTGGGGTCTGGATAATCTGAGTCACTTTAGACCTCCGAAGAATTCTCTAGGTTGTGCAGGTGGATGCGGATGTTGCCCCAGCCGTCGATTTCGGCGGTGGTGTGCGGCGGGACCACGGTGGTGGAGTCCAGCTGGTCGATGATGGCAGGGCCTTCGAAGGTGGCGCCGGCCGGAAGCAGGCTGCGCTCGTAGACCGGGGTGTCCACCCAGCCGTCGGCGCCGAAGTACACCTCGCGGCGGGATGCCGGTGCGCCCGGATCCGCGGTGAGCTCGGTGGCCGGCACGAAGCCCGGCTTCGGGGTCTTGCCGATGGCGCTCAGGCCCAGCTGGTAGATCTCCACCGGCTGGTCTTCCTGGCTGAAAGCGAATTCCTTCTCGTGCTGCTGGTGGAAGGTCTGAACCGCCTGCTGCAGAGCTCCGGGGCCCTGGCCCATCGGCACCGCCAGCGAACGCCACTGGCCGGCGTAGCGCATGGAGATCTCGCGCTGCAGCATGGCGTCCTCGTCAGCCACGCCCTCGTGGCGCAGGCGGGCGGTGGCTTCCTTCTCCAAGGCGGCGAATTCGGCTTCCACGTCCTTCGGGTCGACTTGGTTGGCCGGGGCGTTGTACATCAGCGAGAGGTCGTGGCGGATGTCCACCAGCAGGCAGCCCAGCGCCGAGGTGACACCCGGGTTGGCGGGGACCACCACGGTCGGGATGGACAGCTCGCGGGCCACCTCCGCGCCGTGCAGGGCTCCGGCGCCGCCGAAGGCGATCAGCGCGAAGTCGCGTGGGTCGTAGCCGCGGCGGATGGAGACCAGGCGGACAGCGTCGGCCATGTTGGCGTTGGCGACCTGGACGATTGCGTGCGCCGCCTGCTCGGTGCTCATGCCCAGCGGCTTGCCGATGACCCGGTCGATGGCTTCCAGCGACAGCGAGCGGTCCAGCTCGCGGGCGCCGCCGGCCAGGGTGGTGCCCAGGCGGTTCATCGCGACGTTGGCGTCGCAGTTGGTCGGCGCCTCGCCACCGGTGTTGTAGCAGGCCGGGCCCGGGGCGGCGCCCGCGGACTGGGGTCCGTTGCGCAGCGAGCCGGCGATGTCCAGGTGGGCCAGCGAGCCGCCGCCGGCGCCGATGGTCAGCACCTCGATGGATGGGAAGACGATCGGGTGGCCGTATTCGACCTGCCATTCCTTGGTGATGCGCAGCTCGCCGCCGGAGACCAGGCAGATGTCGGTGGAGGTGCCTCCCATGTCCAGGCCCACCGCGTTCTCGAAGCCGCACTGGGCCGCGACGTGCTTGGCGGCGATGGCGCCGGCCGCGATGCCGGAGGCCGCCAGACGGACCGGGTAGCGCTTGACCATGCGCGGGGTCATGGAGCCGCCGCCGGAGTGCAGCAGCAACAGGTCGCCGGCGTAGCCGCCGGCCTTCAGCTCGGTGGCCAGGCGGTCCACGTAGCCGGTGACCAGCGGGGCGAGCACCGCGTTGGAGACGGTGGTGTTGAAGCGGTCGTGCTCGAAGATCTCCGGAAGGATTTCCGCGGATGCGGAGATCGCAGTGTCCGGCAGCTCCTCCTGGAGGATCTCGCGCATGCGGATCTCGTTGGCCGGGTTGGCGTAGGAGTTCAGGAAGCAGACCGCCACGGTGGTGACCCCGCGCTTGCGCAGCAGGGCGGCGAGCTGGCGGGCTTCGGTCTCATCCAGTTCGGTAATGATATTGCCGGCGTAGTCGGTGCGCTCGGTGACCTCGAAGCGGTCGCGGCGGCGGATGTACGGGCCGGAGACGTCATTGTAGGCGTCCCACAAGTCGTCCTTGGTGCCGTCGCCGATTTCAATGGCGTCGCGGAAGCCGCGGGTGGTGACCATGGCGGCCTTCGGGAAGCGGCGGGTGATCAGCGCGTTGGTGGCAACGGTGGTGCCGTGCGAGAACAGCGAGACATCGGCCAGGTTGACCTCCGCGCGGCGCACGCCGCTCATGACCGCTTCCATCGGATCATGCGGGGTGGAGGGAACCTTGGTGACGCGCATGCTCTGGGTTTCATCATCAAAGATGCAGACGTCGGTGAAGGTTCCTCCAACATCTACGGCGACTCTCAGGTTGGCCATGATCTCTCCTTGTGGTGACGCTTGGAACTTGTGGTATCCACTGTGATGTGTGACGCACATCTCTGTCATTGGTGGAATTCAAAGCTCGGCGCGCGTAGATTGTAGTTTCTACAACGGCCCCGGAGTTCCGCGGGAATCGGGGCCGGCCGGGACAAGAAAGTTGGTGCGGTGGGCGAGCGCGAGCCATTGACGGTGCAGGAATTGCTTCACGTGAGGTCACTGGGATTGCACGCGGAGGTGCTGCCGCACCCCGAAATCGAGGTCAGCGGGGCGCACACCTCCGAGATCCACGACCCCGGGCGCTGGTTCGATCCGGGAAACATCATGCTCACCACCGGGCTGCGCCTGCAGGGCGAGCAGGACCTGGAGGCGGCCGCCGCGGGCCTGGCCGCCGCGCTGCGCCGGGCGCGGGTCTCCGCGTTGTGCTTCGGGCTGGGGATCTACTTCGAGGCGGTTCCCGTGGAACTCATCGAGGCCTGCCAGCGGGCGGACGTGAACCTGCTGACCGTGGCCCGGGACGTGCCGTTCAGCCACGTGGAGAAGTACGTCAATGCGCTGGGCCCGGTGGCCGAGGACTACGGCATGAAGCGCGCCATGTGGTTGACCAACGACCTGCTCGATTCCATCGCCTCCGACCAGCCGATCCCCTCGCTGATCCAGCGCGTGGCGGCCAACTGCCGCGGCGCGGCGATGCTCTACGAGGACACCGGCAAGCTGGTCGAGTCCAGCGGCGACGGCCCGGTGCACCTGGTGCTGCAGGCCATCACCAACCACGGGGTGCACTACGAGAAGATCAGCATCGGCCGCTGGCAGATCATGTACCGCACCATCGTGATGCGCGGGCGCGGCTACCACCTGGCCATTGCCAGCCGGAACGAGCAGGTGCTGGGCGAGGTGGGGGACATCCTGCTGGACACCACGCAGAAAATGCTCGGCGCCATCAAGGGGCTGCAGCACCTGGACGCCTCGCGGCGCCGCCACGAGAATTCGCAGCTGCTCACCAGCCTGCAGGACGGCATCGAGGTCTCCCGCGAACTGCGCTACTGGGAGTTGCTGCAGCCCTTCGGCTTCGAGGCCTACCAGCCGGTGCGCAGCGTCGCGGCGGTGGTGCTGCATGACGGCAGCCTGGGCCCGCGCCGGGTGGAAACCCTGCTCAGCTCCGCGCAGCGCGCCGGGGTGCCGCTGCTGTTCGCGGAAAACGGGCGCAGCAATGACATCCGCGCGGGATTCAACGCGCTGATCCCTGACACCAAGCTGGCGGTCGGGTGGCTGGCTGAGCAGCGGGAGAACCTGGCCATCGGACTGGGCGAGGCCTCCGGGTCGCTCTCGCGGATCCCGGAGCTGCTGCGCGGGGCGGAGCTCGCGGCCAAGGTGGCGCTGCGCGACACCGAGCACGAGCCGGGCACCGAAGGCCTGCTGCTGCGAGCGGATGACCTGGACCCGGCCACCTGGATGCTGGCCCGCGTGGACAGCCCGCTGGATCGGCAGCGGCTGGTGCGTTTCATCGCCCCGCTGCGCGAAGAGCCGGAGCTGGAGGAGACGCTTATCGCCTATCTGGCGCTGGACCAGGACATTTCACGGGCGGCGGCGGCGCTGTTCGTGCACCAGAACACCGTGCGCTACCGGATCAAGAAGGCCGCCGAGCTGCTTGGCGGCAGCATGGCCGAGGTGCGCCTGGTGGCAAGCCTGTACCTGTCCTATGAGCGGCAGATTACCGAGACCCGCAATCGGCAGCGCACGGACAAGTATAAGTAAACCTGCAAGTTGGTTCCTTCCGACCGGCTCCTAATCCTTGGAGGTTATGGGCGGATTCCCTGAAGCAAGGGAAGTAATGAAGGGTTGTGAAGGTACGCCAGCGATCATTGGGCCCCTGCATGCGTAGCTTAGAGACAATTCTGGTACTAGGTCATCTGAGGGTGCGAACCATATTGCTGAAGGTAGATATTCCTGTAGGACTATCCGGCATCGCACAGGGAGCGCTGCCGCCGTGCGAGCCTTGTGGCGATGGGTGAAAGTTCATGCGAACTAAACATCCGCAGGGTCCGTCCAGACCGGGGTGTTGGACAGTTGAAGGATCACGATTAGTGCGCAAGTTAGAAGTGCTCGGAAAGCCATTTGGGTGTGGGTGCATCCCAGGGTGGCCGTCTAGCAGATCCATGCCATGGCCCTCTCCGATTTCGTGGCCAGCTACCGAAATCGGAGTTAGGGATTTCGCAGCGCCAGAAGCAGATCACCTCGGCATGCTGCCAGCTCCAGAAACCTGTTGTTCCCACCAGAGCCCGCAATTCCGCGGCCACTCGCTCGTTTTCTGGATGTCCACATCACGCGTCTACCAAGTACGCGTTGTGTTCGAGGAACTTCTTGATGTCTTTCAAAACCCCAAGGTTGGCAGTGGTCGTGCCGGTTCGAGCACCACGGCCATGGTGCGCTTTCGCCACCGTCCTTTGCCCTCGGGTCGGTGCGTTCATGGTCCTGTTTATGGGGCGGCCACTCGACGCGTTCGGGTGAGCTTGCAGGGTGTTGGCCCACATCTATCCAGTTGTCACAACTTCCAGCGAGCATTGGCAAAGGACGGCTCTACCACGACGCGGATGTGGTGGTGGAGCCGCCCTGATTTTTTGACAGGTCCCGGATTCCCCGTGACTAGGAGGCGGTTGGCACCTGTGCGGCGCGGGCATCGCGCGCACTCATCTTGCGGTGCAGGCCCCAGACGCCGCCAATGGTGACCAGCGCGATGATCGCGTAGAACCCGGCCACACCCCACGGACCCCACGAGCCGAGGACGGCCTGGGCGATCAGAGGGGTGGAACCGCCGATCAGCGAGGCGCACAAACCGTTGGCCAATGCCACGCCGGTGAAGCGCACGTTGACCGGGAAGGCCTGGGAAAGGAACGAGGAAAGCATGGCGTAGTAACCGGTACCACCGAGGATCGAGACACCCAGCACCAAGGAAATGGCTGCGGCGTTGGCGCTCATGATGGCGAGGAACAGCGGCACGATGATCAGCAGGTTCAGGAGCAGGCCCCAGAGCATGACCGGCACACCGCCAATGCGCTCGGCGATTTTCGCGGCGATGGGCTGCCAAATGAACTGCACGATGGCCATGGCCAGCAAAATATTCAGGATGACCTGGCGGTCCATGCCCATGCCGCCGTTTTCCACGGACGTGGTGGTCCAGGACAGCAGGAAGGTGTTGTTGAAGAACGCAATCGCGATGCCCAGCACCGAAGCAGCGACTCCCAGCCAGACATAGGAGGAAGCGGTCCTGAAGACCTCGACCAGCGGCACCTTGACGACTTCGTGGGCGGCGCGGGATTCGGTGAAGTCCGCGGATTCTTCGACCTTTGCACGGATCATGAGGCCCACGATGACCAGCACTGCGGAGAAGAGGAACGGCACACGCCAGCCCCAGGACAGGAAGGCCGCGTCATCCAGCATCCCGACCAGCAGGAACATCAAGGTAGCAAGGATGGCGCCGGCCGGGGACCCCTGTTGTACCCAGGCGCCGGCCATGCCGCGTTTCTTTTCACTGGCGGATTCGGTGGCCATCAGCGTAGCACCGGCCCATTCGCCGCCCACCGCCAGGCCCTGCAAAGCACGAAGGACGACCAGGGCCACTGGGGCGAGGACGCCGATGGTTGCGTAGCCGGGTAGTAACCCGATCAGGGTGGTGGCACCGCCCATGAGGAACAGCGTAGCCACCAGGACGTTCTTGCGCCCGAAACGGTCACCCAAATGCCCGAACAGCACCCCGCCTAAGGGCCGAGCCAGAAAGCCGACCCAGAATGTCGCGAAGGATGCCATGATGCCGGCCCCGGGAGCGATGTCCGGGTAGAACACCTTTCCGAAAACCAAGGCGGCGGCCGTGCCGAAGATGAAGAAGTCGTACCACTCGATGGCGGTGCCCACGAAGGCTCCTGCGGTGGCCCGGGTTTGACGCTGTTGGGGCGTCAGGGAGCGAGATGTTTTCATGCGGTTGTCCTTGGGTGATGCGCGTTCTTGTTCAAGTGAGCCGCGCCATAGGTTTGCGTCACTTTCAGTATTGCCGGGCCGCGCTGTCTGCGTCTAAGACCAGATAGGAAGTGAAATCATGCCGTTTGGTTATGGATTGTCGGATTCTCGATTGCACTGGTCGCCATGTTGCTATCTTCTTAAGCATGAACATTCGCCGACTGCAGTATTTCATCGCCGTTGTCGAGCACGGTACCGTGACGGCCGCCGCGGAGGTCCTCCATATCGCCCAACCGGCCCTGAGCCGACAGCTGAAGACCCTGGAGCGCGAATTGCGCATCGAGCTTTTCCAGTCTGCGGGCAACCGGCTCGTGCTGACCAACAGCGGGAGGGCCTTCGTCCCCATGGCGCGCAAGCTGCTGGCCGAATCCCGTGACTTGGACGCGGCCGTTCAGGTTCTGCGTACGGGCCAGGTTCAGCGTCTCTCTTGCGCGGCAACGACGGCCTCTCTGCGTGGATTCTTGTCGAACTTCATTGCCGAGCTCGGGCCGGACCAGCCGACAATTGTGGCCCGGGAAACGGGGCACTTCGAGCTGGAATCGGCCCTGCTCGATGACCTCGACTTCATCATCACCCCGACTATTCCCACTGGCGATCTGGCAACCGTCATGCTGGGAGATGTGCCGATCCGCGCCCAAGTGCCAGCAGGGCACCGCTGGCTGGGGGAAAGCCGCCGAGGGATCGAACTCTCGGAGCTGGTTGACCAGCCGCTGATCCTCTCTCCGGAACACTCGGTCAGTCGCCGGATTTTTTCTGAAGCGCTCGAACGCCAAGGGCTGCGGATTGAGCGCGCAGAGGTGTGCGACGACGGGTTGGTTTCCCACGCCTTGGTCGCCTCCGGCCGCGGCATCGCGGTCAATACCGAATATCCTGCCTTCGGGGTGCGCGGAATACCCCTTTTCGAGCAACTAGGCGTGCCAGATGCCAGTCCGTTGACGCTTCACATGTACATGGCCTGGCGTCGAGGCCACTACGCGGAAGCGAAGCTTCGCGAACTGGCCTCAGGGCTGATGGAAATGGTGGGAGGGCGGCAGGAGTCCTGGGATGTTCCAGGGCGCGATGCATAACTTTTGAGCATGTTAAATAGATCTTTTATGCATTAGACAGCATGGACTTTGCGTGCGGATACTTGAGGCAGATCACTTCAAGCTCGACGCAGGAGGACCCATGTTCGACGTGCTCTACACCAACGGAACCATCCACACTCAAGACCCGCGACGTCCGATGGCAAAGGCACTGGGGGTGCATCAAGGACGCATCATCTGCCTGGATGACCAAGTGGAGACCCGCCACTTCGCGCAGGTGGTCGACCTCGGCGGCGCGTCAGTCGTTCCCGGCTTCAACGACGCCCACCTGCATCTGACCTTCATCGGGGATGCCCTGCGCCAGGTCGACCTTCGTCCGCAGGCAGTGAAGACCATGGACGAGTTGCTGGCCGCTGTGGATTCCGCGGCTCGTGAGGCCTCCGATGGTGCCTGGGTCATCGGCACTGGCTACGACCAGAACTTCCTTGGCGATGCACACCCCACCGCGCTGGCGCTGGACGCGGTCAGCCACGGCCACCCGGTCTTCCTGTGGCACGTATCACGCCACATGGCCGTGGCCAACACCCACGCCTTCGAGCTCTCCGGCTACCCGGAACGCCGCAACGTGCCGGTGCCCGACGGTGGTGCGGTGCCCAAGGATTCCGCCGGACTGGCTCTGGGCTTGCTGCAGGAAACCGCCCGCGCCTTGGTACTGGATCACATCCCGGCTAAGACAATTGAGGACGTGGCCGAGCTGGTGGCCGCCGGTTCGCAGGAAATGCTCAAGCTGGGCGTTACCTCCATCACCGAGCCCGGCGTCGGCGCCCCGGACCACATCGGGCAGAGCACCGTGGATTTGGCCGGCTACCAGCTGGCCCGCGAGCGCGGCCAGCTGGGCGTGCGCGCCACCCTGATGCCCTACCTGACCACCCTGCACCCGCTGGACACCGACAAGGTTGACGGACACACCCGTTACGGCCTGGATTTGGGCCTGCGCAGTGGCTTGGGCGACGACTTCTTGCGACTGGGCCCCACCAAGGTGCTCTCCGACGGTTCGCTGATCGGGCGCAGCGCATTCATGTGCTGCGACTACGCCATCGACGAAGGCAACCGCGGGCTGCTGCAGTTTCCCGAGGACACGCTGCGCGAAAAGCTGATCGGCGCCCACCTGGCCGGCTGGCAGCTGGCCGTGCACGCCATCGGCGACGCCGCGCTGGACGTGGTGATGGACATTGTCGCCGAGGCGCAGTCGCTGCTTCCGCGCACCGACGCCCGCCACCGCATCGAGCACGCCTCGATGGCCTCCGACGCGCAGATCGCCCGCATGGTCCAGCTGGGACTGGTCCCGGTCCCGCAGGGCCGGTTCATCCACGAGCTGGGCGACGGGGTGGCCACCGCGCTGGGAGCCGAACGCCAGCCGCTGGCCTACCGAGTGAAGTCCTTCCTGGACGCCGGCCTGGTCATCCCCGGCTCCACCGACGCCCCGGTGGTCAGCGCGGATCCGATCCTGAACATCGCCTCGCTGGTGCAGCGCACCACGCAGGGCGGTGCCCCCTTCACCGATTCAGAGAAGCTCACCGTGGCCCAGGCGGTGCATGCCTACACCGTGGGCAGCGCCTACGCGGTGCACGAGGAGTACTACAAGGGCAAGCTGGTCCCCGGACAGCTGGCAGACTTCGTAGTGCTCTCCCAGGACCTCTACGAGATCGACGCCGAGCAGATTGCCGAAACCCGCGTGCAAGCCACCGTGGTGGGCGGGGCGCTGGTTTATGGCGACCTCTAGCTCGGCCGCGGCCGCACCGGCCGCCCCCGCACATCCCACCGATTCCATCCCCGCACACCGCACAGCAGCACACAGGAGCAACCCCATGAGCAACTCCCCGAGCAACCCCACCCACGCCGGACAGGCCATCGTCGACTCGCTGGCCCTCCACGGGGTCGACCGCATCTTCACCGTCCCGGGCGAGTCCTACCTGGCCGTGCTCGACGGCCTGCACGGGGCGAACATCGAGAACGTGATCGCCCGCCAGGAAGGCGGCGCCTCCTACATGGCCGAGGCCTACGGCAAGTTCACCGGACGTCCCGGCGTGGCCATGGTCACCCGCGGCCCCGGCGCCTCCAACGCCTACGTGGGCATCCACACCGCCTGGCAGGACGGCACCCCGATGGTGCTGTTCGTGGGCCTGATCCCGGTGGCGGACCGCATGCGCGAATCCTTCCAGGAATTCGACCCCTACGCCTGGTTCGGCACCCAGACCAAGCGCGTCTTCGTGCTCGACGAGCCGAACCGCGCCTCCGATGTCGTGGCCGAGGCCTTCTTCGCCGCCTCCTCGGGGCGCCCCGGCCCGGTGGTCGTGGGCCTGCCCGAAGACGTAATCACCAAGGAATTCACCGCCGCGCTCACCGCGCCGATCCCGGTTGCCGAGGGCGCAGTGGACGCCGCGCAGCTCGAGGCGATCACCCAGGCGCTGGACGGCGCGCAGCGTCCGCTGCTGATGGTCGGCGGGCAGCGCTGGAGCGCACAGGCCGCCGCCCAGGTCACCGCCTTCGCCGAGAAGAACAACATCCCGGTGGTGCAGGACTGGCACGCCGCGGACCGCATCCCGTTCGGCTCCCCGGTCAACATGGGCTCGCTGGGCTACGGACGCTCGGCCGCCGCGGCCACCATGCTCGCCGACGCCGACGTGCTAGTAAGCATCGGTTGCGTGCTGGGTGATGTCTCCTCCGACGGCTACACCCTGCGCCAGGACCCGGACGCCGTGAACTACGTGATCAGCCCGGACACCACGCTGCGCGGACGCTCGGGCAACCTCAGCGCCCACGTGCTGGCCTCCCCGGTGGCCTTCGCCGCCGCGCTGGAAGGCATCGAGCTGGGCGCCGGTGAACGCTGGGAGGATTGGCGCGCCGCCGGCCGCGAGGCCCAGGTGAAGGTTTCCACCATCCCGGGCGACGAGCAGCTTCCGGCCACCGCCCCGGGCACCGCCCGCATGTCCGTGGTGATGCGCGAACTGATCTCGCGCCTGCCCTATGACGTGGTGAACTCCGTGGGCGCCGGCAACCACACCGCCTGGGCCCAGTGGTACATGCCGACCAACGTCTTCCCTTCGGCGCTGTCCACCCGCAACGGCTCCATGGGCTACTCCATCCCGGCCGCCGTGGTGGCCGCCAAGCAGGCCCCGGCGCGCCTGTCGGTGGCCGTGTGCGGCGACGGCGAGTTCCTGATGAACGGCCAGGAGTTCGCCACCGCGGCGCAGTTCGGCGCCCCGATCCTGGCCGTGGTCATGGACAACCGCCAGTTTGCCACGATCCGCGACCACCAGGAGCACCACTTCCCGGGCCGCGTCTCCGGCACCCAGCTGCAGAACCCTGACTTCGCCGCCTTTGCCCGTGCCTTCGGCGGGCATGGCGAATACGTTGACGACGATGCCCAGGCCGCCGAGGCCGTGCAGCGTGCGCTGGCCGCCGTGGCCGAAGGCCGCCCGGCCCTGATCCACGTGGTCACCGACCAGGCCATCGCCCTGCCCTAGCGCAGTCCGGTCCGCCGAGAACATCCCAACTTTTCCAAGGAGCACGTCAATGAGCACCTATGCAGTCACCAATCCCGCCACCGGGCGCGTGGAGGCCAGCTACGATACGGCCACCGATGCGCAGGTCGCCCAGGCCGTCGCGCAGGCCGATGCGGCCTTCCGCACCTGGTCGAAGTCCGCCATCCAGGACCGCGTGGACCTGCTGAACCGCGTCGCGGACCTGTATGCCGAACGCCGCGAGCAGCTGGCCGCGATCATCACCCGCGAGATGGGCAAGCCGATCTTCCAGTCTGGAATTGAGATCGATATCGTTGTCTCGATCTACCGCTACTACGCGGCGAACGGCCCGAAATTCCTGGAAGACGAGGAACTGGAAGTCGCCGCCGGGGGCAGGGCTGTCATCCGCAAGGAGGCGGTCGGCGCGCTGCTGGGCATCATGCCGTGGAACTTCCCGTACTACCAGGTGGCCCGCTTCGCCGCGCCGAACCTGATGAACGGCAACACCATCGTGCTCAAGCATGCCCCGCAGTGCCCGGAATCCGCGCTGGCCATGGAACAGATCTTCCTGGACGCAGGAGCCCCACAGGGCGCTTACGTCAACATCTTCGCGACCAACGAGCAGGTCGCGGACGTCATAGCCGACGCCCGCATCCAGGGTGTCTCGCTGACCGGCTCGGAGCGTGCCGGTTCCGCGGTGGCGGAGATCGCCGGACGCAACCTGAAGAAGGTGGTGCTGGAACTGGGCGGCTCGGATCCGTTCCTGGTGCTGGATGACGCCGACGTGCCGGCCGCCGCGAAGCAGGGCCTATTCGGCCGCTTCGGCAACACAGGCCAGGCCTGCAACGCGGCCAAGCGCTTCATCGTCGACGAGTCGGTGTACTCCGAGTTCGCCGCGAACTTCGCCGACGCGGTGGCCGGGATCATCGTGGGCGACCCCACCGACCCGAACACCTTCATGGGCCCGCTGTCCTCGATTGCGGCCCGTGACGGCCTGGCCGCGCAGGTGCAGGATGCCATCGACAAAGGCGCTACGGTTCTCGCCGGCGGAGCCAAGATCGAAAGCACAGGCGCATACTACGCTCCGACTATCTTGGCCGACGTCACCCCGGACATGCGTGCGTATTCGGAAGAGCTGTTCGGCCCGGTGGCAGTGCTCTACAAGGTCTCCGGCGACGACGCCGCGGTTCAGTTGGCCAACAGCTCGGACTACGGGCTGGGCGCCTCGGTGCAGACCCAGGATCCTGCGCGTGCGCAGGCCATTGCCGCCCGCCTGGAAACCGGTATGGTTTCCATCAACGAGCCGTCCGGCACCGCCGCGGAGCTGCCCTTCGGCGGCGTGAAGCGTTCGGGCGTGGGTCGTGAGCTGGGCAAGTTCGGGATGGCCGAATTCGTGAACCACAAGCTGGTGAAATTTCCAGGCTAGCGCGCACGATCATGCGCCCGCGGTTGCCTAGAGATAGTTCCGCTCCCGCCTACTTCCCGAATTCCTTGGAAGTAGGCGGGGGTCTGCGGTAGAGAGGCATGTGGCACGTTCCCTTGCTATACATGCTCGTTGGCGTAGGCTCATATATGTCCTTTCTGAACTTGAGGTCTAGCTGGGCAACTCCTAAACTTGGTACTTTCCCGACTGTGCAGTGTTGAACGCTCCAACAGACGTGACTCTTATTGCTTCATGTCGAGGTTGCATTCAATCTCTTGACTAGTTGACTCACGCGTCACTAGTCGGCGCGCGCGAATTTAAAGGTCAACCACCCCAGAATCGCCGGGGTGCGCCTGCTCTCCGGTCAGCTTGTGCTTGACCCAGCTGGCGGCCAGGCTGACCGGCCCTCCCGGATTTTCCCAGTACTCGGCGGATTCGGAACTCACATGCAGCAGCGCGACATTCGGCGATTTGGCTCCGCCGCGGGCGAATGCCTCGACCGCAGGGTTCCAAAGTTCCTCCTTCTTGCCGACATCGCGCACGATCTCAGCGGTGCCGCGGACGGAGACCCAGCTCGTCTTGTCGGAGAACGAGATGTTGATGTTGCGATCCTTCGCCACTTCCTGGGCGATTTCGGATTCTGTCGCGATGAAGAACCAGAGGTCGCCGTCGTCGGTGACTTGAACTGCTGTCAAGGGCCGGCTGAGCAGGTTCTCTCCCGACCGGGTGGTCAGCATGCCCACCTTGATGTCCTCGATGATCTTGACGACTTTTTCTACGTCATTGGTGCTCATGTGTTCCTCCAAAAAGAAGTATTGGATTTGCTTGGGATGTTTTAGTTGGTTGGGATGCGCTTTGAGACGAGATGCCAACTTGTGAGTTTCGGTTAAAACCCTGGCAACCCCCTTGCGGCAGGAGCGGCAGGCGTAAGGTCGAACCCACGTGGAGCCAATGAACCTACAGAAATTGCCGATGAACCGCCGACCTCGCAAGCACCTGCATCTGAATCTCAGCGATGACCAATTCGACGATCTCATCAGCGCCTTGGAGAGCCACCGGGATTGTCTCCGACGCTTGAGCGAGGAAGCGGCGAACGGTTTTGGCCTTGGCATCCCCTATTGGGATGGACGGGTGAATGAGATCCAAGAGCTGATCGACGCGGTCCGGCATTGTGCTCGTGGCGATGGGGCGGAATAACCCGTTGCGGGTGTTCCTCCGTCCCTGCGGGATTCCAGACTCCCGATGACATCACTTGTATGCCTGCCCCACAGAACGTTCTTCGGCCACCCGGCCGCTGGGCGACCGATTACTGGTCTTTGCCCAGCAGCCAAGCGCCGGAATACGTACCGTGCAAAATCCTCGTCAACTATTGAAATGCTGGGCGTAGCTCTTCACTTCGGGTGCACCGTGGAAAACGGGGACTGGGTGCGTGACCGTGCTGCATTCCCAGTACTTCGAGCGAAAAGTCACCAAGCCCTGCAACTCGGCGCGCTCGAAGAGATCCGAAATCGGGGTTGAATCTTTTTCGCATCCCACGGTCTCCAAGGCCGGATTAGGCGTAGCCACATAGAGGAATTTCAGCTCGTCCGTCCGGGGATCGAGCATTGCGACCAGAACTGAGCGGCCATGCATGCTTACTAGTCCCATCACGTCGTTGACGGATTCCGTTGACACCGTCATCACGATTGGCATGCCCTGGGCCCATCCGTACTCGGACAAGTGCTTGCGGCCTTCACGTGACCCGAGAAGTTCCGAGACTCGCTCGGCCGTTTTCGTCCTGACTATACGTCCTGGCATCTGTTTGACCTCCACCTTGTTCGTAACTGTCCGGGTGATCCCGTTGTTCTTGGAACTTCGTGCAGCTCTGGCTTGAGCTTGCGAACTGCACGAAATCCACTGCATTTACGTCACTTAAGGAGTTCTATCTTAATTGGACTTGGTTGTCTCGAAACATGAAGGAAAGTCCAGTTCGCCAGGGAGCGAGCTCAGAAATTTCCATGTCAGATTGCGTTTTAGATGAATTATTATCACCGTGGGTAGTTAAAAACGGCCTAGTCAATTAATGAAATATGGTTATATTTCAGCAAGCGACCACCTGAATTACCAAGTGCCCAGCAAAGCAAGACTTCTCGGGGAACTTTGAGGTTTTGTGTAGCCGGGGTCACTTTAGTTGCACTTGCATGTTTTGCCGCCCGGGGATTCGAGGGCATCGAATCGCGCCGTGTGCGGCTGCCTGACCCGATGTCGCCATGCAGGTCATTCCGGCAGTTGCGGAACTGCCGCGCGCGGCGGTCAATGGGGTTTCGGTGCGGGAAGGCAGTTGGCGGAACTCAGGGGCCACTCAGGAAGCGCTGGCCTGCGGCGGTCTGCGCGCACACTGGTGGCATGGAAAAACCGGAATCCGTATCCACGCAGCAGCTGACGGTCGCGCAATGGACCGAGAAGCTTTCGCAGACCACCGGAGTGCCTGGCGGGGGAGCGGGAAGCGGAGTGATGCTGTCCGTGGCAGCGGCGTTGATCTGCATGGCCGCCGGCTACAGCGAGGATGCCGAGGCTGAGGGAGAAGCGGGGCGCATTAGGCGACGAGGGCAAATCTTGCGCAACGAATCCCTCCAGCTGGCGGATGAGGACGCTGCTTGCTCTGCATCCTTCGGCGCGGCTTTCCATGCTCCGGCAGGCGCCGCCCGGTCGGCGGCGATTTGTGGTGCGGCACTGCAAGCTGCCCGGTCCTCGGCCGCCATCGGGAAGCGGGCCGCGGCGGCGGTTGATGACATCCGATGGCTGGCCGAATATGGAAACCAGGCCCTGGTTGCCGACGTGGTCGTCGCCTTGGGAGCGCTGCGGGCCTCGATCTCCGGGTGCCGTGCCAACGTCTGCTTTGATTTGTCGACGCTGCAAGCGCACCGGGACTCTGGGCGACCCGAGGGTGAAGACGCGCCTCTGCATGGCACCCTTGAACAGTTGGACCGCGCGCTGGCGAGCATCGATAAACTGTCCGCCGACATCGACGCCCGGATCAGGGACCGCCTGTCAGGCGACTAGCCCTTGTGGCGGGCTTTCATATGGTCGTAGGCTTCAAGGGCCTGGGCTCGCGAGGATTTCAGATCCACAATGGGCTCGTGGGCCACCGGGGCGAACCGCGCCACGTAGGATCCCTGCGGATCAAATTTCTTCGCCTGAAGCTCGGGGTTGAACACCCGGAAATATGGGGCAGCATCTGCGCCGCTGCCGGCAACCCACTGCCAATTGGCGCTGTTGCTGGCCAGGTCGGCGTCCACCAGGGTGTCCCAGAACCACTGCTCGCCGACCTTCCAGTGCACTCCTAGATTCTTGACCAGCAGGCTGGCCGTCACCATGCGGACGCGGTTATGCATCCAGCCGGTTTCCCAGAGCTGCCGCATGCCCGCGTCGACCAGGCGGAAGCCTGTCTCGCCGTGCTGCCAGGCGGCAACGTGGGCCGCGGCCTGCGGATCGTCGTCCGGCCACGCCCAGTCGAAGGCGTCGAATTCGCCGCGCAGGTTCTGCGTGGGCAGTGAAGGGTGGTGGTAGAGCAAATGCCAGCAGAAATCGCGCCACGCCAGCTGGCGCCGGACCGCGGCGACGCCCTCGGACGCGCCAGGATTCGACGCTGACTGCCGGCCCAGAGCTTCCCAGGCCTGGTGCGGACTGAGGTGCCCCCAGCGCAGGGCGGGGGACAGCGCGCTGGTCCCGTCCAGGTCCGGCCGGTCATGATGCTGCGGGTAGTCGGCGGCGATGGATTCGGCGACCTCCTCCAATCTTGAGTGCGCCTCGGCTTCTCCAGGGACCCACCTTGCGGCCAGCCCACCGGACCAGTCGGGGTTGGTGGGAAGCAGGTCCCAGCTCTCCAGGTCCTCGCTGTCTGGAAGGCTGTTCACGGTTTCCTGCGGTTCAGGGACTGGCAGGACCGGGCGCAGCTCGGCATCGCGCAGCTTGTTGTAGAACGGGGTGAAGACCTTGTAGGAGTTGCCCTCCTGGGTCTGGAGTTGCCAAGGCTCGTGCAGCAATGAGCCTGCGTAGCTGTGCGCTTCGCGTCCCGCGCCGCGAAGCTTCGCCTTGGCCAGCGCATCGACCTCTCGTTCGGCTTCCGAGTATCGGCGGGTCCAATGGATGCCCTGCGCTCCGCAGTCCTCGGCCAGCGTGTTGATGATTTCCGCTGCCTGTCCGCTACGCAGAACCAGTGGAACACCCAGCTCGGCCAGTGATTCGCGGAGGCTGAGCAAAGCGTGGTGGAGCCACCAGCGCGCGGCGCCGCCAAGCGCCCGCAGTCCGGGGGATTGCTCGTCGAAGACGTAGACGGCGATGGCCGGACCTGCAGCCATGGCGGCGGTCAGCGCCGGATGGTCTGCGGTGCGCAGGTCGTCGCGGAACCAGACAAGCTGGAGCGGGGCGGTTGTGCGGGGCATGCAGTTCCTTTGGCTTGGGAATAATGCTAGCTTAGCTAACTTTTAGCCCGGCAAAAGTCCACTATGGTGCGGAGTATCAGATGGCGACTGTGCGGACGCAAAAGGATGGGTGCGGGAACCTTCGGTTCCTGCGCCCATCCTCGGCCGAATTCAGGAGGGCCGCCTGGGCCCAAGGGCTTTAGATACCCAGCTCATCACGCAGGCGGGCCACGTGGCCCTTGGCATCCACGCTGTACTCCACATGACTGATCTTCCCTTCAGGGTCCACCACTGCCGTTGAGCGCAGCGTGCCCACGAAGGTCTTGTCCCCAAAGGTCTTTTCGCCGAAAGATCCGTAGGCTTTCGCCACGGCATTGTCCGGATCGGAGAGCAGCGGGAAGTTCAAGGACTCATCCGAAGCGAACTGGCTATTGGCTTCCGGCTCGTCGGGAGAGATGCCCAAAACCGAATAACCAGCAGCGTGCAGCGAATTCAGGTTGTCGCGGAAGTCGCAGGCTTCGGTCGTGCAGCCCGGGGTTGCCGCCTTTGGGTAGAAGTAGACGATGACATTCTTGCCAGCGTAGTCGGAAAGCGAAACAACCTCGGATTCGGTGTTGCGCAGGGAGAATGCGGGGGCCTGCTGGCCCACGGCCAGGGGAGCGGAATGTTCAGCCACGATCTCAACTTTCGTATTACGGTAATTTCTTTTCATTCTAGGTGTTTCCGGTCTCCCCTGCTAGGGGGAAGCCCGAAAAGAACTCGAGCGCTTCAGCAATAGTGCACAGCACCTCAAGGGCATGTAGGGACTGCCGCACCGAGTTCGTTTTGTGGAAATTTTCAGATTGCCTGGGGGCTCCATGCCGCTGACTTACACTGAGTGGCAACGACAGAGAGGAGCCCCAGTGGAATCGACACCAGTTATGTTTTCGCGTGGCGATAGGGCTGATGCCGCAGATCAAGAGGGCACATGGTGGGCCAGCGCGCCTCATCTGCTGGATGTGGCCGCCGGGTGCAAAGGCCACGCCACCCCCATCCTGCATGCGCTGAAACAGATCGAAGGAGAGCTGCCGGTGCCGGGCAACGGCTCGACGCGGCAGTTGTGGGAATTTTTCGCCTCGGTCGCGGCCCTGGATCTCGTCGCAGCGCGCACGCTCGAACCGCATTTTGATGCCGCCGCAATACTGCACCAGGCTGACATGCCGTGCCCCCAAGCGACCACTTGGGGTGTTTTTGCCGCGGAGGCACCTGGCCAGCGGCTCGAAGCCAGCCGTTTCTCAGGGCAATGGACGCTGACTGGAATCAAGCCTTGGTGTTCCCTGGCGGGAGAATTGACTCATGCCTTGATCAGCGCGCACACCTCGCAGGGCCGGCAATTGTTCATGATCGAGCTGGGTGGGCCGGAAACGGAACTTGCCGATAGCAGCTGGGTCAGCCGGGGATTGCAAGATGTCCCGAGCGGATCGCTTCGGTGCATGGATACTCCGGCGCAACCGGTGGGGGAAGCCGGCTGGTATCTTGAACGCTCCGGCTTCGCCGTGGGAGGCGTTGGCGTCGCGGCGTGCTGGTTCGGCGGGGCCGTCGGGTTGTTCCGGCACCTGCTGGGCACGGCGCGCACGCGCGAACCAGACCAGCTGGCCTTGGCTTGGCTGGGGGAGGCCGACAGGCTCCTCGCCTCCGGGGCCGCCATGCTCGAACGCGCTGCGGAGCTTGCGGATCGAGAACAGCTCGGCCCGCGTCAAGCCGCGCAGACCAGAGGAGAAATCGCCCGGATCTGTGAACGCATGATCCACATCAGCGGCCATGCCACTGGGCCCGGGCCGTTGGCCTTGGATGAAGAGCATGCCCGCCGGGTTGCAGATCTCTCGATATACATTCGCCAGCACCATGCCACACGCGATGATGCCGCGCTGGGACGGATGCTTCTGGAGGACCGGAGTAAGGAACAAGAACCATGGTGACGTTCAGCCATCTGCAGCAAGGAACCTCTGCCCAAGCTTGGCGTGACTGCGGAATCGAGGATCTGGAGGTTCTGCCGTTGGACCAGGTCTTCGAATCAGCGCAACGGCTGCTGGTTCTCGCAGCCCACCCCGACGACGAAACGCTCGGCGCCAGCGGTTTGATGCAGGAAGCCCTGCGGCGCAACATCACCGTGGAGGTGCTCCTCTGCACCGACGGGGAAGCTTCCCATCCTGGCTCCTCGACCCACTCCGCACAGCAGCTGGCCCGCTTGCGTGCAGGGGAAGTCTCCCAAGCCATGATGCAGCTTGGCCGGGACAGCGGCACCGGCCCCGGGATCACGGTTCGCAGGCTGGGTCTTCCCGACGGACAGCTGGCCGCACATCGCGCAGAACTCCACGAAGCCCTGCTTGACCGTGCACAGGAAGCACCGTGCGTGCTGGCCAGCACCTACCGGGCAGATGCCCATACGGATCATGATGTCCTCGGACTCGTCGCCGCGGGCATCGCGCAGCAACTGTCGCTCTTCCACCTGGAGTTCCCCATTTGGTACTGGCATTGGGCCTCACCGCTCGAGGACGGCCGATGGTGGCATTGGAACAGGCTCGAACTGGATTCGGCAGCGCTGGATGCCAAGCGAAAAGCCTTATCCGCGCACCAGTCGCAAACGCAGCCCCTGTCCGACCAGCCCGGGGACGAGGCAATGCTCAGTGCCGAAGTCATGGAGCACTTCCTGCAGTCCCAGGAGATCTTCCGGCTGACCCGTTCCGGAGAGAAAGATACCGCCATGACCTCTTCGGTTTTCGAAGATCTCTATCTGGATCAACCTGATCCGTGGAACTACAGGGACAGCGGGTACGAGGAAAGGAAACGCGGAATACTGCTCAGCTCCCTGCCCCGGACGCACTACGGCACGGTGCTGGAACTTGGGTGCTCCATTGGAATCCAAACCTCGGCATTGGCTGAACGCTGTACGTCTCTGGTGGCGATTGACTCAAGCCGAACCGCGCTGGAGCAAGCGCAGCGCGAAACCGCGCGCTTCGAGCACGTGCGATTGGAACAGCGTCTGCTTCCCGAGCAATGGCCGGAACTCGCCCATGGCACGGTCGATCTGGTCGTCATCAGCGAGATCGGCTACTTCTTGGCCGCCGACGAGCTTGAAGAACTCCTAGGCCTGTGCGAATCTGTCTTGGCCCCCGGCGGTGAACTGCTGCTCTGCCACTGGCTCCACCCCATCGAGGGATGGCCTCTGGACGGGCAGGCTGTTCACCGGATTGCCCACCGCCGGCGGTGGGACCGTCTGGTGATGCATGAAGAGCGGGACTTCTTGCTGGAAATCCTTCGCAAACCCGGGCAGTTGGATGGCTAGAAGACTGCGGACAATACTGGTTGTCATTCCCGCCCATAACGAAGAGCGGTACATCCTCGACTGCCTGGAAGCCGTGGACCGGTCGAAGTTGAACCTGCAAGCGGTTTGCCCAGGCATCGCCGTGCACACCATGGTGGTGCTGGACACCTGCACGGACAGCACTGCGCAGCGTGCCAGCGACTTCGCGGCCACACACCCGGGCTATTTTGCCCACCACGTGAACTTCGGTAATGTCGGAGCGACCCGCGCCTTCGGTATTGCCCAAGGGCTCAACCGACTGCCGGGGCCGCACGGGACATCAGAAACCTGGATTGCCTGCACCGATGCCGACACGAGGGTTCCAGAGAACTGGCTGAAGGAATTCGCCGTGGCCTATCTCGGGGGAGCTGATGCGGTGACCGGCACTGTGGAACCCGACCGGGTCGAATTGGCCCCGCAACTGTACCGGCAGTGGCGGGAACGCTACGTGCTGGCGCCCCACCATCCGCATATCCACGGGGCAAACCTCGGGGTCAGCGCCACGGCGTACTTGCAGGTCGGGGGTTTCAAGACCTTGGCAGCCCATGAGGACGTTGAGCTCGTGGCCAGACTCAGGCGTCGCGGATACCGCGTGGTCGCCACGGACCAATTGCATGCGGTCACCTCAGGCCGCTTGGAAGGGCGGCTGAAATCCGGTTTCGCGGATTATCTTTCCGCGCTCGCCGGCGAAACTGGAACCTGCGCTGACAACTCCTTGGATACCATCAGAGCCGGTTGAAGCGGCAGCGGGATTTCATTGGCTGCGAACAGAGATGATGATTTGCTTCAAGCGCTGTCTCTTCCTGCCCGAACATGGAACGCTGGATGTGGAACATCGCGCAGAAATCCGAGCGCAGCCGAACGTCAGCAAGGAGCATCATGAGCCAGTACGCAGTGACCAACCCCGCGACCGGAGTTGTCGAGGCAACCTACCCTACTGCCACCGATGAACAGATCCAAGAAGCGCTGGCCACCGCAGATGCCGCCTATGCGGACTGGTCCCGCACCACGCTGGACGAACGCGTGGCGCTGCTGGAGAAAGTCGCGGACATCTACGAGGAGCGCGCCGAGGAGCTGGCCGCCATCATCACCCGTGAAATGGGCAAGCCCATCAGCCAGTCCCTGGGCGAGATCGGGCTGGTCGTTTCCATCTACCGCTATTACGCCAAGAACGGGCCGAAGTTCCTGGAAGACGAGGAACTGGAGGTCGCCAGCGGCGGCACCGCAGTAGTCCGCAAGGAAGCGGTGGGCGTGCTGCTGGGCATCATGCCGTGGAACTTCCCGTACTACCAGGTGGCCCGGCTCGCGGCTCCGAACCTGATGATCGGCAACACGATCCTGCTCAAGCACGCCCCGCAGTGCCCGGAATCGGCCCTGGCCATGGAGCAGATCTTCAAGGACGCAGGTGCCGCCCAGGGGCTGTACGTGAACATTTTCGCCACGAATGACCAGGTTGCAGACGTCATTGCCGACCGCCGCGTCCAGGGCGTCTCGCTGACCGGCTCCGAGCGTGCAGGCTCTGCGGTGGCGGAAATTGCCGGCCGCAACCTGAAGAAAGTCGTGCTGGAGCTCGGCGGCTCCGATCCCTTCGTGGTGCTTCCGGACGCGGACATCAACCGCACCGCGAAGCTCGGGATGCGGGCGCGCTTCGGCAATACCGGCCAAGCCTGCAACGCGGCCAAGCGCTTCATTGTTGATTCCTCGGTCTACGACCAGTTCGCCCAGGCCCTGACCGAGCAGGTCGCCGGCATCAAGTCCGGGGACCCCACGCAGAAGGAAACCTTCCTCGGCCCGCTGTCCTCGGCCTCTGCGCAGTCGGGGCTGGCTTCCCAGGTGGAAGACGCCATTTCCAAGGGTGCGACAGTGCTGGCTGGCGGCAAGCCGGTGGCTGGCGACGGCGCCTACTTCGAACCGACCATCCTTGCCGATGTGACCCCGGATATGCGTGCGTTCTCCGAGGAGCTGTTCGGCCCGGTGGCAGTGCTGTACAAGGTGGACGGGGAAGAAGAAGCCATCGCCTTGGCCAACAACAGCGACTACGGGCTGGGTGCGTCCGTCCACACCCAGGATCTGGAGCGTGCGCACCGCATCGCCGCGCAGCTGCAGGCGGGCATGGTTTCCATCAATGAGCCCTCCGGCTCGGCCGCAGAGCTGCCGTTCGGCGGCGTGAAGCGCTCGGGCATCGGACGCGAGCTAGGCAAGTACGGCATGGAAGAATTCATCAACCGCAAGCTCGTGAAGGTCTCCAGCCGCTGACCCGGACTGTGCATCTTAAGCGCATGGCGGCGCTCCCGGAGGGGAACGCCGCCATGAGTCTGCCGCCGCTAGTGCGAGCGGACCTTGGCTTCCAAGCCGCGCGTCCAGCGCTTGGTGACTGCCTGGATTACCGCAGCGCTGGCTCCGGAGATCACGGCAAAGGAGAGCACCTTGCCCAGCTTTTCCTGTTGTTGCTGCTCGGGGTTGGTCAGCGTGGGAGGGAGGTCGCCGGTAGTTTTCTTCCACACCGTGCTGACCAGCTTGGTTCCGACCCACCCGGCAGCCAGGGAAACCACCGTACCGAAGAGCTTGACCAGAATTTTCATTGTTCATACCTTCCGTTGACGTGCATTGCTCGTTGGATTACTTCATGAGGCTGCCGGGGTGTTCCCAGCGCACCTCAGCGGGCTCCTTGTCATCTCGCCAACCGCGCCAGACCGGATGCCGCAGCCGCCCGTCCTTTGTCAGTTCGCTGTAACGGACCTCCGCCACATATTTCGGGGTTACCCAGTGCGCATCGCGCTGGAACTGCGCCGGGATGTGCTTGACCGGTGGGGTCTTGCGCGCGATCTTCTCCAGACGTTCGCGGATCTCCTTCAACTGCAGATCCGAGAACCCCGTGCCGACCCGACCGATGAACTCCAACTCATCGCCGGCGGGGACGGCCAGCAGCAGCGAGCCGATACTTGACGCGCGGTTTCCCTGTCCCTTGGTCCATCCGATAACCAGGGCCTCCTGATCCAGCAGGTGCTTGATCTTCACCCAGCTGCCGCTGCGCCGGCCCGGTTCATAGTCGCCGGTGCATTCCTTGGCCAGCACCCCTTCCAATCCCAGCTCGAGGCTTGTCTTCAACGCGGCCTTCAAGGTGGGTCCGGTATGAGCAGGAGGTACCTTAATGTACTGTCCGTCGGAGACCGCATGTTCAAGGTATTTGCGGCGATCCACATATTGTTCACCGATCAGGTTCTCGGGCTTTCCGCCCTTGCTCCGGGGAAGCTGCAGGGCATCGAAAAGCATGAAGTTGAGCTTAATGGCCTGCGCTTGCCGGAGCCGGTTCTTGCGCCGATGCGAGATGCGCTGCTGCAACAGGGAAAAGCTCGGGCGCGCTGAACCGTCCAGGGCGACGATTTCGCCGTCCACGATCGCGCCCTCGGGTGCAAGCACCGCAAGTTCCTGTAGCTCGGGAAAATCTTCGGTCATGTCGTTGCCGTTGCGGCTGAGCAGTTTCACCTTCCCGTTCTCGACCTTGGCCAAGGCGCGGTACCCGTCCCATTTCATTTCGAAGCACCAGTCGTCGCCTTCGATGATGTCCTCCGGCACCCCGGAGCTGGCCAGCATGGGTTTGGGAACCTCGTCCAGCAGGCTGGATTCAGGGATGTCTTCCGGAACCGTCGAATCCTCGGAAGGCTGCTCCTTGGTGAGCTGCAGCAGCCAATTGTCCTGGTCTCCCATGCCGCGAGCCTGGATCAGCACGAAGCGGCGCGGAATGCCGCCGAGCCCTCCGTCTTCGCGTCCGGACAGCACCGCGATGATCTCCTTGCCATCCCGCCATTTCTCAATGGTGCATTCACCGGCATCCCAGATCGACACCTCTCCGGCGCCATACTGGCCCTTGGGAATCGTTCCTTCGAAGGTTCCGTAGTCCAAGGGGTGGTCTTCGGTCATTACAGCCAGCCGCTGGATTCCCCTCTGGAGCGGGGGCCCCTTCGGGACGGCCCAGGAGACCAGGACCCCCTCGTGTTCCAGCCTGAAATCCCAGTGCAGCCTGCGGGCATGGTGCTCTTGGATCACGAAAGACACGGGTTTTGCCGAATCCGTAGCCGCAGCCCGCGCGGTTTTCCGGGCCGCGGGCGGTTGTGGCACGGGTTCAGGAGTGAGCTTTGCATCGCGCTTGGAGCGGTAGACCGCGAGCCGGTCTGTTCCCTGTTCCGCCAGAGGCGCCAGGGCCGCCAGGGGATCAAGGCCGTCGGACAGCCGGTCCAATACTTCGTGGAAGTCCAGGTGCTCCAGGCCGGGGGACTCGATTTCTTCCCATGAGCGAGGCGCGGCCACCATGGGACGCGAACGTCCGCGCAGCGAATACGGGCATACCGTGGTTTTCGCGGCGTTATTCTGGCTCCAATCCACCAGCACCTTGTTCTCGCGCAGGGATTTCTTCATATTTGCCACCACAAGCCGGGGGTGCTTGCGTTCTAGCGAGGCGGCGAGTTCCTTGGCCACCTCATTGACCTGGTTGGAGGTTGCCGTGCCGTCCAGACCGGCGTAAAGGTGGATCCCCTTGGATCCGGAGGTCACCGGAAAAGGCCGCAGGTCCATGCCCTCAAGGATTTCGCGGCATAGCAAAGCCACTTCGGCGCACTGGGCCAAGCCTGCGCCGGGACCGGGATCCAGATCCAGCACGAGCCGGTCGGGATGCTGTTGTTCCAGGCTCGCATTGAAACGCCATTGGGGAACGTGGATCTCCAACGCTGCGACTTGCCCGAACCATGCCAGTACTGCCGCATCGTTGGCCAGGGGATATGTATTGGAATGGGTTTTGTGCTCCAGACGGGCTCTGGGAATCCAGCTTGGGGCCGAATCCTCCAGATCCTTGCGGAAGAACACGGTTCCCGGGTTCCGTGCCGTGCCGACCCCGTCCACCCAGCGTTTTCTGGTTGCCGGGCGCCATGCCGCATGCGGCAGCAGCGCCGGGGCCACCCGCTGCAGGTAGTCGATGACTTCGCCCTTGGTCGTCCCGGTTTCCGGGTATAGCACCTTATCCAGATTGCTGACCTTCAGGGTGCGGCCATCAACGGTGACCGTTTGTTCCCTGCGAGCCATATCCACCCCTTTCCGTAGGCTTTGACCACCACTCTCCCTGCCGGTGCCCGGCAAATCCACCTTTCCTAGGGACTTTTGCGATTGGGCTGCAGGGGCACCAGCGATGACCTTGAAACGGGCTGGCAAGCATGGTGTCGCTCTATGCCCGCGGCGGCAGCGGTGCTTCACTGGGCCTATGAGAGCTATATGGACTGGATCAATCGCCTTCGGGCTGGTCAATGTACCGGTGAAAGCCTACGGCGCGACCGAGGATCACGACATTTCGCTGCACCAGGTCCACTCCGCAGACGGCGGCCGGATCAAATACGAACGCCGCTGCGAGATCTGCGGCAAGAAGATCAAATACAAGGACATCGACAAGGCCTACGATGACGGCGAGCGCACCGTGGTGCTGACGGGCGAAGATATGGACGCATTGCCCGCGGAGAGAAGCCGCGAGATCGAGGTAGTGCAGTTCATCCCGGCTGACCAATTGGACCCGCTGATGCTGGAGAAAAGCTACTATCTCCAGCCCGATTCCAAATCGCCCAAAGCCTATGAGCTCCTGCGGCGGACCTTGGAGGATACCGACAAGTTGGCCGTGGTGCGTTTCGCCTTGCGCCAGAAGACCCGGCTGGGCGTGCTGCGGGTGCGGTCGAAGGCCATGGTGCTCCAGTCGATCATGTGGGCCGATGAATTGCGGGATGCCGGGTTTGCCGAACCGGAGAACACCGCCCGGATCAGCGCGCAGGAGTTGAAGATGTCCGCCACGCTGGTGGAATCCTACAGCGGGGACTTCACGCCCGAGGACTTCAGCGACGACTACCAGATCCAGCTGCAGCAGCTGATCGATGCCAAAATCGAGCAGGGTGAAGACCTTGATACCGAAGCGACTTTCGGAGCGGCCTCCTCGCAGGATGGCGAGGAAGGTGTCCTTGATTTGATGGAAGCGCTCAAGCGTAGCATTGCAGGCAGCGGGAAGTCCGCCGGCAAGGGATCTGCGGGCAAGCCATCCGGGCGTGCTTCCAGGACCAGGACACCCAAGAAAGCCACGGGTTCCTCCAGCAAAGCCGGGAAATCCGGGACGGCGAAAAAGAAGAAAGCCTCCTCCTCGGCAAGCAAGAAGAAGGCTTCCTCGGACTCCGAGAAGTCCGCCTGAGTCGGCTTTAGGGCTGCAGGACCACCTTGATGCAGCCGTCCTGCTTCTTCTGGAAGGTGCTGTACATCTCGGGTCCTTCGGACAGGGGCTTGGTATGCGTCACCAAGTCATCCAGTCCGATCGGATCCTTGGAGTCCTCGGTCAGCGGCAGCAGCTCATCAGTCCACGACCTCACGTTGCACTGTCCTTGGCGGATCTGGATCTGCTTGTCGAACAGCTTGACCATCGGCATCGGGGTCGCCGCACCGGCGTAGACGCCGCTGATCGAGATCGTGCCTCCGCGCCGCACCGCGTCCGTGGCGGCGGTCAGCACGATATTGCGATCCATGGAGGCTGTTTGCATGACCTGCTGGGCGGCAGGATCCGGCAGCAGGCCGGTGGCTTGCTGGAGCAAGGCCGCGGTGGGGGAGCCATGCGCTTCCATCCCCACGGCATCGAGCACCGCGTCCGGGCCGCGGGAGGTCAGATCCCGCAGGGCAGTGGCTGTCTCCTTGGTGAAGTCCAGGGTCTCGACGCCATGGCGGGCGGCCATGGCGCGGCGCTCGGGGACCGGATCGATGCCGAAGACGCGATACCCCAGGTGCCTGCCGATGCGTGCCGCGAGCTGGCCTACCGGGCCCAAGCCGAAGACGGCCAACGATCCTTCCTCGGGGACGTCGGCATACCGTACGCCTTGCCATGCGGTAGGCAGGATGTCGGAGAGGAACAGATAGCGGTGGTCCGGCAGGTCCGAACCCACCTTGATCGCACCATAGTCCCCGTGCGGGACCCGGAGGTATTCAGCCTGCCCGCCGGGAACCTGGCCATACAGTTCCGAGTAGCCGAGGAACGCCGCGCCTTTGCCATGGCTGCGCACCTGGGTGGTTTCGCACTGTGATTGCAGCCCGCGCGTGCACATCCAGCAGTGCCCGCAGGAGATGTTGAACGGGATGACAACCCGGTCTCCGGGTTGCACGGAGGTGACTGCGGAGCCGACCTCTTGGACGATGCCCATGGTTTCATGCCCCAGGACGTCGCCTGCGTGCATGAAAGGACCCAAGAGCTCGTACAAATGCAGGTCGGAACCGCAAATCGCGGTTGAGGTGACCTTGATGACGATGTCGGTCGGTTCCTGGATCCGGGGATCCGGGACCTCGCTGACCTCGACTTTCCGCTTGCCCTGCCAAGTGAGTGCCTTCATTTTCCCTCCAGTCTTCGTTGTTTCCGAGTGCGTCCCAATGCTTGGTGCGCTGATGTCAGTCCGTGTTGAACTGGGCGGTCTCTTCCTGGTCCGGATCCTGCTCCTTGGCTTTTTCCTTCCGGGAGCGCTGCTGCGATGCGGACTGCGTATCCTCCTGCTCGGGCAGCTGTTGATCCTGCGATGGTTCGTTGGCATCTTGCGAAGGCTCTGAGTGGTTCATAACTGTATTCCTTACCTGGAAATGGGGCGGGGAGCATTGCGATCCTGACCATTCCACATGCGTTGCGGGTCTTCAAGAGGTTGCGCATAAGCGTTTGCTGGGAATGCAGAACCCCGGAATTCCGCGGATTTGCAGCATTTTTTGGTCCGTGAACCTGCAAGCAAGCTGGACACAGCTTGGAAGGGCTTTCGTGACTGCCTACGGTGATGCGAAAGGCCGGATTCCAAGTGATAGGGAGGGATTTTGCGTGGAAGATCATAGGGAGGCGCAGCCCAGACCTTCCAGGGTGGTTGGACTTATTGCCGACCCGGGGATCGCCCAAGGCATGGCGAACAAGGTCCACCAGAAGCTGGAGAAGAAGCTCAACAGCGACGCGGAGCGGCAGTTCAACTGGGAAATCATGATCGATCCGCTCAGCCTTCCCCTGAGCGAGTCGGGAAGCGTGATCTTGAACGAGAATGTCCCTCGATTGAGGGAGAAATACACGTGGGACTACATCATCTACCTCACCGACGCGCCCCACTACGAACAGGGGCGGCCGGTGCGATCGGTGCTCAGCCCGGAACAGGGCACGGCGACGTTGAGCCTGCCCAGTCTCGGACTGGTAACAGCGGGGAGCGTTGCCCGGGCGCTTGAGGAGGTTCTGGCCGAGCTTGCCACCGGGAATCTGCCGGAGCCGCCCCCGTCTCCCCTCGGTAAAGCGCTGAGCGTGCGCGGCAGCATGCGCAGCGACGAGGACACCCCTTCGCGCATCGACAGCATCGAAGGTTTTCGCGGCCGGGTGCTGCTGACCATGGGGATGATCCGCATCAACCGGCCGTGGCGCCTGGTGCCGCAATTGTCTTCCGCGATGGCCGGCGCGGCGGCGACCGGTGCCTTCGGCGTCTTCTACACGAGCATTTGGTCGATGGCCGACTACCTGGCCAGTTCGAGGCTTGCGTTCATCACGCTGGCCAGCATCCTCATGCTTTCGTTGTGGTTGCTTTTCCATAACCGGCTGTGGGAAAAACCGCGCGGACACCGGCGCAAGGAGCGCTTGCTCATCTACAACGTAGCCACGGTGCTTACGGTGGCCTCGGCCGCAGCCGCGATGTACCTCCTGCTGTTCCTGGCGCTGCTCGTGGCGTCGCTGGTGGTCATCGACCAGGAGTTCCTCGCCTCCCAGCTGGGCCACGAGGTGTCGATGGCCGAATACCTGAACCTTGCCTGGCTCGCGGCGTCGCTCGGCACGTTGGGCGGCGCCATCGGTTCAAGCTTCGATGACGTGCAATCGGTGCAGCGAGCGACGTTCAGCCAACGCGAATACGAGCGTCGCAATCTCAGTTTGGATGACGCGGACGAGCTGTAGGACGCGCAAATAGTGCGGGTGCCGGCTCATTGGCTGGCACCCGCACCTTGTCTTCAGCCGGTATGGGCTACGGCTGGTTCTTGCCGCCGTTGACGTGCACGGTGGACCCGACCACGTAGGAGGCGTCGTCGCTGGCGAGGAAAACGTACGCCGGGGCGACCTCGACCGGCTGGCCGGCGCGCCCCAGCCAGGTGTCGTGCCCGAACTCGGGCAGCGCCTCGATGGGCTGGCCGTCCGAAGGCTGCAAAGGGGTCCAGATGGGCCCGGGAGCCACTGCGTTGACCCTGATGCCGCGCGATGCGGCCTGTTCGGCCAGCGACTTCGTGAAGTTGCTAATGGCCGCCTTGGTGGCCGCGTAGTCCATGAGGTGCGCCGAGGGATCGAACGCCTGGATGGAGGTCGTGTTGATGATCGCGCCTCCCTCGCCGATCACCTGCAGCGCGGCCCGGCTGAGGGCGAACATCGCAAAGATATTCACGTCGAAGGTGGCCTCGACCTGGTCGTCGCTCAATTCCTCCAGCGAGTCCACGCTGATCTGCTTGCCCGCATTGTTCACCAGGATGTCCAGTCCGCCCAACGCGGAAGCGGCTTCGTGGACCAGCTTGTCGCGGTACTCGCGGTCGCGCAGGTCGCCGGGCAGATGATGCACCTGGACCCCGGCGTCCTCCAGAACCGAGGCAATGGTCACGGCATCGCTTTTCTCTGCCGGCAAATAAGCAAGGGCCACATCGGCGCCTTCTCGGGCGAAGGCGATGGCCACGGCGGCGCCGATCCCGGAATCGCCGCCGGTGATCAGCGCGCGCTTGCCCTCCAGCCGGCCGCGACCCTGATAGCTGCGCTCGCCGTGATCGGCCTGCGGCTTCAGCTTGCTGTCCAGCCCCGGCTCGGGCTGGCGCTGCTCGGGAGGACTGATGCGCTCCTTGTTCACGGGTTCAGTGTGTTCTGGCTGAGATTTCTCGGTCATGAAGATTCCTTCCAGAGTTCCAAGACACCCGGACCGGTCCAGGTCGGGCGTCGCGCGGTACAAGCCCAGTGTTCGACCAGGCGCACCGTCGATAAACCTTTGCAGAGGGTTTAGCGGTGGGAACCAGCATTTTCACGGATTCGACTCAGCAATCGCCGATGCTGGCGGGATATGTGCTAGGGGTCGAAGTCTGGGTTTTCCCGCAAAGCGGGAACCAGTTCCTTTCGGTCCTCGGCCCAGGCGGCTAGCGTGGGCTGAACAGCCGGATGCCATCCGCATCGCATCCGGGGATCGAGGCTCGGAAACGGAGGATTTTCATGGCCGAGAAATCTAGCAGTCGTATCAAGGACGAAGAACTGTACGAAGAGCTCCGTGAAGAAGGCAATTCCAAGCAGAAGTCCGCACGGATCGCCAACGCGGCAGCCAGGGATGGACGCAAGGCTGTTGGAAAGCGTGGCGGCAAGTCGGGCAGCTACGAGGACTGGAGCGTCAGCGAACTGATGGAAAAAGCCCGTGAAGTCGGTATCAACGGGCGCTCCAAGATGCGCAAGAGCGAGCTGATCGAAGCCCTGCGCAATTCGTAGTCTCTCAAGGAGATCAAGATGACCCAGAAACGAAGCCGGGACGAATCGGCACGCACTACTCAACCGGACCAGGAAACAGAGCCCCGGGAGCACACCGAGGACGAGCAGGTAGCCCAGCGGGGCCGGATTTCCCAGACCACCTCGACCTCGGAAAGCCACGACGAGGATGACGAACGATTCGACGCAGGGTAACTAGCAGGTATCAAGGATCAACAAGGAGGTCCCCATGTCCTACGGTCAAGCAGCACCACGCAAGAAACGGCCAGGAATCTGGCTGATGCTCATCGGCGGATTGCTAGCGGTGGGATTCGCCATCTTCGCACTTCTCGCCTCTCCCGACAGTTCACCCGGTCCCTTGTGGATCGTTGTGGGCTGGGGTGTCCTGGTTTTCCTTTACGGACTGTACCGGGCCGTGAAGGGACCCAGCAGCCTGGACCACCGGCGCGGTGGAACGGACGCCAACGGGCGCTAGCAAGGTTTTCCGCGCGAAATGCGCAATGGCCGCCTCCGGCAAGGAGGCGGCCATCTGCTGGGTGCACAGCAAGCGGTTAGGGCTCGGAAATTTCCGAGACCATCTCGCCGGGGCGGTGCGGTGCTCGTCGGCGTGCCGAGCGGTGTCGGCCTGCGACAGCATTCCCACGAGCTTGTGGCCGTCGATCACGGGCAGGCGGCGAACCTGATGCCGCTGCATAATTCGGATTGCCTCTTCGAGGGTATCGTCCGCGCCGATGGTGATCGGCTCGCCTTGGGCATGCTCCGCGACCTTGGCCTTGGACGTTTCCACGCCGCTGGCCACCGCGCCCACGACGAATCGGGCCCTTTCCCCGCTGTCTGTATTGCCGCTGGCGCTCAAGTGTTCCCAGCGACCTCAAAGGCCCGGTGGCCAGCATCCTGACAGGTCCCGATTAATCCTGTACTCACGTTGGCGCCAAGTGATAATCGGTAGAACCGAGGACGTTGCCAACTGGCGACGGCAACCGAAAGGAGCAGCACCATGGGTTTTCTGGACAAGGCCAAGGATGCAATCAGCCACGCCGCCGAGCGCATCAAGGACCCGGACAAGGACGTAGTTGAGAACAACTGGCCGGCAGGTGAAACACCCGAGGACCTGGGGATCGGAGAAGAGGCTGTCACTGATCCAGAGCTGGATCTCGATCCCATCCAGGGCACCGATCCGGAACTGGACAACTCAACCGACGACCAGTACGACAAGGACTAGGCAGCACAACTTAGCCCGCAGGCCATCGAGCGGAAGGAAGTTGAACAATGCAGAACTGCAATACTTGCGGAGCACCGGCGCAACGCCCTATCAGCGTGGACTTCGAAGGCAAGTCGGGAGTCTATGACAGCTTTGAGTGCGCCATTCATGATGTGGCCGAGCGTTGCTCGCACTGCGACTCCGTGATCCTGGGCCATGCCGTATATGCGGGAGAAGCGCCGTACTGCTGCGAACACTGCTCGGGACGCAGCTGAGCCATGGACGCGACAGGATCCCTTCAAAGCCCAGCGCTGCTGCTGATCGACATGCAGGAGGGGTTTTTCGAAACCGAGGACTTGGCGCAGCACCGCGCACGGCTGGCATCCGCGTGCAACAAGCTCGCCGTCGCGGCGCGCAAGGCCGAGGTGCCGGTCATTGCGGTGCGCACCGTGCACAAGAAAGACAAGTCCACCTGGACGTTGAAGATGCTGGAGGACGACCAGGGCTACCTTTTCGAGGGGACCGGCCAAGCGCGGATCCTGCCAGAGCTGGATCTGGCGGGAAGCATCGAGCTGATCAAGCGGCGCGACAGCGCCTTCTGGGCCACGGAGCTGCTGACGCTGCTCTTGCAGCACCGGGTTGCCTCCCTCATCCTGGCTGGGGTCTCCTCGGAAACCTGCATTGCCGCCACCGCGACCGACGCCTTCAGCGCCAATTTGCCGGTGTTCCTTGCCCGAGACGCCCTGGCTTCCGCGGACCCGGACTTCGAGGATGTGACCTTGAAGTTTCTGGAGGAGCACTACCGCCAGCGGATCCTCAGCAGTGAACAACTGATAGCACAGCTCCCTGGCGGTGCCGCCGCCACGAAGAATTAAGGAGAAGGACATGACCTTGAATAATGCCGAATTCGACGATGTGCGACGCGACGAGGACGCGGATGAGCCATTCGACGGCCGCGACAGCCAGCCTGCCGCAGGTTCCTCGGACGCCCCGCAGTCGCTGGACGCCGAGGATCCGTTGCGCGGGCCGGACCGGATCCTGGATGAAAGCGACGCTGACCCCTTGCAGCTGAACCCGGAAACGCTGCTTCCCGAGCCGCTGGATGAAGATCGCGCGGTCGAGCCCGACGACGAAGCCGATGACGCAGCGGATATCGGTCTTGACGACGAGCGCCGGGTGAACCTCCCCGACCAGCGTGAGAGTCCCGACCAGCTCTGAACATTGACCTCAAGCGGCCGCGGGCCTTGCGGATGGCAATCCATCCGCAAGGCCCGCGGCTTTCCTCGACGTTCCGCGAGGCCGCCGCCCGTGGCTGCGACGCGGCCTAGGCGGGGCGCTTCGCAGACCGGGAGGTGATCCAGCGGGTTGCGAAATACAGGACCGCACCCAAGGCGAGCAACGCGAGCCCGCGTAGCCAGATCCCGCCATCCTGCTGGACGAGCAGCACAGCGCAGGAAGCCAGCGCGAGATACGGAATGATGATCGGAGCCCGGAAATGCCGGTGCTCCACGCGGTCCCGCCGCAGCACGATGACGGCAAGATTGGTGCTGGTGAACACGAAGAGCAGCAGCAGCACGACGGTCTTGGCCAAGGTCGCCAGATCACCGGTCAGCGTCAATAGCATGGCGATCGCCGTGGTTCCGATGATCGCCACCCACGGGGTGCGGCGATGCGGCAGGACGCGCCCCAGGACAGGCGGCAGCAGCCCCTGCTCCGCCATCCCGAATGCCAGCCGGCTAGACATGATCATGGTCAGCAAAGCGCCATTGGCCACCGCCACCAGCGCTACCAGGCTGAACAGCCAGCTGGGGATCCCGACCCCGGTGGCCTGCACGACATCCAGCAAGGGGCTGGTAGATCCTGCCAGCTCCTTGGGATCCATGGCGATCGAGGTGAGCACGCCAAGCGCCAAGTAGACCACTCCGGCGGTGAGCAGTGCGGCAAACAGCGCCCGGGGGTAGACCCGCGGCACGTCCACGACTTCCTCCGCGACGTTGGCGGAGACCTCGAATCCGACAAAAGAGTAGTAGGCCAACAGCGAGCCCGCGAAGATCGCGGCAACCGGCGTGGTGTCTTCGGGGAACTGGGCCAGACGTGACGCGTCCCCGTTGCCGCCGCCCAGGAATATGGCCGCCACGACGATCACCAGCAGCAATCCCGACAGCTCGATTGCCGTCATCCCGACATTCGCCCGCACCGATTCCTTGATGCCGCGGGCATTCAGCAGCGCGACCAAACCCAGGAAGGCTATTGCAACAGGAATGGTGGGTGCATCGAAGAACACCGAAAGATAATCCCCGGCAAACGCAATGCTCAAACCCGCCGCACTGGTGACGCCGGCCGCCAGCATGGAGAAGCCGACAAGGAAGGACACCACAGGTTTCTTGTAGGCCCGCTCGGCGAAAATGGCCGCACCGCCTGCCTTGGGATATTTCGTGACCAGCTCCGCATAGGAGGTGGCCGTGAGCAGCGCCAGGATCAAGGCGACGAGCAACGGGGCCCAAATGGCTCCGCCTGCTTCCGCGGCCACCTCACCCACCAGCGCGTACACGCCGGCTCCCAGGATGTCGCCGAGGATGAACAGGTACAGCAGGGGGCCGGTGATGCCCTTCTTCAGCTTGCTTTCGGTATTGACGCTCATGGCTTGGCCTCCGCTTCCTTGGTGAAGAAGGAGACCTTTCCGCTGGACTCCAGGATGGCGAGCCTGATCGAGCTGTATTCCTCGATCCCCGCCTGGCGTGCCAGCATGCTCAGCTCGTCGAGGCCGATGCGTTCCCCGCTCAATGCCCGCCGGTCGATCACGCCGTCACGCACGAGCACGATGGGCCGGCCCAGGGTGAGTTTTCCGATCCTGGGCCAGCGCATATTGGCATAGGACAGGACCACTGCCAGGACGATCATGGTGAGGGCGGCCAATAGGCTCCCGGTCAGCGACCGGTCTTCCATGGTGATGCCCTGCTGCACCAGGTCCCCGAGGACGACGAACAGAATCAACTCGAACGAGCTCAGCTCGCCCAGGGTTGAACGGCCCGCGGCGCGGGTCACCAGCCACAGGACCACGAAGGCGATGGCGGCGCGAATGACAATTTCCATTAGGGAACCCTCCAAGTGGTGAACGGTACGTTGACGGTGGAATCGCCGATTTCGACCTCGAGCTTCCCGTCGGTGCGCAAATCCCACTGGTCAGAGGCCCGGCCGGTGATGCGAACCAGCATTCGCGTGGCCCCGGGCTGGGTAGCAACCTCGAATTCCACCGCACCGGTCGCGTCGGAACTTTGCGATTCCGGGTCCGGGAAGACCGCGAAGTCCTCGAAGAACAACAGGTAGTCCTCGGTAAGGCGCACCTTATAGGTATCGGGCAGCGGTTCGTCGGAACTGACAAGTATTTCCAGCTCGACCTCATTGCCTGCCCGCGCCACCAACGGGTGGCGCACGTGGACTTGCACACCATCCTCGGACCGGTCGGTGCTGGACTCCACATCGAACGCTCCAAGCGCCGCGGCCGCTACGATGGCTGCGACGATGAGGATGCTGATCCGGCTCACGATGCGTCGCGTGCGGTGAGCAGTCTCGTCAATGACATCGTCCAACGTTGAATCAGAGACCTTGGCGTTGTGAATATTAGTCATCAAAACTCCTTGTGCCCATATTTGCCGAGATTAGCCGCGGCCGGTGCCGCTCTCCACGGAAGACCGATGTTCACAGCAGTTATCCAGTACGCCGCAACCGTCCGTTGTTTCTGGCAGTCTGCGCAGGTCCATTGAACTTCGCCCCCTCGGGTGGAAAGGTTGCCGGAGAAAGGAGAAACGCATGCCTGCACAGGACGTAATTGCCCAAGACCAGCTCAACGAATACCTCCAGGGGATGCCGCAGTGGCGGGAGATCCCCGGAGCCATTGCCGCGGTCTTCGAGACCAAGACCTCCGCGGCCGCGATCGAGCTTTTCAGCGATATCGCAAGCGCCGCAGAGATGGACAACCACCACCCCGACGTGGACTGGCGCTACAACCGCGTGTTCGTGACAACCACCTCCCATGACGCCGGCGGCCAGGTCACCACCCGCGACATTGCGCTGGCCAGCAAGATCTCCGAGCGGGCCGCGGCCCTCGGGGCCAAACCCCGCGTCGACCTGATCCGCGCAGTGGAGATTGCCATCGACACCGACAAGCCCCAGGAAATCGCGGAGCAATGGGCCGCCGGGCTTGGGTACAAGTCGTTGGACGACGGCAGCATCGCCGATCCCCACGGTCGCGGCCCGGCGATCTGGTTCCAGAAAACCGACACTCCCAATACGAACCGGCTGCACCTGGACGTGTGGGTTCCGTATTCGGAAAGCGGTCCGGTGCTCACGAAGCTGGAAGAAGTTGGCGCCCACTCCGACGCCGATGCCGCGCCGTCCTTCACCGTCATCACCGACGCCCAGGGCAATCGCTTCTGCATCTGCACCGAGGCCGACCGCTAGCACCGAGCGAACTGCAGTCAAAGGTGGACTTGTCCACCAGAATCGATGGCTGATCCGGTGTCCGTACCTGCGAAGGCATGGGCACCGGATCTGCTGTATCCTGCGCTGCGCCCATACTGTCGGTAGCTGCGGGTTAGGCTGGATTCCAAGTTCAAGAGCTGCGACGCAAAGTACCTGGCTGGTCGCACGGCAACCCTCCTCATCGAGCGGGGTGCCCCAGGGGAAGAACCGACCCGGACAAAAATCCCGGGTAAGTCGGTGGGCCAGTCCGGCACAATAGGTGCCCGGCCGGCTCCCTGAGCAGGAGCGAACAAAGATGCAAAACCAAGAATTCTCGATTGACCATCCAGAAGGCACCCTGCAGGAACGGCTGTGGAACAGCGTGGTCATGGACTACCCATTTTTCGGAGGACGTCCGGTCGAGCAGTCGGCTTACCGGCAGGCAACCCGCAGCGGGGAATTCGCCAGCGGCAAGCTCAGCGAGACGCCGGAACACCTGCAGAACTACATCCTCCGCTGGATCGCCGCAGGCTTCACACCTGAACTGTATTGGGCCGTCAGTTCGGGAATCAGGGAAGCAGCAGCGCACGCACGTCGGCGTTGCAAGAGTCCGGAGGACCTGCTTCGCCTCGAAGATCGGATGAGACGGCTGGGCATCTTGGCGCCTAACCCGAGGGCAGGGCAACTCTACAAGGAACTGCAACGCGATGAGCGGGGTGGGGCGGTTCTGGTTGACCGCTGCTACCCGGCGCATGTTGTGCAGCTGGAACCGGAGGAATGGGCGGAGTTTCCGCAACGGTTGCTCTTCGGCCGGCCATCTGCCGCGCTTCAGCAGTTTATTTACGGTGACCCGCTCCATCAAGGGATCACCAACTGAATCGCCCCACGGCAGGAACGCCTTCAGGCGGCAACGATGCGGTGCGCTGGCGCAGCAGGGGGATATTCCTCCCCGGCAAGGAGGAAGGCGCAGCCTACAACCCCCCTGCTGCCGCCGACCTGTTCAGCTTCCGGATCTTGTTCAAATCCGCTGGGCGCTTCGTAGCTTCCCGCCATCCCGGGGAACCATCCGAAGGATGCGTCTTCGCTGAATTCTTCCGCCTCGTCAAGATCCGGGTCGCTGGTTCCCCCGAGGAAGTTTCGCGTGAGAGTGGCCGCATCGCCCATAAGCTCCGGGGCGGCTTCGAGCAGATGGGCGTCACCCGGAGCCTGGCCCGCGACTGCGGCGTTGAGGATGGATCGGCGAACCAATTCCCTGGTGAACGAGGCAGTCGTTCCATCGACCAGGTGCGCAAGCTGTTGCACGGTGTCGGAGCTGGGCTTCAGCTTGGCTGCATATAGTTCGAGCAGGGCAATACGTCCTTCGAGATCCGGGCGTGGAATCTCCACTGCAAGATCGATGCGCCCGGGGCGCTGCACCAAGGCGCGCTCCAGGGAATCCACGCGGTTCGTGGTCAGCAGGAAGGTGACGTCCGCGTCCGGTTCCAGGCCGTCCATGGTGTCGAGGACTTCGAAAAGCAGCGGCTGGGGGCCGTGGCTGAAGCTGCGGTCTTCGGCGATCAGGTCACAATCTTCCAGCACGACGATCGATGGCTGCAGCGCCCGCGCCATCGCGGCGGCTTGGTAGATGTAGGCCAACGAATCGCCGTTGAGCAGGATAACAGTGTGGTCTTCAGCCGCCGAGGCCAGATACCTGACGGTGTGGGTTTTCCCGGTGCCCGGCGAGCCGTAGAGCAGGACACCGCGTTTGAGATGCGCATCGAGCGCAGTTAGAACATCGCGGTGGGTTCCGACGCCGAGGACTTGTTCCTCAATGCGTTCACGCAGGCCGTCGGGCAGCACGAGCTGTTCGCGCGGGAAGGGTTCGCGCCGGTGGAAGGCGACTCCGGCGTTCGATTCCTGGTACTCGTTGCCCTTGAACTAGATGACCTGGCCCTTGAAGATGCTCGAGGTGCGCAACCCGTTGCGAAATTCCTTGAGGAATGCGTCGGTCACCTGTTCGTCGGGGGACAGGATCTCCAATGCAGCTTCGGGCTTCCCGTACTCCGGATTGGCCTTCCGGATCAAAACTGCCAGCGGGCTGGAGTGGTAATGCAAGAGGTGGATTCCCAGTGTCAGGAACCGACGCTACTGGTCCGGGCCCACAGCAAGTGAAGCGTAGGAAGGCTCACCCACAATACCCATGTGGTTCTCCGGCATCAGCAGATCGGCCAAGTCCGAATGGTATCTTTGCTGCCCGGCGATACCGACGATCTTGGCGGAGGGATCGTTGCCGGCAATGCGGTCAAGAATGATATTGGCATCCGCGAGCCGGTGGGAACCGAATGACTCGGTGATCAGCGGAAGCGAGCTAGGCGAAACTTTCAGATGTTTTTCCAGCACGGGTGCCAGCTGCGCTTCATTGGGCTTCTGGCCGAATTCTTCAGCGAGGTCTGCCAGCTTGTTGAAGGACATCATAAAGGCACGTAATTCTGCATCCATGAGCAGAACCTAGCAGTGAAAGTCTCCTAGTGGGTGCAAAAATTACAGGTACTTAGCCGGCTTGCTCGGAGTGCTTGGCCAGAACTGGAGCCTGCGCCTAGTTGTGATACCCACATAGGTTAATAACAAGCGGCGTAGCTCAATGACAAAGAGAAGGCCTCTGATTGAAGCGGTGTTTGCGACAACATTCACGACAACCCAGAGGGCTTCTCCATGTCCAATCCAAACGCCACCCCGCTTCCAAAGCCGCACCCTGCTCGCCCGCAGCATCTTCGAGACTGGCTGGTCCCTGCGCCGCGCTGCCGGCCGCTTCCAAGTCTCCACCGGTACCGCTAACCGCTGGACCACTCACTACCGCGAGCACGTCACAGCAGGCATATACAAGCGCTTCAGCCCGCACCGCACCTGAACCCACACCGACCGACGGATAATCGCCCTGCGCGTGAACCGCTGCGGGGCCCGGCCCACATCGGCTGCCACCTGGGCATCTACACTTCCACCGTGAACATGGTCCTCTCCCGGTGCGGGTGCTCCCGTTTGTACTTCCGGGACCGGGCCGTCAGCCGAGAACCGGAACAAAACCCGAACGGCCGCCAACCGAAGAAGCGACTGGACTCGTGCCAAGGAGTCGTCCCCGCCCAAATTAGAAATCCAGGCGAGGGGCGGACATTCACTCGAATATCTGGAAGGTGGGTCCGGGTGCGTGTTTCTCGACGGCAGCCGCAACGCGGAAAGCCATGGATTCATCAAACGGATGACCAACCACCTGCACTCCAGTTGGAACACCTTCGGACGATAATCCGCTCGGTACCGCCACCACCGGGCTTCGGTTGGCGACGTTGAAGGGGCTGGTCATATGGCCTTCCCAATAATGTCTCAAGTGTTTGCCATCGATGGTCAACCCATCTAGGTAATCCTCAGCGGCATCCAAGGAAGCTACCGCAGAGGTAGGACATAGCAAGGCATCAAGCCCTTCCATCGCGGAGGCCAATTCAGCCTGCAGTTGCCGGTCCATTTCTAGGGAATCAACAAGGGTATGTCTCGTAGCAGCCGCCGTGGCATCCGCAATGAATTGCTCGGTATAGCGGGCCAATTCGGATTCGAATCCCTCGGTTTCCTTCCGCATTGCAGGGCCAAGAATGTGGCCAAAATGCGCAAAGGTTGTCTCGGTGATCCGAGAGGTATTCCATGGAAGTTCCACTGGAACAACCGTTGCTCCCGCAGCTTCCAACGCTTTGGCTACTTGTATCGTGTTGTCCTGAATTTCATTTGAAACAGGATAATCGCCAAGTGTGAGTGAGAGTCCAATACGCAGTCCCGAAACGTCGCCGTCAAGCAGTGGATTCAGTCCGTTCCGGCCCCATGAACGGTGGTCTGCCAAATGGCGGCCTGACATGACGGCGGCCAACAGCGCTGTGTCGGCAACGGTTCGTCCCATCGGCCCGTCTCCGCGGTACCAGTCCGCGGCCAAGGCGCCCAGACCCGGAATGCGCCCATAGGGTGCCTTGTAGCCAACTGTTCCGGTGAAACCGGCCGGGATACGTGTGGACCCGGCAATGTCCGAGGCCGTTGCCAAGGTGGTAAATCCGGCCGCCAGGGCGGCACCCGATCCGCCCGACGATCCGCCGGGAGACGTTTTGGTGTTCCACGGATTTCTGGTGATCCCCCACATGGGTGAGTGCGTCGTCGTGGCACAGCTGAATTCTGGGCTTGTGGTTCTTGCATGAATGATTCCACCAGCCGCGTTGATGCGTTCGACAACCGGGTGGTCATCATCGGCGATGCGACCTCGATGCGCGGCCAGCCCTTGTTCCAGTTTGAGCCCGGCAATTCCGTGCTTTTCCTTCGTTGCCACGGTGAGTCCGAGTAGTGCCGGCGGGGTTTCACAGTCTCGGGCCAGCTGAACATATTGCTCCGTGGCCAGACGGGCTTTTGTACGAGCGGAATCGAAAAGCGTTTCTGTGAATGCGTTGATGCCGGTTTCCCGGTCCCCGTTGCGTTGTTCGATTCGCTGAATCTGCGTTTCAAGAACTTCTATTGGCGAGATTTCCAGTGCTCGGAACTTTGCCAATGTTTCGGTTGCCGAAAGATAAGCCAGTGAGTATTCTTGCTTGCTCGTCGTATCTACTTGGGTCATTTGCGACCGGCCTCAGCGAGTTCGCGTTCCGCTAACTGGTCTTTTGCCAGTGCACCATTCACCATTTCCCAGGCAACCTCTTCCAGTGCCTTAACTCCGGCAACCATGTCTTCATCAGTGGTGAATTCGCGTTCGCAGTGGCTTACGCCGTCAACCGATGGAATAAACATCATTACGGTAGGAACGACCCTATTCATGGCCACGGAATCATGTCCAGCCATGGTGCGGATCCTGCGCACCGAAAGACCCACATTTGCGGCGGCTTTCTCGGCAAGTTCCAATCCAGCTTCCGGGTAGTACTGAATATCACGGATATCAAAGTCGTTTACATTGATGCGGATATCGTGGGCAGCTGCAATTTCGGCGATGTCCTTCAGTAGCGAGGCTCTGGCCTCTGCAACAATCTGCGGGGATGCTGAGCGCAAGTCGGCGACCAGGTGCACCCTCCTGGCCACGACGATGGGCGAGTTTGGCTCCAACGTAAGCTGCCCAACGGAAGATACCAAGGCCTCAGAGGCAAATTTCTTGGTCACCTCATGGACCAATAGAACCACCTTTGATGCCGCGACCAACGCGTCATGCCGGTCAGCCATGGCCGTGGCACCGGTGTGTGACTGCTCGCCGAGCACCTCGATGTCAAGCTTCTGCGTGTACCAAGAGTAATCAACTGCGCCTAAGGTGATTCCTTCGCGTTCCAGGATGCGACCTTGTTCAATGTGGATCTCTGCGTAGCCAGCTACTTTTGGGCGTTCATCGGTTCCTAAGTAGCCAATGCTTTCGAGCGCCTGAGCGACGGTGGTTCCGGTCAGGTCTTTGACAGCAAGCATCTTCTCTTGATCCATAAGTCCAGCAAAGACCGAAGATCCCATAATGGAGGGTGCGAACCGTCCACCTTCTTCGTTGAACCAGTTCACTACAGCTACGTTGAACATTGGCGTCGTTTTCGAGTCGGAGATTCGCCGGACCACGCGTTCAGCCGCATGCAGCCCTGCCAATACCCCGTAGGCGCCGTCGAAGCGGCCGCCCAGCGGCTGAGAGTCCAGATGCGAACCCAGCAGAATATATGGAGCTCCAGGGACGAACTCAACAAGGGCGAACATATTCCCTATGCCGTCGACTCGAACTTCCCAGCTACGTTCGGCGGCAAATGCCGCGAACCAATCACGGGTGGCCTTGTCAGCTTCTGTTGCTGCCTGACGATCAACGCCGTTGTTCTCGGTAGCACCGATGGTAGCTACGTGGTGGAAGTCGCTAAGGAAGGTGGTATCGCTCATGGTATTAGTCCTTTGAAAAATCGCGTGGTGGAAATTGTCTTAGCGGACCCGGAGGGGGTGTGTTTCAGGAACCTTGGTCAACGTCAGCAGCAGGAAGACAATGACCGCTGCTGCCGCCATATAGTAGCCTGGTGCTGCACTCACACCCGTTTGAGATACCAGGAATGTTCCAACAAAAGGTGCCGAGCCGCCAAAGATTGCATAGCCAACGTTGTAGCTGATTGCCGCGGAGGTGAAACGGGTCTTGGTGGTGAAGATTTCCACAAAGAACGTGTAGCAACCACCGCCATAGATGCACATGGGAATCACGAAGAGCAGCTGTCCCATGATAGCCAGGGTGAGGGATCCCGAGGTTACCAACATGAAGCATGGGATGGAGAGCAGTGCCAGTGCAGCTGCGCCGGCAATCAGCATTGGCTTTCGTCCGACTCGATCTCCAATTAGGCCGCCAACTGGAAGCAGCAGCGCATACAGCAGCATGGCTGTTGCGTTGGCCATCAAGGAGTGTTCACGGCTGAGATTCCCAGTTACCTGAACGTATGAAACGAAGTATCCGGAAAGGAAATAGAAGCCCATGGCGGTCAAGCCCATGACAAAGATGACTTGTAGCATGCGTACTTTGTTCTCGGCGAAGGCCTCGCGGATGGGACTGAATTCCTTGCTGCTCTCCTTGGCCAGTACCTTCTTAAAAGCATCGGACTCTTCGGTTTTTGCGCGAATCCACAGGCCAAAGAAAGCCATAGGAAGTGCCAACAGGAACGGAACACGCCAGCCCCAGGACATGAATGCTTCAGAAGACATGCTGCTTGAAAGAACCAGAATCAGGGTGCCACCGAACACGGAGGGCAAAGCAGTTGCGGCCAATGTAATCGTTAGCCAGAATCCTCGGCGATCGACCGGTGCATGCTCAAAAACAAACGCCGGTGCGCCTACGGATTCACCGCCGGCTGAGAAGCCCTGAACCATTCGGCAGAGCACCAGCAGGGCCGGGGCAGCAGCTCCAATGGTTGCGTATGTCGGGAGCAAGCCGATCAACGCCGTGGCCGCACCAATGGAAATAAGCGTGATGAACAAAACTTTGCGTCGTCCGATCTTGTCGCCCAACGCACCGAAGAACATTCCACCCAGTGGGCGGACAAGGAAAGCAACGCCGAACGTTGCAAATGTTGCCAGCAGGCCCGCCAGCGCGCTAGTTCCGGGGAAGAATAGCTGGGATAGAACTACCGCTGACAGACCGTAGAGGGTGAAATCGTAAAACTCGATGAACTGTCCAATGCCGCCACCCGCCAAAACGCGTTTTTGCATTCCGCTAGCGCGTTTGGTGCTTTGAAAGGACCCGCTCGGCAGTTCTTGGGATTCAGTCTCGGTTATCATCGACACTCCTGTTCGTGCCTTTCGTCGGTCCACGGGAAGCAACGAAAGGCTCTTGATACCTGCTCTTGAATCCATTTTCGTGACTGCAGTCACATGCGTCTAACGGATTAATTCGTTTGCCCTATCGAACAAATCGATAGGTAAGCTCTCGGAGCGAAGCCCTTATTTGGTTCCCGCGGAATACATTTCAATGCAGACTTCCTCGAAAGCCAAGGATTTTCGTGTCGCCTTGGCGCCGGCAGGGCGAACAAGCGAGACTTCGATTGGTGCCAGATCTTCAAGAATGTCCAATCCAACAACCGACCCGCCGGCGTAAGTCGAGTCATTCTCCAACCGTTGATTCAATATGGAATATCCATGCCCGCGCGCTACAAATGAACGCACTGTCGCATATCCGGTGACTACGTGGCGAATATGAGGCGTTACACCAATCTTGTTGTACATTTCCAAGTAGTATTCGCGGGTGTGCTTTGCATCCAGCAAGATCAGCGGCTCTTCAGCAAAGTCACGAAGACTCACAGATTCTCGTGGAGTTGCCGCCCGCGGATGATCTGCGGGTACCAATATGTGCGGAGGGATCAGTTCCAGGGCGCGACGAGTAAATTCCTTACCCACGCCTTGGTTGTACATCAAAGCTAATTCGCACATTCCATCCAAAAGCGCTTGGCGCAAGGATTCTTGGTCGCCTTCATGGAAAGTTACTTTTACCTGAGGATATCTGGATTCGAACTCTTGCAAGATCACTGGTGCCTTGAAAGGAGCCATAGGTGTATATATGCCGATAATCAAATTTCCCGTAAGTGAATCCCCTTCATCCTGAACTGCTTGATAGAGCATGTCCGCTTCCTCAAGGAAAGCCTGGGAACCAAGTAGCAAGCGCTTGCCTGCTGGTGTCAGCCGTAGCCCCGTGCTCGAACGCCGGGTAAATAAAGCTGCACCAAATTCTTCCTCGAGCCGGCCAATCGCTGATGACAACGTGGACTGGGTAACATTGAGCTCCGCAGCCGCGGCCGTCATGTTCTCCAAGCGCGCTACCATCCCGAAATAGCGTAGCTGCACCAACGTAAAAGACTTGTTCATATCTAGCAGTATGGCCGCCATCACATTGGTTCACGTCGCTAAGCTGCCAGAAGCACGGAAATATTACTTCTGGCATCATCTTCCAATTCTGAATGGTTCCAGCCAATCAGCTCTACAGCTTACGCGGCTCGCCCACGGCTCGATTCAAATCAGAACTTCCGACCGACCTTACTATCACTTATTCGCTAAGTGATAGTAAGGAAATTCCTTACTATCACTTAGCATCATGCGTTCGCGGCCGCTGGCTACTTCTTCAGCGAGACCTGGTCGATGGACCAGAATGCCGAATTGGTGCCGGTGTAGCGGAAGGAGACCTGTGCTTTCTTCGCTTTCTTCGGAACATCGATGGCGATGCTCTCCACGCCGTTGTAGTTCTTGTCGTAGGACTTCACCAATACCGGCTCGCCGCCGTCGAAGCTGACGAAGACTTCGCCGGACTGCGGGCCGTCGATCCTGTAGTTCGAAGCGAAGCTCAGGGTGGCGCTCTGGCCGCCCTTGACCTTGTACTCCGGACTGATCAGAGTGGAGTCGAACTGGCCGGGATCGTGCGCCTTGTCATCCCACTCGTCCGAGTCGGCAACGGCGAAGACGTTGCGGTTGTGGACGCTGGTTTCGCGACCCTGGTTCAGATCCGTGTTGGTCCAGAACTCGTCGGTGGTGAAGGACCAACCGCGCCACTCGCGCACGCCGCCCTTGGGCATGGCCGAGTTGTCGATGGTCCAACCGCTCGGTGCGGTGGTGGTCCAGCCCTTGGTCTGGGCGCTGAGCTTGGACTCGTCCTTGGCCTTCTTCAGGTGCGGGCGCAGGGTATCGAAGTCGTCGGCGGCGATGGAGTTGATGTTCTTGCCGTCGAGGTTCCACTCGTCCTCGACGCGCACGCCCTGGTGCTTCAGCACGGTAGGGGCGATGTCGGTGATCTTGACGTCGTGGCGCTCGGTGCCGGCCTTGAACTGCTTGCCGTTGGCAATCACGAAGGTCGCGCGCTCGCGGATGCTGCTGCCTCCGTGGCCGCCGCCCGGGGTGTGGCCATGGTCGGAGGTGACCATGACGACCCAGTCTTCCTTGTGGTAGGTCTTGCGCTGCTCGATGGCTTGTAGCATCTGGCCGATCTGCTGGTCGGCGGTCTTGTGGCCGCGGGTGTAGGCGATCGAGTCGCTGCCGTTGCTGTGCCCGGCGCCGTCGATCTCGTCCAGATGCACGAAAGTGCTGTCCGGGTTGCCGTTCAACAGATAGTCCAGGGCCTTGGCGGTGGTGCCTGCATCATTGCCGCCGCGCAGCTTGAGATCCGCTCCCTTGGCGAAGACCTTGTCTGGAATCGGGGACCAGGTGCCGGCCACGAGTGTCGAGCTCTGGGCGCGGGCATTCTCGATGCGGGTCAGGTAATCCGGGTACTGGTCGTAGTTCGGGTTGGAGAAGGAATTGTCCGGCACCTTGTGCTTGTCGGGCCAGACACCGGTGGCGATGCTGGACCAGCCTGCACCCGAGACGGTTGGGGCCATCGGGTTCGCGTACAGGTTCGATTCCGAAACCATGCCTTCGCTGATCAGCTTGGCCATGTTCGGGGTGTTCTTCTTGTTGATCTGCGCCATGGCGGCGCCGTCCAGGCCGATGACGAGAGTCTTCTTCTTGTTGACACCCGACGGCAGACCTTCGTAGACCGGGGTCGACTTCTTTGCCGCCGCCGGGGCAGGCTCCGGTGCAGGCGAAGGCGAGGCAGTGGCCGCGGTGGGAATGACAACTGCCAGGGCAAGTACCGAAGCGGTGATTGCAGCACGGACGCGCGAGGATGACTTCACTGTGATGTTCTCCAGATTTTATGAAAATGGGGGATTTGACCGGCGGCATCCCGGCGAGCCAAAACCATAGTGAAGCCACTTCAAGCTCGGTGACACCGTGAAATGGGGCTTGTTCAAACAAGTTCCGTTTAAGTTAAGACCTTGTCCATCCAAGGCGCTTTGAATCTACCTGCCGTTTCCCGATTGTCCTTGTGAGCGGCGGTTAACCTTATATGAACAGGCTGCCTACCAGCAGCCTTGGAGCAGTGCTTGGAGGTAGGGGGTGCAGATGGCCAGCCATGCGGCGCCGAGCAGCGCGAAGCAGAGCGTCAGTGCGAGCGCGGGCCGGAAATTCGTCTTCCCAGCGTGCGCGCCGACTAGCTGCTGGATGCGTCCGGATCCTGCAGCGTTAAGCACTGCCACGCCTTGCCGTTCAGCTGGCATGGAGGGAGCGGAACCGCCACCCATTTTCAGCAGTGCCGAAGCCAAGGTGGCGGTGTCGACCTCACGCTGGGCGGCGTTGTCAGCGGCGATCTCCTGCAGTTCCGCAATGCTTTGAAGCGTGGCTGAAACCAGTGGGATGCGACGTACCAGCAGCGGCAATGCCTCGAGGATCTGGCTGGTGAGATGGTGCCGCTGGGACAGGTGCGCTTTTTCATGGGCAAGCACCCCGGCAAGTTCGTTCTCGTTGAGCTGATGCAACGTCTGCGTGGAGAGGACTATTCCACCCCTGCGTGCAGGAAAGGTGAAGGCCAGCGGGCGGGAATCCGGGACGACGAGCACCGTGGCTCCGGCAATGGTTCGGGACTCTCCCTGGGCGTGTAGATCCCGAGATAACTGTTCGGTGCTGCGCTCGGTGCGGACCAAGCGCACCAAACCGATGGCGATCAAGCCAGCCAAGGCCAGCAGCGAGAAAGAAATGGTCAGCAACGCCGGCGGGGCCCAAGGCAGCTGGGCGGACGCGAACGGGTTGGTTGCCTGCAGGCAGCTAACGCAGATCTGCGAAGCTCGGTCCGAGAGGATCTGCGGGCCGGTGCCTGCCCAGACCAGCAGCGGCGCCAGTGACAGGGCGGCGGCGATCCAGAGGAATATTCCGGTTCCCAGCAGCCCGACGGCCATCCGGGGTCGGCGCCTGAACGACGGTCCGGCGGCGTGAACGAGCTTCGGTCCCCATGCGCCAAGCGCAATCAGACCGGCGGCCAGGACCAGGGCGGTGACCAGCGCCGTCATGCGTCGGTCCCCGGCTGGGGCGAGTCGAGGAATCCCCGGAGCAGCTCGATTTCCTCGGCGGACATCGACTGAACGAAAAAGCGCATGGAGGCTGCACGATCCCCGCCGGTCTCCAGCGCATGGGACATCACGCTCGCCGCATGCTCTTCACGGCCTACAACGGCCCGGTAGCTCACGGATTTGCCCTGGCCACGCAGCGGCGCGACCAGTTCCTTGCGTTCTAGGTTTCCCAGCACGGTGGCGATCGTGGTGTACGCCAGGTCGCGTTCAAGGTGATTGATGATCTGCCGAATGGTGCACGAGCCTGCCTGCCACAGGACGTCGAGAACCTGGGATTCAAGTGGTCCCAGCCGCTGGGGCTCGCTAGTCATTGCGCTCCAATCCGAGAGAATTTCACGTTGTCCTGAGGGTTGACGATAGCACCCATTGATCGGTGCGACTGGCCGCCGTTTCTTTACTATGACACATAGTCGACTATGCTTCATAGTAAATTATGGCCGACGCAGGCTCCGCGGGACCTGGACATCAAGGAGAGCTCATGGAAAACCAGACTGAGGCAAAGCCGAAACGCCGGTGGGCCGGCCTGGTCCTGGCCTTGGTGGCCATCGCCGCACTGGTCTTCGTGGCCTTGAATCTGGGAAATATCAATTCCGACGGACAAGCCGCACCGAATGACCAGCCGGCCGTCCAGCAGCCGGGGGAGCAGACCGGCGCAACGGAGGAGATGCCGGACCTGACCCAGTTCGAGCTGCGTGCAGCTGACGATTTGCTGGCCGCCGGACCGGTAGACGCGCCGGTGGGGATCGTGGTCTTCTCCGACTACCAGTGCAAGTTCTGCGCCAAGTGGTCGACCGAAACCCTCCCGCAGGTCCTGGACTACGCCAAGGACGGCAAGGTCCGCATCGAATGGCGCGACGTCAACATCTTCGGCGAGGATTCCGAACGGGCATCGCTGGCTTCCTACGCCGCGGCCAAACAGGGCAAGTTCTGGGAATACCACGACGAACTGTTTGCCAGAAGCGCCATCCGCAAGGGCGCGGACCTGAGCGAAAAGTCGCTGACCGGGCTCGCAGCCGAACTCGGCCTGGACACGGAACAATTCGCCAAGGACCTGAAGTCGGAACAAGCCGCAACCGTGATCGAGGGCAATGCGCAGCTCGGGTTGCAGCTGGGCGTCTACTCGACCCCTGCATTCCTGATTGACGGTGAGCCGGTCATGGGTGCCCAGCCCAAGGACGTGTTCATCGACAAGATCGAGTCCGCGCTGGCTGCCCAGGACGCCAACTAATGGATGTCGGCCTGCTCTCGGCGTTCCTCGGGGGGATGCTGGCGCTGCTCAGCCCATGCAGTGCGCTGTTGCTGCCGGCGTTCTTCGCTTCCACCGTCGGCAGCGGGCCGCGCCTGTATATTCACGGGCTTGTTTTCTACCTCGGCCTCGCAGTGGTGCTGGTTCCTGCAGGCCTGGGCATGGGCGCAGTGGGGCTGTTCCTCGCGACCCAACGAGATCTGATTGTCCTCATTGCCTCGCTGATGCTCATCATCATGGGTGTCCTGTACTTTTTCGGCGTTGGTTTCGACCTGGCCCGCTGGATTCCGGGCATGTCCAAGCTCCAGCAGCGGGCCAGCGGGGGCAAGGGCCTGCTGAAGACGTTGGCCTTGGGCGCCGTCGGCGGCGTCTCCGGTTTTTGCGCAGGACCGATCCTCGGGGCAATGCTCACCCTCGCCGCGGTCCAGGGCGATGCGGTTTCCGGTGGCGTGCTGCTGGCCGTTTATGGTGCGGGCATGGTGGTGCCGATGTTCATCCTGGCGCGGATCTGGAACCGGCTCGACGCGAGCGGCCGCAGCAAATTGCGCGGACGCACCGTGAAGATCTTCGGGCGTGAACTGCACGTGATCTCGATGGCCACCGGCATCCTCCTGATTGTGGTCGGGGTGGTCTTCTGGCTGACCAATGGCCTGATATCCGCTCCCCAGCTGGTGCCGCTCGAGGTGCAGGACTGGCTGCAGCAAAACAGCGCCGCGCTGTCGAGCCCGCTGGTGGATGTCGCGGCCTTGGCGGTCCTGGCCGCCGTCGTTTTCTGGCTGTGGTTTCGACGCGGCAGGAGCCCTGAACGGGAGACTGCCGAGCAGGCGGATTCCGCACTCGACGAAGCCGAACGGGAAGGTCGACAGGGGTAATTCCCGTGGCCCAACGCACGGCAAATTCTGGTGTGATTTTTCCCGGAATTCCGCAGGATTTCACTAATTGGTAAAAATCAATCGCAAGGATGACTTCACATGTCGATTGCGGGGGTTAGACTAGCAATCGCTCTTATTTCGCCATGCCCCTAACCCGGAGGGAGATGGCGTCATGGAGTCCGATGCTAGCGAGGACAAACCCGATGCTTCTGAAGCTCATCCTGAAACATTCAAAACCTTATTCGGCATGGATTACAGCGGTCGTAATCCTGCAGTTGGCCACCACCATGGCCACGCTTTACCTTCCAAGCCTTAACGCCAAGATCATCGACGTCGGCGTGGTCAACGCGGATATCGACTACATCTGGCGCACCGGCGGCCTGATGCTGATCGTGGCCTTGGTCCAGGTGGCCACCGCCGTGGCCGCCGTGTACTTCGGCGCCAAGACCTCGATGAGTATCGGACGCGATATCCGCCAAGCGGTGTTCGAGAAGGTCTCCACGTTCTCCGCCCAGGACGTCAACAAGTTCGGTGCGGCAACCCTGATCACGCGCGGCACCAACGACGTGCAGCAGATCCAGATGCTGACCTTGATGGCGTTGAACTTCATGATCAATGCTCCGATCATGTCCGTGGGCGGCGTCATCATGGCGATCCGGGAAGATCCGGGGCTGTCCTGGCTGGTCTGGGTCTCGGTGCCGGTGGTGCTGATTGTCGTCGGCCTGCTGGTCATCAAGCTCATGCCGTTGTTCCGCGACATGCAGGTTCGCATCGACGGGATCAACGGCGTGCTGCGCGAGCAGATCACCGGCATCCGCGTGGTGCGCGCCTTCGTCCGCGAGAAGCATGAAACCGAACGCTACGCCGACGCCAACCAGAAGCTGACCGACCTCGGCGTGAAGGTCGGCAACCTGTTTGTGCTGATGTTCCCGGCGATCACCATGATCCTGCACCTGTCCACGGCGGCGGTGCTGTGGTTCGGCGGACACCGCGTGGACAACGGCGACGTGGAAATCGGCGCGCTGACCGCATTCCTGCAGTACCTGCTCCAGATCCTGATGGCCGTCATGATGGGTACCTTCATGGCCATGATGGTTCCTCGCGCCATGGTTTCGGCAGACCGCATCAGCGAAGTGCTGGATACCGATCCGAGCATGCGCGACGCCCAGGAACACAACACCCTGCTGCCTGAGCCGGGCACCGTCGAGTTCCGCAACGTGACCTTCGGATACCCGGGTGCCGAAGCGCCGGTGCTGTCCAACATCTCCTTCACCGCGAAGCCGGGACAGACCACCGCGATCATCGGATCCACCGGCTCCGGGAAAACCACCTTGCTGAACCTGATTCCGCGGCTCTACGACACCACCGAGGGCGAAATCCTGGTGGGCGGCATGCCGCTGAAGCAGCTGGGACGCGAGACCATCTCGCAGAACATCTCCGCGGTGCCGCAGCGCCCGTACCTGTTCTCCGGAACCATCGCCAGCAACCTGCGCTTCGGCGCGCAGGACGCCAGCGAGGACGACCTGTGGGATGCGCTGCGCGTGGCCCAGGCCGAGGACTTCGTGCTCGAACGCGAAGGCCAGCTGGAATCCGGCGTATCCCAGGGCGGAACCAACGTTTCCGGCGGCCAGCGCCAGCGCCTGTGCATCGCCCGCGCCCTGGCCGCCAAGCCGAAGACCTATCTCTTCGACGACTCGTTCTCCGCGTTGGACGTCAACACCGATGCCAAGCTGCGCGCGGCACTGGTCGAGCCGACCAAGGACGCGGCGGTCATCATCGTCGCCCAGCGCGTCTCCACAATCACCGGCGCGGACCAGATCCTGGTCCTCGACCACGGCGAGATCGTCGCGCGGGGAACCCACGAGGAACTGCTTGAATCCTCGGAAACCTATCAGGAAATCGTGACGTCCCAGCTCAGCGTGGAGGAGGTGGCCTAAATGGCGAAGAAGCAGAACCAGAGCGGATCCGCTGCCAACAGCACCGACACCATGGCGGACCTCGAAGCCGAGCTCGCGGCAGTCGACGAGTTCGACGCCGCAGCCGGCTCGGACGACTGGAGCGGCGGCGCGCCGGTCCGCAAGGCGCAGCACTTTTGGCCGTCGGCCAAGCGCCTGATCGGGCTGATGTCTCCGTACAAGCTCGGCATGGTGGTCGTGTTCGCGCTGATCGCGGTGTACGTCGTGCTCTCCGTGGTTGCCCCGCGAGTACTCGGCAAGGCCATGGACGTGATCTTCGCCGGCATGATCGGCAAGAACATCCCGGCCGGGACTCCAGCTGATGTGATCATCCAGCAGCTGCGCGACTCCGGCCAAGGGACCCAGGCGGACATGCTGTCCAAGGTGGACTTCGTGCCTGGTCAAGGCATCGACTTCACCCAGCTGTCGCAGTACATCCTGATCGTGCTGTCCATGTACTTCATCGCCTCGGTCTTCTCCTGGGCCTCGGGCTGGTTGCTGAACCGCCTGGTGATGCGCGTGGTCTACAAGCTGCGCAAGGACGTGGAGGACAAGCTCAACCGGCTGCCGCTGAACTACTTCGACACCCGCCAGCGCGGCGACCTGCTCTCGCGCGTGACCAACGACGTGGATAACATCCAGAATGCGTTGCAGCAGGCGTTGAGCCAACTGGTGCAGTCGGTCATGACCGTGATCGGCATCGTGATCATGATGTTCGTGGTCTCCTGGCAGATGGCGCTGATCGCCCTGGTGGCGCTGCCGCTGTCCGCCGCGGCCGCCGGCATCATCGGCAGCCGGGCGCAGAAGCTGTTCACCGCGCAGTGGAAGAACACCGGCGCGCTGAATGGCCAGATCGAGGAGTCCTTCTCCGGCCACGAGCTGATGAAGGTCTTCGGCCGCGAGGACGATATGGTCGACCGCTTCACCGCGCGCAACGAGGAGCTGTACAAGGCGAGCTTCGGCGCCCAGTTCGTCTCCGGCATGATCATGCCGGTCATGAACTTCGTGTCCTACCTGGCCTATGTCGGCATCGCCGTGGTCGGCGGCCTGCGTGTGGCTTCGGGCAGCATGAGCCTGGGCGACGCCACCGCGTTCATCCAGTACTCGCGCGAGTTCACCCAGCCGCTGGGCCAGATCGCCGGCGTGGCGAACATGCTGCAGTCCGGCGTGGCTTCGGCCGAGCGTACCTTCGAGCTGCTGGACGCCGAGGAGCAGGAGCCGGACCAGGCGTCCGCCACGCTGCCAGAACGCACCGACGGGCACGTTGCTTTCGAGAACGTGACCTTCTCCTACACTCCGGAGAAGCCGCTGATCGAGAACCTGTCCTTCGAAGCCGACCCGGGGCACACTGTCGCCATCGTGGGGCCGACGGGCGCGGGCAAGACCACGCTGGTGAACCTGGTGATGCGATTCTACGAGCTGAACTCCGGGCGCATCCTCCTGGACGACCGCGACGTGACCGAGCTTTCCCGCGCGGACCTTCGCTCGAAGGTCGGCATGGTGCTCCAGGACGCGTGGCTGTTCGGCGGATCCATCATGGAGAACATCCGCTACGGCCGGCTGGACGCGACGGACGAGGAGGTCATCCAGGCCGCCAAGGCGACCTTCGTGGACCGCTTCGTGCGCGCGTTGCCCGACGGGTACGAGACAGTGATCGACGAGGAAGGCACGAATGTCTCGGCCGGCGAGAAGCAGCTGATCACGATCGCCCGCGCGTTCGTGGCCAACCCGTCGCTGCTGATCCTGGACGAGGCAACCAGCTCCGTGGATACGCGCACCGAGCTGCTGGTGCAGCAGGCCATGGCTGCGCTGCGCAGCGACCGCACCAGCTTCGTGATCGCCCACCGCCTCTCCACGATCCGTGACGCCGACACCATCTTGGTGATGGAAGCCGGCCGCATCGTGGAGCAGGGCAACCACGAGCAACTGTTGGCGGCCAAGGGCGCGTACTACAACCTGTACCAGTCGCAGTTCGCCGGCCCGGCCGGGGACGTCGACGCCAACCCGGACGCGTTGGCGATCCCCGCCACCGGAGGAATTCCAGTGGTCGGCGCGCCGGCTCCGGAAGCCGGCCAAGGCCTGGATTCGTAGCAACCCGGCATAAATGGAAGCCGTGGTTGCGGAGGATTTTCGTCCTCCGCAACCACGGCTTCCGCTGTTCCTCCGGGTGCTTGGGCTCGAATCCCGGCAGGGAAAATGGTTGACATAAAAATTTTTTCGAGGGCGCGCAGTGATCAAAATTTTTGTTCACTTTTCCTCGCTCGGGGTGTTGCCTGACTCACAAACGTAAACTAGAGTCTAGTTTCAGTTATTAGCAATAGGTAATCCCGATCACATTGATTCCGGGGTTATGCAGTTCCCTGATTGGAGCACCGGACATGGCCTTATCGTTGACCGAGGAACAGATTGATCTCGCGTCGGCAGTGGTTGACTTTACCCGCCGCAGCGTAGACACGATGACCACTCGGGACGAGCACGAGAAGCTGGCCACCGGTGCACTTCCAAGCTTCTGGACCGAAATGCTGGAGACCGGGCTGCACGCCCTGCACATCCCTGAGGAGCTCGGCGGCCAGGGCGGAACGCTGGTGGAAACCGCCATCGTCATCGAGGAATTCGGCCACCGCTATGTCTCCGGCCCTTTCCTGCCGACCATGCTGGCCAGCGCCGCCGTCACCCTGGCCGAACCAAACGGCTGCAACCAGCCAATCCTCGCGGACTTCGCCGAAGGCGCCACCGGAACCCTGGTGCTGGCCTCCGAGCAGCTCAAGGTCGTGCAGATCGCCGAAGGCTGGGCCGTTGCCGGCCAACTGCAGGTCATCGGCGCACTTGCCGCGAAGTACCTGGTGCTGGGATTCGCCGTCGCGGACACCGTGCGCTACGCGGTGATCGAAGCGCAGGCCGCCGGGGTCTCCCTGGTCCCGGCCGAAGGCACCGACCTGGGCCGCGACGCAGCCACCCTGGTTCTGGACAACGTGGTCATCCCCGCCGACGCGGTGCTGGGCAACGCCACCGCCAGCAAGATCGCCGCGCTGCACGCAGGCTTCACCGGATCGGAAGCCGCCGGCATCATGCGCTGGGCCAGCGAGGAAAGCACCGAATACGCCAAGATCCGTGAACAGTTCAACACCCCGATCGGATCCTTCCAGGCCATCAAGCACAAGTGCGCCAACCTGGCGATCGCCGCCGAAATGGCCACCTCCGCCGCCTGGTCCGCCGTCGTGTCGGTCGGCCAGGACGAAGCCCAGCAGCACCTGGCCGCCGCCGGCGCGCTGGAAGCAGCGATTGTCCCATCCATTGAAGCAGTTACCGAAGCGATCACCATCCTCGGCGGCATCGGCTTCACCTGGGAGCACGACGCCCACCTGTACTGGCGCCGCGCCATCAGCCTGAACGCGCTGAACGCACCGCTGTCCGGCGAACTGGCGGCGGCCGGCGAAGCCGCGCTGCACACCGAACGCAAGATCGAGCTGGAGCTGGACGAGCCGGACCCCGAATTCCGCACCCGCATCGCCGCCCTGCTGGACACCGCGGCAGGCCTGCGCAACGAGCACGAAGCAGGACGCTGGTACTCCCGCGGCTCGCGCCGCAGCTTCCTGGCAGAGAACGGCCTGGCCGCTCCGCACTGGCCGGCCCCCTACGGACTGGGCGCCAGCCCGGCCGAACAGGTCATCATCTCCCAGGAATACGCCCGCCGCGACATGCTGCAGCCATCCTCGGTCATCGGCGAATGGGCCATGCCCACGATCCTCGGCTACGGCTCCGAAGAGATCAAGGAGAAGTTCGCGCTGCCCACGTTGAAGGGCGAACTGATCTGGTGCCAGCTGTTCTCCGAGCCCGGAGCCGGCAGCGACCTGGCAGGCCTGTCCACCCGCGCCGTCAAGGTCGACGGCGGCTGGAAGCTGACCGGCCAGAAGGTCTGGACCTCCGGAGCCCACGAAGCCCACTGGGGCATCTGCCTGGCCCGCACCGACGCCGAGGTCGCCAAGCACAAGGGCCTGAGCTACTTCTTGGTGGACATGTCAGCTCCCGGCCTGGACGTGCGCCCGCTGCGCCAGTCCAACGGAGAAGCCGAATTCAACGAGGTCTTCCTTGACGACGTGTTCGTCGCGGACGACTACCTGCTGGGGGAGCCTGGCCAGGGCTGGCGCATCACCGCCACCACCTTGCAGAACGAGCGCACCCAGATTTCCTCCGGCGTCTCGGTCGGCACCGAGGACGGGCTGCGCGAACTGATCTCCGGCGACAATTTCGTTGGAACCCGCGAGAACGCGCTGGAGGTGCTGGGCCGCGCCGCCGCGATCAGCACCGCCATCGGCGCGATGAACCTGCGCGAAACCCTGCGCCAGGTCAATGGCCTGCAGCCGGGGGCCGGCTCCTCGCTGGCCAAGGTGGCCCACGGCCGTCTGGCCCGCCAAGCCGCCGGGGACCTGCTGAAGCTTGCCGGCCCCGCGGCGCTCTTCGCCCACGCGCCGGCCGCCGCCGTCAATTCGCAGCTGACCATTCCGGCGGCGCTGATCGGCGGAGGCACCATCGAAATCCAGCTCAACGTGATTGCCGAGCGGATCCTGGGGCTGCCGCGCAGCTAACCCGCCCTTGCAGTACCCAGAGCTCGACCCTCCAGTATTCCTCCGGGCCCCCAGCCCGAAATGCGCCCGCCGCCGATGACGGAGCGCGCCGTGAAAGGACAACTAAGGCATGACCGCTGTGACCAATGAAATCAACACCGCAGGCCCCGTCACCCCGGGCCGTTTGCGGGAACTGCTTGAACCGCGCTCGATTGTGATCATCGGGGCGAACAGCAAGTCGACCTGGTCCCACTTCGCCCACTCGAACCTCCTGGCCGCCGGCTTCACCGGGCAGCTGTACCTGGTCAACCGCCGCGCCGAGGAATGCCACGGCCAGGCCTCCTACGCAAGCATCGCCGAGCTTCCCGAAGCCCCGGAACTTGCCATCGTGCTCACCGGCACCAACTCGCTGCCGGATATCCAGGAGCAGTGCATCGTCCGCGGCATCCGCAACCTGATCGTGCTGGCCTCCGGGCTGGGCGAGGCAGGGGCCGAAGGCCAGGCGCTGCAGCAGCAGCTGGTGGACCGCGCCCGCGAAGCCGACCAGCTGATCCTGGGCCCGAACAACCTGGGATTCATCAACGCGCATGCAAAGGTCGCGTCCTTCGCCCATATGACCGAGCTGCCGCTGGTGGCCGGCGGGGTGGGCGTGGCAAGCCAGTCCGGCGCACTGGCCATCTACCTGCTGCCGTACATGGCAAGCCGCGGGGTGGGCACCTCGATTTCCGTAACCGTGGGCAACGAAGCCATGATCTCCGCCATCGACGTCATGTCGCTGCTGGTGGATGACGAGAACACCAAGGTCATCGCCGCCTACCTGGAACAGGTCACGGACACCGAGCAGTTCCTGGACGTGGCCCGCCGCGCCCGCGAGGCCGGCAAGCCGATCGTGCTATTCAAGGCCGGCGCCTCCGAGGCCTCCGCCAAGGCCGCCGCCGCGCACACCGGCTCGCTGGCCGGGGACGACAAGATCTTCGACGCGGTCTGCAAGCAGTTCGGCGTGATCCGGGTGGCGAACATCGAGGATCTGGTGGCCACCGCAGGCATCCTCGAATCCTACGGCGCGCTGCCCGGCCCGCGCTTCGGCGTGGTCACCGGCTCCGGCGCGATGTGCGCGCTGGTCGCGGACAAGGCCGAGGCCGCCGGCCTGCAGCTGCCCGCCCCCGCAGAGTCCACCGTGCGCCAGCTGCGCGAAGACGGCCTGCCTGAATTCGCCGCAGTGAACAACCCGATGGACACCACCGGCTACATTTCCGTGGACCCATCCATCCTCACCAAGGCCGGGGACGCGTTCATCAACGACGAGAACTTCGACTTCGTGGTGCTGAACACCTCCTGGCCTAACAACCAGTTCATGGTGGACCTGGGCAGGCCGACCCAGGAGGGCCTGCACCGCCAGCTCAAGGGCTCGGCCAAGCCGGTGGTGGCCATGAGCTTCCTGCCCACCGAGGTCAACGAGTTCGCGCGCAGCTTCGCCGCCGAGCACGGTCTGCCGCACGCCTCGGACTCCTTCGACCGCGGCATCGAAGCCGCCGGGCACAGCGTTTGGTGGGGGCAGCGCACCGCGCAGCTGTCCGCCGAGCCGAAGCTGGAGGCTCCGGCCGCCATCGCCAAGCCAGAAGGCGCCGAGCACTGGACCGAAATCGAGACCGGTGACTTCCTGCGCGAACAGGGTGTGCCCTACGTGCCGGGACGTGTTGTCACCTCCGCCGCGGACGCCGTGGCTACCGCACAGGAGATCGGCTACCCGGTGGTGCTGAAGGTCGCCAGCGAGGACATCGCCCACAAGACCGAGGTCGGGGGCGTGCGCCTGATGCTCAAGGACGCCGAAGAGGTGTCCGAGGCCTATGAATTCATCGTGGATTCCGTGGCCAGGCTGGCTCCGGACGCGCAGGTCCAGGGTGTGGCGGTCTCGCCGATGCGCCCTGCCGGCAACGAGCTGCTGGTCGGCATCATCACCGACCCGCAGTGGGGCAAGGTGCTGGCCGTCGGCTTCGGCGGCGTGCTGGTGGAGATCCTGAAGGATTCCGCGCTGCGCCTGCTGCCGGTCAGCCCGGAGGAGATCCGCCGCATGCTCGAATCGCTGCGCGGCATCGACCTGCTCAAGGGCTTCCGCGGCAGCGAGCCCACCGATCTGGACAAGCTCGCGCAGGTGATCTTCCAGATCACCCAGGTCGCCCAGGGGCTGGGTGAGGATCTTGAAGAACTTGAAATCAATCCGCTGCGGGTTGCCGGAAACCAGATTGAGGCGCTGGACGCCCTGATCCGCTGGAAGGACCGGTAAATGAATACCGGTGATAGGCAATTCGCCCAAAACTTGGTGATACCGTGGGAATCCACGGCACACACCACTTACGAGGCACATCATGGCAGGAACCATTTCCACGGAGCAGGCAGAGCTTCCGGCCTACCAGGTCGTCAGGCGCCAGCGCATCATCGATGCGGGCAAGGACCTGCTGCGAGTGCAGGACTACGACTCGATCCAGATCCGCGACGTGGCCTCCGAAGCGAACGTCGCGCTGGGCACGCTGTACCGGTACTTCAATTCCAAGGAACACCTGTACGCGAACGTGGTCTACGACTGGGCGTTGCCCTTCGCCCAGCGGACGGCGGCTCCGGATGCCGGGCTGAGCACCACGGAAGTGATCTCCCGCAGGCTGCGCAATGCCTTGAGCAGCTTCGAGAAGCACCCGTACTTCTACAAGGCGATCCTGCAGCTGCGCAGCAGCACCGCGGAGGACGTCGCCCCGGTCATGGCCCGGCTCGGCGAGGTGCTGGAAGCACCGATCCGCGAGGCAATGAGCGCTCTGGACGATGCGGAAGCCGCGGACATCACCGTGATGGTGTGGGCGCTGCTGCTGGACGTCGTCTCGCGGGTGATTCTGAAGGACAAGACCATGGAACAGGCCTACGGGGTGCTCGACCGCTTCGTGGCGCTGATCCAGCACCGTCTGGAGCAGGCCGAAGCCTAGGGGCCAGTCCTTTTCCTTCCCATTCCATCTCCCGTCTCGGGGGTGTCTCATGAGCGCCCACGAACTGGACCATGTGGCCTTCGCCGTGCCTTCCTGGCGCACTGCTGGGGATAGCGTGCACCGCGCGCTCGGCGCCCGCTGGGTCTCGGGATTCCACCAGGGCGCCTTCAGCCCCTGCCAGCTGGAACTGGCTGAAGCAATGCGCCTGGAACTGCTGCAGCCTCCCGCCGACGGGGGCGGTTTCGTCGCCGAGCACCTGGCCCGCAGCCACGGCGCAGCCAACCCGCACCACATCACCTTCAAGGTGGAGGACATCCATGCCTCGATGACCCTCGCCCGCGCGGCCGGGGTGCGCACCATCCTTGAAAACCTGGACAACCAGTGGTGGAAGGAGCTGTTCCTCCACCCCAAGGACACCGGACTGGGGTTCCTGGTGCAGCTGGTGCAGACCGAGCTGACACTTGACGGGCAGGACGAGATCACCGCGCCCGGCGCGGTCGACTGCCCCTGGGACGAACAGCCCCGGGCGCAGAATCCGCCGCAGCGGCTGGACTTCATCGCCGGCCGCATCCGTTCCGCGGCCCAGGCTCGGCTGGTGCTGGGCACGGTGCTCGGCGCCCAGGTCATGCACCTGGAAGACGACCCGCAGACCCTCATGTTCTCCTGGCCGCTGGGCTCCAGCCTGGTGCTCCAGGTCGACGAGCAGGCCGAACCGGGACTGCAGGCCCTGTCCTTCACCGACCCCGTGCTGCCCGCACCGATCATGGATGCCGGCCTGCTGCAGGCGCTGCGCGAATCCGGGAGCAGGTTCGAGGCCCTGGGTCTGGACATCCTCGCCGGCCAGCACGCGCCGGCCGCCTGACACACGAACTTCACCATCAAAGAATTAGCACTAAGGAGTCACCCCATGGGACTGAGAGGCGAAGCAGCCATCCTCGGCTACTGCGAACTTCCACCGCAGCGAAAGCTCACCCGCGAACCGTCGTTCAACCTGGAGCAGTGGGCCCGGCTGTCCAAGGCCGCGCTGGATGACGCCGGACTGTCCGCCACGGACGTCAACGGCGTGGTCACCCCGCTGATCGGCGAGGCGGACATGTTCGTTCCATCCACCGTCACCGAATACCTGGGCATCGACGCGAACTTCGCGGAGATCGTCGATCTGGGTGGCGCGGGATCCGCGGCCGGCATCTGGCGCGCCGCGGCCGCCGTGGAGCTGGGCCTGTGCGACGCGGTGCTGGTGACCTTCCCCGGCACCCACCACTTCCCGATGGACGACCGCAAGCCGTTCGTGATGGACGACAAGATGCACTTCGGGGCTTCCTCCAACGCCTTCGGCTCCCCACAGGCCGAGTTCGAGATCCCCTACGGCAACCTGGGCCAGAACGGCCCCTACGGGCAGATCGCCAAGCGCTACGGCTACGAGTTCGGCTACGACGAGCGGGCCATGGCCAAGATCGCCGTGGACCAGCGCACCAACGCCTGTGCCACCCCGGAGGCGGTGTTCCACGGCCAGCCGATCACCGTGGCCGACGTGTTGAACTCGCCGATGATCGCCGACCCGCTGCACATGCTTGAAATCGTCATGCCCTGCCAGGGCGGCGCGGCAGTGGTGGTGGGCAACGCGGATCTGGCCCGCAAGTCCAAGAACCGCCCGGTGTGGATCACCGGCTTCGGTGAACGCGTGCCCTACAAGACCCCGACCTACGCCCGCGACCTGATGACCTCGCCGATGGTGCACGCCGCCGAGCAGGCGTTCTCCATGGCAGGCATCACCCGCTCCGAGGTGGACATGGTCTCCATCTACGACTGCTACTCCATCACCGTGCTGATGAGCCTGGAAGACGCGGGCTTCGCGGAAAAGGGCAAGGGCATGGACTTCGTGACCAACCACGATCTGACCTTCCGCGGGGACTTCCCGATGAACACCGCCGGCGGGCAGCTGTCCTTCGGCCAGGCCGGTGTGGCAGGCGGCATGCACCACGTCATCGACGGGGCGCGCCAGATCATGGGCCGCGCCAACGCCGCCCAGGTGGCCGACTGCAACCGCGCGTTCGTCAGCGGCAACGGCGGCATCATGAGCGAGCAGACCGCGCTGATCCTGCAGGGCGACTAGAAAGGGAAAACCAGAAAATGACCACCTACACCCCGGAAACCCTGTCCCGGCCGCTGCCGGTTCCGACCCCGTTGACCCGCCCGTTCTGGGACGCCCTTGCCGAGCGCAAGATCCGCATCCAGTACTCGCCGTCCCTGGGGGAGTACATCTTCTACCCGCGCCCGCTGGCCCCGCGCACCCTGGCCGACGACCTTGAATGGCGCGAGATCTCCGGCGCCGGCACGCTGTACACCTACACCGTGGCCACCCGCCCGCCGTCCGCCCATTTCGCCTCGGCCGGGGAAATGATCCTGGCCATCGTCCAGTGGGACGAGGGACCGAAGTTCTCCACCGAAATCGTCAACGCCGACCCTGCGCAGCTGGAGATCGGCATGCGCGTCCGCCCGGTCTTCTGCGACCACCCCGAGGGAGACATCACCATGCTTCGCTACGAACCGGAGACCAACTCATGAGCGTCGAAACTGGCATCCAGCTGCCTGCCCCGTCCCTGCGCATCGGTGCGCAGGTGATCCTTCAGGGCGACACCACCCACGAGCACATCGACCCTGCCACCGGGAAGGTCAACGGCCTGGTGCCCATGGCCTCCGCGGAACAGATCGACCAGGCCGTGCTGTCAGCCCACGCCGCCTTCCTGGAATGGCGAGCGCTGCCCGCCAGCCAGCGCTCGCGCAAGCTGATGAAGCTCGCCGAGCTCATGGAGGAGAACACCGAGCTGCTGGCCGCCGCAGGCATGGCGGACAACGGCGCCCCGCGCATCACCGCGGGGAACATGGTCGGCGCCGCAGTGGAATGGACCCGCTACTACGCAGGCTGGGCGGACAAGCTGCCGCTGGGCCGCATCACCAGCAACGGCGGGGCCGGCGGATCCTTCGGCCACACGCTGCGCCAGCCCTACGGCGTCATCGGCGCCATCATCACCTGGAACGCTCCGCTGATGTCCCTGGCCATGAAGGTCCCGGCGGCCCTGGCCGCGGGCAACACCGTGGTCATCAAGCCCAGCGAGCTGACCCCGTTCACCCCGACCGTCTTCGCGGACCTGGCCCGCGAGGCGGGGATCCCGGACGGCGTGATCAACATCGTTCCCGGCGGCCCGCAGGCCGGCGCCGCACTGGTCGAGCACCGCCTGGTCAAGAAGATCACCTTCACCGGGGGACCGGCCACCGCGCAAATCATCGCCGCCTCCTGCGCCAAGACCTTCAAGCCGATGATCCTGGAACTGGGCGGCAAGTCCGCCAACCTGGTCTTCGAAGACGCCGACCTGGACAAGGCCGCCGGCCACGCGGCATTCTTCGCCTTCGGCATGATGAGCGGCCAGGCCTGCGCGCTGCCGACCCGCCTGCTGGTGCAGGAATCGGTGTACGAGCAGTTCATCGAAAAGGTCGCGCAGGCCGCGGCGCAGTTCCCCATCGGGGATCCGGCCGGCGAATACACCATGTGCGGACCGGTCATCAACCAGGCCGCGATCGACCGCATCGACTCGATGCTCGGCGACGCGCTGGAAGAAGGTGGACGCCTGGTCACCGGCGGGCAGCGCCTGGGCGGGGATCTGGCCGAGGGCTTCTACTACCCGCCGACCATCGTGGCCGACGTGGAGCCGGATGGATCGCTGGCGCAGAACGAGGTATTCGGCCCGGTGCTGGCGGTGATTCCGTTCCGCGATGAAGCGCATGCGCTGGAAATCGCGAACGGCACGGATTACGGACTTTCGGGGTACATCTGGACCTCTGATCTGGGACGCGGGCTGCGGCTGGCCGAGTCGATGGAGACCGGCGAGATCGCAGTCAACGGCGCCTTCAATGCCACGGCCGAACGCCCCTTCGGCGGCATCGGCCACTCAGGCATCGGAAACGAAGGCGGACTTGAAGGTCTGGAAGAGTTCTTCTGGACCAAGTCGGTGGGTATCGCAACCCACTAAAACAGCTGCCCGCTCGGGCAAGAACATCACCGCATGGCCTTGCCCGGGCGTCCTGTCCGGAGGGTGCCTAGGTGACCCCTCAGAGCGCCGAAACGGCGCGGATAAGGCAGGACAAAGATGTCTCAGGCTAGACCCCCAAAGCTGAGTGCGACGCGTGCATCGGCTCCGGGATTCGTGGCGGTAGTCGCGGTCTTGGTGCTGACAGAGATTGTTTCAGCGTTCGAGCTTTCAATGATGTACGTAACCCTCCCGACGCTCATGGCGGACTTCCACGTGGATGCGAATGCCGTGGCCTGGGTGGTCACCATCTACCTTCTGGTGTCCGCGTCGGCGGCGCTGCTCGGCGGACGCTTCGGCGACCTGTACGGCAGGCGCCGGGTCATGGTGGTGGTGCTAGCCCTGGCCGCCATCGGCTCGCTGATCTCCCTGGTCGGCAGCAGCCTTGAAATGATCATCCTCGGCCGCGGCATCCAAGGTGCGGCCGGTGCCGTCATGGGTCTGGCATTCGGCCTGGCCCGCGAGCACCTCGACGAGAAGCGCCTGCCCGTGGGCGTCTCCATGATCGGCGCCTCCGCGCTGATCGCCGGCGCCGGCGGCGCCCTGATTGCCGGCCTGATGATCGACTCCTTCTCCTGGCATGGAATCTTCCTATTCGCCGGCGTGCTGGCAGTGCTGGCGGTCATCGCCGTGCTCGTGGTGCTTCCGAAGGACAAGCCCCGCGAAACCACTTCCGGCCGGCTGGATGTCGCCGGCGCGCTGCTGCTGCCGCTGGGTGCTTCCGGCATCCTGCTGGGCCTGTCCAACAGCGCCAAGGCCGGCTGGGCCTCGCTGGGCGGCGGCGGACTGCTGATCGCCGGTCTGGTAATCGTCGCCGTATGGGTCTGGTGGGAACTGCATTCCCAACGCCCGATCGTGAACCTGAAGATGTTCAAGAACCGCCAGATCGCCCTGGTCATGACCGCCACCTTCCTGGCTGCGGTCGGGCCTATCGGCGGCATGTCGGTGCCGAGCCAGTACGTACTGCAGTACCCGGTGGAAATGGGCTTCGGGCTGGGCTTCTCCGCCGCGGCCGCGGGCCTTTTCAGCGGGGGCACCGCGCTGCTTGGCTACTTCTTCTCCCCGCTGGGCGGCAAGCTCGCCCAGGTGTTCAACGCGCGCTTCGTGTTCATCACCGGCCTGCTGCTGATGCTCGCCGCTGTCGCAACAATCATGTTCACCCTGGGCAACATGCTGGTCTTCCTGGTGGCCATGTCGGTCAACGCGGTGGGCATCGCCCTGACCTTCGGCGCCCTGCCGAACGTGCTGATCGAGGCGGTTCCCGAGACGCATACCTCGGAGAGCGCCGGAACCAACACCATGGTGCGCAATATCGGCCAGTCCGTGGCCACCGCCGTGGGCGCCTACCTGCTGGCCCGCCACCAGGACCCGGTCACCACCGCGGTGGGGGAGCAGGGCGTCTTCGAGGCCTTCGGCTTCGTCGCGGTCTTCGGCCTCGCCGCCCTGGTGATCGCATTCATGCTCAGCCGCACCCCGAAGGTCTGGGTACCGCAGGATGCCGCCATGGTGATGCCGGTCAAGGCCGAACCGGCTGGCGACTTGATTTAGGGCAACACGCCAAAGGGCGCAGCACTCCCCGGAGCCCGCCGGGGAGTGCTGCGCCCTTTGGCGTGTGAACTGTCCCTGCGGACATCCTGCGCAAACTCCGCTCGAATCGTCGCTGGGCAAGAATCATTTCCAAGAAAAAGCTGGCTCACGTTCGCGTGCCCGCGCGGACAAGGCGCGGGATGCAGCAAGGAAGCATCCCGCCAGCGGCGTTGCCTTCTTGCGCATTTGGATTCCTGATGTCGTGCGATTACGCCATTGCCGGGAACGCACCAGTATCTCGTCCCACGGCGGAACAGCTTAAGAATTATCCAGGGCATCTCAGTGCCCCCGCGCGGAGGCACCTGCGGGTTCTGGTCGGCAAAGGGCTCCTCCCGCCCAGCGGAAGGGTACGGGATGCGTAGGAGCCCAGGGCCGCTGGGACAAACCGGGGCTTCCCCTGAACCGGGTGCACCGATATCACGACGCCCGGTTGCCGAGGCCCGGTGGACCGCGGGGAACTATGCTCCAGGAACATCGACGCCTCGGAGCCGGTGGTGAAGCAGCTGCCTGCATTCCGTGAGCTTGAACTCCAGTGCCGATCCTTGGCGGGATGGCAACGGATACGGCTTCTACTATTCACTGTGCGCTCATGCCGGGGCATCGGCAGCCGTCGAAGGCGAGGCCTGCGCCTGCCCAAGTTTCTCCGCATTTCCCGAAAAACACTCCCCGCGGCATCTTGCGTACCGCCACGAGGCCATGTTATAAAATCTACATCGTCAGACATAGATCTGACGGGATATGAATTGCACCATCACCGAGTATCAGCTTCGAAAGGAATGAGTTTCGATGATGCAAACCGACGTTCTTCGCGATTTCGACCGCTTGGTCCAACGCGCTTTCAACACCCAGCTCAGCTCCGAGCCAGTCCACGCCATGCCGATGGAGGCGTGGCGGGACGAGGAAGGGTTCCACGCGGAGTTCGACCTTCCCGGCATGGAGGCCCAGCAAATCGAGATGGTTGTGGAAAAAAGCATTCTCACGATTCGTGCCGAACGCGCCAAGCCGGAAGGCCGTCAATATATCGCGGGCTCCGAGCGCCTTTGGGGCCAGTTCAGCCGAGAGCTGGTGCTTGGCGACCATCTCGATCCGGCATCCATCCAAGCTCGTTACGCAGACGGTGTCCTGCGCCTTGACATCGCGGTGGCTGAGGCCGCGAAGCCGCGTCGCATCAAGATTTCAACGGCGGCAAAGGGCGAGGCTCCCAAGGAACTAGCGAGTTGACCCTAGCCACAGCATTTGGGACGAGAGCCGAGGCGAGCGGCCATCGCAGTGCCGCTGGCCTGATTCATGAACCGCTGGTTGTCGATGGCGCGTTGTTCTCGGTAATGTGCGGGCTTGGATTGGCCGCTGAGGCATGTCGAGATCAGGCACTTTCCCCACACGGGTCCATTTCGCCGCGGTAAGCTTCGAGGCTCGGTATGCGCTGCCAAGAAGCACAAGGTGCTTCGCAGTTGCGCGAAACAGCGAAGCGGAGAGATATGCAGTGGCGGCCTTATTCACGATTTCCGCTGTCGTAGCGGGAAATTTCTGGTAGGGCCTAAGTAGTTGTTCGAAGTGTGTGCCTGGCAAAGCCGTCAGGCCCACCTCGGGATGCAAGGAAGGTCTGAAATGTCAGGGTCGTTATTGAACATCCACCTCGACGATGATCAAATCGCCGAGCTGAATGCTGCGCTTTGCGCTTATCGCGATCACTTTGTTGAGCTGATTGAGTCGAATGACGGGTACGAGGGATTCCGGGCTCGGGAGAATGATGCGTTCTGGCGCGGGAAAGTCGCATCGCTCCAAGATCTCATCGACCAGATCAATCGATCGTTATACGGGATCCAACCCCATGCGCCCAGCGTATCGGAGCAGACCCTGCCCGCTCAGCAGGGGACGCCGATGCTCCTGTCGTGACTCGCTCGCGTCGCGCACCAGGGCCGGCATCCTGTGAGGGATGCCGGCCCTGGCGCTAATCGGTTTTCGTCAGGCTTGATCCTTGTAGTCCTGGACGCTGCTCTTGGCTTCTTGCTTCAGATGCTCGGATTCGCTCACGGCCTCCGATTTCACCCGATCCACGGATTGCTGAGCGGTGTCCTTGAGGTCATCCACTACGGCCGACACCGGCTCTTTCATGTCTTCAGCCACCTGCTTGGCCGCATCGCTAAGCTCAGTCGTCAACGGCTCGGCCTTGTCCTTCAAGCGTTGAACCATCTCTTCCTCCTGGCGGCTTCCCGGAATAAGGGACGAGGCGAGCAGCCCCGCACCGAAAGCGATGAGCCCGGCGGCCAGGGGGTTGCCGCGGGTCTGCTCTGCGACCTTCTGCGGTGCTTCATGGACTGCGTCGCTGGCATCGTGCGCTGCTTGCTGGGTTCGTTCGCTCACGTCTTCACTCCGTCCCATGACTGTTTCCTTGACCCTGCTCACCGAATCCTTGATTCTGGCGGTTTGCCGGTGTGCGATGTGGCTGGGGCTGACCTTGTCGACAATCGCATCGACATCGTTGCGCAGCTCATCGCGGGTCTGCGCGATGTCTGCTCGAAGTTCATTTGAATCCTTGCTCATCGGGTTTCCTCTTTCGGATTGAAAGCTGACGGGATCTTCTTCACTGTTTGGGCGGTCTTCGGCATGCCCTTGACCGACTTGAGCTGCTTGCGCGCCACGACCGCGAGAATCGCGGCAATGACTGCCCAGATCACCGCGACGATCACCGCGGACCAGCCATGGCCAGTCCACTGGCCGATTCCTACCCATGCGGCTACGGAGAGGAAAAGCAGGACGAAATGCGCTGCGATCCCGGCTCCGGCGTACATCCCGGCCCCCTTGCCCGCATTGCTCGCGGACTCCTTCAGCTCTGTCTTGGCCAGCTCCACTTCCTGCCGGACCAGGACCGAAACGTTCTGCGTCAGGTCGCTGAAGAGGGTTCCCAGACTGTTTGGTTCTTCCATCCGGGGGTTATGGGGGCGGGTATCGGGGTTCTCTGGATGAGGTTCGTAGTCTGGAGCAGAATGACTCATCGGTGCCTCCTACCGGTAGTCTTCAGGGCGCGGGTTCAGCCCTGGGTATTTCTGAAGTGGATTGTCGTTCAGCTCGTCCTCGGTCGTGCCGGTGCGAAGCGCCGATGGATCGGCCTGCCCCACCGGTGGCGGCGTGACACGGGGAGCGGTCTTCAGCGGTTCGGCGTGCGGTCGCTCGGAAGGATAGCTGGTGCCCGCCGGGGCATTGGCGGTTGCCTCTGGCGACTGCCGCTGACGTTCTTTCGAGGCGCTGGCGTTGCGCGTGATTCGACCCGCCAGCAAGCCAGCGCCCAGGGCGATGCCCAAGAACGCGCCGGGGCGTTTGCGGGCGAAATCCTTGACCTCGTCCACCAGATCGCCGGGTTCACGCTGGTCCAACCAGTCCGCGACGCGGCCACTGTGATGGGACGCCTGATCCACCAGCGTAGCCGCGGTGCCGGTGGCCTGCGATTGGTCGAGCATTGAGCGGAACTCGTTGCTGATATCTCGAAGGTTCTCGGCAACCTTGCGTTGCTGCAGCGAAGTTTGCTCGCGCAAATCCGCGCCGAGCTCTTCAAAGAGGTGGGCAGCTTGTTCCTTGGCTTGGCCAGCGACCATGGTCGCTTCCTGCTTCGCGGTGTCCATGACTTCGGCTGCCGAATGCTGGCCCTCGGCGGCAAGGTCCTTGGTCGCCTCGCCGGCCTGGGCTAGCTTGGATTCGTCCTGCCCGCCGTGGGCAGCGCCGACGCGCGATGCAGAGTCGGTTTCCACGTGCTCAGGGAGGAACTGGTCATTCACTGGAGGAACTGGCGGAGCCGGGGGCACCGGTGGCTGGGGAGGGACTCCCGTCCCGCTGGCCGGCTCGGACAGATCGGGAGACGGGCTGGTGTTGGGAAAATTCTCGTTGCTCATGTCACGCCTTTCTCTAGGGACGTACGTGAAGTCGGATGCGCATCCCGACGTTCGGTTGCCATGGATCTATACAGAGCGACCCTGTATGCCCCTGAGCTTAGAAGTGGGTCTTCGGGCAAGGAGGCATCTTCGAGAATCAAGAGGTTTCTCTCAGGTTCGAGGGGTGTTCATTGCCAGCAATGCCAAAAGCTGGCCTATGGCTCTGCTATGGGCCGGCAGCTTCCCGTTCTTGATCTGGGCAATCCCTGAGGCAAGCATCCAAAGCAGATCCTGTCCCGGGGAAGCCCTAGACGAAAACTAGAATCTAGTTATAGTCTTGGTGGGGATAAGTGATTCGCATCATAAGATTGCGGGATGGAAGGGCAAGATCATGGCAATTTTTACTGAGAATATCGGCAAGGTTACCGTAGGAGAACCTGCCACTTGGGACAGCGATGCAGCCCTGCTCTATGCGCTGAGCATCGGTGCCGGGCGTCCGGACGCAACCGAAGGCATCGAATACACTACCGAGAATTCTTTTGGGGTCCGCCAAAAGGTCTTCCCGACCTTCCCTGTCGTCCTCGGCGGCAGTGGCGGTTCCATGGATCACCTCGGAGACTTCAAGCTGCACCAGATCCTGCACGGAGGCCAGTCGCTCGTACTGCACCGGCAACTCGCCCCGCAAGGTTCCCTCACCCCGCGCAGCTACATGAGCGCCGTCTACGACCAAGGCAAGAACGCAATCATCGAGCTGACCACCGATCTGGTGGACCCTGAAGACCAGCTGGTCGCCACGACAGTGATCTCCATGATCATCCGCGGCGAAACCGGCTATGGGCCGCGACCGGAAGGAGCTGGCGGTTGGACCGATCCGGCAACCGAACCTGACGCAGTCATCACGCAGGCGACCAGCGTCGATCAGGCGCTGCTGTACCGCCTGAACGGCGACCGCAACCCGCTGCACTCCGACCCCGTGATGGCCAGCAAGGTCGGCTTCCCTCGCCCGGTGCTGCATGGCCTGTGCACCTACGGCATGGCGGCCCTTGCGCTGGTGCGCAACTCGCGGCTGCTGGCCGAACGAGGCCTGGGCTCAATCAACGCCCGCTTCGCCGCTCCGGTCTTCCCGGGGCAAATGCTGGAAACCCGCATCTGGAACACCAGCGACGGCGCCCTGTTCCAGGTGCTCGCCGACGGGAAGATCGTGCTGGACCGCGGAGTCGCCACGGCCGCGGCAGTCGCGGAAGGTTCCGTTGAGCTCAAGGACGCTGCCGTGAAGTAGCCGGCAATTGATCGACCCATGCGCCGCACCGGGCTGCAGAATAGGCCAGCCGGGTGCGGCGAATTATTTTGCAGGAAAACGGCGACTCAGTGTCATTCCCGCGCACCGGATATGATCGGGTTTAGCGTCCACAGCTAAGGAATCAAGAACGTGAAGACTGAGCAACGCCCCATGAAGCCGTCCGGAGAGAAGCAGGGCAGCCGCGAAAAGATCCTCGATGTCGCCACCGATCTGTTTGTCGAGCACGGCTATGCAGGAACCCCGCTCAGCGCCATCGCCGCGCAACTGGATTTCACAAAGGCCGCGCTGTACTACCACTTCAAGAGCAAGGTCGATATCCTCTCCGGAATCCTCTCGCCCCTGTTGGATGCCATTGACGAGCTGCTGGAGCGGGCTCCCGAGCGCTTCCCCGACGCGCAGCAGCGCTGGGAATTCCTCTACACCTATTCGCAAGTCCTGCTCTCTCACTCGCGCGCGGTGGAAGTGCTGGCCATCAACAGCAGCAATACCTGGCTGCCGGATGAGATCAAGGAACGGATCGAGTACCACCGCCGCCGCACCATGGAATTGGCAATGCTCCCGAACATGAGCGACGAGGACCAGGTCAAGGCCATCCTGATCATGGACATGCTGCACCGGGAGATCGTTTTCACCGATGACCGCATGGTGGTTCCGGGGATGACGCCCGAACGCCGCCGCGAGATCGTCTATGCGTTCATCCACGAGGTGCTCGACGCGACCAGCTCCGCCCACTGACTCCATGCCAGGGCTGCGTTGCGCGTCCGGGTTCCCGCTGGAATGAAACTGCCGAACCGCTGGCCGGCGCGCGGACTATGAGTCCAGGGCACCGCGCTTGATCGACCAGCGGGAACCAGCGGCAGGCGTTCGTCCGAGGAGCAATACGGACCACCTTCCGAAGGCTCGAATCGACGGGTTTATTACGAGGAGAGCCCCCGTCGATTGCTTGATTTCGGCAGTTTTCTGCCACCGATCTTCCCCCGGAAAAATTTCCGGGGGATTTTTCATCCCAGTGGCCGGGACTGCTGGATTTTCACAGGAGCCATTGGCTGCTCGCTACCGAAGCTCCGCGATGCAGCGGGGCTGAAAAATCATCATTTCTTGCTGCGGACGGCATTCTTGGCCGGTCGAGGGCGGCTTCACCGGCCCACTGCGCCACCAGGTCCTTGTGTCGTCCGGCGCCCAGCGCCGCTCGGGTCGCCTGCATCCGCTGGATCCCCCGTTGAACTGCAATAAGATTCCAATTTTTGTTCAGCCAGGATCAATTGCCACTTTGCGACGCGGAGCCTGGCTAACAGATTCGCGGAAGACGGTTCGGCGCCGGTGGGCTCTGGTTCGGTGGAAAGAAACGCATTTCTTCGCAGCGGGGGTCGTTGCGCCCCGCGAAGAGGGCTTTGCGAAAAGACATATTTATCCCTGGGGAATTCCTCCGGGTAGCCGAACAACGTTCAGCGCGCAAGGCGTTGACTACTTGCCGGCCGGTAAGTAATCTGAATCACATTCCACCGTTATTTTCGGTAAACGCCTAGTCAAAGACGAAAGGCAACGTAATGCATTTACGTTCTTCCACGGAGATCCAGTCTCTCCGCGAGGAGCTTCGCTCCTATTTCGCAACGCTCCTCACCGACGAGGTGCGCGCGGGCTTGAAGCAAGAAGGTGAGGCCGGGGGCCCGGTCCACTCCGCAGTGCAGCGACAGATGGGCCAGGACGGATGGCTCGGCATCGGATGGCCCGTCGAGTACGGAGGCCAAGGCCGCGGCCCAGCCGCGCAGTTCGTCTTCTACGACGAGGCCTACCGCGCCGACGCCCCGATCCCGATGATCACCATGACCACCGTGGGCCCGACCCTGATGAGCCACGGCAGCCAGGAGCAGAAGGACTACTTCCTTCCCAAGATCCTGGCCGGCGAGCTGGTCGTGTCCATCGGCTACACCGAGCCGGAGGCGGGCACCGACCTGGCCTCGCTGACCACCCGCGCGGTGCGCGACGGCGACGAGTACGTCATCAACGGCTCCAAGGTCTTCACCTCCGGCGGCGACGGCGCCGACTGGATCTGGCTGGCCGCCCGCACCGACCCGGATGCCCCGAAGCACAAGGGCATCTCGCTGATCCTGGTGCCGACCACCGACCCCGGCTTCTCCGCCACCCCGATCCACACCGTGGGCGGCTTCAGCACCACCGCCACCTACTACGACAACATCCGCGTTCCGGTCACCAACGTCGTGGGCAAGGAAAACGAAGGCTGGAAGCTGATCACCACCCAGCTGAACCACGAACGTGTGGGCCTGGCCGCCTTCAGCGGCATCTGCGAAGCCCAGCTGGACGAGGTCCGCGAATGGCTCAAGGACCAGGTCACCGCCGACGGCACCCCGCTGGGCGACGAGCCCTGGGTCCGCTCGCTGCTGGCCACCTCCACCGCCCGGCTGCGCGCCATGCGCCTGCTGAACTGGAAGCTCGTGGAGACCACCGCCCAGGGATCGCTGGATCCGGGTTCGGCTTCCGCCGCCAAGGTCTTCGCCACCGAAACCGTGATCGACGTGTACCGGTCGCTGCTGGAGATCGTGGGCGGCACCGCCACCCGCATCTCGGACGCCCCATGGAACTTCGACACCGGACGCCTGGCCCTGATGAACCTGGGCGCCCAGATCAACACCTTCGGCGGGGGAGTCGCCGAAATCCAGCGCGAAATCGTCGCCTGGACCACCCTCGGCATGGCAAGGAGCGCACGTTGAGCACCGCGAGCATTAACAACACCATCGAGGCCCCGAGCATGGAGTTCTCGCTGGACGAGGAGCAGCAGGGCCTGACCGACCTGGCCGCGCAGATCTTCTCCTCGCTGAGCACCGACGAGCTGTACACCGCCGGCGAAAAGGCCGGCGCCGCCTACGACGAGGCCCTGTGGGGCCAGGTCGTGGAGTCCGGACTGATCGACGCGCTGCTGCCGATGGACGAGGAGGAGCCGGGACTGGGCATGGCCGGGCTGGCGCTTGTCGCCCGTGAGCAGGGCCGCACCCTGGGCCGCATCCCGTTCATCACCACCGCAGTCGCCGCCTTGGCCATCGCCGAATTCGGCGGCCACGAGCAGCTGCTCGAAGGCATTTCCGAAGGCTCGGTGCGCATCGCCGCGCTGCAGCCGGAGGTGCGCCGCCGCGTCAACGGCACCGCCGCCGGCACCGGCTGGGTGCTGGACGGCCGCATCGAGCTGGGCTACCTGGTCCCCTCGGCCACTCACCTGATGGTGCAGTTCCACACCGCATCCGGCCAGCTGACCGCGCTCATCGAGGCTGACCGCGCAGGCATCGCGGTGGACGAGTACCGCGGCCTGTCCCGCCAGCAGCACGCCGAGCTGTCCTTCACCGGCGTGCAGATCGAGGCAGCCGACCTGATCGGCGCCGACCAGCCGGCCGGCGCGGTCTCCGCCTGGATCCGCCCGCGCCTGCTCACCGCAGCCGCCGCGCTGATCTCCGGCGTGGGAGCCGAGGCGCTGCGCCGCACCGCCGCCTACACCAACGAGCGCAAGCAGTTCGGGCGCGCCATCGCCACCAACCAGGGGGTGGCCCTGCGCGCGGCGGACGCGTTCATCGACACTGAAACCACCTGGCTGTCCACCATCGACGCCGCCTGGCAGCTGGACAACGACGGCGACGGCGCGGAAGCTGCCTTCGGCGCGTCCTGGCTGGCCCGCGAGGCCGGCTTCCGCGTGGTCCACACCACCCAGCACCTGCATGGCGGCATGGGCGCCGACCTGGACAACCACATCCACCGCTTCTTCCTGTGGATGCGCGAACTCGACGTGCTCTGGGGCACCGCAGGGCAGGTATCCGAAGAACTCGCAGCAGCAATCCTGGACGGAGACACCGCGTGAGCACGCCAGCAGCAGCGGGCAAGGCCCGCACCCACGCCGGACAGAGCGTGGCGGCAGTACTGGCGATCCTGGTGATCGCGGAGGTCGTCGCGGCCTTCGAAACCTCCATGGCGGTGCAGCTGCTGTACACGCCGGGCGAGTTCTTCACCTCCGACCTCTCCCAGCTGGTCTGGGTGGTCACCTCCTACTCGCTGGTCGCGGCGCTGGCCACCAGCTTCGTCGGACGCCTGGGCGACCAGTTCGGCCGCCGCAAGATCCTGGTCTGGGTGCTGCTGCTCTCGGCACTGGGCTCGGTCATCAGCGCGATCGCCCCGACCTTCGGCATCCTGGTTGCCGGCCGCGCCTTGCAGGGCGTGTCCGGCGCGGTGCTGCCGCTGGCCATCGGCATGGTGCGCTCCACCTTCCCGGAGCACAAGATCGGCACCGGCATTGCGGTGGTCTCCACCTCCGCGCTGATCGCCGGCGCGGGCGGCATGCTCGGCGGCGGACTGTTCCTCGACTACGCCACCTGGCACTGGATCTTCTGGACCGCGGCGATCTTCGCCTGCGCGGCCGCGGCGCTGGTGCACTTCGGCATCACCCGCGAACCGAAGTCCTCGCTGGCCTCCGCGGTGCACGTGGACTGGGCGGGCGGCCTGATGTTCGGCATCGGCATCGCCGGCGCGCTGTACGGCCTGACCCTGAGCAAGTCCCTGGGCTTCGCCAACCCTCAGGTGCTGCTCTTCCTGGTCGGCGGACTGGTGCTGCTGGCGCTGTGGGTCCGCTGGGAGCTGCGCACCCGCGAGCCGATGATCGACGTGCGGATGTTCGCCCAGCGCAAGTTCGCCCTGGGCATGCTGGCCACCGCGCTGATCGCTATCGGCCCGATCGGCACCACGAATATCCTCACCGTGACCCTGTACCGCAATCCGAACAGCATCCCGCTGGCGGACGGCAGCGTCATGGAGCTGCCGGTGGGCCTGGGGCTGAGCGCCTCCGTGACCGGCCTGCTCGGCTTCATCACCGCCGCCGCGGCCTTTGCGATCTCGCCGCTGATCGGCCGGATCTCCAGCCGCTTCGGGGCCCGCATGGGCCTGATGATCGGCTCGCTGCTGACCATCATCGGCCTGCTGATCGTGTGCATCGACCCGACCAGCATCGCGGTGGTCATCTCCGGCATGGTGGTGGTGATCTTCGGAACCGGCTTCCTCTACTCGGGAATGCCGACAGTGATCGTCGAATGCGTGCTGCCGGAACAGACCAGCACCGCCACGGGCGTCAATGCAGTGACCCGTACGGCCTTCCAGGCGGTTGCCGCCTCGGTCGTGGGCCTGTTGCTCGTGTTCTCGCCCGTTGCAGCAGGCGAGAACACGTTCGTCTCGATGACCGGCTTCCTGCTCGTCGTGGGTGTGCTCATCGCCACCTGCCTGCTGACCATCGTCGTGGTCCTTTTCATTCCAGCGACGAAGCCGGCAGGCGCGGCCAGCGGCAAGCCACAGGTCTCCAACCTCACCCTTAAGGATTGACAATGAACACCGTTCTCGAAACGAAACTTCAAACTACCAGAGATCTACTTGACCTGCGAGCCGAGGACCACCACCCCGGCCTGCTCTTCGAGGGGCGCATCTGGACCTGGGCGGAAGTCGTGGCAGAATGCAAGGTCCGCGCGCATCTGCTGCTCTCGCTGCACGACGAAGGCAAGCCCTTCCACGTGGGCGTGATGCTTGAAAACGACCCCGAATACATCTTCGCCATCGGCGGCGCGGCCTACGCCGGCGCCACCGTGGTGGGCATCAACCTCACCCGCCGCGGCGAGGAGCTGGCCCGCGACATCGCGTACACCGACGTGGAGATCCTGCTGACCACCCGCGAGCTGGAAGGCTACTTCAACGGGGTGGACTCCGGGGTGCCCGCCGCGCAGACCCGCTACATCGAGAGCGCGGAGTACGCCCGCGAGCTGGATTCGCTGCGCCACCTGCCGCGCCCGGAGGCGCCGGCGGCCGGGGACCCGGATACCACGCTGCTGCTGCTGTTCACCTCCGGCTCCACCGGGGACCCGAAAGCAGTCATCTGCACCACCGGGCGGCTGTTCCGCACTGCGGAATTCCAGCACATGGGCCTGGGCCGCCAGGACGTCAGCTACAACTCCATGCCGCTGTTCCACGGCAACGGCATCTTCGCCTGCTGGGCCAACCCGCTGTACACCGGCGGCACCTTCGCCCTGGCCCGCAAGTTCTCCGCCTCCGGCTTCCTGCCGGATCTGATGCGCTACAAGGCCACCTACTTCAACTACGTGGGACGCTCGCTGTCCTACGTGCTGGCCCAGCCGGAGAAGGCCGCGGAGGCCGACACCTACCTGCGCTCCTGCTTCGGCACCGAGGCCAGCGAGTTCGACCTGGCCGAGTTCCACCGCCGCTACGGCGTCTGGCCTACCGAAAGCTACGGGGCCTCCGAGGGCGGGCTGACCCTGAAGCGTTCGGACGACAGCCCGGCGGGCGCGCTGGGCACAGCCCCCGAGGGCATGGACGCCGCGGTGGTCAACCCGGACACCATGGAGCAGTGCCCGCGGGCGATCTTCTCCGAGAACGGGCGCATCCTGAACGCGGACGAGGCCATCGGCGAACTGGTGAACCTCACCGGCGCGGCCCTGTTCGAGGGCTACTACAAGAACCCGGAAGCCGTGGCCGAGCGCGTGCGCGGCACCGCGTTCCTCACCGGCGATTTGGCCTACCGCGACGAGGCGGGCTACTTCTACTTCGCCGGCCGCACCTCGGACCGGCTGCGCGTGGACAGCGAGAACTTCTCCGCCGCCCCGGTGGAGCGTGTGCTCTCCCGCTACCCGGGGGTCACCCTGGCCGCCGTCTACCCGGTGCCCGACGCCCGCACCGGCGACCAGGTCATGGCCACGCTGCAGTTCGATGACCCGCAGTCCTTCGACCCGGTCGACTTCGCGCGGTTCCTGGAGTCCCAGCCGGACTTGGGCACCAAGTGGGCCCCGCGCTTCCTCTCGGTGGTCTCCGACGTGCCGGTGACCGCCACCCAGAAGATCAACAAGCCCAGCCTGCGCCGCGAGGCCTGGCTGGTCAACGAGAACGTTTTCCACCGCCCGGGGCGGGAGATCGCCTTCGAGGTGCTGGACGAATCCGCCCTGGCGCAGCTGGAAGCCCTGTTCGAGCAGAACGGCCGCGCCCACCTGCTGCCGCTGAAGCCCGCCGAAACCACCATTAAGGAGACAGTATGAGCCAGGATCCCAATGTCCTGATCGGCGAGATGATCGCCGCTGGCAACGAGAGGATCAGCGTCGCCCGCGACGAGGTCAACCGGCCCATGATCCACCACCTGTGCGACGCGATGGAGGAAACCAACCCGATCTACCTGGATCCGGAGGCCGCCCGCGCCGCCGGCCACCCGGACGTCGTGGCCCCGCCCTCGGCGCTGCAGGTCTGGAACATGATCAACCCCTCGGACCCGGAGATCGAATCCGACGTGGACCGCGCCTATGCCCACCTGGCTGAGTGCGGCTACCCGAAGGTCGTGGCAGTGAACTGCGACCAGGAATACGACCGCTACCTGGTCCCCGGCGACCTGCTGACCGCCAGCGAGAAGGTCGAATCCTTCGTCGGCCCCAAGCAGACGGGCCTGGGCGAAGGCTACTTCATCACCACCTTGACCACCTACACCGACCAGCAGGGCGACCGCGTGGGCACCATGCGCTTCCGCACCCTGTGGTACAACCCTGAAAAGAGGAACTTGTAATGAGCGAAACGCTGACCGAGACCCCGGCCACGGCCAAGAGCCAGGCCCTGCGTCCCCGCCCGGCCATCAACCTGGACAACGCCTTCTTCTTCGAGTCCCTGAACGAGCGCGGCGAGCTGAGCATCCAGCACTGCGACGACTGCAACGAGCTGCGCCACCCGCCGGTGCCGATGTGCCCCGAGTGCAACTCGCTGCACTGGTCCCCGAAGACCATGTCGGGCCGCGGCATGCTGCACAGCTACGTGGTCATGTACCACCCGATCGTCCCGCCGTTCGAGCCGGGCTACATCGTGGCAGTGGTGGAGCTTGAAGAGGGCGTCCGCGTGGTCATGAACCTGGAGGGCGTGGCCCGCGAAGACGTGCAGATCGGCATGCCGCTGCACATCGCCGCAGAGCGCATGGACGCCGAGCTGGTCCTCCCGGTAGCCCGTCCGGCAGGGGGCGCCGCATGAGCACCGTCGACACCGCCGCCCGCGCCGGGCAGCTGACCGCCGAGCAGGTGCAGGCCGGGGAGGCGCTGCCCGAGCTGCGCATCCCGATCACCGCCACGCTGATCGTCACCGGGGCCATCGCCACCCGCGACTTCCAGAAGGTGCACCACGACAAGGACGTCGCCCAGGCCGCCGGCACCCCGAACGTCTTCATGAACATCCTGACCACCAATGCGCTGGTCAACCGCTACGTGGGCGAATGGGCCGGCCCGGCCGCCCGCGTGGGCCGCATCAACATCCGCCTGGGTGCCACCAACTTCCCGGGCGACGAGATGGTCTTCACCGGCACCGTGGACTCCGTGGACGGGGAAAACGTCGTGGTGAAGGTGGTCGGCACCAACTCCCTGGGCCCGCACGTGACGGGCACCGTAGACATCGTGATCCCATCGAAAGGGGAATCGGCATGAGCAACCTGCTGAATAAGGCAGTCATCGTAGGCATCGGCGCCACCGAGTTCTCCAAGAACTCCGGCCGCTCCGAGCTGCAGCTGGCCCAGGAGGCCGCCCTGGCCGCCTGCCGCGACGCCGGGGTGAACCCGCAGGACGTGGACGGCATGGTCACCTACTCCATGGACACCAACCCCGCCATCGAGGTCGCCCGCGGCCTGGGCTGCAAGGAGCTGAACTTCTTCAGCCACGTGGACTACGGGGGAGGCGCCGCCGCCGGCACCATCCTGCACGCCGCCATGGCCGTGGCCACCGGCGTGGCCAAGACCGTGGTCTGCTACCGCGCCTTCAACGAGCGCTCCGGCGCCCGCTTCGGGCAGGCGATGAGCACCGCGGGCATGGCCCCGGACGCCCGCGCCGCCGCCTACGCCTGGACCCTGCCCTTCGGCCTGATGACCCCGGCCTCCTGGGTGGGCATGTTCGCCCAGCGCTACATGCACCTGACTGGCGCCACCTCGGAGGACTTCGGCCGCGTGGCGGTGGCCGACCGCAAGCACGCGGCCACCAACCCGAAGGCCTGGTTCTACGAGAAGCCGATCACCCTGGAAGACCACCAGAACTCGCGCTGGATCGCCGATCCGCTGCACCTGCTGGACTGCTGCCAGGAATCCGACGGCGGCCAGGCGTTTGTCATCACCACCCCGGAACGCGCCAAGGACCTGCCGGGCAAGGCAGTGACCATCCGCGCCGCCGCCCAGGGCGCTGCCTACGACCAGCACACCATGGTCAGCTACTACCGCAAGGACGGCGACCGCCCGCTGCCGGAGATGGGCAACGTGGCACGCCAGCTGTGGAACGACACCGGGCTGCGCCCGGAGGACATCGACACCGCGGTGCTCTACGACCACTTCACCCCGTTCGTGCTGGCCCAGCTGGAGGAATTCGGCTTCTGCGGCCGCGGCGAGGCCAAGGACTTCATCAAGAACGGCGCCATCGAGCTGGGCGGCCGCCTGCCGATCAACACCAACGGCGGCCAGCTGGGCGAGGCCTATATCCACGGCATGAACGGCATCGCCGAGGGTGTGCGCCAGCTGCGCGGCACCGCGGTGAACCAGGTGGAAAACGCCCGCAACGTGCTGGTCACCGCCGGCACCGGCGTACCGACGAGCGCATTGATCCTGGGCAATGACTAGGCAGGTGGCCCTGCCGGACGGCGGGGAGAAGGTCCGCGCGGCCGGCGGGGAGAAGCTGCTGGAAGCCGCCGGTCAGGTGCGCGAGCTGCTGGATGCCATGGTCCGGCTGGATGTGCGCACCCCGGCCGCCCCTGAACTGGTCGAGCGCCTGGACGAGGTGCTTGAGCTGCTGCGCGGGGAAATCGCTCCGGAGAGCGCGATGGTTCCCGACCTCTTCAAGGACCGCAAGGGCGATTACATGGACCGCTCGCCGGTCTCCGGGGCGCTGAACCCGATGGCCCCGCCGGTGTCGTTGCGCATGGACGGGGAGAACGGCGTGCGCACCTCCACCCGGCTGGGCCTGCCCTACCAGGGTCCTCCGGGCCGGGTGCACGGAGGCTGGGTGGCCACGCTGCTGGACCACCTGATGGGCTTCGCCGCTGGAACCGTGGACCAGTGGATCTTCACCCGGTCGCTGACCGTGGACTACGACCACGCGGTCCCGCTGTTCGAAGAGCTGGAGTTGACCGCGTGGGTCGAGGAAATCGACGGCCGCAAGATCTGGGTCAGGGGCCAGATCGAGGCCGGCGGCAAGGTCGTGGCCCAGGCCCGCGGGCTGTGGCTGCCGCCGCGCAACCGCCCGGCGCCGCAGGACTGAGCGGCCGGGCAGGGCGGGGTGCGGGCGAAGCGGAACTTCGTCCACTCCCTGCCCTAGACAAAAACTAGAATCTAGTTATAGTATTTCAGAAACGTGACCCGCGCCACGCGAAAGCGCGGCGGCGCACGGGCAGCGCCCGCGGCCACACCGTGAACGCACCCAACCCGGCGGAGGAGCCGGGCGGTGCGGAACCGAACCAAGAAAAGAGCAAACCATGAAGATTGCAGTGCTGATCAAGCAGGTGCCGGACACCGAAGAAGGCCGCCACCTCACCTCCGACGGACGCGCAGACCGCGACGCCAGCGACCGCGTGATCGACGAGATCACCGAACGTGCGCTGGAAGCCGCGCTGAAGCAGAAGGACGCTGACAAGTCGGTGGAGATCACCGTGGTGACCATGGGTCCGGCCGCCGCCAATGAAGCGCTGCGCAAGGCACTGAGCATGGGCGCCGACAAGGCGGTGCACGTCCAGGACGACGCACTGGCCGGATCCGACGCGCTGGCCACCGCCCGGGCGCTGGCCCAGGCGCTCTCGGGCCTGCAGGCCGACCTGATCGTCGCAGGCAACGAGTCCACCGACGGCCGCGGCGGCGTGGTCCCCGCCATGGTCGCCGAACTGCTGCACCTTCCGTTCCTCGGCCCGCTGGGCACCCTGGAGATCTCCGGCGGCACCGTGCGCGGCACCCGCTCGGACGCCTCGGGCACCACCGCGCTGCGCGCTTCCATCCCGGCAGTCATCTCCGTGGCCGAGGCCATGGGCGAGGCCCGCTTCCCGAAGTTCAAGGGCATCCTGGCCGCCAAGCGCAAGCCTGTTGCCGTGCAGAGCGCCGCAGAACTGGGCCTGGGCGCGCCGGATCACGCCGCGGGCAACCGGGTGCTGGCCTCCGCCGCCCGCCCCGCCCGCACCGCCGGCGTCAAAATCATCGACGAGGGACAGGCCGCGCAGGAACTTGCCGCGTACCTGGCCGCCGAGAAGCTGATCTAAGGAACGAACGACATGACTAACATCCTGGTACACATCGAACTGGCCGAAGACGGCACCCCGACCGCCAGCGGCGCGCACCTGCTGGCCCTGGCCTCCAAGCTGGGCACCCCGGTGGCCGTCGCCACCGCAGCCGACTCCGCCGCCACCGCCGCCGCCATCGGCGGGCAGGGCGCCGCGCAGGTATTCATCGGCGAAACCGCCCAGGCCGCCGCCCACCCGGCGGCCAGCGCCGTCGCCGCCCTGCAGGCTGCCATCGAGGCCTACGCACCGGCCGCCGTGCTCGCTTCCAACAGCGCCGTGGCCCGCGAGGTCATCGGCCGCCTGTCGGCGCGCACCGGCAACCCGGTGGTGCTCGAAGCCGTTGAGCTTGAGCAGCGCGACGGCCGCATCGCCGCCTCGCACTCGGTCTTCGGCGGCACCTACGTCACCGAATCCACCGCGGGCGCCGGCATCCCGCTGGTCACCGTGGCCTCCAGCGGTGCCGAGCCGCTGCCTGCAGCAACCCCGCAGCTGGCCACCACCGCCATCGAGGTGGCCACCGCCGCCTCGGCTGAAATCGAATCCGTGACCCCGCTGGCCGCCGCGTCCTCCCGCCCGGAGCTGCGCGCCGCCAAGATCGTGGTCTCCGGCGGCCGCGGCCTGGCCTCGAAGGAGAACTTCTCGCTGGTCGAGGCGCTCGCCGACTCGCTGGGCGCAGGCCTTGGCGCTTCGCGCGCCGCCGTGGACTCCGGCTACATCCCGCAGAGCCACCAGGTCGGCCAGACCGGCGTCAGCGTCTCACCCGACCTCTATGTTGCAGTGGGCATCTCCGGCGCCATCCAGCACCTGGCCGGCATGCAGACCGCCAAGCGCATCGTGGCTATCAACAAGGACGAGGACGCGCCGATCTTCGACATCGCCGACTTCGGCATCGTGGGCGACCTGTTCGAGATCCTCCCGCAGCTCACGCAGCTGCTGGAGGCCAAGCAGCCAGTCACCGCCGGCTAGATCAGGGGGTCATTTCCATGTCGCTGACAACCAAGGAGGGTGCCCGCACCGCCGACAAGGCGGCGGGAAACCCGGCCCTGAAGAAGATCTGGATCGCCGTCGGCGTGGTGCTTGTCCTGGCCCTGCTGGTGCTGGCTGCCCGCTGGTGGCGCGGAACCGCGGCGGGGGAGCAGTTCCTGGCCGCCTATCCGGGGCACTCCGCGCTGCCGCAGAACGCGCCCACCGGCATCCCGGCCTGGCTGGGCTGGCAGCACTTCCTGAACGCCTTCTTCATGGTGCTGATCATCCGCTCCGGCTGGCTGATCCGCACCACCGCCCGGCCGAAGGCCTACTGGACCCGGAACAACACCGGGCTGTTCAAAACCAAAACCAAGCCCAAGAAGATCAGTCTGGAAATCTGGCTGCACCTGAGCCTGGACGTGCTGTGGATCGTCAATGGCGTGGTGTTCATCGTGCTGTTGTTCGCCACCGGCGCGTGGATGCGCATCGTGCCGACCAGCTGGGACATCTTCCCGAACGCGCTCAGCGCCGGCCTGCAGTACCTGTCGCTGGACTGGCCTGCCGAGAACGGCTGGCTGAACTACAACGCGCTGCAGGTTTTGGCCTACTTCGCGATCGTGTTCCTGGCCGCCCCGGTCTCCGCCATCACCGGGCTGCGCATGTCCCCGGCTTGGCCTGCCAAGCTGGACAAGGCATTGCCCATGGAAGCGGCCCGCAAGGTGCACTTCCCGGCCATGCTGTTCTTTGTCGGCTTCCTGGTGATGCACGTGCTGCTGGTGCTGCTCACCGGAGCGCGGGCGAACCTGAACCACATGTTCGCCGCCCGCAGCGACGACGGCTGGCTGGGCGTCATCATGTTCGTGGTGGCCGTCGCGGTCACCGCCGGAGCTTGGTTCGCCTGCAAGCCGGTGGTCATCCGGGCCCTGGCGGGAATGTCGGGCAAGATCTCCAAGTAGCTGCCCGCCCCGGGGCCGTGCGCTCGCTCGCCGGAACCGGCGCACCGCAGGATTGTGATCCCGCGGTGCGCCGGTTTTCGCATGCCCCGACGTGGTGACCCGCGGCGCGTGGTGCAATGGACAGGTGATGTTAAGGCAGTTGGAATACTTCGTGGCGCTGGCCAGGGAACAGCATTTCGCGCGGGCCGCCGAGGAATGCAATATTTCCCAGCCGGCGCTCTCCGAATCCATCAGGAAACTTGAAACCGGTCTCGGGGTGCCGCTGGTGCGACGCGGCCACGCGTTCCAGGGGCTGACCCCGGAAGGCGAGACGGTGCTGCGCTGGGCCCAACGCCTGCTGGCGGACCGCGATGCGCTGACCCAGGAGGTGGCGGCGCTGCAGTCCGGACTGACCGGCACGCTGCGCCTGGGTGTGGTGCCCGCCGCGTCCTCCACGGTGGCCCAGCTCTGTGACGCCTTCGCCCGCGCCAACCCGAAGGCCCGGGTCCATGTCCAAGGCAACCTGCGCTCCACCGAGATCATTGCCCAGATCCGCAGCTTCGAACTCGATGCGGGGCTGGTCTATGCGGACCCGGCGGAACTCGGCGGACTGCTCGCGCTGCCGCTGTACCGCGAGGAGCACGTGCTGCTCACCAAGGAGGGCATGTTCGCCAGTGCGGGGGAGCCGACCGCCGTGGACGAGGTGCTCTCGCTGCCGCTGTGCCTGCTGGATTCCTCCATGCGCGGCCGCCAGCTGCTGGACGAGGTGCTGGCCTCCCATGGGCGCAGCGCCGAGCCGCGCATCGAGTGCGACTCGATGATCACGCTGCTGGCGCAGGTGGCCACCGGCCGCTGGGCGAGCGTGGTCCCGAAGCAGTGGCTCGCGCCCCTGGGCGAGTTGCCCGGCGTGGTCCAAACGCCCCTTGTCAGTCCGCGGATCACCAGCCAGATCAGCTTGGTCATCCCCGAGCACCAGCCGCTGCCGCTCTTATTACGCGCATTACTCTCTGCGACGGGCGACGTATATCCGTCCGTCACAAACGATTTTGACTTGGCTTGATATGTTTTTCCGATTGAACCATCAAAAATAATACTTGGACATGATCAAACTCTCGATGTAACTCTGAAAAGGCAGAACCGTTCCTTTCCGCAGGAAGCTGCGCGAACCAGAGGAGCGATCATGGCCAACTTCCAGAATGCGCCAACCGAGCAGGCCAGCGCCCCGACATCCCGAATCCCAACCCCGGCGCTGGCCGCCGCGGCGTGGCAGCGCCTGGTGCTCTCCCACAGCCCCGAGATCCGCCCCGCCCTGCGCGTGGGCTTCGGGCTGGCGATCCCCGGTGCGGCACTGATGCTCCTGGGGCACGTGGACCTCATGGTCTACGCGGTCTTCGGTTCGGTGGTCGGGATGTACGGACGCAGCCCGCACCGGCTGCAGCGCCTCAAGGACCAGGTCCTGGCTGGAACCATGATGCTATGCGCCGGAATTTCAGGCATCGTCATCGCGCCGTGGGGGCCGGACGGCTGGGCATTGGTCGCCGGGGGCATCTTCTGGGCCTGCGCCAGCTCGCTGACCACCGACCGCTACGGCCTGAAGCCCGGCGGCTCGTTTTTCCCGGTCTTCGCCTTCGGGGCGCTGGCCAGCCTCCCGGTGGGGCAATCGCCGTCCACGGCGGGGCTGGCTGCATTTGTGCTCACCGCGCTGTTCTGCATCGTTCTGGGGCAGACCGCCCGCTTCGGTGCCGCGGCCCGGGGATTTCCCGGACACGAGCCGATCGGCTGGCCCGACGCGCTGCGCCGCTCGGCCTGCTACGCCAGCGTGGTGCTGCTGGCCGGCACCTTGGCCATCGGCCTGCAACTGGAGCACCTGCAATGGGTCATGGCCGGAGCGGTGGTGCCGCTGGCGGCCGGCAACGCCCGCGGAAGGCTGCGCAGGGGTGTGCACCGCGTGGCAGGCACCGTGGCGGGGCTGGTTGTCCTGCTGGGCATCTACTATCTGCAGCTGCCGGAGCTGGCCCTGGGCGTGGTGATCATCGCGCTGATGTTCCCCGCCGAGGGCTACATGACGCGCAACTACGGGCTGGCGCTGAGCTTCTTCACCCCGCTGATCATGCTGATGCTGGAGCTCGCCGACCCGAGCGTCAACGCGGACGTGCTGTGGGAACGCGCCGCGGGGAACCTGCTGGGCGTGCTGGCAGGAATCCTCGGAGCGCTGCTCTTCGATCGCAAACCCCGCTGACGATGCCCCGGATTCGGCCTGGACGTAGCATGATTAACTATGTCAGGCGTCGAATCGGCAATCTCGCTCGCACCGGGAACGGCTTTGCGCAGGACACCAGTCAAGCCCGCGCCTCTTGGAAGATTCCACTGCCGTGAAAACACATTTCAGTTCATCTCGACGATTCGCCGTGTCAACCGCCGGCGTGCTGCTGGCCGGTTCGCTGGCCCTGGGCGGTTTGGTGCCGGCCAGCGCGGCGCAGCCGGTCCCGGCTGCCGCGCCTGCCGCAACAGCCGCGGCACCCGGAACACTGCAGGCGGCCGCCGCCAAGCGGGTGACCCAGGTCAAGACCACCAGCAACCTGAACATGCGCTCCGGTTCCAGCACCGCCTCCCGCGTGATCCTGACCATCCCGAAGAACAAGACCGTAGCGGTCAAGTCCCAAGCCTCCAACGGCTGGTACCAGGTCACGTACGACAAGAAGACCGGGTGGATCTCGAATAAATACGCCAAGGTCACCAAAACCGCCGCCACCGGCGGAACGAGGAGCAGCGTGAAAAGCGTGAAGCTGTGGGTCACCCCGAAATCCACGATGAACATCCGCAAGGGCGCGGGAACCGGGCATGCGGTCGTCGGCAAGCTCAGCAAGGGGCAACCGGCCTACGCAAGCTCCAAGGCCGCCAACGGCTGGTACAAGATTTCCACCCAGAGCAAAACCGGATGGGTCTCCGGCGCCTACGTCACCACCTGCTCCAAGGGCTGCGCCATTGACGCTGGCCCGTACACCACCAACCGCGCTGGGCTGTCGGACCGCTACTTCACCAAGTCTTCCGGCGCAGACCTGCATGCTTCGGTCAACGGCAAGAAGCGCATCGGCGACATCCCGAAGAATTCGATCGTCTACCGGGACGCCGCATGGGAAAAGAAGGCCGGCCCGGTCTCCGGCTGGTACTACGTGCGCACCCAGGGAGCGGACGGCTGGATGAAGGCTTCGGCGCTGAAACGCAGCACCAGCGCCAAAACCAGCAACACGAGCAAGACGACCCGAAGCAAGGTGCAAAAGCAGGCCAACGGGAAGCTGCCCGAGTCGATGCTGGTGGCCCTGAGCTGGGACAAGGAAAAAACCCTCATCGCCGCCCCGGCCGCCGCGGATCTGGGCCGGCTGAATTCGGCCTTCAAGAAGAAGTTCGGGAAGAACCTGGACATCGATCTGGCCTACCGCACCCTGGACACGCAGAAATTCCTCTACCAGGAGCTCGGCTCCTACATCGCGGCCAAGCCGGGGACCTCGAACCACGGCTGGGGATTGGCCATCGATGTCCCGGAGACCTACAACTACTCGTTCAAGGGCAAGTACTACAAGTGGCTGAAGGCCAATTCGAAGAAGTACAACTGGATCCACCGGAAAAATCTGGAAGAATTCCGGTCCAACGGAAGCCGAAATCCGTACGCCGAAGCATGGCACTTCGAATACGTCGGCAAATAATTCCCATGTCATGACCGGCAACAAATCATTCTTGAGAATGAATGTCGGATATCTTTTCAATAGAGGGATCTCCCAGTAGCCTTAGGGCACGGCTCACGCTGTCGTGGAACTCGCTTCATCTTTTGAGGAATGGAACAAGACATGTCAGATACGTCCGCGCCGACAACCGGCGCCAAGATTACTGCCGAATTCCTGGGGACCTTCGTTCTCGTCTTCGGCGGCTGCGGCTCGGCGATTTTCGCAGCCAAGGTGATTTCCGATGAAACGGTCAATATGGGCATCGGCTTCCTGGGTGTTGCCCTGGCCTTCGGCTTGACCGTGCTGGTCATGGCGTACGCCGTGGGCCACATCTCGGGCGGCCACTTCAACCCGGCCGTCACCGTGGGTACCGCCGTCGCGGGCCGCACCGCATGGAAGGACGTCCCGACCTACATCATCACCCAGATCGTCGCGGCTTCGGCCGCCGGCGCGGTGCTGTACTGGATCGCCAGCGGCAAGGACGGCTTCGACGCCGTCGAATCAGGTTTCGCCAGCAACGGCTACGGCGACCGTTCACCGGACGGATACTCCATGATGGCCGCGCTGGTGGCCGAGATCGTGCTGACCGCCATCTTCCTGTACGTGATCCTGGGATCCACCGACCGCCGTGCTCCGAAGGGCTTCGCCCCGCTGGCCATCGGCCTGTCGCTGACCCTGATCCACCTGGTCGCCATCCCGATCACCAACACCTCGGTCAACCCCGCCCGCTCGCTGGGCGTCGCCTGGTTCGCCGGCGGCGAGGCGCTGGGACAGGTCTGGCTGTTCATCGTGGCGCCGCTCATCGGCGCCATCATCGCCGGCGCCAGCTACAAGATGCTTGAGCCATCCGTGAAGGCCGCAACCCGCGAGGGCTTCGCCCCGAAGTAAACCGGCCATAGCCCAGGCGGCCTCATGGGGCCTTGGAATATTTCACACCTGTGTGGATCTTCCAAGGCCCTTTGCCGTCTGTGACGACGGGCTTCACCAGGGCATTCAGGGTGAAGGCGCCCAGCGCGAGCTGCGGCAGGGAGCCTGCCTGCGGTGGAAAGACCTAGTTCAGCACGGCTTTCACCGGGGCGGGAATGTCCAGTGCGGCCACCAGGTCCTTGCTGTGCTGGTGCTTCGGGCTGGACAGGAAATCGTCGAGCCGTCGGTGTTCCACCAGCCGCCCCTCGTAGAACACCGCGACATTGTCGCTGACGTAGCGGATCACGCCCATGTCATGGGAGATCACTACCAAGGACAGACCCAGGCGGGTGCGCAGCCCCAGCAAGAGATCGAGAATATGGCGCTGCGCTACCGAATCCAACGCCGATGTCGATTCATCGCAGACAAGCACCTGCGGCTTGGCCAGCAATGCCCGGGCGATGGCCGCGCGTTGCAGCTGGCCGCCGGAGCACTGGCCTGGTTTTCGATCCAGTAGTTCGACCTGCAGCCCCACCTGGTCCAGCGCCGCATCTATCTCCGCCGAGGCTTGGTCGGCAGGCACCCGGTGCACGGCAGCAAGCAAGCTCGTACGCAACGGCAGCCTCGGATCAAAGGAAGAGTAGGGCTCTTGAGCGATCAGCTGGACGGCGGCAGATTTCCCGTCGCGTTCGGGGCTCAGGATCTGCCCTTCCGTGGGTTTTTCCAAGCCTGCGAGCAATCTGGCGAAAGTGCTCTTCCCCGAGCCCGAACGCCCGACGACGCCCAGGACTTCGCCACCATGCAGGCTCACGGTGGTGGCCTGCAGCGCGGCGGGCCCCTTGGCCTTGCGTGTGTAATTCTTTCCCGCGCCCACAACTTGAAGCAGGGAACCGGCGGCAAATTCCCTTGGCGCGTGCGCGGCCGGCAACGCGGCCTCGATCAATTCACGCCGCTTGGCGTGGCTGTCCTTGGCGAAAAGCTGGGATGTCAGGCAATGGTCGACAATCGCCCCATCGCTGACCACCAGCACGCGGTCGGCGATGTGCTGGATGCTGGCAATGTCGTGGGTGATCAATAGGACGCCTAGGCCGCGTTCAAGCTGCTTGCTGCGCAGCAGCTGCAGCGTTTCCGCTTTCAGAATAGAGTCCAGCGAGGAGGTCGGTTCGTCGGCGAGGATGAATTCCGGGTCGGCTGCCAGGGCGATGGCAAGCATGGCCCGCTGCGCCATTCCGCCCGAGAGCTGGTCCGGGCGCTTGCCGGCGATATCGGCGGCGGGAGAGAGCCCGACCTCTTCGAGCAGGGAGAGGACTTTTGCCTCGTGTTTCTTGGCCTTGCCCGGGCCGAAGACTCCCAGTGCTTCCAAGAGGTGGGAGCGAATGCTCATGCGCGGATTCAGCACCCTCTTGGGTTGTTGGAAGAGCATGCCGATGCGCCGCCCGCGCACCGTATCCATGGCCTTTCCTTCCAGCTGGTCGATGCGTTCGCCATCCAGCAGTATCTGTCCCTCGGCCGGCAGCTGCGGCGGGAGCAACCCGATAATTGCCTTGGTCAGCAGCGTCTTTCCAGACCCGGAACGGCCCACCACGGCTACCAGCTCGCCGGAGCGGATAGCCCCGGACATGGCAGTGAGCAGGGTTTTCCCGCTGCTGTGCACCGACAGATCGATGAATTCAAGTGATTCAGTCATTGGCTTCCGCCTTGGTCTCGGTGGCCAGCACGTCCTGCCCGTTCAGCGCACGGGTGATGCGGTTGCCCAACAGGGTGACGCAGAAGCTCACCAGGAAGATCGCGGCGCCGGGAGCGACCAGGCCCCAGGGAGCACGCAACGCGTGCGGCTGCGCCTCGGCCAGCATGGAGCCCCAATCCGACTGCGGGGGCTGGACACCGATGCCCAGGTAGGACAGCGAACCCAGCAGCACCAGCAACAGGCCGAAACGCAGGGCCGTCTGGGCCAGTACCGGCCCCGCCAGATAGGGCAGAACATGGTGGCGGAGAACGAACCAGCGCGAGGCGCCAGCATGCCTGGAAGCCTCGACATGGTGGGTCGACAGGGCCTGGGCCGCCATGGAACGCACCAGGCGGGCGGTAGGCGTCCATGCCACCACTCCCACGGAAAGCACCATGGTGGAAAATCCCGGCCCCATCACGGCGATGATCAGCAGCGCAATCACGATCTCCGGCAGCGCCAGCAGCAGGTCGTTGGCGCGCAGGAACAGTTCATCCAGCCAGCCTCCGCGCAGCGCGCTGAGCAGGCCGAGAACGGTGCCCACCAGCAGCGAAAACAGCGTGGTGATGAACGCTACCGACAAGGAGAAGCGTCCGCCGTGCAGGACGCGGCTGAAGGTGTCGCGGCCCAGGGCGTCGGTGCCCAGCAGGTGCGCCCAACTGGGCTGCTGCAACCTGTCCGCCAGGGACTGGGCATCCGGGTCGTAGGGGGAAATCCACGGAGCCAGCAGGGTCATGAGCAGCACCAGCAGCAAGATGGCCGCCGGCCAGCTGACGAAGATCGAACGCAGCATTTTCCTAGCCACGGCTGGCTCCTATCCGTACCCTTGGATCTGACCGGCGGTGCAGGAGGTCGATGATGCCGGTAGCCAGCACCGCGCAGGCCACCGCTACCACCACCCCGCCTTGGGCTACCGGGATGTCCGCGTCGACAATGGCGTCGAAGATCAGCCGGCCCATGCCCGGGATGGCGAAAATGACCTCGACTATGACCGAGCCGCCCAGCAGGCCGGCGAACCACACACCCACCATGGTCCACAGCGGCAGCAGCCCGTGCGGGATGACATGGCGAACCAGGGTGCGGGTGGCGCCCAACCCGCGGGCGCGGGCAGCCAGCACATGTTCGGAGTCCAGCGCCTGCAGGATGCCCGAGCGCACGGCGATGGTGAAGAAGCTGATGGGGCGCAGCGAGAGGACCAGCACCGGCAGCACCATGGAGGCGGGGGAGTCGAAGCCCGCCGAAGGCAGCCAGGACAGGCGCACGGCGAAGAGCAGCACCAGCAACGGCGCCAACGCGTATTCAGGGATGGCGATCAGGGCATGGGTGGCCGAGGTGATCACCCGATCCGGCCATCCTTCGGCCCGCACCGCGGCGACAACTCCCAGCATGATGGAGACCAGCACCGCCACCAGCAAGGCGGTTCCGGCCAGCGAGAGGGTAACGCCGATGGCGGGCAGCACCAGGTCGGCGACCGGAGTGCCGCTGATATAGGAGATTCCCATGTCTCCGCGGAAGAAGCGGCCGAGCCAGCGGCCGAATTGCAGCAACAGCGGGTCGTAGAGCCCGAACTGCTCGGCATAGGCCTGCACGGTGGCCTCGTCCATGGCGCCGACGTCCATGCGGGCGCGCAACATGGATCGCACCGGATCCCCGGGGGAGACGAAGGGAACCAAAAAGACCGCGAAGGATGAAAGCAGGACGGCTGCGCCGAGCCCGAGGACCCGGCGCAGCGCGGTGGCGAAGTGCACCAATTTACTTGGTCTTCGCCAGGTCCTTGGTCAGCACGTATCGGGTCAGCGGGTCCTGGACGTACCCCTGAACGGTGCTGCCGAGCGCGTCGATGGCCTGCTCGTTGACCAGCCAGACATTGGCTGCGTCCGCGGCCAGGACGTCGCCTGCCTGGCGGTAGAGATCATGGCGCGTGGCCTGGTCGGTTTCCGGCAGCGCCTTCTCGATCAGTGCGTCGAAGTCCTTGTTGCAGTAGTGGCTCAGGTTGTAGCCGCCGTCGCAGGTGTAGTCGGACTGCAGGAAGCCGATGGGATCGGCAATGTCGATCATGCGGTTGCGCTGGCTGAGGATCATGTCGTAGTTGCCTGCCAGCACCTCGGGCTCCACCGAGCCGTAGGATTTCGTGACAACATTTGCCTGCAGGCCAATCTGCTTGAACTGCTCCTGGATGATGGCGCCCACCGCTGCGAACTCCGCGCGCTCGGTGATGGCGATGATTTCCAGCGGCTTGTCCTGCTGGTAGCCGGAGTCGGCCACCAGCTTCTTGGCCTCTTCGAGATTCACCTGCGGAACCTGCAGGTCCGGGTTGGCCCAGCTCTCGCTCGGAGCAAAGGGGCCGGTGGCTGGCTGCGCGGCACCTTCGTAGACGCTGGCGGCGATGGCCGGCAGATCCAGCGCCATGGTGGCGGCCTGGCGCAGCTTCAAGTTGTCGAAAGGCGCCCGCGAGTTGTTCAGGTAGAGGGTTGCGGTGCGCGGGGAATCGGCCTTGAGCACCTTCACCGAGTTGTCGGCTTCGAGGGTGGCCAGGCTGGTGGCGGGGATGGACATGGAGATGTCCGCCTCGCCGGTCTGCACCTGAGTGGCGCGGGTAGGACCTTCGGTGATGTAGCGGATTTCGCCGCCGGCGAGCTGGACGTCACCGCCCCAGTAGTTCTCGTTGCGGTCCAGGCTCAGGGACTGCCCGGCCTTTTCGGAGACCGGGATGAACGGGCCGGTGCAGTGGCCGAAGGGGTCGATGCCGTCGGCACCGTAGGCCGCAGGCGCCAGAATGCCGGCGTTCACACTGGCCATGCGGTAGGGCAGCAGCGGATCGGCGGCAGGGGTGGTGACGCGCAGGGTGTCGGCGTCAACTGCACTCACCTTGGAGATGGTCTTGGGATTGACGGCACGGGCCGGAGCGGTCGCCTCGAGCACGTGGTTCAGCGAAGCGGCGGCGGCCTTGGCGTCCAGGGCGGTGCCATCTTGGAACTTGACGTTCTGACGCAGGGTGAAATCCCAGGCGGTGTCCGAGGACTGCTTCCATGACTCGGCGAGCATCGGCTCGATATTTTGCGTGGTGGAGTCGTACTTGACCAAGGTCTCCAAGCAGCCGGCGATGGAAAGCACATAGGCGTCATCGCTTTCCAAGGCCCAGTTCGAAACCGGGGCCCGGAAATTAGCTACCACCGCGCGCGCCTCTCGGTCCACGGACGGTGCCGAAGTAGGGCTCGGGGTGGAAGCGCTGCAGGCAGTCAAGGCGAGGGCAGTAGCCGCAAATACTGCGGTTGCGCTCAGTCGTCCAAGGTTCATGGAAGTCCTTCGGCATTACGTGATGAATTAGCTTCTAATGCAATAGAGCCTTGGTAAGCGTATCCTAATCGCCTGGAATATTTGGCGGTGTGATCGCGAGCGAGGCTCCTGGGAAAACATGCTTCCATCACGGGTTCGCTCAAAAATCACATTGAGTAGGGGGGAGTTGCTATGGAATTTGGAAGTTCTGTACACCGTTGACCAAGTGTGCTGCAGTTCACGTCCTGTCTGGCGCTGTGCCCACGCCGCGGGCAATGCCGGCGGCCCGCCAGGAAGCCAGCAGCAAGGGCAGGATCAGCACCATCCACGGCAGGAAGCCTGGCACTACCAGCTGGCCCGCCTGGGTCGCCAACCATCCGATGAGGACATTTCCCAGCAGCACCGCCAGACCTCCGCAGCTGGCGAGCAATCCGAAGTAGGAACCGGTTGGGCGTTCGCCGGCAAATTGGGGAACCAGCGAGAGTGCTGTCGGATGCACGCTCATATGCCCCAACGTCAGCAAGGTGATGGCACAGAGAATCCGCAGCAACCCCGCGTCTGGTTCGAAGGCCGAGGCTGGCACAAATGCGAGCACGCCGAATCCCAAGGCGCTGAGCAAATATCCGCAGCGCAAGGTGGCCTCGGCGCCGATGCGAGCGGCAACCCATGAAACTGGAAGCTGGAGGGCCAAGGTCAGGATGGAAATCCACGCGAAGAGCACCCCCAGCCACTGGGTCGGATGATTCAGCCGTTCGAGCTCGAGCGGGATGGCGAGGTAGAGCTGATTGTAGGCCAGGAGGTCTGCCGCGTGCAGTCCGCAGAATGCCAGGAACCTCCGGTCCTTGAGGCACTGCCGCAGGCTTCCGCTGCGAGGAGGCGGCACGGGGACATAATTGGCGGATTGGTTCGGGACGTCGGTGGTTGCCGGCTTGCGCAGGGCCACGGCAAGGAAGATGCCGATGGCGACAAAAAAGGCAGATCCAAAACCGGCAACCGTCGAAAAACCCCATCCCCACAGGGTGGCACCGACCAGCGGTCCGGTGACGGCGCCTATTTCGCCGGTGATGCTCAACCAGGCAAAGAGTGTAGCGCGTTTGGCTTCGGCGGCCCGCTGCTGATCGAGTGCCTTCTGGGCATTCGCCACCAGAATATTCAGACCCGGGGAGAAAAGTGCCCCGCCGAATCCGGTGCACAAGGTCCCCAGGATGAACAGCCAGAGTATTGGGCTGCTACCCCAGAGGGAAGCCGCCAACATGAGGAAGCCCGAAGCGCGCACCGCGCAGCCAATCAAAATCATGATCCGGGCGCCGAAGCGGTCCGCGAGGCTGCCGCCGGCTAAAAAGAGGCCTTGCTGGGCAAAGGTCCTGATACCGAGAATCAGCCCTACCGCGGCAGAAGCAAGCAAGAAGTCCTTGGCCAGAACTACCGCGAGAAAGGGAACTACTGCGTAGAAACCGATATTGAAGAGTGTTTGGGTGCCAAGAAGCACCGAAACCTCGAAACGGGAGGAGCTGGTTTTCATGGACCTCGATAACAGTGATCTCTCCTGCAACGCAGGCTTCTTAGATTCTAGCCAAATGACGCGCCAAGGGTATTTTCTGGCTTGCCACATCCAGTGCGGGACTCGGGCTCGGGATTGTGGGTGGAAACGATTAATTGCAGGGTCCTGATTCTTCGGAACTCTTCGGTGGGCACGATCTCATTCGCACGTGCCTGCGTGGATTCCTGATGGCTCGGATGTGCCATCCGCGGCCTATCGGGATCACGGCGGCCTGCTCGAACACGGCGGATCCACAGCAGGGGCGGATAGGCTAGGAAACATGCACCAGCTGCCTGACTACCCGAACTATCCTGTTGTTCCCCGACGCAGACAGCGTGTATTCGACGCAGGGCGGTTCACCCGCGGCGATCTGTTCACCGTGCTGGCCTACATCGTGTTCTTCGTGCTCGGCGGGGCGAGCCTGATCGGGCTGATCCCCGGCTACATCGGTGCCTTCGAAACCGAGCAGCAGGCGCTCTTCGGCATCAACCTGATCCTCTACGTGTCATTCTTCGTGCTGGCGATGATCCAGTGCGGGCCGCAGTTCTTCGACTCGTTCAAGACCATGCGGTACTACCCGTGGGCTAAGTGGCTGATGCTGCCCGGAGGCTGGATCATCACCATCTTCTCCACCGCGATCGTCTCGCTGTTCGTAGGACAGATGGCCACGAGCGAGAACCAGGCGATGCTCGAAGAGATGTCCAACGCGGTGCCGCTGCCGGTCATGCTGGTGGTGACGGCGCTGTTCGGTCCGTTCGTGGAGGAATACCTGTTCAGGCATCTGCTGATCGGCAAGCTCTCGCGCAAGCTCAATGTCTGGGTCTGCGCGGTCATTTCCGTGGTGGCTTTCGCCAGCATCCACTTCGTCGGTTCCGGCATCGGGAATTGGACCGAGATCCTTCCCTACATCATGCTGGGCGTGATGATGTCGGTGGCCTATATCCTGTCCGGGAAATCAATGGCCTACTCCTACATGCTGCATGTCATCAACAACGCCATCGCGTTGCTGATGGTCTACCTGGTCTACCCGCTGCTGCCGCAGGGAATCTAGCTCTTGGTGTTCAGCGGCCACGAACCCGGCACCCCCGCCTATCGGGGCATGCTGCTGGCGCTCTTTGCCGGCGGTGTCGCCACCTTCTCCCAGCTGTACGCGGTGCAGGGGCTGCTCCCGGTTATCGCCGAGTACTTTGCGGTCTCCTCCTCGGACGCGGCGCTCACGGTCTCGGCCGCGACCCTCGGCCTTGCGCTGGCAGTCACCCCCTGGGCCATCATTTCCGACGGCATCGGGCGCCGCAGGGTCATCGCCATCGCGTTGGTGGCCTCGGTGGTCCTGGGGCTGCTCAGCTCCGCGGCTCCGAGCTTTCAGTGGCTGGTGGCCATCCGCTTCCTCGAAGGGATCGCGCTGGCCGGGGTGCCCGGCAGCGCCCTGGCCTATCTGGTGGACGAGGTCAGCGCGAAAACCGTGGCGGTGGCCAGCGGCACCTATATTTCCGGCACGACCCTCGGAGGCTTGGCCGGGCGCCTGCTGGCCGGATTCGCGGGCGAACCTGCCGGGTGGCGCTGGGGCGTCGCGGCGGTCAGCCTGATGGCTGCGCTGGCGACACTCTTCTTCCTGGCCAAGGCGCCCGTGGCCCGGGGCTTCACACCGATCCGCAACCGGAACCTGCGGTCCATCGGAGCGAAGTTCGCCCAAGCGCTGCGGGGACGGATGGTGCTGCTCTACGCGCAGGGCTTCCTGCTCATGGGCGGCTTCGTCGCCGTGTACAACTACCTGGCATTCCGGCTTGAAGCCCCGCCGTTCCTGATCCCAACCTCGCTGGCCGCCCTGGTGTTCCTGGCCTATCTCTCCGGCACCTACACCTCGGTGGCCAGCGGGAAGCTGGTCATCAAGTTCGGCAGGAAAAACACCCTGCTGGGCAGCATCTTCACCAGCGTCCTCGGCCTGATCGCCACGCTGAGCGGGAGTCTGGTCGTGATCATCGCCGGGCTGCTGGTCTTCACCGCGGGTTTCTTCGCCGCCCATGCGGTGGCCAGCGGCTGGGTGCCGGTTCTCGCGTCGCAGGCCCGAGCGCAGGCAGCCAGCCTGTACAACCTCTTCTACTACATCGGATCCTCGCTGCTCGGCTGGCTGATCGGCATCCCATTCATGGGCCACGGCTGGCCGTTGGTTGTGCTCTGCGTCGGCGGACTGCAGCTGGCGGCAATGCTCCTGGCCTCCTTCCTGAGGCCCACGAGATCGCGCTGACCAGCAGGAATCCATTATATTCCATGAAAAGAATATAAAATTCTTCCCGCTCAGGTCAGGTGGTCGAAGTGCCCACCAACCCAGCGCGCGTAGCGTTCGGCTGAAAACTGGACGATGCGGTGGGCATCGCGCGGCACCACGCTGGAGAAGTTGTTGTACAGCCGGTCGAACTCCAGCTCGCCGACCTTGGCCGCCAGCCGGCGCACCACCGCGGCGGAAAGCGGGATGCGGTTGGGGTAGCTGCGCAGGAACGTCACGTTGCCATCGGCCACGGGGAAAATCGCGTCTCCCGCCAGCAGGACGCCCCGGCCTCCGGCTCCCGCCGGCCACAGGGCCACCGTGCTTCCGGGGAAGTGCCCGCCGACCTGGTGCAGCCAGACTCCAGGCAGCACTTCGAAGGGTTCGTCCCATTCGACAACTGCGTTCGAGGAATACTGGACCCACCCGGCGTCCTTGCGGGCCACATAGATCGGCGGGTCGCCCAGGGCTTGGCTGTACTGCTGCTGCACCCCGTACATGTGCGGGTGGCTGGCTACGATGGCCCGCAGCGGACCGCGCTCCGAGATCCGCCGGACCGCCTCGTCGGTGATGATTCCCGGGACGTCGAAAAGCAGCGACCCCGCTGCCGTTTCCAGCAGCAGGCCACTCTGGCCGATACCCACCTCCGGCGCCGTCACCGCGGTCAGTCCCGGTTCCAGCGTGGTGAACTCCAGGTCGCGGCCCGCCGCGACGAGTTCCTCGGTGCTCACCCAGCGCTGGGTTCCGCCCGGGATGTACTGGCGTTCATCGGCGCAGATGGGGCATTGGCCGGTGGGCTTGGAACCGGGCGGGAACTCGACGGCGCAGCCTGCGCACTGCCAATGCCGTACGGAACCGCTGGGCGCAGCGCTCGCTGGAATATCTCGGATCACCGGGTTGCCTTTCGCCAGGTGCAGTGTTCGGTGCTCCCCAGTATGCCCAGCGACGGACGCCGACGGAATAGCCATGCCGCGGGAATCGCGTAGCGTCGCGACGCCGAATGGCGACTTGGGGGTGGGGCTTCGTAGAGTGGAGCAGGTGAGCCCACCTACGCCCGTTGAACCCAACCGCAGCAATTCCCGCCAGATCCTGGCACTGGCAGTGCCCGCCTTGGGCGCGCTGATCGCCGAACCGCTGTTCCTGATTGCCGATTCGGCCATCGTGGGACACCTGGGTGTCGCCGAGCTGGCCGGCGCCGCGCTGGGCACCACGGTGCTGCAAACCGCGGTGGGCCTGATGATTTTCCTGGCCTACGCCACCACCCCCGCCGTGGCGCGGGCGCTCGGCGCCGGGCAGCCTGCCCGGGCCATGGCCGCCGGCCGCGACGGCATGTGGTTCGCTGTTGCGCTGGGTGCGCTGCTGACGATTGCCGGGTATCTCGGCGCCGACGCGGTGGTCCGGGCCATGGGCGCCGAAGGGGCGACCGCGCAGTTCGCCGTCGACTACATCCACTATTCGCTGCCCGGACTGACCGCCATGCTGCTGGTCTTCGCGGCCACCGGCATCCTGCGCGGCATGCAGGACACCAAAACCCCGCTGGTGGTAGCCACCGCGGGGTTCGGCCTGAACATCGTGCTGAACTTCGCCCTGGTCTACGGCGCGGGCCTGTCCGTGGCCGGAGCCGCGCTGGGCACCTCCATCGCCCAGTGGATCATGGCGCTGGTGTACCTGTGGATGATCATGCCCCGGATCCGCCGGGAAAACGTGCCCCTGGCCCCGAGCTGGTCCGGCTTCATCTCCACCGGGCAGGTCGGCTCCTGGCTGATGCTGCGCAACCTGACCATGCGCGCCGCCCTGCTGCTCACCGTGGTGGTGGCGACCAGTGCCGGGGAGCAGACCCTGGCAGCCCACCAGCTGGTCTTCACGGTCTTCTCGTTCCTGGCCTTCGCGCTGGACGCGCTGGCCATCGCCGCGCAGGCGATGATCGGCAAGGAGCTGGGCCGCGGGGACGCTCAGCAGGTGCGCAAGCTGACCGGGATCATGAGCCGCTGGGGCATCTACTTCGGCCTCGCTACCGGGGCATTCCTGCTGGCGACCTCATGGGTGTTCCCGATGGTCTTCACCGCAGACGAGCAGATCCGCTCGCTGACCACCGTCGGGCTGTGGGTGCTGGCGCTCGCGCAGCCTTTGTGCGGGCTGGTCTTCGTGCTGGACGGCGTGCTGATCGGCGCGGGGGACGCCCGCTACCTGGGACTGGTCGGCGCGCTGAACCTCGCCGTCTACGCGCCGATGCTCTGGGCGGTGCACCGCTTTGCCCAAGACCCGCACAGCGCGCTGGTCTGGATCTGGATCGCCTTCTCGCTGGGCTACATGGCGTCGCGCGGCGTGACGCTATTCGTGCGTTCGCGCGGCACCGCATGGATGCGCCTGGGCGCCTGATCCCGCGGTTTCAGATCTGGGCAGGCCCAGCATGGCGGAGCGGATCGAAGCCAGGTGCGAGCGCATGGCCTGCGCCGCGCCGTCGGCATCGGCCCGGGCCAGCGCGGCCAGGATCGCGCGGTGCTCGGCGATTTCTTCCGACTGGGACATGTAGGGCTGCATGGCCGGCAGGACGTAGTGGGCGCGGGCTGTCTGCGCGAAGCAGGTGTCCAGCGCCGCGAGGATCCGGGAGTTACGCGCCGCATGGGTCAGTTCGGTGTGGAAGAGCCGGGCGGCATGCATCGAGGCGATCGGGTCGCTGACCGCGAGCCGCTCCTGGTCGTCCAGGAGCCCCTGCAGGCTCTGGATCAGCTGGGCGCTGTGCATCCGGGCCACCTGGCTGCACACATGCGGTTCGAGCAGCAGGCGCATTTCGAGCACTTCGTAGACGTCGTTCATCGAGATGGCGCGGACCAGATAGCCCTTCTTCGGCAGGATCTGCAGCAGTCCCTCGCTGGTCAGCTGGCGCAGCGATTCGCGCACCGGGGTCTTGGAGACGTTGAATTCCTGGGCGAGCGCGGGTTCGATGAGCATGGAGCCGGGAGCCAGGACGCCGCTGTTGATACGCTCGCGCAAGGTGACGGTCAGTCGCTCGGAGATAGAACCTGCCATGAGCCCCCATTTTTCTCGGTGCCCGCAGCGACCGGAATTTTTTGTAATGTTTGGGATCCAGTTCACTTTTGATCCCGAGAACACCTTAGTCTGGATTGAAATATATTTCAGGAATCTCACAGCTGAAATCCGGACGAAGGAGACCACTTCCGTGACCACACTTCAGCACGCTGCAAGCGCCCAGGCGCAGCGAAACCGCCGCAGGGCACTTTTCGCTTCGGTGTTCGGAACCGCCATCGAGTGGTACGACTATGCGCTGTACGGCGCCGCCGCCTCCGTGGTGATCGGCCCACTCTTCTTCTCCGGAGCCGGCGAATCCGCCGCGTCCATTGCGGCCTTTGCCACTTTCGCCGTGGGCTTCGTCGCCCGCCCGCTGGGCGGTGTGGTCATAGGGCACCTGGGCGACCGCTACGGGCGCCGCCCGGCGATGCTGCTGTCGATCATCCTGATGGGCGTCGCGACAGTGGGCATCGGGCTGCTGCCCACTGCACAGACCTGGGGCGCCTGGGCCGTGGGGCTGCTGGTGTTCTTCCGCCTGGTGCAGGGATTCGGCGCGGGCGCAGAGCTGACCGGCGCCATGACGCTGGTCGCCGAATACGCCGAACCCAAGAAGCGCGGCTTCTACACCTCGTTGGTCCTCTCGACCCCTCCGCTGGGCATCGCGCTGGCCACCATCTGCTTCTTCGCGGTGTCGTTTCTCGGCGAAGAGGTGCTGCTGGGCTGGGCCTGGCGCATCCCGTTCCTGATCTCAGCCCTGCTGTTCGTGGTGGCCATCTACATCCGCAACAAGCTCGAGGAAACCCCTGAATACGCCAAGACCATGGCCGCGGCGAAGGCCAACGCCGACAGCGCCAAGCTGCCGGTGCGCGAGGTCTTCGAATCCCACACCCCGCGGGTCGTCCTCGGGTTCTTCGCCATCACCGGGCACAACGCGGTCAACTACATCATCGCGGTCTTCTCGATCAGTCTGATGGTCTCCTCCGGCATGGATCGCTCGTCGGCACTCCTGGCAGTCACCCTCGGCTCGCTGGTCTCGGTGCTGCTGACCCCGGTGGGCGGCTGGCTGGCCGACCGTTTCGGGGCCTCCAAGGTGCTGGCGGCCGGCAACATCTCCGGTGTGCTGCTGGCCTTCCCGATCTTCTGGATGTTCTCAACCGACCAGTTCGTGCTCGGCCTGCTGGCCGTGGCCGCCGGCTACGCCTTGATCATCCCGTGCACCTCCGGTGCGCAGGGCGCGTTCCTGACCGAACTCTTCCCGGTTAAGGTGCGCTTCTCCGGCATCGCCATCGCCCGTGAGCTGAACGGGGCACTGGTTGCCGGGCTCTCCCCGCTGATCGCCGCGGCGCTGCTGGAACTGGGCAACGGCTCGATCACCCTGCCCGCCACCTACCTGGCCGCCTGCTGCCTGTCTTCGGTCATCGCCATCTACCTGGGGACCCGCGCGGCCAAACGCCAGCTGTACTAGGCTGGCGCCCGCGCGCCACCATTGCCAACCACGAGTACTACCTAAGGAACAACGACATGGGAAACCTCAAGCGCCAACTGCCGGATCTGGGTGAACTGGTGAGCCTGATGAGGTTCAAGGTTCCATCCGCCGACCGCCGCGCGGTCCGCTTGGCAGCGGCCGCCGACCTCTGGGACCTGCGCAAGATCGCCAAGCGCCGCACGCCCACCGCGGCCTTCGACTACGTGGATGGCGCCGCCGGTCGTGAGATCACCGCGGACCGGGCACGCCGGGTCTTCGACTCGGTGGAACTGCTGCCGCGCATCCTGCACGGCACCGCACATTCGGACCTGTCCACCACCATCGCCGGCGGGCACTCGGCCCTGCCCTTCGGCATCGCCCCGACCGGCTTTACCCGGTTCATGCACTCCGAAGGCGAAATCGGTGGCTCGCGCGCGGCGATGAAGGCGGGGATCCCCTTCAGCCTCTCCACCATGGGCACCCGCTCCATCGAGGAGGTCGCCCAGGCGGCCCCTGAGGGGCGCAAGTGGTTCCAGCTCTACCTGTGGAAGGACCGCGAGAAGTCGAAAGCGCTCGTCGAGCGCGCCGCCGCCGAAGGATTCGACACCCTGCTGGTCACCGTGGACACCCCGGTGGCGGGGCAGCGCTTCCGCGACACCCGCAACGGCATGAAGATTCCGCCGGAGCTGACCCTGAAAACCGTGCTGGATGCCTCCTACCGCCCGGAGTGGTGGTTCAACTTCCTGACCACCGATTCGCTGAAATTCGCCTCGCTGTCCGATACCTCGGCGGACTTGCCGACCATCATCAACTCGATGTTCGACTCTTCCTTGGACTTCGAGGACCTGAAATGGATCCGCGAGCTGTGGAAAGGCAAGCTCTTCGTCAAGGGAGTGCTCACCACCGAGGACGCCGCCAAGGCAAAAGCCGCCGGCGCGGACGGCCTGGTTGTTTCCAACCACGGCGGACGCCAGCTGGACCGGGCGCCGATCGCTTTCGAAGCCCTGGGCGAGGTGCGCGCAGAAGTCGGCGAGGAGATGGAGATCATCATGGACTCCGGCATCATGTCCGGTGCCGATATCGTGGCCAGCCTGTGCGCCGGAGCGGATTTTGTACTCATCGGACGCGCCTACCTGTACGGCCTGATGGCCGGCGGCGAACAGGGTGTCACCCGCGCCATTGAGATGCTGGCCAAGGAAGTAGAGGTCAACATGCAGTTGATGGGAGCTGCAAGCATCAAGGACCTCACCCCAGAATTGATTCGCCGGCGCACCACCGTTGGCTAGCGGGCATTGCCTCGGCGTCGCCGGCCCGCGAACCTCCCCTTGGAAGGACGGTTCGCGGGCCGGTGTGATTAAGCCCGGCCAAAGTGGCGGATAGTTCTATCGGCGGTAGAATGGAAAGCGTGCCAGCACCAAAAACCACTCAAGTTCAAGCCCAAGATGTCTTCCGCCCCGTATTGCTGCGTGGCCTGACTGCGGCGATCTACGCGCTGCTGTCCATCTTCTGGGTGGGCGCCGACGAGAAGGTCTTGTCCTACTCGACGGCGGCGTTCCTTGTGGTCACCGGCGTGTTCATGTGGCAGTACGTCACCGTGGACAGCGCTCCCGAGAAGTCGCGCGGCCCCTACGCGCTGGGCGCCGGCTTGATGCTGATGGCAGGCATCGCCACCATCTTCGCCACCACAACCATGTGGATCGGCCTCCTGGCCGCCTTCGCCTTCCTGGTCACCGGCCTGGTCGAGCTGTACGTCTTCTTCACCCTGCGCGCCCAGTTCCCGCCATTCCGCAACCAGCTGGTCACCGGCGTGGTCGGATTGATTCTGGCCGCTGCGACGATTTTTGGTTTCAACATGGATGCCCACGCAATGTTCGGCGTCATTGGCGGCGGCGCCATCGTGCTCGCCGTGTTCGTCCTGATCGCCGGTTTCGGCCATCGACATGAAATGAAAGCCCGCGAGGCCGCTGACGGCCTGGAAACCGGCGGCACCTCGAATCCCGGCACCGACGGGACCAACTAGCCTTGACGACCTCAGCAAAAGTAGAAACGGAGTTCCCGGTGGGAAACAACCCGAAGAAGAAGCAGCCGTGGAGCCAGTCCATCAAGGGCCCGCTGAGCTTCTCTTTGATTTTGGCCCTCGTCGCCGGCGGCGTCGGCATGATCACCTCGACCGGTGGATCTCAGAACGAGATCCGACTGGATGTCGGACTGGCCTGCTTCGGCATCGCCTTTGTCGCCAGCCTGCTGGTCATTTCCGTCTTGACCATGGCGTCGAAGGAAAACGACCCGGAATTGGGCAAGGGCACCGGGGTGAATCGATCCTCGGCCAACCCGGACAAGAAGTTTAAAAAAGACTGATAATAAACTTGACCAAGCGTCGCGACGCGCTGGGACTGTCCGTCTGAGGAAGTCCCGGCGCTTTGTCGTTTGGTGGAGCCGAGCGTGCCCCAGCGCACGTGCAGTGCACTAACTAAGGAATCAAGTGAGCAGTACCAGCAAGAGCACGTCCGAAGACGGCACCCCACTGGGGCGCCAGTTGATGCGACGCAAGTCCATTGCCGCAATGACCAGAGACGCGGCGGACAACGCAGGCATGGGTCAGCTCAAACGCACCTTTGGCGTCTTCCAGCTGGTCATGATCTCCGTGGGAGCGACCCTCGGCACCGGCATCCTGGTGATCCTGGGAGATGCGGTGCCCAAGGCCGGTCCTGCCACCTGGATCGCATTCGTGATCGCCGGGATCACCGCACTGCTCTCGGCCGTGTCCTACGCTGAGATGGCAGGCATGGTCCCGGTCTCGGGATCCAGCTATTCCTATTCCTACGTGACGCTCGGCGAGGGCATCGCCTGGATTTGCGGCTGGTGCCTGGTGCTCGAATACGCGGTCTCCGCCGCGGCGGTCGCGGTCGGCGCCGGAGCCTACGTCAACCAGACGCTGGAGATCTTCGGCCTGTCCCTGCCCGACTACCTCTCCGCCGGTGCAGCCGATGGCGGGCTGGTCAACCTGCCGGCCCTGCTGGTTGTCGTTCTTGCGACCTTCCTGCTGGTGCGCGGCGCCCGCGAGTCGGCCCTGGCCAACACCGTCATGGTGATGATCAAGATCGCCATCCTGATCTTCTTCGTGATCGTCGCCTTCACCGCCTTCGACTCGGGAAACTTCGAACCACTGCTGCCCATGGGCATCGCCGGTGTCAGCGGCGCCGCCTCGATGGTGTTCTTCTCCTACATCGGCTTCGACGCCGCTTCCACCGCAGGCGAGGAAGCGAAGAACCCGCAGCGCGACCTGCCGCGCGCCATCCTGATCGCCATGGCCCTGGTGACCGCCATCTACGTGCTGGTGGCCGTGGCCGCAGTGGGCGCGCGCAACTGGGAATGGTTCGGCGAATCCGAAGCCGCCCTGGTGCAGATCGTCTCCGAGATCACCGGCCGGCCGTGGCTTGCGTTCTTCTTCGCGCTCGCCTCGGTGGTCGCGATCGTCTCGGTGGTGCTGACCGTGCTCTACGGCCAGACCCGCATCCTGCTGTCCATGGCCCGCGACGGGCTGATCCCGCGCTTCTTCGGCAAGGTGTCCGCCGAAACCCGCACCCCGGTGGTCGGCACCCTGGTGACCGGTTCGGTGGTCGCGGTGACCGCGGCGCTGATTCCGCTGGGCCAGCTGGCCGAAGCGACCAGCATCGGCACACTGTTCGCCTTCGCCCTGGTGGGCGTCTCGGTCATGTACCTGCGCCGCACCCAGCCGGACGCCCCGCGCACCTTCCGGGTGCCTCTGTACCCGGTGGTTCCGTTGCTGGGCATTGCGGCCTGCCTCTACCTGATGTTCAACCTGGCCGGCATTACCTGGGTGGTCTTCGGCATCTGGATGCTCATCGGCGCGCTGATCTACCTGGCCTACGGACGCCGCCATTCGCGGCTCGGCGGACTGACCGAGGTCGACTACAAGGCGGAACACCGCCTGAAGTAACACGCAGGGGCCGCCCCCGCGCTTCGGGGCAACTGCGGCTAGGCTGTCAGGTGTCGGATACCTACGATTCCTTGCCCGGGAGGACCCCATGCATCAAGATCCAGTCAGCACCGCAGACCTCTACGACCAGCACGGGGACGACCTGCAGTCGATCTCTGTCCAGTTCCAAGATTTCGGCGGCAGGCTGTCATTCCACGGCCCGGCCCGCACCATCAAATGCCATGAGGACAACGGGCTGATCAAGGAAACCCTGAGCTTCCCGGGCAACGGCGCGGTGCTCGTGGTGGACGGCGGAGGGTCGCTGCGTTTTGCGCTGCTGGGCGACATGATCGCCAAGAACGCCGAGGCGAACGACTGGGCGGGCATCATCATCCACGGCGCAGTGCGCGACCGCGCCGAACTGGCCGGCCTGCAGCTGGGCATCAAGGCGATCGGGAGCAACCCGCGCAAGACCGTGAAGCGCGGCCACGGCACCGTGGACGAGACCATCAGCATCGGGGACGTGAAGATCCGCCCCGGAGCCATGGTCTACGCCGACATCGACGGAATCCTCGTCCAGCACTAGGACGTGGCCGGGCCGATCAGTGGTCGTCGTTGGCCGGGAGCCACTCGTTCTTGAACTCCTCGATGGTCATCGAATCCAGGTCCTCGCGGATCTGGACGATCAGCCGTTCGGCTTCCTCTAGGCTTGAGGTATGCAGGCTGAGCAGCACGGAATCATCCAACCGGGAATGCACAACTACCTGCGGTTCATTGGCTTCGAATTCGGCGTCGCCCAAGGTGGCGGAGGCCAGGGCCACGACCCAGCGTCCTGCGGCCCGCAACGGGCCGGTCTTGACGGCTTCCAAACGTGCCTCGAAGCCGGAGGATGCATGTGTTTCTTCGGTCATGACCTGTCCTTTCGACATGACACTCGGCGTGCCGGGTATGTCTTCATCTTAGAGTTCGGCATCGCCAAAGGCGAATAGGGATCCCCAAATTTCGAAGTTATTTGCCGACGGAAGCCTTGCGGGCGCGGTAGGCCCGCACGTGCTCCCGGTTGGCGCAGTTTCCCGCATCGCAGTACAGCTTTGAACGGTTCCGCGAGAGATCCAGCAAGGCGTTCTTGCAGTCGGTGGAAGCGCAGATGCGCAGGCGTTCCAGCCCGCCGGCGAGAATGACCTCGGCCAAGGCCATGGCGGCATTCACCGCGAAACGGTCGTAGAGCGGGCTGCTCGTGGTGGTCGCATGCAACTTGTAGCCGCGCTTCGGGGACTTGATCAGCTGCGGCTGGGCGTTAGCGGTACGCAGGATCTGGTTGACGCGGAACACCGCATCTTCCTCGGAGGCCGTCCAGATGCTCTTGAGCTGCGAGCGCAGTTGCCGGATGGAACGCAGCTCGGCCTGGTTGTGGGCGCGGTCCGCGGTGAAATGCTGCGAGTCCAGGAATTCGTCCAGGTCCGCCACGCTGGAAAGCATGTCAACGATCTGCACCTCGGTGTTCAAGAGGTTCACGATGACCTTCAACGAGGCTTCGATATCGGGCGTAAAAGTCATAATTCAGTCCTGAACGAGCTAGCGGATTGACTGTGCTTCAAGCCTAACCGTATCGTCTGGAACATATGTCCCATCTCCGCCGGATCGACATCGAGCCGGCGGAAGTTCTTTGAAAGCACCGCACACTTGATGACTCACCCTGAGGAACCGCTGGATTCCCCTGCCCTGCGCACGGCTGCCCCGCGCGTTTCCAACTCCGCCCGCGGAGTCTGGATTGCGCTGGCGTCCTCGGCGGCGTTCGGCATTTCCGGAACTTTCGCCCGCGGGCTCTTCGAAGCTGGATGGTCGCCGGTCGCCGCGGTGACCGCGCGCATGGCGGGCGCGGCACTGGTGCTGGCGATCCCGGCCATGCTGGCCATGCGCGGCCGCTGGACCCTGCTGCGCACCAACTGGGTGTCGATCTTGCTGTTCGGCCTGTTCGGCGTGGGCGCCTGCCAGTTGTGCTACTTCCTGGCGGTGCAGCGACTGGATGTCGGCGTGGCACTGCTGCTGGAGTACCTGGCTCCGGTGCTGATCGTGCTGGTGCTGTGGGTGCGCCACAAGAAGCGCCCGTCGGTGGCCACGATTGCCGGGACCCTGCTCGCCCTGGGCGGCCTGGTGGCGGTGCTGGACCTGACCGGCACTTCGGACATCGACCCGATCGGCGTCTTGTGGGGGCTGGGCGCGGCGGTTGGGCTGACCGTGTACTTCTTCATCAGCGCCCGGGTGGATGGAGCGCTGCCGCCGATCATGCTCTCCGCCGGAGGCATGGCGATCGGCGCCCTGTCCATGGTCGCGGTGGCCGCCTTCGGCATCCTGCCCATGGAGTTCTCCACCGGCACCGGTTCATTCGCCGGCTACGAAACCCCGTGGTGGCTCGCGCTCATCGGCCTGATCCTGATCTCCACGGTCTTCTCCTACACCACCGGCGTGATGGCGGCGCGGGCGCTGGGTTCGAAGGTCGCCAGCTTCATCTCGCTGACCGAGGTGCTATTCGCGGTGCTGTGGGCCTGGCTGCTGCTCTCCGAGCTTCCCGGCCCGGTGCAGCTGCTGGGCGGGCTGCTGATCGTCGGCGGCGTGGTGCTGGTTCGCGTCGACGAGCTGCGCAGCGCCCGGCTGTAGCCCGAACCGTCAGCGGGAGGCGGCATCGACCGCCAGCCCCTCGAGCTTTGCGGCTTCCTCGGAAATCCGGGCGGCCAGGTCGAAGTCCCGCTTCGCGATGCCGTGGACGCTGCGCAGCGAGATCCCCACGTGGACGGACTCGTAGCGCCAGTCGACGGTCGGGTGGTGGTTGAGCTGTTCGGCGGCCAGACCGATGACCGCGATGAATTCCAGCGCGGTGGCGGTTGTGTCGAACCGATAGCTGACAGCCAGCGAGCTTTCGCCCAGTTCCCAATCCTGCAGTTCATCCATCAATTGCCACACCTGCACGCGTGGCAACGGCCCGGTTTCCGTCATGGCGATCCTTCCGAAAACAATGTCGCTGCTCCAAGGAGCCGCGACGCCCCTTTTTCGGGTCATCGTGGCATGGGTCCACCCCGGAAGCCAACAGGTGTCAGACATTGCACAGGACGAAGCGGGTGCACCGGGATTCGGGTGCCGGAAAACCACGGCTGCTGCCGCCGTCCGGGGCCGGCGCGCCGGGCCTGACTGAGGATGAGTACAAATGAGTGACGAATATTCTCTCATGAGATCGACGGCTGGCCAATTCTGGTGTCGTTCCATGGCCAATACATCGGCCCGCTCACCGATTCTTTTCTACCGCTGGTCGCTTGGTGGCGAATAATCCGTGACTTCGGCCGATTGGGGTGTATCAGTCACGGGATGATTCTTGGCGGTGTTCCAACGCCATCACATGCTTGACTGAAAGGGACGAAGTTGTCCACAACACGTACAAATAAGGATCCGGGACAGGTGTCCCTGGCCAAGACCTTGGGCAACTGGGATGCCCTGGCCCTTGGCTTCGGCGCAATGATCGGATTCGGCTGGGTGGTCCTCACCGGCGGCTGGCTTTCGAGCGCCGGAACCCTGGGAACCATCGTCGCTGTGCTGGTCGGCGGCGGCATTATGGCCGTGGTCGGCCTGACCTACGCCGAGCTGACCGCTTCCATGCCCAAGGCCGGCGGCGAGCACAACTTCATCCTGCGTGCGCTTGGCCCGCGTCCATCCTTCATCGGCTCCTGGGCGATCACCGGCGGCTATGTCACGATCGTGGCCTTCGAAGCCGTGGCGTTCCCGCGCACCGTTGAATACATCTTCCCCGGCATGAGCCAGATCCCGCTGTGGACCATTGCAGGTTTCGAGGTCCACTTGACCTGGGCGCTGGTCGGCGTCCTGGCCGGCATCCTGATCACCTGGATCAACATCCGCGGCGTGAAGCAGGCCGGCGTGGTCCAGACCTTCACCGTGATCTTCCTGCTGGCCATCGGCCTGCTGATGATCTTCGGCTCGGTCACCGGCGGCGAAACCGCCAACATGGAGCCATGGTTCACCCCGGGCATGAAGGGCTTCTTCACGGTGCTGATGGCCGTGCCGTTCCTGTTCATCGGCTTCGACGTGATCCCGCAGTCCGCTGAAGAGGTCAAGATCCCTTCGCGGCAGATCGGCAAGCTCGTGGTCATTGCTGTCATCATGGCGACCCTGTGGTACGTCATGGTGGTGCTGACCACCGCCTCGGCGATGCCGGCCGCGGATCTGGCGAACGCCAACATCGCCACCGCCGACGCCTTCGGCGCGCTGTTCAACTCGGATTTGATGGCCAAGATCCTGATCGCCGGCGGCATCGCGGGCATCCTGACCTCCTGGAACTCCCTGCTGCTGGGCGCGTCCCGTCTGGTGTTCTCGCTGGCCCGCTCCGGCATGCTGCCCGACTGGTTCGCCCGACTGCACCCGAAGTACAAGACCCCGCACAATGCGCTGCTGTTCATCGGCGGCATCTCGCTGGTTGCCCCGTTCTTCGGCGAACGCATGCTGGGCTGGCTGGTGGACTCGGGCGCCCCGAGCATCATCATCGCCTACTTCCTGGTGTCCGTGACCTTCCTGCTGCTGCGCCGCCGGGAACCGCAGATGGACCGCCCGCTGCGCGTGGGCGGCGAAGGCCGCTTTGGCGAGGTCATCGGCTGGGCCTCGGTGCTGCTGACCTTCGGCTTGTTCAGCCTCTACATGCCCGGCATGCCGGCGCAGCTGACCTGGCAGCCGTGGCTGATCTTCGCGATCTGGTGGGCCATGGGCGCGCTGTTCTTCTTCAAGGTCCCCGGCGGCATCCCCGCTGGTGTCGACGCCGAAGAAAAGGTGCTCGAAGTCGTCAGGGCACGACGCAAGAAGTAGCGTTTGTCCGGCACTGCGTGCAGGGCGCGTCCGTTCGCGGACGCGCCCTGCACGTATTTCATGCGCAGTTCCCGGCGCTCGGGTGTGCGCCGCTCCTACCGCTTGACCTCGTAGCACAGACGCATGACCCCGCCGCTGAGCTCCTGGGCGGAGAGCAGTTCCAGATTGGTGCGGGCGAGGCCCGGGGCGAAGTAGGGGGTCCCGCCGCCCAACACTATCGGGAACAGGTTGATCCGGTATTCGTCGATCAGTCCCAGCCGCGCCGCTTGGGCGGCCAGGTCCGCCCCGCCGATGGCGATCTCCGTGTCGCCTCCCTGCGCCTTCAGCGACTGGATCTCCTCGCCCAGGGACCTGGTGGCCAGCCGGGCGTTGCCCTGCACTTCATTCAGCGTGCGGGAGAACACGACCTTGGGCAGAGGGTTCCACAGTGCGATCCAGTCCAGATCCAGCTTTGTGCTTTCCGGGTTGTCCGCGGCGGTCTCCCAGTACAGCATGACCTCGTAGAGCTTGCGCCCCATGAACTGGACACCGAGATTCTTCGCCTCGTCGATGGAGGCCTGGTAGATGTCGTCACCCGGAACGCTCCAGTCGATTCCGCCATCCGGACCGGTGATGAATCCGTCCATGGACATGGACATTGAATAGGTAACCTTGCGCATTGCCGCCGCCTCTTTCGAAGTTGCTTCCACGGTACGCACCGCTGGGCGCGCTGGAAAGGGCCTGCAACGCACTGCCAGCATGGGACCCGTCCTGCGCTGGAAGCCAACCCGCGTGCGCTGCAGGCCAATCCCTAAATCCCGAATCCGTAGCAGACTAGGTTCGATATGTGTGACACGGCCAACACCTGGAGCCGACATCGGCGCTGGCCTGCACGGGAGAAAAGGGGAATTGTGGAGAACAAAACCGTCATTGTCGTAGGCGCAGGTTCGGCCGGATCGGTGGTCGCGCGCCGGCTCGTGGACGCCGGAGCCAGCGTCACCTTGTTCGAGGCAGGCAACGAGGACACCAACCCCGCCATCCACGACCTCTCGCGCATGGGGGAGCTGTGGCACAGCGAGGACGACTGGGACTACTACACCGCGCCCATGAACGGCACCGCCAGCAAGCCGATGCACCTGCCGCGCGGCAAGGTCATGGGTGGCTCGCATGCGCTGAACGCCACCATCTGGGTGCGCTGCGCCCCGCAGGACTTCGACCACTGGGCCAGCGTCAGCAGCCCCGACTGGGCCTGGGAGAACGTCCTGCCGGTTTACAAGGACATCGAGAACTTCTCCGGAGGCGCCAGCGAGCTGCGCGGCGGCGCGGGCCTGCTGCCCGTAGTCGACAAGTACCCGCTGGACGAGATCCACCAGTCGATCATCGAGGCCGCAGTGCAATCCGGCGTCGAGCACAACCAGGACTACAACGGCCAATCCCTGGAAGGCGTCTCCCAGGAGCAGGTGAACATCGTCGACGGCGAACGCATCAACACCTGGAAGGCCTACCTGAAGCCGGTGCGCGACAAGCTGCGGATCATCACCGGCGCACAGGTTCACTCGCTGCTGGTCGAGGACGGCGCGGCGGTGGGCGTGCGCTACCGCAGCGGCGGGCAGCTGCACGAGCTGCGCGCGGACGAGGTGGTGCTCAGCGCCGGCGCGCTGGGCTCCCCGAAGATCCTGTTGCGTTCTGGCATCGGCCCCTCGGCGGAGTTGGAGGCCGCCGGCGTCGGTCCGCTGCTGGATGCCCCGCAGGTCGGCAAGAACCTGCACGACCACCTGCTGGCCCCGGTGATCGGGCAGACCACTGCCAAGGACATCCCGGCGCCGCGCACCGGCGTCTCGGTGTCGCAGACCCACCTGTTCGCCAAGTCGAGGGAGGACCTGGACGTGCCCGACACCCAGCCGATCTTCTTCTCCGTACCGATGTACTCGCCGGGCATGGAACCGGTTCAAGGCACGGCATTCACCCTGCACTCGGGCATCATTGCCCCGCACAGCCGCGGCGAGCTGACGCTGTCCGGGCCGTCGCTGGACGACCCGGTGCGCATCGACCTCAACGCGCTGGATGACCGGCGGGACATGGACGCGTTCCTGTTCTCCATCAAGCAGTGCCGCGACATCATGGCGCAGCCGGCGCTGGCTGGGGACTGGGGAGCGGTGGAGGTCTATCCGGGCGCCGAGGTGCAGGACGACGCGGCGCTGGAGGACTACATCCGCAACAACGTGGTGACCTACCACCACCAGGTGGGCACCTGCCGCATGGGCGTCGACGCGCAGGCGGTGGTGGATCCGCGGCTGAAGCTCAACGGGCTGAAGGGCCTGCGGGTCATCGACGCGTCCATCATGCCGCGCATCACCACCGGCAACACCAACGCCCCGGCGGTGCTGATCGGCGAGCTCGGCGCGAAGTTCCTGCTGGAAGACCTGGCCGCGAGCCGGTAGCCGCCAGCCTGTTCTCCCGTGCTGACGCCAAGGGCCTCGCACCGTCATCCCGTGACGTAGCGAGGCCCTCGATGGTTGCCCAAAGGCGCTAGCTGTCGATGCTTTCCTTGGCCTTCTCGGCCTGGGCTGCGCCGGCTGACACGGTGCTGCGGTAGGCGGCCGCCTCGCGGCGCTCGTGGGCGACCTTGCCGGCGTGGGCCAGGCGCAGCGCCTCGTGCTTCGGATCGCGGCGGACCACCAGGTAGCCGATGCCCAGCCCGATGAACCAGAGCGGGGTGGCGATCAGCGCGACCAGCGTGTCGGCCTGGGTGGTCAACGCCCACAGGATGAAGACGAAGAATGCCAGCACGACGTACGGCATGAACCGTCCGCCGGGCATCTTGAAGGCGCTGGCGTCATGCAGCTGCGGGCGGCGGGCCCGGTAAGCCAGGTAGCTGAGCAGGATGATCGACCAGACGAACATGAAGCAGAGGGCTGAAATGGTGGTCACCAGCGTGAACACCGCCATCACCGAGTCGCCGCTGTAGAGCAGCGCGACGCCTGCCAGCAGGAACATGCATGAGAACATCAGCGCGTTGCGCGGCACCTTGCGGGAGGAGAGCCGCTCGAACTTCTTCGGGGCGTCGCCTTCCAATGCCAGGCCGCGCAGCATGCGCGAGGTCGAGTAGATGCCCGAGTTGGCGCTGGAGGTGGCGGAGGTGAGCACCACGAAGTTGATGATGCCCGCGGCGCCGGCCAGCCCGGCCAGGGTAAACATGCCGACGAACGGGGATTCCTCGGCGGAGAACAGCGTCCACGGCTCGACCATCATCAACACCAGCAGCGCGCCGACGTAGAAGAACAGGATGCGCAGCGGGATCGAGTTGATCGCCTTGGGCAGGGTCTTCTCCGGGTCCTTGGTCTCGGCCGCGGTGGTGCCGACCAGTTCGATGCCCACGAAGGCGAACACTGCGATCTGGAAGCCGGCCACGAAGCCCATGGCGCCGTTCGGGAACATACCTCCATGCGCCCAGAGGTTGGAGAAGGAAGAGCTGATGCCGTTGTGCTGGAATCCAGTGATGACCATGGCCAGACCCACCACGATCAGCGCACCGATGGCGATGATCTTGACCAGGGCGAACCAGAATTCGGTTTCGCCGAAGGCCTTCACGGTGCTCAGGTTCAGCACCAGCAGCAGGACGATGCAGGCCAGGCCCGGGATCCACAGGGGCAGGTCGCCCCACCAGAAGGCGACGTAGTGCGCGATGGCCACGACATCCGCGATGCCGGTGACAACCCAGCAGAACCAGTAGGTCCAGCCTGTGAAGAAGGCGGCCCAGGGGCCGAGCAGGTCGCCGGCGAAGTCGGCGAAGGTCTTGTAGTTGAGGTTGCTCAGCAGCAGCTCGCCCATGGCGCGCATGACGAAGAAGAGCATGAAGCCGATGATCATGTACACGAAGATGACCGAGGGGCCGGCGACGGCGATGGTCTTGCCGGAGCCCATGAACAGGCCGGTGCCGATGGCGCCGCCGATTGCGATGAGCTGGATATGGCGATTGGAGAGTCCGCGTTCGAGCTTGGGGGCAGAGCTGGTTGAGCTCATTCAGGCGCCTTCCGGGAGTGGGGGATCCCGCACCCGACGCAATCCGGGACAAGCCGGTGGGCCTGTCCGCGGACAGCGCTACCTTCGAACACGCGCATCGTGGTGTTCTCCTGTTTTCGGCCGCATAAGGCTCAAGCGCTCAAAGCAAGTGCCTGCCGCGACCACGGGGGAGCATCATGGGCGTGCCCGCGAGTGCGGCACTGTTCTGATGTTCCTCCCCAATCTGTTTGCGTACCTGAGAGTTTTCACTTTGCGCCGAATACTGGGCGAAGCCTGCTCCTTCGGTGAGCGCGACCTTCATCGCGCTACTTTCCAGATGTGCCTGTTCGTGGCGGTACGGGGGCCTGAGAGTTTCCCGGGGAGGAATTGCTCCTACGGCGCCCGCCCTTGGTTCAGGACGGGGCTCTCCCGCCACGCATCAATGGCTGTTTGGTGACTGCCATCACAGTATGCCTTGGAAACGTGAAGCGATGCAAATTGAATCTGCCGGAAAATCGTCGTAAAGCCTCAAAAGGTCCTTTCGAAAATCCTTATTGACAAGTGCGTTTCAATTTCGTCTTGTGGCTTAAAGTTTGAAACGGCGCAACGCTTAATATGAGACCCCAGGTTCCCGCCCCTGGGTCGCGTTCGGGGCGGCAATCTGTCCCGCTATGAAATCATTTCATTGTGAAATGATATTCTCGGTGGGTGAATGAACAGAAACCGCCCCAATTCCAATGGAACTCCTTGAGTTATCTGGCGACCCGGGTTGGGCGCGTGGGTACCACGGCGCTCGGTGCGCTCATGGACGCCGAGGGGCTGACGCGCCACCACTTCACGATCATCAGCGCACTGGAAGAGTCCGGCGCGATGTACCAGAACGACCTGGCCGACCGGGCCAATATCAACCGCGGCCATATGGTCGCCTACCTCGACCGGCTGGAAGCGCACGGTACGCTGCAGCGCACCGTGGACCCGGCGGACCGCCGCCGCCGGCTCATCGAGCTGACCGCTGAAGGGCGTCGTTTTGCGGACCGTGCCGTCGAAGCGGCCCGCGAAGGCGAGGAGAAGATCTACAGCGTGCTGGATGCGGCCCAGCGCGACCAGCTGCGCGGCCTGCTGCAGCTGGTAGTCGCCAGCGAGGAGGAAGCTCGCCCGTGATTGCCCACGCACAACAGATCTGGAAGCACAGCGTTGCCGTCGCCCCGCGCATGCCGGCGTTGCGGCCCGCGGCCCGGGCCACGTTCTGCCTGGCGGTGCCGCTGCTCATCCTCGCCAGCCTGGGACGGATGGATTGGGCGATGTATGCAGGGTTCGGCGCCTTCTGCGCAGTCTTCGGCCGCTACGACAACTACGCGGTCCGCTTCTGGCAGCAGCTCAGCTGCGGCGCGGTGCAGGTAGCATCCATGCTGCTGGGCACGCTGTTCTCCTTTCTCCAGACGCCGTTCATCGTCGATGCACTTGTCTTGGCCGTGATCGCCTTCGGCTCCAATCTGGTGTCGCGCGGGGTGCGCTGGCTTCCGCCGGGACCGATCTTCGCGGTGTTCGCCGGCGGTGCCTGCCTCTCGGTTCCGGCAAGCGGCGAAAGCTTCATCGGAGTGCTGCTGGTCGGTGCGGGCACCGCATTGTTCAGCCTGCTGGTCATGCTCGGGCTGTCGGCCCGACGCGGCCGACTGGCGGCCGCGCTGAAGGCGGAACTCACCTGGGCGCCGACCGAGAAATCGGTCCATGAATCCGTGCGCATGGGCATCGCCGTCTTGCTGGCCGGTGTCGTGGCCTATCTTCTTGGGGGAGAGCACTGGTACTGGGCGAGCCTTGGCGCAATTTCCGGGGTGATGGGGGCAACCGTCCACAGCCGGGTTGCCCGGGCCCTGCAACGCTGCGTCGGAACCTGTATCGGCGTGCTGCTGACCTGGGCGGTGTTCGTCTTCGAACCCAATCTCTGGGTGCTGCTTGCGGTGGCGCTGGTCGGCCAGTTCTGCATCGAGGTCGTCATCCTGCGCAATTACGCGGTGGGCATGGTCTTCATGACCATGGTCGCGCTGCTCATGGTACACCTCGCCAGCCCCGAGGATCCCATGGTGCTGCTGGTTGACCGGGTCACCATGACGGTGCTCGGGGCGGCCACCGGTGCGGCGCTGAGCGTGACGATCGGCATCGTCGTGGGTCAGCAGAAGCACGTCGAGCAAAAGCAGAACTAAGACCGCGTGGGAGAAGCCATTCCAATTGGCGCCCCAAAAACGAGTTTAAGGGCGCCAATATTCGTCGCCGAGCATGATCTACTGAGACTGCCCGGTTGCAGAGACAAGGAGCGCATCCGCTGGAACGAATTGGCCTTGTACAACGCGATGAAGTACTTCGGCGAGAAGATCTAGTCCAGCTAGCATGTCCTTGTCGTGTGTCAGCTCGCGTTCATTGTGGCTGATACCCTCCACGCTGGGGACGAACAACATGATGGTTGGGACAATGTCTTTCATATTCGTTGAATCGTGTCCGGCCAGTGTCCGGACTACCCCATGCCGGAGGCCCAGGGATTGCGCTGCGTCGGCAGCCAGCTTGAGTCCCGCCTGATCGTAGGCTTTTGCAGCCCAGACATGCTCAGCACCCCGTTCGATGCTGACATTTGCCAGCTTTTCGATTCGCTTCACACGGGAGCGCAGATCCGCATCCGCTGCGGCTAGTACGTCAGCATCGGTAGATCGAAGATCCACCAGAAGATTTACACGACTAGCTACAACCACGGGCGAGTTGGGGTACACGGAGAATTCGCCGCAGGAGGTGATTACCATGTGTTCATCGGTGGAATGTTCCAAAGCGACCTCTCGCGCAGCGACGACGAGCGCGCTGGCACCAAGCAAGGCATCTTGTCGGTCTGCAATGATGGTAGCTCCGGTATGCGCTTGCTCCCCGTGAACTATGAATTCGTACTTGTTTGCACCCCAGGTCGATTCGACCAGCCCTATGTCTAGCCCCTGGTCTTCCATAGAGCGTCCTTGCTCAATGTGGATCTCTACGTATGCAGCCACCTCGATCTCAAAATCACCTATGGTTCCAATTGATTCGAGAGCTTCGCGAACACTCACACCGTGAGGATCAGTTGTTGCCAGAACCTGCGGGGCTGGAAGCTTACCCGTAAAAACTGCGCTACCCATCATGGATGGCTTGAAACGGCAGCCTTCTTCGTTAAACCAGTTGACGACAACAATATTGAATTTCGCTGATTCGTTGTCTTGTATGGTTTCACGCACGCGTAATGCAGCGTGGGCCCCTGCCAAAACGCCATACGCGCCGTCGAAACGCCCTGCCAATGGCTGTGAATCAAGGTGCGATCCCACAGCGATCCATGGAGCTCCTGGAGATAGTTCCAGTAGGGAAAACTGGTTGCCCACGTTGTCATAGTGGACGGAGAACCCGTGGCCCTCCACTAGCCCACGGAACCAGTTTCGATTTTGTCCGTCTGCCGTCGTAGCTGCCTGTCGGTCAACGCCACCACCAGGTGTGGCACCGTTGCGGCTCATTGAAGCGAAGTCTGCCAAGAACGATTCGTGATGGATTTTCATCTTCTCTCCTGAATTTTAATCTATTGACCTGCACCCTGTGGGTCTACACATGGGCGGGAATTTCTGACTTGGTGAAGCTTGATCGGCCTCCGACGTAAGTCCCGAGTACCTCAATGGCTGCGATTTCGTCAGCCTCCAGCGGCGATTCCGAGAGCACGACAAAGTCGGCCAGCTTGCCTCGGGAAAGCGATCCTCGATCCTCGAACTGTCCAGTACCTTTTGCAGCATTGACGGTATACAGGCGCAAGGCCTCCAGAGGCGAGAGACATTCGTCGGATCCTCCGAGGACCAGTCCCTTGTCGGTTCGCCGCGTCACTGCGGAATCAATTGCTCGAAGCACGTTGTTATCTGCAACAGGAAGGTCTGAACTGCCGGCAACCAGTACACCAGCGTCCAACAACGACTGGCCGCGATATAGCCAATTCTCGCGATCCGGTCCGACTAATGCTGCGAACTGGTCGCCCAGCGGCCCGATGAATGATGCCTGCGGTGTCACTACGATTCCGTGGCTAGCTACAGCAGAGACTTGATCGGGCCTAGCAATGCCGAAATGTTCGATGCGATTCGGCAATGCGTTAAGGCCATAGCGTTCCTGTAGCTCCGCAATGATTTCTATGCCCAGATCGATGGCCGCATCGCCAATTGCATGAAGCGCTACAGGCCAGCCGGCCCGGTACGCCGCGGAAACGCTTTCTCGGTATTCCTCGGGAGTGTTCAACAGGTATCCAGTGTTATGCGAATGCCCGCAGTAGTCCTCTGTCACCGCAGCCGTAGCACCAAGCAGAGAACCATCCATGAATACTTTCACTGGACCGAAGGAGACGAATTCATTTCCGAATCCGGCTAAGACGCCTAGGTCCAGCCCTCGTCCACGCCCTGTGCCATGTGCGTCCGAGACATGAGAATCCTGCTCACGCAGAGCATCCAGCGCGGGCATCAGCTGTGCGCGGGCATGAAGACGCTTTTCTGCTAGTGCTTGTTGATACGCGGTGACCTCAATAGGAGAATGACCAATCCAACCTCCTCCAACACCCGCTTCGGTAAATGAAGTAATTCCGCAGGCCGCATATCGGGAGGTTGCTTCATCAATAGCCGCCGTCAGCTGTTCGATCGAATAGGGCAGGACCAAGCGCTGCACCAACGATTGTGCTGATTCCTCCACCACACCGGTGAACTGTCCAGAGGCATCCCGGACGATGGCACCACCGATAGGATTTTGGAAATCGGATTCAAAAGCACCTGCGAGTTTCAAAGTGGCACTATTGGTTATAGACGCATGTCCGGAAACATGTCGCAAGTACATTGGTCGGTCGCCCGTGATCTCGTCTAAGCGGCGGAGGTCGGGAAACTGACCGTCATGGTCTTTCTGATTGAAACCAGTGCCGTTGAGCCAGACACCTGGCTGATCCTTTAACTCGTGCATCTGCGCTTCTAATAGGGCATAAAGCTCCTCCAAACCACGAGCTCCGGACAGGTCCACGGCGGATAACCCCAAGCCCCACCATGCGGTGTGGCAATGGGCATCAATGAATCCTGGAGTAATGACGGCGGAACCAAAATCAATGGTTTGCGTGGCTGAGAGGCCCTGAATCTGCTCGTCGAATCCTAGAATGCGTCCAGCGAAGATACCCATGCATTGTGCTGTAGGACGGTCCTCATCCATGGTTAGGATGGTCTTGGCTCGCACCAGAAGATCGAGCATCATGCCGAGACCTCCTGGCTGTGCGCAACGGTTCCTGGCCCCATAGTTTCGGGATCAGTTTTCAAGTGCAACAATGCAGGACCACCATGGGCCAACGCGCGGCGCAAAGCTGGAGCGAAATCCTTTGTTTGATCCACGTACTCACCATGTCCGGAAAATGCCTCGATCCACCGTGCGAAGTTCGGGTTCACCATGTCTGTTCCAGACGGCCGGCCTGGGTAGTGAAGTTTTTGATGTTGCACAATCGTTCCGTAGATCCCATTGTCGACAACGATGACTATTGGCGAAGCGCCTTGGGCAAAAGCGACAGCAAGCTCCTGAGCATTCATGAAGAAATCTCCATCCCCGCAGATCGCCACCACCTGGCGTCCTGGATTGCTGATGCTAGCGGCTACCGCCGCCGGTACTGCCAAGCCCATTGCCCCGTTGCGGGGTCCAACCAAAGTTCCTGGACCGTGGTGGCTGAGATACCGATGGCCCCAAAGAGTCGCGTTTCCTGCACCATAAGAAATGATCCGGTTGCTGTCTAAAACCTCTTCAAGGGTCTCGAATGCTGCCGCCAAATCAACACCAACTCCACCATCGCGGCCAGGCCTGGTGAAGGCCACCTGTTCCGCACGAAGCCTTTGCATCCACGTAGCTTCGCGTTTTCCGCGGACGGAATCGGAAGAGGGCAGGGCCGAGATGAAAGATATAGGCGAAACTCCTACATGTATGTCTAGACGACCTGCATGCCCTTCCAATGAAGCATCCGGAGTCACGACAACTGTCGGGGTATTCATCGCGGCGGTGTAGCCCTCAGATAGAACATCGGTTCGGCTGCATCCCAAGAAAACTAACAGGTCGGCTTCGCCAAGTGCCACAGCTGCATGGTCAGACCTGCCGTACCCGAGCCAGCCGGCGTAAGCTTCGCAGTCGTGATCGACTGCATCGTAGGCTCGCCAATCAGCAAACAACGGGATCCTGGCGGCCACAGCGAACTCACCTAGTATCGCAGAGGAGTTCGTATCCCAACCGTCACCACCGACGACGATGGCAGGCCGGTCTGCGTCTGCAATCAAGCTCGTGATGATGGAAAGCGACTCGGAATCAGGTGCCGCGGTCGGCAGGGGTTGTGGTGTTGGCACCGGAGACGATGTGAGTCGAACCAGTACATCTTCTGGAAGACCCACGACTACCGGTCCTGGCCGTCCAGACGATGCCAGCCGCAGGGCTCTGGCTACGACTTGGCCAGCCTGATTCTCATCGTCCAACTGGTAGACGGCTTTGGAAGTAGTGGAAAACCAACCTTCCAGGCTGAATTCTTGGAATGCACCACGACCTCGGTCAGACAACGGAATCAAGCCTACGAACAAGACAAGAGCCGTGGCATCTTGCCAAGCCGTGTGAACTGCGATCATCGCATTCGCGGCTCCGGGGCCACGGGTTACCATGGCGATTCCTGGTTTACTACTTAGCCTTCCTTCGGCCAAAGCCATGAATCCGGCTCCGCCTTCGTGACGGGTGACTACCGTATTGATAGGCGAGTCATGCAATCCGTCCAATACGTCTAGGTAGCTTTCGCCGGGAACTGCGAATACGCGTTCCACTCCATGTGCTTCGAGAGTTTTTACGATCAGATGTCCGGCAGACATAGTCATGGTTCGGTTGGTCCTTTGTGGTGAAAAAATCAGATCAGCGATGAAACTAGTGCTTGAAGCCGGGGAGGCTGACGCTCATCCTAGGGGCCAGAATGCCAGCTACTGCGGTGAACAATGACAAGAAGACCAACATGGCTGCTGCGGGCCACCAGTGATTCGCTGCGGAAGCGACCAATGCGGTGGCAACCAGCGGGATAAAACCGGAAATCATTCCGGCAGCGTTCTGAGCAAATCCGACTCCGGTGTAGCGAGTTGCCGCAGGGAATAATCCGGTAAGCACAGTGCCGGAGGCCGCGTAAGGCAAAGACAGGGTGCACACAGCCAGAGACATACCGAGAATTACGACTACAGGGTCTCCGGATTCAACGAGCAGGAATGCTGGCCATGCGACTGCTGCAGATAGCAGGCCACCGTAGGTAATCACCTTTGACGCTCCGAAGCGCTCGCCAAGACGGCCACCGAGAATCAATGTTGGAATCTCCAGGACCGCTGCAACGATCCCACCAAGTAGCATCAGTGAGGGCTCGTAATTAAGTACGTTTACTCCGTACCAAACCATGAATGCGGTCACCAGGTAGAAGCCACCTACACCGAGTAGACCTGCCGCCATGCCGATGATGATGTGCTTCCACGACTGGATCAGCGTAGTGCGGATCGGAGTTTTCTCGGTTTCTCCGTTTTCTACCAGCTCCTTGAAAACCGGTGATTCATCCAAGCGGCTTCGAATGTAAAGAGCGATCAGAAGCATTGGAATTGCTGCAAGGAACGGTACGCGCCAGCCCCAGGCATCGAAGCTTTCCTGCGAAACGAACACGGTCATCAAGAAGAATCCACCTGATGAAAGGATAGTGCCGATAGGGGAGCCGATCTGTGGCAGCGCAGCGTAGCGAGCCCGTCGATGCAGTGGCGCATTTTCTACGACAATCGTCATCGCACCGGACCATTCACCACCCACGAAGAGCCCCTGAGCTACACGGAGAAGTACCAGAAGAATTGGTGCCGCGATACCGATGGCTGCGTAAGTTGGCAACATTCCGATGAGTCCTGTGATCAGACCGATGCCGACGATGGTGATCATCAATGTCTTGCGTCGGCCGATCTTGTCGCCCATGACTCCGAAGATCATGCCACCGACAGGGCGGGCGACTAAGCCCACGCCAAATGTCGCGAAGGCAGCCATGGCGGCAGCTGTCGCATTCTGGCTATCAAAATACTGGACATTGAATACAAGCGCAGCGGCAGCACTGAAAAGGAAGAAATCGTACCATTCCATGGCGGTGCCGATGAGTGCGCCGATTGCTACCTTGTTTGCTTCCTTATCGGAAAGCTGATGGGTAGCACCGGCTTCTTGGGTTGCGGTGTGTGTCATGGGAAACATCATCCTGATCGGAAAGGGATGAGCCGGTTATGCGTAAGGCTCATTCGGTTGTCATGATGTAGTCCATCTTTTCAATAAAGCGGAGTTTGGTGACCAACGATTTGCAACGCGTTCCAGATCACAAACAGTGCAAAAGCACATAAAATGTACGAGTTGGCTGAAAAAACTGGATAGGAACCTAATGAATTCTCAGGATGTTGATTCACGCCGTTGGAATGAGTTGCTGGATCAACTAGATACGTTGGAACTCACTGACAAGTTCTTGAAACGTCTGGAATCGATTCCCATTTATGCTGAGTCGCCACTTCCAAACAGTGAAATTAGGCGCACTGGCCAGGCATCATTCGAAGCGTTGATTCTTGCTATGAGAACAGATGATGATGACCCGGGCTATCTTCGCGAGCGAGACGCAATTGCTTTGGAAGTTGGGGTTTCTAGAGCGAGAGCGCAAGTTCCCGTCGAAGCCTTGATGACTGCGATACGTTTGGACTTCTCGATAATCTGGCAGACGATTGCCGAAATTGCTGAGCCTGGGGACGCTCAACTTATCGTGCAACGCACGGCTCGAGTCTGGGAAGTCGTGGATGGGTATGCCGGCGCGACGGAAAGTATCTACGTCGAAGAGCTGGCGCGCGTTCAAGCCGAAACCGCAGGTTTGCGCCAAAGCCACCTCGCGACCTTATTCAGCGGGCGCAATTTGACCCCGGCTGCTCTAGAGGGAATTTCCGTTGTTCTTGGGCACCGTCCAGACACTGAATTCGTGGTGGCAGTAGCACTTTGGGAACATATACCTTCCCTGAGGCTCATCTTGGCCAATTTTCACGAAGCTACCGGAGTGGTTACGTTTGCGACTGCTGATGCCTTAGTCGTTTTTTATCCACTGGACGCTTCGCCTGGTTCTAATTTTCACAAGCTCACCGTTCGGCTCGGAAATCTCAACTGCGGCTTGCTCGCCGAAGGATGCACATTGGAGCATGTGCCACATAGTGCTGATGTCGCAACTATTCTGGCGGAGCTTCTGGTTGACGGGGAACAAGGTGCCATGACATGGGCACGAGGGTGGGCTCGCATGGCTAGGCGAGAAATGAGCAAGGTGGGTGCTCCTGGCATTGAAGAAGTTGATCGGGCCTTGAGTACCTGTGCGGCTGCGGAACAGCGTCGGTTACGAGAGGCTGTGCAGTCCTACATGCGGACCGGTAGCATAGCGCGATCTGCCGATGAACTTTATTGTCACCGAAATACCTTGATGAACAGATTAAAGCGGTTCGCGCAGTTGACTGGTGTAGATCCAACGATCCCGGTACAGGCCGCTAGATTGGTTGTCGGTTGGTCGTAATCGAGATCGCCTAGTTTGTGGAATGAAAATTGGCCGCCGGGTGGGAATTCAGTTCATGGATTCCCACCCGGCGGCTTGGTGCTTTGGGCTACTTCTTGCCGAAGTTGCGCAGCCGCAGCGAGTTCAGCACCACCAGCACCGAGCTGGCGGCCATGGCCGCGCCGGCGATCATCGGGTTCAGCAGGCCCAGCGCCGCGATCGGGATGCCCGCGGTGTTGTAGGCGAAGGCCCAGAACAGGTTCATCTTGATCGTGGACAGCGTCTTCTCCGACAGCGCGATGGCCTGGGCGACCTGATGCAGGTCGTTGCCCATCAGCGTGATGTCCGCAGCCTCGATGGCCACATCCGTGCCCGAGCCCATGGCGATGCCCAGGTCCGCCTGTGCCAGAGCCGGGGCGTCGTTGACGCCGTCGCCCACCATGGCCACGACCTTGCCTTCGGCCTGCAGGCCGGAGATCGCCTTGGCCTTGTCCGCCGGGAAGACCCCGGCGAAGACGTCCTCGGGCTTGATGCCCACCTGCGCGGCCACCTTGGCCGCCACGGACTTGTTGTCCCCGGTCAGCAGCACCACGCGCAGCCCGCGCTGCTGCAGCTCGGAGATCGCCTTGGCGCTAGTCTCCTTGACCTTGTCGGCCACGGAGATCACTGCTTGGAACTGGTGGTCCACCGAGACCAGGATGGCGGTGGCTCCGGCCTGCTCGGCCTCCGCCAGCATGTCCAGCGCTGCCTGGTCCAGTTCGGTGCCCTGGGACTGCAGCCAGCTGTAGCGTCCCACGACCACGGTGCGGCCGTCGATCACGCCCTTCACGCCGCCGCCGGGATCGGAATCGAAGTCCGACACCTGGGCCAGCGGGCCGAGCTGCGCGGCCGCCGCGGCGATGGCCTGGGCGATCGGATGCTCGGAATGGTATTCCACGGCGCCGGCCAGGGCCAGTGCCTCATCCGGGTGCACGCCGTGAACTGCGCGGGTGCCGACGTGGGTCATCACGCCGGTGGTGACGGTGCCGGTCTTGTCCAGCACGATGGTGTCAAGCTTGCGAGTGTCCTCCAGGACCTGCGGTCCGCGGATCAGGATGCCCAGCTGGGCGCCGCGGCCGGTGCCGACCAGCAGCCCGATCGGGGTGGCCAAGCCCAGGGCGCACGGGCAGGCGATGACCAGAACTGCCACCGAGGCGGTGAACGCCGCGTAGCTGTCGCCGGTGGCCAGCCACCAGACCAGGAAGGTGAGCACCGCGATACCCAGCACGATCGGCACGAAGACCGCGGAAATGCGGTCTGCCAGCCGGGCGATCGGGGCCTTGCCGGACTGCGCCTCGGAGACCAGACGGCCCATCTGGGCCAAGGTGGTGTCGGCGCCCACGCGGGTGGCGCGGATGACCAGGCGGCCGGAGGTGTTCAGAGTGGCTCCGGTGACCTCGTCGCCTTCGGCCACCTTCTGCGGCACGGATTCACCGGTGAGCAGCGAGGTGTCGATGGCGCTGGCCCCGTCGACCACCACGCCGTCTGTGGCGATCTTCTCGCCGGGACGGACCACGAACTGGTCTCCCACCTGCACCTGGTCGGCCGGGATCTTCACCTCGGCGCCGTCGCGCAGCACGACGGCTTCCTTGGCGCCGAGATTCAGCAGGGATTTGAGCGCATCGCTGGCCGAGGACTTGGCCCGGTGCTCAAGGTAGCGTCCGAGCAGCAGCAGCGTGGCGACCACGCCGGCGGTCTCGAAGTACAGCGCATGCTCGCTCATCTTCATGCCCACATGGGCGGTCATCATCGGATCGAGGATCAGCTGGATAGCGGAGAACAGGTAGGCGGCCAGCACGCCCAGGGACACCAGGGTGTCCATGGTGGAGGCCAGATGCCGGGCGTTGACGGCGGCGGCCTTGTGGAACGGCCAAGCGCCGTAGAGCACGACAGGGGTGGCCAGCGCGAACGCGACCCAGCCCCAGTGCGGGAACTGCGCTGCGGGGATCATGGAGATGACGAACAGCGGGATCGTGAAGATCGCGGAGACGACCAGGCGGCGCAGCAGGTGGTTGGGGACCAAGTGCTCGTGCCCTCCGCCGGAGCCTTCGTCGTGCCCCGAATGCTCCGGGGTGTTCCCGGGGGAGCGGGGCTCCGGGTGCAGCGGGGCCTTGAGATTCGCCGAGTAGCCGGCGGCCTTGACGGTTTCGATCAGCGTCTCGTCGGTGACCTCGGCCGGGACCTGGACCTTGGCGCTTTCCAGCGGAAGGTTGACCACGGCGCTCACGCCGGGCAGCTTGCCGAGCTTGCGTTCCACGCGGTTCACGCAGGACGCGCAGGTCATGCCCTGGATCTCAAGGTCGACAGTGCGCAGGTCCAGGGGAGAGGGGGTGTCGGTTTCGGAAGTCATGGGGGTAACCCTGTACTTTCCTGCCCGAGATCGGGCAATTACGCGTTGATCGCCTCGACGGTGTATCCGGCTTCGTCGATGGCGTTCTTGATGGTCTCTTCGCTCAAGGCCGCAGAGGAGCTGACGGTGGCGGTGGAGACGCCCGTGGCGTTCAGGATGACTTCGACGTCGTTGACGCCGTCGATCTCCTTGAGCTCTTCGGTCACCGATGCCACGCAGTGGCCGCAGGTCATGCCAGAAATCTGGATCTCGGTGCGGGCGATGGCCGGCGCGGCGTCCGGGCGGGGCACGATCTGCAGCAGGTCGTTGCCGTTCTCGGCCTTGTTGGAGGAGCATCCGCAGTTGCAGTGGTGGCTCATGATCTTGCTCTCTTTCGGGTATCCGGGGACAGCGCCCCGGGGATGGGAAAAATCCATTGAACTAGCGCACCAGGCGGGCGATGGCCGCGGAAGCCTCGGTCACCTTGTCGTTGACGTAGCTTTCATCGCCGGTCTCGATGGAGGTCTTGGCGGCGTCCACCACGCAGTGGCCGATGTGGTCCTCGACCAATTGCACACTGACCTTGTGCAATGCGGCATTGATGGCGGAAACCTGGGTGAGGATGTCGATGCAGTACTTGTCCTCGTCGATCATCTTCGCCACGCCGCGCACCTGTCCCTCGATGCGCTTCAAGCGCCGGGCCAGGGCATCCTTGTCCGCGTGGTAACCGTGGTGCTGGGCGTCTGCAGCAGAGGCTGGTGTCGTGTTCATATTTAGATAATACCCCTCAGGGGTATAAATTCAAATACCCTCCAGGGGTATGATTGGTCACGTAATTCCCAGCTAGGTCGCGATAGGATTTCATTCGTGAGCCACAACGAACTTCACGTGCGTCCTATTTCCAGCACCGAACACTCATCCTTCCTCGCTACCGCCCAAGACGTCAGCTTCCTGCAGCGTCCCGAATGGGCGCGCGTCAAGGGCGGCTGGCGCGGCGAATCGCTGGGCTGGTTCGACAACGACTCGCTGGTCGGCACTGCGCTGGTGCTTCACCGCAGCGCGCCGGTCATCAAGAAGACCCTCGCCTATGTACCGGACGGGCCGGTCATCGACTTCGAAGCCTACGGGGCCGACGCGGTGCTGAAGCCGCTGGCCGCCTACCTGAAGAACCGCGGCTCCTTCCAGCTGAAGATGGGCCCGGGACGCGAGGTGCGCACCTGGGGCGCCGCCGCCGTGCGCAAGAACCTGGGCAAGGAAGGCTTCGCCCAGCTCTCCGACCTCGATGTGCAGTCGCAGTCCGACAGTGCGCTCGCGCTGAACGACGCGCTGGGCGCCCTGGGCTTCACCAAGGAAGACGTCGGCCTGGACTTCGCCGCCGGCCAGCCCGAGTACGTGGCCCGCGTGGCCCTGCAGGATGCCGAGGGCAACCAGCTGGACACCGAGAAGGTCATGGCCTCCTATTCCTCCACAACCCGCAACGAAACCCGCAAGGCGCTGAAGAGCACCCTGCAGGTCGAGGTGGGCGAGTGCAAGGACATGGCGCGATTCCATGCCCTGTACAACCACACCGCCGACCGCCAGGATTTCACCGGCCGCCCGCTGAGCTACTTCGAGAAGATGCACACCGTGCTCAACGAGGCAGTTCCCGGCTCCTGCACCCTGTACATCGCCAGCAACGAGGGCGTGGACCTGGCAGCGTCCATCATGATCCGCTCCTCCAACCTGGCCTGGTACCTCTACGGTGCCTCGTCCTCCGAGCAGCGCAAGCTCTTCGCGCCGAAGGCCATCATGCACCATATGATCAGCGACTCCATCGAGGCCGGTTGCCGCTACCTGGACCAGGGCGGCGTGAGCGCAACCCTGGACAAGGACCACCACCTTTCGGGGCTGACCAAGTTCAAGACCAACACCGGCTGCGATATCGTGCAGACCAACGGCGAATGGGACCTGGCGCTGAACAAGCCGTTGGCGTGGGCCTTTGAAAAGTACATGAACTGGCGCAAGAAGTAGGAACCGCAACCCCCATGGCAATTGATCCAACCCAGCGCTTCGTCCCGGTGATCCTGGGCGGAGACATCGGCACCTACACGCTCGCCCGCGAATTCTACGAGGCCTACCAGGTCCGCTCCGTGGTGCTGCCGGCCGCCGGCAACGGCGTCATCGAGCACTCGGTGGCCATCGACCTGCGCCCCATCGGCTCCATGGCCGACGAAGGACGCGTCGTGGAGGCGCTGCTGGAACTCGCCGCGGAGCTGAAGGCCTTCGGGGACCGGCCGCTGATGCTCTTCGGCTCGCTGGATTTCCACATCATGCTCATCGCCAAGCACCGTGCGGCGCTCGAGGAGCACTACGTGATCCCGTACCCGGAACTCGACGTCGTCGAGGCCGCGGCGCTGAAGGAGAACTTCTACGCGCTCGCCGACCGGCTGGGCATCGCCCACCCGCGCACCGCCGTGTACCGCCCGGAAGCCGACCTCGAAGCCCTCGCCGGCAACCTCACCTTCCCGCTGATCGGCAAGCCGTCCAGCTCGGGAGACTGGATCGCCGCGAAGTTCGAGGGCAAGCAGAAGATCCACACGATCCAGGACTTCGCGCAGCTGGCCGAGCTGGTGTCCAAGATCGATGCCAGCGGCTACACCTCGGGCTACATCCTGCAGGAATATGTACCCGGCGGCGACGACGCGATGCGCCTGTGCACCTACTTCGCCACGAAGGAGGGCAAGGTCATTTTCGCCGGCTACGGCGAGGTCGTCATCGAGGAGCACGCGCCGTTGGTGTTGGGCAACTCCGCCGCCATCGTCACCGGTCGCAACGACCAGATGGCCGCCGACGGGGCGCGCATGCTGGAGGAACTGGGCTGGCGCGGCATTGCCATGGTCGACGCCAAGTACGACCACCGCGACGGGCAGATCAAGTTCTTCGAGATCAATCCGCGCCTGGGCCGCAACCACTTCTACCTCACCGCCGCCGGGGTGAACCCCGCCCGCTTCTACGTCACCGAATTCCTGGGCGCCGAGTTCGACTCGGCCAGCGTGGAAACCACCGCCGTGGTGGAAACCGAGGCGGGAGTGCTGCAACTGAGCCGCGAGCACCTGTTCACCGTGCTGCCGCACCACCTGCTGCGCCGCTTCCTGGACAGCGGTACCGGACGCAAGGCGGCCGTGCTGCTGAAATCCGGCGAGGTCTCCAACCCGCTGAAGTTCGCCCCGGAAAAGCACCCGCGCCGCCGGGTCTACCTGGTGCTAAATGCGGTCAACCACTACGTGAAGTACAAGAAGTTCCCTCCGCGCAGCATCTAGGGTGCCCGGCTGCCGGGGCGTTCGCCCGATCCGCTGGACTCCCCGGGCTTCGACCAGCCCTCGGCGGCCTGCACCCAGGGGCCCAGATCGACCCGTGCCCCGTCGAGGATATCCAAGGACGTCGGACGTTCCTGATGCATCGGGGTCAAGACCACTGGTTCTAGGTTTGGCAGTGCGGCCACGCTCAGGTCGGTGGTCTCATCGGGATCCTGGCTGGTGGACATGGCTTTCCAATTCAGGGTGGAGATGGCGTATTCCCCGGAAGGAACCACGATCCGCTCCGCGCTCACATGGGTTTCCGGGCGGGTGACCGCATCATCCTGCACGTCGCCGTCGGCATTCAGGAACGTGATCTGCGCATAGCCCTGCAGGGAACAGGCGCTTGCGGAAACATTGTGCGCGTAGAGAGACAGGAATCGTGAACCGAGCGCCGCATCCGGGCTGCTCAACGAGAGCTTGAGGTCGTCCTGGGTGCAGGTCGGGGCGTTCGCATCGCCAGGCCAGGCCGTGACGCCCTCGGGCAGTACCGGCGGCTTGGCCATGAGATGATCGGGCAGCTCCCGGCCGATCCACCCGTCGAAGATCGTTCCGACGTCCGGGCTGGACAGGGTATAGGCTGTCGGCTCCAACAGGGGTTCATGCGCATCGAGCCACCGCTTGATGTCGGCCGTCTGCTCGGAGTCGTCCGCAGCACTCGAATACACGGACAACGAGCCCGAACCGAAAATGGCGTTCGCAACGTTCGGCTGCTGCGCGGCTTCGACTGCCAGTTGCACCTGCTCCAGCTTGAATTCCCCGTTGGGGGTGTAGCGAATCGAGCCGTCGGGGAGTTCAAGCGTGGGTTCGTAGTCCAGCCTCCGCGCGAGCTGCGCCAATTCAAGCAGTGCTTCGGTGTTCGGGGCGGACACCGATCCGTTGCCCACTTGCGTTGCTCCTTGCTGCCAGAAGCTGAAAGCCTGCGCCGTCTCTTGCCTCGGACGGTCTCCCAGCATCAACTGCAGCGGGTAGGTTTCCATGCCGGGAACCTGGGATTCCTGCGGGATACCGGCTACGATGCTGACTGCATGCTGGAGTTCGACATTGCCAACCACGACTGCCTGGGCCTGTTCGGCAGCGCTGGCCGCAAGTTCTGCCGCCTGCTGTGGGCTGAGCGTTTCAGGCAGGTGGAACGTCCACAGGACCAGCACCGGCCCCGAGCCGTTGGCGGCGGGCGACCCCGCATCGTAATCCACCTCGGTGTCCAGGACATTGTCCAGCTCACCGATCTCGCCCAGCGCGGTGCACACCGGTTCGGGTGCGTCGCAGCGATCCCACGGGTCCCACAGCGCCACTGCCGCCGCCGTGACGGCAAGAGCTGCCAGCACGGCGATCAGCAATCTGCGTTTCATAAGGCTCAAGCTACCAAACGCCGTTCACGGCCCGCGGCCACCATGCCGCAAGCGAGTAAAGTCGGGGGTGGATGAGAAGACGTACGACGAAGGAGAATCCCATGACTTTGAAAGAGCGCCTGCACGAGGACAGCATCACCCACCTGAAGGCGGGCAACGAGATGGAGAAAACCACGCTGCGCAATATCATCAGCACCATCGGGACCCGTGAGAAGTCCGGGAAGAACCCCACCGAGCTGAGCGACCAGGACGTGGAGAACTTGCTGCGCAAGGAGGTCGCCAACCGCGAGGAAACCGCCGCGCTCGCCGCCAAGGACGGGCGCACGGACTTGGCCGAACGGGAACTGGCCGAGGCGGCTTTCATCTCCACCTACCTGCCGAAGATGCTCGACGAGACCGAAGCCCGGGGCATTGTGGACCGGATCATGGCCGAGCTCGCGGCCGACCACGAGCTGACCATGAAGGACATGGGCAACGCCATGAAGCTGGTCGGTGCCGAGATCGCCGGCCGCTTCGACGGCAAGGCCGTTTCGCAGATGGTGCGCGCGAAACTCGGCTAGCCAACGGCGTTGCCTGTGGGCGGCGCGGGGACCAAGCGGCGCCGGATAGGCCGGGAGCGCCCGGCCCGATAGTCTGTGCCTACTATGTCTGATTTTTCCCCGCCCCGCCTTGCGCTGCCCAAAGGATTCGGCGTCCTGCTGGTCCTGGCCATCATCTTGGCGTCGATCAACTTGCGCCCTGCAGTCACCTCGCTCGGGACGCTGCTGGATCCGGCCATCGAGGACCTGCAGATGAACGGGTTCATCGCAGGCATGATCACCGGAGTCCCTCCGCTGTGCTTCGCGCTGCTGGGACCGCTGGCCCCGCGCCTGACAGGCAAGCGCGGGCCGGAACTGGTCGTGATCGCCGCCATGGGCGCCATCCTCGCCGGAATCCTGCTTCGGTCGGCCGCGCCGGAAACCTGGACATTCCTCCTGTGCACCGCGTTGGCGCTGGCCGGAATCGCGGTGGGCAACATCCTGATGCCGGTGCTGGTCAAGCGGTGGTTCCCGCACAAGATCGGCGTGGTCACCGGTGCATACACCACGGCGGTGGCGCTGGGCGCCTCGGCTGTGGCAGGAGTGGCCGTCCCGGTCAATGACATGCTCGGCGGCCACTGGCGCATCGGTTTGGCGGTGTGGGCGCTGCCCGCGCTGCTGGCCCTGGCGGTCTGGCTTGTTGTCTACCTCGGCTTGCGCTCCCAGATCGCCGCGCAGCATGGCGAATTCGGACGGAACCATGTCCAGGCCGCAACCATAGGCCCCATGTACAAAAATCCGACGGCCTGGTGGGTTGCCTTGTTCTTCGCCGGGCAGTCCTCGGTCGCCTATATCTTCATGGGTTGGGCTCCGAAGATCTTCGCCGATTTGGGCATGGATCCCATTGAAGCCGGTGCGCTGCTGGCGATCCTGCTAGGCGTGGGTGTCCCGTTGTCATTTGTGATGCCAGCGCTGGCCGCGCGGTTCACCCACCAAGGGCCGTTGGTGATCATCAACGGCGTGGCCGGGCTGATCGCGGTGGCCGGCATGCTCACTTTCCCGCTGGAAGGCGCCTATCTCTGGGTGATCCTGTTGGGCATCTGCGGATCGAATTTCCCGCTCGCCCTGACCATGATCGGGCTGAAAGCCCACAGCGCCGCCGGGGTAGCGAAGCTTTCGGCCTTCGGACAGTCGGCCGGCTACTTGATCGCGTTCCCCGGTCCGTTCGCCGTCGGGGCGCTGTATGAGGTCACCGGGTCATGGACCTCCCCCATCTGGCTTATCGCGGCGTTGATCGTGTTCCAGACCTACACCGGAATCATGGCCGGGCGCCCGCGCTATATCGAAGACCAGCAGCGCACGCAGGTGCGTTGATACCAATTTGCCGTTGGCATCTCGTGCAACGCGTTTAGCGGCCCATGAAACGGTTGCACCCAAGCAAACGAGTGCGAGCTGCTTGGCGTACCTCCAGCTCGCTGTCAGCCTAGCCCGAACGGGTAGCGTCGACCATGCCTAGAAAATCTAGGCAGAAATCTATATAGTTTTTTATGGCCACCATGAGTATTACAGACGCATCCCGTACGGGAATTTCGGCATTGGTAACCGCTGCTGAAGAAGGCAAAGATACGTCTTTGTCACGCCACGGAAAGGTTGTGGCTGAAATCGTGTCAGCTAGGGAGATCGCGCAATTACGCCGTGATCGCGAAACCCTTCGGGATGCTGCTCTGGTAATGGCGCGCTTCGCAACAGATAGCGGGGTGCGTACCGATCTGGATCAAGCCATGGAGTTCTTCAACTTGAATCGTGCGGAGCTCGAAGCGGAGAACGCTCGCGAAGCCGATCCTGAGAATTCGTGAATCAGCCCGGGGAACGGTTGTGCATCGTCCGGTTGACCGAAGACGCGGTAGCTGACCTCTATCGACTGCATAGGAAAGATCCCAGGATCGTACGCGCCGTTTTCAAGAAGATGCTCCTATTGGAAAAGTCACCCGATGCGGGGGAGCCCTTGCTTGGTGCCCTGATTGGTTTTCGTAAACTCGTCGTGGGAGACAGGGACTGGAGAATTGTTTGGCGCGTTACCGAAGATGCGTCCGGCGTACCAGTGCTCGATATTTCTGAAGTGTGGGCAGTCGGTGTCCGCTCGGACGGAGAAGTGCATGACGAGCTGACCCGGCGGGTCGCACGCATGGGCGATGATCCTCGGGTTCAGCCACTCAAAGACGTCATTGTTCAAATGGGCAGACTCTATGAATCGATCGAAGCTACGCCCGAACCCCAGCAAGGAACTGGTCTCCCGGAATGGATGGAAACCGCATTGAAGGAACAGTTGCATCTTTCGAAGCAAGCCATCTCGCTACTTACCGAACATCAAGCGCAGCAAAAAGCTGATGGAGCACTGGTCCCAGAATCGAGGCAACTAGCCAGCGTGTCGAACATGGTGCTCAAGAATTCCAGTTGCTGTTGGCTAATGGACCGGGAACCCGGACCCGTCTGAGATCGGCGGGCAAGCAATTTGACGGCCTCGCAAGCGGAATGAGCGGATCCACGATTTAGCCGGCAATGGCATCCGGAGCCTCATTGGACCCGTCCACGTGTTTGCCGATTCCCAAGTCCGCCCGTCGCCCGGCCGCTTGCCCGGCTAGCACGGCTCCCATGCTGCCCCTGCTCGCCCGGTTTCTGGAAGCGCGCAGGTACGGGTAGTTGTCGCTGACAAACTCGTCGACCTGGTGTTTGCGGTCCACCAAGACCAAGTCGGTTCCCGTTCCGGCTTGGGCGCTTTCCTCCTGGTAGAGCCCCTGGATCCTCATGGCGACCTGCACGTAGAAGCTGCGCTGGAATTCCCGCCGCTCGATCTGCTTTGCCGAATCGGTCCACAGCGCTGACTGGAATTTCCCCTCGGTATCCCACCAATGGGTCATGGCAAGGGTTGCTTGGATGACCAGCGACGAAAAGAGCGTCTTTACGGTTGCCACATCGGATTCGTGGCCGATGATGTAGAGCCTGCATGAATTCGAGTAGTTGGTCTGGAGGAGCGTGACGGTGCGGAACGCTCGCCCAACTTGCGACAGGCCGTCGCGCTGTCCCAGCCGATAGACGCCGTGCATCTCGAAGTGTTCCTCGATGATGGCTTCTTGCTTCTTGCCCTGGTGCGCGGATTGCGCATCGAGTTCCGCCCTGCCGATGCCGTAGCGCACCATCAGCCGCTCGGCATGTTCCTGGAAGGCCTGGGCCTCGTGCGGGTAGCTGGTGTTTTCGGCCTTGTTCAGCAGGAGCGTGATGCGCTCCTTCAGGCGCTGGAGCTTGTGTTCTGAATTCTTCATGATGCTTTCCTTGGCGGTGGCGAGCAGGCTTCGGATGAAGCCGGCGGGGCGTTCTCAGGCCCAGTGTGGCACGACGGAGGAAAGTCGGCTGACAGGGATGTGGATAACTACTTTGTACCAGTTGAAACGGACATAAATCGGCTCTAGCCGGTTTGCGGAACCGCGCGTAGAGTGAAGGAACCCAACTGGTCCTGTGGTTTTTGGTTCAGGGACCCCAAGTGAACTCCGAGAGGTTGTCATGGGAGATTTTCGGACATACACCATGGAAGAACGCGCCACCTACCTTGCTCCGCCCTGCGAACGCTGCGGGCAGCACCGCCATGTGGTCTGGGAAAAGGTCGAAGGCACCAACGGCTACAAGCCGCGCGATGCCGGTTGCTCCAACGAAGCCTGCACCGCCTAGCTCGAGGAGCTGCGGCAATGGCAAGAGCCGGGAAAACTGTTCACGCAGTTTTCCCGGCTCTTGCCGTCTGAGCGGAATCGTCCTAGATCCGCAGGCCCAGCGTGGAGGAGATGCGCACGGAGGCTTCGGCGAGCACCGAGGCGATATGCTGTTCGTCCAGATCGCGCGGGGGATAGATGACCGCGATGGCGGCCGGCTTGCCCTGTGGCAGCAACAGCGGCACGGCGATCGATGTCAGTCCCGGGATCACCTCGTCGTGGCTGAATTCGAAGTCCTTGGCGGGGTATTGCTCGGGATGGAGCTGGGAACGGATGACGCGTCCCGGAGCCCCGTTGTCGATGGGGTGCCGGGTGCCCGGGCGCTGGGCCACGGTGGCATCGGCCAGCCGGGGTTCGGCGGTGCTCAGTGTGACGGCGGCTTCGCCGTCGAAAACCACCAGCAGGGCGGTCATCTGCAGCTGGTCCGACACCGTGGCTAGATGCGGGGCGGCGGCGGCTTGCAGGGACTTGGCGACGTTGCGGGCCAGGGCGCCCAGCCGGGCGCCGAGTTCCAGGTCTCCGGAGGGCATACGCTCGACGAACCCGTACTGCTCGAAGGTCTTCACCAAGCGGTAGGCCATCGATCGGTGGATGCCCAGTGCCTCGGCGAGTTCGGAAACGCTGAGCGGCCGCGTGGATTCACCGATCAGGGTCAGTGCTTCCAGCCCGCGTCCCAGGGTCTGGGATCCGCCTTCAATGCTGCCCTTGGAGGTTTTGGTCATTGAACAATCTTTTCATTGCGGGCGTGGAGCACCGCATTTTCACGTATCGGAAGTGACGAAGGTCGACAACGCTTGTGACCTACGTCTTGAAGACAGCGTACTTGAAAGCTACTCTTGTATCTATAGTTACAACCGTGTCGCAAATATAGAGACAAAGATGTTTGTGTGACACCTCGAGGAGCCAAATAATGCAGATTCACCACAGGGGCTACGTCTCCGGAGATCCACGCGTCAAGCCTGCCGAGGGCTATGGCATTGACCGTTCCATGGAAATCCCTGATGAGATGGATGTGCTGATTGTCGGCACCGGCCCGGCCGCCGCAGTGGTCACCGCGCAGCTGTCCCGCTTCCCAAGCATCAACGCCCGCGCCATCGAGCTGCGTCCGGGCCGTCTGGACGTCGGCCAGGCTGACGGCATCCAGGCTCGTTCGGTGGAGACCTTCCAAGCCTTCGGTTTCGCCAACGAGGTTGTCGAGGAGGCCTACCGCAACGTTGAAATGTGCTTCTGGACCCCCGATCCGGAGAATCCAGCCAACATCAAGCGCCACTCCCGCGCGGCCGATGACTCCACCGGCATGAGCGAATTCCCGCACATCTACGTGAACCAGTCGCGCATCCTGGACTACTTCCTGCGTGACGCCGAGCGCGCCCCGGGCAAGATCGTCCCGGACTACGGAGTCGAGTTCCTCGACTGCGACATCGACCCGGAAGCCGAGTACCCGGTCACCGCGCGCATCAAGTACTGCGCCGGCGAGCGTTCCGGCGAGGAGCGCACCGTCAAGGCCAAGTACCTGGTCGGCGGAGACGGCGCCCGCAGCTCCGTGCGCCGCTCCCTGGGCCACAAGCTGCACGGCGACGCCTCGATGCACGCCTGGGGCGTCATGGACGTCATGGTCAACACCGACTTCCCGGACATCCAGGTCAAGTGCTCCATCCAGTCCCACGACGCGGGCAACATCCTGCTCATCCCTCGCGAGGGCGGCTACCTGGTGCGCTTCTACGTGGACCTGGGCGAACTGACTGCCGAGGACGCCGGCGCCATCCGCAAAACCCCGGTGGAAGAGATCGTTGCGACCGCAAACCGCATCATCCACCCGTACACCATGGACGTGAAGAACGTCGCCTGGTTCTCCGTGTACGAGGTGGCCCACCGCATCACCGACGGCTTCGACGACGTCTCCGAGGACGAGCGCGGCTCCCGCACCCCGCACGCCTTCATCATGGGCGACGCCTGCCACACCCACTCGGCCAAGGCCGGCCAGGGCATGAACGTTTCCATCCAGGACGGCTTCAACCTCGGTTGGAAGTTGGCCGCGGTGCTCGAAGGCCGCGCCCCGGAATCCCTGCTGGATTCCTACGCCGAAGAGCGCAAGGTCATCGCCCAGAACCTGATCGACTTCGACAAGGAATGGTCCACCCTGATGGCCAAGTCCGTGGACGACTGGGAAGATCCGGACGAGCTGGAGAAGTACTACACCAAGACCATGGAGTTCCCCGCCGGCTTCATGACCCAGTACACTAAATCCTCCATCACCACCGGCACCGAGCACCAGGCGCTGGCCGCGGGCTTCCCGGTGGGCAAGCGCTTCAAGTCCGCCGAGGTCATCCGCCGCTCGGATAACCGCTGGCGCCACCTGGGCCACCTGCACGAGGCGGACGGCCGCTGGCGCGTCTACGCCTTTGCCGACCAGGCCGCCCCGGCGCTGGAAGGCACCGCCATGGCTGACTTCGCCGCCTGGTGGAGCCAGGATGAAGCCTCGCCGCGCAACCTGTACACCCCTGCCGGGGGCGATGAGGATGCTGTCTTCGACCTCAAGGCGGTCTACCAGCAGGACTACACCGAGGTGGAGCTGCACGACGTGCCCAAGGCGTTCCAGCCGCTCAAGGTTCCCTTCGGCCTGCACGACATCAACCAGGTGTTCTGCGCCGGCCACGGCCGCGACATCTTCCGCGACCGCGAGATCAGCACCGACGGCGCCATCGTGGTGGTCCGCCCGGACCAGTACGTGGCAGGCATCTTCCCGCTGACCGCCCGCGCGGAGATCGCTGACTTCTTCGCCGGGAACATGGTTCCGGCCAAGAACAGCATCAAGGCCTAGCCTGGCCGCTTGAACACAGATCGGCGGCAGCCGGCGGTCCCTCGGGGCCGCCGGCTGCAGCCGTGTTGCGTGCGGGAGCCTGTTCCGGGGGCTGGGTTTGGTAGCGTCGGGGCATGAGCGGATTTCTCGACTACCAACCGGTGCGGCGCGTGGCCGAGCATTCGCTGGCTCCGATGCCGCGCGGGGCCTGGCCTGCCACCATCCCTGCTGTGGAGCAGCTGCTCGACGACGGCCTTGAGCTGGCGCCGCTGACGGTGCTGGTGGGGGAGAACGGCTCGGGGAAATCCACCATCGTGGAAGCCATCGCCGCCGCCTACGGGCTGAACGCGGAGGGCGGCACCATCAACGCGCGCCACCAGACCCAGCCCACCGAATCGCGGCTTTCAGGGCATCTGCAGCTGGTGCGCAGCGCGGGGGCTTCGCGGGCAGGGGTGTTCCTGCGTGCCGAAACCATGCACGGGCACTTCGCCTACCTGGATTCCATCGGCTCCGCCGGGATGCACAACTTCCAGAGCCACGGCGAATCCTTCATCGAGTTCTTCACCGACCGCTCGCGGATCAACGGGCTGTGGATCTTCGACGAAGCGGAGTCGGCCCTGTCCTTCAACGGCTGCCTGATGCTGCTCTCGCACATCAGCGACCTGCTCAGGTCCGGATCCCAGGTCATCATGTCCACCCACTCGCCGATCCTCGCCTCCCTGCCGCAGGCAAGGCTCTACGAGATCGGCGAATGGGGACTGCGCGAAAGCACCTACGACGACCTGGAGATGGTGCGCAACTGGCGGCTGTTCCTCGATGCGCCGGGGCGCTACCTGCGGCACTTCGAGAACTGAGTCATTCCGACTCGGCCTCAACCGCCGCCCCGGCCAGGACCAGGTCCTCCCAGGCCATGCCCGAGCTCTTGAAGACCACCGGCCCGTTCCCGCGCAGCAGCTGCGGCTCCCGGACCGCGCGGGCCATCGGCACCAGGTCCTGCGCTGACAGCTCGCCCTCGGTGATGGCCATGACGACATCGCCGCATTCACGCAGCGCGGTGGCGATATCCTCGACCACCACGGTGGAGCGCCCGAGCAGCGCGGCGGGCAGCTCACGGGCGTCCGGCTCGTGGGACCCCACGGCCACCACCACTGCTGAGGGATTGACCAGCTGCGTGTTGAACAGTGGTTCTCGGGCTGTGGTGGTGCAGATGACCAGCCCGGCTGCCGCGGTGGCTTCCTCGGCCTTGGCGGTGCCGGCTGCCACGACCTCGATGTCCTGCAGGTGCGCGTAGTTCTGCGTCGACCGCACCACCGCGGTCACCGACTCGATCTCCCGGCGGCCTTCCAGCACCGCGCGCAGGGTCAACAGGTGGGACATGCCCTGCTGCCCTGCGCCGTAGAGCACCACGCGCAGCGGGCCGTCGCAGACCAGCAGGGCATCCTCGATAGCGGCCAGCGAGACCGCGGCGGTGCGCACATTGGTCAGCGCCACCCCGTCGATCAACTGGCGCGGGGTCAGCGTTTCTGAGTCGAAGAGGATGTAGGTTCCCTGGATGCGCGGCAGGTCGCGCGCTGGATTTCCCGGGGCCACGGAGAGCACCTTGATGCCGGCGATAGCTCCGGCTTCCGAGGGCATGAGCAGGAACTCGCCGGAGCTCAACCGGCTGCTGATCCGCTGGTGGTCCTCGGCGGGATCGAAGCCCGCTCGCAGGGTGTCGCGCAGCGCGCGCACGGCGCGGACCGGGCTGACGCGGTCGTAGAATTCGCCGGCGGTGAGAAACGGGATCGAGATGCTCATCGCAGCACGAATCCCGGAGTCAGCTCATCGCGCGGGTCCACGATGAAGGTGTGCTCGCCGGTCTGGTAGGCGGTGCCGGTGACCTGCGGGATGACGGCGGAATCCCCGTCGACCTGCTGGTGCTCCAGGACCACGGCCTGGAACTGCGATCCGACAATCGAGCCATGCTGCAGCAGCTGGCCTTTGGTCAGGAAGCCGCGGTTGGTGAGCGTGGCGACGCGGGCGCGGGTTCCCGACCCGCAGGGGGAGCGGTCCACCTCCCCGTCGGCGAAGACCGTGGCGTTGCGCTGGATCACCTCGCCCCCGGTCGAGAGGTCCTCGAACACGATGGTCCCGTAGATGCCGCTGAGCCGTGCATCGCTCGGGTGCTGTGCGTGCGCTGAATCGTTCAGGGCCCACTTGATTTCGCGGCCGATCGCGATGATCTCGCCATAGTTTTCGGGCGTGACGCTCAGGCCGACCGAAGCCGCATCAAGCTGCGCGTAGATGGCCCCGCTGAAGCTGACGTCCACGGCGACTTCTCCGCGTGCGGTCTGCACGGCGACGTCCTTGGAAATGACGTAGCTGGCCACGTTGATGAAGTCCGCGTGAGTGACCGCGCCGTGGGCATCGGTGTGGACGCGGGAGACGACCCGGCCGGAAGGCACGTCGATGACCACGTCGGTCACGCCGGTTGGATCCGGCTGCACGATGCCGTGTTCCAGGGCCCAGACGCCCAGCGCGATGGTGCCGTGGCCGCAGGCGGTGGAGAACCCGTCCTTGTGCCAGAACAGCACGCCGAAGTGCGCGCCGTCGTCGTTCGGGGCGGTGACGAAGCCGCCGTACATGTCTACATGCCCGCGCGGCTCGAAGCACAGGATCTGGCGGATCCGCTCCACCTGGGGTGAATTCATGGCGAAGACCCGCTTGGAGGGAACATCGGGACCTTCGAGGGCCACTGGCAAGTTCGCCACGATGCGGAACGGCTCGCCCGCGGTGTGGTAGTCGATGCTGGTGTACTTTTCGGGTGGCATTCAGGCTCTCCGTCGGGGTCTGGATGAAATGGAATCGTGCGTGATCTCTGATTCCAGTACAGGAAGACCAGTGCTATGTAATATATTACTTCTCCTGTGGCGTCGCGGGGAGCGGCCAATCCCTTGACAGGGTGGGCGGCATCGCTGAAACAATTCGCAGATTCGGGAACCATCCATGCTTCCCCTAAGGTTAAAGAGGTAGACGAAGGGATGGCACGTGGCCAAGAAACAATCAATTTGGGCTCGAATTTTCGGTATCGGCAAGGCGAACGCTAACGCGGCGATCGACGCGCTGGAAGACCCCAAGAAGATGCTGGACCAGACCGTCCGCGACTACACGAACAACATTGCCGAAGCTGAGCAGGCGGTGGCCCAGACCATCGGCAACCTGCGCATGGCCGAGGAAGACCTGGCCAAGGCGCAGAACGAAGTGAAAGAGTGGGGTTCCAAGGCCCTGGCCGCCTCGAACAAGGCCGAGGAATTCGCCGCCGCAGGCGATGCCGCCAACCAGCAGAAGTTCAACCAGCTGGCTACTGTAGCGATCCAACGCCAGATGGCCGCGGAGAAGAAGGCCGGTGCGCTGGCTTCCACCGTGGGAACCCAGAACGAGGTCGTTGACAAGCTCAAGGCTGGCCTGAACACCATGCAGACCAAGCGCCAGGAGCTGGTTTCCAAGCGCGACGAGCTGGTGGCCCGCGCCCGCAACGCCAAGACCCAGAACCAGATGATGGACACCATCAAGGCTCTGGACATCAACGACCCGAGCAGCGAGATCAGCCGCTTCGAGCAGAAGATCCGCCAGGACGAAGCGAAAGTCCGCGGTGCGGCCGAGCTCGCGGCGTCCTCCCTGGATTCCCAGTTCGCGCAGCTCGAGGATCTGGGTGCCGCCACTGAAGTCGACGCGCGCTTGGCCGCGATGAAGGCTGCCAATGCCCCGGCCGCCGAGATCCTGGAAGAAGCGGACGGCGCGGCGCAGCTGGAGGCCTCCGCCCCTGAAATGTCGGAAATCGAGGCGCGGCTGGCTGCCATGAAGAAGAACCAGGCCTAAAACCTCACCGAACGCACGAAAACCCGGGCAACGGGTCTGCATATCGTGCGGGGTGTCCCGGCGGACGCAGGCAATGATGCTCGGTGGTTCAATCGTTTCGAAGGGAAATCGAGAAGCAGGGCTCCACGGTGCGCGCCGTTGGAGGTGACGGTCGCCGTGCCCGAGCGCTGATTTCGCCGAATATCCCGCGTGCTGCTCGCAAACGGGGGTTTGCCGCATTCAGAGTGCCCGGCATTAAGGATGAGTCGCTGGAATTCGATTGGGCCATGGTTGAACAGATCCGTCCGCAGATCGACCAGCCGGATCCAGCGTGGCCGAGCATCTTCGCGGGTATTGCCATCCCCACGCTGGCCATTGGAGGCGGGCCGCAAAGCTTCGTCCCCTCCGAACACGTTGAACAGCTCGGTCGCATCATGCCTGACTGCCGTGTGGAATCCCTGGACACCGGACATCTGGTGCATGCCACCGACCCGGAAGGGTTCGTACAGCTCGTCCGCGCGCATCTCGACCACGTTTAACGCTGCAAGGGACCCACAAAGGGAGTGCACCGGCTTCTGCCGGCGCACTCCCTGGCTGCTTCTTTTTCTATTCGCCGCTGGCTTCAGTTCCCGGGGACAGCACCGCGGAGCCGGCCGATACTTCCACGCTGATCTGATGCTTGGAGCTGCTGGAATTATCCAGGTTGTTCTCCAAGGATCCCGCTGACGCATCCGACACCACGTGGTAGCTGGTGTCCGGGACAACCAAGTCCATCCAGCCGGCGCTGACCCGGGCATTGACGGAGCTTGGCGCGGTCCCGTCGAGCTCGGCCGACATGCGCCCGGCCGAAACTTCCAGGGTCGCGGTGTCCACGTCGCTGAGCACCAGGCCGGCGAATCCTGCACCGAGCTTTGCATCCACCGTATGCGCCGATCCCAACATATTCAGTTCGCCTGCGCTGACGTCCAGCCCGAGATCGTTGAAGTTGCCGTTGGCCCGGAATTCGCCGGCTCCGAGCTCGAACTTCGCATCCAGGGTTCCGTTGTTCAGTTCTTCCGGCAGCGTCAGCTTGATCTCATTGTCGGCCTTGGTGCAGCCGAAGAAGCAGAAGTCGTTCCAGCCCGCCGGTGGGCGGACTTGCAACGTCGATCCCGACCGGTTCAGCGCCCAAGCGCTTCCCGAGGTGCTGCGGACCTCCAGCACCGCTTCGGTCGTGTCGGTGAACTGCAGCTCGAAGCTGCCGGAGTTCGCCTGGATATCCAGCGCCGTAATGCCTTTGGCATCCGCGGTCTGCACGACGTGGCTGCTGTTCAGCGTGGCCATCGCGCTGCGTGCCGCACCGATTCCGACGGTCAGCAGCGCCAGCACGCCGATCACGGCCAGGATGATGTTCAGCGCCGTGGCGGATCCCCGCGGCGCGGGTTCCTGCGGGGGCAGGGGGTTCAGGGTCTGGGTGCTCATGGGTTCGTCCTGTCTGTGCGGTTGGTGCCCAGGGTTTCGATGTGGGCCAGGGCGGCCAGCACACGCCGGTTGCCCATTCCGTCGGCTTCCAGTCCGAGCTTCTGGAAGATGGAGGTGATGTATTTTTCGACGCTGGCCTCGGAGAGGAACAGCAGCGCGGCAATGGCTTGGTTGGACTTGCCCTCGGCCAAGGCTGCGAGCACGGTGCGTTCACGGTCGGTCAGCTGCTGCATTTTTGAATCATGGTTTCGCCGGGTCAACAGCTGTGCCACCACTTCCTGGTCCAGTACGGTGCCGCCGGAGGCGATCTGCTCCAGGGAGGCGATGAAGTCCGCGACATCCGCCACCCGGTCCTTGAGCAGGTAGCCCAGGGCGCCGGACTGCGTGGCGATCAGATCCGAGGCGTAACGCTCCTCCACGTATTGGGAAAGCACCAGCAGCGGGAGGTTGGGGTAGCGGCCGCGGACTGCCAGCGCCGCCCGGATGCCCTCGTCCGTGTAGGTGGGCGGAAGCCTGACGTCCAGGATGCAGATCTGCGGGAAGTTCTCCGGTTCCGCAGTCTGAAGGAAGCCCATGAGTCCGGTGGTGTCCGGCAGGTCGGCCACGACCTCGTGGCCCGAGTGGGCCAGCAGGCGGACCAGGCCCTCGCGCAACAGGACCGAGTCTTCGCAGATCAAGACGCGCATGGCACGTTCACCTCCAGTGCGGTGGGACCGCCCTGCGGGCTGTCCAGCGTAATGGTTCCCCCTGCCGCGACCACGCGGTTCGAGATGCCGTCCAGTCCGCCGCCCGGGATGATGCGGGCGCCGCCGGTGCCGTTGTCCTCGATGCGGGCCCACAGCATCGGCTGCTCCTGTCCGACGGCGCGTTCGCGCACCGTGACCCGGCAGTTCGAGGCCCGCGAGTGCTTGGCCGCGTTGGTCAACGCTTCGGCGATGGCGAAATACACCGCCGCCTCCGCATGCCGGGCGTAACGCCCGGTGAGCTGGACATCGAGCTGTACAGGGATGTGCGAGCGTCCGGCGATGGCGGACAGCGCCGCGTCCAGCCCGCGGTCATCGAGCACCGAGGCGTAGATGCCCCGGGTCAGTTGCCGCAGCTCGGTGATGGCCGACTTGGTGGAGGCATGCGCCTCGGCCACCAGGGCCTTGGCCTGCTCGGGGTTGCTGTCGATCTGCTGGTGCGCCAGGCCGAGGGTCATGGCCACGGAGACCAAGCGGGGCTGGACCCCGTCGTGCAGGTCGCGTTCGATGCGGGTGCGCTCAAGCTCCGCGGCGCGCATCGCGCCTTCGCGCTGCACCGCGGTGGTGCGCACGCGTTCGGTCAGTTCGGTTTCCCGAGCGGTGGATCCGATGATTCCCACGGTGACCGCGCGGTGCATGAAGATCATGGCCACGGCCAGCGCCGCGCCGAGCAACGCGACGACCAGCATCCAAGGGGCCTGGCCGGCGGGAATATTCATGCCGAAGGGACCGGGGACGTTTTCAGCCTGGGTCAGCGGGGCGAAAGCGGTTACGCACAGTCGGATCATCCATTCCAGTCCACTGAGCATGGTGGCGCCGGCGAAGCATGAAATCACGAAGCTGCCGAAGGCCGCCCACATCCGGCCACTGGCCAGATTGCGTCCCAGCGATCGGACATAGGCTCCGAATCCGGGGTGCTGGCGGGGGCGCCAAACCAGCGGCTCGACCCGGAGGTCGTAGAGGTCGGAAACCCGACGAATCTCGAACCGTGCCAGGCCGAAGAGCGCGTAGAGCAAACCTGTCAGCACGAGGAGCCCGAAGCCGAGCAGGAACGTCAGCCCAACGCCCGCGGCAAACCAGGCAATGACCAGCGGGAGGACAACCACGCCGAGGGTTCCAAGGGCTGCCAGATGCAACAGCGTCAAGCCAAGTCGCAACGGGGGACGAGCAGGAAGCACGCCCGATTGGGTCTGCAGTGTTGAAGTCATGACTCAATCCTATTGAGCAGGGTTTTGCTGCAACACCGAGGGAACCGGAGAACATTGGTAGGGAAAACCCGAATGCGTGCCCGCCGAAGATGACAGACTGATGCCATGCACAATCTGGTGGCAGCAGTATTCGTTGAACCGGTGGCCCCCGACCAGTACTTCCGGCACGAGGACTGGCCGCTGCACATCACCCTGCTGCGTTTCGACCTGCCCGAGGCTCCAGGGGTCCTGGACCGCTTTGCCGAACAGCTGTCGGAGGCCGCCCGTCCCGCGCTGGGCGTCGGGCTGGAAGTCGCCGGACAGGCCTGGTTCGGCCGCCAGGAGAACCTGCTGGTGTCGCTGGTGGAGCCCGATCCGGCCCTGCAGCTGCTGCATGAGCGGCTGTGCGAAATCGTGCTGGAAAACCGGGGGCGCATTGCTTCGGTCCGCTTCACCGGCCCGGGCTATCGTCCGCACATCACCCATCACCACGGGCGCAGCCGCACGCAAGGGGATGCCATTGCGCTGGAGCGGATCGCCCTGGTGGACATGGCCCCGGGCGGAGACCACGCGTGGCGCCAGGTGCTGCATCTGGTGCAGCAGAACAGCTGAGCAGGGCACGGTAGGCGCCCCCGCATCGTTCCTGCGTACTTCGCGGCGGGGAATTAATCTGGTGTTAGCGCCGACTCCACCAACCGGCCAACCGCCGAACCTAGATTGGCTACCATGGGCAGGTTATTTGTTGCGGTGGGCGACTCATTCACCGAAGGGGTAGGGGACTGGGAACCCCGGCTGCCCAACGGGGTTCGCGGCTGGGCGGACCGCGTGGCCAAACAGCTGTCCAAGGCGGACCCCAGCTGGCGATACGCCAACCTGGCCATTCGAAGCCGGCGGCTGGACCGGATCATTAACGAGCAGATCGACGCCGCCATCGCGTTGAAGCCGGACGTCATCAGCTTCTACGCCGGCGGCAACGACATCCTGGAACTGCGGCAGGACATGGACCGCTTTCTCGACCGCTACGAAGCGGCGGTGGACCGCCTGGCCTCATCCGGGGCGCAGATCCTGCTGTTCACCGGATTCGATATCCCGGTGCATCCTGCGTTGGTCCCGTTCAAGCACCGGAACTGGAAGTTCAACGACAGGGTCCGGCAGCTGGCCCGCAAGCATCCGGATACCGTGACCTTGGTCGACTACTGGGCCTGGGACATCTACCACGACCAGCGCATGTGGGACATCGACAAGCTGCACATGAACCGTGCGGGGCACCGCTACATGGCCATCAGGATCCTGGAGATCCTCGGATCCCAGCACCAGCTCGAATTCCAACCGCTGGAAGACATAAGGTGTTTGAGCCAGGTCCAGCTTCTACAGCGGGACATCGAATGGATACGCCAGTGGGTGCTGCCGATGTTCGGCAGACGGCTGCGTGGAATCACCTTGGGCGACAGCCTCGAACCGCGCTGGGAAACACCGATCTATCCGGCGAAGGGCATGAAAAAACAGTTCCGCAGACGCCAACGGGCGGCTGCGGAACTGCTGCACGGCGATGCCGAAGGGTCTGTGCGCTGACTAGGTTCCCGGATTCTCCATGGCTTCGGGGCTCATCCACGCGATTTCCCAGACATGGCCATCGGGATCCTGCACCGCGGCCTGGTACATCCCGGGGAACGGCTCATCTGCGGGCCGGTAGATGGCCCCGCCGCCGGCCTGAGCATTGGCGACGAACTCATCGACTTCTTCGCGGGTATCCGCCGACAACGCGTTGAGGCATTCGCGATGGCCCGGGCCTAAGGCAGGCTTGTCCTCGCCCACCAGGAAGCTCGAAAAGAACTCTTCTTGCAGCACCATCACCAGAATGTTCTCTGCGATGATCCATGAGGTGGCATTCTCGTCCGAGAAGGTGTCGTTCTTGGTGAAGCCCAAGGCTGCGTAGAACTTGTCGGCCCGCGTCAGGTCCGAGGTTGGAAGGTTGACGAATATCATCCGGCTCATGGGAGTCTCTCTTCGATATTGGATGGGATCAAGGCAATTCCGTCACAGTACTCTTCCGCATGACAGGCCCATGCGCAATGGTTTTGGCGAACTTCCCGGGCAAACGGGAAACCATGAATTTGGCATGTCGATCCCGGTCCTCAAAGTGGCCAGGCACGAGACTGGGATCATGTGGAAAACCAGCATCTCACCAGGGGCGGCGTTGATTGTTGCCGCGCTCTTCGCCAGCATCGGAATCTGGCGTGCGCTCGATGCACAGCCTTGGCAGGGCGGAGTAATGTTTGCGTTGGCGGCGGTCTGGATGGCGGTAGCCATGCGCCAAGCCCGGAAAACGGATCGTTAGCCGGTTCCCGGGCGACAATTCGGGCAATGGAAAACGCCGCGGCCCCGGCGCTGGTGGAGCGCGGAAGCCACGGCGGATTCGTGGACCAACAACCTGGAAATGGCTGCGGGTATCGTGCGGAAACCTAGATGAGAGCCTTGGTGATTTCCAGCGGGATACGATCGCGGGTGTAGGTGATCTGGTCGTAGCCGTGGGGTTCGGGCTTGCCGTCCGAGCCCATGTTCACGAACACCAGCTTTTCGATGGTTAGGATCGATTCCTGGGTGAAGATGTTGCGGACCTCTGCACGCAGGGTGATCGAGGTGCGTCCGAAATCGATGGCGGTCAGGCCCATCTCGATCAGGTCGCCTTCCTTGGCGGAAGCGATGAAGTTGATTTCAGACATGAACTTGGTGACCACGTGCTTGTTGCCGAGCTGGATGATCGAGTAGATCGCCGCTTCCTCGTCGATCCAGCGCAGCAGGCTGCCGCCGAAGAGCGTGCCGTTTGCGTTCAAGTCTTCTGGGCGAACCCACTTGCGCGTATGAAAAGTAATACCCTTAGCCATACTCAAAATGCTAGGTCAGGTCGGGGGCTGTTCGCTGTAAGTTGTTGCACAATGTAGGTGAAAACACACGCATTTGCGGCGTGCGGCAAGACGATGGAGACGCGGACCACCTGGGGGAAACGCCGCGGGCGTCATGCTGGGAATGTCAAAGTACGTCGAACGCGCCGGCTGGAGGTCTTCAGGGTGCCGCGTGCCAACAACCTGAGCTGTTGATAGTCTCTGAACGAAGCCAGAATTCGATTTCTTCGACGAAGAGCAAGGTGATCATGACCTATACCTCGGACGGGAATGAGAGCATTCCTACCGATTTTGATGACGTTGTCCAGCAGGTATCCACCGGTACTCTCGCCCATCAACGCATCGACGAGCTGCTGCTCGAAGCACATGAACGTTATTCGGACGTTGACGAGGGCCTGCTCGCCCACTACATACCAGTCCTGGGGCAGGTCGAGCCGGAAACCTTCGCCATTTCCATGTCGCACGTCGGCGGCACCGTGCACGGGGTGGGCGATTGCCACCACCAATTCTCCATCCAGTCCATCTCCAAGATGTTCGTTTACGCTCTGGTGCTGCAAGAGCACGGGCACGAAGTTGTCCATGAGAAGATCGGCGTCAACAACACCGGCATGCCATTCAATTCGGTGATGGCGGTCGAGCTGAACAACGGGCACCCGATGAATCCGATGGTGAACGCCGGGGCCATCTCGACGACCGAAATGATCGCAGGCAAGAGCGCCGCCAAGAAATGGGAGAACGTGCGCGAAGGGCTTTCGGCTTTTGCAGGCCGCCCGCTGACGCTGGACGACGAAGTGTACGAATCCGAATCCGAGGCAAACGAACGCAACAAGGCGCTGGGGCGGCTGCTCAAGAGCTACGGTCAGCTGGACGGAGACCCGAACAACGCGGTGGACATCTACACCAAGCAGTGTTCGCTGAACGTCACGGCGCACGATTTGGCGGTCATGGGTGCGACCCTGGCCGACGGCGGCATCAACCCCGTGACCGGCCAGCAGGTGGTCAGCGCGGATGTCTGCCGTGACACCTTGGCCACCGTCGCCACCAACGGGCTGTATGAGCGTTCCGGGGACTGGCTGTTCGAGATCGGTATCCCCGCCAAGTCCGGGGTTTCGGGAGGCATTGTCGCGGTGGCTCCGGGCAAGGGCGCCATCGGCGCGTTTTCGCCGCGCCTCGACATGGCGGGCAACTCCGTCCGCGGCCAGCTGGCCATCGGCCACCTTTCCCGTGCGCTGGGTCTGAACCTCTTCGCCTCGGCGCCTGACTCCGGCAGGTAGCCGCCACGATTCCGCATGGCTGATCGGCCATGTACCCTGGCCGGTCGGCCAGTCTTTTTTGTCGACCCGCAGCCCGTGCTTGGCTAACTGGAAAAACGACTGGCGTAATCTTTTGCGGCATCCATCGGCATTCCCATACGGGCTAGTCAAGGTGGCTTTATATGCCTGTTTGGGAGTTCTCGAAATAGCCGGTTGGCGAACGGGTGGGCTGTCGAGGCCATGGTGCTTTGGGTGGTGACCGAGTGCATGTTGTGCCCGTGTGGGAATCCGGATTCACTCGAAAGTAAGTGCGCGGGGAGCGCTCGGAAATTTTGAGGATTTGAATCATGAAGAAGACAACCAAGGCGACCATTGCCGCAGCCGCCGCCGGCGTCCTGCTGGTGACCGGAGCGGGAACCGTCGCGCTGTGGCAACAGACCCAAACCGTCGACGCGGGAACCGTGGAAACCGGCCACCTGACGCTCACCGTGGACGACAACGGCGTCTGGACCGACATCAGCGACGGCGGAGCAGGCGTGCCGTTCGATCCGACCACCGAGCAAATCGTTCCCGGCGACGTAGTGGCCTACACGCAGACCGTGCGGATTGACGCTGAGGGCAAGAATATCGAAGGCGCGCTGTCGGTGGGCACGCTGCAGGCGCTGCCGCCGGAGCTGCAGGACGAAATCGATCTCGGCCTTGAAATCGATGCCACGGCCGAAGGCCTGACCCAGGCCGGCAACGTGATTTCCTTTGCGGAGCAGGGTGTATACCAGGTGCCGGTTAAAATCACCGTGACCTTCCCAGCCGGAACTGCTGCATCCACGCCAACCGACACCATGGACAAGCCAATCGATCTGGACGCACTGACGCTGACGCTGGACCAGGTTCGCAGCTAGCGGTTGGTGGACTCACGAACCGGCATGCCGAAACCCCTGAAGTTCGCTGCGGCGGCGGCCGTGGTGCTGGTGCTGGGACTCAGCACCCAGACCACGGTCGCTGCTTGGCGTGCCGAAGGGCAGATCGATGCTGGGCAAGTCCGGACCGGTTCGCTGAGCCTGCTGGCGGGCAACGGCAGCTCGGCGGCGAAGGACTACGTCTTCGCCGAGCTTAATTCCCAGAATCTGCTGCCGGGGTCATTCGTGCAGGCTCCGTTGACCATCTCCAACGCCGGAACGACGCCGCTGGTTTACGGGCTGGCGGGAATCACCACGGGAACCGCATCGGGCAGCGCCAAGGACCTGGCGCTGGCGGGTGCAGGAACCATCAGCATCTATGCGGCAGTGCCGCCTGCAAGCTGCGCGGGAACGCAGCAGATCAGCGGACAGCTGCTCTATTCGGGCCCGCTGAACGCGAGCGCGGCCTTCGCCAGCCCGCGCGAGCTTGCGGCCGCAGGAACCCCGTCGGCCTCCGAAGCGCTGTGCGTCAGGCTCAGCCTTCCGGCCGGCACCTGGCAGGCTGCGGCCGGAGGCAGGATGGCGCCCGCCCTCAGCTTCACGGGACAGCAGAAATGACGGTGCTGACGCGGGCGCAACGGCGTCGGGAAGAACAGAAAACCGGGCCGTTCTGGTGGGCCGGCCAGGTCTTGTCCTGGCTGGCGCTCTTCATCGTGCTCTGCCTGCTTGCCGTCATGGTGGTCATTCCCCGGCTCGGCGGGGCCACCGCCTACACCGTGCTGACCGGATCCATGCGGCCGGACTTCCCTCCGGGCCGGCTGGTCGTGGTCAAACCGGTTCCGGTTGAAGCCATCGAGGTGGGAGACGTGCTCACCTACCAGCTTGAATCCGGGGAACCCGGCGTGGTGACCCATCGCGTTGTCTCGGTGGCCTCGTCGCTTTCCGGCGAGCGGCAGTTCGTGCTGCGCGGGGACGCCAACAACACCGACGATGCGCCGATCGTCGCGGAACAGGTGCGCGGCAAGCTCTGGTATTCGCTGCCATGGCTCGGCTACCTGAATTCAGCGCTCAGCGCTTCGCAGCGGACCTGGCTGACTTGGCTGGCCATCGGGGGACTGCTGTCCTATTCGCTGGTGATGTTCACCGGGGCATGGCGGGAGCACCGCGGGAAGAAGGCGTCATGAAGTTCGCGGCGCCAACCAGGGCCATGCTGTCAGTGGTGCTCGCAGGCAGCCTGCTGGGCGCGGGGACCCCCGGAGCGCACGGGGACGGAGATGACCCGCGGGGCCTGAGCTACAGCGTGGACGGCGGCGAATTCCGGGAAAGCCCGGGCGAACTGTTCGGCGGAGAAATCCGGCTCGTTCCCGGAGACCGGCTGACCGGAGAGCTCTCCATCCGCAATGACCGGCCCCATCCCATCGAAGTCACGGTAAAACCAGTGGTTTCGGCCCCCGCCGCCGGGCTGAAGTTTGCGGTGGCGGGAAACCCCACGATGCGGCTGGATCCGCAGCAGCGCGCAAACTTCGCCTTGGAGGCAAGCCTGCCGGTTTCTGCCGGAAATTCCTCGCAGGACCGGGAGCGGTCGCTGAGCCTGGACATCAGCGCGATCGAGGTCGCCGGCGGGATCCCGCAGGAACCCGAATCGCCGGAGGCCCCGCAGCCGCCGGGCAGTCCCCATTCTCCTGACGTGGAAGGGGAGCGTCCGCCGGACGAGCTGGGATCCACCGGCTTCAGCGGCTGGGCGATCCCGCTGGCGCTGGGCATGGCCGGGGCCGGCGCAGCGCTATATCTACGTTCGAAGCAACACGGCGCCCAGGCGCAGGCACCCCAAGGAGCATCTCAATGAGCAGACGATCGGTACAGGTCAAGGCGATCCTGTCGATGGGAATCCTGGTAGGCCTCGGCTCGGTGTCCACGCTGGCAGCATGGACCGGAACCGCCACTGCGACCTCCAGCATCACCGCGGCGAAGGTGTCGCTCGGTGTCGGGGCAACCGCTTCCGGCGCGACCGCCGAAAGCTACACGGTGCCGGTCTCCTCGGTGAACTGGTACCCGGGAGCCAGCGCCGCGGCCGTAGTTGTCGTGAGGAACACCAGCTCCGTCGCGCTGCCGTATTCCATCAAGGGCAGCATCACCGAAAGCGGCGGCGTCGAACTGGGCAAGGCCATGCAGGTGCTGGTGAAGACCGGCGCCACAGTCAGCGGCACCGCACCGAACGCCACCTGCTCGGGAGGCACCGCCTTGGTGACCAAGTCCGCCGGTTCAGCCTTCGGCGCCGATGCCGTCCGTCCGGTCTTGCCCGTGGATGCTTCGGAAACGCTCTGCGTGCAGTATTCGCTGCCCGTGAACGCGGCCAACAACCTGCAAGGCGCCAGCACGAAGCTGGACGTGGTCTTCACCGGAACGGTGGGCTCATAGGGTGCGGAATCAAGAACGTAGCAAGCCTAGTGCACGCCAAGGGAACCGGCTCCAGCGCCTTGCGCTGAATGCCGGGGCGTTTCTCGGTTCGCTGTGCCTGCTCATGACGCTTGCGGCCCTGCTGTTCGGGCTGAAGCCGCTGGTTTTCGTCAGCGGATCGATGGGACCCGGCATCCCCGCCGGATCGTTGGGGCTGGCTGTTCCCACCCCGGTTGAGGATGTTGCCGTGGGGGACGTGGTGTCGGTGGTCACCAGCGACGATGTGAGGGTGACGCATCGGGTGGCCGCAAAGACCGAAGCGGGGCTGATCCTCAAGGGTGATGCCAATCCCGTCGCGGATCTGCACCCGTATGCGGTCGACAGCGCCGACAAGCTGCTGGTCAGCTTCCCGGGTGTGGGATACCTCGTGTCGTGGCTGTCCCAGCCATGGGCGTATTTCCTGGGCGGGCTGCTGTGCGCCTACCTGCTCTATGTCGCGTTTTTTAAGAGGGACGGCGCCGGGAAGCGGCTGAAAGATCCTGCTGGCGGTACCACCGATGAGCAACTGCCCAAAAAGTCGATCTCCAAAATGTTTCTCGGCTTATCGGTTCTTTCGACTATTCTCTCGGCCGGGTTGATCAGTGGTCTGGTAATGCATCCAGTTTCGATTCTGACGACTCAGGCGGCCTTCACAGGTTCAGCCAAAGCAACGACAGGCGCGCTGACAGCACGAAGCATGCCGACCGTTCCCGGGACATTGAAATGCACCACTACTGGCGGCATACTTGGCGCTGCGACTAGTGCAGAAGTCGTGTGGAGCCCCGCAACGACTCTACCCCCGGGAGCTAAGTACGCCGTCAGAGTTCAGTCAGTCGCGGGAGATATTCGATACCTGAGCGCGAACGCCGGTACCGAGAAGATTAGTTTTAATGGCGGCCTCAGCCTGCTGGGGCTCCTGTTCGGCAAGGCGCAAACCTTCGAAGCGCGAATTCTCACGGCCACTACTACCGATGGTGCTGCGGTGAATGAACAAGGCACGAATATCGGCTGGTCGTCGCCCGTCAGCAGCGCGCCGAAAATCTCGATCGACTACAAGCCAGGGGTGCTCATTCTTGACAGCTACTCATGCCCCAAGGCTTGACAGCCCAGGATCCTTTGGATGAGGCGGCAACAATGTGCCCAAGCCGTTCAGTACAACATCCAATCCGAGCAAGAAGGTCTTTTCTGCTCGGAGTGTGTCGCTTAGTCCCTCGTTCAAGGCCTTTTTGAACGCGGGAGAAGAATCTTCATCTGCTTCCCATACATTCTCCGGCGCCGCTGCATCGAGCGCAGATCCAAGGACGAACGAATCGATGATGGTGATTGCGTGAAGTCGTTCTCTGGGCTCGAACCCTGCATGCTCCAGCACCTCGGCCAACGCATCGTAGACCCTAAGGGTGGTGCGGTCCCGCACGGTATGGCTGGTCAGCAACGGGATCAGCCGCGGGTGCTTTGAATACGATTCCCAGTAGGACGTGGCGATCTGCCGCACGGTTTCCTGCCAGCCGCCCGAATCGCCGTCCGGCAGGCTGATCGCCGACATGGCGCGGCCGCGCATCAGCTCGATGATCTCGTCCTTGCCCGCCACATGGTTGTAGAGCGAGGATGCCGTCACGGACAGCGCCTTGGCCAGTTGCGGGAGCGTGAACTCGCCGTGCTTGTCGACCAGTTTCAACGCCGCGGCGGCAATCGCGTCCGGGCTGAGCTTGGGCTTGGAGGGACGTGCCATGGCATCCACTGCCTTCCTGTCGGGGCCTTCTACCCGAGCATATCCGAATTAAACGAAAATCATTCGTTTACCTCTTGCGTGTGACGCGGGACACTGCTTATCCTGTAAACGAATCACATTCGTTTTAGCGATGGAGCATAGCCATGAAAGAAATACTCGCCCTCACCCCGCCGGCCTCTCCGGCCCGCGTGGACGCCGCCGAGCGCGGGGAACTGACGGTCGCGCTGGTCCAGCACCGCTGGCACGAAGACCCGCAGGCACTGCGCGACGAACTGGAAGACGGCATCCGCCGCGCGGCCTCCCGAGGGGCCAAGATCGTGTACCTGCCGGAGCTGACGCTGAGCAAGTACCCGGCCTTCGTGGTGCCGAACCCGGACGCTGCCGACGAGTCCGCCGAGGACCTGGAGAGCGGGCCGACCGTCGCCTTCGCCCGCGACATGGCCGCGCGCTACTCCATTCATGTGCACATTTCGCTGTTCTGCAAGGCCCCGGCCGAGGACGGCCTGGGACTGAACACCGCCGTGGTCGTGTCGCCGCAAGGCGAAATCGTCGCGCTGACCAACAAACTGCACATTCCGCGCACCGCCGGCTACTACGAGGACAAGTACTTCCGCGAAGGCCCGAGCGAGGATCCCTACCCGGTGCACCGCCTCGAGGAGCTGAACGGCCTGGCCATGGGCTTGCCCACCTGCTGGGACGAATGGTTCAGCGAACCGCCGCGCATCTACTCGCTGGCCGGCGCGGACCTGGTGGCCTACCCGACGGCTATCGGCTCCGAACCGGACCACCCGGACTTCGACACCGAACCGCTGTGGCGCCAGACCATCATCGGCAACGGCATCGCCAACGGGCTGTTCATGGTGGTCCCCAACCGCTGGGGCGACGAAGGCGCACTGACCTTCTACGGTTCCTCCTTCATCTCGGATCCGTATGGCCGCATCCTGGCGCGCGCTCCGCGCGACGAATCCGCCGTCCTGGTGGCAACCCTGGATTTGGACGCCCGCCGCGACTGGCTGACGCTCTTCCCGTTCCTGCGCACCCGCCGCCCGGAAACCTACGGCGCGCTGACCGAAGCCCGTGCCGAGTCCGGTCTGGGAGAGATGGGGAGCTCCCATGTCTGAGTTCCTCATGCCCGCGGAAACCAATCCGCACGAACGCATCTACATGGCCTTCCCCTCCGGCGGCTACACCCTGGGCGACACCGCCGAGGAGGCCGAAGCCGCGCGCAGCACCTGGGCCGCGGTGGCCAAGGCCGTCGCCCGCTTCACCCCGGTGACCATGGTCGTGGACCCGCAGGCCGAATCGGACGCCCGCCGCCACCTGGGCGAGGAGGTCAGCTACGCGCTGCGCGAGCTGGACGACGCCTGGATGCGGGACATCGGGCCGACCTTCGTGCGCGACGCCTCCGGCGAACTGGCCGCCATCGACTGGAACTTCAACGGCTGGGGTGCCCAGTCCTGGGCCTCCTGGGGCAAGGACTCGAAGATCGCCGCCCAGGTCGCGCAGCTGGAGCAGACCGCCCGGGTGCAGTCCTCGATCACCAACGAGGGTGGCGGAATCCACGTGGACGGCGAGGGCACCATGCTCGCCACCCGCAGCGTCCAGCTGGACCCGGGACGCAACCCGGAAGCCAGCGCCGCGGACATCGAGGCCGAGTTCGCCAAGCAGCTCGGCGCGCAGAAGGTCATCTGGCTGGAGCGCGGGCTGACCCGGGACAACGAGGAGTTCGGCACCCGCGGCCACGTGGACATCGTCGCCTGCTTCGCGGAACCCGGTGTGGTGCTCTACCACGACCAGCAAGACCCGGCCCATCCGGACCATGCGATTTCCGCCGAGGTGCGCAGCCTCCTGGAGGCGGCCACCGACGCCAAGGGTCGCAAGCTGCGCCTGGTCCCCGTCCCGGCGCCCAAGACGCTGAAGGACGAGGAAGGCTGGGTGGACTACTCCTACATCAACCACCTGGTCACCAATGGGGGAGTCATCGCCTGCTGCTTCAACGATGAAAACGATGCGCAGGCCGCGCGGATCCTCGCCCAGGCCTACCCGGGCCGCGAGGTCGTCGCGGTGGACGCCACCGAGCTGTATGCCCGCGGCGGAGGAATCCACTGCATCACCCAGCAGGTTCCGAAGCGATAGAACACCCCGCCCGGTAAAGGATCCAGTGCGATGAAAGACAAGACGAAACCCAGCCGGCTGAGCACCAGCCCGGTCACCGAAACAGGCAAGGGCCTGACTGCAGGCCAGATCGGCCTGTTCACGGCCATCGTGATCGGCGTATCCACCATTGCGCCCAGCTACGTGGTGGCCAGCACGCTCGGCCCCACCGCCGAAGCGGTGGGCACGCACCTGCCGGCCATCTTCATCGTCGGGTTCATCCCGATGTTCCTGGTGGCCCTGGGCTACCGCGAGCTGAACCGGGCCATGCCGGACAACGGCACCACCTTCACCTGGGTGTGGAAGGCCTTCGGGCCGCGTGCCGGGTGGATGGGCGGCTGGGGCATGCTCGCGGCGAACATCATCGTGCTCTCCAACCTGGCCGGGGTGGCGGTGGACTTCTTCTACCTCTTCCTCGCCCAGGCCACCGGGCAGGAACAGCTGGCCGAGCTGGCGTCCAACCCGTGGATCAACGTGGCCACCTGCTTGGTGTTCATGCTGGGCGCCACCTGGATCTCGGTGCGCGGGCTGCACGCCGCCTCGCTGGTGCAGTACCTGCTGGTCGGCTTCCAGGTGGTGGTGCTGCTTTGGTTCACCATCGCGGCCCTAGACAAGGCGGCCCCGGCGGTGCAGTTCTCCGCCGAGTGGTTCAACCCGCTGGGCATCGATTCCTTCTCCGCCATGGCGGTGGGACTGAGCCTGTCCATTTTCGCCTTCTGGGGCTGGGACGTCTGCCTGTCCATGAACGAGGAAACCAAGAACGGCGAGCGCACCTCCGGTCTGGCCGCCGGGTTCACCGCGGTGATCGTGCTGGCCGTGTACCTGCTGACCTCCGTGGCGGCCACGGTGTTCGCCGGGGTGGGGGATTCAGGTCTGGGCCTGGCGAATCCGGAGAACATCGGCAACGTGTTCGCGGCCCTGGCCGGCCCGGTCATGGGGCCGGCAGCCATCCTGCTGTCGCTGGCGACCCTGGCGTCCTGCGCGGCTTCGCTGCAGTCCACCATGATTTCCCCGGCCCGCTCGATGCTGGCCATGGGGCACCACGGGGCGCTGCCGCAGGCGTTCACCCGGATCCACCCGAAGTTCGGCACTCCTGCCTTCTCCACCATCGTGGCGGCGGTGGTCTCCACCGGCTTCTACGCGATGATGCGTTTTGTCTCCACCAACGTCTTGAACGACACCATCCTGGCGCTGGGCATGATGATCTGCTTCTACTACGGGGTCACTGCATTCGCCTGCGTCTGGTTCTTCCGCCACACGCTTCTCGCCTCGGCGCGCAACTTCCTCATCCGCGGGCTGGCTCCGCTGCTGGGCGGGCTGGCGCTGGTGGCGGTGTTCCTGCAGACCACCGTGGACTCGCTGGACCCGGAGTACGGTTCCGGGACGCACGTGGCGGGCATGGGCCTGGTGTTCGTGGTCGGGGTGGGAATCCTGGTGCTCGGCGCGGTGTTCCTGATCGGGGCCCGCAAGCGCCGTGCGGCGTTCTACGAATCCCGTCCGGAAACCAGGTACGTGAAGCAGGAAACTTCCTAGCTCCCGCAGCGCGCAGCCCGGCCCTTCCGCAGGGCCGGGCTGCGCGTGCGCTGGGGCTAGGACACTCCGGCCCGGCTCCGGCGTTCGAGGAACACCGGGGTGTCGATTAGACGGCTGGCCGCGAACCGCGGGATCGTTCCGGCCGCCCCGGTGGCCAGCTGGGCCAGGTGCTCGCCGATGGCGGGCACGAACTTGAAGCCGTGGCCGCTGAACCCTGCGCCCACGGTGACCGGCCCCAGCCGGTCGAGGATGAAATGCTCGTCCTCCGTGTTGGCGTAGGTGCAGGACACCGGCTCGAAGCTGTCAGGATCGGTGCCCGGAAGCCAGCGGCGGGCATAGGCCTGCAGGGCGTCGAGCTGCTCGGCGACCGGCCGGTGCGGGCGGCGGTCCGGATCGATGACTTCGCCCGATCCGTGCCAGCCGACCTTGATGCCCTCGCCCGGGGTGTGCATGCCGTACACCGGAGCGAAAATCCTCAGGCCGTCGTGGTCTCCCGGGGCGAGGGTGTGGTTGAAGCCGGGCCAGTGGGCGGATTCCCCGCGCCGGGCGAAGTGCACCGGGTGCTCCTCGGTGACGTGCAGGCGCGGCAGCTCGAAGCCCGGTCCCAGCAGCGTGCGGGTCCACGCACCAGCGGTGAGGATGACATGGCGTGCGGACAGCGTGCCGGTGCGCAGGCCGTCATCCACGTGGATCTTGACCAGCTCATCCGAGACGACCTCCAGCTGGAGCACCCGGTGCCGGTGGCGGATCTCGGCTCCGGCGGCGGCTGCCAGCCGCTGCAGGGTGGCCACGGCCAGGTCGGCATTCAGCTGCCCGCCGCTGGGAATATGCAAAGCCTGCGTCTGGAACCTCATGCCGGCAAAGCGCTCGCCGGCCTCGGCTGCGTCCAGCAGTTCGCTTTGGATGCCGGTGGCCGTAAGCGTCCTGTGGATCGCCTGCTGGCCGGGTTCGTCGCCGTGATTGACCAGCCCGGTCCGGTTCAGCAGCTTGACCTTGCCGGCCTGCGAAAGGTCTTCCCACAGTTGGTTCGCGCGGCGCAGGAGCCCGACATAGGCAGGATCCGCGTAGGCGGGGTTGAAGTTGCGTGTGCTGCCGTGGGACGCGCCCTCATGGTGTCCGGGGGCGAAACGCTCCAGCAACAGGACCTGGTGTCCCTGGCCGGCAAGGGAGAAAGCGGCGGCCGAGCCCATGGCTCCGCCCCCGATGACCAGGAAATCGACGTCGGTGCTCATCTCTTCAGCCTAGGCCCGGTGACTCGCCGGGCCGACGCCGGGGTCGTAATATTGCGGGTCGGACGGCGCCGTTACCGGATTGGTGCGGAGGCCGGGAATGGTTCAAGTCAGGCCTTGTTGACGTGTATCGTCGAATACAGAGGTCGAGTGTGCATTTTCGGGGACTGGTCTTCCCGCACCTTCCCCAGAACGCCGCGCCTCGGCAAACCATGACAAGCAACCAGGAGCGGAGTCCGCGTGGAGCAAACAGTGCAACTCGGTGCGTTGATCGGCTTGGCGGCAGCGGTGTTCGCCGGGGCATCCACGCAACGCATCTCCGGTATGGGTTTTGCGCTGGTAGCCTCTCCATTCCTGGTCTTGGTGCTCGGGCCGTTCGAAGGCATCATGCTGGTGAACTTCCTTGGAGCGTGCAGCAGCTTGCTGATCTTCGCCCAGGTCTTCCGGCAGGTCGAATACAAGAAGATCGCGCTGCTGCTGGTGCCCGCGGTGATCATGACCTTCCCCGGTGCGTGGGTGGCCACGCTGCTCGGCGGTCCTTGGCTGACCATCGGCATCTCGATCATGGTGATCCTCGCGCTGGGCGCCAGCTTCCTGGTCCGCAATCTGCCGGCCGCGCAAAGCAAGGGGCTGGCCATCGGCGCCGGCGCCATCTCCGGATTCATGTCGGTCACCGCCGGCGTCTCCGGCCCGGCCATCGCCGGCTACGCGGTGGCCAGCCGCTGGCCGCAGGCGAAATTCGCGATTTCCGTGCAGCTCTACTTCCTGGTCCTTGCGGTGTCCTCGCTGGTCGCCAAGGGCGGCATGCCGCAGCTTGACTGGATCCAGTGGACCGCCTGCCTGGTGGCCATGGTGCTGGGTATCGTGCTGGGCAATTTCCTGGCACCGAAGATCCCGGCGAAAGTCAGCCGTGCCTTCGTGGTGCTAGTCGCGCTTGCCGGAGCGGTCGGCCTGCTGGTCAACGGCATCACGGAACTGGTCTAACGGCCCGCCCGGCACTGCCTGAATTGTCCATGGAACAATGGATGTCGTGCCTCTCCACTTCCCCGAACCGACGAATCCCAAGCGCGTGACCGAACTCGAAATCGAGCGGAACGCGCTGTGGTCGGGACTGTTCTGCGCGCTGTTCGGGATGGCCACGGCCTTGATCATCTTCGCCGGCGAGCGCCCCGCGCTGTTCGGCGGACTGTCGGTGGGTTCCGTGGCTTCGGTGACCGGCGGCGTCTCGGCGGGGCTGTCCAGCGCCTATGCGTTCCGGAGCCTGCTGCGCCAGCGTGAACCGTGGCTGCGCCGCATCCCGGCCTGGCGCCAGTATGTTGCCGCCCTCGGCCTGGTACTGGTCCACGTGGCCAGCACCGTGATGATGATCCTGGTGGCCACGCACCTGTTCCAGCAAGCGTTCATCGGCCTGCGCCTCGATGTGCTGGCCGGGTCGCTGGCCGTCAGCGGCATCACCGGGCTGAGCGCCTATTTGGCGCTGGTGGCTACGGCGCGCACCAGCGCCGAGAACCTGTCGGTGGTCCTGGGCATCTACATGGCCGCCGGCGTGCTGATCAGCATGCTGCTGGCCGAGGACCAAGGCTGGTGGCAGGGGATGTTCTCCCGGCTGGGGACCTCGCAATCCGGCATGGGCTCCTTCTGGACGTTCAACACGACCATGATCATCTCCGGACTGGTGCTGATCTCGTTCACCGAGTTCCTGACCAGGGACCTGGACGTGCTGTCGCGGACCTACCGCTGCCGTCCGAACCTCGAACGCTACCCGCTGATTCGCAAGCTGCGCCCGCGCCCCCGGGTGGTGGGCTGGTGCCTGGTCGCGGTGTCCGTGGGAATCATCGGCGTGGGCAGCGTCCCGATGAACCTGTCCCTCGGGGTGCATTCGGCGTTCGTCCAGCTGGCCTCCGCCGCCATGATCATCCTGCTGCTGGGAACGATGGTCCTGCTGCCGGGGTATCCGGCGGTCTTCCACATGATGTCCCTCTCTGCCGTGGGTGCGCTGTGGGTGGCGTTCCTGCTCTGGGATTCATGGTCCTACTACAACCTGACCGGTTTCGAGCTGTCGGCCGTGGCGATCCTTTTCACGTGGATCTCCGTGTTCATCCGCACCACCGCGGCGATGATCCGCGATCGGCAGCAGCCGCGCGGCACGCATGGCCCGGGCACACGCAGCGTCCACCGCGATCCGGCGCCAAGGACTGAAAAGCCTGCCGTCTGAAATGTGCCGCGCTGCTCGGCCGGTAGCCGCGCATGGGCCCGGTTCGTAGTGCCCCGTTCCGGGCAGTGTTCCTGCACTTGCCTGACATGCATCCTTGACGTTTCCTTGGAATTATCCAGCGGCGAGACCAGCGGACAACATTTTCTGTAGCGTAATGGGTGTCGTTTCAACCGAATAACTGAGGAGGGCAAGATGGGTCTCGGAGACAAGATTCAGAACAAGTCAGAAGAAGTTGTTGGCAAGGCCAAGGAAGCCACGGGCAAGGCGACGAACGACAGGTCGTTGCAGGCCGAAGGCGTCAAGGATCAGGCTGCCGCGAATGCCAAGCAGGCTGGCGAAAAGGCCAAGGACGCGTTCAAGGACGCAACCGACAACAAGTAGAAGTCGATCACGCCAGTGGCCCCGTCGTTGCGACGGGGCCACTGGCCTGTCCAAGGGCCGCTCCTCCAGTTTCGTGCAAGCCATTGTCCGTTCGGCCTAATCTTGCTCCCGCGGGTCCATTCGGGCCAGTTGCAGTCGCACGGGACCACGGACATTGTGCGCATCGACGTCATGCCCTTTCTGGGTCACCCTAATCGCGCCGTCTGCGGCCAGGGAAGCGGCCACCTGCCGGACGCGTTCCATCCGGGACCGCCAGCGTTCGCCACCGCCGTCGACGATGCGTGCGACATCGCTGGGACAGATCGAGGACCCCTGCCTCTTGCGCAGCAGGGTGAAGATCGCCGCCCGGATGCGTTCATCCAGCTTGTCCTCGCGGGCTTCTTCCCACCACGGCTGTCCGCGCTCGCCCAGAGCCAGCTTCGCCTCGTGGACCCTGGCGCGGGCTTCTTCGTCCCCGCGTCCTATCTCACGGCGGGCGTTCATCAGTTCGTCGACGAGCTCCTGTCGGAGCTTCGGCGGGATCCCGGGATCGCTCGCACGCCACTTCCGGCCGGAAATGACCAGATATCTGCCGTCTTCCGTTCGCTCCACTGCGTCTTCATTGCTCATGGTTGCCTTTATTCCGCCTCACCCATAACTTGTTCCCATGCCGCCTGCGGTGCATGCTTGACGGGGTTTCAGGGTAGGACATTTCACGCTGCCGTTGCGAGGGGTTCCAGACGGCTACCAGCCGTCGTGGCACGCGACGACGAGTGGAGAGCTGGCACGTGCACCCGCGGCGCTGGCGGCCGATCCTGGTTTCCTGGCAGTTGCGTGCGATGGTTTACACCGGTCGCGCGCAGGTCCTAGGCTCGGGTCATGCCAGTGATCATCAGAACGATCCAGACCGCCGTACCTTCGACAGTCTTGAAGCAGGACGACGTCAGGGACGTCTTCGCCGCACAGCCCGACCTCAGCCGATTGGGACAGCGGCTGGTGGCGACCTCCTTCAACTCCGCGGACATCGACACCCGCTACAGCTGCGTTTCGGAATTCAACACCGAGCTGCCCGAACCGGCTGAACCGATGTTCTATGACCGTTCTTCCGGCCTGCTCAAGTCGCCGAGCACCGCCGAGCGGAACCGGGTCTACGTGGAGCACGCAGGCGAACTGTTCATCGAGGCCGCGCGGAAGGCGCTGGATGCCTGCCCGGGGCTCGAACCTGCGGATGTCACCCACGTGATCACGGTGTCCTGCACCGGCTTCTACAACCCCGGCCCGGACTACCAGATCGTGCGCAGTCTCGGGCTGAATCCCTCGACCGTCCGCCACCATCTGGGATTCATGGGCTGCTATGCAGCATTCCCGGCGCTGCGCGCGGCCCGGGATTTCTGCCTGGCCGACGAGAACGCCACCGTGCTGGTGGTCTGCGTGGAGCTGTGCACGTTGCACGTGCACAGCTCCAACGACCCGGACACCATCATGGGCTCGGCCATCTTTGCCGATGGTGCAGCCGCCGCGGTGGTGGCCCGGGGCGGCGAGGGGCTGCAGATCGACGACCTGAAGACCACGCTGACCCCGGTGGGCGAGGAATCGATGGCTTGGAACATTGGGGACCACGGGTTCGAAATGGTGCTGGGAACCTACGTCCCGCACATCATCGACGACCACATCACCGACGCGCTCACGCCGCTGCTGGACGCCGACGCGGAGGAACCGCTGGAGATCGGGCAGATCACCCACTGGGGCATCCACCCGGGAGGCCGCGCCATCCTGGACCGGATCCAGAACCGGCTGCAGCTCTCCGAAACGCAGCTGTACCCGGCCCGCCGGATCCTCAAGGACTACGGCAACATGTCCAGCTCCACCGTGCTGTTCGTGCTCAAGGAAATCCTCGAAGCCGGCAGCACCGGCGCCGGAGAACGCGTCTGCGCCATGGCCTTCGGCCCCGGGCTCACGGTGGAAACCGGCCTGTTCACGGTGGCGACGGTTTCCGGAACCAGCTGATGCGGCGGCGTCCCGACGAGCTGGAGGCCATGGACCATCCGGACTGCGACCCCGTGCTGCTGAACCGGACCTACGCCCAGTTCCCGCTGGTAAACAGGGCGGTCGGCGGATGGAAGGGGATCTACGCGCAGCAGATCGCCCCGCTGCTGGCCTCCGGCGAACCGGCCCGCCTGCTGGACATCGGCTGCGGCGGGGGAGACATCGCCCTGCAGCTGGCCCGCTGGGCACTGCGCGACGGCTACGAGCTGGGCGTGCTGGGCATCGACCCGGATGAGCGGGCCATCGCCTTCGCCCGGCAGGCCGCGGCGAAAAGCGTCCTGCCGGCCGGGAAGATCGAATTCTTGCGCTGCACCAGCGCGGACCTGGTGCGCGGCGGAGAGGTCTTCGACGTGGTCATCTCCAATCATCTGTTGCACCACCTGGACGATGCCCAGCTGCGCGGGATCCTGGCCGACACCGAAGCCCTGGCCACCGGGCTGGGGCTGCACGCGGACATCCGGCGCTCCCGAATCGCTTCGCTGCTGTTCGGCGCGGCGACGCTGCCACTGGCAAGGACCTCGCTGATCCGCCGCGACGGGCTGGCCTCCATCCGCCGCAGCTACACCCCGGTGGAACTTGTCCGCCGCGTGCCTGCCGGATGGCAGGTGCATACCGCCAAGCCGTTCAGGAACCTGCTGGCCTACCGGCCGGCCTGGGCATGACCGCAAAGGCAAAGGGGGCGAAAATCATGGATGGCGCGGCGATCATCGGCGGCGGGCCGGTGGGGCTGGGTCTGGCGGTGCTCCTGGCCCAGCAGGGGTGGACCGTGCGGGTCTTCGAGCGCCGCCGCGGAATCTCCGCGCACTCCCGGGCCATCGGCCTGCACCCTCCGGCCCAGCAGGTGCTGGCCCGCGCCGGGCTGGCGGCGCAGCTCGCAGAGCAGGGCACCGCAATCCGCCGGGGAGTGGGAATTAGCAACGGCCGGCAGATCGCCGAGCTGGACTTCTCCTCGCTGCCCGGCCCCTACCCGTACGTGCTGGCGCTGCCGGAACACCAGACCATGACGCTGCTGCGGGACCGGCTGCGCGAACTGGACCCGCAGGCCCTGGCCGAAGGCCATGAATTCCATGGCATCGAGGGACAGTCGCGCGAATCCATCCGCTTCACCGTGGCCGGGCCCGGGGGAGTGCAGACCCGGGAAGCCTCCTGGCTGATCGGCGCCGACGGGGTGCAGTCGGCGGTGCGCGCCGAGCTCGGAGCGGGGTTTCGCGGCAGGCAGCTGCCGGACCGCTACCTCATGGGCGACTTCCCCGAATCCACCGGCTGGTCGCAGACCGCCGCGCTGTTCATCGAGTCGCAGGGCATCGTCGAGTCCTTCCCGCTGCCGCAAGGCCTGCGCCGCTGGGTGGCCAGACTCGGACGCCGGCAGTCGGTGGACACGGACCTGCCGACGCTGATCCGCGCACGCACCGGCCACTGGCTGGACGCCCAAGCCTGCACCATGCGCAGCAGCTTCGCCACCGCCAACCGCAGGGCAACCAGCATGGTGCAAGGCCGGGCGGTGCTGCTGGGCGATGCCGCGCACCAGATCAGCCCCATCGGCGGGCAGGGCATGTGCCTGGGCCTGATCGGTGCGGCGCAGCTCGCGGAGCTGTTGGCCTCCGGCGCCGGCCCGGAGGACGGGCAGCTGCAGCAGTTCCAGGCGCGGCAGCTGAAAGCCGCCCGGCAGGCTGGCCTGAAAGCGCACCTGAACATGGCGCTGGGCCGGCCGGTGGCGCCGTGGCTGCTGCCGGCGCGCAACCTGCTGTTCAGCGCCGCGGCGGGGAACCGCACGGTGCGCGATACGGTGGCCCGCAGCTTCACCATGACCTGAATGCCGCGCGTGCCCAAACTCACCGCCTGTACCCAGCTGATACGTGAAACAATGGATGGTGATGACTTCGAGCAACCCCACCACACTTTCCGCTGACGAGCGCAAGGCCCTGCGCCAGGAGCAGGCCGCCGCCCAGCGTGCCCAGCAGCTGCGTATCTCCACCTCCCGCGCCCAGGCCGAAGGCCGCGCGCAGGTCATTCCGACCGCCGAGGGATGGAAGCAGGAGATGGGCGCCGACGGCCGCCCCGAACTGCAGTTCGCCACCAAGCGCCGCGTCTCCCAGCCGCCGACCCACCTGGCTGACCTCACCCTGGCCGAGCGCCAGGAGAAGCTGAAGGAACTGGGGCTGCCGGCATTCCGCGCCAAGCAGCTCTCGGTGCACTACTTCCAGCACTACACCACCGACCCTGCCAAGATGAGCGACCTGCCCAAGGACCGCCGCGAGGAACTGGTCGACGCGATGTTCCCGAAGCTGCTGACCGAGGTCAAGCGGCTGACCACCGACGACGGCAAGACCATCAAGTTCCTGTGGCGCCTGTTCGACGGCTCGCTGGTCGAGTCCGTGCTGATGCGCTACCCGAACCGCATCACCCTGTGCATCTCCTCGCAGTGCGGCTGCGGCATGAACTGCCCGTTCTGCGCCACCGGCCAGGCAGGCCTGACCCGCAACATGTCCACCGCAGAGATCCTGGACCAGATCGTCCAGGCCAACCGCGTCATCGCCGAAGGCGGACTGGGCGGCCAGAAGCACCCCGACGAGCGCGTGGGCAACATCGTGTTCATGGGCATGGGCGAACCGCTGGCCAACTACAAGCGCGTCATGAACGCCGTGCACCGGATGGTCGCCGAAGCCCCGGAGGGCCTGGGCATGAGCGCTCGCGGCATCACCGTCTCCACCGTCGGCCTGGTTCCTGCCATCCGCAAGCTGGCCAACGAGGACGTGCCGGTCACCTTCGCGCTATCGCTGCACGCACCGGATGACGAGCTGCGCGACGAGCTGATCCCGGTGAACTCGCGCTGGAAGGTCGACGAGGCGCTGGATGCCGCCTACGACTACTACGTGAAGACCGGACGCCGCGTCTCCATCGAGTACGCGCTGATCAAGGACATGAACGACCACGAGTGGCGCGCCGAAATGCTGGCGAAGAAGCTCAACGCCCGCGGCCGCGGCTGGGTGCACGTGAACCCGATCCCGCTGAACCCGGTGCCGGGCTCCATCTGGACCCGCAGCGAGCCGGACATCACCTCGAAGTTCGTGCGCCGCCTGGACGAGCTGGGTGTGCCGACCACCCTGCGCGATACCCGCGGCAAGGAAATCGACGGCGCCTGCGGCCAGCTGGCCGCCGACGGCGACAAGTAGCCACCGCTACGCCGGGCAGAGAAGCCTATACTTTGGCTAAGACCTAAGTAGAGGGAGGACTGCTCATGAGCACGATTCGGCTTCCGAGGATTGCCGTCTCCCGGGACCTGGCCAAGGACCTGGTCTGGGCCGACGAGGTGAAAGCCGACGAGCCGGTGGTGCTCGACGGGCGCTGGATGGTCGTGAACAACGAGGACTTCGCCAGCCAGCTCGCCACCGAGCTGCGCAACCGGAACATCGTGCACTTCGAGGTGCTCGGCGGCAGCCCCGAATGGCAGGACGCCATTCGGGCCGCCGGGGCCACCCATGACGTGCAGATCAACGTGCAGTCGCTGGACTAGGCGTCGATCCAGCGGATGTTCTTCCCCGAGCGCTCCAGCACGGTGTCCCAGAGCTTCTGCTCCTCATAACCCTGCTGCCTGCCCGAGTTGTTGAAGAACAACTCCGCGTACGTCTCCCAGCGGGCGTACTCTTCCCGCAGTTCGTTGTTGTCGATGCGGCTGGCCGCGGTGCGGAATTCTCCCTGCAACGCGGCCTGGGCCAGCGCCGGAAAGGGATCGGGACCTCCGGAGCCCGACTGCAGGTGGTCCAGATGCGCCGTCCATTTGCTGCGAAGCTCCAAGGCCACATCCTGGACCGCGATCAGCGCGGCCAGCTGCGCGGTGTTGCGGCGTTCGGCGCGCTGCGCCCTGCGGTTTCCCAGCACCGTCACCCCGGTGATGGCCAGGCCCGTGAGCAGGCCGAGGAGCGCGGTGGTCCACGGGGTCAGGCTCAGCGATGAAATGTCCTCCCGCATGAAATCGCATAGCTGGACCAGGTCCTTGGAATCCAGTTGCCCGCACGTTTGAATCTGCATCACGCCACCTCGCCGCCGCCTATCCAGATCATGCCGGTATTCTATGCGCGAATCCAGCAGGCCAGTAGGGCAACGGGCAAGCATCCTGATGGGTTGCTATCGAATGCGGCAGTCTCGCCGCCGCCGTCACGTAACCTGCAGCTTTTGTTGCTACATCGCAATATATTGTCCTGAAGGGCACGAACAGGGACTTGAGGGTCTTGTCCCATAGTCGGTGGCTGAGCGCCCGAAGCGAACTAGGAGGTTGCAAGCGCCGGGCGGTATGGTTCAGATATGGCTGTCTCAGATCCTCTTTTCCTTGATAAATCCAATCCGGAGTTGTGGAACTCTATTGGGAAGTTCGCCAATCAGCTGACCAAGTCCTACCAGGACGCAGGCATCAGCGACCGGCTGGCCGAACTGGTGAACCTGCGGGTCTCGCAGATCAACGGCTGCGCCTACTGCCTTGACCTCCATGCCCGCAAGGCCATCGACGCAGGGGAGACGATGCAGCGTATCAACTTGCTGTCCACGTGGAACGAATGCGGCGGACTGTTCGACGAGGAAGAGTGCGCGGCGCTGGCCATCGCCGAAGCAACAACCAACCTGCCCACCCCCGAGGAACGCATTGCAGCTGTGGCCTCGGCCCGTCTGGTGTTCTCCGATGAGCAGGTGGCGGCCATCCAGTGGATCGCCGTGGCGATGAACGCGTTCAATCGCATCTCGGTGCTCTCCCGGCATCCGGTCAAGGAACGCAGCCTGGCTGAAGGCGCAAAGTAGTGAAGGTGTCGAAGCGCGGAGAAGTCCCGCCGTTCGAAGTCATGCAGATCGTCGAGGAAGTCGCGCACCTGCGTGCCGCCGGCCGCGACGTGATCTCATTGTGCGTCGGGGAACCCGGTGGGGGAGCGCCCGCCGCGGTCAATGAGCTCGCCGCGCAGCTGCATGCGCAGAACGCGGATTTCGGCTACACCCCGACCGCCGGCCTGGCCGAGACCCGCGAGGCCTTGGCCGCGCACTACCTGGCCCGCTACGGCGTCCAGATCCCGGCGCGGAACTTCGTCATGACCACCGGATCCTCCGGGGCGTTCCAGCTGGCCTTCCTCGCGGCCTTCGACGCCGGGGACGTGGTGGCTCTGGCCCGTCCAGGCTATCCTGCCTACGCCAACATCCTCGGAGCCTTGGGCCTGCAGGTGGTGGACCTCCCCACCGGGGAAGCCGAACGTTTCCAGCCGACCGTGCAGCTGCTGGAGCAGGCCCTGGCCGAGCACGGAAGGCTCGACGGCCTGGTCATCGCCTCGCCGAACAACCCGACCGGCACCATGTTCAGCGCCGAGGAACTCGAAGAGCTGTGCAGCTGGTGCGACGCCCATGGCGTGCGGCTGGTCAGCGACGAGATCTACCATGGCATCGAATTCGTCCCGGAGCGCAAGGGGCGCACCTCCTGGGAGTTCTCCCGCTCCTCGATCGTGGTTTCATCCTTCTCCAAGTACTGGGGCATGACAGGGTGGCGCCTGGGCTGGATGATCGTCCCCGACGACATGTTGGCCGCGGTGGACGCCCTGGCCTCGAACCTCGCCTTGTGCGCGCCGGCTCCGGCCCAGCGTGCGGTCATCGCCGCCTTCGAGCCGTCGAGCCTTGCCGAGGCGGAGCAGCGGGTCGCCGAGTTCGCGAAGACCCGCGACCTGGTGCTGGCCAACTACAGAAAGCTGGGCATCGAGCAGGCAGCGCCGGCCGACGGCGCGTTCTATCTCTACGGGCGGCTCAGCGAGCGTGTGCTCGACCGCTTCGGCACCGCCGGAGAGTACTGCCGGCAGGTGCTGGAACATGCACAGGTGGCGCTGACCCCGGGCGGCGACTTCGACCCGTTCGAGGGGCACCTGTTCATCAGGCTGTCGTTCGCCGCCGGTTACGAACGGGTGGCCGAGGCGCTGGAGCGGGTGGAAGCGTTTTTGCGCCAGACGCTGTCCGGGGTATAGGACTCGTGGATCGGTGGTGAGAAACTTGGGTGATCTGCACCGCCGGTTCCGCACGAACCTTGTGGTCAATTTCGATGTTGAGCTTCTTGAAACCAACCATCCTACGACAGTCGTGACGCCAAGCGGCCGATGACATATTAGGCGCTTTCAGGACCGCCGCGTCCTGATCCGCCTGCCTTTGGGCATCCACTATGGCGATGCGTGTGCACGACGTCGGAGTTCGGGCCGGGGAACGCCTGCTGTTCCACATAATGCGGGCCGTATTCTCCCTTATCAGGATGGGTAGATCTTGTTGTGTCCGGTGTGGCAAAACCCCGGAAACGTGCACACTCCGATAGCTGAAATCTGCGCCTTTCGAGCTGCTTGATGAGGCTTGGTGGTGCGTTTTTGGGTGCATTTTTACTATGGGTTGAGCATGCATTCCAGAGTACAATCGAATCATGAAAGCAGCAGTGTCACCTGATCAGCGTCCGGGACTTCGCGCGTACGAGGATTCCGTCGGTCTTCCGTTTCATGAGCTCATTTCGCAGTTGCGGGAGATATTGGGTGTGCGCCTGGTTGCCTATATCGGTGGGGTGAAGTCCTCCAGATCGGTATCGACTTGGGCAGATGGCTCATCCGTTCCCGGCGAAGTCGACCAAGAACGACTTCGTCATGCTTTTCATGCCGCGGCACTTCTGCGGGATCGCTACGACGCTATAACTGTGCAGTCCTGGTTCAAGGGGATGAATCCCGGCTTGAATGATGACGCACCCGCCCAGGTCCTGCGCGAGTCTGACCCGATAGTTGGTTCTCGGGACGTGATCGTCGCCGCTAAATCATTCGCTTACGGCCGATGATGAATCCCGAACATGGAAACAGCGTGGACCTTGAAATAGAGTGCCCAGATGAACCCCTCCATGTTTGGCGCGTCGGATTCTCACCGGAACTTTGGGCTTGGACGCCTTGGACGTTCGCCGGTGACGACGGACTTTTCAGTGGACGTTGGGATGACCAGCTTGGCGAGTTTCGTACCATCTACACTGCCGAAAGCCTTCTTGGATGCTTCCTCGAGCTGCTTGCCCACTTCCGTCCCAGTCCCGAGCTGGTCGCCGGGCTTGACCAGATTATCGACGACGACGGCAGCATTGGCAGCTACCCCGAAGCTCCCCAATGCGCCATTGGCTACTCATGGTTGGAAGACCGGCGGTACGGTTCTGCACGCCAAAGCGGCAAATACTGCTACGTCACCCACTCACGCAGTATTGCCGCGTTGAGCATCCACTACCCCTTCGACCGACATGATATTTCCCTCGCCGACGTCGATACTGCCCTGTTGAAGGACGCCCGAGACCGCGTGCTCACTAGATCCATCGCCAGATGGCTTTACGACCTGCACGAAGAGACAGCGGGCGAGCCTGTCGTCGATGGTGTGAGGTTTAATTCCCGCCACGGTGATGAGATCCGTGTCTGGGCAGTGTTCCAACGTGCCGATGACTTGGCTGTCAGTCCTCGGATCCAACCTGTGATGGAGCCTCTCCCGGTGCCGCCCGACCTTCCCGAGCTGCAAGAGGCATTTGCCCGCTTTGGTCTGCAATGGCATGAAGGCTGATTGCCCAGAACGTGCGCACGGCACCACGCGTCCAGCAAAAGGAACGGTGTGCCGTGGCGGCTTCGGTGAATCGGAAAGGCCAATAAGCCGAATCCCTGATTCAAGCTTCTGCGTCATTGCGCATGATCCCAAATTCGTTCCTGCAGGTTCGAACTCCTTAGGACTGGAACTCGCGGTATGCGAAGAAGCGGGCACGGAATGATCCGTGCCCGCCTCTCTTCACGCATGGTCAATACGGTTTTGTGATGATTCAACTGGCCAGCGGACCGCCGACCTCGTCCACCATGGCGAAGAGCCTGCGCAGCACCGCTGGGTCGTTGATCCCGTCGTGCTCGTGCTCATTGGTGACCCAGGCCTGCAGGCCGCCGACCTTTTTCGCGGTGTCCAGCGACAGGCCGGCATCCACATACATGTCGTCGTAGTAGACGGCGGCGGCCATCGGAACCCGGTTCGCCGCGATCTTCTGAAGGTCGTAGATCTTCCGGTGGGTGCCGCGCGCTGCCAGCACTTCGACGGCCGGGATATACGGGCGCAGCAGCCGGGTCTCCTCGAAAGTCCAGCGGAACATCATTTCGCCGGTGAACAGCAAGGTGGGCGCATCCGTGGCGAAATCCGCGTGCTGCTCCAGCTCCGCCTGGGCGGCGAAGGCGCTGGGGCCGTTGGCCCCGTTGCCGTAGATGTCCTCCTGCAGCACCGCGAACAACGGGTTCCCGGCAAAGCTGGTGCGCGCCTGGACCTCCTGCAGCAGGCAGTCGCTGAGCTCGGTGCCGTCGCCGGATTGCTCCAGCAGCCAGTGCAGGCGTTCGAAGCCCGGACCCATGCCGAAGTCGACGCCCAGCGACTGCAACCGGCGGACCGTGAAGCGGTCACCGTCGGGCAGCAGCACCTCGCGTTCGGCCAGCGTGCGGGCCAGATTGGCGGCACGGGCGCGGTCCTGCGGGTACATGCGGTAGAACTGCTCGTTCTTGGCACGCACCCGGTGGATGGTGCGGGCGTAGACCCCGGCGGCGCTCGGCTCAAGGCTCGGCAGCCCGCCGGTGATGAAGCAGGCGGTCAGCGCGTTATCGAAGTAGCTCAGGTAGCTCAGGGTCAGGAACCCGCCGTAGCTCTGGCCCAGCGTGGCCCATTTGCGGCCTTGGTAGCCGCGGCGGCGGATCGCCTCCGCATCGGCCACGATGGAGTCCGCGCGGAAGTTCTCCAGGTACGCCGCGCCGCTGCCGCCGTCCGGGAATCCGGAGATCACCTGGGCGGTGACCGGGGTGGAGCGGCCGGTGCCGCGCTGGTCCATGAGGATCACGCGGTAGCGTTCCAGCGCCGTATCCAACCGGTCGGAACCGCCCACCGGGCGCGGTCCCTGCCCGCCGGGCCCGCCCTGCAGGTAGACCATCAGCGGCAGCTGCTGCCCGTCCAGGTGCGCACGCACCATTTCGCGGTAGAACAACTCGATGGCGGGGCCGCCCGGATTGTTCCAGTCCAGCGGCACCTGAAGCACGTAGTCGCGGAAGCGGCGTCCGCCGGCCACGTAGGTTTCCAGCAGCCGCGGGGCCGCATCCAGGTTCTGCACGGCCTGTGCCAGCGCGGTCATTTGGCGCCCTCCAGCAGTCCCAGCGAATCGAAGACCGGGGCTCCGGCCTGGATGACGGTGCGGCCCTTGGCCTCGGACACCAGGAAGTCCACATCCTGGCGCGGATCGCCGTCAAGCACCAGCAGGTCCGCGGTCTTGCCGGCGGCCAGCGAGCCGATGGACTCGTTGCCAATCAGCTGCGCATTCACGCTGGTGGCCGAGCGCAGCAGGTCTTCTACTGAACAAGCCGCGGCCTGCAGGGCCAGCCCGTTGAGCTGCTCGTCGCCCAGCTCGCCCATCAAATCGCTGCCGAAGCCGACCTTGACCCCTGCATCCAGCGCATGGCGCACCGCCTGCTGCCCGCGCTCTAGCACGATCCGGTTCTTCTCCTGGGACACCGCGGCCAGGCCCAGTTCCTCGCCGCGCGCATCCATGGCGGCATAGGCGGCCAGGGTGGGGACCAGGAAGGCGTCGTGCTGCGCCATGAGCTTGGCGGTGTCGGCATCCAGCAGGTTGCCGTGCTCGATGCTGCGCACCCCGTTTTCCACCGAGTGGCGGATCGCCGGCACCGAGTAGGCGTGCGCGCAGACATAGGAGCCGCGGCGGGCCGCCTCGGAGGTGATGGTGCGGATTTCCTCGGGAGAGTATTGCGGGATTTCCAGCGGGTCGGTCAGCGAGATGACCCCGCCGCTGGTCATGATCTTGATGGCGTGTGCCCCGGTGCGGAAGGCATTGCGCACTGCCACGCGCAGGTTGTCGGGCCCGTCGACAATCTGGCACATGTGCCCGTGGCTGAAGCAGGTGTCCAGGTGCGCCTCGCGCGGGTCGCCGTGCCCGCCGGTCTGGCTGAAGGCGGGGCCGGTGAAGTAGTAGCGCGGCGAGTCGAACAGCTTCTCCTCGATGGCGCGGGCCAGGCCCAAGTCGCCGCCGGCTACGTCGCGCACGGTGGTGAAGCCGCGGCGCAGCGCGGCTGCCAGGCGGTGGGATCCTGCCAGCGCGGAGTAGGACAGCGGGCCCAGCTCGTTGTCCAAGCCCTGCAGGGCCACGGCGTAGGCGTGGAAGTGCGCGTCGATCAGCCCGGGCAGCACGGTGCGCCCGGCGGCGTCGACCAGGGTTCCCTCGCGCTGGGCGCCCACAGCGGTGATGGTCCCGTCGACCAGGGTGATGTTCGCCGGCTCGTCCAGGAAGCGTTCGCCGTCGAAAACCGTGGCGTTGCACAGGGTCAGGGTGCTCATGCGCGCACCGCCAGGTTCATCGCCTGGGCCATCCACTGCTCCAGGCCGGTGGCACCCAGCGGCAGATCGCCGGAGAGGTTCTCGTAGCCGGTGGCGGTGATCAGCAGGTCGTCCTCGATGCGTACGCCCAGGCCGCGCAGCTCCGGCGGGACCATGGCGTCGTGGGCGTGGAAGTAGAGGCCAGGTTCCACGGTCAGCACCATGTTTTCCTCCAACAGCGCGCCCTGGTAGTCCTCGTAGTGCGAGTGCGAGCAGTCATGCACGTCCAGGCCCAGGTGGTGGCCCACACCGCACACCAGCCAACGGCGGTGCTGCTGGCCGATGGGGGACAGCGCCTCGTCCACCGAGACCGGCAGCAGGTCCCAGTCGTGCAGGCCCTTGGCGATTTCCTCCATGCAGGCGAAGTGGAAGTCGCTGTACGGCTTGCCCGGAGCCAGCGCGGCCAGTCCGGCGCGGTGGGACTTCTCCACCAGGTTGTGGACCTGGCGCTGGGCGTCGGTGAAGGCTCCGGCCACCGGGAAGGTGCGGGTGACATCTGCGGTGTAGCAGGAGCGTTCCTCCACACCCATGTCCAGCAGCAGCAGCTGGTCTTCGCGAACCGGGCCGTCGCAGCGGGTCCAGTGCAGGGTGGGCGCGTGGATGCCGGCGCCGATGATGGTGGCGTAGCCCGGGCCGTTGCCGTAGGTGCGGGCGGCGCGGTCGAAGGTGCCCTGCAGCCAGCGCTCGCCGCCGGAGGTGATGGCCTGCGGGATCTCGGCCAGCACCTGGCGGAAACCGTCAATGGTGTGGTCCACCGAAGCGCGCAGCTCGGCGATTTCCCACGCGTCCTTGACCATGCGCAGCTGGGAGAGGACCCGCTTCAAGACGGGGGAATCCTGGGCGTTCAGCTTGTCCAGCTCGCTGGAGTCCACGGCGCCGGCGGCCTGGAACCGGCCCGCACGCACGGCGGACTCGAGTTCCTGGATCGGGCGAACCGGGATGCCCAACGCGCGCTGCCAGTCAAGCGGCTTGTGGCTAGGGCCGACCCAGAGTTCGCCGTGGATGGCATTGGAAAAGAAGTCAGCGGTGCCCGGCGCGTAGGGGACTGGCAGGAACAGTTCGAAGTCATGTCCGTCGCTGGTCGGGTGGCCCAGCAGCACGGCGGACTCGATCTGGGCGTTGACCAGGTACATGAAATCGGAGTGGGCGCGGAACTCGTGGAAGTTGTCGTTGGCCCGCACCGGTGCGTGGCCGGCGAACACCATGATGCCCTGGCCGGCGAAGGCCGCCGAGAGGTTCTCGCGGTGGTTGGCTGCGGCCTGCGACGCCGCGGCATCGACAGGGGCAGGCAATTGGGGTGATTCCCAGCCCTTGGCCATGAAGTCCACGAAGGGCTGGCTGTTCGCCAGCCGGGGAATGACATTCTCCCCGCTGCTTGGTACCGGCATTGACTTGGGGAGTTTCTCACTCATCGACGTGGTGCTCCTGTGAAACGAGAACTGTTGGGATGGCAGGGCTTAGCGCCCCGGTCATTCAAGCTTTTCACGGATCCGCCGCGCCTACGACATAAAACGGTGTCGTAAAACCGACACGTCGTTAATCAGTCTCTGCTGATTCAGTCTGCGGATTCGCGGTCCACGATCAGGTGCTTGGCGCTGATGGCGCCGAGCTGGAACCTGCTGGCTGCGCCGAATCCGCGCTGCAGGGTCTGGATTTTGCGCTGCACCGTGCGCACGCTGACTCCCAGCGCACGGGCCACCGACTCGTCCTTCTGCCCGGCGGCCAGCAGTCGCAGGATCTGGATCTCGTCATCCTCCAGCAGCGTTCCGGACTCGAACTTCCGGTTGCTGACCTGCAGGGCGGTTTCCCAGACCTTGGTGAATGAATCGTTGATGAAATCTGCCAGCACCGGGGAGGTGAGCTGCACGGCCAGATGCGATGCGGCGGAGGCTTCCGAAGTGTGGATGATGAACTCCTCGCGGTCGCGGATCAGCAGCCGCGTCGAGACATTCGTGGAGACCCGGGCTTCCTCGCCTTGGCGGACCGAGTTCAGCATGGCCCGGGTGAGTTCTCCGCGCTCGAATACCGAGGGGTCGTAGACCACCCGGAAGCGCACCCCGCGGGCCAGCGCGGCTGGCTGGGACTTCGATTGGGACTCCGCATGCGCGGGTCTGCCGCCTCGGTCCAGCGCATCGATCGAATGCACCGCCCGGTCCTGGAAGTCGTTGAAGGTGTCTACCAGATCCTGGCGCGAGTAGATCAGTCGCATGGACAGGCCGTCCCGATGCACGTGGGCTCCGTCCGTCGGTACCCCGCTGCGGCGCATGTCGTCGGCCAATGCGGCCAGCTGCTGCGAAATCGAGGTGAGCGTATCGGCATCCATGCGTGTACGACCTTAGTGATGTGTGACGGGGTGCAGTCCGTGCCCCGGACAAGGCAGCACGGGGACAGTTGAATCATGGCACATTTCATCGGACAGGATCCCGGATGCCGATGGGCGTTAGCAGTTCTCCACAGTTCGCCAGGCAGTTGCGAAGCCTTGCGGATCGTGACTGACAGTGGGAGCAGGCAGCCGCAACGGGCCGCCGGAACTGCATCCCAGAGTTGAGGAGAAAACCATGCCGTCACTGCCGGATCCCGTCGACCGTGAATGCCTGCCGTGCTATCTATATCGAGTCGCAGGCGCCGAACCTTGTGCCGCGAACCTGCGCGCGCTGATGCACTACCGCGATTATTCGGCCCCGCGGGCTACCGCCCTGGAGCGGAAGATCAAGCTGCTGGGCGGCTTCTGCGACTGCGAGGTGCTGCTGAACGTTTTCCGGCCCATTACCGATGAGGCTGCGCGCGCGGTGGACGAGGGCCTGGACATGGTCTGCAAAGGAACACGCCGCGGCAGCATTCAACCCTGCGAACAGTGGATGATGCGCCGCGGCGTGCAGTGGGGCGGAGGCCAGTTCCGCTCCCGGAGTGCTTAGATTATCTAGTCTTCCAAGCTCCCGTTGGAAGTGGATTTGTTCTTCTTCCCGGACATGAAAGCCTTCAGTAGTTCCACGCCGATCGGAATCACGGAGATGAAAACAATCAGGATGAAGATGAGGTCGATGTTCTCTTCAATCCAACTGAACTGTCCGAGCCAGAAGCCCAGCAAGGTGACGCCGACACCCCACAACAGAGCGCCAATCAGATTGTAGAAGACGAAGGTCTTGTGGTTCATCTTGGCAACACCGGCGATCACCGGAACGAAGGTGCGGACCACGGGAACGAAGCGGGCCAGGATGACCGCGCGGCCGCCGAAACGCTCGAAGAAGCTGTGGGCGTGCTCGACATTCTTCTGCGAGAAGAAGCGTGAATCCGGCTTCTTGAAAATCGCGGGACCGGTCTTTTTCCCGATCATGTAACCGGTTTGGTCGCCTGCGAAGGCGCAGACGAAAATGCACAGGGCAAACAGCCACAGCGGGACATGGATGGTGCCGGTGGCGATGAGCATGCCCACGGTGAAGAGCATTGAGTCGCCGGGCAGGAAGAAACCGACCAGCAGGCCGGTTTCCGCGAAAACGATGCCGCAAACGATCAGGACGACCCATGGCGCCAAAGCCGGGTCGTTAAGGAAGACCGCGGGATTCAGCCAGTCTGGAAGGAAAGCCGCACCCATGGTGGGCGACCCAAGTTCGGTCACTATCGAAAGAAATGAAGAATGATCTAGCACGAGAAAAGCCTACGGGATTTCGCTGTGAGTTTGCCCGTGCATAGATGCAGATCACTGCGGTAAATCGATGTGGGAATGGCATTTTGGCCGGGCTGACCGGTAAAGACTTCGATGCCGGGATCTTGCTGTACTGTGCGGGCGCGGTGACGAATGAACCCGCCGGAGTAGCCAAGCTCACATCCGCTGACGCGTCCCCGAAACGACAGTTGAAATGCGGCAACTAAATTCTCGCCGCCGACCCATGACAACGGTCATGTTCAAGTCATGACATTCTGCTCTTCGTCGGCGGGCCTTTTCCGCGAAAAATTGAACCATGGAAACGCTGAACCGAACCGAAGCAGTATCGCTGACGGGTCTGCGCAAGACCTTCACGACACCACGCACCAAGGTCGAAGCCGTGCGCGGAGTCGACCTGAGCATCCAAGCCGGCCAAATCGTTGCCCTGCTCGGCCCTAACGGCGCAGGCAAGACCACCACCGTGGACATGATCCTGGGTCTGACCCAGCCGAGTTCCGGCTCGGTCGAGGTCCTGGGCCTAAGCCCGCACCGGGCAGTGACCTCCGGCAGGGTTTCGGCGGTGCTCCAGACCGGAGGGCTGTTGCGCGACATGACCGTTCGCGAAACCATCACGGTGATTGCCACCATGCACGGGCAGGCCGGCCGTGTTACGCAAGTCATGGACCGTACCGGGCTGACCGCCATCGCCAAGCGGAGGGTCGGAAAGTGCTCCGGCGGCGAGCAGCAGCGCATCAAATTCGCGTTGGCCCTGCTCCCGGACCCCGACGTGCTGATCCTCGACGAGCCCACCGCCGGCATGGATGTGATGGCCCGCCGCGACTTCTGGGAAAACATGCGCTCGGAGGCATCCAGCGGACGCACCATCATTTTTGCCACCCACTATCTGGAAGAAGCGCAGAACTTCGCCGAGCGCACCGTGCTGATGAGCCACGGGCGCATCGTGGCGGACGGGGCGACCGAGGAACTGCGCAAGCTGATTTCCGGACGCACCGTCAGCGCCACGCTGCCCACCGAGCAGGCGATCTCCCAGGCGGAAGCCTTCGACGCCTCGGTGAGCATTGCCGAACGCAATGGACAGCGCATCTCCTTCAAATGCGCCGATTCCGACCGCTTCGCCCAAACCCTGTTGACCGATCTGGGCGCCTGGGACCTTGAAATCTCTGCGCCAAGCCTGGAAGACGCATTCATCCAACTGACCGAGGACGCCCAATGATTGCCACCTATATCCGCGTTGAATTCGCCCGGCACTTCCGCGACGGCTACAATCTGGTCTTCGCGCTGCTGCTGCCGGCAGCCATGTACTTCCTGTTCGGCAACATCCCCAGCTACACGGACGCCGAGGTAGGCAGCGGCAACGTCAAGTTCTACCTGATGGTCTCCATGGCAGCCTACGGCGCGGCCGTCAGCACCGTGGCCATTGCCGGCACGGTGGCCACCGAAACCATGCAGGGCTGGGGCCGGCAGATCGCCTTGACCCGGATGACACCGGCTTCCTTCGTCACCAGCAAGATGACTGTCGCGGCCACGGTGGCGGCAGCCTCGGCGGCGCTGGTCTTCGCCCTGGGCGCAGTTACCGGAGCGCGGGTCACCGACGGCTGGATGTGGGTGGTCAGCTACTTGATCATCCTGGCCGGAGCGATGATCTTCGCCTGCTACGGCATCGGCGTGGGCATGCTGTTCAAGTCGGAATCCGCGCTGGGGCTGGCCTCGGGCCTGATGGTGTTCTTCGCCTTCTTCGGCAACGTGTTCATGCCTCTGGAAGGCGGCATGCTCGACGCAGCCCGTTTCACCCCGATGTTCGGCTATGTGGCCTTAGCCCGCTACCCGATGCTGCACTCAATTCCCGCAGGAGGCGACATGGCGCCGGATCCATTGTGGATTCCAGTGACTAGTGTGGTTGCATGGGCAATCATCTTCGCGCTCTTCGCGGTCTTCGCAACCCGGAAGGCCAAGGCGCGCCAGTGAATAATTCAGGGAGCAATCCCACGGCAATGAGCCAGGCCGGCTGCGAAGTCGACGAAGGCACTGCCTTTTGGGACAAGTGGGGCTGGCTGGTTGCCGGGGTCTGGATCATCTTCCTGATCTTCCCGATCCTGGACCTGCTGCTGGAAGACTATTCGCTGCCCACCAGGATCATCGGACTGATCCTGGTGGTCGTCTTCGCGGTGGTCTACCTCAGGGCCTACGCGGAATTCAGCAGGGTGGTCGGCGAGGGCGGAACCAGGCACCCGCGGGCCTATGCCTACTTCGCCATCCTGTGGGTCATCGTGCTGGCGGGGATGCCGGTCATCGGGCTGACAGTCATGGGGATCTTCCCGTTCCTGACCTCCTACTCCGCCTTCCTGCTCACCAAGCGCTACACGATCGCCACCTATGTCGCCGTCGCCGTGCTGTGTTTCGCCCTGCCGATCATCTACGGGGAATTCATCGACCTGCTGTTCCTGATCGGCCTGAACCTGGTGCTGATGGTCGTGTACGCCATCACGGTCGCCGCGATCACCCGCTCGGTGGTCTCGGAACAGATCCGCGCCGACTACCTGGTGGTGGCGGAACAGGAACGCATGGCCCGCGACGTGCACGACGGCATCGGCCATTCGCTGACCGCGCTGAACCTCAAGGCCCAGCTGGCGTTGCGGCTCATGGACGCCGGCAGCTACAAGGAAGCCCGCCGGGAGCTTGAGCAGCTCAGCGACCTGGCAGTCACCGCGCTGGATTCGGTCCGCACCACGGTGCACGGGCTCAACCGGCAGAACCTTGACGCCGAATTGCAGGAACTGCACCAGGCCTGCACCGACAACGGACTGGAATTCACGGTGCTGGGCACGGTGGAGGACGTCCCCGTGGCCTGGCGGTCGCACATTGCGTGGATCCTGCGCGAGGCGGTCACCAACGTGCTGCGCCACGCCCACGCCGGATCCGTCGCGGTGCGGCTGGGCACCGCAGGGGTCAGCGTGGACGACGACGGAGACGGAATCCAGGGCGGTGAGAGCGGCCACGGCATCCGCGGCATGCAGGAACGCGCCCGGCTGTTCGGCGCCAGTTGTACAGTGGGAGCATCCAGGCTGGGAGGAACCAGCCTGCAGGTGGCATTCGGCGCGGGAAACGGGGACACATGATCAAGGTGCTGATCGCGGACGACCAGCACCTGGTGCGCGGCGCACTGGCCGCCCTGCTCAATCTTGAGGACGACCTCCAGGTGGTCGCCGAATGCGCCGACGGCGACGAAGTCGCGCAGGCGCTGGATGACAGCGGGGCGCAGGTCGCGCTGCTGGACGTGCAGATGCCCCGGTTGGACGGGCTGCGCACCGCGCAGCTGTTGCGCGACAGCCATCCCGAGGTCAAGATCCTGATCGTGACCACCTTCGACCGCCCCGGATACTTCCGCCAGGCCTTCGAAGCCGGGGCCAGCGGATTCCTGGTCAAGGATTCCCCGCCGGCGGAACTGGTCGCCGCCATCCGCCGGGTGCATTCGGGCGGGAAGGTCGTCGACCCGCAGCGCGCCATGCTCAGCGTGGAAACCCGCTCCAACCCGCTGACCGAGAGGGAACGGGAAATCCTCGCGCTGGCCGCCGGCGGGGGACCTGTGTCGCAGATCGCCGCCTCCCTGCACCTGTCGGCCGGAACGGTGCGCAACCACCTGTCCAACGCCATCGGCAAAACCAATACCTCGAACCGGATCGAGGCGGCCCGCACCGCGCGGGAAATGGGCTGGATCTAGCGGGTGGCGAAGTGGGTGATGACCCCGATCATCCACACCGAGGACGCCAGCAGCACGCAGCCCAGCTCGATCACGATGCCCAGCCCCATGGCCTTCAGCGCCGCCCAGGACGAGGCCAGGGCACCGGAGGTTTCGCCGCGGCGGAGCGCCTCGCCGATGAACAAGCCCACCGCGAAGCCTACGAACAAGCCGACCACCGGGATCAGGAAGGCCCCTGCGATCGCGCCGATCAGGGCCGTGAGGATGGACCCCTTCGGGATTGCGTGTTGCTTGAGCTTGCGACCGGTGAGCACCGCTGATGCGGACCAGCCGAGAAACGCGATGGCGATGCCCAACCCCGCGGCCCACCAGGAGGCGCCGCTGCCCAGCAGCCAGCCCCAGGCCAGCAGCGTTCCGATGGCCAGCAGTGATCCCGGAAGAATCGGGAAGATGGTTCCCAGCGCTGAAACCACCAGCAGCAGCCCGGCAAGAATCGTGTAAAGAATTTGTAGATCCACATGCCTAGTGTGGCACGGTGAGCATGACGGCAGCGCAGACCGGAAAACAGGAGGTCCTCATGTCCGGGGAAAACAAGGCACGGGTCGGCGTGCAGATCCAGGGCTCCACCGCAGTGGTGCTGCTGGAAAACGAGCGCCAGTTCAACGCCCTGACCAAGGACATGTGCCTGCAGCTGCTGGGTGCCTTCGCCGTGCTGTCCGCGGATCCGGCGGTGTCCGCGATCGTGATCCGCGGTGCCGGCGGGAACTTCTGCGCCGGGATCGCCATCGACCAGATGGACCAGGTGCTCTTCGACAAGGACGCCGACGGGCAGCTGCTGAACCACTTCGATCTGGTGGACCGGGCGATCACCGGCTGCCCCAAGACCACGATCGCGGTGGTGGAGGGCAACTGCTTCGGCGGGGCCTGGCAGTTGGCCTCGGCCTGCGAGATCCAGCTGGCGGCCGATGACGTGAAGCTGGCGATCACCCCGGCGAAGATCGGGCTGGTGTTCCCGCGTCCGGGCATCGAGCGGCTGGTGCGCACGGTGGGCGAAAGCCGGGCCAAGTACCTGCTGTATTCCGGAGCCCGCATCCCGGCGGCCGAAGCGCTGGACTGGGGCATGTTCACCCGGATGCACCCGGCCGCGCAGCTGGACGGGGAAGTCGAATCGCTGCTGCAGGCGCTGCAGGGCAACTCCCCGTACTCCATCGCGCGGACCCGCGAGGCCATCACCGCCCATGGGCAGGAGCCGGCGGCAGCTGACTACGAATCCTGGTGGGCGCGGCTCTGGGAAGAGAACGGGGAGAATCCCGAGCTCGCCGAGGGGCGGCGGGCGTTCCTCGAGCGCCGCGCGCCGCGCTACGGCGATGCCTAGGAGGGCTGCCCTGACTGTTCGGCGTACTGCGCCACCAGCTCGCGCTTGAGGATCTTCCCGCTGGGGCCCAGCGGGAATTCCTGCACGATCTCGATGTGGCGCGGGAACTTGTAGGCCGCCATCTGCTCGCTGGCCCAGGCTCCGATGGACTCGGCGTCCAAGGTGGAGCCTGCTTCCAGTGTGATGGCCGCGGCGATCTCCTGGCCGTGGGTTTCGTGCGGCACGCCGTACACCGCGGCGTTGGAGATCTCCGGATGGCTGATGAGCACCTCCTCGACCTCGCGCGGGTAGACGTTGTAGCCGTTGCGCAGGATCATGTCCTTGGTCCGGTCCAGGATGCGCAGGTAGTCGTCCTCGTCCTTGGTGCCCAAATCCCCGGTGCGGAACCAGCCGTCGACCATCGCCTCGGCCGTGGCCTCGGGACGGTTCAGGTAGCCGGCGAACAGGTTGTGCCCGCGGACCACCAGCTCGCCGATCTCCCCGCGCGGCAGCAGCCTGATTTCGTCCAGATGCGCCGGGTCGGCAATCTCCACCTCGACGCCCCACACCGGGGTGCCGATGGTTCCCGGCCGCGGTCTGCGTCCCACATGGTTGAAGCAGGCCACCGGCGAGGTCTCGGTCAGGCCGTAGCCCTCGTAGATGGGCGCGCCGAAACGCTCTTCGAAGGCGGTGAGCACCGACGCCGGCAGCGAGGCTCCGCCCGAGACGCCGAAGCGCAGGCGGGATGGCTTGCCCTCGCGCTGCTTGCCCGCCTCCAGCATGGCGACGTACATCGTGGGTACTCCGAAGAACAGATCGATGTCTTCATCCAGCACCAGGTCCAGCGCGCCGACGGCGGTGAACTTGGGCAGCAGCATGATTTCCGCGCCGATGCGCAGTCCGGTATTCAGCACCGTGGTCTGCCCGAAGGTGTGGAACAGCGGCAGGCCGCCGAAGATCCTGTCGCCTCGGCGCATGTCGATGGTGTCCAGCAACAAGGTGTTTGCCTGCTCCAGCAGCGCCACGTGGGTGCCCAGCGCGCCCTTGGGCTTGCCGGTGGTGCCGGAGGTGTAGAGGATCGTGGCGATGTCCTCGGGGCGGCGCGGAAGGTAGGTGTCGATCGGGTCGGCCGCCGCGGCGAGGTCCTCCAGCCTGGTGCTTCCCAGCTCCTCAGGGGCCAGCACGCTGATCGTCTCGACGCCGCTGAGCTCCGCGCCGGCGGCGCCCTCGCCCAGCAGCGGAGCCGCGCACACCAGCAGGAGCGCCCCGGAATCCTCCAGTACGTAGGCGATCTCATGGCGCTTGAGCAACGCGTGGATCGGCACCGCGACCGCACCGAGCGACAGCACCGCGTAATAGACGCGGGCGAAATCCGTGACGTTCGGAATCAGCACCGCCACCCGGTCCCCTTCGCCGACGCCCCGCTCCCGCAGGGCCCCGGCGTAGGCGCGGGTTTCGTCCCAGAGCTGCCGGTAGCTGGTGCTCTGCCCGTTGACGGTGATCGCCTTCAGCTCGCCGTGGCGGGCGGCGCCCTCGGCGGGAATTGCCGCAACGGACATGGTGACGTTTGACGAGGAAGAAAGCATGGAGTGGCTCCCGGAGGTCAGCGCGAAAATGCAAGTGTGTGCTGTGTCACAACGTAGCATACGGGAACTGGAAACCGGGGGTGGGTACCCGGTGTCATTCTTCCGGGACCTGCGGGTCGCATCGTTGCTGCAAGGCGGACCGAAGTTTAGACTCGCTCTAGCAACTGGATCATGTGTGAAATGGGGAAATGATGCAGGAACTTGGGCAACCCGGCGCGGAACCGTGCCGGGTGGATTTACTGACCGGTGACATGAAACGAAGCGTCGACTTCTACGGGCGGCTTTTCGGATGGAAAGCGCGCGGCGGGGATTCCGGCACGGAAGACTCGATCGACATGTATTTGGGGGACGAACTCGTCGCGGGATTCCTGAACAATGATTCGGATTCCGAGTGCAGCGACGCCTGGGTCACCTACCTGAATGTGGCAGACGCCCATGCGGCCAGCTACTCGGCCGGGATGTACGGCGGTTGCGTTTTCCTGCAGCCGCTGGAAATCGAGGGGCAGGGCACCATCGCCATGATCGGCGACCCTACCGGCATCGGTGTGGGGCTCTGGCAGTCCCCCACGGCCAGGGGGTTGACTCGTGCCTCTGGGCAGCACGGGACCCGGATTTGGAATGAACTGCACACCACGAATTTCGAGAAAGTCACCCACTTCTATCGCGATGCGCTGGAGTGGGACCTGCGCAGCCTCTCGGACACCGATGAGTTCCGGTACCAGAGCTACGGGCAGGGACCGGACGCCAAAGCCGGGATCTTCGACATTTCCGGACAGCCGGATCCGAAACCCGGGTGGCGGACCTACTTCGCGGTGACGGACACCGACAAGGCGCTGGCGCTCGCGAAGAAGCTGGGCGCCAAGGTCCTCCAGCCAGCGCAGGATTCGCCCTTCGGACGGATGGCGGTGCTCGCCGATCCCACCGGAGCGGAGTTCTCCATCATCCAAACCGTCCCGGCCTGAGCCATCAGGAACGCTTCCAGAGGTACGGGGTCGTGGTCGTCACCTTGGCCAAGCCCTGGCGCTCCAGGATGGGGCGGGAGTACTCGGTGGAATCGCTGTGCGCAAAACTGTGCCCGGTGGCCATCGCGGACCGGGCGCGGGCGTTGGTCAGCGCACGGTAGATTCCGCGGCCGCGGTAGCCCGGGAGCACGCCGCCGCCCCAGAAACCGACTACCTCGGTGCCGGCCACGGGCTCGATCCTGCCTGCGCCGACCATGAGGCCTCCAGCCCAGGCCGCCCACAATTCGACGCCGTCGGCGAGGTCCATGCGCGCCGCCAGCTCCTGGGCCGTGCCCGGGGCAGACGGCTGGTCGAACGCCTCGGCTGACATGACGCACATCTGCTCCAGCTCGGACGTCGTGCTGATCCGGCGGACCTGCACGCCCTGCGGAGCCGGCCGGTGGCTGACCAGGTTTTCAAGCCGGCCGAGCATCACCGATTCCGGCTCCCCGGCGGCGAATCCGTGGGACAGCAGCGTCTCATGCAGGCCCGGGGCATAGTCGTGGGCGCGGGTCTTGAACTCCACCTTGGTGATTCCGCTGTGCGCCGTGAAGTACTCCAGCGCCGGGGCAACCAGCTCGGACAGCGGCGTTGGCTCGCCGCCGGAAAACCTCGGCGAGGTGATGAACCCCTGGCCGCCGGGGAAGATTGCCAGGTAAAGCGGACCCACCCGGCCAACATGGACGGCGCCCTGCATTTCAGCATCGGTACGCAGCAGCGAATCGTAGACATCCAGGAGCCTGGCGGCGGGTTCGGTCATGGGAAAATTCTAGGGCCGAGCAGCCCTGCGGGCAGCGCTTTGCCCTGAGCGCAGGTCGGTGGCACACTCGGACGAGGCAGCCAACGTACAAACAGGGAGCACCATGGGACGCAAGATCATCCGGCGCCGTGTCATCCGGGCCATGTCGGATGGAACCACCCGGGTGCGCGAAGAGAAGCTGGCCGGCGAAGAGCCGCTGGAAATCCGCTTCGGGCACACCTCCTTCACGACCTCGATGCGCACTCCCGGGGACGACTTCGACCTCGTCGCGGGCTTCCTGCTGGCTGAAGGGATCGTCACCAAGGCCGAGCATCTGGCAGCGATGCGCTATTGCCTGGGCACCGACGAGGACGGAAACCAGACATATAACGTCATAGAGGTGCAGCTGGGTTTCGGCGCCGTACCCCCTCAGCTGAGCGCCGCGCGCAACGTGGTGACCAGTTCGGCCTGCGGCATCTGCGGCACCAACTCGATCGACGAGGTGCGCAAGAAGTCCACCGTCCAGCTGCGCGAGGACTGCGGCCATGTGGACCTGGACGTGTTGTTGTCCATGCCGGACACGCTGCGCGAATCGCAGAAGCTGTTCTCCTCCACCGGCGGCGTGCACGCGGCAGGCCTGTTCTCCACCCGCGGGGATCTGCTGATTCTGCGTGAGGATGTGGGCCGCCACAACGCGGTGGACAAGGTAATCGGGGCGGCCCTGCGCGAAGGTCGTATGCCGCTGTCCGACACCGTGCTGCAGGTCTCCGGCCGCGCCTCCTTCGAGCTGGTGCAGAAGGCGGCCATGGCCGGCATCCCCGTGCTCACCGCGGTGAGCGCGCCCTCCTCCTTGGCCGTGGACCTGGCCCAGGATGCGGGGCTGACGCTCGCGGCATTTTCGCGCGGGCACAGCGTAAATCTCTATACGCATGCGCATCGCGTCGTGAACGCGTAGCGTAGTAGGTGTGTGGCTGGCGCCACAGCGCATTCGGCAGGAATTCAGACGGAGGAACGACATGCATCGCCCGGCTCCCAAGGAAGACATCAACGAAGACGAGCTGAAGGTCACCGAGCCCGAGCATTCGGCCGCGGGCCTCAAGGCCGTCATGGTGTCCATGGAACGCGGCTTCTCCGAAGCCGGCCCTTCGCGGACCCTGCGTTCCATGCTGCGCATCAACCAGCGCGGCGGCTTCGACTGCCCGGGCTGCGCCTGGCCCGAATCGATCACCGGCGCCCGCAAGCCCGCGGAATTCTGCGAGAACGGCGCCAAGGCGATCGCCGAGGAGGCCAGCGCCCGCACGGTGACCCCCGAGTGGTTCGCCCAGCACCCGATCTCCGTGCTGCAGGACAAAACCGAGTACTGGCTCGGCTCCCAGGGCCGCATCACCAACCCGATGATCATCCACGCGGGGGAGACCCACTACCGCCCGATCAGCTGGCCCGAAGCGTTCTCCACGATCGCCGAGCACGTCAACGCCACCACCCCGGACCGCTGCGTGTTCTACACCTCCGGGCGCACGGCGAACGAAACCGCGTTCATGTACCAGCTGCTGGCCCGCTCGCTGGGCACCAACAACCTGCCTGACTGCTCCAACATGTGCCACGAATCCTCGGGCACCGCGCTGAACCCGACCATCGGCATCGGCAAGGGCACCGTCTCGCTGGAGGACTTCGAGCATGCCGAGGCGATCTTCGTGGTCGGCCAGAACCCCGGCACCAACCACCCGCGCATGCTCTCCGCGCTGGCCGACGCCCGCAAGCGCGGGGCGCGCATCGTGGCGGTCAACCCGCTGCCTGAAGCAGGATTCTTCGGATTCAAGGATCCGCAGACGGTCAAGGGCATGCTGGGCAAGGCGGAGCCGATCTGCACCGACTTCCTGCAGATCAAGGTCGGCGGCGACCTGGCCCTGTTCCAGGCCTTCGGCCACCTGCTGCTGCAGTTCGAGGGCGAGAACCCGGGCTCCGTGGTGGACCACGAGTTCATCGCCTCGGTGACCGACGGGTTCGAGGCCTACCAGCAGGCCCGCTCCGCCATCGACTGGGACGCCACCGAAAAGGCCACCGGGCTGACCCGCGCCGAAATCACGGATGTCGCCCGGCTGCTGGCCAAGTCCAAGGCGACCATCATCTGCTGGGCGCTGGGCCTGACCCAGCAGCCGCACTCGGTGCCGACGCTGAAGGAAATCATCAACCTGCTGCTGCTCCAGGGCAACTTCGGCAAACCCGGCGCCGGCGCCTGCCCGGTGCGCGGCCACTCCAACGTGCAGGGCGACCGCACCATGGGCATCTGGGAGAAGCCAACCGAGAAGCTGCTGGCCTCGCTGGATGAGGAATTCGGCATCGAGTCGCCACGCGAGCACGGCTACGACTCCACCGAGGCGCTGCACGCCTTCGAGAAGGACGAGATCGATGTGTTCGTCTCCATGGGCGGCAACTTCGCGCTGGCCAACTCGGAGACCGAAGCGCTGGAAGCCGGCATGCAGCGCGCCAAGCTGACCGTGCACATCTCCACCAAACCCAACCGCTCGCACGTGGTGCACGGGCAGACCTCGCTGATCCTGCCCACCCTGGGCCGCACCGACAAGGACGACAAGCACCCCGGCGGCGCCCAGTTCCTGTCGGTGGAGGACTCCATGTCGGTCATCCACTCCACCCAGGGCCGGCTGAACCCGGTGTCCGACCACCTGCTCTCCGAGCCGGTGATCGTCGCGCGCATGGCCCAGGCCATCCTGGGCGACGACCATGCGGTGGACTGGCGTGCGATGGCCGAGGACTACGACGTGGTCCGCGACCACATCTCCCGGGTGCTGCCCGGCTTCGAGGACTTCAACCGCCGGGTGCGCGAGAAAAACGGGTTCGTGCTGCCCAACCCGCCGCGCGATTCGCGCTCCTTCGCCACCGACATCGGCAAGGGCCGCTTCACGGTCTCCGAATTCGAGGCGCTCGAAGCCCCGGAAGGCCACCTGATCCTGCAGACCATGCGCTCGCACGACCAGTACAACACCACGTTCTACGGGCTGGATGACCGCTACCGCGGGATCAAGGACGGGCGCCGCGTCATCCTGATCCATCCCGAGGACCTCCAGGAAGCCGGTTTCAAGGACCGCGACCTGGTGGACGTCATCTCCACCTTCCGCGGGACCGAACGCCGGGCGAACCGCTTCCGGCTGGTGTCCTACCCGACGGCCAAGGGCTGCGTCGCCGCCTACTTCCCGGAGGCCAACGCGCTGGTGCACCGCGACCTGGTGGCCCGCGAGTCCAACACCCCGGGATTCAAGGCAATGATGGTGCGCTTTGTGGAGCACACCGAGGATCCGGGTCCGACATTGGACAGCTGAGCGCTAAACAACAGCCCACGGACGGGATTCGAACTGAATTCCGTCCGTGGGCTGTGCTCGTTCCCGCGGAAAACGGGCCGCGCGGGCAGGGACTGGATGATGCAAAGTGCATCACGTCAAGCGCTTGCCCCCGGAAGAGGCTGTATTGTTGCGACACAATATAAGGTGTCCGGCTCCCGGGTCAGAGGAGCCGCTACAGTCCATCGATGAGGATCTTCCTATGAGCGCGGCCCGCAGCAACGCAGCCACCAGCACCCGACCCGAAGACGAACGCCTGCCCCCGGGGCGCACCATCGCCTACGGTTTCCAGCACGTCTTGACCATGTACGGCGGAATTATCGCGCCGCCGCTGGTGATGGGCGGAGCCGCTGGCATGGACACCACGCAAATCGGCGTGCTCGTGGCCAGCTGCCTGTTCATCGGAGGCCTGGCAACGATCCTGCAGACCCTGGGCATCCCGTTCTTCGGCGCCCAGCTGCCGCTGGTGCAGGGCACCTCCTTCTCCGGCGTGGCCACCATGATCGCCATCCTCAACGGCGGCGGAGGCATGCCTGCGGTATTCGGTGCGGTGCTGGCGGCCGGCGCCATCGGCATCGTCATCGCCCCGTTCTTCGCCAAGCTGCTCAGGTTCTTCCCGCCGGTGGTCACCGGCGTGGTCATCACCATCATCGGCATGTCGCTGTTCCCGGTCACCGCCGACTGGGCCATGGGCGGCGCCACCGCGGGCGAGGACTACGGGTCGCTGAAGAACATCGCGCTGGCCGCCATCACCCTGGTGATCCTGCTGGCCCTGTCGAAGTCCGGAGTCCCGGCGCTCTCGCGCCTGTCGATCCTGCTGTCCATCGTGCTGGGCACCGTCGTGGCCGCCTTCATGGGGCTGGCCGATTTCTCCACCGTGCTGGACGGGGACATCCTCGCGTTCCCGACGCCTTTCGCCTTCGGCCTGCCGGTTTTCGAACTCGGCGCGATCATCTCCATGATGATCGTGATCCTGGTGACCTACACCGAAACCACCGCCGACATGCTCGCGGTTGCCGAGGTCACCGGCTCCAAGGTCGATGCCAAGCGCATCGCCAACGGCCTGCGCGCCGACATGCTTTCCTCCACCGTCGCCCCGGTGTTCAACACCTTCACCCAGTCCGCCTTCGCGCAGAACGTGGGCCTGGTGGCGATTACCGGCGTGAAGAGCCGCTTCGTGGTGGCCGCCGGCGGCGGCATCCTGGTGGTCCTGGGCCTGCTTCCCGTCCTCGGGCGCGTGGTCGCCTCGATCCCGACCCCGGTGCTCGGCGGCGCCGGCATCGTGCTGTTCGGGTCCGTGGCCGCGGCGGGCATCCGCACCCTGGCCAAGGCCAAGGACGACAACATGAACATGCTGATCATCGCGACTTCGCTGGCCTTCGGCTGCATCCCGATGGTCAAGCCCGACTTCTACGAGCACTTCCCGACCTGGGTCGGCACCATCTTCCAGTCAAGCATTTCCTCGGCCACCATCATGGCTGTGCTGCTGAACATCATCTTCAACGAACTGACCTGGCGCAAGAAGGAGGATTCGGGCCGCACCGTCTACAAGTACCAGCTGACCGGCTTGCAGGACGGCGACCGGCTGATCGGCGGCAAGCTCTATGACAGCAAGGGCCTGGAAATCAAGGTGATCTCCGAGGAGCAGGGCGAAGCGGGCGACAGGCCCATGCCGCTCTGATTCGGTGAGAATTCTGCAGAACGCGTGAACCGCATCCGGTTCGCGCGTTCTTTTTTCCGTGGCTATACGGCGGAATCCCGCGCAGTGCGAAGCACTCTATGCGCCCGGGTGTGAGCTGGAGCACACTAAGTGTGGTAGTTTCAATAATTGAATGAAGTTCGATGCAACAACCACGGGAGGCGCGTCATGGGCGGGTCCTTGGCTTGGGGGAAGGGCCAGATCGCCCACGGGTGTTAACCGCGGGCCGCGGCTGCATGGTGCTCAGTTCCGCTCCGGGCGGGAATTTCTCCCGCCCCGAGGCTGAGTCCGCCAGCTCCCGGCCGAGCATGCACAAATCGTTCAACTTCTTTCACTATGCGCCCGCGCAGGGCGCAGGAGGTGAGGCGCTGTGGCTTCGGAAGCTGCGGGAACGCCCGGGTGCACCGTCACCGTCAACCAGCAAGCCCGCGAATTCACCGGGCCGCCGCATACCAACGCCTTGGACTTCTTGCGCGGGCTCGGGCTGACCTCGTGCAAGGAAGGCTGCGCCGAAGGCGAATGCGGCGCCTGCGCCATCCTGGTGGCGCGTCCCGACGGAGAGCGCCCGCGCTGGACCGCGGTGAATGCGTGCCTGCTGCCGGCCGCCGCCTTGGACGGCCAGCACGTGCTGACCGCCGAGGGGTTGGGCACCGTTCGGGAGCCGCACCCGGTGCAACGCGAAATGGCCGAGCGCGGCGGATCCCAATGCGGCTACTGCACCCCTGGGTTCATCTGCGCCATGGCCGCTGAATACTACCGCCCGGAACGCGCCGAGGAGCAGGTCGCCGAGGCCCCGGGCCACCATGCCGGAGGGCCCAACGGCTTCGACCTGCATGCGCTGTCGGGAAACCTGTGCCGCTGCACCGGCTACCGGCCCATCAGGGATGCCGCCTTCGCGCTCGGGATGCCAGAACCCGAGGACCAGCTGGCCCAAGCGCCGGCGACGGCCCCCGCGGCCACCGACTACGGCAGGGCGGATACCCCGGCAGGAGATCCCGGACGCTACCGCCGGCCCGCCTCGCTGGCCGCAGCGCTGCGGATCCTGGCCGAAGAACCGGGAACCCGGGTGGTGGCCGGGGCGACCGACTGGGGCGTCGAGGTGAATATGAGGTTCGCGCGGGCCCAGTCAGTGCTGGCCATCGACCGGCTTCAGGAGCTGCGCCGGGTGGTGCAGACCGATGACTGCCTGGAACTGGGGGCCGCGTGCACGCTGAGCGAACTTGAGCGCGTGCTGGCCGGGAGGGTTCCGCTGTTGTCGCTGCTCTGGGCGAACTTCGCCTCCCGGCTGATCCGCAACTCGGCGACGCTCGGAGGGAATCTCGGCACCGGTTCGCCCATCGGGGATTCGCCACCGGTTTTGCTGGCCCTGGACGCGCAGCTGGTGCTGGCCTGCAGTGCCGGGGAGCGCGTGGTGCCGCTGGATGAATACTTCACCGGCTACCGGCAGACCGTGCGGCGGCCCGAGGAACTGATCACTGCGGTCCGCATCCCGCTGCCGCTGGCTGGGCTGGTGTCCTTCCAGAAGGTCGCCAAGCGCCGCTTCGACGATATTTCAAGCACCGCCGTCGCGCTGGCCTTCGAGGTCGACGCCGGGCTGATCTCCCGCGCGCGGATCGGGCTGGGCGGGGTGGCGGCGATCCCGCTGCGGGCTACCGCCGCCGAACAGGCACTGGTCGGACAGGCCTGGAGCGAGGAAACCATGAGGGGTGCCTGCGGGATCCTGGCCGCCGAGGGGACGCCCCTGGACGACCACCGCGCCAGCGCCGCCTACCGGCAGGCGATGCTGGGCTCCGCACTTGAGCGGTTCTTCGCGCAGCAGGACAGCGGAACGGGGGCAGGAGCATGAGCATCCAGCACAACCAACGCCCGCAGGGTTCAGTGGTGGGGCGGGCCATCCCGCATGAATCGGCCTACGCCCATGTCACCGGCCAAGCGCACTATACCGAAGACCTGGCAGGGGCCCTGACCGGGGTGCTGCACGCCTATCCCGTGCAGTCGACGCACGCCCATGCCAAGCTGCTGAGGCTCGACACCTCCGCCGCGCTGCAGGTCCCGGGAGTGCGGCTGGTGCTGACCGCCCAGGACATCCCCGGGGTCAATGACCAGGGCGCGAAGCACGACGAGCCGATGCTCCCGGTGGACGAGGTTATGTTCCACGGCCAGCCGGTGGCCTGGGTGCTGGGCGAGGACCTGGAAGCTGCCAAGGCCGGGGCCGCCGCGGTGGAGGTGGACTATGAGCCGCTGGACGCGCTGGTGACCCTGGGCGAGGCCATCGCCGCCAACAGCTTCCACGGCATTCAGCCGGTGATCGACAAGGGCGAGGCAGCCGCGGGCCTGGCCGCCGCGCCCCACGTGTTCTCCGGGGAATTCGAATTCGCCGGCCAGGAGCACTTCTACCTGGAAACCCAGAGCTCGCTGGCGCAGGTCGAATCCGATGGGCAGATCATGGTGCATGCATCCACCCAGCACCCCAGCGAAACCCAGGACATCGTAGCCCACGTGCTGGGGGTCGACGCCCACCGGGTGACCGTGCAGGCGCTGCGCATGGGCGGGGCGTTCGGCGGCAAGGAAATGCAACCGCACGGTTATGCAGCGGTCGCCGCCCTCGGAGCGGTGCTCACCGGCAGGCCGGTGCGCGTGCGGCTTGAACGAGCCCGGGATCTGACCATGACGGGCAAGCGCCACGGCTTCCACGCCTCCTGGAAGATCGGTTTCGACGAGCAGGGGAAGATCGTGGCCCTGGCCGCGCAGCTGACCAGCGACGGCGGGTGGAGCCTGGATCTCTCCGAGCCGGTGCTGACCCGCGCCATGTGCCACATCGACAACGCCTACTGGATCCCCAACATCCAGGTGCGCGGCCGGGTGGCCAAATGCCACAAGACCTCGCAGACCGCCTTCCGCGGCTTCGGCGGGCCGCAGGGCATGCTGGTGATCGAGAACATCCTTGGTGAGGTGGCCCCGAAGCTGGGGCTCAGCGCGCAGGAGCTGCGCCGCCGCAACCTCTACGTCCAGGGGCAGGACACCCCGTACTACCAGCCGGTGCGCCATGCCGAACGGCTGCACCGGGTCTGGGACCAGGTGCTTGACTCCGCGCAGTTCGAGGTTCGGCAGCGGGATATCGAGGCCTTCAATGCCGCGCACCCGCACGCAAAACGCGCCCTGGCCATCACCCCGGTGAAGTTCGGTATCTCCTTCAACTTCACCGCCTTCAATCAGGCCGGCGCCCTGGTGCTGGTCTACAAGGACGGGTCGGTACTGGTCACCCACGGCGGCACGGAAATGGGCCAAGGGGTGCACACCAAGGTGCTGCAGGTGGCCGCCACGGCTCTGGGCCTGCCGCTGTCCTTCCTGCGCCCGGCTCCGACCCGGACGGACAAGGTGCCCAACACCTCAGCCACCGCGGCGAGCACCGGCAGCGACCTGAACGGCGCCGCCGTGAAAGACGCCTGCGAGCAAATCCTTGCCAGGCTGGCGGTGCTGGCCGCCGCGGAGCTGGACGCCGAAGCCTCGGATGTGGTTTTCCGGGACGGGGCGGCCCATGCCCGCGGCCGGTGGCTGGACTGGAAGACGCTGGTGTCCAAGGCCTACTTCGGCCGGATTCAGCTCTCGGCCGCGGGGTTCTACAGCACACCCGGCCTGCACTGGGATTTGGAAACCATGCGCGGGGAGCCGTTCAAGTACTTCGCCTACGGGGCGGCCGTCTCGGAGGTGCAAGTCAGCCGCTTCGACGGCTCCTACCAGCTGCGCCGCGTGGATATCGTGCACGACGTGGGCGAATCCCTGTCCCCGCTGGTGGACCGCGGGCAGATCGAGGGCGGCTTCATCCAGGGCGCCGGCTGGCTCACCCTGGAGGACCTGCGCTGGGAAACCAAGGGACCGCACCGGGGCCGGCTGGCCACCGCCAGCGCCAGCACCTACAAGCTGCCCAGCTTCTCCGAGATGCCGCCGGTGTTCAACGTCGAGTTCCTGGACGACGCGCACGAGGACGGCGTGGTCTACGGTTCCAAGGCGGTCGGCGAGCCGCCGCTGATGCTGGCGTTCAGCGTGCGCGAGGCGCTGCGCCAGGCGGTGGCCGCCTTCGGCCCGGCCGGGCACCGCGTGAAGCTGGCGTCCCCGGCTACCCCGGAAGCGGTGTTCTGGGCGGTGCAGGAAGCCCGGGACGCCTGGGAAGGCGCCGGCCGTGTGGATTGAGGACCTGGCCAGGCTGCGCGCCCAGCGCACACCTGCGGTGCTGGCCACCGTGGTGTCGGTGCGCGGGCACACCCCGCGGGAAGCCGGCGCGAAATTCGTGGTCACCGACCGCGAGCTGCTGGGCACCATCGGCGGCGGGAACATGGAGATGCTGGTGGCCGCCCGCGCCAGGCAGATGCTCGCCTCCTCGGCCAGGTCGCCGGAACAGCTGGTGCTGCGGCTGAACGACAAGGCCGAGGCGGACTTCGGCAGGCAGTGCTGCGGGGGAGAAGCGGTGGTGCTGCTCGAAGTGGTGCCGGCGCGGCCGGTCATCGCCGTTTTCGGCATCGGCCATGTGGGCCTGGAACTGGCGCACATCCTGGCCCGCCACGACGTGGAACTGGTGCTCTGCGACGCGCGCGCCGAGCAGCTCGCGCAGCTGGATGCGCTGGCGGCCTCTGCCCCGCCGGCGATGATCCGCCGGCAGCACGCGGTGCTCGGCGAACAGGTCATGGCCGAGCTGCCCGACGGGTCGCTGGTGCTGATCATGACCCACGACCACGCGGAGGACTTCCACCTGTGCGACGCGGCGCTGCGCCGCCCGGGCCTTGGCTATGTGGGGCTGATCGGCTCGGCCGCCAAATATGCGCGCTTCACCATGAAGCTGGCCGATTCCGGCCACGAGCGGCAGGATATCGCGCGGATCACCTGCCCCATCGGGCTGCCGGGCATTCCCGGCAAGCAGCCCGCGGCCATCGCGGTGTCCGTGGCCGCGGACCTGCTGGCCCGGCTTGCCCTAGATGCCGCGCCCCGGAGTCAGGATGTTCTTCCGATCTAGCGCGTACTTGATCATCTGCTGGGTGTGCAAGGTGGCCTCGTCCAGCTGCCAGGGCAGCTCGGCCTGCTTGACCAGGCCGATGCCGTGCTCGCCGCTGATGGTTCCGCCCAGCTTGAGGGCCAGCCTGGTGATGTCGCCGATGACGACCTCCGCGGCGGCGTAGCCCTCCGGGGTGTCCTCGGCCTCGACCGTCGGGTGCAGGTTGCCATCGCCTGCATGGGCCACCACGGAGATGGTGCGCCCGTGGGCTTCGGCGATCCGCTCGATGCCGTGGAACACCTCCGCCAGTTCCCCGACGGGCACCGCGACGTCGCAGGAGACCCGCAGCCCCTGGGCGTTCAACGCGGGATTGGCCAGGCGGCGGGCTTCCAGCAGGCTGTCGCCCTGCGCAATCACCACCTGCGCGGCGCCGTAGCCGCGGCACAGTTCTGCGGTGTCGTTGGCGGCCTGCTCCGCCTGCAGCCCGGTGAACTGGCCGATCAGCAGGGCGCAGCCGTCCGAGGGCAGGCCGGAGGGCTTGTAGGCCTCGATGATCTGCACGCTGCGGGCATCGAGCAGCTCCAGCACCTCGGGGGTCTGCGCGCCGTTCACGATCGCCGTCACCGCGCGCCCGGCGTCCTCGATGGAGGTGAAGCTGGCGCGGAAGGTGCGCGGGGTGCCCGGGGCGATCGCCTTGAGCCTGACCGTGGCGGCGGTGATGACCCCCAGGGTCCCCTCCGATCCGACGAACAGGCTGGTCAGGTCCAGGCCCACGACGTTCTTCAGGGTGCGGGCGCCGGTGTGCAGGATGCTGCCGTCGGCCAGCACCACTTCCAGGGCCGCCACCGAGTCGCGGGTGACCCCGTGGCTGATGCAGCGCAGCCCGCCGGCGTTCGTGGCGATGTTCCCGCCGATGCTGGAGATCTCCGCGCTGGCCGGATCCGGGGCGAAGAACAGCCCGAGCTCCGCGGCCGCCCGGTTCAGCTCCGCGTTGATGACGCCGGCTTGGACCTCTGCCAGCCGGTTGACCGGGTCGATCCGCACGATCTTGTTCATCCGCTCCAGCGACACCACCAGCCCGCCGGCATAGGCCAGCGCCCCGCCGCTCAGACCGGTTCCGGTGCCGCGCACCGAGACCTTCACCCCGTACCGGTTGGCCCAGCGCAGCGCGGCGGAGACCTCCTGCGTGGATTCGGGGAACACCGCAGCCAGCGCGGGGCCCTGGGGCTCGTAGCGCGACTCGTCCCGCGAAACGCGGTCCAGCTCGGAGCCTCCGGCTATGAACCGGTCGCCGAAGAGGTCCTGGAGTTCATTGGTCGCAGGGGCGGTCGGGGTGCTTGCGTGCATGGGGTCCTTCGATCTGGTGCGAGTGAGTGAGCTACGCAACTTACTTTATATTATAAAATCTGCGGGTCAAGGAAACGGGCCGGCCCCCGCCGGTGCGATAGTCTTCAGGGGCGGGAGCAAACATCTTCCGCGATACTCGAGGCCAGCGGCGCGACGACGGAAGCGGGGGATGGTGCCTACTTCGGAGCCACGGCGGCGCGGTGCGCAAAGCAAGGCGGACACCGCATACGCCCACATCAAGGAGCAGATCGAGCGGGGAGCTTTCGAGCCCTACCAGCGGGTGCTGGCAGCTCCCATCGCGGCCGAGCTCGGGGTGAGCGGGGTGCCGGTGCGCGAAGCCATCCAGCGCCTGGCCGCCGAGGGGCTGCTGCAGATCGTGCACAACGTCGGGGCCCGCGTCGCGGTCATCGACGACCATGCCTACCGGGCAGGCATGGAAGCGCTCGCCGTCCTCGACGGCACTGCCACGTCGCTGGCCGCCGGCCAGCTGGGCGCGGCCGACATCGAGCGGGCCGAAGAGATCAACGGCAGCATCCTGTCAATGCTCGATGACTTCGATCCCGCACTCTTCGAGGAGCTCAACACGCAATTCCACGAGGTGCTGTATTCGGCCTGCCCCAACGAGAGGATCCTGGAACTGGCCCGGTCCGAATGGAAGAAGTTCTCCAGCACCCGCGGGCCCGGCGCCGCCGTGGACCGGGACCGCGCGCGCGAATCCGTTGAAGAGCACGGGGAACTGCTGGATCTCATCCGGGGCTCGGCGCCCAGCGCGCAGATCGAGCAGGCCGCCCGCCGGCATGTGCTCAAATCCCTCGAAGCCAGGACCGGGCACCGCAGCCGGCTGCTGTAGCACTGCACGGTGGGAGCGCCGGCGGGTGCCCCCGGCCGGCACCCGGTCGCGGACTAGACTCGGATTATGGAACATCGTGAACTAGGAAGAACACAGCGCAGCGTCTCCGTGATCGGGCTGGGCACCTGGCAGCTCGGCGCCGACTGGGGCTCGGTGGACGAGAACGACGCGCTGGCCGTGCTGGACGCCGCCCACGCAGGGGGTGTGGACTTCTTCGACACCGCCGACGTCTACGGGGACGGACGCAGCGAGCAGCTGATCGGCCGCTGGCTCAAGGCCAACCCGGAGGCGGGCGTCACCGTCGCCACCAAGATGGGCCGCCGTGTGGAGCAGGTACCCGAGGCCTACACGCTTGAAGCCTTCCGCGCCTGGAACGACCGCTCGCGCGAGAACCTCGGAATGGACACCCTAGACCTGGTGCAGCTGCACTGCCCGCCCACCGCCGTCTACTCCAACGACGCCGTCTACGATGCGCTGGACACCCTGGTCGCCGAGGGGCGCATCGCCAATTACGGCGTGTCGGTGGAAACCGTGGACGAAGCGCTGACCGCCATCGCGCGGCCGAACGTGGCCACGGTGCAAATCATCGTCAACGCCTTCCGGCACAAGCCCATCGAGCAGGTGCTGCCCGCCGCGCGCGAGGCAGGCGTGGGCGTCATCGCCCGCGTCCCGTTGGCCAGCGGCCTGCTGGCCAACCGCTACACCGAGGACACCCGGTTCGCGGCCGACGACCACCGGAACTTCAACCGCGACGGGTCAGCCTTCGACGTGGGCGAGACCTTCTCCGGGGTCGACTACGCCACCGGGCTGCAGGCCGCACGGGAATTCGCGGAACTGGCCGCCGCCGAGGCGCCCGGCGCCTCCAGCGCCCAGGTCGCCCTGGCCTGGCTGGCCGCGCAGGACGGGATCAGCACCGTCATCCCCGGAGCCCGCTCCACGGCGCAGGCACTGGCCAACGCCGCCGCAGGGTCGTTGCGGATCTCCGGGGAATTCTCCGCTTCCGTGCGCGATCTCTACGACCGGAAGCTGCGCGCCCAGATCCACCCGCGCTGGTGAAGGCTCAGGCGATGCGGTAGCCGCGCTTGATGACCGTGGTGATCAGCTGCGGATCGGGCAGGTTCTTGCGCAGCCGGCTGAGCGTCATGTCCAGCGCATGGCGTGAAGGCAGGGTGCTCAGCGAGGTGGCCAGCTCATCGCGGGAGACCACATTGCCGCCGGCCTGGAGCAGGCAGCGCAGGATCTCGGCGTGCAGCGGGGTGAGCGTGCAGTCCTCGTCATTCAGCGACAGCGTACGCCCGCGCAGCTGGCACAGGCCGCGGGAGGTATCCACGCTCAGCGTGCCCTGGTCGGCCAGGGCGGTGGCCAGCTGCAGCACCATGGCGCCCATGCGGTGGCGCTGCGGAACCAGCGGGCTGCGCACCCCGGCCTGGATCAGGGGTTCGGCGGTCACCGGCCCCACCGTCGCGGCCAGCACGCGTTCGTTGAATGAGCGGATCAGCGTGGGCAGCATGCCGCGGGAGGCCGCGGCGGTCAGCAAGGAGTGCACGCTGGGGGCGCTGGTGAAGGTCACCGCGTCGAAGCGGCCGGCGCAGATGCCGTCCAGCAGGGTGAGGATGTGCGGGTCGCCGCTGCTCTCCAGCCAGCGGTAGGGTTCGATCTTCAGCACGTGCGCGGCGCCGAGCGCCCTGATGTCGCGGGCCAGCGGGCGGTCGTTGTCCGCGTGCATCTGCACCGCCACGCTGGCCCCCTGCACCTCGCCGTGCAGCAGCTGCAGCAGCGCTTCGCTGGTTCCTGCCGCGGCGCTTCCAGCCACCGGCAGGCCCAGCGCCCGCACCGCGCCGAGCGCCTTGGCCCCGCGGGTGAAGATCCGGCAGGTCTCCAGCGCCCGTCCCAGCTGGTCGCCCAGGCCGGCGGCCTCCGCCGTGTCGAACCAGCGGCGCAGCCCGTAGGCGGTGGTCACCACCAGCACTGAGGGGCGTTCGGCGATGACCCTGCGTGTTTGGCCGAGCAGGAACTGCTCGTCCTCCAGCGGAGCGAGCCGCAGCAGCGGGGTGTGGGCGGTTTCGGCCCCGCGGCGTTCCAGGGCCTCGATGAGTTCGTTGGAGCGCCGGTCACTGGTCACCGCGATGCGGAATCCTGCCAGCTGCTGCGCGCCGTTCATGCGGTGGCTCCCAGGCTCAGCGGCGGCATCGCGTCCAGGGCCAGCGGCAGCGCCGCGACCTGTCCGATGACGATCACCGCGGGGTTCGCGCAGCCGGCCGCCCGGGACGCCGCGGCCAGCGTGGACAAGGTGGCGTGGGTGGTGCGCTGGGTGCCGGTGGTTCCCGACTCGATGACGGCGCAGGGCGTGTCGGCCGCCAGCCCGCAGCGGCGCAGCCCCGCCGCGGTATGCTCCAGGGTTCCCATGCCCATCAGCACCACGATGGTTCCGCCCAGGCCTGCCAGCTGGCGCAGCTGGTGCTCCTCCAGGGGATCATGGCCCGAGATCACGGTGAAGGCGCGGGTGACCCCGCGAGCGGTGACCGGGATGCCGGCCGCGGCCGGCACCGTGATGCAGGAGGACAGCCCGGGAACCACCTCGACCGGGATCCCGGCGGCGCTGGCGGTGCGCAGTTCCTCGAATCCGCGGCCGAACACGTAGGGATCCCCGCCCTTGAGCCGCACCACGTGGCGGCCGCGCAGCGCCTCCTGCAGCATCAGGTCCTCAATGCGCTCCTGGGCGATCTTGTGGTGCCCGGGCCGCTTGCCCACGTCGACGACGCGGGCCTGCGGCGCGAGGCGGTCCAGGAATTCACCGGGCGCCAGCCGGTCGCAGAAAACCACGTCCGCGCTGGCCAGCGCGGCGGCCGCGCGCAGCGTCAGCAGGTCCAGGGCGCCGGGTCCTCCGCCGACCAGGGTGATGCGGCCGCCCATTGCGCCGGGGTCCAGCTCGACCACCGGAATGCCTTGGGCCACAGCCTGTTGGCGCAGCGCGGCGAATTTCAGGGACTGCCCGGAACACAGGGCCAGGATGTCTGCCTGTCCCAGCAGTGCCGCGGCCCCCAACGGCGTGCTGGCCTGCAGCAGGGTGTCGACGAACTGCGCCTGCAGGTACCGCGCGGCGCGGGCGGAGGTTCCCGGAGCCGCCGCCAGCAGGACCGTGCAGCCGCCCAGCTCGATGTGCGCCCCGATCATTTTTCACTCTCCCGGGCCAACAGGGCGGTGCGGCCCTCGGCGTGGAGGCACACGGTGCCCAGAGTTGCTGCAAGACTGCGTGGATGATTCTGTGACATGGGGATACGCTCCAGGGTGCTCGCTGTTTCGGCTTGATTCACATGCTATCCAGGTCTTTTTGCCTGGAAATTTCGCAATTGTTTCACCGGCAATAACTTGTCGATTCATTCGTTTCTCAGTTGGCTGCCGGGCGCACGGGGATGCTCGCGCCCAGGTCCACCGGGTGGCGCTGGCCGCGTTCGCTGGCGTATTCCAGCTCGGTGTCGGAGATCTGGGGTGCGTTCACGAAGGAACGGAAGCGCTTGAGCTTCTGGGGATCGGCCAGCGTGGCCGCCCATTCGTCCTGGTAGCTGGAGACATGGCGTTCCATAGCCTGCTCGAGCTCCGCTCCCAGCCCGAGCGAGTCCTCGACCACCACGCTGTGCACGGTGTCCATGCCGCCGGGCAGTTCCTGGATCCAGTGGGCGGTGCGCTGCAGGCGTTCGGCGCTGCGGATGTAGTACATCAGGAATCGGTCGATGTACCGCAGCAGCGTGCGGTCATCCACCCCGCCGGCCAGCAGCTGGGCGTGGGCCGGGTTGGCTCCGCCGTTGCCGCCCACGTACAGGTTCCACCCTTCCGCGGTGGCGATGACTCCGACGTCCTTGGCACGGGCCTCCGCGCATTCGCGGGCGCAGCCGGAGACACCCATCTTGAACTTGTGCGGGGCGCGCAGCCCGCGGTAGCGCAGCTCGATGTCGATGCCCATGCCCACCGAGTCCAGCATGCCGTAGCGGCACCAGGTGGAGCCGACGCAGGTTTTCACGTTGCGCAGGGACTTGCCGTAGGCCTGGCCGGATTCGAACCCGGCGTCGACCAGCTCGCGCCAGATCTGAGGCAGCTGCTCCAGCCGGGCGCCGAACATGTCGATGCGCAGCCCGCCGGTCAGCTTGGTGTACAGCCCGTATTTCTGCGCCACCCGGGCAATGACGCCCAGCTTTTCAGGGGTGATTTCGCCGCCGGGGATGCGCGGAACCACCGAGTAGGTGCCGTCCTTTTGCATGTTGGCCATGACGCGGTCGTTGGTGTCCTGCGCCCCGGCCAGCCCGGCGTCCATCGGGTGCACGTTGGTCTGGCTGGCCAGGATGGAGGCGATGGTCGGCTTGCAGATGTCGCAGCCGGTGCCGGTGCCGAAGCGTGCCATGATCTGCGGGTAGGTGCCCAGCCCGGCCACGCGCACGGCCTCGAAGAGCTGCGGGCGGGAGAGGCTGAAGTGCTCGCACAGGGCCGTGGAGACTTCCATGCCGTTCTTCGCCATTTCCGTTTCCAGCAGCTTCTTGAGCATCGGCACGCAGGAACCGCACTGGGTGCCGGCCATGGTGCAGGACTTCAGCCCGGACACCGTGGAGGCCGGGCCGCAGCCGGCGCAGGCCCCGCCCACCGCGCCGCGGATCGACCCGGCGTCCACGTTGTTGCAGGAGCACACCACCGCGTCATCGGGCAGCTCGGTATCCGGTGCCGGCCCGCCGGCGGCGCTGAGATAGGCGCCGGGCTCTGCCGGAAGCTCCCTGCCCAGCAGCGGCCGCAGCGACTGGTAGGGGCTCGCGTCGCCCACGAAGATGCCGCCGAGCAGGGTGGAGGCATCCTCGGAGACCACCAGTTTCTGGTAAAGCCCGCGGGCGGCATCCGCGTAGACCACCTCCAGCGAGCCCTCGGTGCGGGCGAAGGCGTCGCCGAAGGAGGCGACGTCCACCCCGGAGAGCTTGAGCTTGGTGGCGGTGTCGAATCCGCTGAATTCCCCCTCGCCGCCGGTCAGCCGGTCAGCGGCGACCTCCGCCATCGTGTTGGCCGGGGCGACCAGCCCGACGCACAGACCGCCGAAATTGGCGACCTCGCCGATGGCCCAGACATGCTCCACCTCGGTGGCGCAGCTTCCGTCGATGACGATGCCGCCGCGTGGGCCGAGGCTGAAGTGCGCGCCGCCGTCGGTCTGGGTTTCGTTGTGGGTGCGGGCCAGTTCGTCGCGCGGGCGCACGCCGATGGACACGATCACCATGTCAGCCGCGATGACCTTGCCGTCTGCCATGTGCACGCCGGTCACCTGCCCGTTCTCGGAGAGGATCTTTTCCGGGTACACCCCGCCGTGCACCGTGAGGTCCTTCTGGGCGATCAGGCGCCCCAGCGCCTGTCCGGCGCCCTGGTCCAGCTGGGTTCCCATGAGCCAGTGCCCGCCGTCGATGATCAGCGCTTGCGCGCCCAGGGCCTGCACCCCGGCTGCGGCTTCCAGCCCCAGCAGGCCCCCGCCGATGGTGGCAACCACCGGGGTGCGTCCCAGCGTTGCGGCCAGGGTGCGCACCTGCTTGGCGATGCCCCGCACGTCCTCCAGAGTGCGGTAGACATGGGTCAGTTCGGCGCCGGGGATCGGCAGGGTTGCGGCGTTGGAGCCGGTGGCCAGCACCAGCTCGTCGTAGCCGAATTCGCGCCCGTCCTCGGTGCGCACCACGCGGGCGGCGCTGTCCAAGGCCACCGCGCGGGCCCCGGTTTCAAGGGTGAGGTGCTCCTGCTCCCATAGTTCCGCCTCGCCCAGGGTCAGGTCCACGCCGGGATCCGTCAGCGCTTTGGACAGGGCCACCCTGTCGTAGGGCAGGTGGGCCTCTTCGGTGAGCACTGTCAGTCGGGTGCCTGCCGGCCGGCGGGTGGCCATGGCTTCGGCAAAGCGGTGCGCGGCCGGACCGCCGCCGATCACGAGGATGTGTCGCTGTTCGCTGGAGGTATTCATGATGCCCTTTCGCTGGCGGACCCACGGGGTGTGGAGCGTCTGGCACCAGCCTAGGAACCTGTTTTTGCCCCGCAGTTACCCCGATGTTTCGCCGGGCGCAATTTTCTCCAGCAGGAACGATCACCCGCAGTGAGCGCGTCGAAACATGTTCGTAGCACGGGTTTGCCCTAGGGCTGTGAATCGGGCTTTACCGACCGGCAACCGTGCGGGGCGGCGGCTGAAACATGACGCTTCTAGGCTCGAAGCATCGGAACACCAGCGAAAGGACCCACCGATGACCACGCAACTGATTGATGCACCTGCCGCACTGGCCGAACTCTGCTTCGCGGACGATCTGGAAACTGGGTGGGGCGAGGCCGCCTGGATGGAAGGGCGGCAGATCGCGGTGTACCGCACCGAGCACTTCGGCTTCTACGCCAGCTCCCACCGCTGCCCATCCACCGGCGCCAAGGTCATGGCCCGCGGCATCCTGGGCGATGCCACGGTGGACGGATATCGCGTCGCCACCATCGCCTGCCCGCTGCACAAGGAGATCTACCGCCTGGACACCGGCGACTGCCTGAGCTCCGAGGGCGCCGCACTGCCGGTGTTCGGCGTGAAGGAACTCGACGGCCGGTTGTGGATGAAGGCCTCGAAATGAGCAGGCACGCCGCCGTCCACGACGCGGACGGGACCTACCTTGAACACTGCGCATGGTTCGGCTGGTACGAGGTCAGCACGAACCCGGCAGCCTGCAAGCATTCATGAGCAGGCACGCTTCAACGATTCGAGTTTCACTAGAACACGTAACCCAGCACACGCCGCCAGGATTTCCTGGCGGCGTGTGCTGGGTTAAGCAGCCGGTCGGAACGAGGCGGGAGCCGGCAGCATCCCGCCTCCCCGCTAGGCCCGGGCCGGGAGCTCGAGCAGTTCCTCGATGCGTTCCTTGCAACCGCCGCAACCGGTGCCTGCACGGCAGTTCGCGCCAACCTCTTCGACGGTGGAGCATCCAGCCTGGACCGCCTGGGCCACCTGCCCGTAGGTCGCACCCGAGCAACGACAGAACTGGTCATCAGCCCCGGCCGCGGGCGCATGCGCATCCTCGAAGGGCGCATCCAACCGCAGGAGCAGGGACGGGTCAACCGGCAGTGCGGTGCCACGCTCGAATCCCAGGGCGAGCTCCGCCCCGGTGCGCGGCAGGCCCAAGGCCATAAAGCCGGTGGGGAGCCCATCGTGCGCCACGATCTTCAGGTAGCGTCCGGAGACGGGATCGGCGTACACCGTGACCTGCTGTGCGGGGTCGTCGAAGAGTCCTGCCTGCACCGTGCCGGCAGCGGTGAGTTCCAGCCCCTGCCCCTTGAGCATCAGGATCTCGCCGCCCTGGGCTTGGGGACCGGGCAGGCGGCCCAGATCCGGGGCGGGCGCGGAAGGATGCGGGGCCGGATGGCTCAGCAGGAAGCCGGCCAGCCACCCGGCCTGCGCCCAGCCCGGGGCGAGCAGGCCCGCAGGACGGCGCCCGGCCACCTCGGCGCAGTCTCCCACGGCGAAGAGGCGTCCGCTGGAATCCGCCATCAGCTGCTCGTTGACGGCGATCCCGTGCCCGGCGGCCAGCCCGCAGCCTTCAGCCAGTTCGGTGCGCGGGCGCACCCCGGTGGACACCAGCAGGGCGTCGGCGTGGATCAGCCCGTGGGTGTCGGTGGCCAGCGCATGGAAGCGGCCGTCCTTTTTCTGCACTCCGGTGGCGCGCACCCCGGAGAGCACCTGCACCCCGGCGGCTTCCAACTGGCGGATGAGCAGGGTGCCGCCGTCCGCGTCCACCACGCGTCCCAGCGGTGCCGGTCCGTGGTGCACCAGCACTGGCTCGAGGCCGGCGCTGGCCATGGCCAATGCGGCCTCCAGGCCCAGGATGCCGCCGCCGAGCACCAGCACCTTTCCGCCGCGGCGAAGCACCGAGTGCAGCTGCAGGGCATCGTCGAGGGTGCGCAGCGCCAGCACCCCGGCGGGCAGCGTGGAATCCGCGTGAGGATCGAAGTTCAGCCCTGCCAACGAGGGGATGACCGGTCGGGCGCCGGTGGCGAAAACCAGCCGGTCGTAGGGGACCGTCCCTGCGCTGGTGTGCACCACGCGCCGGGCTCGGTCCACCCCGGTCGCGGCGGTGCCCAGCCGCAGATCCACGCCCGCGGCGCGCAGCCGGGATTCGTCAGCCATGCCCAGGTGCTCGGGCTTGGCCGCGCCGATGGCGACCTCGGCCAGCAGCACCCGGTTGTAGGCGGAGCGCTCTTCCGCGCCCAACACCGTCAGGTGGAGGTCTTTTGAACGCACCGCGGGAAGCAGCCCCTCGACCAGGCTCGCGGCCACCGGCCCGAAGCCGATGACAACCAGTCGTTCACTCATGTCGCTCCAATCGGGACAGCAGCACCAGCGCATGCTTGAACTCGGGCATGGAACTGTCCGGGTCCACCGCATTGCCGGTGAGCAGGTTGGCGTTCTGGGTTTCAGGGAAATGGAAGGGCAGGAACACGGTGTCCACGCGGATGCCCGCGTCCAGGCAGGCCGTCGCTTCGACGCGTCCGTGCGCATTTTCCAGCACCATGTCCTGTCCGTCGCTGATGCCGCGTGCCAGCGCGGTGTCCGGATGGATCCGTGCCAGCGCCGCAGGCGCGGCCTGTTGCAGCTCGGCTACCCGGCGGGTCTGCGTCCCGGACTGGTAGTGTTCCAGCAACCGTCCGGTGACCAGCGAGATGCTCCCTGGCCGCCGCTCGGAACCACCGACCGCCGTCGGCTGCGGGTAGACCGGCTCCAGCCGCGCTTTGCCGTCGGGGTGGGCGAATCGTTCCAGGAACAGGCGCGGGGTGCCCGAGCGCTCGCCGGGAGCCGTACTGATCGGCGTGCCGCTGGGACAAGGCCAGTAGACCGCCGCCCCCGCATCGAGGCTGTCGTAGTCTACCCCCGAGTAGTCGGCGATGCCTCCGGCCGAGGCCCTGCCGAGCTCTGCGAAAACCTCCCGCGGGTCCGCGCTGAAGGCGGACGGGGCATGCAGGCGTGCGGCCAGTTCGGCCAGCAGCCACAGCTCGCTGCGCGCCCCCGGCGGCGGGGCCAGCGCGGCGCGGCGGCGCAGCACCCTGCCTTCCAGATTCGTCATGGTGCCTTCCTCCTCGGCCCACTGCAGCACCGGCAGCACCAGGTCCGCCTGCGCGGCGGTCTCCGAGAGGAAGAAGTCGGACACGACCAGGTAGTCCAGCCGGCGCAGCGCCGCAGCGGTGCGGTTGGCATTGGGGGAGGAGATGACCGGGTTGGAGCCGTGCATCAGCAGCATCCGGGCCCCGCCAGGTTCTCCCAGGGTTGCCAGCAGCTGCGCCGCCGGGATGCCCGGCCCGGGGATGATGTCAGGATCCACGCCCCAGACGCCCGCCACATGCCTGCGTGCCGCCGTGTCGGTGATCTTGCGGTAGCCGGGCAGCTGGTCGGCCTTCTGCCCATGTTCGCGCCCGCCCTGCCCGTTGCCCTGTCCGGTGATGGTGCCAAAACCCCCGGCCAGGGTTCCTGGCAATCCCAGCAGCAGGGCCAGATTGATCGCAGCGGACACCGTGGCGGTGCCGTTGGCATGCTGTTCCACCCCGCGCCCGGTGAGGATGTACACGGGTTTGCCGCCGGCATGGGCTGCTTGGGCCGCGGAAGCCAGGGCGCGCGCGGTCTGCCGGATCACGCTGGCCGGGACTCCGGTGAGCGACTGCACCCGTTCGGGCCACCAGGCCGCTAGCGAAGTACGCAGCGGGTCCAGCCCGGAAACGCGGGCTGCCAGGTAGCCGGTATCGGCCAGGTCCTCGGCCAGCAGCACGTGGGCCAGGCCGAGCAGCAGCTGCAGGTCCGTGCCGGGCGCCGGCTGCACATGGATGTCCGCCAATTCCGCCGTGGCCGAGCAGCGCGGGTCGGAGACAATCAGCCCGCCGTTCTCCCGCGCGGATTCCAGATGCCTGACGAAGGGCGGCATGGTGTCAGCGACATTGGATCCGAGCAGCAGGATGGTGCCTGCCCGGTCCAGGTCCGCCAGCGGAAAGGGCAGCCCGCGGTCCAGTCCGAAAGCCTTGTTGCCGGCTGCCGCGGCCGAGGACATGCAGAATCGCCCGTTGTAGTCGATGCGCGAGGTGCCCAGTGCCAGCCGCGCGAACTTGCCCAGCTGGTAGGCCTTTTCATTGGTCAGCGAGCCGGAGCCGAATACCGCCACCGCGTCCTTCCCGTGGGCCTTCTGCACAGTGCGCACCTGGTGCACCACCAGTTCCAGCGCCCGCTCCCAGCTCACCGGGCGCAGCACGCCGTCGGCCCCGCGTTCCAGCGGGGAATGCAGTCGTTCGGGGTGGTCCAGCAGCTGCGCGGCGCTGTATCCCTTGCGGCACAGCGCCCCGCCGTTGGTTTCGAAGTTCCGTCCGCTCAAGCCCACCGGCGTGGTGCCTGCATCAAGGGTGATCCCGCACTGCAGCGCGCAGTAGGGGCAGTGCGTCGCGACCGCCATCTCAGGCCTTCCCCGCGAAACCCGAACCGCGGCGTACGTAGCAGAACCAGGTCGCCGCCAGCAGCAGCACGTAGAGTCCCACAAACACTCCGAAGGCTGGCACGTAGGAACCCAGCTTCGACAGGGACAAGCCCAGCACCTGCGGAATCAGGAATCCGCCGTAGGCGCCGATGGCCGAAACCAGGCCCAGGGCCGCGGCGGCGCTGCGCGCCTGCTCGGCTCGGGTACGGCCGCTGCGACGTCCCGAGAGGGCGAAGACTGCCGGGATCATGCGGTAGGTGGAGCCGTTGCCGAGGCCTGCCGCGGTGAACAGGGCGAGGAACAATCCCAGGAAGACCGGGAAGTCCACCTGTCCCAGGCTCAGCATCAGCGCGAGAGTCAGCGCGGCCATTACCGCGAAGGCCGCCAGGGTGATGCGGGCCCCGCCGAAGCGGTCGGCCAGCTGTCCTCCGTAGGGTCGTGCCAGCGACCCGACCAGCGGTCCGAGGAAGGCCAGGGAAACGACTGCGGTGCCCAATTGAAGCGAGGAGTACTCGGTGAAGGTATCGGCCAGCAGTTTGGGGAATACCGCGCAGAAACCGATGAACGAGCCGAAGGTGCCGATGTAGAGCCCGGCGATGATCCACAGGTGCTTCTCGCGCAGGCAAGCCAGCGCGCCACGCACGTCGCTGCGCGCGTTGGACAGGTTGTGCATGAACTTCGCGGCTCCTGCCGCGGCCGCCAGGATCAACGGGATCCAGATCAAGCCGGCCATGGGAAGCTGCAGCGTCCCGGCGGCGAAGATTGTGATGGCGATCGGCACGAGCAGCTGGGCGATGGCCGCGCCCAGGTTGCCGCCGGCCGCGTTCAGTCCGAGGGCCCAGCCTTTCTGGGCGGCCGGATAGAAGTAGGTGATGTTGGCCATCGAGGAAGCGAAGTTGCCGCCGCCGAATCCGGAAAGCCCGGCCAGGACCAGCATGATCCAGAACGGGGTCTGCGGGTTCGCCGTGGCCAGGGCCAATCCGGTTACCGGGATCAGGAGCAGCAGCGCGGAGACGATGGTCCAGTTCCGTCCGCCGAATCTGGCGACCATGAAGGTATAGGGGATGCGCAGGGTGGCGCCGACCAGGCTGGGCATGGAGATCAGCCAGAACAGCTCGCTGGTGCTGTAGTCGAATCCGGCGGCCGGCAGGTACACCGCGAGGATCGCGCACAACTGCCAGACGGCGAACCCCAGGAATTCCGCGAAGATCGACCAGCGCAAGTTAGTCCAGGCGGTGCGCCGGCCCACTGCCTGCCAGAACTCAGGGTTCTCCGCGTCCCAGTTGCGGACCCACCGGCCGCGGGTGGTCTCCAGCTGGTCAACGGCGGGGGTCAGTTGGCGGGATTGCGTGCTCATGCGAATCGATGCCTTTCACTCGTGGATGCTGTTGAGCATTCCAGAGCGACATTTCATCGGCAGGCGTTTGTTGTTGCCTCGGTGGCAATTCTGGGTAACGGCTGCCGGGTCCCGCTGAGAGGAGCCGGTAATCTGCCGGAAATGAACAAATTTTTTGATCAGTTTTCGTGCAGCGAGTTCCGGATCGATGACCGCCAGCCCTGCGCTTGGTGGCTCGACGTCTCAGAAGTGCGGACACAAAAAACTGGTCCCGTCGCTTTTCGGCGACGGGACCAGCTGTTGTTCGATGCAGGCTACTTCTTCAGGTGGTCAACCAGCTGCGAAGCAATACCGTTGTAGGTGCCCGGGGTCAGCGACTGCAGACGCTGCTCGGCCTCGGCCGACAGGCCCAGCTCGCCGACGAATTCCTTCAGGCGGGCCGCGTCCACGCGGTGGCCGCGGGTCAGGTCCTTCAGGCGCTCGTACGGGTTGTCCATGCCCTCGACTCCGGCGATGGCCTCGGCACGCATGACCATCTGGATGGCCTCGGCGAGGACCTCCCAGTTGTGGTCCAAGTCGTCGGCAAGCACTGCCTCGGCAACGTCCAGACGGTCAAGGCCCTTGGCGACGTTGGAGATGGCCAGCACCGAGTGGCCGATGGCCGAACCGATGTTGCGCTGCGAGGAGGAGTCGGTCAGGTCGCGCTGCCAGCGGCTGGTGACCAGGGTTGCACCCAGGGTGTCCAGCAGGCCGTTGGAGATTTCCAGGTTCGCTTCGGCGTTCTCGAAGCGGATCGGGTTGACCTTGTGCGGCATGGTCGAGGAGCCGGTGGCACCGGCCACCGGGATCTGCGCGAAGTAGCCGATGGAGATGTAGCTCCACACGTCGGTGCACAGGTTGTGCAGGATGCGGTTGAAGCGGGCGATGTCCGCGTACACCTCTGCTTGCCAGTCGTGCGACTCGATCTGGGTGGTCAGCGGGTTCCAGGTCAGTCCCAGGTGCTCGACGAAGCCCTGGGAGATCTGCTGCCAGTCGGCGTTTGGAACCGAAGCGTAGTGGGCGGCGTAGGTGCCGGTGGCGCCGTTGATCTTGCCCAGGTACTCGGTCTTCTCGACGCGGTCCAGCTGGCGGGTCAGGCGCCATGCAAGCACGGCCAGTTCCTTGCCCAGGGTGGTCGGGGTGGCTGGCTGGCCGTGGGTGCGCGAGAGCATCGGCACGTCGCGGGACTCCTCGGCCATCTTGGTCAGCTGCGCGACCAGGTCGCGGGCTGCCGGCAGCCAGACCTGCTGCACGCCACCCTGCACGCCCAGCGCGTAGGACAGGTTGTTGATGTCTTCAGAGGTGCAGCCGAAGTGGACCAGCGGCTTGAGCTGGGCAATGCCGATGCCTTCAAGGCGATTGGCGATGTAGTACTCGACGGCCTTCACGTCGTGGACGGTCACTGCCTCGATCTCGGCCAGTTCCTGCACGGAATCGGCGTTGAAGTCGGTGACGATCTTTCGCAGCGCAGCCTTCTGCTCAGCGGTGAGCGGCGAGGTGCCCGGAAGCACGGAGTTGTCGGTCAGGTGGATCAGCCATTCAACTTCAACGTGAATGCGATCGCGGTTCAAAGCCGCCTCGGACAGGTAGTCCACCAGCGGGGCGACGGCCGCGCGGTAGCGTCCGTCGAGGGCGGTCAACGCCAGGGGTTCATTAGCAAGGGAAGTGCGCGCAATCTCAACCATGCTCTTATTCTTTCATCCCTTGGCACCGCGGCATACTTTTTACGCTCGGGCCTAATCCACATTCCGCGGGCCAGCGCCTGCCCGGGACGGCGGATACGGGCATCCTGAAGGCTCACGGGCCTGCCGTGCAGAGGACGGCCCACGAGGCGGGAGTAGCGCGATGATGTTTCAGGCAACGCTGGATTCGGTGGCATTCCAGCTTTCCGATGCCAAGGACACCACCCGGTTCGCTATTGGCCAGTTGTCCCAGATCAGCGGGCTGACTTGGAGATCTGAAGCGGGCAGGGCTTTCGCTGCGCAGGTGGGGGAGCTGAGCGGACGGCTCCAGGTGCTGGCCGGGGTGCTGGTGGATGCCGAGGCCTATCTGGCAGTGGCCACGAACGAAATCCATGCGTTGGAAACCCAGATCAACGAGCAGCGGATGGCGTCCTGAGCATGGGATATGACGTCAATTACAACGCCGTGGATTACGCGGATTCCCGAGCCATCTGCGTCGATGTCTATACCCGGCTGCAGCAGATGGAATTGAGCCTGCTGCGCGCCGCGCAGCAGGCTGCGCAGTGCCAGGACGACCTCAACCTCCAATGCAGCATCGCGGGAGTGGCGGCCCGTGGCTACAATCTTGCGCTGCTCGCGGAGCACCTGCGCAACGGCTACCTGCATGCGACCGAGGCAGTTATCGCCGGGCGGCGCCTGGATGAACGGGTGCGTGCGGCCATCGAGAATTACGAGTCAGCAGAGCAAGTGACGGAGAAAATGCTGCTCGCGGCGAATTGGCTGCATGTCGTGACGAGATTTCTCCAAGAGACATCGGGCAACGGCAACAGGCCACCGACGCAGCAGATGGAAACCATGCTGCGATTGCTGATGCTCGCCAACCCGTGGAGTATCTTGCGGCCCGAAGCCGGCATGGATGCACTGGTCACCGAAACCACCAAGCAGCTGGGCGAAGCGATCGGCACCATGGACCCCGACGGCCGGCTGGAACTGACAGGGGAGCAGCCGCCCGAGCAACTGCAGGCCAATGGAAATCTGGACGACTACGCCACCTTGCACCGTTTGCTATACGACGGCGGGGCCGAGGAACAGGGCAAATTCGTCATCGCGCAGCTTGATTCGAAGACCTTTGTTCTGGTGCTGCCGGGAACCCAGGACGGTTTCGGGGGAGCCAATCCCTTCGACTCGATGGGCATCGTCGACGGATTCGGCCGCGATTCGGAAAACTTTGCCGAACCGATTGCCCGGGCTTTGGAATACTCGGGGGCGGGACCCGGTGACGAGGTGATTCTCACCGGCTACTCCCAGGGCGGCATCCATGTTGCCAACCTGTTGAAGAACAAGTTGATGCGCAAGAAATTCACCATGACCCGTGCGCTGACCCTGGGCTCGCCGATTGGCGGCATTCCGGTGCCATCAGAAGTGAGAACCTTGTCGGTGGAAGATTCCAAGGACATGGTTCCCGGAACCGATGGACGGCAGAACCGAACCTCGCCCAGACAAATGACGGTGACCTTTGACGGGCCGCGCAAGGACGTCGAGGACGCCCTGCCCCAGGGTGGCGTTTTCGGGCCTCCGCATTCCCTGCCGAACTACGAAGACCACCTGCGTGAACTTCAACGAAATGCAGCTCCAGACGTGCGCAAGCAATTGGAAGCATTCATGCTGCCTCCCGGTCCGTTGACGTTCCGCCGATTCAAGCTGGAACGGAAATCCCTTCCAAAACAAAAACCGCGCGGCCAGGAACCGCGCGGCAGTGGGAAACAGCGCAAGCCGCTGGACCACGAGATCGCCCCGCCGCACTAAATGGCGGGACGACGGACGGGTGCTACCGGCGGTCGCTGCTGACGAACAATCCGAGCACCGCGGAGACGATGGAGATGATGATGGTGCCCGCGATCGCGTCCCACCAGAAGTGGTCGATGATCAGCTCCGCCGGGATGAACCGGGTGAGCCAGCCGGTCAGCGCAAGCATCAGCGCATTCACGACGATGGTGAACAACCCCAAGGTCAGGCAGGTGATGGGCAGCGACAGCAGGCTGACGATCGGGCGGACCAGCGCGTTGACCAAACCGAAGATCAGGCCGACCACCAGGTATGACACCACGAGGCCCAAGGTGTCATCGCCAACGGCGTCGATATGGATTCCGGGCACAATCCAGACGGCAACTGCTAGTGCCAGCGCATTTACGATGACTCGAATCAGGAAACTCATGATAAAACCTTCGCACATAAAGCTGGGTCGTAGATGAAAACTAAATCACCTTTCCGCACTTCCGGGGCTACGCTGGGATTTATGACTGAGAATTCTGTGCCCCAAGACCAGGTGCAGCCGCGATCGATCGTTGCCCGCCTGCCCAAGTACGCCGCCGGAAAACCGCCGGTACAGATTCAGGGGCTGAGCTCCTTCAAACTCTCCTCCAACGAGATTCCCTTCGGCCCGCTGCCGCAGGTGCGCCAGGCGGTCCTCGACCAGGATGCGCTGAACCGTTATCCGGACCCGCTGAGCACCAAGCTGCGCGAGGCATTGGCGGACTACCTCGACGTCCCGGCCGATGACATCGTCACCGGCGCGGGCTCGCTCGGTGCGCTGGTCCAGATCCTGAACACCTTCGCCGGGCAGAACGAGGACGGCATCCAGGACGAGGTCATTTTCGCCTGGCGTTCCTTCGAGGCCTATCCGATCCTCGTGCAGACTGCCGGCGCGCTTCCCGTGCCGGTTCCGGTGCTTGCCGATGGGCGGCATGACCTTGAAGCCATGATCGAGGCCATCAACGAGAACACCTCGGTGATCCTGCTGTGCACTCCTAACAACCCGACCGGCCCGATCCTCACGCAGGCCGAGGTTGACGACTTCATTTCCCGGGTGCCGCGCAATGTGCTGATTGTGCTGGACGAGGCCTACATCGAGTTCGTGCGCGATCCGCAGTCCGTGGATGGGGTGAAGACCTACAAGGCCAACCAGAACGTGGTCCTGCTGCGCACCTTCTCCAAGGCCCATGGCCTGGCGAACCTGCGTGTGGGCTACTCGGTGGCCCATCCGGAAATCACCAACAACCTGCGGGTCATCGCAACCCCGTTTGCGGTCTCCTCGGTGGCCCAGGACGCGGCGATCGCCTCGCTGAAACATATCGATGCGGTGTACGAACGGGTGGATTCACTCGTCGCTGAGCGCGAACGCGTGGTGGCTGCGCTGGTGGAGCAGGGATGGAAGTTCCCGGCCACGCAGGCGAACTTCGTCTGGCTGCCACTGGGCGAGAAGACCACGCAGTTCGTTGAACGTGCTGAAGCCAGGGCATTGTCGGTGCGCGGCTTCGCTCACGAAGGCGTGCGCATCTCGATTGCGGAGCCGGAAGCCAACGACCGCTTCATCGAGCTTTGTGCAGAGTCTCTCGATTTGGCGCAGAGCTGAGCGGCGCTGTTTTCTCGCGTTTTTACAGGCAAACGCTATAGGCTTGGAAATTAGACAAGCCGCTATATGTCCCATGCGGAATGTATTCCGTGTGGGGCATATTTATGACCGGAGGAAGATTTATGACGCCTGCTGCGACCGAGGTCGGGCCGAAGGATCCGGTGCAGATCCTGACCCCCGACGGCCAGCGCCTGCCCCACGAGATCTATGACGCCTATTTGGGCGACGTGGACGAGGACATGCTGCGCGGCTTCTACCGCGACATGGCGTTGACCCGCCGGTTCGACCAGGAGGCGACCGCCCTTCAACGCCAGGGCCAGCTGTGCCTCTGGGTTCCGCTGCGCGGCCAGGAAGCGGCGCAGATCGGTTCGGGACGCGCTACCCGCCCCAGCGACTACATCTTCCCGACCTACCGCGAACACGGCGTCGCGCTGACCCGCAACGTCTCCTTCTCCGAGATGTTGCGTCTGTTCCGCGGCATCTCCGGCGGCGGATGGGACCCGCGGGAAAACAACTTCCACATGTACACCATGGTGCTCGCAGCCCAGCTGCCGCACGCGGCCGGCTACGGCATGGCGCTGAGCATGGAGCAGCGCGGCTGGGACGAGGAAAAGCTCGCCGCCGAGGGCAACGCGGTGGTCGCCTACTTCGGCGATGGCTCGTCCACCGAGGGCGAGACCCACGAGTCGATGGTCTTCGCCAACTCCTTCAACGCCCCGGTGGTCTACTTCTGCCAGAACAACCAGTGGGCCATCTCGGTGCCTTTCGAGGTCCAGTCCAAGGTGCCGCTGGTCGAGCGTGCCGCAGGCTACGGCATGCCTGGCATCCGCGTGGACGGCAACGACGTGCTGGCAGTGCTGGCAGTGACCCGCTGGGCGCTGGAACACGCCCGCAGCGGCAAGGGCCCGGTGTTCATCGAAGCTGACACCTACCGGCTGGGTGCGCACACCACGGCGGACGATCCCACCAAGTACCGCATGACCGAGGAAGAAGCCGCCTGGGCGCCGCTCGATCCGCTGATCCGCCTGGAGACCTACCTGCGCGAGAACAACATCGTGGACGACGCCTTCTTCGAGCAGCTGGCCAAGGACGCGGACCAGATGGCCGCCACCGTCCGCGAGGACGCCATGGCTTTCCCGGTGCCGCCGCTGGCCAAGTCCTTCGAGCAGGTGTACGCCGAGGCGCACCCGCTGATCCAGGAAGAACTGGCCTGGCACCTGCAGTACGAAGCAGGATTCGCAGATTCGGGAGAGAACGCATGAGCACCATGACACTGGCCAAGGCCATCACCTCCGGCCTGGACAAGGTGCTGGAGTCCAACGACAAGGCGCTGCTGATGGGCGAGGACATCGGCAAGCTCGGCGGCGTGTACCGCGTGACCGACGGACTGCAAGACAAATACGGCGCGCACCGCGTGATCGACTCGCCGCTGGGCGAGGCCGGCATCGTGGGCAGCGCGGTGGGCATGGCCCTGCGCGGCTTCTGCCCGCTGGTGGAGATCCAGTTCGACGGCTTCGTGTTCCCGGCCTACAGCCAGATCACCACGCAGCTTGCCAAGATGCATGCCCGTTCCGAGGGCCGGCTGACCGTCCCGGTGGTCATCCGCATCCCGTACGGCGGCGGCATCGGCTCCATCGAGCACCACTCCGAATCACCCGAAGCCCTGTTCGCGCACACCGCGGGCCTGCGCATCATCACGCCGTCCAACGCGAACGACGCCTACTGGATGATCCAGCAGGCGGCGGCGTGCCAGGACCCGGTGATCTACTTCGAACCCAAGCGCCGCTACTGGCTCAAGGGCGAGGTGGACACCGAGACCCCGGCCCTTGACGCGTTCAAGGCGCAGGTGGTGCGCAGCGGCGACGACGCCACCATCGTGGCCTACGGCCCGCTGGTGCCGGTGGCGCTGGCCGCCGCGGAGGCCGCCCGCGAGGAGGGCCGCTCCATCGAGGTCATCGACCTGCGCTCGCTCTCGCCGATCGACTTCGACACCATCACCGAGTCCGTGCAGAAGACCGGCCGGCTGATTGTCACCCATGAAGCGCCGACCTTCGGCGGGCTGGGCGGGGAGATCGCCGCGCGCATCTCCGAACGCGCCTTCCTGTCCCTGGAGGCCCCGGTGCTGCGCGTGGGCGGATTCCACATGCCGTACCCGATCTCCAAGGTCGAATCGCAGTACCTGCCAGACATCGACAAGCTGCTCGAAGCGCTCGACCGTTCCTTCGCCTACTAGGAGCCGAACATGACCGTCTTTAACCTGCCCGATGTGGGCGAAGGCCTGACCGAAGCCGACATCGCCTCGTGGAAGGTCGCCGTGGGCGACACCGTCGAGGTCAACCAGGTCTTCGTGGAAATCGAAACCGCCAAGTCCCTGGTGGAGCTGCCCAGCCCGTTCGCCGGGGTGGTCACCGCCCTGCACGCCGCCGAGGGCGAGACCGTGCTGGTGGACAACCCGCTGATCACCATCGACCAGGAGGGCAACAAGCCGGCCCCGACCGGCACCCCGGAACCGGCCGAGGCGCTGGCCACCGCGGCGCCCGTGGCCAGCGAGGAGCCCGGCCCGCTGGTGGGCTCGGGCCCGACCGCAGACTCCTCGGTGCGCCGCGAGCGCACCAACCGCCCGGCGCCCTCCGCTCCGCCGGCGGCGGCCCGTCCGGCCGTGCGCGCCTCGGCTATTGCCGACACCATCTCCCGCCGCGCCGCCTCGCTGGGAAGCGCGGTGACCCGCGAGGTCGACCGCGCCAAGCCTGCCATGGCAAGCTTCGTCGACCGCGTGCTCGCCAAGCCGCCGGTCCGCCGCCTGGCCAAGGAGCTGGGCATCGACATCAACGATGTCGTGGGCACCGGAACCCAGGGCGAAATCACCCGCGAGGACGTCAACAGCTACCAAGCCCAGCGCGAGGCCGAGCACGCGGCGGCGCCGACCTACTGGGCCCATGGCCAGCTGGCCGACGCCCGCGTGGACCGCACCGCGGTGCGCGGCGTGCGCAAGGCCACCGCCAAGGCCATGGTGGACTCCGCCTTCACCGCCCCGCACGTGTCGATCTTCGTGGACGTGGACGCCAGCCGCACCATGGAATACGTGCAGCGCCTGAAGAAGTCCCGCGACTTCGAGGGCATCAAGGTCTCCCCGCTGCTGGTGCTGGCCCGCGCCGTGATCTGGGCCGCGGCCCGCAACCCGAGCGTCAACGCGAGCTGGGTGGAAACCCCGCAGGGCGCCGAGATCCACCAGAAGCGCTTCATGAACCTGGGCATCGCGGCCGCCACCCCGCGCGGCCTGCTGGTGCCGAACATCAAGGACGCCCAGAACCTGAACATGAAGGAACTGGCGGTCGCGTTGAACGAGCTGGCCACCACCGCCCGCGCCGGCAAGACCTCCCCGGAGGACATGCGCGGCGGCACCCTGTCGATCACCAACATCGGTGCGCTGGGCATCGACACCGGCACCCCGATTATCAACCCGGGAGAGGTTGCGATCGTCGCCTTCGGTACGATCCGCCAGAAGCCGTGGGTAGTGGACGGGGAAGTCGTCCCGCGCTGGATCACCACGCTGGGCGGATCCTTCGACCACCGCGTGGTGGACGGGGACCTGTCGGCCCGCTTCATGGCCGACGTCGCCTCGATCCTGCAGGAACCTGCGATGCTGCTGGACTAGTTCCCGGCCCGCAGCCAAGGCCCCTTTGAATCCTCTTGATTCAAAGGGGCCTTGGCAGTTAAGAAAAGCAGCTGTTGATACAATCGTTGGATTATGACTTATCTGCTTTCGACCGCCCGGCGAACCGCGACGGCCCTGCTGGTGCTTCTTCTGCTGGTGCTCGGGGGATTTCTTGCGGCGCCCGCGATGGCGGACGAACAGATTTACGAGCCGATCTACCCGGTGGGCCCCAGCGACGCACCGTCGAAAGGCCAAGACGAAGACAAGGGCAAAGGCACGATCCGCGTCCCGGACCTGGTCGCCGAAGAAGGGGACTTCCACCTGGCGGTCATCGACTCGGTGCAGTCGCAGATCGACAACCAGGAAGTCCTGGACGCGGTCCGCGAGACCATGGGCCAGACCAACGCCAACATCGTGGTGGGTGTCGATGCCGCCGACAATGCGATGGAAGGCGGGGCAGCCCAGTTCATCCGTGCCTTGACCCTGTTCGGTCCCACCTCTTACCTGCTCCTGCACGACGACTGGCCAGACAGCACCGACACCAAGGGCTACATCCAAGACGGCTGGATCGTCATCGGCCTGATGCTTCCGGACAAGGACGGCAAGGGCGCGGAGATCGCGATCGACAAGGCTTGGAATGTGACCGGGGACCGCTCAGCGGCCCTGTCCAACAGCGTTGCCGCGTTGCGGCCGATGATGGACAAGGAAGACTACACCCAGGCAGTTATCGAATCGGTGCGCATCACCACCGAGGAATTGAAAGCGCCCAAGAACACCCTCGGCACGTTGCTGTCGGCCAGTTCAGAGGGCAAGCGGACTGTGCTTTTCGTGGTCCTGGGTGTGCTGGGCGCATCGCTCACCACCTACGTTGTTTTCCGCGGCGTCCGCAAGCGCCAGCGTCAGGCAACCACGGAGCGCAGCGCACGCGCAGCACAGCTGGCCCAGCAGCTGCCGCAACAACTGCGCGACCTTGAATCCTGCAAGCTGCCAGCCCTCAGCGCGGATGCCGGGGGCGTCATCCAGCAGCGCGCCGAACTGCTGGAACGGGCCATCGCACCGCTCGCGAAGGCAGGGCAGGAAGCGGTGCACCGGGTCTCGGCGGCAACTGCAGTCAGCCGCGCGGAACTTGAACGGCTGGAAGTGATCAGCCGGTGCCAGAAAGAACTGGTGTCGGCATGCACCGCGCTCAACGGGCTGCTCGGCAACTCGAATCCAAGCCGCCAGCGCTGGGGCTCGATTATCTCCGCGCACCGGCAGCTGCTGGATGAATGCGCGCAGTTCCTCGACCGCGTGGACGTCGCGCCACTGAAGGCCGCCTCGAGCGTGCGTGCGCATTTGGTGACCGATACGGACGCCCTGGATGAAGCCCAGCAGTGGCTGGATAAGCCGATGTCCAGAAGAGCAGAGCCGGTTGACATGCTGGAACGGCTCTGGGAACTGCGGCTCGCGCTGGCTTCGGATCTGGATCAGCTGCTGGAACAGGCAACGAGAAAGCGGATCAAGGTCCCGCACGAGCTTGCCGTCCACCGCGCCGACCGTCCAGAGGGCGGCACACGGAGGCTTGACGACCTGGCCACCCTGGAACAAGCTTCGCGGCAAGTGCAGCGCTGGATGGATGCCTACGTGGGGGACAAGGCATGAGCCGGTTCGCGGCCTTCGACTCGCACGGGCGCAAGCTGCGCCGTCCGTACGCGCTGGCGCTGATCCCGGCAGTGCTCATGGCCCTGGCCACCACAGTGATTGCCGGGATGGGGCTGTCCACCTACGTCGCGTACGGGCAGGAGAACACTCCCCAGCACGAGGTGAAGATCGTGGTGGAAGGCACACACGACTGGAACATCAGCCAGGAAACCGTAGATGCCGCCGCCGGCCCGATCTTCGCACACCGTCCGCTCACCTTGACCGTTACGGATCGATTCCTGACCGGCGACGAGCTGCTGCGCGGCGTGGTCCCGGATCATGACATCCTGCTCAGCACCCAGCTGGAGAACCTCGAAACTGACGACCACAAGATCCAGCAGCGCTTCGAGGGCACCGCGGTACGCGCGGACCTGCTGGAGGGGCGGGACCGCAAGGCGTACGACGAAACAGATATCCGTTTCGAGATCGACAATGCGTTCCGCGACAATCTGGGTTTGGGCCACGGACCGAAATCCGTTGTGGCCGCCGCCCAGCGCGCGGCAGTGGTGCTTTACGACCCGCCCAACACCAACCCGGTTTTCTGGATCTCGCTGATCGCCCTGGCCGCCACGGCGACCACGGTTTTCCTGCTGATGGCGCTGCGCTACAACCTGCGATGGGAAGCAAAACACCGCCGTTTCGTCGCGGCGCAGCGCAAGCTGGCCCGCGTCGTGCTGGACCTCGAAGCGCTCGAAGCGACCTTCTACGCGGTGCCGGAGACCGAGCGCCCACAGGGCTTCCGGAAATCCTGGCTCCAGCTGCAGAAACTGTCCCTGGACTTGGCCCGGTCCGAAAGCTCGCTGACCGAGCTGGTTTATTCGCGCAAAACCGCCTTCGGGACGCAAACCGCGCAGCAACTCGCCGATTTCGAGGCGTCCGCCCGCAAGCTGACCAGCTTGTCCGACGCATTGATGGGCGCAGGCTCCGTGCACGCGCGCCTGGTCGGGACCGGGACGACCTTCGACCGGCTCAGCACGCCGATCAACGATGCCATGACGACGCTACTGATCCGCTTGGAGCAGGCACCGGGCCGAATGGTCGCCAACGGCGACATCGAACAGCTGCGTTCGGCCCTTGGACAGCTGCTGGATGCGGCCGCCGGGGATCCGAAGAACCTGCAGGCCGTCGAACAGTGGCAGCGGGCCGAGCAGCACCTGGTCGAACTCTTGAGCAAGCAGAAAAAGAAGATCTCCCGATACCCGCACGGCAAGGTCGCCGCACCGGCTGGCGCACCCCCGGAATATCGGGAATTGAAAACCTCCCTGGGACTGGACGCAACGACCGGCAGGGACGGCTACGCGAACGCGGCCTACCTGGATGCGCTGGCGAAATCCATCACCGGTGAAACCCTTGAGTCGGACCGGAAGACGACGGCAAAGCAGCGCACTGAATCGGCCTACCGGCCCAGCGGGCCGCGGCTGGCCGTGATGCTCACCGCCCTGCTGCTGATCGGCATGATTCCGGCCGGCATCATAGCAGCAAACGTGGTTGAGGACCCGTTCCCAGACAGAGAAGGCACTGGCCGCGGCGCTCAGCTGGAGATCGACGACCCCAGCGGAGAGCTGTCCGATACCGAAATCATTCGCTACATGGACACCGATTTCCCGGTGCCGACCAACATGGTGATTGCCGTCCGCGACGCCGAAGCCTACCTGGACCTGAGGACTGATCCTCCCGGATCTGAATACCGCTCGGCAGAGCCCCTGAGCCTGCTGACGTCCCTGCACCGCATCAAGCAGGAATTTCCAGAACTGCTCGACCCGATGACGAAGGAGTTGAAGGACGGCAAGGCCATCATTCCGGTATTCTCTACGGACGAAGGGACAACCATCGCCCCCGGCCTGATCAGCCCGGAAATCAGCACGGGTCAATACACCCTCGGCGGTACCTCGAACTGGGAGCACGGGAGCATCCACGAAAGCACGTATGCGGATATCACCATCGCCAACGTGGTGGACGACTATGCCGAAGGTATCCAACGCAATGGCTTCGAAGAAGATACCTCGATCAGCTTCGGGGGACTGTTCTGGCTGCTGACCATGCTGTTCTTCTTCACCGTGGTGAACATCGTCCTGGTCATCCGGTTCCTGCTCACCGCTACGTCAAGCCTGGGACGTTTCGGACGCGGGACCGCCTCGTTGCGCTCGGCCAAGAAGAAGTTGGCGCGCCTGCTGTTGGGCCTGGACGAATCCCAGATCAACGCCGTGGCGGTTCTTGGGTCAAGCGGCAGTAACGGCCGCGCCGACGATGCAGGCCAGAGGCTCTTTGAACGTGCTCTGGCCATGGCGCTGCGGGAAGAACGGGAACTGGACGCCACGCCGTTGAACGAACGACTGCGCCGTGAGTTCAGCGCCCGCGTTGAGCACCTGGACCACCTGGCCGATGTCTTGGCCGAGCGCGACGCAGATGTCGCTCGCCGTGCCCAGAGATTGATCGAGGCCACACGCGGAGCCGGTGGAGATACTCCTGACGGGGTGAAGTTGCCCGGACTGCACCCGATGAAAGCCTAGCGAGGGACGACAAGGCGCACCGGACGTGAAGGCTTTGCGGATGCCTCAGTCCTGTCCTCTGGTTTTGGGGCTTGAACCATGAAATTGAGCCGAAAATCGCACGATCATGCCCATTGCTCCATGCAAAATCCGGGAGGAGAATTACCCACACCCAAGTTCCGATGCGATCTGTCCGAAGGAGCGCGCGCATCATGAACAATCCACTAATCTCAATAGCCGATCTCAGATCGCTGGGTGCTTCCCTCAGCGGAACCCTTGTCACGGCAGCAGACCACGAGTACGATGATGCCCGCGCCCTGTGGAACGCCATGATCGACCGCCGGCCAGAGCTGATTATCAGGGCCGGAGAGCTCACAGACATTCCGCTCGCCCTTGACTTCGCCCGAAGCCATCACCTGCCGCTCGCCGTTCGCGGAGGCGGGCACAACGTGGCAGGGCACGGCACCGTTGACCGGGGCCTCGTCCTCGACTTGCGTGCTTGCAACAAAATAATGGTCAATCCGTCTCTGCGACAGGTGAGCACCGGCCCGGGAACCCTCCTTGGCGAACTCGACCAAGCCACGAGCGCCCACGGACTTGCCGTTCCCGTCGGGGTGATCTCGCGGACAGGAATCGCAGGACTTTGCCTGGGCGGAGGATTCGGCTGGCTAACCAGAGCCCATGGCCTGACCGTCGACAACCTCATTGCCGCGGAGATGTACACGCCGAGCGGCGAAAAAGTCCGTGCCGATGCCCGGGAAAATCCCGAGCTGCTGTGGGGCCTGCGCGGCGGGGGCGGCAACTTCGGGATCGTGGCCGACTTTACCTTCTCCGCGCATACGCTTCCGGAAACGGTGCTGGCCGGAAACCTGATCTACCGGGCAGCGCATTGGCGTGGAGCATTACATGCACTGCGGGACTGGGCCGCGAACCTGCCTGATGCAATGACGGTCATTGCGACAGCGCTGGTCCCGCCGGAGGAATGGGAACTGGGCACTGACACGATCCTCGCGGTCGGCTTCGTCTGGGCAGATCCGGATCATGCCGCCGGAAGCGCATGCGTGGAGCGGTTTACGGAACTTGCACCGCCGGATGTCCAGGATGTCGCGGCAATCTCCTGGCCTGAATGGCAATCATCCATGGATGACGTCTTTCCCAAGGGCGTTCGCGCCTATTGGAAGAACACCGGTTTTGATTCCCTCGACGACGACATCATCGCACTGCTGGTAGACAAGGCCACTCAGCTCACATGGCCGGGCACGGCCTTTGATCTGCATGTCATGGGCGGGGCCATGGGACGGGTAGCGGAGGAAGCCACCGCGTTTCCCGACCGCTCCTCGGCCTTCTGGATCAACATCTATGGATTCTGGAAGGAGCAGGCTCAAGACGCACACCATCGGGAATTCATCCGCGGATTCCATCGGGACATGAGTGCAGTGGCCGAAGGCGGCGAATACCTCAACTTCTCCAGCACCGATGCCCCGACGACCGGCGGCTTCGACGCCTTGGCAGTGTATGGGGAGCAAAAGTATGCTCGGCTGGCGGCACTGAAGCGGCGCTATGATCCGCACAATGAGCTGCGCCTGAACCACAACATCAAGGTCACGGGTTGACCCCAGCCCGTGGCGCATCACGGGAAGCCGGCTCAAGATGCCCCACTGTCCGGGCACGGGCCGGGGCGTTGACACGCGCCAGCCGTGCCGGGGGGGTACCAGCGCCTTGAAGGCCGTCGCGGGCAGCGTCTGCCCCGGGTATTTGTTGAAGATGGAAGTCACTAACGGATAAGCAGACTTTGCTCGATCAGAACACGTCCGTGAAAGATGCGAAGAGCACCCGCTGAGCTGGAAGCTATCATAGGTTCAAATGCAAAATAACCTTTGACAAGGGTCGAGTCGTTAGGCTCTGCCCGCGCTTAGAGTCAGGATCCACGGATGGAAGATACGCCAAAAGCGGTGCACAGCGAAGCCTACATTCTGGTTCCACACACCGTGGAGGACCTCGATGATTTCGTGGAGAACCCCGACAAGTATCTGGTGGACATGTACGAGGCACCAGAACGCGCTGCCGACATTTGGCGCAATCGGCTCAAGCGAAACCCCTATGGCGGAGAAGGATTGCTCCAGGTGGCCTACTATGGAATCGACCTGATTTCAGCGTCCCTCTGGGATAACGTTGCAAGCCTGTGGATGGATCTGGTCGAAGTCATCGATTCGTTCCTTCAAACGGGCGAGGGCGAAGGACTATTCCCCGGTTCTCCAGTGCCGATTCACTTGCGTTCAAAAGGCCGTTCGACACTGTTCACCGTAGATGAGCAGACGAACGTGGTGGATCCGAAGGATTTCATCCCGGGGATGCTGGATGAAGCCCAGCGCTACTTCGAATGGATTCAGGAAAATATCGGCACTGACGAGTCCGGTGACCTTGGGGCAATCAACGAAGTTCGCGACTTGTTCGTTGAATGGTCTGCTCGTCACTAGACGCCTCGTGCATTAGAAAGCTGCAAGCGGCGCACTCGGCTGGTCCTTGGTTCCAACAACAGCAGTACCGGATCGGTGTGTCATGGCCGGCACCTGCGTCAGTGGTGGCGCTGTTTATCGTGCCCATCAACGGGGAAACCCACCAGCCCTTTGGCTCACGCCGGGCGCTGGTGGGTTTCAATACCGCCATCAAGAAGCTGGGCTATCCCAGCAGCTCAGGCAGTTCGCCCGGCTCCTGTCCCAGCACGTTCTCGGCCAGGAATCCGGTGACCACCTGGTACCAGATCTTCGCGTGCTGCGGGGCGAGCACCCAGTGGTTCTCGTCCGGGAAGTACAAGAAACGGTGGGCAGTGGTACCGTCCGCCTGCTGCGGCAGACCCGAGGAAGACAGCAGCTCGTACCACAGGCGCAGTCCTTCGCCGATCGGCACCCGGTAGTCCTTGTCGCCGTGGATGACCAGCATCGGGGTGACGATCTTGTCCACCGAATGATGCGGCGAATTCGCCTCGATCATCTCCGGGCTCATCTCGCGGGTCCAGTAGAACGAGGCGTCGGTGGTCTTCCCGAAGCCGTCCAGTGCCCAGAGGCTGGCGTGGGTGACGATCGCCTTGAAGCGGTCGGTATGACCTGCCACCCAGTTGGCCATGTAGCCGCCGAAGGATCCGCCCATGGCCGCAGTGCGGGTTTCGTCGATGTCGGCGCGCGCCTCGGCCGCGTCGGTGATCGCCATCAGGTCCGTGTACGGCGCCTGGCCCCAGTTGCCCCAGCCGCGCTGGATGAAGTCCTGGCCGTAGCCGGTGGACAGGGCAGGATCCGGCAGCAGCACCGCGTAGCCTTGCGCGACCAGCAGCCAAGGGTTCCAGCGCCAGCTCCACGCATTCCAGGAGTTCAGCGGTCCGCCGTGGATCCACAGCAGCAACGGAGCCTTGTTCTGGGCGCTGGCGCCTTCGGGCAGCGCCAGCCAGGCGCGGACCGTTGCCCCGTCGACCTCGGTGCTGACCTCTTCCAGGGTGCCCGGCAGCTGCGGACGCGGTGCGGGGGAGGGCAGCTCGGTGACCTGGACGTAGTCGCCGGCTTCCAGGTCGCCGATGTGGGTCAGGTCCAGTGCGACCGGCTCGGCAGGGTGCTCATAGCTTGCGCGCAGCGCATAGGCGGCACGGGAATCCGGGCTCACCAGCACGTTGGTGAAGGCGCCGGAGTCGGTGAGCCGGGTGACGCGGTCGTTTTCCAGACGCAGGTGGAAGACCGGGCCGTGCCCGTCCTCGTCGGCAACCAGCAGCAGCGACATGCTGTTGGGGACCCACACGATCTCCGTGGCCCAGCGGTCCCAGCCCACGGCGATCTGGTAGGACTCGCCGCTGGCCAGGTGCATGACGAACAGCTCGCAGACCGGAGCCGACTGCGGGGTTGAGCGGCGCCAGCGCGCGTAGGCGAGCTTGGCTGAATTCGGGCTGATCTTGCCCATGGCGTATTCGTAGGTCTCGTCGGGGGCCAGCAGCATTTCCCGGGCGCCGGTATGCATGTCGATGCGCATCAGGCCGACGGCCTGGTCGCCGTGGCCTTCCGGGACGATCCATTCGGTGATCAGGAAGTCGCCATTGGGCGCGACATCGCAGGCTGCCTCCACGAGGCTGCCGCCGATCCCGGGTGTCAGGTCGGTCAGCTCGCTGTGCTCTTGCCCGGCAGGCAGGCTGGTTGCGTACAGGTGCGGGGTGGCCGGGCCCAGGTCGTGGTCCCAGTAGCGCACCGGGTAGCCGGTGTGCAGGATGGCGGAGACCTTCTTCTCCTTGCGGGCCGCGCGCAGCTTGGCCTCGTGCTCCAGGTCGGTGGCCCGGCTGAGTGCCGAGGAGCGCACCAGCACGGTCTGCGGGGATTTGGCGCAGGTGGCCAGCGATTCGACGCCTGCCGGGTGGGTGATGACCGAGCGGGCTTCGCCGCCGGCGGCCGGCAGCAGCCAGCCTTCGGCCACCGCGTCGTCCTTGGAAGAGCGCTTGGCAGTGAACAGCAGGTCGCCGTCGGCGGTGAAGACGGGGCTCGACTCCCCGTGCTCCGAGTAGGTCAGCCGGCGGGCCGGGTTCTTGCCAGCCGGGTCGATTTCCCACAGCGCGTTGGTGTATTTGGTGGCGTCCTCGCTCAAGGTGCTCAGCGTGGTGACCAGCCGGCGCCCGTCGGGGGAGAGCGCCATGCCGCTGATCCGCGGCATGGCGACGTAGGAGTCCAATTCCTGAAATGAATGCTTAGAGTGTTTCACCTCACACATCATGCCACTATCTGTGCCCTTTGCACTACTGGAAACCCAGATCATGTCGGAGGCCAACTACCCTTGACCGGCGCGTCCGATGCGCGCGGACGACCGATGGCCCGGGAAGAATCCCGGGCCATCGGTGGTGGAACAGCTGCGAAGCGGCTAGACCTTTTCGGACTGCGCCTCGGCTTTCAGCCGGGCGGAAGCCAGCTGGTTGATGCGGCCGCGGCACAGGTACCAGCCGCCGATCAGCATCGGAATGATGACAACCAGCGAAGCGATGGTCCAGGTGCCCACGGGGTTGTCGAAGGCCATCATGACCAGCACCGCGGCAAGGAACGCCAGCGTCACCCAGCCGGAGACCGGAGCGAATGGCATGCGGAAGCTCGGGCGCTGCATTTCGCCGGCGCGGACCTTTTTCACCAGCGCCATTTGGCACAGCACGATCATGCCCCAGGAGGCGATGATGCCGACGGCGGCGAAGTTCAGCACGATCTCGAATGCTGCTGCCGGAACCACAGCGTTCAGCACCACGCCGAGCACTGCCACCGCAGCGGTGATCACGATGCCGCCGTACGGGACGCCGGAACGGTTCATGCGTCCGGCGAAGCGCGGAGCCGAGCCGTTCAGAGACATCGAGCGCATGATGCGGCCGGTGGAATACAGGCCGGCATTCAGCGAGGACAAAGCCGCGGTGAGCACCACCAGGTTCATCACCACGTCCATGCCCTTCACCCCGATGGAGCCGAAGAACGTCACGAACGGCGACTCCCCGGCCGAATAGGCGGTGTACGGCAGCAGCAGCGAGAGCAGCACCAGCGAACCGACGTAGAACACTGCGATGCGGATGATCACGGTGTTGATCGCCTTGGGCATGACCTTCTCCGGGTTGGCGGTTTCGCCGGCCGCGGTGCCGATCAGCTCGATGGACGCGTAGGAGAAAACCACACCCTGCATCAGCACCAGCACCGGCAGCAGCCCGTTGGGCAGCAGCCCGCCGTTCTCGGAGATGATCGAGAAGCCGACCTCGTGGCCGTCGACCGGGGTGCCGAAGAAGACGAAGTAGCAGCCGATGACCAGGAAGGAGACCAGCGCGACCACCTTGATCAGGGCAAACCAGAACTCCATCTCGCCGAAGACCTTGACCGAGATCAGGTTCATGGTCAGCACCAAGGCCAGGGCGGCCAGCGCCCACAGCCACTGCGGGACCGAACCGATCCATTCCACGTACTTGCCGAAGAACGCCATGTACAGCGCGACGGCGGTGATGTCCACGATGGCGGTCATGACCCAGTTCAGCCAGTACAGCCAGCCGGTGGCGAAGGCCGCCTTCTCGCCGTAGAACTCGCGGGCGTAGGACACAAACGATCCGGTGGACGGCCGGTGCATGACCAGCTCGCCCAGCGCACGCAGGATCAGGAAGGCGAAGAAGCCGCAGACCGCGTAGCTGATGACGATGCCGGGACCGGCCTGGGCCAGGCGCCCTCCGGCGCCCATGAACAGGCCGGTGCCGATGGCGCCGCCAATGGCGATCATCTGCATCTGCCGCGGGGACAAGCCCTTGTGGTAGTCGGAGTCGCCGGCAGTCAGCGCCGCCTCGGGGGTGGTTTTCTCCATAGGGTTCCTTTTTAGTCGGAGAGGTTGGCCAAACGCTCTGGGGAGAGCAGCTCGTTCAGGTCTTCGGCGGACAGCAAGCCGCGTTCAAGCACCAGCTCGGCCACGCCGCGCCCGGTGTGCAGCGCCTCCATGGCGATGGCGGTGGACGCGGAGTAGCCCAGGCGCGGGTTCAGCGCGGTGACCAGGCCGATGGAGTTCTCCACCTCGCGGCGCAGCGCGTCCTCGTCCACGGTGATGCCGTCGATGCAGCGGGTGGCCAAGGTCAGGCAGCCGTTGGTCAGGTGCTTGAGCGACAGGCCGATCGAATGCGCGATCACCGGTTCGAAGGCGTTCAGCTGCAGCTGGCCGCCCTCGGCCGCCATGGTCACGGTCAAATCGTGGCCCACCACCTGGTAGGCGATCTGGTTCACGACCTCCGGGATCACCGGGTTGACCTTACCGGGCATGATCGAGGAGCCGGACTGCACAGCCGGCAGGTGCAGGTCGTTCAGGCCCGCGCGCGGACCGGAGGAGAGCAGGCGCAGATCGTTGCAGATCTTGGAGATCTTCAGCGCCACGCGCTTGAGCACGCCTGACAGGTGCACGAAGGCTCCCACGTCGCTGGTGGCCTCGATCAAATCCGGGCTGGTGGTCAGCGGCAGGCCGGTCAGCTCGCGCAGGTGGCGGCAGGCGGCCTCGGCATAGCCGGCCGGGGCGTTCAGACCGGTGCCGATCGCGGTGGCACCCAGGTTGATCTCGGTGACCAGCGACAGCGATTCGGCCAGGCGGGCCCGGTCCTCGCCCAGGGTGACGGCCCAGCCGCCGAACTCCTGGCCCACCGTCATCGGCACCGCGTCCTGCAGCTGGGTGCGGCCCATCTTGACCACGGTGCGGAATTCCTCGGCCTTGGCCAGGCAGGAATCCTGCAGCACCTTCATGGCTTCCAGCAGCGGCTGGGTGGCGAAGTGGGTGGCGATATTGACAGCAGTCGGGTACGCGTCATTGGTCGACTGCGAGAGGTTCACGTGGTCGTTCGGGTGCAGGTACTGGTACTCGCCCTTGGCGTGGCCCATGATTTCCAGCGCCAGGTTGGCGATGACCTCGTTGGCGTTCATGTTGGTGCTGGTGCCGGCGCCGCCCTGGATCGGGTCGATGATGAACTGCTCGTGCAGCTCGCCGGCCACGATGCGCTCGCAGGCGGCGTCGATGGCCGCGGCGCGCTCGGCGTCCAGCAGCCCCAGCTCGTGGTTCGCGCGGGCCGCTGCCTGCTTCACGCGCGCCAGTGCGCGGATCAGGTACGGGTTGCCGGAGAGCTGGGTCCCGGTGATGTCGAAGTTGTGCTTGGCGCGCAGGGTGTGCACGCCCCAATAGGCCTCGGCTGGGATGTCGAGGTTGCCGATCAGATCATGCTCTACGCGGGTGGCGGCGAGCTGAGACTGGATCATGTGGATATTTCTCCTGTAATGGATGGGTGTTTCTAGAGTGCGGCCAGGCGGCCGACGGGCTTTCCCCCGCCCAGGGCGGGGCTTGAAAGCAGATCTTCGGGCACGCGAACGTGCGCCGCGAGCAGGGCCGCGGTAACCGGCATGCGGGCGCGGTCGCCGCCGTCGGCGATCTTCACTGCCAGCGCGGTGCCGTCGGGCAGGGCGACGGCCTGGATGCCCTCGAACCCGTCCTTGGCGATGGCGCCGGGAACCGCGCGCATCAGCGCGGTGACGTCGCGGCCCTCGCCGGCCACCAGCTCCGGGTAGGCGCGCATGGCGGCGGCGACGCGGCCCTCCGGGGTACCCTGCGCGGCGGTGGCGATCCGGGCGAAGCCGCGGGCCAGCGCCGGCAGTGAGAGCAGGTAGACCGGGGTGCCGCAGCCGTCGGTGCTCTGCCCGGCGATGTCCTCGCCGGTGAGCTCCTCGACGGTTTCGCGCAGCAGCTGCAGCAGCGGGTGGCCTTCGCAGAGGTAGCTTTTCAGATCCCAGCCCTTGAGCTTGCACAGCGCCAGCAGCGCCGCGTGCTTGCCGGAGCAGTTCTGCGCCAGCTGGGTGGCTGAGCCGCCGGCGGCCAGCCAAGCGGCCTGCTCGGCGGTGCCGTAGGGCAAGTCGGTGGAGTTGCCCAGGGCCTGGAGGGACAGCCCGGCCGCTTCGAGGGTGGAGCGGGCGACGTCCTGGTGGCGCTGCGAGCCCGAGTGGCTGGCGGCAGCCAGGGCGATCTGCTCGTCGCTCAACTCCAGGCCGGCACGCAGCAGGCCCACGGCGAACAGCGGCTTGAGCGCCGAGCGCGGATAGTACAGCGCCTGGGTGTCGCCGCGGCTTTCAAGCACCGAGCCGTCGGGGCCCAGCACCACGGCCGAGCCGTAGTGGATGGATTCGATGGCGTCCCCGCGGGTGGCAGCTACCAGGGGGACGTGCTGCGGCAGGCCGTGGGCGGCCAGCGCATGCAGGTCCGGCAGTTGGGTTTCGATGCGGGTCACTTGCTGCTCCTGACGATGGTGGTGATGGCGTGGTGCACGGCGCTGAGGTGTCCGTTCATGGCTTGCGCGGCGGCGTCCGGATCCTGGTCGGCGATGGCCTGGACGATGAGGCGGTGCTCCTCGTTGGACGGGCCGGTGCGGCCGGCAACCAGGTTGACGGTCTCGGACTGGCGCGACATGGCTTCGCGGATGTCGCTGACGATTTTGGTGAACACCGAGTTGTCGCTGGCCAAGGCGATGGCGGCGTGGAACGCCGCGTCCAGCTCGACCCAGGCTGCCGGATCGTCTTCGTGCTCCATCTGGTCCAGCAGCCCGCGCAGCCGTTCGAGGTCTTCGGCGGTGCGCCGGCTGGCGGCCAGGGACGCGGCGGGGATCTCGATGTGCGGGCGGGCCTCATGCAGGTCGTCCGAGGAGAAGGTGCCCAGCTTGAGCTCGCGGGTGGGGCGGTGGGAGATCACGAAGGTGCCGCGCCCGGTCTCCGTGCGGGTGAGTCCCAGGGTGGCGCAGGACCGCAGGGCTTCGCGGATGACCGATCGGCTCACGCCGTAGTCCGCGGCGAGGCTCGCCTCGGATCCCAGCTTGGTGCCGAGCGGGATTTCCTGGGCTTCGATGGCCGCGCGCAGGGAGAGGAAAACTGCTTCCGCAGCCGAGCGGCGTTCAATGGGTTGATGTCCGGGTGTCCAGCTGTCTGACAGGTTCACGAGTACGAGTCTTGCAGTGTAGAGCTCGTGAGTCAAGGAGCCGCTCTTGGCGGGCTGCTGAATACCCGAGGGGCGATGTTGCGCTTGGGGGACTGCAGCATCGCCGACGTGGATCGGTACTTGGGGGACACCGGTCCTCGTCCCTCACGTTCGAGGCGCTCGGGCATCTACAGCTTAGTATCTTCGAGCAACTTTTGGGATACCCGTACGGATGTTCTATCCGGAGGAAACGGGTCCACCGCCCTGACTTGCGTTTTGTCCGATGAGCATTGATGGACATCACACCGCACGTCGAAGACCGGTGTTGCAATGCCGTGACCATAAGCTAAGTGCTCCGTACCGCGTTCCGGACAGACGCCGGTGAGGATCTTCGCGCCGCGGAGAGAGCTGGGCAAATCAAACGAAGGGCGAGACAAGTGAAGCACTCTCGCTGGGGACCGCGCCTGAGGACTTCCTGACCGCTTCTTGTGCCACCCGTGCTGGCAGAGCAGTGTTGGCTGTGAACACCTAGAGGAAAGGAAAAGCCGATGGCTGATTTGTCCAGTAAAAAGGTTCTCGTTCTGGTCTCCAATCGTGGCGCTGAGCAAGACGAATTGACCAGTCCGGTCGAATCGCTTCGGTCTGCCGGAGCAAACGTCAAGGTCGCTGCTCCCAGGAAAGAGAAGATCCAAACCTTGGTGGGAGATTGGGACCAGGGCAAGATTCTCGAAGCTGACATGGCTTTGGAGACCGTGGACGAGCAGGAATTCGACCTGCTGCTGATCCCTGGGGGAACGCTCAATGCGGATAATCTGCGTCTTGACGACGAGGCGCAGCGCATTGTCCAGTCCTTCGCCGCCACCGGACGGCCGGTGGCTTCGATCTGCCACGGTCCGTGGCTGCTTGTGGAAACCGGGCTTGTCCGGGACAAGACGTTGACTTCGTATAAGTCAATTAAGACAGACGTGGTCAACGCTGGCGGACAGTGGGTGGACGAGGAAGTTTTCCGGTGCTCGGCGCAAAATTTCGTTCTCATCACTTCGCGCAACCCTGGAGATCTGGAAGCGTTCAATGCCGCGATCATCGAGGAGCTCGGTGCTTAATCGGCCCTGGACAACTAACGCGAGCAAGGTATAGAAATCCCGAAGGAGCTTTTCAATGAAGAACAACAAGTTCGACAAACAAAGCGAAACAGAGAAGGACGCCGCGGGTGAGGCAGCAAGTCAGGAAAAGGCGGCTTCCTCTAACCCCGACCCTCTGGAACAGACGATCACTGGCTTGGAACCGGGTGGCGGAGTGCCGCCCGGAGAAACACCGCCGGCAGAAGGATCGATGAGCGGGGACCAAGGGCACGAAGAGTAGACACTTCGGGGACTGCGACCTTCCAGCAGCTTCGGACACCTCACGGTCCGGTTGCCGGGAGAAAACGCTTCCCCGAACGCAGGGGTGTTTCTCCTGCGGAAGTCTGTTGTGTCTCTGAGTGGCAGTGACGATGCAGACTTCGAGATTGCAGACTGCGCCTCGGGGCAAGTCAAGACTTGCCCCGAGGCGCACTCTGCCAAGGGATGCGTTCGAGCTCTCCAGACCAGATGCGATTCTGGGCAGTGCCGGTTCAAGGGCTTTCGATTGCTTCCTTCGACTTGGCGATCGCAAACCCCCAGGCGTCAGACGCAGTCGTCTTCGGCGGCAAGGATATCTCCTGAGGATTGGTACGGATGTCGAGCAGATACGGTCCATCGCTGGCAAGCGCTGCATCAATGGAAGCCGCGATGTCTTCGGGCTTCGTGACCAGCTGGGAATTAATGCCCATTGCACGTGCGACTTGGGAGAGATCGGGATTGTCCAGCTCCGTGCCGAATTCCTCGAGACCGCCCTGTTCCTGCTCAAGCTTGACCATTCCCAGACGGCCGTTGTTGTAGACGATGAACTTCACCGGGAGCTTGTAGGTCACGGCTGTCCGCAGATCTCCGAGCAGCATCATCAGTCCGCCGTCGCCGCAGTTGGCGATGACCTGCCGCGAACGATCCAACGCCTGCGCCCCTAGAGCTTGAGGCATGGCGTTGGCCATGGAGCCCAAATTGAAGGACCCAAGCAGGCGCCGTTCGCCCCGCATCTCTATGAACCGCGACAACCAAACCGTTGACATTCCCGTGTCGACGGTGAATATCGCGTCGCGGGCTGCTTTCTGGTCCAGCTGGGCAGCGACTGCTTCCGGACGAATGAACTCCTCCGGGTTCTCCACCAGGCTACGGACTTTTCCCACCAGACCGCGGTCGCGATCCGGGTCGGTGATCCTGCCCTGGCGTTCCAACCAGCGCTCGTATTGCTTGCGGATCGATGCCAGATGCTTGTCCGCGCGTCCGGCTGGTAGTTTCGGCAACAGTTGTTTCAAGGACGGCTCGACATGCCCGACCAGCGCGTGCGAAACCTGGGTGCGACGGCCAATGTGCTCGGCACGCATATCCAGCTGGATGACCGTCTTCCCGCTGGGGTACCAGTCCCTGTACGGAAAATCGGTTCCGATCATGAATACTACATCTGCTTCGTCCAATGCAGCGGCCGCTGCGGGGTTGCCGATCAGGCCGGTCTGCCCTACCTGATAGTTGTTCTCCGATTCCAAGATTTCCTTGGCCTTGAGCGTCAGCACCATGGGAGCTTGCAAGCGTTCGGCAAGTTCGAGGATCTCGGCGCGTGCTTCGCGCGCACCCATCCCGACCAGCAAGGTGACTTTCTGGGCATCCTGCAAGACTTGGGCGGCCTCATCAATCTGTCGCAGTGGCGCAGCGGCTTGCGCCGCCTGCGGGGTGAACTTGGCCGGGCGGACGTTCTTTTCGAGCTTCATGCCGCCCACGTTCCCCGGCACGGTCAGCACGGCCACACCGCGGTTCGAGATGGCGGCGTTGACAGCCTGTTCCAGAAGCTGCGGCATTTGGTCGGCCGAGGTGACTGTCTGCGCGAAGACCGCTACGTCGCTGAATAGAAGATCGTTGTTGACCTCTTGGAAGAAACTGCTGCCAATTTCCGAGGTAGGTACCTGGCCGCAGATGGCCAAGACCGGGGCATGGGACTTCTTGGCATCATAGAGGCCGTTGAGCAGATGGATCGATCCCGGGCCCACCGTTCCCATGCACAACCCAAGACGTCCTGTCAGCTGGGCTTGCGCACCGGCTGCGAACGCAGCGGCTTCCTCGTGTCGTACGCCAACCCACTCCATGGAAGGTTCTTCACGGATTGCGTCGGTCAGCGGGTTAAGAGCATCGCCGACAACACCCCAGGCGTGGGTGACGCCGTATTCCGCGAGGGACTCGACAATAGCTTTACTGACTGTCTTCATGTCTTTCCTTTCCGCAACAAGGACAACGTGGACAATGGATAGCCGCAGTCTGGGACAGATTCGGAAAACTCCGATTCTTGTCTGCTTCCCGACGGACCGAAGACCTCTTTTTCAGGGAAGCTGTGCTGTATCCACCAATTTCATCGTGGCACAACGATCCGCGGGTCGCAGGTGCGTTCAGCCTTTCCACATACTGGCCGGGCGAAAGCTGCGGAAGGTACAAAAAAGCCTGCCGCCGATGGCGACAGGCTTTCTGATTTAAGCGTCGATTATGGAATGGTGATGACCTGGCCGGCGTAGGCCAGACCGCCGCCGAAGGCGAACAACAGGGCCTTGGACCCCGAAGGCAGCGGCTCGTCCGAAGCCATCAGCTTGGACAGCGCCAGCGGCACCGAAGCGGCCGAGGTGTTGCCGGAGTAGACGATGTCGGTGGCTACGCGGGCATTCGGCGCACCGATCTTCTCGGCCAGCGGCTCGATGATCCGCAAGTTGGCCTGGTGCAGGATGATGCCGTCGATTTCCTCGGGCTGCAGTCCGGCGCGCTCGATGATCTGCGAGGCGATCTTCGGCAGCTGGGTCACGGTCCAGCGGTAGACGCTCTGGCCGTTCTGCGCGAACTTCATGTCGTTCTCGGCTTCGATGCGCACGGCATCCGACAGCGAAGGCACCGAACCCCATACCGCAGGGGAAATCGCATTCTCCTCGGAAGCTGTCACGACAAACGCGCCGGCGCCGTCGGCGGTCAGCACGCAGGTGGTGCGGTCGGTGAAGTCGGTGTAATCGGTCAGCATTTCCGCGCCGATGACCAGGACGTTGGTCGCGGTGCCTGCGGCGATGGCACCCTGGGCCAGGCCCACAGCGTGCGTAAAGCCCGAGCAGGCAGCATTGATGTCCATCGTGGCTGGACCCTGGTTCATCTCAAGGGCGTTGGCGACGCGGGCGGCCATGTTCGGCGAACGGTCGGTCGCGGTGCACGTCGCCAGCACGATCATGTCGATGTCCTGGGCGGTGATGCCCTCGGCATTATCCAGCGCCATTTTGGCGGCCTTGACGGCCATGGAATCGACGGTCTCGACTCCGGTGCCCCAACGGCGTTCCTCGATGCCTACGCGGCGCACAATCCATTCGTCGCTGGTCTCCACGAGCTTTTCCAGCTCGGTGTTTGGCACGATGCGCTCTGGCTGGAAGTGGCCAAAAGCGACGACTTTGCTGCCGGTCATGGATGTTGCTCCTTGGTGGATTAAATGCTGCCTCCATTAAGGTTAGTCGTTTTGCACGCTACTTGCCGTTCACATGCTCAAGATGGCATATATTTTGCGAAAATTCGCGGGAAATCGGCGCTTCTCGTTCGTTATACGAGAATCCAAGCATTCCGGGCCTCTTCATATGTCGTCGACGTGGAGTTCACCCGGATGTCAGCGGCGGCCGCTGCAATGGAGGGAAAGCAGTACGGAGGGAGGGGAGAAAGATGGATCAACTGACAATTGTGCACCTGAGCGACACCCATCTCACCGGGAATGCCCGGCTGCTGTACGGGACAATCGATCCGTGGCGCCGGCTGGCCCGGGCACTTGGCGCCGCGGAGCAGCTGAAACCCGACGCGCTGGTGCTGACCGGGGACGTGGCCGACCGCGGAGCCGCGATCCACTCGGATGCGGCCAGGATCCTGGCCGAGGCGCAGTACCTGCTGGGCTGCCCGATCATCACGATTCCCGGGAACCACGATCCCGCCGGATCGATCGGCCCGCTGTTCAACACCACGAGGTTGTCCACCGGACCGCATCCGGCCAATACCGTACATGACATTGACGGGCTGCGCTTCATCGGACTGGACAGCGGCGGATTCCAGCAGGCCCAGGGCCGGATCGACGCCTCCCAGCGGGCCTGGCTCGATCGGCTGCTGTCCGTCGCCGCACCCAAGGGAACGGTTGTGCTGCTCCACCATCCGCCACTGGAATCCTTCTCCGCCGCCCTGGCCGGGCGCGGGCTGGAGAATCCCGAAGCATTGGCAGCACTGGTCGCGGGAAGCGACGTGCGCGCGATCCTGTGCGGGCACTACCACCAGACCGGATCCAGCCAGCTGCTGAACACCCCGGTGTTCATGGCGCCGGCCACCTCGTACAACATGAACCCCTTCGCCCCGACGGAGGTCGTCCAGGAGGACTGCGCTTGGTTCTCGGTGCTGCGCATCAGTGCCCAATGCGTGGTGTCGGTGCCTGCGTCCACCGAGCAGATGCGCCCGTCGCAGGAACGAACCGAAACCTATCTCGCCCTGCGGGGCCGCTGAACCTACGACAAACCGCGTTGCCCCGAAAGCGCCCACGAAGGAAGAACAATGACTGCAACAACGATCGTCTTGATCCGCCATGGCCAAACCGAATGGAACCGCGCGCAGCGGCTGCACGGCCGCAGCGACTTGCCGTTGAATGCCACCGGCATCGCCCAGGCCCACTCGCTGGCGGCCGAATTGTCCTGCGATGGTCCGTGGGATGCCGTCTATTCGTCGCCGTTGTTCCGGGCCTGCCAAAGCGCGCAGATCCTGGCCGATGCGCTGGGGATCGCCAAGGTCCAGGAGAACCCGGAACTGATGGAACGCGACTTCGGCGAGTCCGAGGGCCGCCTGGTGAAGGGCCTGGATGATGAACAGCGCCGCCTGCTCATGGAGGTGGGCGAACCCGAGGACCATCTGGTGCAGCGCGGGGTGAACGCCCTGTTCAAGATTTCAGTGCAGCATCCGCAGCAGCGGGTGCTGGTGGTCAGCCACGGGGCCTGGATCGGCTCGGTGCTGACCGCGCTGAGCGGTGAAGCGCATCCGCCGCTGGCCAATGCGCAGATGATCGAGCTCGATCCTGCGCTGTTGGGCAACTTTGTCGCGCGAGAGCCGTTGTGGCACTAGCTGCCGGACTCAACGGGTTCGGGTTCTCGAACTCGGTTCGGATCGTTCTTTGCCGCTCTGCATGAATGCTCTGCAGGCTTTGCTATCGTGCTGGCTGGCTTTGTTTCAAGAGTTCCACCAAGCGTTCGGTGTCCCCGTCGGTCCACTGGCCTGAGGGAAGGATCTGCGCCCATGCTCGGACCGGCACCTGCCCGAATTCGTGTCCCTGGCCATCGGGTATCCCGGAGGCCACCTGGTCCAGCAATAGCTGGAGACCGGTCACCACGGGAATCCAAACCATTGCCGATGGAATATTCCCCGGCCGCTGGCCGGCACGCAGCCAGTCCGGCTTGGAAATGAAGACTTCGACATCTCCCCAGCTGATGGGGTCGTTGGAATGCTGGAGATAGCCGATCCGGCTCTCGCCCCACGTGCCAGAACCCGGCCAGTGGACCCCGTCGGCGGAGAACCTGACAATGTCCCCGTTTTCGTAGACAGGGAGGACCGCGGGGCTGCCCGGATCGCGTTCATCGGTGAAGCGCTGCCAGAGCCGGTTGCCGGCGGCTGGGCCGACAAAGAGCGCACCATCGGTGCGCGTCGCGAAATCCTGAGCGCCGCTGAAGGCAGCCTCCGCACCGAAGGACCCCAGCGATTCCCCGCTGACCACCAGTTTTGGGCGTTCCTTGGTCGGCAGCTGCACCCAGTGCCGATACACGGCGTCGAACAGCAGGCGTCCGGCGTCTTGTGCCCGTGAGGAGTCCATGAGGAATGACATCCAGCTGGGAAGGTAGGAATACTGCATGCTGACCGTCGCCGTATCGCCGCCCCACATGTACTCCAGCGCCTGGATCTGGTTCTCGTTCACCCAGCCGCGTCCCGTGCCGGTGGCCACGTTGAGCACCGCGCGGTTGAATGCGCCGGTGCGCCGCAGCTCCTCAACCGCCAGCGCGGCCTGGGCCGCGAGCTCCGTGTTGCCGTCCTTTCCGGCCCCGGCATAGACACGGATGGGCTGTTTGGCATCCTTGCCGGAGAACGCCGCCACCGACGAGCTGTTGGGGGTGTTGGAAATGAATAGGCGCCCTTGGCGTCCCAAATCGGCCCAGCTGACCGAAGACCCGGGTCCCGCAGACAGTTCGGGATTATGGGGCGGTTGCAGGTCGGTGAGGAATTCGTCATTGATCGACAGGAACAGGTTGTCCAACGATCCGGCGACGCGCTGCACCACTGCCCGGTTGCCGACCATCGCCAACCCCAGCACCATGGCCGCCACGACGATGACCGCCGCGACGCGCCGTGGCAATACCTTGTCCACGATTTCAATGAGTGCCAGGGAAATCTTGCGAATGAATCGGCAGATGATCAGCAGCAGCGCCAGGAGAACCACACCCACCAGCACGACGTACACCAGCGACCACGCAGATTGGTGCGGCATCGCCAACTGCTCTCGCTGGTCGTTCTGCCAGAGTTGGTAGAACACCAGCCCGGCGGCCGACAGCACCACGCCGAGCACTGCGGCGGCCTTCCCTGCGGTACGCGGGGCAGGATTCGCTTGCGGCGCTTCGGAATGAATCTCCGGCGACGAGGCATCCTGCTGCCCAGCGGCCCGGGGTTCCTGCGACGCGCTCTTCGAAGAGACCAAGAGCCACCGGATCAGCGCTCCTGCCGCATATCCCAGCAGCGCGGCCAGGGCGCAGAGCACTCCCTGGAATACCGCGGTGCGCGGCAGCATGGACGGGGTTAGCGAAAGCAGCGCCAGTGCCAGCGCGCCCAACGCAGGGATCCAGTGCATGCGCCAGGGTTTGAGAACCGCCAGCCGCTCGGCCATGTGGTGCCTCCGTAGGTCCGGGCCGGCCTGCGGTGTTGCCGTCCAGCTCCTGGAATTGAAGTCTAGGGGGCTTCGGCGTATTTCGTGCGAGTATGACTTGTGATGCACGAAATCCGGCGGACGGGTCTCATCTCCCGCCGCCGGCATTCGTTGATTTTTAGGGGCTACAGCGAGCGCAGCAGCACCGCGGTGCCCTGGCCGCCGCCGCCGCAGATGCCCACGGCACCCAGCGAACCGGCCGGCAATTCCTGCAGCTGGCGTGCCAGGGTGCCCACGATGCGGGCGCCGGAGGCGCCGATCGGGTGGCCCAGTGCAATCGCGCCGCCGTGCGGGTTCACGATCTCGGGGTCGATGCCCAGCGCCGCGGTGGACTGCACCGCTACGGCCGCGAAGGCCTCGTTGATTTCCACGACCTTCAAGTCCTCGGCCTTTTCGCCGGCACGCTGCAGCGCGGCGCGGATGGCGTTCGACGGCTGCTCGTGCAGCGTGCGGTCAGGTCCGGCGACAAACGCGTGGGAAACGATCTCCGCCATCGGGGTCAGGCCCAGGCGCTCGACTGCGGCGTCGCTGGCCAGCACCACGGCCGCGGCGCCGTCGGTGATCTGCGAGGAGTTCCCGGCGGTGATGGTGCCATCCTTGGCGAAGGCCGGGCGCAGCCCGCCCAGGGACTCGATGGTGGTGGACTCGCGCACGCCGTCGTCCTCGGAATACACGGTGTCGCCCTTGCGGGTGGAGATGGTGAACGGAGCGATCTCCCCGGCCAGAAACTCGCGGGAGGCGGCGGCACGCTGATGCGAGGCCGCTGCCACGGCGTCCTGGGACTCGCGGGTCATGGACAGCTTGGCATTGTGCTCCTCGGTGGAGGCGCCCATGGAGCGTTGCTCGGCGGCATCGGTCAAGCCGTCGTACTCCAGGGTGTCGATCAGCTCGATCGCGCCGTACTTGGTGCCGGCGCGGGCGCGCTGCACGTGCGGGGCCAGCGACATGGACTCCTGGCCGATGGCCAGCACCACGTCCACCTCGCCGCTGGCAATCAGGCGCTCGCCGGCCACCACGGCCTCGGCGCCGGAGAGGCACACCGCGTTGACCGCGATGGCCGGGACGTTCAGCGGAACGCCGGCTCCGACGGCGGACTGGCGGGCAGGATTCTGGCCGGCACCGCCCTGCAGCACCTGGCCCGCGACGACGCGCTGGACCTCGGAGGGGTCAACGCCGGCGCGCTCCAGCGCGGCCTTGGCGGCATGGGCGCCCAGCGCGGTTCCCGGCACGGAGGCCAGGGCCCCGTTGAACTTCATGAACGGGGTGCGGGCATAGCCTACGATCTTGACGGTCATTCTTACTGGTCCTCCTGGATGTCCACGGCGAAGTTCGCCGCGGTGATTTCTTGAATGCTTGCCGCGGTCTCACCCGGGGCGCAGGCCCGCAGGATGAGTGCCCCGTCTTCGATGTCGAAAACGGCGCGGTCGGTGATGATGCGGTTGACGACCCCGACGCCGGTCAGCGGCAGGTCGCACTTTTCAACGATTTTGCTGGTGCCGTCCTTGGCCACGTGGTCGGTGAGCACGATGACGCGCGGGGTGCCGGCCACCAGGTCCATGGCTCCGCCCATGCCCTTCACGAGCTTGCCGGGGATGGTCCAGTTGGCCAGGTCGCCGTTGGCGGCGACCTGCAGCGCGCCGAGGATGGCGGTGGCCACGTGCCCGCCGCGGATCATCCCGAAGCTGGTTGCCGAGTCGAAGAAGCTGCCGCCGGGCAGGATGGTCACGGTCTGCTTGCCGGCATTGATCAGGTCTGCGTCTTCTTCTCCCTCGTAGGGGAACGGCCCCATGCCCAGCAGCCCGTTCTCGCTTTGCAGCTTGACCGAGACGCCCTCGGGCAGGTGGTTAGCCACCATGGTCGGAATGCCGATGCCCAAGTTCACGTACTGGCCGTCGGTCAGCTCGCTGGCGGCGATGGCCGCCATTTCGTCGCGGGTCCACATGGCTAGCCCTCCTGCCTGCTGCGCACGGTGCGCTGTTCGATGTCCTTGGTGCTGTCGGCCTGGACGAGCGTCTGCACGAAGATGCCCGGGGTTTCCACCAGCGACGGGTCGAGGAAGTCTTCGCGGATATGCTCGGCTTCGGCGAAGGTGTGGCGGCCGGACATGGCCGCCAGCGGATTGAAGTTCTTGGAGGTCATGCGGTAGCGCAGGTTGCCTTCGGCATCCGCCTCGTAGGCCTTGACCAAGGCGATGTCAGCGAAGATGCCGCGTTCAAGGATGGCCGGCTTGCCGTTGAACTCCATGACTTCCTTGCCCTCGGCCACCGGGGTGCCGACGCCGGTGGGGGTGAAGAAGGCCGGGATGCCCACGCCGCCGGCGCGCAGTCGTTCGGCCAGTGTGCCCTGGGGGCAGAATTCGACCTCCAGATCCCCGTCGAGGAACTGCTGGGCGAAGAACTTGTTCTCCCCGACGTAGGAGGCGAGGACCTTGGAGACCTGCTTGTTCTCCAGCAAAAGGCCAAGGCCCTTGCCGTCGACTCCCATGTTGTTGGAGACGATGGTCAGGTTCGTCGCGCCCGAGTCCCGCAGCGCCTTGATGAGCTGGGTGGGATTCCCGCTCAGGCCAAAGCCTCCCACGGCGATGGTCATGCCGTCCTTGACGACTTCGGCCAGTGCGGCTGCCGCGTCGTCGCGATACTTCGTTGTCATCGATTCCTCCATGCCGTCCACGATGTGGAGTGCAGTTCTGATTACCTCCAAACCTACGTAGTCGCAGGTAGGCAATCAATAGGCGGTGCCGTATTGGAGCGGTATTGCTCAGATCATGGGGAATCGTGGACACAGCGTTCATAATATGGACGAATGTTGCACGAGATTAGACGACGTCGAATTCATTGCCTTCCGGATCCTGCATGGCGATCGCATAATGGCCCATGGAGGGCTCGTCGTGGATGCCGAGGACGACCGCTCCGCGCGCAACCAGTCGCTTGGCCGCGGCGCCCACACGCTCGACGCGGGTCTCCAGCGGAACACCCCGTCCACCGCCGACTTGCAGGTCGAAGTGCCAGCGGTTCTTCATGGTTTTCGACTCGGGAACCTGCTGGAACCAGATGCGAGGCCCTCGGCCGGTGGGATCGATGATGGATTCGGGGAGGTCGCCAGAGCCGGGAGACAGTTCCTCGTCCGGCACTCCCAGGTCCTGCCAGTAGGCGCGCCAGCTGGCGTGGCCGGCCGGCGGAGGTTCTTGCACGTAGCCCAGCGCCTCGGCCCAGAACTCCACCATGAGCTGCGGGTGCGCGCAGTCGATGGTCAGCTGCATGGTCATCTCCGGTGTCGTCTCCATGCCAGCAGTATGGCGGAGACGCGGTGCGCGGACGCGGGCTTGGCGGCTGCCATCCAGGAGGCTGATGCGCCGCCCCAAGTTCCGGCCATGGACGCCAATCGTCCATAATGTGGGCATGAGTACAACACCTTCCGGGGCACAGGTTGTCGGACGCCTGGCAGCCGTATTGCGCACCGTGAGCACCTCCATGCCGCAGGGCATCACCACCACGGAGGCCGCACGGCAGGCGAGGCTGCCGAGGCCCACGGTGCACCGGTTGCTGACCGCATTGGTGGCCGAAGGCTTTTGCGACCACGACAACGCCACCGGACATTGGCTGCTGGGCCCGGAGCTCTACCTGATGGGCGCGGTGGCCGCCGAACGCTACGACATCAGCGAACTGGCCCGGGTGCATGTCGCGGCGCTCGCGGAGGCGACCGGCGAGAGCGCGTTCCTCTCCGCCCGGCGCGGGGATGAGACGGTCTGCTTGCTGCGCCAGGACGGGGCTTTTCCCATCCGCTCCTTCGTCCTCTACGAGGGGCGGCGCTTCCCGCTGGGTGTTGCCTCGGCGGGGATCGCGATCCTCGCGTTCCTGTCCGAATCCACGGTGGAGAACTATCTGCAGTCCCACGATCTGGTACCCGAATACGGGCAGGCCCATTCGGCTGAGGCACTGCGCGCCAAGGTCGCCGAAACCAGGACGCTGGGATATTCGGTGAACCCGGGGCTGATCGTCGAGGGCAGCTGGGGCATGGGAGCGGCGGTCTTCGACGCCACGGGCCAGCCGGCCTGGGCGCTGAGCCTGACCGGCATCCAGAGCCGTTTCGAGGAGGCCCGCCGCAAGGAGCTGGGCCAGCTGCTGCTGCACCACGCGCATGAACTGTCCACGCAGCTGCGCCGCAGCCCTGGAGCGATCACCCGGTAGACCTCCGGTTCCCGGCATCCGGCGACTCACATGATCACAACTTCCTGCGGTAGTCTGTGCTCCGGACGTGTTCGCGGCGAAGACGTCGGCTCGAGCTCTGGAAGGTATTTGTGGGCAATATTCCGTCAGGCATCAACACGCCTGAGATCTTGGTGGACGTGGAAAAGCTGGAGCGGAATATCGCCCGGGTGGCCCAGCGGGTATCCAGCCAGGGGCTGAAGCTGCGCCCCCACGCCAAGACCCACAAGATGCTGGAGGTCGCCGACCGCCAGCTCACCGCGGGGGCCGCGGGCCTGACCGTCGCCACCGTCGGCGAGGCGCTGAACTTCGCCTTGCACGGGGTGCCGAAGCTGTTCATCGCCTACCCGCTGTGGATCAACGAATCCCAGGCCGAGCGCATCCTTGAACTGATGAAGCGGGCCAAGCTGAGCATCGGCACCGACTCGGTCGCCGCCGTGCAGCAGATGGCGAAAATGCTGGGGGAGAAGGCGCCCAAGGTCAAGCTCATGATCGAGATCGACAGCGGCCACCACCGCAGCGGCGTCGCCCCGGCCCAGGCCGTGGAGATCGCCGACGCCGCCCGCGACGCCGGACTGCGCGTGCACGGCGTGTTCACTTTCCCCGGCCACAGCTACGCCCCGAACGCCATCGACGAGGCAGTCAACCAGGAGCACAAGGCGCTCGCCGAGGCAGCCTGCCTGCTGCGCAAGGCCGGGCACCAGGTCAAGCGCATCAGCGGAGGCTCCACCCCCACCGCAGAACTGAGCGACAACTCGGTGCTGACCGAGGTCCGCCCCGGGGTCTACGTCTTCGGCGACGCCCAGCAGTTCGAGCTGGGGCGCACCGGATGGAACGACATCGCGCTGAGCGTGGCCACCACCGTCATCAGCCGCCACGAGGGCTCCGCGGACATCCCGCGGCGCATCGTGGTGGACGCCGGCAGCAAGGTGCTCGGCACGGACCGCCCGGCCTGGGCCAGCGGCTACGGCCGGGTCATGGAATGCCCCGAAGCGTCGATCACCGCGCTGTCCGAGCACCATGCAACCATCGCCTGGCCCGAGGACCGGGAACTGCCCGGCTACGGCGAGCAGCTGCGCATCATCCCGAACCATGTCTGCGTGGCGGTGAACCTGGTGGACTCCGTGCTGGCGATCCACCCGGATGGCGCCGTCGAGCGCTGGGACGTCAACGCCCGCGGGCTGAACTACTAAGGGCCCAAGGCTGACGGCCCAAGGCTGGCGGCTTAAGGCCAGCGGCTCAGGGCGCCGGCTCCAGCTGCTGGGTGGCGTGCGGGTCCCACAGCTGCGCCTTGGACAGCGCCTGCGGCAGTTCGTGGCCGCAGGCCTCGTCGAGCAGGTCGGGGTCGCCGACCACCACCAGCAGGCTGCGGGCGCGGGAGAAACCGACGTAGAGCATCTCCGCGGCGCGGCCCATGTCCTTGAAGCCGTTCACGCACAGGATCACCACGCTGCGCTCCAGGCCCTTGAAGCCGAGCACGTGCCCGTAGAACTCGCCGTCGCGGCGGTGGAACTCGGGCCAGTACTCGCTGTCCACGGTGCCGTCCTCGAAATGCCCCTGGTGGACGGGGTGGCGTTTGTTCGTGGTCAGCAGCGCGATCTGGTTGTTCGCCCAGCCCTCGTCAAGCAGCGCGTCCACGCAGTCCGAGGCGGTGTCGATGCTGTCCTCGGTGCTGCTTGCCACGAAGCGCACCGGGATCCCGTCGCCGCCGCGCAGCTTGCTGGCCTGGTCGATGAATCCCTTGAAGGTCTGCGCGATGCTGCGCGTGTTGCGCAGGTTGTCGTCGACATGGATGGGAACCAGCGCGGCGGCCGGGCCGAAGCTCTCGCCCACTGCCTCGCCGTCCCAGCGGCGGTAGACATCCTGCCGGCTGTCCATGAAGGCGTAGACCCGGCCGCCGGTGGGATCCACCGTGCAGGAAAGCAGTGCCTCCCACCAGTCCGGGGCGAAGTCCTGGGCTTCGTCCACGATCACCGCATCCAGCTTCAGCCCGGCGTCCAGCCCCGGGCCGATCTCGCGCAGCATCGCGGGCATGGCCACGTCGAAGTATTCCTGTCCGCTGCCGTCGGGCACCCCCAGGCTGCGCGCGTATTCGTGGAATTCGCCGGTGTGCACCGGCTTGTTCTGCCGCCAAGTGCCGACCTCGGATTTCAGGTAGTGGCCCAGGCCCTTGTTGTAGCAGAACAGGCCAACCCGCAGCCCCTGCTTGGACAGCTCGCGCGCCTTGGCCAGGGCCATCCAGGTCTTGCCGCTGCCGGCGCCGCCGATGAAGCGCACCCGCGGCAGCGAGCGGGTGGCCGAGAGCAGGATCTGCTGGCGGGCGGTCAGGGTCTCCTGGACCTGCTCGTTGCCCAGCGCCTGGGCGTAGTCGACCTCGGCCTGGTCCCCGCCCAGCGGGCCGGTGGAGGAGGTCAGGTGCTTGACCATGCGTTCGGCGAAGTCCAGGGTCAGCCCGGCCAGGCCTCCGCCCTGGTTCTCGATGGCGCCGCGCACGTGCTGGGCGATCTGCGGTATCTGGCCGCGGTCGATGATCAGCTCGCGGGGGAGTCCCACCGAGGTGTAGTCAGCAGGCCACGGGGTGTAGGGCAGGACCACGATGTGCGCCATGCGGCTGGTGACGCGGGTGCCCATCAGAGGGTAGAGCACCTCCTTCAAGGCGTGGGCGGAGCTTTGCACCTGCGCCATGGGGCTCTGCTTGAGCCGGTGTTTTCCCTTGGCATCCGACTGGTACCAGCAGCCCTCCGAGCTGGAGACCAGGCCGCCCTTGACCTCGATGGCGGCGATGCCCACCTCGGGCCAGAGCACCAGCAGGTCGATCTCGTGCTCGGCGCTGCCATCGCGCAGCTGCACCGAGTGGAAGAGCAGGGCATCCTCGGGCAGCGCGTCGCGCAGCGCCTCGAACACCGCCTTCTCCGCTCCGCCCTTGTCCGTGAACTCCGGATCCTGCGGATAACACCGTGCCATTGATTCCCCCGTGTGATGTTCTGCGGCGCGAAGACGGCCGTCCTACGGGAAGTTTAGGCAGATCAGTGGAGATTTGTCATTCAGATGTCGCCGCGGCGGGCTCCGGGTCCGCTTCGGGTTCCGGCAGCGGCAGCAGCGTGATGGCCACCCAGCCGATCCGGACCCCGATAAGCACCGCCAGGATCGGCGCGCCGGTGACGAAGAGGATGATGATCAGGAACGCCGCGACCGGCTTGCCCCAGCCGGCGACCACAGCGGCCGCCATGCCGGCGGCCATGCCGGGCCCGGCGTCCGCTCCCAGCAGCAGACTGGCTCCGGCGCCCGCTCCGATGAACACCAGGGGGAAGAACTCCCCGCCGCGCCATCCGGCCGCCAGGCACAGCGCGAGGGCCAGGACCTTGGCCACGGCGGCTCCGAAGAGCAACGCGCCGCTCCCGGCTTCGAGCGCGGTCTCCAGCTGCTCGATCTCATGGTGGCCGGAGAAGCGCACAATCGGCAGCGCCGCGGCCAGCGCGGCGAAGGCCAGCGTGTCCGCAGCGGTCGCCAGCATCGGGCGGGACACCAGCCGTGCGACCCGGGCCAGCGCATGGTGCAGCCATTGGAAGGCGAAGCCGGCCGCGGCGCCCACCGCTGCCACGAGCGAGATCCGCCAGGTCACTGCGCCGTCATCGAGCTGTACTGCGGCGATCCCGTTGTTGCCGAAGACGACCTTGGAGCAGAACATGAACGCGAAGAAGCCGGCCACGCCGGCCAGCACCTGCAGCAGCTTCTGCGGCCCCAGCTCGCCGTCGTCGGTGGCGGCGGCCCCCGGCGGAGAGGCGTACAGCCCGCTCAGCGCCCCGGCGATGGAGGCCGAGTGGAGCATGCGCTCTTCGCGCAGGTCGCGGGTGATGAAGTGCCCGACGAGTACCGAGACCTGGGCGATGACCGCCAGCAGGCCCGCCTCGGGGCCCACCGCGCCGCCGAAGGCGATGGAGACGATGCCCGACAGGGCGGTGACGAGGATGATGCGGTGGCGCTTCGCGCGGTCCGTGGGATCGGCGCGCAGCAGCTCGGCCATGGACAGCGGCTCGCTGATGCGGCGCAGCACGATGAGCAGCGCGCCGCCCGCGCAGATGGTGGCGGCGATCCGCCACCAGGGCGCAGGTCCTGCCCACACCAGGTGCTGCAGCGAGGTCATGCCCTGCAGCGTCAGCTGGGCCAGGACGCCGGCGGCTGCGCCGTAGAGCATCGCGAGCCCTGCCAGCCTCAGCCGGCTTGCCAGTGCGCTCACTGCTCGCCGTCCTCCTTCCTGGAATCGCGGTGCCGGCGCTCGCGCACCGACTGGCCGATTTCACCGACCAGCAGGCTCAGGAAGATGATGTCGAAGGCGAAAACAGCGATGACCAGCGACCTGGCGGTTTGACCCACCGCCACGATGTCCCCGTAGCCGGTGGTGGTCATGGTGGTCAGCGTGAAGTACAGGGCGTCGATCCTGGTCTCCAGCCCGACGAATTCCTCCGGGTTGCGCAGCGAGATCGTATAGAAGATCAGCGAGAAGACCACCATGATGGCGTGCAGGAGCAGCAGCAGGTTGCTGGTGCGCGAGGGCTGTCCATGCAGGTGCCGGACGACCAGCACGATCAGCCCGATCAGCAAGGCGCCCACGGCGACATAACGCCAGGGCGCTCCCGGAACGGAGTCCGGGATGGGCACCAGGAAGTACACCAGCGTCAGCACTGCCGCGCCGACACCTGCCCGCACGATGTCGCGTTTCCAGAGCCGCTGAATCAGCGCGCGAACAGGATCAGTCATGGTTCAAGGATGTCGGCCACGCCCGGCACCTCCGCGCCGGGATACAGGACGGCAGGCTACCGCTGGCGTGCCGCCTGGATGATCTGGCGGACCCCGGAGAGGAAGACCTCGCGGTGGTCCAGGTCCAGGATTTCCTCGCGGATCGAATTGGCCAGCGGAGTGGTGCGCGGGTCTGCGAGCAGCGGTCCGGAGAACCATGCGGTGGAATCCGGATCGGAGGACTCGACCTGGTCGACGGCAAGTCCTGCCGCGCCGGAGAGCACGTAGGAGCCGAAGATCGCGTACTGCTCGGCCAGTGCCCTGCCCTGCAGGCCTGCATTGGAGAAGCAGGTGAGCATCAGTTCGATGCTGTCCAGCTCGCCCTGCCCGCTGGTGGTCAGCGAGGTGGCGGAGGCGGCGATGGCTGGGTGCTCCATGAAGACGTCAAGGGTGCGTTCGGCGAATTCCTGCAGGCATTCCTGCCACTGGCCGGTGGGGGTTTCCAAGCGCTCGATGGCCATGAGGAAGACCCGGTCCAGCAGCTCCTGCATGAGGCTTTCCTTGTTCCGGAAATACCGGTAGATCGCCGTAGGATCGACACCCATTTCGTTGCCCAGTTCGCGGAAGGTCAGGCTCACGGTGTTCTGGCTGGAGGCAAGGCGCAGCGCGGCTTCGACAAAAGCCTCGCGGTCCAGAGGGGGCTTCACTGCGCGCTTGGCAGCCGCTTTGGTGGCCATGCAACCTTCTTCCTGACGTGGTGGAGCCGGTTTTCGACTCTTCCGGTCATCTTACATTTCTTCGTGACAGCAGAAATGTCAACACCATTGACAGCGTGATTGACGCACGCTTAGTCTCATATCTAACACTTGAAGTAACGAGCGTCACATTGCGAAATGTTGGTCCGGCCTCCTGGGGCACGGCGGCCGGTCATTGCAGTGGGGACGACTCGACGGGGATTCGTCACTTCGATCAGAAACCTCATAGCTAGGGAGACCGAAATGAGAAAGAAGCTCGCGTCCGCGGCCATGGTGGCCGGTGCAGCGCTGCTGATGACTTCGTGCGCCGCAGGCGGCGGCGAAGGGGCCAAGCCGGAAGGCCCGAAGTACGAGATCACCGACAAGACGGCGGCCCCCAGCGGCGAGCTGGACCAGGTGACCTGGGCGACCTATGCCGAACCGTTCTCGCTGGACTACGCCTACGCCTTCGACTACGCGGACAACCAGGTCCTGTCGAACGTCTGCGAATCGCTGCTGCGCCTGGAGCCGGACATGACAGTTTCCCAGGGCTTGGCGACGAAGTGGGAGAACAAGACCCCGACCACCTGGGTCTTCACCATTCGCGAAGGTGTGAAGTTCCACGATGGTTCGGAGATGACGGCCGACGACGTGGTGGCCTCGATGAAGCGCCATATCGATCCGGCCGTCGGATCCTTCTGGTTCTCGGTCTACCAGAACGTCGACAAGATCGAGAAGACCGGTGCCAACGAAGTCACCGTCACCACCAAGATCCCCGATGCGCTGTTCGGGGAGTCGATGTCCGGTGCGGCCGGCGTCATCGACTCGGCCAAGACCTTCGAGGCCCTCGGCAGCGACTACGGCAACGCCAAGGGCGGCGTGAACTGCTCCGGTCCGTTCGAACTGGACAAGTGGCAGAACGGCGAGAAGATTTCGCTGACCCGTTTCGACGACTACTGGGACAAGGATCTGGCGGCGAAAACCAAGAAGCTGGACTTCGTGATCATGACCGATCCGGTGGCCCGCATCAATGCCATGAAGTCCGGCGAGGTTGACGGCGGCTGGATGGTTCCGGCCAACGCCATCGAGGAGCTCAATTCCTCGGGTATCGGAAAGGTCCATTTCGGCCTGAACACCGCCATGCAGTTCCTGGTGGTTTCCGATCTTGAAGGCCCGCTGGGCAACGAAGAAGTGCGCAAGGCGCTGCTGATGGCCATTGACCGCGAGGGCCTGGTCCAGGCCGCCGCGCAGGGCTACGGCAAGGCCAGCAATTCCTTCACCACCGAATCGGTGTGGGGCCAGGCCGACGAGGCGACCCGCAAGGCAGCCTTCGAGAACCTGAAGGAGTACCCATACGACCTGGACGCGGCGACCAAGATCATCGAGGAGCAGGGTGTGAAGGGTGAGGAAATCACCATCACCACCGCGCCGATCGGCAACGACTTCGCGGTCATCGCGCAGGCGACCACTGCCGCGGCGGAGTCCATCGGGCTGAAGGCCACGATCAATACCGTGACCCCGAATGCCTACACCGCCTTGTTCTCGGATCCCGAAGCTCGCAAGGGCACCGACCTGTACTACACCAGCTGGTACCTGTCAGTCGGCGATCCGCTGGAGATGTTCTCCATCCTGCGCACCGATGACTTCTCGAACTACGGCAACTGGTCGGTTGCCGACTACGACAAGTCAACCAACGAGGCCCTGAGTACGATGGATCCGCAGGAGCGTTATGCCGCAGCGGTGAAGTCGCAGGAAATCACCAACGACCAGCTTCCATGGCTGCCGCTCTACGAGTCGCCGAACTACCTGTGGATGAATGACAAGATCACCGGCCCGTCGCCGTCGATCAATTTCATGTACTACCCATGGGGTGCGGAAATCGGCGCGAAGTAGCGCCACCGCCGCCACGGGGCAAAATGAGCAGCCTCCCGGATTCCATTGAATTCGGGAGGCTGCTCGGTTTAAAGCGAGTGCTGCGGAAAGGATCACGGTCCGTAGTCGACGTGGATTGCGGTTCCCACCTCTCGTTGGACATCCCTGGCCAGCTGTCGTCCGTCCTGGATCCACCTCCGCTCGTCGAATCCCGTGCTCCATCCGCGGTCCCAGTGCATGTGCTGCTGGAATTGGCCATTCCACTGCGAAAGCCTGACGCACAGGGCGTCGGACAGGCCGTAATCCTCCGGGATCTGCATGCCGCATTCCCACAGGGGCCATTCGGCCCCGTAGTCGCAAAAAATCCGAAGGACCCGTAGGTTCCCGGACGGCATTTCACTGGTCATGCCGTTAGCCTACGCGGTGGAGCCGAATCTGTGGCGCGCCAAGCCACAAGGGCGACCGGATGGCCTGGTGCGCTGGTGCTTCCGTTCAGGCAGGCGCCGCGGCAAGCTGCTTGGCGCTCCTGATGAGCTGCCTCGCCCCGGCGATGAACAGCGCCCGCTGGTCCAGATTCAGGATTTCGGCTTGCAGCTCGGCGGTGCGCAGATGGTTCGGGCAATTTGTTGCCAAGGGCCCGCCGAACCATGTCCCGGAAAGATCATCCGGGGAATCGAGGTAGTCGCGGACCAGGCCCACCGAACTTGAAATGAGGTATGACGCGAACACCGCGTACTGCGAGGCAAGCTGCGCGCCGCGCAAACCGGCCTGGGCGAAGCATTCGAGGATCAGCTCCATCGTGGCCAGTTCGCCGGGGCCGTTGGTGGTGTAGCTGTTGGCGACCAGAGCGATGGGCGGATTGGCCAGGAAGCTGCGGAGGGTATGTTCCGCGAATTCTTCGAGCCGCCGTTCCCAGTCCTCGACCGGCGTGGCCGTGCACTCGCAGACCTGCATCAGGATGCGGTCCAGCAATTGTTCGAGCAAATCATCCTTGTTGCGGAAATGGCGATAAATCGCCGTGGCGTCGATGCCCAAGTCTTTGCCGATGTCACGGTACGTCAGATCGCTCTTGGCGGATCCAAGTGCCAATCGTAGCCCTGACTGAATAAAAGTCTCCCTGTCAAGGCCGCTTTTTTTCTGCCATTTGCCGTGGCTCGGGGCGTCATTGGTGGCTCCTTTCAGGGTGCGCGAAAGACTGGGATTTGGAACAAACCCCGAGACCACTTTCGTACCTGACAACAAGTCTGTCAACAGCATTGACAGACTTGTTGACCTCAAATAGTGTTCTATCCAACAAGATATTGAGAGAAGGGTCACAGATGCCTCAGGTAGCCCAGGTAGCATTCCATTCCGGCAGCGTCTTCACCGGTTCCGGCCAGCCGCTTCGCGGGCAGGCGGTGCTGGTCAACGACGGCAAGATCAGCGCCATCGTGGCGCAGGACCAGCTGGAAAACTACATCGACGAAACCACCGAGCTGGTCGACCTGGCCGGCGCGCTGCTGGCCCCGGGCTTCCAGGATTCCCACATGCACCCGGTTTCCGGGGGCACCGAGCTGCTGCAGTGCAACCTGGCCGAAGCGGAGAACGCCGAGGAAGCCGTCGCGCTGATCGCCGCCTACGCCGCGGCCAATCCGGACACCGAATGGATCGTCGGCGCCGGCTGGTCCATGGACCACTACCCGAACGGCGCGCCGCTGGCCTCGCTGATCGACGCCGTGGTGGCCGACCGCCCGGTAGCCCTGCACAGCCGCGACCACCACTCGCTGTGGGCCAACAACGCCGCCTTCAAGCGTGCAGGCATCGACGCCAACACCCCCGACCCTGCCGACGGGCGCATCGAGCGCCTGGAAGACGGCTCCCCGGCAGGCACCCTGCACGAGGGCGCCATGGGCCTGGTCGAGGCGTACACCCCGGAACTGGACAAGGACTTCGTGCTCGCCGGCCTGCACAAGGCGCAGGAAGACATGCTGGCGCTGGGCATCACCGCCTGGCAGGACGCCATGATCCTGCAGGACGACGACGCGCCGAACAACGCCGAGGCCTACGAGCGCGCACTGGCCGAAGGCACCTTGCAGGTGCGCGTGCGCGGCGCCCAGTGGTGGAAGCGCGACCAAGGCCTGGAGCAGCTCGAAGGCATGATCGCAGCCCGCGCCCGCGCCGAAGAGCTGGGCCACCCGGAACGCTACTCGCTGGGTACCGTGAAGATGATGGTGGACGGTGTCGCGGAAAACTTCACCGCCGCGATGATCGAGCCCTACCGCGACAAGTGCGGCCACGCCACCCACAACAACGGCATCTCCTTCGTGTCCGCCGAGGACCTGAAGACCTACGTCATCGCGCTGGACGCCGCCGGATTCCAGGTACACTTCCATGCCCTGGGCGACCGCGCCGTGCGCGACGCGCTGGACGCAGTGGCAGCCGCCCGCCAGGCCAACGGCCCGAGCGCCAACCGCCACCACCTGGCGCACTTGCAGATCGTGACCAAGGAAGACAGCGCCCGCTTCGCCCAGCTGGACGCCACCGCGAACCTGCAGCCGCTGTGGGCCTGCCACGAGGACCAGCTGGACGAGCTGACCCTGCCGTTCATGCCTGAATCCGCGCAGGACCGCCAGTACCCGTTCGGGGACATCCAGGCTTCCGGCGCCCGTCTGGCGGCCGGCAGCGACTGGCCGGTCTCCAGCGCCAACCCGTTGGAAGGCTCGCACATCGCCGTCAACCGCATCTCACCGGAGAACGATAGCGTTCCGCTGGGCGGCGAGCACCAGTGCCTGGATTTGGCCACCATCCTTGCCGCCTACACCTCCGGCACCGCCTACGTGAACCACCTGGACGCCATCACCGGATCCATCGCTGAGGGCTACCTGGCCGACCTGTTGGTCGTCGAGCCGAACCCGTTCGAGGTTCCGGCCGAGCAGATCTACCGCAGCCAGGTGGCCTCCACCTGGATCGACGGCAAGTGCGTCTACCGCGCAGCCTCCGCAGCGCTCACCGCAAACTAGGAAGGGGCGATACATTGAAGAAAACGCTGACCACCACCGCGGCCCTGGCCGCCGTGCTCGCACTGAGCGCCTGCGGCGCCGCAGGCGGATCCTCGGTTGAAAAGCCGAACTTCGAACTCTCGGACTCCACCCCGGCCCCGAGCGGCGAGCTGGACACCCTGAGCTGGTCGCTGTACGCCGAGCCCTACTCGCTGGACTACGCCTACGCGTTCGACTACTCGGACAACCAGGTGCTGGCCAACGTCTGCGAATCGCTGCTGCGCCTGGACGCCGACCTGTCGATCTCCCCGGGCCTGGCGACGAAGTGGGAGAACCCGACCCCGAATACCTGGGTCTACACCATCCGCCAGGGTGTCAAGTTCCACGATGGCACGCAGCTGACCGCCAAGGATGTCGCCGCCTCGCTGAACCGCCACCTGGATCCAGAGGTCGGCTCCTTCTGGTACAGCGCTTTCGCCAATGTGAAGAGCATCGAGCAGACCGGCGACTACGAGGTCACCATCACCACCACCAAGCCGGACGCGATCCTGAACGAGTCGCTCTCCGGCGCGGCGGGCGTCATCGAATCCGCCGCCACCCTGGAAGAAGCAGGGGCCGACTACGGCAACGCCACCGGAGGGGTGGACTGCACCGGCCCGTTCCAGCTGGAGAACTGGAGCAGCGGAGAAAAGCTCAGCTTCTCGCGCTTCGACGACTACTGGGACAAGGACCTGGTCGCCAAGGCGCAGAACCTGGACTTCGTGGTCATGACCGATCCGGTGGCCCGCGTGAACGCGCTGAAGTCCGGTGAGATCGACGGCGGCTGGATGATCCCGTCCAACGCCATCACCGAGCTGCAGGCTACCGGCTCCGGCCAGATGTACTTCGGCACCAACTCCTCGGTGAACTCGCTGATGGTCACCGCCACCGACGGCCCGCTGGCCGACGAGCGCGTGCGCAAGGCTCTGCTCATGGCCATCGACCGCAACGGACTGGTGATGGCCGCCGAATCCGGCTACGCCAACCCGACCGACGCGCTGACCAGCGAATCCGTCTGGGGCCAGCAGGACGCCAAGGTGCAGGACGCAGCCTTCGGAAGCCTGGAAAGCTACGGCTACGACCTGGAGAAGGCCACCGCGCTGATCAAGGAAGCCGGCGTGGAAGGCCAGGAAATCACCATCACCACCGCTCCGATGGGCAACAACTTCGCCGTGGTCGCCCAAGCCAGCGCGGCGGCCGCTGAATCGATCGGGCTGAAGGCCACCATCAAGACCGTCACCCCGAACGCCTACACCGCGCTGTTCTCCGATCCGGCGGCCCGCGAGGGCACCGACCTGGTGTTCACCAACTGGTACCTGTCCATCGGCAACCCGCTGGAGATGTTCTCCATCATGCGCACCGGCGACTTCTCCAACTACTCCGAGTTCAGCGACAAGTCCTACGACACGGCAGTGAACGAAGCCCTGCACGGGAAGAAGGCGCTGGCCGGCGACACGGAGAACATGCTCAAGGCCCAGCAGATCCTGAACGAACAGCTGCCCTGGCTGCCGCTGTACGAAAGCCCCACCTCGCTGTGGATGAGCGACAGGGTCACCGGCGCGACGCCGTCGGTGAACTACCTCTACTACCCTTGGGCGGCACAAATTGGCTCAAACTAACCTGGCAACCGCCCCGGCCGCAGCAGCGCCGGGCAAGCCCAAAGGCAACACGGCCAAGGCCGTGAAACTGGCGGCCTGCAAGATCGGCGCGTTCATCTTCACCGTGTTCATCTCCTCGGCGATCGTGTTCTTCTCACGCTGGCTGGTGCCGGGGGACCCGATCAGCTTCCTGCTGCGCGGGCGCAGCCCCAACCCGGAGGCGATCGCAGAAGTCACCGCGATCTACGGGCTGGACCTGCCGCCGCTGCAGCAGTACTGGAACTGGATCACCGGGGTATTGCAGGGCGACTTCGGCCGCTCGCTGCAGTACCGCCAGGACGTCTCCGACGTGATCATCGACCGCCTGCCGGTCACCCTGGGCCTGGTCGTCATGGCCGGGCTGATGATCGCGGTGCTCGGCCTGGCCGCAGGCATCTGCGCGGCGCTGTTCCGCGGATCCTGGATCGACCGCGGCATCATCGCCTCGATGTCCGCGCTGGCCGCGATCCCGTCCTTCGTCGGCGCGATCGTGCTGATCGCGTTCTTCTCGATCCAGCTGGGCATGTTCCCGTCCTTCGGCTCCGGAGAGGGCTTCTGGGACATGGTCTACCACCTGGTCCTGCCGTCGCTGGCGCTGGCGCTGTCATTCATCGCGGTGGTCGGGCGCGTGACCCGCTCCGCGATGATGGAGGAGTTCTCCCGCGAACACGTCGAGGTGGCCCGCTCCCGCGGGGTCACCGAGGTGGCAGTGGTCTTCCGCCACGTGCTGCGCAACTCGCTGGGCCCGATCATGACCGTTTCCGGCCTGCTGGTGGCAGGACTGCTGGTCTCCTCGGCCATCGTCGAGCAGGCCTTCGGCCTGGCCGGCATGGGTTCGCTGCTGGTCTCCTCCGTGGACCGGCTCGACTTCCCCGTGGTGCAGGCGATCGTGCTGATCGTGGTCACCGCATTCGTCGCCATCAACACCATCGTCGACCTTCTGGGTCCCGTCATCGATCCGCGCCTGAAGGCCGGGGAGGGAGCACGATGAGCATCCAAGCTCCGCGCCAGGGCCTCAAGCGCCTGAGCCTGCACCGCACCCGCTGGGGTCTGGTCTTTTCAGTGGTCTTCGTGGCCGTGGTCATCCTCGCGGCGATCTTCGCCCCGATGGTGGCCCCGTACAAGCCGGCCGCCGTGGACCTGCTGAACGTGAACTCCAACCCGACGCTGACCCACCTGCTGGGCACCGACGCGCTGGGCCGCGACACCGTCTCTCGCATGATCTTCGGCGCCCGCACCGCGCTGGCCGGCCCGATCTTCGTGCTGATCCTCTCCACCTTGCTGGGCCTGGTCCTGGGCCTGTGGGCCGGCTGGGCCGGCGGCAAGATCGACGCGATCCTGTCCCGCCTGTTCGACATCGTGCTGGCCTTCCCGGCGCTGCTGCTGGCCATCTTGGCGGTGGCGCTGTTCGGCAAGGGCCTGACCGCCCCGGTGATCGCCATGTCGATCGCCTACACCCCGTACATCGGCCGGCTCACCCGCCAGCTGGTGGCCACCGAGAAGAACCGCCAGTACGTGGCGGCCTACAAGGTGCAGGGCTTCGCCGCCCCGTGGATCGCCATCCGCGCCGTGACCCCGAACGTGCTGGGTGTGGTCGGTTCGCAGACCACCCAGAACTTCGGCTATGTGCTGGTCGAGCTGGCCGCCCTGTCCTTCCTGGGCCTGGGCATCCAGGCCCCGACCGCCGACTGGGGCAACATGATTAACGAAGGCCAGAGCGCCCTGGTGGCAGGCAACTTCCTGCCGGCGCTGGTGCCCTCGGTGGCAGTGGTGCTGGTCGTGGTCGCCGTGAACTCCATCGGCGGCTGGCTTTCGGACAAGTTGGGAGATCCGTTCGCATGAACCTCTTAGAAATCGATGATCTGGGCATTGAAATCCGCCAGAACGGATTGACCACCCGACTGCTTGATGCGGTGTCGCTGCACATCGCCGCCGGTGAAACAGTGGCCCTGGTCGGCGAATCCGGCTCCGGCAAGTCGCTGACCGCCCGCGCGGTGCTCGGCCTGCTGCCACGCCATGCCAAGACCAGCGGCTCCATCAATCTGGTGGGCACCCAGGTGCTCGGCGCCCCGACCGCGAAGCTGCGTGACCTGCGCCGCACCCGCGCCGCCATGGTCTTCCAGGACCCGCGCTCCTCGATCAACCCGGTGCGCACCCTGGGTGCGCACCTGATCGAGCCGATGATGCAGGTGCCCGGCGCCAACCGCGCCGCCCTGGAAGCCCAGGCGGTCAAGCTGCTGGGCGCCATGGGGCTGACCAACCCCGAGGCGCGCATGAAGCAGTACCCGCACGAGCTTTCCGGCGGCATGCTGCAGCGCGTGATGATCGCCGGCGCGCTTATGAACGACCCGGAGCTGCTGATCTGCGACGAGTCCACCACCGCGTTGGACGTCACCACCCAGGCGGCGGTCATGGAGCTGCTGGCCACCGCGGTGGCCGAACGCGGCATGGGCATGCTGTTCATCACCCACGACCTGGCCCTGGCCGCCTCGATTGCCGACCGCACCTACGTGCTGCGCAACGGGCAGCTGCAGGAAACCGGCGACACCCGCCAGGTGTTCACCGCGCCGACCTCCGAGTACACCAAGCAGCTGGTCGCCTCGACCCCGTCGATGCGCGGGGTCCCCTCGGCCGGCGCGCTGAGCCTAGACACCCCGCAGGAGCACGAGCTGGTGCTCAAGGTGGAAAACGTCTTCAAGACCTACCACCCGCACGGCCAGCCTGCAGTCAAGGCGCTGCAGGACGTCTCGATCTCCATCCCCGCCGGCGGCGGCCTGGCAATCGTGGGCGAATCCGGCTCCGGCAAGTCGACCCTCGGACGCATCGTGGCAGGCCTGGAAGAGCAGGACACCGGCGACATGGTGGTCTCCGGCGGCCCGATCAACCAAGGCTCGGCCAAGGAACGCCGGCTGAAGCGCGCCTCGCGTGTGCAGATGGTGTTCCAGGACCCGTACCAGTCCCTGGACTCCCGGCTGACCCCGGCCAAGGCGTTGGAGCGGGTGCTGAAGCTGCACTACAAGCTGGATGCCAAGGCCATGAAGCAGCGCATCACCGAGCTGCTTGAAAGCGTGGGCCTTCAGGAGAAGCACGCCAACCTCTTCCCGCGCAAGCTCTCCGGCGGCCAGCGCCAACGTGTGGCCATCGCCAAGGCCATGGCCCTGAACCCGCGCCTGCTGGTGCTGGACGAAGCCACCAGCGCCCTGGACGTCTCGGTGCAGGCACAGGTGCTGGAACTGGTGAACAAGCTGCGCCGCGAGAACGGCGTCGCTGTCCTGTTCATCAGCCACGACCTGGGCATCGTGGGCGAGATCTGCGACGAGCTGGTGGTGGTCCAGTCCGGCACCATCGTTGAATCCGGCCCCACCGGCCAGGTGCTGAACAGCCCGCAGCACGACTACACCAAGAAGCTGCTTGCTTCGGTGCCGCGTCCTCGCTGGGAAGCCCAGCGCGAACCGGCAGCAAACAACTCGCATTAATACCGCGAGAAACTACCTGAGAAAAGTGTGATGACTACACCACGACCGACATTCTTCGAGAATGCCGAAAAGACGATCGACCCTGCCCTGTGCGCCGCCTCGCTGCGCGACACCAAGCGCGCGGTCTACTGGCTGGACACCCCGGCCCGCCCGGGCAACCGGCCGAAGCTGACCGGCTCGATCCGCACTGACCTGCTGGTGGTCGGCGGCGGCTACACCGGGCTGTGGACCGCGCTGCAGGCCAAGGAACGCAACCCGCACACCGACGTGGTGCTGCTGGAAGCGGGCTGGGTGGGCGACGAAGCTTCGGGCCGCAACGGCGGCTTCTGCGAAGCCTCGCTGGTGCACGGCGAATCCAACGGCGAGAACCACCTGCCCAAGGAGAACGCGCGACTAGCCGAGCTCGGCGAGGAGAACTTGGCCGAGATGGTCGCCACCATCCGCCGCTACGACATCGACTGCGATCTGATTCAGGAAGGCGCCCTGGCGGTGGCCACCGAGCCGCACCAGGATGCCTGGCTGCGCGAGGAATCCAACGGCGAGGACGTGCTGTACCTGGACCGGGAGGAAACCCGGGCGCTGATCGCCTCCGATTCCTTCCTCTCCGGTTCCTGGTCCAAGGCCGACACCGTGCTGGTCAACCCGGCCAAGCTGGTTTGGGGCCTGCTGCGGGTCTGCGAAGAGCTGGGGGTGAAGGTCTACGAGCAGTCAAAGGTCGAATCGCTGCAGGAGCAGGGTTCCACCATGCTCGCCTCCACCGCCGCCGGGAAAGTCACCGCCTCCAAGGTGGCCCTGGGAACCAACGTGTTCCCGTCGCTGCTCAAGCGCAACGCGCTGATGACCGTGCCGGTCTACGACTACGCGCTGGTCACCGAGCCGCTGACCGAGGCGCAGCGCGAGGCCATCGGCTGGGATACGCTCCACGGCCTGGTGGATCTGAACAGCCGCTTCCACTACTCGCGTCCCATCATCGACGAGAACGGGGACTTCCGCATCCTGTACGGCGGGTACGACGCGCTGTACTTCTTCGGCGGCAAGGTGGATAGGGCGCACTACCACTCGGAATCGACCTACACCCGTCTGGCAGCGCACTTCTTCGCGACCTTCCCGGCACTGCAGGACCTGAAGTTCTCGCACGCCTGGGGCGGAGCGATCGATTCGTGCAGCCGCTTCTTCTCCTTCTTCGACGTGGCCTACAATGGCAAGGTTGCCTCCTGCGCGGGCTCCACCGGACTGGGAGTGGGAGCCACCCGCTTCGGCGCCAAGGTGATGCTGGATCTGCTGGAGGGCAAGCCGACCGAGCTGACCGGCCTGGAAATGGTCAAGAAGAAGCCGTTGCCGTTCCCTCCTGAACCAGCTGCCTGGCTAGGGGTTAAGATGATGACTTCGGCCATGGCGCGCGCCGATCGCCGGGAAGGCAAGCGGGGAGTATTCCTGCGAACTATGGATGCTATTGGAATGGGATTTGATTCATGAGCGAAAACACCACCGTCTTCGAGATCGGGGCGAACACCCGCAGCGTCGACGCACTGTCCGTTGAACTGGCCCACGAGCCGGTGCCTGCGGAGCAGTCGCTGGCCGGGGACCCGACCACCGCCGCCGAATCGCTGGGCGAGATCTTCGGCGCCGAGTTCGGCCTGTGGGAGATGAGCGCCGGCACGATGAGCGATGTCGAGGCCGAGGAATTGTTCATCGTGCTGTCCGGCACCGCGACCGTCACGATCCATCCGGTCAACGGCTTCGAGAAGCAGACGGTGAACCTGGTTCCGGGCAGCATCTGCCACCTGCGCGAGGGCATGAACACCACCTGGGTACTTGAGGCTCCGTTGCGCAAGATGTACCTGGCGAAGTAACTTCCGCCAATCCCGCAGCAGGCGATGAAATGAACAAAAATTTTGTTCATTTCACCGCCTGCTGCTTTTTCGGCATTCCCAAACGCCGCCGACGGACCTAGCCTGAAATCCCGGCCGGCGTTGAGGAGCGGAGAAATGTCAGTGAACAAGAAAACTGTCGAAAAATACATCGACGGATTCAACAAGAACGACCATGCCCAGATCCTGTCCTGCCTGACCGAAGACATCGTCTGGACAGTCTTCGGGCATTTCCGCCTCACCGGAAAGCAAGCCTATGGCGCCGCCATAGAGAACGAGGATTTCAGCGGATACCCTGTGCTGCGCATCGTGCGCCTAGTCGAGGAGAACGACACAGTCATGGCGGAGATCCACGGTGAAACCCACCGCGCCACCGGAGAACAGGTGCGTATGGCCATGGGAGAGGTCTTTGTCATGCGCGGCGGGTTGATCTGCGAGCGCCGTGCGTTCGTGATCAACCTTGAAGAAAACGACTACAAATCGCACTTGGAATGCTGCGCAGGACAGGACACGCACTTCAATCGCGGCGAACAACTCCGGACACGGAGATGCCCGGGCCATTGGAGGAGACAACGAGTCGGATCAGTTTGACCCGGGTCTTGCTGATCGCGATTACACATCGTAGAGTCCAAATATCAAGGACAATAGCGCAGTCCGCGCATCTGAGCCCATTGCAGGAAAATGACGAAAATGCGTCCGGCAGCTGGTTGCTTGAAAAGCCCTAATATGACTTTACTAAATCGCAGGAAGAGTAACTGAAGCTGGTATTTGCAGAAAATGCGGTTAGAAGCATTTCGGGAGATTTTTGTTATAAACGACACGACGGATTTATGAAAGTGAGTTTTACTTCTAAGATCCGCGACAATTTGTGTATGGAAAATATTAACGAAACTGATATTCCTGCAAGGGGACTTCAACGTTCGAGAGGGCTCGCCCGGATACTGAACCGAGAGACAGCGGTCTCGGACATGTTGCAGTTCCTCACAGAATTGGACCCGAAACCATGGGCGAAAACTCCGCTTGATTTTGTTCCGGTATCAATAGAAAGAGAAACTAGAATTTCCGCAGAAAGCGCTCAAGGAAGTGCCGATCTTGTACTCCAAAGTGCTTCAGGACAAACGGCAGCTATTGAGGTCAAGCTCAATCACTCGTTGAGCGATGAACAAGTCTGCCTCTATGACTCATGGTCTCTTCAAGCTGACGCCAAGATATTTCTCGCATCCCTGGATCCGCACAGTGAGCTTCCACGGCAGGGCTGGGTTCCTCTGTACCTCGATGAACTATTTGATCATTGGGGTAAATCTGATGTGGTGCTTGCGCGAGAGCTTTCTATACAGATCCAAGAGATCCTCCAGCATAGGCGAAATATCGTGGACAGTTTATTCATGGACGTAGCTTCTTTGGAAGAAGCGAAGTGCTTCGCAGATATCGGCAATGTAGATGTCATGAAGATGGTGGTGCGAAGACTCAGGCAGGAGCTCAGTGCCGATTTTGATTCTGTTTCAGCGACAGTGACGTTGGGCGGCGGAAACTCCATCATTCAAACTTGGAACCGTGTCCCAAGTACGAACCTGTTTTTCATAGTCGAGGCACGTTTCGCCAGTAACCGAGCTGTGCTGAGGTTCGGGCTCGAGGGGGGACTTGACGCGGACAGTGGTCTAGAAGTTTGGAGGGCAGCACAGTCTATCGAATCTGATCTCCGCGCGGATCGACTAGCGGAATTTGCTGCAAACTCTGGGATGGCCGTATTTGAAGATGCTTTTATCGCGAAGGGGCCCGGGCGTCCTAAGCACAAAGGAAGCTGGGAAGATGCCTTGTTCAAGTGGCAAACGGGAGGGTCTTTCTCAGAGCATTTCGGAGGACTCAATCCTGGGTTCTGGCGAGATAGGGCCTATAGGTTACAGGCTCTGGGCGAGATCAAATTGACGAATGCTAACGGTTTAACATTGTCGAACATGATTCGCGGAACTCACCAGTATCTTCAGAACATTTGGGCTCACAGGGAGAAGAATTAGTAGTTGTGACGATCAACCTCGCGCATTAATTGCCCGGGCCGTTGGAGGAGACAACAGCCCGGGCAGGCTTATGAGTTGCTCTAGGCGTTCGCCGCCACCATCTGCGGCCACCACGAAGGCTGGGTCCACAGATCAAGTTCGGCTTCCAGCGCTGCGCCCAGGGTGAAGACGGTGGAATCGTCGTAGGTGCGTCCCACGATCTGCACGCCGGTGGGCAGGCCGTTCGGCGCGACGCCGGAAGGCACAGCGAGCACCGGCACGCGGCCCACGACGTTGAACGGCACGGTCAGCGCGGATTCGATCCAGGAAACCTGCTCGCCGTTGACCTCCAGTAGCGCCGCCGGGTCGGCGAAGTCCGCGGCCATGCCCTGCACACCCAGGGTCGGGCACAGCAACGCGTCGTATTCGCTCAGCAGCGCGCCCAACGGTGCGTAGATCTCCGCCTCGGCGGTCAGGCCCTCGGCGAAGGTGCCGGCCTGCGCGGCGCGGCGCGCGAAATCAAGGGTGTAGGGCATCAGCAGGTCGCTGTCGGCGCCGGCGACCTCGGTGATGAACGGCCCCATGATGCCGCCGAAGTGCGCCCAGGCGGCCTCGACGATCTTCTTACGGCTCCACGGCATGGACACTTCCTCGACTACGACACCGGCATTGCGCAGGGCGTCGGCCGCCGCGCGGGTGTTAGCCTCGATAACCGGGTCGATCGGGTAGTCGCCCAGATTGATGCACAGGGCGACCTTCATGCCCTGGGCGGCGGAGGCCTGAGGCACCGGCAGCGCCAAAGCGGGGCGCAGCGAAGCCTGGTCGTCCGGGTGCGGTCCGGCGATCACGTTCTGCAGCATGGCCACGTCGGCGACGCTGCGGCCCATCGGGCCGTCGGCGCAGTAGGTGTCCTGGTTGAATGGCGCCATGCCGGGCACGCGGCCGAACGGCGGCTTGAAGCCGACGATGCCGGAGAAAGAGGACGGGATTCGGATTGACCCGCCGATGTCCGAGCCGGTGGCCAGGATGGATTCGCCTGCGGCCAGTGCGGCGCCGGATCCTCCGGAGGATCCGCCCGGGGTCAGCTCGGTGTTCCACGGATTGCGGGTGACGCCCCACAGCTTGGAGTGCGTGTACGGCGCGCAGCAGAATTCAGGGGTGGTGGTGCGGCCGTGGACCACGGCGCCGGCGTCGAAGATGCGGTCCACGATCGGGTGGCTGACATCCGCGACGGTGCCCTGCTCGGTCAGTGAGCCTTCCTCCGCCTTGTATCCGGCGATGGGCTGCTCTTCCTTCAGCAGCAGCGGGATGCCTTCCAGTGCGCCCAGATCCTGCTCGCCGGCGGCGAATTTCCGTTCCGAGGCGCGGGCCGCGTCATAGGCGGTCTCCAGCATTTGTTCGGTCAGCGCGTTGACAGACGGCTCAACCTCGGCGGTGCGCTGCACCACGGCATCCAGCAGTTCAACAGGGGACAGTTCCTTGGCACGGAACATCTGTCCGGCCTTGGTCGCGGTCAGGTGGTGCAGTTGCATTCGCGGGGCTCCATTCGCAGGGAAAAGCGGAGAATCATAACCTTCTTGACTGAGACTAGGCTCACACCAGCTTCTGTGTCAACGATATTGTCAATGCTGTTGACGTGTTGTTGAAACATATAGGGAATGGGACCGGGCAAAAAGTGCCCCACCACGGCAGTTGGGGGTCTGCCATGGTGGGGCACGTGCGGGGAGGATCAGGCGCGGGGCTTGCGCTCCCGGCGTTCCTGGAGCAGCGCCTGGCGCAGCTCCGCATCGGCGGCGACGTCCGCGGCGGTGCCAGCCAGCGCGACCGCCGCGTGAAGCACCGCTTGGTCGGCGCCGGCCGAGCAGGTTTCCGCGGCGAACTCGGCGGTGTGCGGCATGCCGACTGCGTCCAGCACGGCAATCACCGGGTGGATCGCCGGCAGGTACTGGGACACGTTGCCCATGTCCGTGGAGCCTCCGCCGGCGCTGCCGGCCGGAAGCTGCAGCAGGTTCCTGCCGGTGGCGCGCAGGGAGTTGTTCCAGCGGGAAAGGATGCGCTCGTCCTGCAGCACCGGAAGATAGGCGGGGCAGGACTGCTCCTAGTCCATCTCGCAGCCGCTGGCCAGAGCCGCGCCGCGGCAGGCGCGCAGCACCTTGTCCTTGACCTCCTGCTGCAGCGCGGCGTCGTGGGCGCGGACCTCGATCTCCAGACTGGCCTGCGCCTGGATCACGTTGGTGACCGCCTGGGTGGGCAGTACCACTGCGTTGATGCGGATGCCGTCGGGCAGCTGCTGGCGCAGCAGGCCGATGGCCACCTGGGCGATGGTCGCGGCGTTGGAGGCGTTCACGCCGTGCGAGGGTGCGGCCGCTGCATGGGAGGCGGCGCCGGTGAAGTGCACCTTGAAGCGGTCGCAGCCCTGCGAGGAGGTACCGGTGCAGTCGATGTCCATGCCCGGGGTCGGGTGCACCATGATGGCGAAGTCCACGTCGTCGAAGGCCCCGGCGCGCAGCATCAGTTCCTTGCCGCCGCCGTCTTCCTCGGCCGGGGTGCCCAGCAGCACCACACGCAGGTCCAGCTCCTCGGCCACCTGCGCCAGCGCCAGCGCGGCGCCGACGGCGCCGGAAGCGATGATGTTGTGCCCGCAGGCGTGCCCGATCCCCGGCAGCGCATCGTATTCAGCGCAGATGCCCACGGTCAGCGAACCGCTGCCGAATTCCGCGCGCAGGCTGGTCTCCAGATCGTATCCACCGAGCTGGATGCTGAATCCTGCTTGTTCCAGCGGGGCGGCCACGCGGGCCACCGAGCGGTGCTCGGTGAACGCGGTTTCCGGGTCGGCGTGCAGGGCCGCGGACAGGCCCAGCAGGGTTTGGCTGTGTGTTGCCACGGCCTGCTGCAGGCGCTGGGCGGTGGGTGAAGCGGTGGCCAGTTCCATGGGTTACTCTCCTTCGGTCGCTGCGGCCGCTACGGGGGGTCGAATCCGCCGGGGCGCCGGCGGGCTTGGAGGTGTCGCGGAAGCGCAGGGCCAGCAGGGCCACACCCAGGGACAGCACGGCGCAGATGATCCAGACGGCCACGTAGGTGCTGTCGGCCGACACCGTGCTCGGGGCGCCGTCCACCGTGACGGTCACCAGTGCCGAGGACATCACCAGGGCGAACACGGCGCCGGAGACCGAGCCGGAGGCGGTCCGGGTCGTGTTGTACAGCGCGGAGGCGATGGCCACCGAATCAGCCGGGGACTTGCGCACCACGATGGCTGGCAGCAGGCCGAGGATCAGGCCGTTGCCGAAGGCGCCGATGGCCATGGACACCATGAAGGCCGTTGCGTTGTCCGCCATCAGGATCATGCCGCCGAAGGACACCGCGGAGAGCACCGAGCCGGCGATGATCGCGGCACGCGCACCGATCTTCGAGCCGATGCGGTCGGCTTGGGTGGTGCCGATGAACGTCATCAGCGCCAGCACCAGGAACAGCAGGCCGACGGCCGAGCTGCCCAGCCCTAGGCCGAAACCGTAGGTGTTCGGGTCGGTCATGATGAACAGCGACCCGGCGGTCTGCGAACCGAACATCTGGGCGCCGAAGAACGCCGCGGCGACAATCGGCAGGCCGATGCCGGTGCCGGTGAGCACCTTCAGGTCGATCAGCAGGTAGGCCACGCGGCCTTCCACGCGCACCCAGAGCATCAGCAAGACCAGGCCGCCGATAATGGTGCCCCACGTGGCGGCCGAATCCCAGCCCCAGATCGCGGCGTTGGAGATGCCCAACAGGGCGGACAGCAGGCCCTCGGTCAGCAGCACGGCGCCGGCCCAGTCGATCGTTCCGGCCGTGCGGGTGCTGGACTCGGGAACCAGCCATGCCACCACGGGAATGCACAACACCAGGAACAGCGCCGGCGCCAGCAGCACCAGGGTCAAGTCGTCAAAAGCGGACAGCAGTACGCCGGAGAACATGGCGCCCAGCGCGCCGCCCAGGGTCAAAGCGCCCACGAGCTTGCCGATGCTGCGCCCGGCCGACTCCTCGTCGCGGCTGCGCACAATCGCGAATTCCAGCGGGAGGAAGGCGCCCAGCGGGGCCTGCAGCGCGCGGCCAACCAGCAGCCAGGTGAAGCTCGGAGCAAAAGCACCAGCAACGAACCGGCCGCGACCAGACAGACCGTGATCAGCAGCATCTTCTTGTGACCGTACAGGTCCCCGAGCTTGCCGATGATGGGCACGAACGCAACGGTCATCAGCAGGTAGATGACCATGACCCAGTTCAGGGCCGCGGCTTCCACGCCGAAATCCGAGCCTATACGGGAGAGCAGGGGAGGGAACCAGCCTTGCAGCAGTCCGGAACCGAATTCCATAACGACCAGGAAGCCGACGGCGCCGCCGGCCACCTTCCTGGTGGTGCGAGTTGTTGATGACATCTGATGATCCGATACTTCAATGAAGGCAGCGAGTTGTTCGAGCCGAGATAAAGCTACAAATACCTGCCGAGTTTCTAAGCACTATGCTTGAAAGTAGACTATTTAGGAGTCATGTTGCAGGATTATGCGGTTGATGCCCTCGATCTGCGGATTATTAACGCCCTGCAAATCCGCCCGCGCGCCCCGTGGACCCAGCTTGCCCCGATCCTCGGCGCGGATGCCGCGACGCTGAACCGACGCTGGCAGCAGCTGGCCGACCACGGCATCGCCTGGATCACCACCTTCGACTGGAATGCTTGGGAAGCGGCGGCGCTGGTGGAGATCAACTGCCACTCCGGAGCCAACACTCAGGTCGCGCTCGCGCTGGCCGAATCCCCGGAAGCCATCGCGGTCGACCTGACGGCCGGCGGCCGCGACATCGTGGCCACCGTCGCAGCACGTGATTCGCACGCGCTGGGAAAGTACCTGCTCGACGAGCTGCCCAAGGTACCCTCCGTGGCCTCGGTGCGCAGCCACCCCATCGCCCGCACCCTCATCGACGGAAGATCATGGCGGGTGCGCGCACTGGACGCCCACGAAAGCGCGCGTATTGCGGGCCTTCCGCTGCCTGCTACCAGCCGTTCCGCGACGCGCAACCCGGAGCTCGAACGGGCGATGCTGGCCCTGCTGAATCGGGACGGCCGAGCCAGCGCCACTAGGATCGCCTCCGAACTGGACCAGAACCCGCGGCATATCCGCGAGCTGCTGGCCTTGATACAACGTAGCGGATCGCTCATCCAGCGCACGGATTTGGCCAGGTCACGCTCGGGATGGCCGGTCAGCGCCTGGCATTTCATGCGCGTCCCGGCCACCAAGCTGGAGGGCATCGCCGGCAGGCTGGAAAACCTCCCCGAGGTCCGTCTGGTGTCCCACACCGTGGGGCCGCACGATGTGATTATGGACGTCTGGCTCAAGGACCTGGGCGAAGTGCAGCGGCTGGAGCAGGCCCTGGAAATCCGCCTGTCCGGTTTGGCCATCAGCGACCGGTCGGTGGTGCTGCGCACCGTCAAGCAGATGGGCCAGATTCTCGACGACCAGGGCCGCTCGATGGGGCGCAGTCGTCTTTAGTGCGGGACGTCGGGCAGCTGCAGATCGTTCAGGGCTCCGTGCGCAGCACCCGCAGCAGGCAGCGTTCGGCAGGATCCAGGTGATGTCGGGTCTTCAGCTGCCGGTACGAACGGCGCAGCCGGTCCAGCCGCTCGGGTTCCTCGCACAACAGCAGGACCCTTGGGTCGATATAGGATTCCCGGGCGATCGTCGGCGTATTGCCGAGCTTCGCGGCCGCTGTTTCCACCGCGTGCTTGGCCAGCTGCTCCGGTGCCTGGGCGGCGGCGCCCGGGACCTCGAGCAGCGCCTGCAGTGCGCAGCTCGTGCCGCCCCAGGTCCTGAAGTCCTTGGCCGTGAAAGGCCCGTCCATGGCCTGACGCAGGTAGCTGTTCACCCGATCGGCATCCATGCGGTGCGCATGGTTGTTCTCATCGAGAAATCGGAAGAGCTCGTGGCCTGGCATGTTCTTCAATTCCTCGAGGATGCGCATCAACTTGGGATTGCTCACGCGAATGGACTGGGGCTGCCCCGATTTTCCGGTGAACTCCAGCTTCAAGGATGCGCGGGCCGGCTTGACGTGCTTGCGGCGCAGGGTCGTGGCTCCGAAGGAGACGCCTGCACCGGAGCGGGCCGGCGTTCCGACCCGCAGCAGATGCTCGTCGATGAGCGCGATGACCGCCGCCGCAACCTTCTGCTCGTTGGCCGAACGCCGACGGAGGTCCTTGCGCACTTGGGCGCGCAGTTGCGGCAGGGCGGTACCGAACTCCAGCATCCGGGCGAATTTCGCTTCGTCTTGACGAGCCCTGAACACCGGGTTGTAGATCGACTGGGTGCGTCCTGCCGCATCCACACCGACGGCCTGCACCTTGGCCCGCGTGCTGCGTGCAATCCGCACCTGCTTCCACGCCGGTGGAATGGCCAATCCCTTGATGCGGTCCAGCTCCTGCTGGTCCGTAATCCTCTGCGAGTCCAGCTCGTAGTAGAAGCCGCGGCCTGCACCCTTGCGGATGATCGGGAGCCGATCCTTGCGTGCCATGCGCCCCGTCCTCAATGTTGTTCCTGCACTTGGCACTACCCTAGGAAAATCACGAATGCCGGCGGTACCCGGCTCGGCGAATTCCAAGGCGGGACGGGGACTGCGTCCGCTGCCAGAGTTTCCGGCGGATGCGGGACAAGGCATGATGGGAGCATGGAGAATTCATCCGCACCTGCCTGGACCGCCAACTACCAGCCCGGCGTTCCCGCCGAAATCAAGCTGCCCACCGAATCGCTGAGCCACATGTTCGAACACTCGGTGCTCGAAGCCGGGTCCAGCCCGGCCACCGAGTTCTTCGGCCGGCGGATGAGCTACAAGGAACTCGGAGAGCAGGTCCAGCGGGCCGCCGAAGGGCTGCGGAATCTCGGCGTGCGCGCCGGGGACCGGGTGGCGCTGATCCTGCCCAACTGCCCGCAGCACGTCATCGCATTCTATGCGGTGCTCCGCCTGGGAGCCGTGGTGGTCGAACACAACCCGCTGTACACCTCCCGCGAACTGCGCCACCAGTTCGAGGACCACCAGGCGCGCGTGGTCATCGCCTGGGACAAGGTGGTCGAGCATGTCCAGGAATTCCCGAAGGACATCCCGATCGACGCGATCGTCGCGGTGAACCTGCTGGAGGCCTTCCCTGCCGTCAAGCGCCTGGCGCTGCACCTTCCGGTGAAGAAGCTGCGCGACACCAGGAACTCGCTGACCACCCGCACCCGCGGCACCCTCGCCTTCAAGGAGCTGCTCAAGGCCTCGCCGCTGGATTCGGCGCATCCGTACCCGCAGGTCCAGGACCTCGCGGTCATCCAGTACACCTCGGGCACCACCGGGCGTCCCAAGGGCGCCATGCTCACCCACTTCAACCTGTACTCCAACGCCCTGCAGGGCGAAGCCTGGATGCACGGGGCGCAGGAGCGCAAGGAAATCCTCTATGCGATCCTGCCGATGTTCCATGCCTTCGGGATGACCCTGTACCTGACCTTCGGCATCAAGAAGCAGGGCCTGCTGGTGCTCTTCCCGAAGTTCGACCCGGACATGATCCTGGACGCGTGGAAGAAGTCCCCGGCCAGCGTGTACTGCGCGGTGCCGCCGATCTACGAGCGCACCGCTCTGGCCGCCAAGGAACGCGGCATGTCCTTGGCCAGCGCCAAGTACTGCATTTCCGGCGCGATGAACCTCCCGGACCACGTGGTGGAGCTGTGGGAATCGATGTCCGGGGGCCTGCTGGTCGAGGGCTACGGAATGACCGAGTCCTCGCCGGTGGCCATGGGCAACCCGTTCCATCCAAGCCGCCATGCCGGCACCATCGGGGTGCCGTTCCCTTCCACCTTGATGAAGGTTGTCGACGTGGACGACCCGAGCCGCGAAGTGGCGCAGGGCGAGCCTGGCGAGCTGCTGATCAAGGGGCCGCAGGTCTTCCGGGGCTACTGGAACAACCCGGAGGAAACCGCGAAAACCCTGACGGCGGACGGCTGGCTGCACACCGGCGACGTGGTCGCGGTGGACGAGGCGGGCTTCGCCACAATGGTGGACCGCGCCAAGGAACTGATCATCACCGGCGGTTTCAACGTGTCGCCGACCGAGGTTGAAATCGCGCTGCGCCAGCATGCGGACGTCGCCGACGCCGCCGCCTTCGGAAAGCCGCTGGCCCGCGGTGGCGAGATGGTGGTTGCCGCCGTCCAGCTGGAAGAGGGCGCGGCCCTGGACGAGGACGCGCTGCGCGAGCACTGCCGCGAGCTGCTGGCCGCCTACAAGGTTCCCAAGCGCATCCTCGCCATCGACGAGATGCCACGCTCGATGCTGGGCAAGATCCTGCGCAAGCAGGTCAAGGACGGTCTGGTCGATTCCATCTGAGGCAGGCCCATCGAGGGGATAGCCAAGAGCAGCAACCCTGCGGTCCTGCTGCGCTATCCCTCCAGCAGCCGCAGGTTGGTTTGGCAGCTCAGCGCTTACGGATCTTGACCTTGAAGTATTCTTCGGCCCACTGCTCGCTCTCCAGCTGGCTGTCATCGCCATCCAGCCAGCTGTGGATCAGCTGGACCAGCCGTTGTGCCGATATTACGGTGCACACGCGATGCAGACCGGGTCGGGAGTAGTTCCACCACTCGAAGGTGAATTCCTGACCGGACTCCCAGTAGGTTTGCACGAATTCCGGGTGCTCCACTCCCGGCCGGGGCTTGGCAATGGTCAGGAACGGGGTTCGCAGGTGGGGCAATCGATTGATCCAATAGCCCAAGTGCTCGGCGGTGATGCTGTCCCAGCAGTACGAGGAAGAACTGATGTCCAACCCTCGATAGATCGTCGTTCCATCAGCGCTGGTGGAGGTGTGCATGGTTGTTTCGATCCGAGCTGTGGGGGAAGGGTATTCAGCAGATGAGGCTTTCCGGAGCAATGTGCGCAACGAATTCAGCATGTGGAATATGGCTCCTTGTCAGCTCGCTGAGCTGTTCTTCGATGTCGTCAATCCAGTCTCGGTGGATTTCGGGGGTGTATCCGGGCTCGGAATGGGCATGCACGCTAAGCTGTGGCGCGGTGCCCTGCATCCAGACTCCCACATGGTCATCCAGGTCGGAACGCTGCACCAAATCGATCAGGCGTCTTGCGACGTCCAGCTGTTCCTGATCTGTGCGCAGGGCCGTGACGCAGAATTTGATTGCGATTGAATCGTTCATCGTTCGATCTCCTTTCCTGATTGGCCGAAGCCAAGCAGCTAGAACTCATGTCTCTCCTATGGCTAGCTCCACATGCCGCCCCGCAAGTGGGCGGCCGGAAACCCGCTAGCGAAGCCGCGGCATCGCCGAGAGCAGTGACTTGGTGTACTCATGCTGAGGGTCCCCGAAGATCTGCGCGGTATCTGCCTGCTCCACGATCCGCCCCCGGGTCATCACCGCGACCCGGTCGCTCATGTGCTCGATGACCGACAGGTCGTGGGAAATGAACAGGTAGCTGGTTCCCGTTTCCTGCTGGATGCGGTCCAGCAGGTCAAGCACCGTCGCCTGGATCGACACGTCCAGGGCGGATACCGGCTCGTCGAGCACCAGCACCGCGGGTTTGGGAGCCAACGCCCGGGCGATGGCCAGGCGCTGGCGCTGGCCGCCGGACAACTCGCGCGGGTTGCGCGAGGCGAGCGCGGGATCAAGTTCCACCTGCTCCAGCAGCTGCTCCACCCCATCGCGGTATCCGCCGTCCGCGCGCTTGGACTTGCCCTCGCTCAGGGCATCGGTAAGCAGCTGGCCTGCCGTGTAGCGGGGGTCGAAGGAGCCCAGCGGGTTCTGGTAGATCGCGCCCATGGCACGGCGCAGCTCCCGGCGCTCGGATTCCTTGCCCGGGGCGAAGTCCCGGCCCAGCAGCTGGACCTGCCCGGAGTCGGGTTTTTGCAGTCCCAGCACGATGCGTGCGGTGGTGGTTTTCCCGGACCCGGATTCTCCCACGATGCCCAGCGTGGTGCCGCGGGGCAGCTCGAAGGACACCGAGTCCACGGCCTGGTGGCTGCCGAAGGACTTACCCAGATTGTGCGCGCGCAACGCCAGCGTCGGGTCCTCGGCATTGACGGCAGCGGCCGCGGGCGCGGGCGCGGCGTGAGCCGAGGAAGCGGAGAGCGGGACAAAGCGCGGGATTCCAGAGGGAACCGCCCGCAGCAGCGTGCGCGTGTACTCGTGCTGCGGATCTTCCAGCGCCCGGGCGGCGGGCCCGTGCTCCACGATCTTCCCGCGGCGCATCACCGCGATCTCATCGGCAAGGTGAGCGACCTGGGCCAGGTCGTGGCTGATCATCAGCACCGCGCGGCCCTGTTCCTTCAGCTCGCGCAGCTGCTCCAGCACCAGGGCGGTCAGCTTCGAATCCAGCGCGGTGGTCGCCTCATCGGCAATGACCACCTGCGGGTTGCCGATCAGCGCCTGGGCGATCAGCGCGCGTTGGCGCATGCCGCCGGACAGTTCGGTGGAGCGTTGCCGCGCGCGCAGTTCGGGATCCGGCATATGCACCCGCTCTAAGATCTCGATGACCCTGGCGGACCGCTCGGCGCGGGAGTTCGAGCCGTGGACCTTCAACGCGTCGCCGATTTCCCGGCCCACCGGGCGCAACGGGTCCAGCGCCGTCAGCGCGTCCTGCAGGATCATGGACACTGCGTTGCCGCGAATGCCCTGCCATTCCCGGTCGCGCAGTGCCAGGCCGTCGTGGCCGCAGATCCGCAGCGTCTTGGCGGTGACGGTTCCGCCGGACAGCCCCAGCAGGCTGCGCGCGGTCACTGACTTGCCCGACCCGGACTCGCCGACCAGCGCCAGGGCGCGTCCCGCGGACAGGGTGAAGGAGACGTCCTGCACCGCAACGTCGGCGCCGAAGCTGACCGAGAGGCTGGATACGGTGATCAGCGGTGCGGAATCACGGGTGCTCATATGGTTCTGGCCTTTCCGCCCAGGGCTCGGCCGATCAGGGTGGCGCCGGCGGCCACTACCACGATGGCCAGACCCGGGAACAAGCTCATCCACCACGCCAGGTGCAGGTAGGTGCGCCCCGCCGAGAGCATCGCGCCCCATTCGGGTGCCGGCGGGGGAGTTCCCAGCCCCAGGAAGGACAACGCCGCGGCCCAGATGACGGCCTGGCCGATACCCAGGGTGACCAGGGCGAGCAGCGGCTTGAGTGCGTTGGGCACCAGGTGGTTGCAGATCTTCAGCCAGGTGCCGCGGCCCAGCACGGTGGCAGCTTCGAGCATTTCGGAATTCTTCAGCGTACGGATCTGGCTGCGCACCAGCCGCGCGTAGCCCGGTGCAGTGGACAAGCCCACCGCAATGATGGCAGGTCCCACGCCGGGGCCGGTGAACGCGATGATCAGCAGCGCCAGCAGCAGCGAGGGGATGGAGTACAGTGCTTCGAGCACCCGCAGGATGATGCCGTCCAGCCAGCGCGGCGCCATGGCGGCCAGGGTGCCCAGCACGATGGCCAGCCCCATGCCCACGGCGGTGGCGGCCAGACCGATGAACAGCGAGTCTCCGGCGCCGTGGATGACGCGGGTGTAGATGTCCCGCCCGGATTCGTCGGTGCCGAACACGTGCTCGGAGCCCGGAGCCTGGAATGCCTGCGCCGGGTTGATGGCCAGCGGGTCGCCTGGAGCGATCAGCTGCGGGGCCAAGGCGGTCAGCGCCCAGAACGCGATGAACAGCCAGGCGAGGATCTTTGACAGCCGGCTCATGAGGCGGCTCCCGCCGGGTCGATGGCGCGCTCCACTGCTTCGGTGAGTGCCATGACCAGGATGTAGACCAGCGCGGAAAACAGCGCCAGGCCGGTGACCATGGGGATGTCGCGGGCCAGCACCGCGGAGAGCAGCGAGCGTCCCAGCCCGGGGCGGGCGAAGATCACCTCGACCACCACCGCGCCGGACAGCAGGGAGGAAAACGCCCATCCTGTCAGGTTCAGCGCCGGCAGCGAGGCATGGCGCAGACCGTGGCGCCAGAAGACCGCCAGCCGGCTTTCGCCGCGGGCCCGGGCCGCCAGCGCGAACTGGCTGGACATCGCAGTGGCCAGGGAGTCGCGCATCAGCTGGGTGAGGAATCCGGCCAGCGGCAGCGCCAGGGTCAGCACCGGCAGCACCAGTCCGGCGCCGGTGCCGTTGTCCACTGCAGGCAGCCAGCCCATGGCGGAGGAGAAAACCATGATCAGCACCGCCCCGAGCCAGAAGTGCGGGACGGCGGCTGCTACGATCTCCACCATGCTGCCAAGCCAGGCGCCGAAGCGGTTGGCCCGCATGGCCAGCGCGGCGAAGAGCAGCGCCAGCAGCCAGGCGGCTGCCAGCGCCAGCAGGGCCAGGGTGATGGTCTTGGGCAGCACCTCGGCCATCACGTCGAGCACCGGGCGCTTGAGCGCGTAGGAGGTGCCGAAGTCCAGCTGGGCCAGCTTGCCCAGGAACATCAGGTACTGCACGGGCACCGGCTGGTCCAGGCCGAACTCGGCGCGGGCGGCGGCCAGCGCCTCGGCCGAGGCCTGGGAGCCGGGCCCGCCCATGATGGCTTCGGCCGGGTCGCCGGGGATCAGGCGGATGCCGATGAAGATGGCGGTGGCCACCAGCCACAGCACCACCAGCGCCCCGCCGATCTTCCGGACGGCCCAGCCGAGTGTTCCCATTCGCGTGCTACTCGGCCAGGAACACGTCGGTGTAGACCGGGGATGACACCGAAGTGGTGGCTCCCATGTTCTTGACATGCGCACCGTACAAGAAGTGGTTCTGCTGGTCGTACAGCGGCAGCACGTAGTAGCCTTCCAGCACCATCTTCTGCGCCTGGGCGTAGAGGTCCGCGCGCTGCGCCTCGTCGTTGGTCTGCTCGGCGTCGGTCAGCAGCTTGTCCAGTGCAGCGTTCTTGACCTGGGCGTTGTTGGCGAAGTAGCCGGAGGGGGCCGGGACGGTGGAGTCGGAGTGGTAGAGGATGCGCAGCACGGACGGGCCGACCTTGGTGTACGGGGCGGAGACCAGGTCGTAGTTGTGCTCAGCCAGCGCGCCGTACCAGCTGGACAGGTCCAGCAGCTGAATCTTCACTTCGAAGCCCACGGCCTTCGCCGAGGCCTGGAACTGCTCGAAGAGCGACTGCTCGGCCGGGACCGACTGGTTGGTGGATACCGGGAAGACCACTGACAGGCGCTTGCCGTCCTTGGAGCGGTAGCCGGCCGAGTCGCGCTCGGTCCAGCCTGCCTCGTCGAGCAGGGAGTTGGCCTTGGCCGGATCCGTGGTGAACAGCGATTGCTCGGAGATGCCCAGTAGTTCCACGCTGGAGAGCAGCGAGTAGCTGCGCTTGGCGGTGTCGAAGAACAGCGAGGTGATGCCGGCGTTGACGTCCACCGAGCGGATGAACGCCTCGCGCACCTTGGCATCGTTGAACGGGGCCTTGGAGCTGTTCAGCTCGATGCGGTTGGAGGCGCCCGGACGCGGGGCGTCCAGATGGCCCAGCGGGCCGCCCTGCGCGGCGGTGGCGATGGTGTCAGGCTGGGCGTTGTCGATCACGTCGACCTCGCCGGAGGCCAGCGCCGCGTAGCGGGTGGCGGCTTCCGGGATGAAGCGCCAGGTGATGCCGTCTAGGTAGGCGGTGGGCTGCGTGCGGGAAGCATCGGCCACCGGCTGCACGTAGTCCTCGTTGCGCACCAGGTTCACCGCCTGCTGGTGCTCCCAGGACTCGACCTTGAACGGTCCGGTGCCCACCGGGGCGGCGCAGTTGGTGGCCTGGTCGCGCTCCAGCGCGGTGGGGGATTGGATGGCGGTCCACGGCATGGACAGCGACTCGAGCAGCGCGTTGTCCGGGGCGGAGAGCTTCAGCTCGGCGGTGCGCTCGTCGACGACCTTGATCTGGTCCACCTTGCCCACGGCCAGATAGCCGGTGGAGGAGGCGGTATCCGGGTCCTGCAGGTGCTCGATATTGGCCTTGATGGCCTCGGCGGTCAGCTTGGTGCCGTCGGTGAAGCTGATGCCCTCGCGCAGGGTGATGGTGCGGGTCAGCCCGTCCTCGGAGACCTCGGTGGATTCGGCCAGCCATGGGATGATCTTGCCTTCGGAGTCCTTGGTGAACAGGGACTCCAAGTATTGGCTGGCCACCAGGGCCTGCGGGTAGTTTCCGCCGACGTGAGGGTCCAGGCAGCTTGGCTCCGCGTCGCCGGAGGCGTAGACCAGGGTGCCGCCGGCCACCGGGGTGGCGTCCTGGGTGGACTCGGTTCCCGCTGTGGAGGAGCATCCGGCCAGGACGATCGATGCGATGCCGAGGGCCGCGGCGCTGGAGAGCAGGCGGCGGGCGCGCTGGTTTCTTTGCATGGGCTGAAACTTACCTCATTAAGTGGATGGGAGATGACCATCTACCACCCTAGCCACCCGGGCCTATCGGCGACACTTCTGGTGACGGGTGAACCGGCCAATGCGATCCAGTTCACACCCCGGGGCGGCAGGCGGTCGCGGCCGCGAACTACTTTTCGCTGGCCACGGTCATGCGGCGGTTAGCATGCGCCGGGGTCTCGATCTCGTCCAGGATCGCCACGGCGAAGTCCTGAGTGGAGACGAAGTCGCCGGCCGGCGAATCGGTGCCCAGGGTGTAGCTGCCGGTGCGGGAGCCCGGGGCGATAACCGGTGCCGGGGCGGCCACGGTCCAGGTGATGCCGGAGACCGAGGTGAACATGTCGTAGACCTCCGCGCAGGTCAGGGCCTCGGCCTTGTACTCTTCCGGGAAGCCGTCGGTGTCGACCAGACGCACGCCGTCGACCTCGGTCGCGCCGGCGCCGCCGACCACGATCAGCCGGGCGTCGGTCAGGGTCTCGGTGATTTCCTCGAAGGCGTCCAGGTAGTCCTGGTGGTCCCCGCCGGTGCGCGATGGCGGCACGGCAATGACGATGACGTCGTTTTCCTTGCCAAGCTGGCGGTAGGTCGAGGTGTTGCCAAGGTCGGCGGCCACGGCGGTGGCTCCGTCAACTTCCTTGCCCGAGCGGGTGACCGCGGTGAGCTCGTGGCCGCGGGTGGCGGCCTCGGCGATGATCTGGCTGCCGACCATGCCGGTGGCTCCGTAGACTGCGATCTTCATGGAGAGTCCTTTCGTTGCTGGTGAATTCAGCTCAATGGTATCTTTTGGATACTGGCTACTACAACGAAACTAGGTTTCCCCATGGAAAGCGACCGGGATTTCAATGTGTTCGTGCAGGGCTGCCCCTCGCGTGAAATCATGCAGCGACTGGGCGACAAGTGGACTCCGCTGGTGCTGCTCGCGCTCGCTGGAGGGCCGCAACGTTTCTCCGCGTTACGCCAACGCATCGGTTCGGTGACCCCCAAGGTGCTGACCAGCACGCTGCGCACCCTCGAGCGCGACGGCCTGCTGCTGCGCACCGTCACCGCCCAGGTGCCGGTGCGGGTGGACTACGAACTCAGTGACCTCGGCCGCAGCCTGCTGGGTCCCATGGAGACCATCCGGCTCTGGTCGCAGGAACATGTGCCCAGCGTCCTGCGCGCCCGCGAGGAGTTCGACCGCACCCGGGACGACGCCGCCTTCTAGCCCTGGATCGCCGGATTTTCGGGCCCGCAGCCCAATTCATAAGTAAAACTATGGTTCTTGGTAGATAAAAACAGTTTTACGAATGTAACCGTCCTCACGATGATTGAAAGAGTCAGCAGTCAGATCGTGAAAGGGCGAATCCCGTGTCCGAACATCTCTCCCCCCGCGTTGTCACCCTGGGGACCGCCGGCGGACCGCGCTGGTGGACCGGCGAGAACGCCGGACGCCGCTCGGGCATCGCCACCGCTGTGGTCGTCGGCTCCGCGGTATACCTGGTCGACGCGGGAACCGGCGTGGGCAGCCAGCTGATGAAGGCGGGGTTCACCCCCGGGGACCTACGCGGCATCTTCCTCACCCACCTGCACTCGGACCACACCATCGACCTGGCGTCGCTGGCGATCTTCGGCCTGTTCACCATGGCCCGCGACAAGCAGCCGGTGCGGATCATCGGCCCCGGCGACCGCGGCGAGCTTCCACCGGTCTCGCCGCGCGCCGTCGTGGCCCCGCAGCCGCTGTTCCCGGCAAACCCCACCCCCGGCACCGCGTCGATGTTCTCCGCGCTGATGCAGGCCTATGCCACGGACCTGAACGACCGCGTGATCGACGCCCTGCGTCCCTCGCCGCTGGACTACTTCCAGGCCAGCGACATCAAGATCCCTGCCGCCGGAGGATACCACCCGAACCAGAACCCGACCCCGCAGGACTTCGAGCCCTTCGAGATCTACCGGGACGAGCTGGTCACGGTGACCGCCACGCTGGTCGAGCACCCGCCGATCGCTCCGGCTTTCGCCTTCCGCTTTGACACGGCCGAAGGCTCGGTGACCATCTCCGGGGACACCGCGCCCTGCGAGAACCTGGTGCGGCTGGCCCGCGGCACCGACCTGCTGCTGCACGAAGCCATCGACTTCGACTGGGTCGAGCGCGCCTACGGCTCGCTGGGCACCGAGGAGGCCGAGGCCTCCATGGACCACCACCGCCGGTCCCACACCTCGGCGCTGCAGGCGATCGACATCGCCGAACGCGCCGGCGCGGCCACCCTCGCGCTGCACCACCTGGTTCCCGGAACCACCCCGGATTCGGTCTGGCATGCACACGCCGGCCAGTTCTCCGGCAGATTCCTCATCCCCAATGATCTGGACGTCATCTCCTTCGCCCGCAAGACCTCTGAAATGGCAGTAGCATGAGTAACACTGTGAAGCACGAGCAAGACCCGGGCCTGCGAGTTCCCAGCCTTTCGTCGCCTGAAATGCGGCGCATCCTGGCTTCGAGCTTTTTGGGCAGCGCCATCGAATTCTACGATTTCATCTTGTATGCCACCGCGGCGTCGCTGGTGTTCAACAAGATCTTCTTCACCAACCTCACCCCGGGCGTCGCGATCTTCGCCTCCTTCGCCACGCTGGCCGTGGGCTACCTGGCCCGCCCGCTGGGCGGCATCGTGTTCGGCCACTTCGGCGACAAGATCGGCCGCAAGGGCGTGCTGATCACCTCGATGGCCATGATGGGCGGCGCTTCGACCCTCATCGGCCTGCTTCCTCCCACCGCGCAGGTGGGCATGCTCGCCCCCATCGCGCTGATCATCCTGCGTGTGGTGCAAGGCCTGGCGGTCGGCGGCGAATGGGGCGGAGCGATGCTCATGGCCCTGGAGCACGCGCCGAAGGAGCGCCGCGGCTTCGCGGCGAGCTTCGCCAACATGGGCGGCCCGGCCGGCGCGGTCCTGGCCACCCTGGCTGTCTCCGCGGTCTCGCTGCTGCCCAACGAGCAGTTCCTGGCCTGGGGCTGGCGCATTCCGTTCATCCTGAGCATCGCGCTGGTCGGCATCGGCCTGGTCATCCGCTTGAAGGTCACTGAGTCCCCGCTGTTCCTGTCCCTGGAGCAGAAGGCCGAGGAGCGTAAGACCCCGATCCGCGAAGTGCTCACCCGATACCCGAAGTCCGTCGTCCGCGGCACCTTGGTGGGCATGAGCTCCTACACCGTGCAGGGCCTGATGACCGTCTGGGCCATCTCCTTCGTGGTCGACGACCTGGGCATGGACCGCACCAGCGTGCTGAACATCAAGGCGATTGGCGCCGCGCTGACCGTGGTGGGCATCTGGTTCGCCGCCCGCTACTCGGACAAGTATGGCCGCCGCCCGGTCATGATGGTCGGCATCCTGGCCGGTGCGCTGCTGGCCCTGCCGATCATGTTCATGCTGGAACTGGGGCAGCTGTGGATCTTCGCCATTGCCCTGTTCATCGCCAACGGCATTATCCAGGCCAGCATCTTCGGACCCTTCGGCGCATTCACCGCCGAGCTGTTCCCGACCCGCATCCGCTACACCGGAGCCTCGCTGGTCTACCAGCTCTCCTCCACCGTGGGCGCCGGCTTCACCCCGATGATCGTGGCGGGCCTGGTGCTGGTCGCCAGCGGCAAGCTGTGGCTGGTCGGCGTGGTCTGGGCCGCGACATTCATCATCGCCGCGCTGGCCATGCGTGGCATGAAGGAAGGCAAGGACGCCGACCTGGAAGCGCAGGACATCTAGGGGCGCGGCGCCCCGTCAAGGGACATCGCCGCCAGCACCCCGAATCAGCCGGGTCGTTCAGGAATTCTCCTGGGCGGCCCGGCTGTCGCGTTCGGCGCCGACCTGTTCGCAGAAATCCAGGAATGCCCGAAGCCGCAGGCTGGGGCGCTTGGTCGCGGTGTAGGCCACGCAGATGTCGCTGTAGCCCACCGGTCCGTCGATCTCCAGCATCGCCAGCGGCAGCCCGTCGTAGCTCACGTTCACCGGCGGGCGCTGCACCAGCACGGTGTAGCCCAGCCCGCGGGCCACCATGCCGCGCACCGCCTCGAAGCTCTGCGAGCTCCAGCGGATCTTCGGATCCAAGCCAGATAAACGCAGGTTCACCAGCTGGTTGTCGCGCACCGTGGGCAGATCCAGGGAGACGAAGTCGTCCTCGGCCAGTTCGGCCAGCTTCACCGAACCGCGCTCGGCGAAGCGATGCGAGGCGGCGACCAGCACGTAGGGGCGCCCGGACATCACCACCCGGTGCTCCACGTCCTCCAGCAGGTGCCGGGTGTGGGTCAGCACGACATCCAGGTGCCCCTGCAGCATGCGTTGCTGCAGCTGCGCGGCATCGCCCTCGATGATCTTCACCTGCAGCCCCGGGTTGGGTGCGGTGAAGCACTCGCAGATCACCGGGATCCAGAAGGCGGCCAGCGAGGAATAGCAGCCGATGACCAACGGGCCGGCGAGCGCCGACTGGCGCTCCATGATCTGGCCCTGGATCTCCTCGGCATGGCGCACCAGCGAGCGGGCATCGTGCAGGAACTCGGTGCCCACCGCGGTGAGCACCACGCCGCGGGCCCGGCTGCGCACCAGCAGCTGGCTGCCGACCACGCGTTCCAGATCAGCCATGGACTGGCTCATCGCGGCTTGGGAGATGTGGCAGGCCACGGCCGCCGCGGACAGCGAGCCGGCCTCGGCGACCGCGACGAAGTACTGCAGCTGGCGCAGGGTGTAGTTGACCATCTCAGAGCCCCGCCGCCACCAGCACGATGGCGCTGCCGCCCAGGGCGAGCATCGCGCCGGTCATCACCAGCACCGCCACCACGTCCGCGTGGATGCGTTCGTTCTGCACGCCGTGGGCCATCCTCGAATAGCGGCGGCGCTGCGAGAGGTAGATGCCGCCGGCGGCGCAGACCGCGATGCCCACCAGGACCAGCACCCCGGTGCCGTAGTGCGGAGCCCAGCGTAGGAACACGCCGCTGACCACGAGGAATGACACCAGCGTGCGCGCCCAGGCCATGACGGTGCGTTCGGGCTGCAGGCCCGGGTCGGTGACCGGGAAATCCTGTTTCATTCCGCTACTTTCCCACCAGGACCATGGCGAGGGCGGCAATGGCCCCGGCAATCGCGCCCAGGCTGAGCAGCGGCACGATGGCGGGCAGCGGCAGCGGCTTCCCGGTGCGCATGCTGCGTTCGACCCGGACCCAGCGCACACCGGCGCCCAGGGCGATGAGCATGCCCACCCCGATGACGAAAAACGCCAGCACGGTGCGCACCGGCCCCGGGAACGCCCCGGCGGTGAACGCCTCCAGGGCGATGCCTCCGGCCAGGAATGCCAGCGAGGTGCGGATCCAGGCCAAAAAGGTGCGTTCGTTGGCCAGCGTGAACCGCGGATCGGGCTCGCTGCCTTCGGGCAACAGCGTCCGGGCGAGTTTGCTGCGGTCATTCTGGGTCATGGGCATCCTTGCGCGCGGCGGCCTCCGACCGGAAAACGCCGGTGCTGGCCGCGGAAAATCTTCAGATCCGACCCCGTGCCGACACTGGCCGCCGCGGGGTTTACTGCTCTTCCAAGACTACGTCCAAAACCCCTTCGAAATCATGTTTGCGACGGCTTGCCGGGCCGTGGAATTCCGCGGAATTCCCGTGTGTTCGGCGGTGCGCGAAACCGTGGGCGCCAGCCCGCGCCGAGAACCCGAATCGGTGTAGTGTGAGTCACATATGTAGCCTCGGGCGTCCACACCGATGACGCCTGCTTGAGTCAGGAGCCAAACATGCTCGAACTTACTGAAGACCAGAAGGCGCTCGCGGAAATGGTCCGCGATTTCGCCACCACCCGGATCGCCCCGAATGCACTGGACTGGGATGAGCGCCAGCATTTCCCCGTCGACGTGCTGGCCGAAGCAGGCCAGCTGGGCATGGGCGGAATCTACGCCGGCGAGGAGTTCGGCGGTTCGGCGTTGACCCGCAGCGACGCGATCTTGGTGTTCGAGGAACTGGCCAAGGCCTGCCCGACGATTTCAGCGTACATTTCCATCCACAACATGGTGGTGTGGATGATCGACAGTTTTGGAACCACCGAGCAGCGCGCCCACTGGTTGCCCGAGATGACCACCATGCAGAACCTTGGCTCCTATTGCCTGACCGAACCCGGGATCGGTTCGGACGCCGCGGCGCTGACCACCCGCGCGCGCCGGGACGGGGATGAGTACGTGCTCAGCGGGGTCAAGCAGTTCATTTCAGGAGCCGGCACCTCGGCGCTCTACATCGTCATGGCGCGCACCGAGGACACCGGCTCGCGCGGCATCAGCGCCTTCCTGGTTCCGGGGGACAGCGCAGGGCTGAGCTTCGGCCCGAACGAGAAGAAGATGGGCTGGAAGGCGCAGCCCACCCGGCAGGTCATCATGGACGGCGTGCGCATCCCGGCCGGCAACCTGCTCGGCGCCGAAGGCCAGGGATTCTCCATGGCCATGCAGGCGCTGAACGGCGGACGGCTGAATATCGCTGCCTGTTCGCTGGGCGGCGGGCAGCATGCGCTGGAGCAGTCCGCGGCATACCTCAAGGAACGCCAGGCTTTCGGCGGGCCGCTGACCCGCCAGGAGGCGCTGGTCTTCAAGCTGGCCGAGATGGACATGGGGCTGGAAGCCGCCAGGTCGCTGCTGCGCAGGGCCGCCGCCGCGCTGGACGCGAAGGCGCCTGACCGGGTCAGGCTGTGCGCCATGGCCAAGAAGGTCGCCACGGATGCAGGTTTCGAGGCCGCGAACAGCGCCATCCAGCTGCACGGCGGCTACGGCTACCTCAGCGACTACGGTCTGGAGAAGATCGTCCGCGACCTGCGGGTGCACCAGATTCTGGAAGGCACCAACGAGATCATGTCGCTGATCGTGGGCCGCGGCCTGGTCGACAAGTAGCTGCCGGGCGCCCGCGGCTCAGTCGTGCCGCGGGCGCAGCTCGACATCGAGAACCGGGGTGGAGGTATTGGTGTCCTTCCCGGTGGGATGCACCGGGATGATCTCCCGGTCGAAACTCCGCAACGCAGCGATGGACCCCAGCTCCATGGCATCCAGCAAGGTGCGCTGGGTGGGGCGCATCATCTTGATTTCCTTGCGCTCCAGCGCCGCGAACAGCGCTTCGGGATGGATCCAATTGGAGATCGCCGCTTCGGAGGTCTGGTGGCGTGGTTCCTGGTCCTCGCGCAGCACCGCGATGAAGAAGTAGGTATCGAAGCGCTTGGGATAGCCCACCGGGGTGACCCAGTTCGCCCAGGGAAGCAGCTGTTCGGGATCCAGCAGCAGACCGGTTTCCTCGAATACCTCGCGGCGGGCGGCCGCCAGCATTTCCCCGGCGTGGAAGGAGGCCTGCTGCTCACCCTCGTCCCAGACGGTGGAGTGCTTCCAGCGCTGAGCCTGTTCGGCGAGCAGCCGCGCATCGAGGGCTCCGCTGCGCACCAGCTGAGCGTCCTGCGCGTCGACCCGGCCTCCGGGGTAGACGACCATACCCGCGGCAAAGTCCATGGTGCTGACCCGGTGCTGGATGAACACCTCGAACCCGGTGTCCGCTGCGCGTAGCAACAGCACGCTGGCGGCGCGTCGGATGGGAACTTCTACGGCTGGATCTAAAATGGGCTTCGTCGTCATGAACCCCAGTATGTCCTGTATTTGCCGTGCTGAGCCAACGGTATGCACGTTCAGGCGTCATCGAGCCCGGCTATCGCTGCAGGATTCCTTGCCAGTACGCTGCTGCCTGCATAGAGTGTGACGCACGCCGGGGCCTCTGCGTTCCCGGCGTACCTCGGGGCCTCGGTGGCCTGACGTCTGCTGAAAGAAGGAACTCGCGTGAAGGGTCCGCAGCTCTATGTCCTTTTCCCCGGTACGGCGCGGGAAGCCTTGAATTTCTATGCGGGGGTGTTCGGCGGCGAGCTGACCCTGTACTCCTATGCGGAGTTCAACCGGAGCGACGGGCCGCCCACGGCGATCGCCCATGGAATGCTCAGCGGGAACGTGACGCTGGGTGCGGCCGATGCGGCGCCGGACGAGAACCCGGTGCAGATCCAGGGCGCCATGCTCTCCTTGCTGGGCGCGGCGGAACCACCCGTGCTGCACGGGTGGTTCGAGGCGCTGGCCGAGGGAGGCCGGGTCCTCGACCCGCTGGCCGCCAAGCCCTGGGGCGCCTGCGACGGCCAGGTCCTCGACCGCTTCGGCCTGACATGGCTGATCGGCTACGAACAACCATCCCAGTGAGCGGCGGGACTACTGCGGCGGGAAGGCGAGGGTTCCGAGCACCGAAACAACCGTGATGACTATCGTGGCCAGCAGTCCCAGCAGCAACGACTTGCCGCCGGTTTTCACGATACTGCGCAGGTGGACTCCGAGCCCCAAAGCGAACATGGCTGACGAGAGCAGCAGGGTCTGCAGCATCTGGCCCGCGTCAAGGGCCCAGACGGGAACAATTCCGCTGCTGCGCAGCAGCATCGCCGCGATGAATCCGAGCACGAACAGCGGCACCAGCGGCGGGTTCTTGCCGCCGGTTACCGCGTGGCGGCGGCGCATGAACATGCCCACGCCGGCGATGATCGGCGCCAGAAGCACCACGCGGGCGAGCTTGACGGTCACCGCCACCTCGAGGGCGGCCGCTCCCACCGACCCGCCGGCCGCCACGACGTGCGCGACCTCGTGGGTCGAGGCGCCCACCAGCATGCTGATGCTGCGCTCATCCATTTGCAGCAGCGCGCCGAGCGCAGGCATGGCAGGGATCATGAGGGTTCCGAAGAGCACCACCAGTCCGACGGCCGTGGCGACTTCGCTCTGCTTGGCCCGCACCACGTTCTCTGCCCCAGCCACCGCGGCCGCGCCGCAGATGGAGAACCCGGCGGCGATCAGCAGCCGTTGCGGCAGATCCATGCCCAGCCGGGAGCCGATCCATAAGGTGGCGAAGAAGGTCACTCCGACGGAGAGGAAAACCACCAGCAGCACCCCGGGGCCCAGCCCCAGGATGGTACCCAGGGACAGCTGCAGACCGAGCAGGACGATGCCCAGGCGCAGCAGCTTTTTGCCGGAGACGGCGATGCCCGGTTCCAGGGCCGTGGGAACCGGAACGATGTTTCGCCACAGCGCGCCGAGCACGATGGCCAGCAGCAGTGCGCTGACTCCGTCGAGGAATCGGCTGATGACCATGCACAGGGCCCCGGCCAACAGGCAGACCGCCAGTCCGGGGAACAGGGTGCGCAGCGTTGCGCGGGTTGATGTCGGGGAAGATGTCTGTGTCTGGTCTGTCGATTGCATGTTTTCAGTCTTCTCCCGTCACGGTTTCGGCGGTATTCGTCCCGTGGCTATTGGAGGCATATGCTCTTGATATGGATCAAGACCCGTCATCACTGAACAGCATTGCGCACTGGATCCAGTTCTCCTCGCTTTCCCTGCTGGTCGGCATCGCCGACCACGGCAGCCTCAGCGCCGGAGCCCGGGCAGCCGGCATCGCCCAACCGAATGCCTCGCGCGCCTTGAAAACCCTCGAACGCCGGCTCGGATACCAGCTGGTGGATCGCAAGACCACGGGGTCGACTCTGACTCCGGAAGGCGTGCTCACCGTCCAGTGGGCGCGCGAAGTGCTCGAATGCCTGCAGACCTTCGCCGCCGGCGCGCGGTCCCTGGCAGACCCGGGCCAGAGCGAGCTGGATTTCGGGGCCAGCATGACCGTGGCGGAGTACCTGGCGCCCAGCTGGATCGGGGCGCTGCACCGCAAGATGCCGTTGGTGAAGCCGAGGATGCGGATCATGAACTCGCAGGACGTGATCCAGTCGGTCCGGGAGGGCGAGCTGGAATTCGGTTTCGTCGAGACGCCGCACATCCCCATGGGGCTCAGAAGTCAGCAGGTCTACAGCGACGAAATGCTGATCGTCACCGCGCCGGACCACCCGTGGGCGCAACGAGGCGGCGCACTGACCCTGCACGAGCTGCAGAACACCGCGTTGATCGAACGGGAAGCGGGTTCCGGGACCCGGGCCTTCCTCGACTACATTTCCCATGCCGACCGCCCCAAGCCGCTGGCCGAGTTCAACAGCAACGCCACCATCTGCCAATGCGCGGCCGCCGGCATGGGCCCGGCGGTGCTCAGCCAGCTGGCCGTGGAAAGCCAGCTGAAGCTCGGGACGCTGGTGGAGATCCCCTTCGACGGCCCGGCGCTGGTCCGCGAGCTGCGGGCGATCTGGTCGGTGGACCACGTCCCCGGCGCCGCCGAGCAGGCGCTGCTGGAAATCGCCGCGGAATCCGCGTCCTAACCCTCCAAGAGGGAGGCTGACCTCGGATAACCTCGGCCGCAGCCGCTGTTCGATGGAAGCAAGCCCGTGCAGTGACGGGCGCATGCTGCGTGGTCCGCTGTGCAACAATGCACGCTTGGTGTGCGCAATCGGCCCCTCGAACAAGACTGGTAAACCTTTCAAAGCAGTGTGAGCTGCGACATACTCGGGTGCTACGGGACGGGTCCAATGGGGGACCTGCGGCATCGGAAGGATTGGCAGTGGCATCGGAAATTTCTGATAAAACCGAACGCAAGGGGCTGCGACGGGTCGTCGCGGCATCGATGGCGGGCACTATCGTCGAGTGGTACGAATTCTTCCTCTACGCGACCGCGGCCACCTTGGTGTTCAACAAGGTCTTCTTCCCCGACTCGGGCAACGACCTGGACAACATCATCAAGGCATTCCTCACCTATGCGGTGGGATTCATCGCCCGGCCGATCGGCGGCATCGTCTTCGGCCACTTCGGCGACAAGTACGGTCGCAAGCACCTGCTCCAGGTGGCCATCATCCTGGTCGGCGTGACCACGTTCCTCATGGGCTGCCTGCCCACCTACGACATGATCGGCTACGCGGCCCCGATCCTGTTGATCGTCCTGCGCTTCCTGCAGGGCTTCGCCGTCGGCGGCGAGTGGGGCGGCGCCGTGCTCCTGGTGGCCGAGCACGCGCCCAACCGCGAGCGAGGATTCTGGGCTTCTTGGCCGCAGGCAGCGGTGCCGATCGGCAACCTGCTGGCGACCATTGTGCTGCTGGTGCTGTCCTTCACCCTCAGCGACGAGGCATTCCTCGCATGGGGCTGGCGCGTGGGTTTCTGGCTCTCTGTAGTGATCGTGGGCGTTGGCTACTACATCCGCACGAAGGTCTCCGACGCGCCGATCTTCCACGAGGCCAAGGCCGAAATGGAAGCCAATGCCGCGGCAGGCTACGGCGTGGCCGAAGTGTTCAAGCGCTACCCACGCGGGGTGTTCACCGCCATGGGCCTGCGCTTCGCGGAAAACATCCTCTATTACATGGTGGTGACCTTCTCCATCACCTACATGAGCGTGCAGCTGGACATGCAGACCTCCAACATCCTCACCCTGATGCTGCTGGCCCACGTCTTCCACGCCATCGTGGTTCCGCTGGTTGGACGCTTCACCGATACCCTGGGCCGCCGCCCGGTCTACGCCGCCGGCGCCGGATTGATGATCGTTTGGGCTGTGGTCGCCTTCCCGATGTTCAACACCCGCAACGACGCGATCATCCTGCTGGCCATCGTTGCAGGACTCGCAGTGCACGCGCTGATGTACGCGGGGCAGCCGGCGATCATGGCTGAGATGTTCCCGACCCGCATGCGCTACTCCGGGGTGTCGCTCGGCTACCAGGTCACCTCCATCGTCGCCGGGTCGATGGCTCCGATCATCGCGGCGGCCCTGCTGCGGGCGTCCGGAAGCTGGGTGCCGGTAGCCGGATACATCGTCTTCGCCGCGCTGGTGACGCTGGTTGCCGTCTACTTCCTTCGTGAATCCAAGGGAGTGGACCTCGGCGACATCGACGAGCAGGACCGCATCAGCAACGGCCTGTCCACCGAGGTGCTGGACTCCGAAAGCAAGCTGACGCGCTAGCTGCCAAGCCGCTACTGCCAGAGTGCCGCATCCCGCACCGGGGAGCGGCACTCTGGCAGTTAAACGGCACCGGCCCGGTTGTGGTGTCCCTTCAGGAATTGGCCGCGGAGGACACCGGGGCGAAGGGCGCCAAATGCCAGTCCCCGCGCTCGGCGGCCTCGTGCAGCGCCGTGGCGGTCAGCTGCACCGCCGGATTGCGCAGCGCTTCCTCACGCCCGACCAGCCAGTATTCCGATTCGTAGGTGAACTGGTCGTGGAGCACCGGAACCAGTGCCTCGTAGTGCCGGCTGAGGAATGTCGGCAGCAGGCCGATGCCGCCATGGCCCATGGTCGCCGAGTACTGCACCGCGATGCTGTTGGACGAGATGGCTCGGCGCATGGGCGGCAGCCCGCTGGTGGCATCGTCGAGCTTGTCCACCGTCAGCGCGGTGTCGATGTAGTAGTTCAGCGCATGCTCGCGCAGGTCTTCCAGTTTCCCGGGGGTCCCATGCAGGTCCAGGTACCTTTTAGTGGCGTAGAGCCGCAGCTCGTATTTCAGCAGCAGATGGGAGACCGCGCGTCGCACCTGGGGCTGGCCGATGACGATTTCCAGGTCCATGCCGGTGCGGCCCTGGCGTGCCCGCGTGGTTTCCGAGACCAGGTCGAACAGTAGCTGCGGGTGGATCTCGTGCAGCTTCGCGAGGGTCGGCGCGGCCAGATGGGCGCTGAAGGCGTCCGGTGCGGCGACGCGCACGTGGCCGGTCACCTGTCCAGGCTCGTCGGCGGAGCCGATGGCGGCGACGGCCCGTTCGATGGCCTCGGCCGAGGCCATGGCGCGCCGCCCGAGGTCGGTCAGTTCCCACCCCTGCGCCGAGCGGGTCAGCAGCCGTCCGCCCATGGCCTGCTGCAGCGAGGCGATGCGCCGGGAAATCGTGGAGTGGTTCACCCCGAGCACGTTGGCGGCCGCCGTGTACCTGCCCAGCCGGGCGACGGTCAGGAAGGCGATCAGGGACTCGAGATGGTGGTAATCGATGGGACGCTGCATGCTCCCAGTGTGCGCCAGCGCACAGCGGTGTTGCAATTTTCTCGGGTCTTTGTGCATTGAGGAAGTGATGTGGCGCACCTACGCTGGCCATATCCGGGATTACCCGAAGTATCAAGCACCTGTCGGCGCGTGGAAGGAACAGCACAATGAGCGTATATGCATGGATCGGACTGGGGAACATGGGCGGACCCATGTCGGCGAACCTGGTCGCCGCCGGGCACGAGGTGCGCGGCGTCGACCTGAACGAGCAGGCCCGCGCCGCGGCGGCGGGAGCCGGTGTGCTCCTCGTCGATTCCGTGGCCAAGGCACTGGAGGGGGCGGATGCGGTGATCACCATGCTGCCCAAGGGCCAGCACGTCCGCGCGGTTTACGAGGGCCCCGAAGGCATCTGGGCCCATGCCACCGACTCGATGATGCTGCTTGACTGTTCCACCGTGGACATCGAGACCTCCCGCTACATCCACGAGCAATCCGCGGCCCGCGGCCTGAAGTTCGTCGACGCCCCGGTTTCCGGAGGCATCTCGGGAGCGGCGGCCGGATCTCTGGCCATCATGCTGGGCGGGGCGCCGGAACTCATGGAACGGGCCAGCGAACTGGTGGCGCCGATGTCAGCGCGAGCCATCGTCGCCGGCGGCCCGTCCATGGGCATCGCGGCGAAGATCTGCAACAACATGATGCTGTTCATCGACCTCATGGCCAGCGCCGAGGGATCGCAGCTGGCCGAGAAGCTGGGGCTCGATCCGCAAGTGTTCTGGGAGATCGTGTCGGTATCCTCAGGCCGTTCGTGGGCGCAGCAGACCTGGTACCCGGTTCCCGGCATCGTCGAGACCGCCGCGGCGAACAACAACTTTGACGCGACCTTCCGCGTGGACCTGGCGCGCAAGGACGTAGGGCTGGCGCTGGATGCGGGAACCACGTCAGGCATCTCGCTTCCCGCCGCGGAACTGGTCAGCAAGCACTTCGACGAGCTGATCTCCGAAGGACTGGAAGACAAGGACTGCTCGCTGATCGTTAAGAACCTGGTGCCCGGCGGGCAGGTGCGCGGCTACGGAGCGGCAGAGCATGCAAGCCGGTGACACCCGGCGCACCGTGCGCCGGGCGGTAGTCACCGGCGGCGCGGGAGGCATCGGGCTGGCCTGCGCCCGCGAGCTCTCTGCCCAGGGAGTCCGCGTCGTGGTGGCGGACCTGGACGAGCAGGCGGCGCGGAATGCGGCGGCCGAGGTCGGAGGGGAAGCCTGGGTGGTGGACCTGTCCGACACCTCGGGGCTGGAGGAGCTGTCCCTCGATGCCGACATCCTGGTCAACAATGCCGGGGTGCAGCGGGTGGGACCGATCCATGAATACCAACCCGATCATTGGCGCCTGATCCACCGATTGATGCTCGAAGCGCCGTTCCTGCTGATCCGCGCGGCGCTGCCGGGGATGTATGAGCGGGGGTTCGGGCGCATCATCAACATCTCCTCCGCCCATGGCCTGCGCGCCAGCGCGTTCAAGAGCGCCTACGTGTCGGCCAAGCACGGACTGGAGGGCCTGTCGAAGGCGACCGCGCTGGAAGGAGCGGAGCGCGGGGTGACGAGCAACTGCATCAATCCCGGATATGTGCGCACCCCGCTGGTCGAAGCGCAGATCGCCGACCAGGCGAGGGCCCACGGCATCGACGAATCCGAAGTGATGGAAAAGATCATGCTGACCGAGATGGCGGTCAAGCGGCTCATCGAGCCGGAGGAAGTCGCTTCGCTGGCCGGTTGGCTTGCGGGGGACAGTGCTGCGATGGCCACCGGAGCCAGCTACGCCATCGACGGAGGCTGGACGGCGCAATAGCCATTGAACCCGCCGCGGCAAACAGCGGGCAGGTGCCGGGAATGGACTTCCCGGCGCCTGCCCGCTGTCGTTTCTCGGCCGTATTTATGCCTTTGCTACGTGGTGCCCCAGCTGGCTGGTCGGCACGCGGTAGGTTTCGCGGGCGGTCAGCGCGGAGATCGAGGCGATCAGGGCGATGGCCGCGGTGAACAGGCTGATCTGCACCCAGCCGCCGGGCTGCAGTCCGCCCAGGGCGGCGACGATGGACGGGGCGAAGCCAGCCATCAGGAAGCCCAGCTGGGTGCCGATGGCCAGGCCGGAGAAGCGCACCTGGGAGGAGAACATCTCCGCGTAGAAGCTCGGCCACACGGCGTTGGCCGCCGCGTAGGCGCAGGAGAAGACCAGCAGCGAGAGCCCGAACTGCAGCAGCGTGTTGCTGGTTTCCATGGATCGCAGGTAGAAGGGCATGACCGCGGCGGAAGCCAGCGCGCCGTAGATGAAGACCGGTTTGCGGCCGATCTTGTCGGCCAGCATGCCGAAGAGCGGCTGGGTGAGCAGCGCTCCGATATTGCCTGCCACGACCAGCCACAGGGTGATGGACTCGTCCATGTTGCCAATGGTCTTGCCGTAGGAGATGGCCAGGGTTCCATACACGGTGGACACCGCGGCGATGAACGCGCACAGCACCACGCGCAGCACGTCCTTCCAATGGAAGCGCAGCAGCACCGCCAGCGGCAGCTTGGCGATCTCGTTGTTCTTCTTGGCCTTCTCGAATTCAGGGGTCTCATGCAGCGAGCGGCGGATGAAGAAGGTGACCACAACAACCACGGCGGACAGCCAAAACGGGATGCGCCAGCCGATGCCGAACTTGATCTCGTCCGGCAGTGCCACTACCGGAATGAAGATCAAGGCCGCCAGGATCTGGCCGCCCTGGGTGCCGGTCAGGGTCCAGGAGGTGAAGAAGCTGCGCCGGTGATCCGGGGCGTGCTCCAGGGACATGGAGGAGGCTCCGGCCTGCTCGCCGGCGGCGGACAGGCCCTGCATCAGGCGGGCGACCACCAGCAGGATCGGGGCCAGCCAGCCGACCTGGTCGAAGGTGGGCAGGCAGCCGATGGCGAAGGTCGAGGCTCCCATGAGCACCAGGGTGAACATCAAGACCTTCTGGCGCCCGATCCGGTCGCCGAAGTGGCCCAGGATGATCGCGCCGATGGGGCGGGCGATGTAGGCGAAGCCGAAGGTCGCCAAGGACATGACCGCGGCGTTGGTGTCGGCGTCGGGGAAGAAGATGTGCGGGAAGATCAGGGCTGCGGCGGAGCCGAAGATGAAGAAGTCGTAGTATTCGACGGCGCTGCCCATGAAGCTGGCCAGCGCGGCCTTGACCGGCGTGCGCTGCCCGGCTCCGTCGTCTTCAGATGCCGACGGCTTCGGTGTCGTGGTCATCGGGTTACTCCCTAGATGGTGGCGATGTTCTGGCCTCATTCCTTCAAATGTTCGCTATGCGACCACTTGTTCGGAATGTGTTCATTGGTTTAGAGTAGATGCAAATCACATACGAAGCAATACCTGTTGCATCGATGACTGAATGCGAGGACCTGCGATGAGTACAACTACCGAATCCTATTTGGTGGGCTTGATCGGCGACGGGGTGATGCCGTCGCTGACTCCCGGGATGCACGAGCGGGAGGCTGATGCGCAGGGCCTGCGCTACCTGTACCGTCCCATCGACCTCACCGTGCTGGAGCGCCCGGGCAGCGATGTGGGTGCTCTATTAAAGGCCGGTGAGCAGCTCGGATTCAATGCCTTCAACATCACCCATCCGTGCAAGCAGCTGGTCCTGGAGCACCTTGATGAGATCTCCCAGAACGCGCGGGACATCGGCGCGGTGAATACGGTGGTCATCCGCGACGGGAAGTTCCACGGCTACAACACCGACGCCTCAGGATTCGGCCGCGGCTTCGCCGAAGGGCTGCCCGGAGCCAACCAGCAACAGGTCCTGCAGCTGGGAGCCGGCGGCGCCGGATCCGCCGTGGCCTACGCGCTGCTGGCGTCCGGAACCGAGCAGCTGTTCCTGGTGGACCCGGACGCGCAGCGCGCTGGGCAGCGGGCCGCGGAATTGAACCGGCTTTTCCCTGAAGCCACGGTCACCGCGGCGTCCCCTGACCAGGTTCCCGAGCTGCTGCCTGCGGCGGACGGGCTGCTGAACGCCACCCCGATCGGCATGCACCACCACCCGGGCCTGCCGCTGGATTTGGCCGGGCTCGAATCCCGCCACTGGGTAGCCGACTGCATCTACCGCCCGGTCGACACCGAACTGATCCTCGCAGCCCGCGACCGCGGCTGCCGGGTGCTTGACGGCGGGCACATGGCGGTGGGCCAGGCCGTGGACGCCTTCGAGATCTTCACCGGCATCAAGCCCGATGCCGCGCGCATGCGCGCACACCTGCTGGAGATGCTGGAGGCGGGCCTGTAATGCGCACCTCCATTGCCACCGTGTGCCTCTCGGGCACGCTGGAAGAGAAGATGCTCGCCTGCGCCAAGGCCGGATTCGACGGCATCGAGATCTTCGAGCAGGACCTTCTGGTCAGCCCGATGTCCCCGGAGGAGGTCCGGGCGCTGGCCGCGCGACTGGGGCTCACCTTGGACCTGTTCCAGCCCTTCCGCGACTTCGAAGGCGTCGAGCCGCAGCTGCTGCAGGCGAATCTGCACCGGGCGGAGGCGAAGTTCAAGCTCATGGCGCGCCTGGGCATGGACGTGATGCTACTGTGCTCAAATGTCGGCACCGCCACGATCAACGACGACGAGCTGTTCGTCTCCCAGATCCGCCAGCTCGCGGACCTGGCCGCCGGATACGGGATCCGCATCGCCTACGAGGCGCTGGCCTGGGGCACATACGTGAACACCTACCAGCACTCCTGGGAGATCGCCCGCCGGGTGGACCGCGAGAACGTGGGCATCTGCCTGGACAGCTTCCACATCCTCTCGCGCGGGGACGACCCCGAGGCGATCGCGCAGATCCCGGGGGAGAAGATCTTCTTCGTGCAGCTGGCCGACGCCCCGGTGCTGTCCATGGACATCCTGTCCTGGTCGCGGCACTACCGGGTGTTCCCGGGGCAGGGCGGATTCAAGCTGGAGGAGTTCCTCGGCGCCATCGCCCGCTCGGGCTATGCCGGCATCATTTCGCTGGAAATCTTCAACGACGTCTTCCGCCAGTCGAATGTCGAGCGCACCGCGGTGGACGGGCTGCGCTCGCTGAACCTGTTGCAGTCCCAAACCGCCGCGCTGCTCGATGCGCAGGGCATCGGCTCCGCTCTTGCACTGCAGGCGCTGCCCGGCGGGCAGAAGGCCAACGGTTTCGACTTCACCGAAATCCGCACCGAGGACCCCGAACCGGTGGCCCGGCTGCTGGCCCAGCTGGGCTTCGAATTCCGCGGCCAGCACCGGCGCAAGCCGGTGCAGCTGTTCAGCGCCGGCGGGGCGCGGATCATCATCAACTCGCAGCGCAGCCGCGGGGTCACCGCCGCGGTGTCAGGCTTCGGGGTGCAGGTCCCGGACCCCGCCGCGGCCGGCGAGCGCGCCGTGCAGCTGCTGGCCCGCCCGGTCCCGCGCCAGCACCTGCGCAACGAGGCGGACCTGCCCGGCTTCAACGCCCCGGACAACACCGAGGTCTTCTTCGGAGCCACCGGGGACGCCGGGGGCTGGGAAGCCGAATTCGGGGTCCACGAGTCCGGAGCCGCGGCGGGGCACCCCGCGCTGATCCAGTGCATCGACCACCTGAACCTCGCCCAGCCTTGGCAGTCATTCGACGAATCCGTGCTGTTCTACACCAGCGTGCTGAACCTCCAGGCGCTGCCCGGCACCGAGGTTCCCAGCCCCATGGGGCTGGTCCGCTCGCAGGTGCTCGCCACCGGGGACAATGCGGTCAGGTTGGCGCTGAACATCGTTCCGCACGGGCTGGAAGAGGCCATCGACAGGAACCACGAGTACCCCGAGCACATCGCGGTGCGCACTGGGGACATCATCACCCTGGCCCGCAACGCGGTGGCCGACGGCATGGAATTCCTGCACATCCCGGCCAACTACTACGAGGACCTCGCCGCGCGCTTCGACCTGGAGCCGCAGCTGCTCCAGACTTTGCAGGAGCTGAACCTGCTGTACGACCGGGACGAGCACGGGGAGTTCCTGCATTTCTACACCGAGACCATTGGAAACATGTTCTTTGAAGTAGTTGAGCGCCGCGATGGTTACGATGGGTACGGGGCGCCCAATGCCCCGATCCGGCTGGCCGCGCAATTCGAGCGCAACCGCTGGAGCAGACACTAGCCACGGGGAGAATCGACTGTGACGCAGCGGCCGGACTACTTTGTTAAATCCACGGAGAAGACCCTGGCCGTCCTGCTCGCCTTCAACGGCGGAAACCCGGAGATGACCGTCAGCCAGGTCGCCGCCGCCACCGAACAGACCCGCGCCTCCGCCCGCCGCTTCCTGCTGACCCTCACCGACCTGGGCTACCTGGAAGCCAACGGGGCGAACTTCCGCCTGACCCCGCGCGTGCTGGACCTGGGAGCCTCCTACCTTTCCGGGCTGACGCTGCCCAAGGCCGCCACCTTGCACCTGGAAAGCCTGGCCCGCGAGCTGGAGGAAAGTGCCGCACTGTGCGTCTTGGAAGGCCAGGACATCCTGTACATCGAGCGGGTGTCCTCGCCGCGGCTGTATTCGATGAACGTGTCCATCGGCAACCGGCTTCCTGCCTGGGTCACCTCCATGGGCCGTGTGCTGATCGCCGAGCTGGGCGACGCAGAGCAGAAGGAGTTCCTGACGCAGATCGACCTGCAGCGCTACACCGAGCACACCGTGGCGAACCTGGAGCAGCTGCGCGCGGAGCTGGCCCGGGTGAAGGAGCAGGGCTGGTCGCTGGTGAACCAGGAACTGGACGAGGGCCTGCGCGGGCTGGCCGTGCCGGTGTACCGGGGAGACCAGCTGCTGGGCGCGCTGAACATTTCGGTGCAGCGCGGGCGCGCGGACCTGCAGAGCATCACCGAGCAGCTGGTGCCGCGCCTGCGCCGGGCCGCGCAGGACATCGCCGACGACTTCGGGGGACGGCTGGCCTGACAAGCCGCCCGGTTGCGCCGCGACGGCGTAGGCTGTCCTGCATGAGCACAGGTAAGGCGGCCGTGGCGCCGCACGAGCACCCGGCATTCGCCAACGACAAGTCCGCCCAGTGGCTGGGCGCCGAGGTGCTGCGCGCTGACTACGGCGACGTGGTGATCAAGATGCGGCTGCGCGATGACATGCTCAACGGCTACGGCATCGCGCAGGGTGGCATGATCGTCGCCTTCGCGGATACCGCCTTCGCCCTGGTCTGCAACGACCCCCACAGCGATGCAAGCACCATCACCGTGGCCTCCGGGGTGGACGTGAACTTCATGAATCCGGGATTCTCCGGGGATACCATCACCGCCACCGCCAAGCTGGTGGGCCATGCCGGGCGCATCGGGCTGTTCGACATCGAGGTCACCCGCGACAACCAGGACGGCAACACCACTCACCTGATCCATATGCGCGGGCGTTCGCGCACCATCCCCAACCGCAGCTAGGTCCGGGCGATCGCCTGCCCAACCCGGAGTCCGACAGGGCCCTGCGCCCGAGCCATTGCGGCCCTTGGCCGCTACGAGCCGGCCGGCGCTGAAGCAGTCGGGGCGGTGCCAGGTTGCTGCCCATCGGGCAGTGCAGGAGGACGCCCGGTAGGCATGCCTCCTGGGGCCCCTCCGCCGCCTGGGGCCCCTGCGCCGCCTGGAGCACCGCCGCCTCCCGGGGCTCCTCCGCCGGTAGCCTCGGTGTTCGTATCCACATTGACCGTGAGGCGCACGGTGTAGCCGGCGCTTATATCTCCGGTGACGGTCGCCAGCTGGGTGGCCCCCGAATCATCGCCGAAGACATTGTCCGAGTCCAGACTCACGCCCTGCAGGTTCTTCACCGACTGCTCGTAGCCGGTGGTGGCGTACACCGCGGTACAGGTTTCCTGCGGCAAGGCGACCTGCGAGGTGGCGATCGCCGTGGTGTGGTCGGTAATCGACCCGGTATCCGGGTACACCTCGAAGTGGATGTGCGGCCAGCGCCCGGCATAACATGCAGGGAAGATGCTGGTGTAGCGCACCAGACCCTCGGCATCGGCCACCTGGACCCCGCGCAGGTAGTTCTCATTTTCCAGACCGCTGGAGTACATGGAGTATTCCCCGGACCGGTCGCAGTGCCACACGTACACGGCCACACCCTCGAAGGGCTGGTTGTTGTTGGCCATGTCCACGATCTTCAGTTCAAGGGTCATCGGGATGCCCTCAGCCGTGGTGGTGCTGGTGCCAAAGCTGGAGCGGATGTCGCTGCGGACGATTCCGCTTTGCTCCAGCACATCGGGCCCATTGGACCCGTCGCCCGGGTACGGGCCGGCGGTCTCGTCAGGGATCTCTGCGGCGGTGGACGGGGAAGGGGAACCCTGGGTGCCGGTGGGGGAACAGGCCGCCAGGGCGAACGCGAGCGTGCCCACTCCCATCCCGGCCAGGACCTTGCGCCGCTCGATCAGGGTGCCGACGTCGAAGGACAGACCCTGGTCCTCAAGATCTTCTTCGGGCCGGGGCAACTGTCGGTGTCCGAACCAGCGTGGTGGGGGATTCATAGCGCGCTCCTTGAAGCAGGTGACATGGGATTGATTGCCGTGTTCACTACCGTAGACGCACGGATCATGGCCCATCACAGGAGGCACTGTGGGTTTTCTGAGAAGGGCTGGCGGCTAGCTTCCCTTGGAGGCGATGGCCTGCTCGAGCAGCAGCGAGAGACGGCGCACGCCCTCGGCGATGGTTTCCTCGTCCACCGAGCAGAACGCCAGCCGCAGCTTGTTGCTGGCCTCTCCCGAAGGGCTGAACGCCGCCCCCGGAATGAAGATGACCCCGGCCTTCACACCCTGCTGCAGTAGCTCGTAGGTGTCGATGCCCTCGGGCAGCGTCAGCCAGATGAAGAATCCGCCCTCCGGATGGGTATGGGTGATCCCCGCCGGCAAATGCTCGCCCAGCGCGGCCAGCATGGCGTCGCGGCGCGAACGATACAAATCGTTGTACTTGGCAATCTGGCCCTTCCAGTCATGCTCGTCCAAGTAGGCGCTGATGATCATCTGGTTCAACGTCGGCGGGCACAGCGCCACGGCCTCGCCGGCCAGGTAGAAGCGGCGGAACAGGTTGGTGGGCACCGCAGCCCAGCCGATGCGCAGGCCCGGGGCGAAGATCTTGGAGAAGGAACCCATGTAGATGACGTTCTGCGCATCCAGACTGCGCAGCGTCGGGGCAGCCTCGCCCTCGTAGCGCAGCATGCCGTACGGGTTGTCCTCGAGGATCAGGATGCCGGCCTCGCGGCAGATCTCGACGATTTCGCTCCGGCGCTCGGCGGCCAGCGTGATTCCCGAGGGGTTGTTGAAGTTCGGAATGGTGTAGAGGAACTTGATGCGCTCGCCGGCGGTGCGCAGCTCGGCGATGCGGGCGCGCAGCGCGTCGGGGATGAGCCCGTTCTCATCGGTGCCTACCGGGCGGGCCTTGACCTGGTAGGCCTCGAAGGTGTTCAGCGCGCCCACATAGGTGGGATCTTCGCACAGGACGGTGTCGCCAGGGTCGCAGAAAACCTTGCAGGCCATGTCCTGGGCTGACTGCGAGCCGTTGGTGACCACCACGTCCTCGATACCCACGTTCGTGATGCCCTCGGCAGCCATGACTTCGATGATCTGCGCGCGCAGCTCGGGGGTTCCCAGACCGGAGCCGTATTGCAGGGCCACCGGCCCCTGCTCGACGATGATGCGCTGGGCCAGCTCGCCGACTTTCTGAAGCGGCAGCAGCTGCAGGTACGGGTTGCCGCCGGCCAGCGAAACCAGCGAAGGATCCAGCGACAGCTCGAACACGTCGCGGACCGCCGACTGCTTGATTCCGGCGGCGCGCCGGGAGAAGAGCGCTTCCTGCACGTCCTGGATGGAACGCTGATCGGTTGACATGGGTCCTCCTGGATCGGCCGGCCCCACGGTAGCGGGAGCGCGGCGTCTGCGACGTTCAGTGGCGCAGAAAAGTTTTCAAATAGAATACTTTGGTATTCCAACAGGAAAACAGGTGCTTGGCAAGATCCTGGGCCCCGAAAACCGCAATTTCCCTTTCAGTCCGCCTTGGATGACGGGTTCTCGCGGGAGTCGAGCCAAGCCTGGATGGCGCTGGGGCGGATGCGGCGATGCGTGCCCCGGTATTCCACCGGAATGATTCCGGAGTCCGCGAGCTTGCGAAGATAGCTGTTGGAAATCCCCGCCATCTGGGCCGCCTGCGAGGTGTTCAGCAGCAGTTCGGCGGTGCCGATGGTGACCGAGTCCCCGGCGGCGAAGCGCGAGAGCACTTCGATCAACGCGTCGTGGGCATCCTTCGGGATCTGTAGGGCGGTGCCGTTGACGAATACCGTCGTGTCGCTGGATTCGGCCAGCGCGCGGCGCAGCCTCGCGGTGGTTTTTTCATCGAGTGCCTCGAATGTGCGCACCTTGCCCAGCGCGGAAGTCGGAGTTGCCATAGGTCTCATTTTGCCTGAGAACCGCCCTGGCCGCACGGTTGGTGACCGAGGCCTTCCAGATGCCGATTATGAAACTTTATGACGGTGATGCGACGAATGGGGGTTGTCTAGCGACCAGCGGTTCCCGTATGGTGGAAATCGTAGGTCTAAAGAAAGTACTGACCAGCCATCTTCCGGCACACCGTGGGGGAACGCTTCGCCTTACCAGGCTGCTTCGCTCGGGGAACTGTGCACATGGACGCTTGATACCTGCCTTAACTGCGCAGCCTCAAGATCCATTGCGGTCGGATGAATGGTCATGCGCGTTCCTACGCTATTCCACAAGCTTCGTGGGTACTGCGTTTTCGTCATTCAGAACTTTCTTGAAAGTAGAGCTATTCAATGTCTGTTGAATCCACTAAAGACCTGTCCACCATCACCGACACCGAAATCTTCGACTCCCACCTCGGCGGCAAGCTGAGCGTCCAGTCCAAGATGCCGCTGACCTCCAAGCGCGATCTGTCCATTGCCTACACCCCGGGTGTCGCCAAGGTATCGCAGGCCATCGCGGATGATCCGGCAAAACACGCCACCCACACCTGGGCCTCCCGCTTGGTCGCCGTGGTCTCCGACGGCACCGCGGTGCTGGGCCTTGGCGACATCGGCGCCGCCGCCTCGCTTCCGGTTATGGAAGGAAAGAGCGCCCTGTTCAAGGAATTCGGCGGCCTGGATTCCATCCCGTTGGTGCTGGATACCAAGAACGTCGACGAAATCGTCGAGACGATCGTCCGCCTGCAGCCAAGCTTCGGCGCAGTGAACCTGGAAGACATCTCCGCCCCACGCTGCTTCGAGATCGAGCGCCGACTGATCGAGGAACTCGACGTTCCGGTCATGCACGATGACCAGCATGGAACCGCCGTGGTGGTCCTCGCGGCCCTGATCGGTGCAGCACGCCAGGTCAAGCGGGACATCAGCTCCATGAAGGTTGTCGTCTCCGGTGCCGGTTCGGCCGGCGTCGCCGTGACCAACCTGCTGCTGTCCGCCGGCGTCGACGACGTGATCGTGCTCGACTCGCGCGGCACCATCCACCGCGAGCGCAACGACCTGAACCAGTTCAAGGCAGACCTGGCCGCCCGCACCAACCGCGACGACGTGATGGGCGGACTGGCCGAGGCGCTGGACGGCGCGGACGTCGTGGTCGGCCTGTCTTCCTCGACCTTCCCGGAGGAAGCGCTGGCCAAGATGAACAAGGACGCGATCATCTTCGCCCTCTCCAACCCGACCCCGGAAGTCATGCCGGATGTCGCCGCCAAGTACGCGGCAGTGGTCGCCACCGGCCGCAGCGACTTCCCGAACCAGATCAACAACGTGCTCGCATTCCCGGGCATCTTCCGCGGCGCGCTGGATTCTGGCGCCAAGAAGATCACCGAGGAAATGAAGGTCGCAGCCGCCCACGCCATCGCCGAACTGACCGGCGACGACCTGGCCGCCGACTACATCATTCCTTCGGCGCTGGACGACCGTGTGATGCCGGCCGTTGCTGCAGCCGTTGGCGCCGCTGCCAAGGCGTCGGGCGCGCTGTAAAGATTCCCCTGCGAGGGAGCTCATAGGCGGCAGTTGGAGAGCTGCCGCCACCGGAATTCGCCGTTCCGAATCATTCGATTCGGGACGGCGTTTTTCGTTGCCGCGGGATTCACCGCGATGATCCGGAATGGGCGGCATCCGTTGTCCACATGTCGCACCGCACCGCGCTGGTCCCCCGGAAGCGCGCTGAGACTGGGAATATCTCGGCTCACTACCTAGGGAGGACACTTATGGAAACGTCCGGAGGAACCTTAAGTTTCATAAGCAGCACACCCGATGAAGATTTCATGTACAGGATCGCGCGGGAACTGGACGAGGCGGGATTCGCGGTGGTGGCGTACCTTCCCGACGACGGCCGGACCTTCGCGGCATTTTCCATCGGGCTCAGCAGCTACGGGCATCCGGAACTCGTGGTCACCGCGGACTGCGAAGAGTCCGCGCGCTGTTTCCTGCTCCACCTGATCGAGCAGGTGCTCCGTCGCGGCAAGGCCTTCCGGGAAGGGATCACGTCGACGCCGTTCTTCCCCTCGCTGGAGGTCGTGGACATCACCGACCCCTTGGCTGGGCTGCGCATCTACGATGAATTGCTCGACGCCGAGGATTTGCGGGTGTTCGGAGTACGACCGAAACACGCACTCGATAGCGCCCCTGCCGACAGCACTTCGGTGCGCTGAACACGGAGAGGAAATGACATGTGCGATATGTGCAATGGCATGACCAGGGAACAAGTCAATGCCAAAACGAACCGCCACATCCAGGAATACGGCAGATCCATTGTCTACGTCGAAGCAGATGCAAGCAGCGGATCCTACGGTTACACAGTTGGGCTGAGCAAGGTTGGCCATCCAGAATTCCTGGTTCGGGGCATGGGCCCGGAGGACACCATGCAGATGCTCAACGGCTTCTCGGAAAGCGTTTTGTCGCGCGGCGAGAAGTTCGGGCAGGGGCACACCGCAAATTGGAAGGATGGCAGCCTGCTGTTCTTCAGCACGGTGTCCGGCCGCCTCCATCTGCTGATTCCGGCAGCCTACTCGCGGTACGCGCAGCGGACCCGGCTGCTGGAGATCAGCTTCGTCGGGGAGGACGTTCCGTACAGCGTGCTCGCCGCGCGAAAGAACTAAGCTGGAGGCCGGACGGGAACTGCTCCGGGGGTACGGCTTGGGCTTACCACTACGAGACTGATGGCCCTGCGCTACCAGAATGGAACAGGCCCGGGCAGCGAGTACCGGGATTCGGTTGCTGCGCTCCTGTTCGGAGCGACTCTTCGCCGGGGCTCCGGCCGGATTTGCAGCCGGGATTAGCGGAATGAGGCATGCACGGTACCCAGCCTGCTGATTTGGGCGGACGCTGCGGCAGCATTGCCCAGCGACACCGGTACGTTCATGGAGCCGCTGAGCACGACGTCGCCCGGCTTCAATCCCGAACCCAGCGCTGCGAGGTGGCGGGCCAACCATGCGACGGATTCGAGCGGGTTGCCCAGGACGGAGTCGGTGGAGCCGGGATGCTGCGCCCCGCCGACTGTCAGCAGGCTCGTCGCGTCGGCGATATCGGCAGGTAGCCGGACCGGTTCGCCAACCACGGCCGCGGCCGCATTCGTATTGTCGGCGATGAGCAGCGGGAGACTTGCAGCTCCTCCGGACCAGCGGCTGTCGATGATTTCCAACGCAGGGGCCACGGACTCGGTGGCCTCGATGACGTCTTGCACCGAAGTGGCGGGGTCGTCGAGCGGCGAACCGATGGTGAACGCGATTTCCGCCTCCACCATCGGATTGCTGAGCTGTTGTGTCTCGACGAAACTACCGGAGGGCGACAGCGTGCTTTCCAAAACGTATCCGTGGACCGGGGATTCGTACCTGTATGAGGCGCGCGCGGACGCTGCGGTCAGGCCGATTTTGTAGCCCGCGACGCGGTCGCCGTCAGCTAGTGCAAGTTCGCGGCCCAAGGCAGCGATTTCGCAGGCGAGCTCGAGATCCAGGGCTTCGAATCCGGCAGGCGTGAGTGGTGAGCCGCAGCGTGTGGCGTGGCGCAGATCGCGGGCGACGGCATGAATGTTTGACGCTTCCATATCTTCCTCCGATAGGACGAACAATCCACTGGCTGCGGAGCTTTAGCAGCCTGTTGGATCTTTCGTTGGGGCACTGAGGGGACCGTTGGATTTACGGATCCGGCGAGGCGTCTTCGTCGGGATTTTTCCGAGCTACAGTACCAGCATGGCAAATCGCATAGTGGAAAATGAATTTCATTACACGAAAGAAAGTCATATTTCGGTGAGAGGTCGAAGGCCCTCTCGGCGGCCCATGCCGCAGCGAAAGAACGAGAGGGCCGCTGGAACCAGAACTGGTTCCAACGGCCCTCTCCGTATGGGGGATCGTCCCTGGCGCACCTCGCCTAGTGCGACAAGCGCGAGCCCTTGGCCTCGAGATAGGCGGCTGCATCGCGCTTCTCCTGGGCGATGCGCACCTCGTGGTCCCGGCGCAGCTGCTTGTGCTTCGGATTCTTGCGCAGCAGCAGGTATCCGAGACCGACCAGCGCGAACCAGATCGGGGCCGCGTACATCCCCAACAGGGTGTCCGGGTCCTGGGTGAAGGCCCACAGCAGGAACACGAAGAAGGCCAAAACTACCCACGGCATGAACGTGCCGCCGGGGACCTTGAAAATCGACTCGTCGTGGGCCTGCGGGCGGCGCTTGCGGTAGACGATGTAGCTGATCAGGATGATGCTCCAGACGAAGATGAAGCACAGCGAGGAAATCGTGGTGACGATGGTGAAGCCCTTGGACTCGCCCAGTCCGAAGACCAGCAGGACGATCGCGCTGAGCAGCACCACGCCGGAGAGGAACAGCGCGTTGCGCGGAACCTGGCGGCTGGTCAGCTTGGAGAACGCCTTGGGGGCGTTGCCGTCCGTGGACAGGCCGAACACCATGCGCGAGGTGGAATAGATGCCGGAGTTCGCGGAGGACATGGCAGAGGTCAGCACCACCATGTTGACGATGTGCGCAGCGGCGCCCAACCCGGCCAGGGAGAACAGCATCACGAACGGGGAGTTGTCCGCATCGAAGCGGTCCCACGGAACCACGGACATCAGCACAGCCAGCGAGCCGACGTAGAACAGCAGTACGCGGACCGGAATGGCGTTAACGGCCTTGGGGAGGTTGTGCTCGGGGTTCTTGGTTTCCGCCGCCGCCGTGCCCACCAGCTCGATGCCCACGAACGCGAAGACCGCGATTTGGAAGCCCATGATGAAGCCCATGAGCCCGCCTCCGAAGAAGCCACCACCCACGTTGAACAGGTTAAGGAAGGAAGCCCGGGCGCCGTCGTGCTCGAAGCCGGTGAACACCATGACCAGGCCGATCACGATCAGCAGCACGATGGCCGCGATCTTGATCAGCGCGAACCAGAATTCGGTTTCGCCGAATCCCCGCACCGAGGGGAGGTTCAGCGCGATAAGCGCCACGATGACAACCAGTGCAGGAATCCAGGTCGGGATCAGCGGCAGCCAGAAGGTTACGTAGACCGAGGCCATCACGATCACGTCGGCCACGCCGGTGACGATCCAGCAGAACCAGTAGGTCCAGCCGGTGAAGAACGCGGCCCAGGGACCGAGGATGTCTCCAGCGAAGTCGGAGAAGTTGCGGTAGCTGCTGCGGCTGAGCAGCAGTTCGCCCATGGCCCGCATGACGAAGTACAGCATGAAGCCGATGATCATGTAGACGAGGATGACCGATGGGCCGGCCACTGAGATGGTTTTGCCGGAGCCCATGAACAGGCCGGTGCCGATGGCACCGCCAATCGCAAGCAGCTGGATATGTCGGTTGGACAGGGCGCGTTGGAGCTCCGGTCCGTTCTCGCTGGCAGTATCCGTGGATTCGTGCGCCACGTGGTGCCCCTTTCGTGCATCGCCCCGCGGGACGCCGGTCGTACTGGTGCGAGCTCATACGAGCCCAGTGAGTGACATTACAGCATCCGAATCTCGTTCAATAGTCGAATTTCCGCGGGAAGTGCAATGCCAGAGGTGGGAATAGAGTTAATTGTGTTCGAGCTCATTAGTGCCGATGACGGGTCAATGAGTAGTCTTGGATCATGGCATTTCGAAATCGTCGAGCAGCGGCTCTCCCGGCAAAGTTGTCCCGATCCTGGCTATTGGTTAATGCGGCCAAGGACGAAGATTTTGCCCCGGCCCTGGCCTCGGAAGCGGACTCAGTCATCTTCGACATGGAAGCCGCGGTGCCCGATGACAAGAAGGCAGAAGCCCGTGACAAGGTGGTCCACGCGCTTTCCAACGGCATGACCGCCTGGGTGCGTGTCAACGGCATCGACACCGACTACTGGTCCGATGACTTGGCAGCTCTGTCGGCCACTCCCGGCCTGCGCGGCGTCATGCTGGCCATGACCGAAAAACCTGAACAGGTCACCTACACCGCGATGCGCCTTCGTGCCGGAACCCCGGTGCTGGCGCTGATCGAATCAGCAGTCGGCATCGAGAATGCTACTGCCATTGCCTCGGCTCCCGGCACCTTCCGCCTGGCCTTCGGCGTGAACGACTTCCGCAAGGACACCGGCGTCTCCGACGACCCGCTGGCCTTGGCCTACGCCCGCGGCAAGCTCGTGGTCGCATCCCGCGTGGGCAAGCTGCCTGGCGCCATCGACGGCCCGCCTCCTGCAGGCTCCGACGGAGCCAAGGTCACCGAGGAGACCCTGGTGACCGCATCGATGGGCATGACCGGAAAGCTGTCGCTTTCGCGCGACCACGTGGACGGCATCAACGCAGGGCTTGCACCGAGCGAGGACGAGCTGTCCTGGGCCATGGAGCTGCTCGAAGCCCACGCGGCGGGCGCCTCGGTGGGCGACGGTTCCTACCTGCCACGACTGGCCCGAGCACAGAAAATCGCCGATCTGGCCGATTCCTACGGCCTGTGGAACGCCTAGGCGTCTGATACACAGCACCATTGCATCCCTCCCGGCGGCTCGCCGGGAGGGATGCTTTTTGGTGTGCTGGTGGCCTGGGCCGCCGACTGGGTTGGACTGCGTTTCGGAGAATAAAACAGCGCCCTCCCTGATCCGTGAATCAGGGAGGGCGCAGGGACGGAGTCCGCGTTTCGAATTAGCGGATTGGATCCGGTTCCTGGACGTCGCCGCCGTACTTGTGCGACGAGCCCACGACATCGCCGGACTTCCACTCGGCCCAGCCTGGGCGGCCTGCCATGAAGTCCTCGATCTGGGCCTTGTCGGCTTCCAGCTTCGGGTCGTTCTTGAGGTACCACTTGGTTTCGCGGGCGATGAGTCCGGACATGATCAACAGGCCGATGAGGTTCGGCAGAGCCATCAGGCCATTCATCATGTCGGAGAAGTTCCAGACCGCGGTCAGCTCGGTGGTGCAGCCGACGAACACGATCAGCGAGAAGATCACGCGGAACGGCATGACGGCGCGGCGGCCGATGAGGCGTTCGATATTGCGCTCACCGTAGTAGGACCAGCCGAGGATGGTCGAGAAGGCGAACATGACCAGGCCGAGGGTCACGATCCAGTGGCCCCACTGGCCCGGCAAGCCGTAGCTGAATGCCTGGCCGGTCATCAGTGCTGCGGAGATCTGCTCCCCGGTTTCCGGATCGGTCATGTTCCACACCCCGGTAGTGATGATGACCAGGCCGGTGCAGGTGACCACGATGATGGTATCGATGAAGGTCTGGGTCATGGAGACCAAGCCTTGGCGTACCGGGTGGGTGGTCTGCGCAGCCGCTGCTGCGATAGCTGCCGAACCCATGCCCGACTCGTTCGAGAAGATACCGCGGGCCACACCGAACTGCACGGCGATGATGATGGCCGAACCGGCGAAGCCGCCGACTGCCGAGGTGCCGGTGAAAGCATCGGTGAAGATCTGCGCGAAAGCGGCGGGAATTCCACCGACGTTGGCGATCAGGATGTACAGCGCTGCGGCAACGTAGAAGATGATCATGACCGGGACGAAGCCGGCGGTGACCTTGCCGATGGACTTGATGCCGCCGACCAGCACGGCCATGGCCAGCACAGTCAGGACCAGGCCGGTGACCCACGGAGCCACGTTGAAGGAGTTTTCCATGTTGGCGGAAATCGAGTTGCCCTGGGTCATGTTGCCGATGCCGAAGCAGGCAAGAGTTGCCGCAATGGCGAAGAACAAAGCCAGGAACTTGCCGAACGGGCCCTTGATGCCGCGTTCAAGATAGTACTGCGGACCACCGGACTTTTCGCCGGCAGCGTCGGTGCCGCGGTAGCGGACGCCGAGGAAAGCTTCGGAGTATTTCGAGGCCATGCCCAGCAGGCCGGTGACCCACATCCAGAACAGGGCGCCGGGGCCGCCAATGCCGATGGCGGTGGCAACACCAACGATGTTGCCGGTGCCGACGGTTGCGGCCAGCGCCGTGGTCAGGGCCTGGAACTGCGAGATGTCGCCTTCGGCTCCCGCGTCCTTGCGCTTGAGCAATCCCAAGCGCAGGGAGGCCCCAAGCTTGACTAGCTGCAGGCCGCCCAGGCGGATGGTCAGGTATAAACCGGTACCCAGCAAAAGCGGGATGAGGACAAACGGTCCCCAAATTACCGAGGAGATGTCACCAAGTGTGGTGGCCAAGGCATCCATAGAAAAGTTCCTTCGTGCGAGTGAAGAGTATGCAGTCCGTTGATGTAGACGGATTGCTTGCTGTGACACACTTTATAGGAAGCTGAGATGGATGTCACAAACGGTAACCTTGGCCAGGGTTCCCCGATGTGCCGCCTTGTCAGGTGAGGGTCGGATGCGCGGGTTGGACTATGGGATTTCGCGGGGATCCAGCCGAATTATCGACATTCAAGCAGGCGAAAACTGCCTGAGATCGGATTCTTCTGCGGTAAAAATAAGATCCCAGTGAAGAAAATTCCGATCCAGCAACGTGCGCCAGAGGCGTGGGAATTTTCGCTGAACGGCAATAACTGGCACGTTTATGTCGAAAATTCTCGTCTCTGGACAACTCCGCTCCCGCATTCGACGTGATGAATGCGGGAGCGGAATCGTCCGTGGAGCGCGCTATTCCGGGGTGGCCGCCTTGAAGGTCACCCGGGAGGTGCCAAGCCCCTCGATGCTGGTTTCCAGGACATCGCCGGCCTTGAGCCAGGGGTGGCGGTTGTGCTCGTTGCGCCGGCCCAGGGCAACACCCGCGGGGGTGCCGGTGAGGATGACGTCGCCAGGCTGCAGCTCGTTCATGACCGACAGATAGGCAACAAGTTCCGCCGCGGAGAAGATCAAGTCGTCAATGGTGCTGTCCTGGACGGTCTCGCCGTTCACGACACTGGTGATGCGCGCGTCGGGCTTGAGCTCGTCTGGGGTCACGAGCCAGGGGCCCAACGGAGTGGTTCTGTCCCAGACCTTGCCCTGCAGCCATTCGGAGGTGCGTCCCTGGTAGCCGCGCAGCGACACGTCGCTGCTGACCGCGTATCCCGCGATATGCTCTTCTGCCTGCTCGGCGGCGATGCGTCGCCCGGGCTTGCCGATGATGATGGCCAGCTCGGCTTCGTAGTCCAGGCGGTGGTCCTCCGGTGGAACTTCGATGTCGTCGTTTGCGCCGCACAGCGTGGAAGCGAACTTCGCGAACACCGAAGGGTACTCCGGCAGCTCCTTGCCAACCTCCGCTGCGTGCGCCTTGTAGTTGAGCCCGATGCAGTACACCTTGCTGGGATTCGGGATGACCGGTGCGTAGTCGGCTTCACCCTCGGCGATCGAATCGCCGACCAAGGCGCGGGCCAGAACTTCCTGCTGGGTGGCATCGTTCAGGCGCAGAAAGCGCTGCACGGTGTCCAGATTTTCCAGGTAGTAAATCCGGTCGTCCTCGATGACTGCTGCGGTCGTATGGCCGGGGTCGCTGGCCAGGCGAAGGGTAGCTAGTTTCATATACCTATCGAACTACATTTCCCGCGACTGCGCACCCGTAATCCGGACATTCGAAACAAGACCTGCCTCAATAAATACAACCTAGTCAAATGCTGTATACGGGAAACCCAACTAGTTTCGCCCTGAAAGCGGGACTAAAGTGGGAAGAAACTGAGGCTGGCTCAGCACTCGGTTGCACTGCTAAATACGAAACTAAAGTGAAGTAGGTTTTAATGTGGGAGATTTCATTGGCGAGCGATCTCGCCAAATACTTTTCGCCTCCTGGCAGCACTTCTCGCTGGTCGCGCAGTGCCTGATCCTGGCGACGTTCATCGCGGTTTTGATCGCCGTTCTGGTGTATCGGAACAAAGCATTAGCGGGAATTGCCAACGGAGTCAGTGCCGTCGGCCTGACCGTTCCATCCTTTGCGCTCATCGGTCTGTTGATCGTGCCTTTCGGCTTCGGCGTGACGCCCGCCGTTATCGTGGTGACATTCTTTGCCGCCCTGCCCATCCTGCGCAATGCGATCGTGGGCCTGAACAATATTGAGCCGACCATCGTCGAATCCGCTCGCGGGATTGGCATGAGCCGGCTCAAGACGCTCGTATCCGTTGAAATCCCCATCGCCTGGCCGGTCATCCTCACCGGCGTGCGCATCTCAGCCCAGATGGTGATGGGTGTGGCCGCGGTCGTTTCATACGCCCTGGGCCCTGGACTCGGCGGATTCATCTTCTCCGGACTCTCCCGGCTTGGCGGCGCCAATGCGCTTGAGTCGGTGGTCGTCGGAGTAGTCGGCGTCGTCATCCTGGCACTCATTCTTGACCTGATCTTGCTCGGCATCGGCCGACTGACTACCCCGCGAGGTATCCGTGTCTGATTCAAAAAATTCCGCATCCGGCGTCTCGGAGCACACCGTCTCCGGCGCTTCCATCATGCTCGAAGAAGTAACCAAGACCTACCCCGGGCAGAAGAAGTCCGCCGTGGGTGGCCTGACCCTTGAGATCCCGGCGGGATCCATCGTCATGTTCGTCGGCCCTTCGGGTTGCGGCAAGACCACGACGCTGAAGATGATCAACCGCCTGATCGAGCCGACCAGCGGGCAGATCGTCATCAACGGCGAAGACGTCACCACGATGAACGGCGACGAGCTGCGCCGCCGCATCGGCTACGTGATCCAGGCCGGCGGCCTGTTCCCGCATATGACCGTGGCGGCCAACATTGCCATGGTTCCCAAGATGCTCGGCTGGGACAAGGCGAAGATCGCAGCCCGCGTCGACGAGCTGCTCGAACTGGTCTCGCTGGATCCCGAGCTGTACCGCGACCGCTTCCCCAAGGAGCTCTCCGGCGGGCAGCAGCAGCGTGTGGGCGTGGCCCGCGCGCTGGCCGCCGATCCTCCGGTGCTGCTCATGGACGAGCCCTTCGGCGCGGTGGACCCGATCACCCGCCAACGCCTGCAGGACGAGCTGCTGAACATCCAGTCCGAGGTGCAGAAGACCATTGTCTGCGTGACCCACGATTTCGACGAAGCGGTGAAGCTGGGGGACTGGATCGCCATCTTCAACGAGGGTGCGCAGCTGGAGCAGTACGATTCTCCCGAACGCATCCTGGCCAACCCGGCCAGCGAATTCGTGGAGAACTTCATCGGCTCCGGCGCAGGGCTGAAGCAGCTCACGTTGACCCGTGTGAACGAGGTGGATCTGGTGGATGCAATTACCACCACCCCGGGCAAGCGGGCCTCGGATGTGCTCTCGCAGCTGCAGGGCGCAGGGCGGAAACTGGCCGTGGTGCTCGACTCCAGGGGCCGTCCGCTGCGCCGACTTGGCCGCCGCCAGCTCTCCCGCATGGAGATCATCGAGGGCACCTATGACCCTGGTCTTCCGGTCGTTGGCGAGCAGGCCACGCTGAACGACGCACTGGACACCATGTTGGTGGCCAGTGCCGAATACGCCCTGGTGACCGGCCGCCGCGATGTCTTCAAGGGCATCATCACGGTGCAGACGGTGATGGAGGCGATCGCCGCGGCGAATTCCGCGTCCGACGATCACCACGAAGCTCCGGTGGGCTTGAATTCCGGCGCCATCAACGTGGTGGATATCGAGGTCGAGCCCGCGGAGCGCGGTGGGGAGCCGGCATGAGCAAAGAGACCAAGGGGCTGATTTATCAGCTGGTGGCGATCGGGGCGGCATTCGCCGCGCTGGTCATCTGGCTTGTGACCGCTGACCTGACCGAGACCGAACGCCAGACCCTGGATCCGGCAACGATCTGGAAATATACGCAGGAGCATCTGCAGATCACGCTGATTTCCACCGTGATCGTGCTGCTGATTGCCATCCCGCTGGGGATCCTGCTCACCCGCCCGTCGCTGCGCAAGGCAGCTCCCGCCGTCCGGGCCATCGCGAACTTCGGCCAAGCCGCACCGGCCATCGGCGTGATCGTCCTGCTGGCCTTCTGGCTGGGATTCGGTCCGAAAACCGCCGTGATCTCGCTGGTGATCTACGCCATCCTGCCGGTGCTGTCCAATACCATCGTTGGCCTGCAACAGGTCGATCAGCGGCTGGTGGAAGCCGGACGCGGCATCGGCATGAGCCAGCTGGCCGTCTTGTTCAAGGTCGAGCTGCCGCTGGCCGTACCCGTGATGCTGTCCGGAATCCGCACCGCCTTGGTGCTTCTCGTGGGCACCGCGACGCTGGCGACGTTCATCAACGGCGGCGGCCTGGGCATCTTGATCACCACTGGCGTGAACCTGAACCTGAACGTCGTGCTGATTGCCGGCTCGCTGCTGGTGGCGCTGCTGGCTTTGACCGTCGACTGGATAGGTCGCCTGGTTGAACAGCTGGCACGACCGAAGGGACTTTCATGAAAAGAACATCGAAACTCATCGCTTTGTCCTTCGCCGCGTTGATCGGCCTGACCGGTTGCGGACTGAGCCCTTCCACCGGCACTGTGCCGGAATCGGCGCCGGGAAGCATCCAGCCCATCCCGGACCTTCCGGAGGATGCCAAGGCCACCGTGACCTCGAAGTCCTTCACCGAGCAGCTGCTGCTTGGCAAGATCACCGTGATTGCTCTGGAAGTCGCAGGGTTCAACGTCACCGACCTGACCAACGTGCCCGGCTCGCAGCCCGCACGCCAGTTGCTGCTCTCCGGCGATGCCAGCGCGCTCTGGGAATATACCGGCACCGCCTGGCTGACCTATCTCGGTCACGAAGAACCGGTTGCCGGTGAGCAGAAGCAGTGGCAGGCCGTGCATGATGAGGACGTGGCGAACAATATCGTATGGGGAAACCCGGCACCGCTGAACAACACCTATGCGATGGCCATGAACCGTGAGACTGCGGACCGTCTGGGCATCACCAAATTGTCGCAGCTCAAAGAGCTGGACAAGAACGAACTGAGCTTCTGCGTTGACCCCGAGTTCAACTCCCGCCGCGACGGCTTGACCCCGATGCTCAAGCATTATGACATCGACCGCGGCAAGGGCGTCTCTGAAGACAACATCGGCCTGTACGATGTCGGTGCGATCTACCAGGCCACAGCCGACGGGGCCTGCAACTTCGGCGAAGTCTTCACTACCGACGGCCGCATCAAGGCGCTGGATCTGACGGTGCTGGAAGACGACCTGAAGTACTTCCCGAGCTATAACGCCGCTCCGGCGTTCAACGGTGATTTCATCCGCGAGTTCCCGCAGGCAATGGACATCATGGAGCAGATCGCTCCGCTGCTGACTGATGAAGCTCTCATGGATATGAACTACCAGGTGGACGTCGTCGGACGCGAACCCTCGGATGTCGCCTTCGAATGGATGGTCGACCAAGGGCTGGTGACCAAGCCGTAGGGCTGGGCGCCATCCAACGCACCGGAGGTGTGTTCCGGGAACAGCACGTTCCCTGAACACACCTCTTGTGTATTAATCATTGATAGCGTCCACGGCCACCGCAACGAGGGTTCAGACTTGGTTTCGGGTTTCAAGTTGTCCATCAACCTCGTCTGCGGCTTCGGTGCTCGCGGCCGTGGTGGTGGACCCCTCCTGCCAGATTTCTTCCAGGCCGGCAGCGAGTTCATCTTCCTGTTCCGCGATAACGGGTTTCCTGGGTCTCGGTGCTCACGCGACCCGCCCGTCCATGAATCCTGCTTGGCGGAACATGGCTGGCAAAAAAGTTTGGCAAATGAAAGGACTAGTCAGCAGCGCTTTTTATGGTTTGCATGTCGAAGTTTGACAACATTTCATCGATAAGTGGTTGACGGTTCAACTTGATTGGTGCAATACTGATATCAGCAAAACAAATTGAAGCATCAACTAATCCAGTAGGTGCTGACGGAAGGAATTGATCATGACTGCAGCAGCAACTTCGCCATTGACCGCAGGTACCTGGAACCTGGACGCCTCGCACTCCGAGGTGGGCTTCTCGGTTCGCCACGCAGGCATCTCCAAGGTCCGCGGCAGCTTCACCGAATTCGATGCAACCCTGACCATCGGCGAGAGCCTGGCTGATTCCTCGGTGGAGGCCACCGTCCAGATCGCTTCGGTTTCCACCAAGGATGCCAATCGAGACGCCCACTTGAAGAGTGCCGACTTCTTCGATGCCGAGCAGTTCCCGACCATGACCTTCAAGTCGACCGGAACCAAGGGCGACGCAGACGAGTTCGTGCTCATCGGCGACCTGACCATCCGCGGCGTCACCAAGCAGGTTGAGCTGGAAACCGAACTGGGCGGCCAGGCTGTGGATGCCTTCGGCGCCACCCGCGTAGGCTTCTCTGCCTCGACCACCATCTCCCGCAAGGAATTCGGCATCACCTGGAATGCCGCTCTGGAAGCCGGCGGCGTACTGGTCAGCGACAAGGTCAAGATCGAGATCGACGCCTCGTTCGTCCTGCCGACCGCAGAATAGTTTTCCCGACTGCCGCCTTGGGGAAGGCGGTACAGGGCCGATACCGGCAAAACCTCCGAATCACGCACTGCGTGGGTCGGAGGTTTTGTCGTTAGATCGGGTTGCGCGGGCCGAATGAGATCAGTAGTCGAAACCTCCGGCGACGGGGAAGGATACGAAGACCGCGAGAATTATGAAGATTATGTACAAGAACCCCAGCGCTCCAAAGATGGTGCCAATCCACCCGGTGACCTTGCCGACGGTGGCTGAAGTGTTGAATTCGCGCTCCGCCCTATTCGCCTTAACAATTGCGATCGGGCCGAGGACGATCCCCACGACGAACAGGGAAATGATGCCCAGGATCATGGAGGTCTGGGCCAGCTGCGCACCTTCCGGATGCACCATGGGATAGCCGTAGCCCGGCTGGTTGCCCAACTGCTGCTGGTTCTGGCCATGGTACTGCGGGGCCTGGTATTGCGGCGGCTGGTACGAGGAACTTGGCTGCGACCAGTTCTGGTTGCCGCCCGAAGAATAGGGATTGTTGGGTTCGTTATTTGGCGTGGTCATCTGGCCGTTGCCTTTCCTCAAAGCGATTGATAAGTCTATTGAACCAAGAAATCCCGAGGATGCACCGTACAGACGCGGGGAAAGACGCCACGAGCCGGAGAAGTTCATCACGCACAGCTAGGCGGGATTCGCGGCTCTCCACCTGGCATGCGCCAGCGTGGCGATAATTGCCAGGGCGATCCCGAGCCAAAGCCCGTAGCCGAAAATCTGTGCGTAGCCGGCAGCGGCCGCAAGATCCGCGGTCAGGTAGGTCATTGTGGAGGCTCCGAAGAACAGGGAGAACACGAACAGCGAGACGGTTGTCGCACGGGCCTCAGGGGCAATGTCGGTGGCCCAGCCCTGCATGGATGAATGCATGATCGCGTTCGCCGCACCGAGGAAAAACCCGGTGAAGGTGAAGGAGGCGGGGGAAGGGATGAATGCTGAGGGAACGAAGCTCAGGAACAGGACCGCCCCGCCGATACCGATCAGCCAGGTGCGCGAGAACCGGGCCACCAACCGCCGCATCAGTCGGGCCCCGAGGATCACGCCCAGCGCGAAGCCGCAGCCGAGCAGACCGGAGAGCCCGACGCCTACCCCTGACTTCTGCAAGGCGGGAACAATATAGGTCAGCAACCCCATCAACAGCGCGCCTTCAACGAAAACTATCGCATAGAGCAGCAGGTTGGACGGCCGCACTGCGGCCCCGAGCTTCATCGTGGCGTGTGCGCGGGCCGGCTCCTGCACCCCGCGCAGCGACACAAGCGCGGCAACCGCGCCCAGGGCGGGAAGGATGAAGACCACTCGCCAATCGAGGTAGGCGGCCAGCAGTCCCGCGGCCAGGGTCGCCAGCGTGGTGCCCAGGGACGAATAGATCTGCAGGTCCGACAGGCCACGGGCGCGTTCAATGCCCTTGCGCGTATCTCCGAGCAGGGTCAGCAGCGTGGGATACATGGCCCCGAACATCAGGCCGGTGAAGGACCGGGCCAGCAGCAACGGCAGGTAGGCGGTGAATAGCACGCTGGCAATGGAGCCGAGCGCGGCGCCGACCAGCGAGCAGCGCAGTACCGTGAGCCTGCCGAACTTGTCGCTGACCAATCCCCAGAAGGGCTGGCCCACCGCGTAGAGCAAGGCATAGGCGGCAATCAGCTCAACGGCCTGGGCGAAGGAGAGCTCGGTTCCGGCCGACAGCATGAGCAGCATCGGTGCGGTGCCGTAGCGGTCGAAGAAGGACAGGAAGCCGATGAACCGCAGGGCGGCGTCAGGCAGTCCGCGCGGGGCCGCCCGCTGTGTGTCCTTGGTGCCCACGTGCCGGTCCTCCATCGTGCTGCGCTTGGTGCCGCGAAAAGCTTCTCGTCAATCAAAACAGATAGCCCGCGGGCATAAAAATTCGCAGCCGGTTCCCTGGAGGTTAGGAGTGGGAACCGGCTGCGATGGCCTTGTACGATTCGGCTACAGACCGCGCACCAGCAAAACGTCCAGCACACGCGGGCCGTGCACGCCCTCGACGCGTTCGAGCTCGATGTCGCTGGTGGCCGACGGGCCGGAAACCCAGGTCAACGGCCGGGTCACGGTCAGGCGGGGCATGGCCTCGGGCAGCAGCTGCACGATCGTGGAGACCGGCACGATGCACACGTGGTGATCGGGAACCAGCGAAATCGCGCGGCGGCCCTGGTCCGGCTCGCCGTCAAGGATGATGGTGCCGGATTCGGCGATGGACACCGCCGAGGAGGTCACCACCGCGCTGGTCTCGTCCAGCTCGGCGACACTCAGCCGGGCGCCCGGCTCGTCGATGCGCCGGGCGATGCCCTGCGGCAGCGCGGACAGCCAGCCGGTGTCCAGCCCATGCGGGTAGACCACCGAGGATGCCTGGCCCAGCTTCGCGGCCACAAGGGCGGGGATCTGCGCGGCGTCGATGACGTCCACGCCGGCCTTGTAGTCGACCAAGCGGTCGACGAGCATCTCGATGAGTTGCTCTTCGCTCATCTCCGAGCTGGTGCGGTACTCGCGCGGGATGTCTTCGGCGGCCGGGGCGTCGGCCAGGGCCGAACGGATGCGTCCGAGGATTTCTTCTTTGGCGCTCACTTGGATTCCTTCTCGTCGCTCCACCAGTCGCGGAAGGACTTGTTTGGCGGGGCAGGGATGTCGCGGGACTGGGTCCAGCCGGCGGCGATGCCCGGAAGCTTCTTGATCTTCTTGCTCTTGCCGGCGGCCAGACGGCCCAGCGGCAGCGCCTTCTCCAGCAGGCCGATGTTCTTGCCCTTGCCCAGCGCCCAGGAGCCGCCCTTCATGAGCAGGTCCATCTGGGTCGGGATCTTGTGCTTGCCGCGGTTCGCGTCCACGTCGTCCCCGCGCAGGTGCACCAGGATCTCCGGGATGTTGATCTTGACCGGGCAGGCTTCGTAGCAGGCGCCGCACAGCGAGGAGGCATACGGCAGCGAGCCGTTGTCCTCGGCCTCGATGCCGGTCATCAGCGGCGAGAGGATCGCGCCGATCGGACCAGGGTAGGTCGAGCCGTAGGCGTGGCCGCCGGTGCGCTCGTAGACCGGGCAGACGTTCATGCAGGCCGAGCAGCGGATGCAGTTCAGCGCGGAGCGCCCGAACTTGTCCGCGAGCACGCGGGAGCGGCCGTTGTCCAGCAGCACGATATGCACGTTCTGCGGCCCGTCGTCTTCGCTCACGCCGGTCCACAGCGAGGTGTACGGGTTCATGCGCTCGCCGGTGGAGGAGCGCGGCAGCAGCTGCATGAACACCTCGATGTCCTCCCACTTCGGGAGAACCTTCTCGATGCCCATGACAGTGATCAGGGTTTCGGGAAGGGTCAGGCACATGCGGCCGTTGCCCTCAGACTCCACGACGCCCAGGGTTCCGGTGTCAGCCAGCGCGAAGTTCGCGCCGGAGATGGCGACCTTGGCGGCCAGGAACTTCTTGCGCAGGTGCTTGCGGGCGGCCTCCGCGAGCCGGGCCGGCTCGTCGGTCAGGTCGGGATCCACGACCGGCATCTCCTTCAGGAAGATGTCGCGCACCTCGGTGCGGTTCTTGTGGATGGCCGGGACCAGGATGTGGCTCGGCTTGTCGTGGCCCAGCTGGACGATCAGCTCGGCCAGGTCGGTCTCGAAGGCTTCGATGCCCTGGGTTTCCAGGTGCTCGTTCAGGCCGATTTCCTGCGTCGCCATGGACTTGACCTTGACGACCTCGGTGGAGCCGGTTTCCTTGATCAGGTCGGTGACGATCTTGTTCGCCTCATCCGCGTCGCGGGCCCAGTGGACCACGCCGCCGCGGGCGGTGAAGTTCTTCTCGAATTCCAGCAGGCGCTCTTCAAGATTGATCATCGAGGAGTTCTTGATGGCGCTGCCGGCATCGCGCAGCTGCTCCCAGTCGGGCAGTTCGCCGACCACGCGCAGGCGCTTGTCGCGGATGGTGTGCGTCGCGTGGCGCAGGTTCTTGCGCATCTGGGTGTTGCCCAGTTCGCGGTGCGCGGCCTGGGGGAACGGCTCCTGCTCGAACAGGTTGCCCATTCCCGGGGCCGGCATGCCGAGGAATACCTGGCTCACAGTTTCACCGTCTCTTCCATGGTGCTGGCCAAGATGTCGGCCAGGTGCAGGGTCTTTGGCTTGGCGCCGGTGCGGGACAGGCCGCCGCCGATGTGCATCAGGCAGGAAGCGTCGCCGCCCGAGCAGGCCGAAGCGCCGGTGGAGCAGATGTTCTTCACCTTGTCCTCGAGCATGGCGGAGGAGACGTCGGCGTTCTTGATCGAGAAGGTGCCGCCGAAGCCGCAGCACTGGTCGGCCTCCGGAAGCTCGTTCACGGTGATGCCGCCGACGGTCTTGAGCAGGTCGAGCTGGCGGTCGCCGAGCTGCAGCGAGCGCATGCCGTGACAGGACGGGTGGTAGGTGATGGTCTCGGGGAAGTAGCTGCCCAGCTGCTTCGCGGCATCGGTGATTCCCAGGACGTCGACCAGCAGCTGCGAGAGCTCGTAGGTGCGCTTGCCAACGGCCACTGCGCGTTCCTTCAGCTCCGGCTTGCCCAAGCGCTCGGCGAGGTAGGGGTGCTGGTGCTTGACCGAGGCGACGCAGGAGCCGGAAGGGGCCACGGCAACGTCGTAGTCGTCGGTGTCAAAGGCATTGATATGGTTTTCAACCACCGGCAGGGCTTCGGGCATGTATCCGGAATTCATGTGCATTTGCCCACAGCAGGCCTGCGCCTTGGGGAAAATGACCTCATGACCCAAGCGTTCCAGGATTTTCACCGTGGACTTGGCTGTTTCGGGGTACATGGCATCGACGATGCATGTGGCAAAGAGAGCGATCCGCATACTAAATATCTCTTTCGAAGTGTGGTCTGACCATACTACGTCGGAACTTTCTCGATAGTCAAGACTTGTTGTGATGGCTCTCACCTCGTACACTTGGTGGTCGGACCACGTATGGTCAGACCATCACAAGTAAGGACGCCCACACCGTGTTTACCCCCACAACAGATCCCATAGCTGGCAGCGTTGCCATCTCGGCTCTGGTCGCTCTCGTGCCATTGCTGACATTTTTCATCCTCCTTGCGGTTATTAAAACCAAGGCCCACGTGGCGGGTCTCGGCTCGTTGGCCGTCGCAATCCTGGTTGCCATCTTCGGTTGGCATATGCCGGTGGGCATGGCGCTGAACTCCGGCGTCATGGGCATGGTGTTCGGTGCCTTCCCGATCGTCTGGATCGTCGTCATGGCGATCTTCCTCTACCAGGTCACTGTGGTCTCAGGACGCTTCGACGACCTGCGCCGCGTCTTCGACGTAATTGGCGGCGGCGATGTCCGCATCCAGGCAGTGCTGATCGCCTTCTGCTTCGGCGGCCTGCTTGAAGCGCTGGCCGGGTTCGGCGCACCGGTGGCCATCACCGCCACCATGCTGCTGGCCCTGGGCCTGTCCCCGCTGCGCGCCGCCTGCGCCGTGCTGATCGCCAACACCGCCCCGGTCGCCTTCGGCGCCGTGGCCATCCCGATCACCACCGCCGGTGCGCTGACCGGCATCCCGTCAGCCGAGATCGGCGCCGTGGTGGGCCACCAGTCGCCAATCCTGGCACTGTTCGTTCCTTCCATCCTGGTTCTGGTCATCGACGGCTGGCGCGGCATGCGCCAGACCCTGCCGGCCACCTTGTTCATCGGTTTCTCCTTCGCCGTGGCCCAGTGGCTGTGCGCCACCTACTTCTCCTACGAGCTGACCGACATCGTCGCCTCGCTGGTCGGCCTGGCCGCCGCCGTGATCCTGCTTCGCTTCTGGACCCCTAAGGGCGCCGGCGAGGCCCGCGGCCGCATCCTGACCGCCGAGGCCGCCGCGCTGCCGATCGAGCACGGCAAGAAGCTGAACCCTTCCAACACCTGGATGGCGCTGTTCCCCTACCTGCTGGTCATCCTGATCTTCGGCGTGGCCAAGCTCTGGAAGCTGGGCGTGGACATTCCCGCATGGCTTGCCAGCACCGACATTAAGTTCGGCTGGCCGGGACTGCATGGAGCTGTGGTCAACGCCAACGGCGAGGCAGTGTCCTCCACCATCTACAACTTCTCCTGGCTGTCCTCCCCGGGCACCCTGCTGCTGATCACCGGCACCATCGTGGCGCTGGTCTACTCGATGAACGACGGCGGCGGCAAGTACAAGATGACCTTCGGCCGCGGCATGGCCGAAGTCTGGCACACCGTCTACAACATGCGCTACGCCGCGCTGACCATCCTGTCGGTGCTGGGCCTGGCCTACGTGATGAACCTGTCCGGCCAGACCATCACCGTGGGCACCTGGCTTGCCGGCACCGGAGCGTTCTTCGCCTTCCTGTCGCCAATCCTGGGCTGGATCGGCACCGCGGTGACCGGTTCGGACACCTCGGCCAACGCGCTGTTCGCCAAGCTGCAGCAGACCGCCGGCATGAACGCCGGCATCGACCCGACCCTGCTGGTCGCCGCCAACACCTCCGGCGGCGTGGTCGGCAAGCTGATCTCCCCGCAGAACCTGGCCATCGCCGCCACCGCGGTGAAGATGGAAGGCCAAGAGTCGGTCATCCTGAAGAAGGTCGCCGGCTGGTCCGTGGGCATGCTGCTGGTGCTGTGCGTGCTGGTTTACCTGCAGTCCACCCCGGTCCTCTCCTGGATGCTGCCGTAGCCCGAATCCGGGCTAAAATTGGGTCTTGATGTCAGTAAATCCAGCTCCACGTGCCTACCAGGTAGTTCTCACCGCAATTGAGAACGACCTGCGGTCAGGAGTCCTCACATTGGGCGACCAACTCCCCGGTGAGCGGGCGCTGGCCGAGCAGCACGGTATCTCCCGCGCTTCGGTGCGCGACGCGATCCGCATCCTCGACGTGATGGGGATCGTGCGGACCTCTACCGGTTCGGGCCCGAACTCCGGCGCGGTGATCATTTCCGAGCCCTCAGCCGGAATCTCCCAGGCGCTGCGACTGCACGTGGCGGCCAAGGGGATCAATGTGCGCGAGATCGTGGAATCACGCATCCTGCTGGAAACCTGGGCCGCGCAGATGCACCCGCGGGACACCGTGTACGCGCAGCAGGTCCTGGACCGCACCGCCGTGCTGATCATGCGCATGGACGACCCGCAGCTTTCGCGCGACGAGTTCCACCGCATCGATGCGGAGTTCCACGTGCTGCTGGCTTCCACGGCAGGCAATGCGGTGGTCGAGTCCATGATGGAGTCGCTGCGCAACTCGATCAGCGACTACGTGGCCGCGTCGATCCCGGATGACGAGTCCTGGCAGCCGATCGTGCGCACGCTGCGCCGCCAGCACAAGGCGATCCACCACGCGTTCGCCACGGACCAGCGCGAGCGCGCGGCCCAGCTGCTCGAAGAACACATCAACTGGTTCTACTCGCAAACCCGATAGCAAGACCAAAGCCGAGGCCTTCGATCCAAGAATGGATTGAAGGCCTCGGCTTTTTGCGTCTGCATGTCACTGGGCAAGACTAGGAATCAGTCGGCCAATGGTTCCGACACCCAATGGGGATGCTCACCGAAGCTCAGTTCGCAGTTGCGGCAGGAATACCTCGGCACCGGAGGGTTCGGAATGGCGCAGCCGCCAACGACGTATTCCTCTTCATCGGGCGGGAAGGCCGGCATACCCCAGAAATATTCCTTCGGATTCCGGGCTCCGCAGCCCGGGCAGGCAACGAGCATTCTCTGGAGATGCTTGAGCGTGGGTGCGTGCATCAGCCGGTGGCAATCGGCGCATAGCAACGCTGCGTCATCAACATGGTCCTGGATGTCCCAATGCAGATCGACATGACGATCGCGGAAGAAGTGAACCGTACTCCTGCCCTTGATATTAGTCTGGCAGCCGTCGCAGTAGTCGGTTTCTGAATCATGTCGCTGCGCGAGGGCCAAGGCATGCACCGTGGCTGTAGCTTCCGACTCGCTATCGACCCCGCAGGCTCCCGCATCGAGGTACAACGGGCGCGGATTTTCAACGAGCCCGGTCAACGCGTTGAGAACGCGCTCCGCGAGCTGGGGATTGAGCGCCTGCGAAGATCGAGGCAGCCCGGAATCGCACAGCTGTTCGAGGTCCAGCAACGAAATCGGCTGGGCGAATGTTGCCTCACGGCGGACATCGTAGGTTCGCCCTTCTAATGAATTCACAGTTTCCAATGCCATAACCAACGGCGGCGTCGTGGCAAGGACGGTAAGTACCATGGTGCCTGCCGAAATTTCTTCCCCGATATTCCAGACGCGTTGATCCATCCTGGACACATCGAGGTAGGCTGCGGCACCGATCGCGTCAGGCTCCCAGCAGAAGTACAACTTCTTTTCGGATCCCAGCGTGAAGGGCATCTCGGCACCGATTTCGTTGCGCTGGCGGTTCAGCAGCGCGTTTGGTGGGAAATGGGGCCTAGGCTGTTCCTCGAATGGCTCATGCTGGTGAATCATGTCGATTAGTTTCTGACGAGTCATATCCATGCAGGCCCAAGCCTGCTCGGGTGACGTCAACTGGCCGTAGCGGGAAATCAGTTGTGTGCGGTCGAAAGAGCGGTAGTCGGTCATTAGGTCAGGACTCCCCGGTGCGATGAGCTAATTGTTGACTAGAATCTATCCGGTTCTTCCGACAAATTGGCGACCAACTACCAGATGATCAGCGGAAGCTTGCTGAATCCACTGCCGGGGAAGTGGGCGCGGACCGGCGGATCGTTCTCGATGGACACCAGCCGGTGGACGCGCAAGATCAGTTCTTCGATCAATACCCGCAGTTCCAGCCGTGCCAGGGGCGCACCGGGGCAGTTGTGGATCCCTGCCCCGTAAAGCGAGTTCAGGCTGGGATGCCGGTCGAGGAGGATGTCGTCGGGATCTCCGAAAGCGCTTTCGTCGCGGTTGGCCGACGCTCCCATGGTGCTCACACGTTTGCCGGCAGGAATACGTACCCTAGAAATCTCTACATCCTTTATAGCGACCAGCCGGTCGGAAACTAGCGGTGCAGGGGAGCACAGTATCCGTCGGTAACGGCATCGACCAGGCGTGAAGCAGGCTCGCAGGGATGCCGAGTCTGGTCGTAATTGTGGTTAGTTCGCTTACTGTCCAATTGCTCAGCAGGCTGACCAGTTCCTTCATCGGTCATCTTGCGGTCGTAGACCCACTCATTCATCAGACAGGTGGTCAGATCCGTTGACGCGTTTCCCCAGCACAGCGCCAGTCCCTCAGCGGGATGTAGCCGCCGATCTCGATGGCGTTTTGCTTCATGGCCGTGCGGTTCTGCTCTCCGGTCGCAACACTGCCGAGACGCCTCGGGATCCTTGGGTCCCACTGGACAATTTTCGGCGCAGACATGGCAGCTTCTTCCGGTCCTTAGCCTTCGCAGTCAGCCTATGAGTGCCACGCCGTGGAAACAAGGCTCTGTGTAAAGCATGGCGTCGCCCGTGAAGCGGGCAACGCCATGCTGATCAGCTAGTTGTTGGAAACCAGCGAGATCTTTGTGCTCACCGGCACCGGATTGGCGAACAGATCCAGAACCGGGCAGTGGGCGTCGACTGCCTGGCGCAATTCGTCGTAGCGCTCAGCGGTTTCCGGGCCGGTGATCTGCACATCGAGATCCACCGAGGTGAAGCCGGGGCGGATCGACTTGTCGATACCGAACAGGCCGCGCACGTCCAGGTTTCCGTTGGCCACGATCTTCACGTCGTCGACCTGGATGTTCAGCTGCTCTGCATAGAGTCGGTAGACAACGACCTGGCAGGAGATCAATGCGCCCAGCGCGTACTCGACCGGGCTCGCGGCCAGATCGTCGCCGCCCAGGGCAGCTGGCTCGTCGACGGTGAAGGTGTGCTTGCCCGAAACGATGTTGCTGGCCACCGAGCCGAAGCCCTCGCCCTGAACAGTGAAGGTCAGTTTGGCGCTGTCCGGAGCAGTGGAGATGCGTTCTCCCCAGCCGGCGCCAGCCTGCTGCAGGCGGGCTGAACGATCTTCGGCAACGGAAAGGGTGGAAGCTGCGGTAGACATGAGGAAATAATCCCCTTTCTGGCGCAAGGGGCGCCATCGCTTACGAACCTGTCTTTCAGATCCGTCGAATCATCACCTGGAGCACCCCGCACAATGACGCGAATAGGGTTGCCGTCCAACCAGCCAGGGCTTGTGTGATTGGAACTCGTGATTCAGTAGTTACTTTTCTACCGGGTTTCTTCGTGGTTGGTAAATAGCTTTCTTCATGTTTCGTCACAGGAAGAACTGTCCATTGCGTCGATAGAATTGATCACGAACTCCGCGCAGTTACGGCGCGGCCTCCTACCCGAGAAGTTGTGAGCATGGAATACCAGCTGACCCCCGTCGCCGCTCAAACCCTGGTCACCGAAGGCGAGTACAGCCAAGGGTGGCTGATGGCCAATTCCGGGCAGGTGACCATTTCAGACCGTCGGCAGATGCCCGGTCGTTCGATCGTTTCCGGCTGGGTTCTCCGGGCCTTCGTCGTGGTACAGCTTTCCATCGAGGGCACGAGCATCAGCTTCAGCAGCCGTTGCGATGCGCATCCGGAAGAATATTCCTGCGCGGATGTCGCAGCGTTGCTCGTGGAAGCAACCCAGATCGGCAGCGGCGGCTTCGCAGTTTCGGATGTAGTCAGGGCAGAAGACACCTGGAAAGCCCCGCAGGCCCCGCAGTGGGAACGGACCCTGAAGCGGCTGCTTCCGCAGCTGCCTACCGGTGCTGAGCACGAAAACGACCTTGAAGAGGAACCACTGGGACTGATCCTCAAAGTCATCCCCGCCACTCGATTTGGCCGGCCGACCTTGAACCTCAACGCGCGTCCGGCCCGCAGGGGAACCCGCAGCCCCTGGGTCCAGACCGGAGTATCTTGGCGTAAGCTGCCATTTGACGGCAGGTTCGCCAAGGAGCAGCGCCGCGCCGCCAACGAATTGGTCATGCTCAACGAACGATCCCAGCATGACCAGTATGGCCATGTCTGGGATGCCACCGACTGGATCATCCTGAACAACTTGCCCGGCAAAGACCTGCGCGAAGCCTTCGACCTGATCCATGAAACCGGAATTCACATTGTCAACGGCAACGCCAGCAACCGCAGCGAGGTGTCTTTGGCGGATCTTTCGGGTTCGGCCTTTCTCGACTTGCGGCGAAACGACAGCGGCCTGACCATTGAAGGCATTTTCCGCGGTCCGAACGGCGAAACGGATAACGTCTTGGCATTGGGCAACCCGCCGTCCATGATTGCCTTTGCCGACAAACCGCTGGACAAGGCGAAAAATCTTTCACTGGCACCGCTGGAAGACGCGGTAGGGCCGGAGCTGAGGGATCTCATCAGCGCCGGCGCAATGATGGTTCCGACCAAAGACATCGAGGACTTCGAAACTGGGTACCTGAACTCCCTTCGGCAGGTGGCACCGGTGCGCAGCGAAGATGCCAGCTACAGGGTTCCCCAGCCGGCACGCCCGGTGCTCCAGCTTCAGCTGGCTGAAACTGGAACTGGTTTGACCATGAGCTTTGCATGGAAATATCCGCCCAAATCGCCACGCCAGAAGTCGGTTGAACGCGAGATCATCAGCTCGGTGAACGACAAGCTCGGCGGGGACCAACCACTGGGCCAGACGACCAAGAACGGTGTCTTCCCAGAACAAGAACTCTCCAAGAGCCAAGCCATTGAATTCGTCATGTACCTGCTTCCGTTGCTTGAGGAACACCCGGATATCCTCATCACCGGCCACGAGCAATTGCCGAGCTATTCACTGAATTCCGAACCGGCCAAGGTGAGCATCGAAGCGGGGGAGAGCACCGGAGACTGGTTCGACCTGGCCGTCGAGGTGTCCATCAACGGGATGAAGGTGCCGTTCGCCGAATTGCTTTCCGCATTAACCATGGGGGACGAATACTTGGTCCTTGAGGACATGACGGTGATTCCGATTGACGGACCGGAATTCCACCAGCTGCGCCAGCTGGTCCAGGAAGCCGGGGAACTGGGCACCGTGTCCGGCAACAGCATCCGAATCCACCGCTTGAGCATCGACTGGTGGCAGGAATTGGTGGACTTGGGCATCATCGAAGCCCAGGAAAACCAGTGGCTCCAGACCATGTCTGAACTGACCAACGGCGAGCAGCTGGAGAAGATCGACCTCCCCGACTCGTTCACGGCGCAACTGCGACCGTACCAGGAGCAAGGCGCCGCCTGGCTGAACTTCCTGCGCACGCATTCGCTGGGCGGGGTGCTGGCGGACGACATGGGCTTGGGTAAGACCGTCCAGCTGCTGGCAGGCCTCGAACAGGCCCGCACCCAGAACCCGGAGCAGAAGTTCCTGGTGATCGCTCCGACCTCTGTGGTTGGCAACTGGGTTAACGAAGCGCATCGTTTCACCCCGCAGATGCGGGTCCAGTCCATCACCTCCACGGCCAAAAAGGCAGGGAAGAGCATTGTCGAGCAAATCGGCGATGCCCAACTGGTGGTCACCAGCTACGCCATTTTCCGGTTGTCATTCGAAGAATTCGAGGACGCAGGGTTCTCCGTGCTGATTCTCGATGAGGCGCAGCAGCTGAAGAACCACACGTCCAAGGGATACAAGCAGGCGCGCCAGCTGTCGGTTCCGTGCAAGCTGGTGGTGACCGGTACCCCGATGGAGAATAACCTGATGGAGCTGTGGGCCCTGGTCTCGCTGGCTGCGCCCGGTCTGCTTGGCGGCCAGAAGGCATTCAAGGACAACTACCAGAAGCAGATTTCCGACGGCGACTCGGAACGGCTGGAACGGCTCAAGAAGCGGTTGCGCCCGTTTGTGCTGCGCCGTACCAAGGAACAGGTAGTTCCGGAGCTTCCCGCCAAGACCGAGCAAGTACTGGAAGTCGAGCTGGAACCGGCGCACCGCAAGGCCTATGACCGCCGTTTCCAGCGGGTGCGCCAGGAAGTGCTGGGACTGGTGGATGACGTGGATTCCAACCGGTTCAAGATCCTGCAGTCATTGACCCTGCTCCGGCAACTGGCGCTTGACCCTTCCCTGGTTGATGAGGGAAATGCTCCCAGCGCCAAGTTGGAGATGTTGCGCGAGCTCATGGCGGACGCAGTCGCCGAGGGGCACAAGATCTTGGTCTTCAGCCAGTTCACCAGCTTCTTGGGCAAGGCGAAAGACATTGCGGTGGAACTCGGAATCGACCACGGTTACCTGGACGGCGCGACCAGCGGTCCCAAGCGCAAGGACATGATTGACGGGTTCACCGACGGGCAATTCCCGGTCTTCTTCATATCGCTGAAGTCCGGCGGCTTCGGCATCAATCTGACCACCGCCGACTACTGCATCTTGCTGGATCCCTGGTGGAACCCTGCGGCCGAAGCGCAGGCCATCGACCGTGCGCACCGCATCGGCCAGACCAAGCCGGTGTACGTCTACAGGCTGGTTGCCAAGGACACCATCGAATCCAAGGTGCTGGCCCTGCAGGCAAAAAAGACAGCACTATTCAACGACGTACTGGGCGAGCAGACGGATGCGGCACAGTCCTCGGTGCTGAGCGCGGATGACTTCCTGGCTTTGATGCTGTAGGTCGTTTTGCTGCTGTACAGCGAAAGGCGGATTTCTGATCGAAAAATTTGATCAGAAATCCGCCTTTCGCGTGTTCAGGGTCCGGAGCGCCTACACGATGTCGTCAAAGGTCGAGTTGAGCCGGTGCATGAGAATGCCGAATTCTTCCAGATCGTCGTGGTTCCAGTCGCTGAGGTGGTTTCGTAATTGCTGGCGCAGCATGTCGCCACTGGAACTCCATTTCTCGCGGGCCTCATCGGTGGCGGAGACCAGCTGAGCCCGGCCGTCCCGCGGATCCGGAACCCGGGAGACCAGCCCGATGGACTGCAGGTGCTGCACTAACCGCGACACTGTGGCCTTGTCGAGGCGGAGCTTTTCGGCGAGCACACCCTGCTGCTGGGCGTCTTCGCGGATGACGACTGCGAGAAGCCGGTAACCCTGGTCCTGGAGTTCAGGATGGATGATTTTGGCGCGGCGAACAAGCATCTGGCGCGCACGAAACAACAGGGCGGTGAATTCGTCTTCCACCTTTTGCATCAGCTGTTCTTCTTGCATGTTTTCTATTCTAAGATTTTTTGTGGTTCCATGACGTGATTGGGCACAATTCGCTCAAAGAACTAATTGCGCGCCATTCGTAAATTGCATTCGGCCGATTCTGTTCTTTCGCCAATTGCCGGGTTTTCCACGGAGCCATTGAGGCCCAGAACTCCGACCAGGTTGAAAAACCGTCCGTCATCACGGCCGCATGTCACGGGGAATCGATCCGCAGGTTGAACATAGCCTATGAATGACGACAGGGAGATCTAATCATCATGTTCCACACGCAACTGGCGGTCGACGGCGGACAAACCGAAATAAAACTCAGGATTATCGACAAGGGCAACGTCGCGGAACGTCGCCTGCCTGGGGTCCAGACGCATCTGCCGGTACTGCCGCAGTTGGCGGCCGCTATCGGGCACGCAGCAAGTATCCGCGGTACCGGATTCGACGTCGTTTCCATCGGCACCACCGGGCTGACCAATGCCGAGCATGACGCCGGGGCGCTCAGGGCGATGCTGCAGCCAGGCGTGGCGCATCTCAACCTTGCCCATGACTCGGTTTCAAGTTATCTGGGCGCGCTGGGAGACCGGCCCGGGGCGGTGGTTGTCGCCGGAACCGGCGTGGTCACCCTCGCCGTCGGAACCAACAACACGGCCCGCGTGGACGGCTGGGGCAACATTATGGGGGATTCCGGCAGCGCGTACTGGATGGGGCAGCAGGCATTATCCGCGGTGATGCGCGCGCACGATGGCAGGGGACCTCAGACAGCGTTGACCGGCCCGGTCCGAGAACGTTGGCCGGAGCTAGAAGAAGCCTACATCCAGCTCCAGGCCGCGCGCGACAAGATCTCCGTGGTGGCCTCCTTCGGGAAGGAAGTCTCCCGCTACGCCCAGACCGATCCGGTCGCTGCCCTGATCTGCGATCTCGCGGGCAAAGAGCTGGCCCATTCGGCGGCCGCCGCATTGCGCCGGACAGGCCAAGCCGATGCCTCGCAGGCAAGTGTTGCCTGCCTCGGCGGAGTATTCGCCGGTGCCCGGGTACGCTCGGCCTTCACGGCAGAGCTGGCCTCGCTGGTTCCCGGAGCGCAGCTGGTCGAACCGGCCGGCAACGGGCTGGACGGCATCCGCCTGATGGGCGGGCTGACGGCGAACCATCCGCTGAGATCCATGATTTCTTCTGTTTGAACCATCCAGAGGGCTTGGAGGTGACACCGCTAATATGTGCATCGCCTAATTAGGTGACAAGATAGGTTCAGAACTATTTGCGCACCAAAGGAGTCATTGTGAGTTACCGTGTCGGTCCAGCAGACCAGTTGCCAGAAGGCGAAGCGTTGCTGGTAGAGGCAAAAGACAGTGGAGCCATCGAGGACATCGCGGTGTTCCACGCCGAAGACGGTAACTTCTATGCGCTGCAGGACGAATGCACCCACGAAGTCGCGTCGCTCTCCGAAGGCTGGATCGACGGCTGCGAAGTAGAGTGCCCGTTGCACTCCTCCAGCTTCGACCTGCGCACCGGCAAGGTGCTGTGCATGCCAGCCACCAAGGACGCCCGCACCTATAAGGTCAACGTGGTGGACGGCAACCTGGAGCTCGACATCTAGATGTCCTCCGTACACATCATCGGGGCAGGAGTAGCCGGCTACACCCTGGCCCGTGAACTGGTCAGCCGGAACTATGCGGGAACCATCAGCATCAGCGATACGCAGGGGCTTCCCTACGACCGACCGCCGTTGAGCAAGGCCCTGCAGGTCGAGCCCTTCGCGCCGGTCTCCTGGTACCGCGAGAACCGTATCAACCTGGTCCAGGAAGAAATCACGGAACTGCAGGTGCCGACGGCCGAGGACGACTGGGTAGTCCTGGCCACTGGCACCATCCCGCGCACCCTGGACGTGCCCGGCGCGGAATTCGCGCGCAGCCTGCACACCGCGGCCGACGCCCAGCATCTGGCCCGCGAGCTGGAAGACGGGATGTTCGGCCAGCGTGTGCTGGTCATCGGGGCAGGCCTGGTCGGCGCCGAATTCGCCTCCACGGCCCGGATGTTCGGTGCCCAGGTCACTCTGGTCTCCAGCTCCAACGCCCCGCTGGCGCACGTGCTGGGCGAGGATCTGGCCGAGCAGCTGCATGCGGAGCACCAGTCCCACGGCGTCACCACGATCAACGGAACGGTCACCGAGCTGGGCCCCGGCTACGCTATCGTCTCCGGTGAGCGCCACGACGCGGACATCATTGTCGCGGCCATCGGCGTCGAAGCGGATACCGCGCTCGCCGAACGCTCAGGCCTGGACGTGGAGAACGGAATTCTGGTCGATGCCGGACAGCGCTCGACAAGCCATCGGCAGGTGCTGGCCCTGGGCGACGCGGCCCGCGAAGCAGGGCGTCCCCGTGCGGTGCACTGGGAAGCAGCGATGGAGGACGCGGCCATTGCCGCCTCCACCATTCTCGGCACCCCGGCGCCCGGCCGGTCGGTCCCGTGGTTCTGGTCCGACCGCCACGATGCCCACGTGGAAACCGTGGGGGACTTCTCCAAGGTTGCCAGCGTCGTGAAGCGGTACAGCCGCCGCGGCAAGATCCAGACGGTATTCGGCCTGGACGAATCCGGCACGCTGGTGGCGGCCTCCATGATCGATGGGGGACTGATGTCCAAGGCGGTGCGGAAGCTGATCACCCGCGGCATCACCCCCGGCATTGAACAGCTAGAGGACCCGCAGGTAGGTCCCCGCGAGTTAGGACGACCCGCCCCATGAGCGCTGGAGCACCCGGAAGCGTCCCCGCCGCATTGCAGGTTCCCACCCGGCGCGTGGGCGCCGGGTGGATCACCGCCTTGGTGATCGTGCATATCGGCATCAACGTCGGTTTCTTCGCGCCCATCCAGGTGCTGCTGGGACTGCATGCCCAGCAGCTGGATGCCAGCCAGAAGAATGCGATCCTCTCGCTGGTCACCGGCGTGGGCGCGGCCGTCTCGCTGGTGGCCAATCCGCTGTTCGGAGCGCTGAGCGACCGCAGCACCTCGAAGTTCGGCCGACGCATCCCGTGGGTCTTCTTCGGCACGCTCGCCGGCGCGCTCTCGCTGTTGCTGATGTCCACGGCCCAGACGGTGAGCCTGCTGGTGCTTGGTTGGGCGCTGATGCAGGCGGCCGGCAATGCCGCGCTGGCCGCGATCTTCGCTACCATTCCGGACAAGGTCCCGGTGGAGCAGCGCGGCATGGTGGGCGGCCTGGTGGCGCTGGGCCAGACCTGCGGTTCGCTGATCGGCGCGGTCATCGGCATGTATGCCGCGCAGGATCTGGTCTTCGGCTATGCCATCGTCGCGGTGGCAGTGGCGCTGTGCTCCATCCCGTACGTCATGATGCGCCAGGATGTTCCGCTGCCCAAGGGCGCGCTGCCGGCGCTGAAAGCGGGCGAATTCCTCAAGAGCTTCTGGATCAACCCGGTCAAGCACAAGGACTTCGGCTGGGCGTGGCTGACCCGTTTCATGCTGTATCTCGGCTGCCAGTTGTGCCTGGTGTACCTTTTGTTCTTCCTGCAGGACCAGCTGGGCCATCCGGACCCGGCCCAGGGCGTGCTGGTCCTGACCGCTATCTACGCATTCTGCGTGATCTTCTCCTCGGTGATCTCCGGAAAGATCTCCGACCGCGACGGCAAGCGCAAGAAATTCGTGATCATTTCCTCGGTCATCGTGGCCCTTGCCGCCGGGGTGCTGGCCTTCGCCTCCAACTTCACGACCGCCGTCATCGCCGCGGTGCTGCTGGGCATTGGGTTCGGCGCCTACCTGGCCGTCGACTTCGCTCTGCTGACCCAGGTGCTGCCGCACGCCGATTCGCGCGGCAAGGACCTGGGCATGATCAACATTGCCAACTCGCTGCCGCAGGTGGTTGCACCGCTGGTGGCCTGGCTGTCGGTGACCTGGTTCGGCGGCTACCCGACCCTGTTCCTCATTTCGGCCGTGATCAGCCTGGTCGGCGCAGCGCTGGTCCGCCAGATCAAGAGCGTTCCGTAAGCATGTCCGAAACCATCTCATGGCTCACCAACGACGCACCATTTGCCATCACCTTCGTATTCTTCTTCTGCCTGGCGTTCGCCCGCGGGAATGCCACCTATTGGGTCGGTCGCGGCATCGCCAAGGGCGTGGAGCATACGAGGTTTGAGCGGCACCTGCATGGTCGGGCCTACCAGCGCGCCCAGCGCTTCATCGCCCGGTGGGGCATGCTGGCGGTTCCACTGAGCTTCCTGACGGTGGGCATCCAGTCCGCGGTGAATACGTCGGCAGGCGTCAGCCGGATGCCAGTGCGCCGTTACCTGCCGGCGGTGGCGGTGGGCGCCATGGCCTGGGCGCTGCTCTACACCACGATCGGCTTGGCGGTATTCTATGCGTGGTTGGCCCTGGACTGGCCGTGGCTCGTCGGCGGGGCGCTGGTGATCGCGCTGGCCGCCGTAGTCATTCTCCGGATGCGCAAGCGCCGCATAGCGCACGACGCCCCGGACAATATCCCGCCGCAGTAGCGCCGGCAGCGGCCCTCCGCAAGATCAATGGAAGCACCACGACTCATTGAAAGCAGGTGTGCAAACGATGCTCAATGGAACCAACGCCTCGGGCGGCCCCACGGCGCAGCTTGATGAACTAGACCGCAAGCTGCTGGAGCTGCTCTCCAAGAACTCCCGGCGGACGAATAATTCGCTGGCCGAAGAGCTGGGCATCGCTGCATCGACGTGCCTGGCACGGCTCAACGCCCTGCGCGATTCCGGAGTGATTTCCCGGTTCACCATCGAGGTGGACCCGCAGGTGCTCGGCAGGGAGCTCGAAGCCCTGATCTTCGTGCGCATCCGCCCGGGAGCCCGCCACCTGATGGCGAATTTCGCCACGCAGATGCGCGACAAACCCGGGGTGCGCCAGCTTTTCTTCCTGGGCGGCGCTGACGACTTCGTGCTGCACGTGGCCGTGCGCAACTCGTCAGATGTACGCCAGTTCGTACTGGACAACTTGTCAGCCAATCCAGCCGTGGCGACCACGCAGACGTCGCTGGTCTTCGAGCACAGCCATGGTACCGGCGAGTTCTAGCGGATCCAAGCGGCGGAACCAAGTGACAATTACGCGCCGATTCGATACCCCAATTCAGTAATTCGAATAAATCTGCTAAACTTGTTGTTCTTCTGTACAGGAGAATGAAGCGTCCGGGAAGTTTGAATTGAACACAGCTCCTAGCTGGGATCGCGGGCTGCGGAATCCTCAACTTGAAGACAAAGGGGGTCGAGAAGACAATGAACGTGGAAACCACAATGCTCACTGCCCTGGTCACCCTGGCGGTGCTGGCAATCGTAACGGTCGTCATGGTGCGTAAATACAACCGCAACCATCACGCGGAAATTCGTCAGGGTCTGCTCAAGCAGGCGCATGACTACGACATCGCATCACCCGATGACATGACGAACAATGAATTGACGGTGCAGATCCGCGCGGCCAAGCGCGCGCGCAAGCATCGGAACATCAAAACCGCATAGCGGCTTCGGATTACGATCCGAATGAAAAGCGGAGGCAGGATCCTGCCTCCGCTTTTTGCGCCCTGTCCGTTAACGCCGAAACAAATGCCCTCGGCACCAACGAATCCGCGCACGCGGGGATGCCTGAGCTACCTCGTTGTCGCTGGTCACCCACCCGACAGCGGGGGATCGGCCGCGGGAAAATTGCCCTCTTGGCAAGCCGGTGAAGCAGGTGTACTGTTTTCCATTCGTAAGGCTTTTCTACAACATGTAGACGGCAGGCACTACGAATTCGGATTCTATGAGCAAACTCCAGCGAAAGCACCGTTTTCATGTTTCCGGATCAACCGTGGTGGCGCGGCCGGCCCGCATGGTGGCTACGGGATTCGCCATCACGATCCTGATCGGCGGGTTGCTTCTCGCGTCCCCTCTTTCCTCTTCCACCGGGCAGAGGACGCCTTTCATCGATGCGCTGTTCACCGCAACTTCAGCAGTCTGCGTCACGGGCCTCGCGGTGCTCGATACCGCGACGCACTTCAGCGTTTTCGGGAAAATCGTGATCATCGCCTTGATCCAGGCCGGCGGTCTGGGCATCATGCTCGTCGCGTCCCTGTTCTCGCTGAGCATCTTGGGAAAACTCAGCCTGCGCGCAAAAATCACTGCGCAGACCGAGGCCAAGGCCGTCGAAGGCCCAAACGTGAAGAACGCCGCCCTGTCGATCGTGAAGGTGACGTTCACGATCGAGGGCATCATCGCGGTGCTGCTGGCTGCCCGATTCATCCTCGGGTACGGCTATTCGTTCGGGGAAGGTCTGGCCTACGGAGGGTTCCACGCGATCTCCGCTTTCAACAATGCAGGATTCGCACTCTTTTCCGACAACTTGGTGGGGTTCGCATCCGACCCGTGGATCTGCATTCCTATTGCCGCGGCGATCATCCTCGGCGGCCTGGGATTCCCCGTAATCCTGCAGATCCGCCGATACGCGCGGAACAGGCTGAAATGGTCCATGAATACGAAGATCGTGCTGGTAGGCACCGTTGCCTTGCTGCTGTTGGGCACCGTATTCATCACCGCCATGGAGTGGGCCAACCCGGACACATTGGGGCCTATGTCCGTCCAGGACAAGCTGCTGGCTGGATTCTTCCAATCCGTGCAGACGCGTACCGCAGGGTTCAACTCGATCAATATCGGGGACATGCATTCGGCCACCTGGCTGGGCATGGATCTGCTCATGTTCATCGGCGCTGGCCCGGCAGGCACCGGTGGCGGCATCAAGATCACGACCTTCGCGGTCCTGTTCTTCATCATCCTCACCGAACTACGCGGGGAAGCCGCAGTGAACATCTTCGGCAAGCGGCTGTCCCGTTCGGTGCACCGCCAGGCGATCACGGTGGCGCTCGTCGCGGTGGCCGCGGTCTTCACGGGAACTATGGCGCTGCTGGTGATCACCGAATTCACCCTGGATGAATGCCTGTTCGAAGCGACCTCGGCGTTCGCCACGGTGGGGCTGTCGACCGGCATCACCCCCGAGCTGCCCGCGACCGGCGAAGCGGTGCTGATCGCGCTGATGTACCTGGGACGCGTCGGCGTCCTGTCGCTCGGATCGGCGCTTGCCCTGCGCGACAAGAAAGCAGTATTCGAACTTCCTAAGGAAAGGCCAGCAATTGGTTAACTTCTCCGGCGGCCGCGGTGCGGCCAAGAAAATTGCCCATGCAAATTCCGTCGCAGTCATCGGCTTGGGACGTTTCGGAGCTTCGCTGGCTCTGGAGCTGATGAGCTCGGGAACCAGCGTGCTGGGAATCGACCTGGACGAAGATATCGTCCAGTCCCTCAACGGGGAACTCACCCAAGTGGTCCGGGCCGACGCCACCAAGCGCGAAGCTCTTGAACAGCTCTCGCTCAACGAATTCGACAGGGTTGTGGTGGCCATCGGAAACCACCTCCAGGCGTCGATCCTCACCTGTTCAAAGCTGTTGAGCATGGACATTCCCCATGTCTGGGCCAAGGCGCTGGATGACCAGCACGGCCTGATTCTCGAACAGCTCGGCGTGCACCACATCATCTACCCGGAGAAGGACATGGGCCGAAGGGTAGCCCACCTGGTGCGCGGATCGATGATGGACTACCTCGAAATCGATCGTGGATTCGCCATGGTGAAAATGACGACGCCGAAGGTGCTGCAGGGGCTGAAACTCGGCGACAGCAACCTGCGCAAGCACTACGGGGTAACAGTGGCGGCCCGCACCAATGACGAGGGCCGCTGGCAGCATGCCGATGCCCAGACGGTGCTCAAGCCCGGTGACCGCATCCTGGTGCTCGGCCCGATTTCGGATACCGAAGCCTTCGGCCAGCTGCCCGATTGAACGGGTTCCCACAGGCGGCTGAACGCCGCCCGGAGGCCCACCCAGGTGTGACGTAGGCGCGTTTAACGCTGAAATCATGCCGTTTGCATCACAGGGGCATGTGTGTTTGTGAACAAATAGACAAGTATTTAACAGGTAGCGAAAATTCGTGGGGTTTACTGGAAGTACGGTGTTTGAATTTACTTAGGAGAGCGGTTATCGATGGGCACGATCCCACTTGGCGAAGATATTCTGTTGGCACGACATGGCTCGAACATTGTCAAGCTCCGCCAGGACCGCAAGCACCGTTCGACCGTCGCCTACCTGCGTGGCGGAGAGATCGACACCGCATCGAACATCCTGATGGCGGCACCGGCAGTAGCCCCTGCCATCTCCCAGACTGCATCGGCGCAGGCCCAGTCCGCAACGGAGAAGCCTGCAACCCCGGCGGCAAGCATCAGCGCCGGCGCAGCCCGGTACCTGAACAACGAAAGCGCCATCAGCCGTGACGAGGTCCGCTCGCTGGCCAAGATCTCGTTGGGCTTCAGCGCGATCATGGGCACCGTCTTCGGCGGCCTGCTGCTGGCCCTGTACAAGGTCGGCGGCCCCGAAGCCTTTGACTCCATCGCGACGATGACCACGATGCAGTAATCGGATAACTTTCACCGTGCGAAGCGGGGTCCCTTTGGGGCCCCGCTTCTGCCATTAACGTGCAGATTTCACCCATTGCGGGTCAGTCATTGTCCAGCCCTTGTCAAGTCTCGTATTTCAGCGAATCAGGGCATAGGATTGCCGCAACGCGAGGGATGGGAGTGCACCATGCGCTTTGTTTTGGAAGTCAACTTCGACACCGAGAACATGCAGCTGAAGCCGTTGGAGGAGCTGCAGAAGATTCTGCGTGACTGGTCCACCAAGATCACCATGTATCCGCTCGTTCCCGGAGCCCAGGAAGACGTCTTCGACTCCGACAACGAGGAAGTCGGGGAGTGGGCGATCCTGGACGACTAGTCCCGGCGCTTGGAGAATCTTCCGATCACATAGCCTGCCGCCAGCGTGATGAGCAGGATCGCCCACAACGGAGCGGCGGTGTGGAACAGGAAGAATTCGACGCGCACGATATTCAGGTTCTGCAAGATGAACACCAAGGCCACGATGACCAGCGCCACCGAGGTCCACTGCTTGCCGGTGATACGTGCCAGCCATGACTTCTTCTGCGGCCCGTCGGCGTCGTGGGCTTGAGTCATTTTTTGCTCCCTGCCGCCAGGAGGCCTGCGACCATGGCCTGCAGGCCGCGCTGGAACGAGTCGTCGCTGGTGTTCCGCCCGGTGGCACGCTGATCGGACACTGCTTGGGTGAAGTTCGGGGTGGCATCCTTGTGGTCCCGCGCGTCGAAGATGTCGTGCGGGGCGGCGGTATCCATGGCCGAGCCGAAAATGAATGATTCCAGCGCCACGATGGTGGGGATGATTGCCTCGTCCTTCAACCCGTAGTCGCGCAAAGCCTCGGCGACCCGTTCATACATCTTCAAGGTGCGCGGGGAATCGGACACCGGGAGCACCGCAATGACCGGAACCAGGGGAATGTGCTGGGCGAAGACATTCCGGTAGCTCGTGGCCCATTCAACCAGCGCCTCGGAGATCTCCAGGGTGTCGAAGACCGAGGTGTCCACGTCGGTCATCACCAGTTCCTGGACCCACTGCAGCAGGTCGTGCTTAGAGGACACGTGGTTGTACAGGGCCGAGGCGGCAACGCCCAGGGATTTGGCCAGGCGCTGCATCGTCAGGGCCTCGTAGCCGTCTGCGGAAGCCAGCTCCAGCGCGTGGCTGGTGATGCGTTCTCGGGTGAGCACGGCTCTGCGCGGTCTGCCCGCACGGCGAGGCGCCTCTTCGCTCATTGATGATCCCCTAGCTGACGTGGGTTACTTCACAAGATCGTGTTCGTACCCTATGCTATAGGAAAGATAAATGAACTGAATTCATTTTATTGTTCTAGGAGAGCAGTCATGAAACATCTCGAACGCGATGTCGTTGTCATTGGTGCAGGTCCTTCCGGCCTGACCGCCGCCTACGAGCTGGTCAAGGCCGGTAAGTCCGTAGCGGTGCTCGAAGCACGCGACCGCGTGGGCGGCCGCACCTGGACCGACACCATGGACGGCGCCACCATCGAGATCGGCGGCCAGTGGATCAGCCCGGACCAGACCGGCCTGTACTCGCTGATCGAGGAACTGGGCATCGAGACCTTCGAGCGCTACAAGCAGGGCAAGAGCGTCTACCGCACCGAGGCCGGCGAAGCCATCATCTACGAAGGCGAGGACTTCCCGGTCGGCGAAGCCACCGTGGCCGAGATGAACAAGCTCATCTCGATCATGAACGAGCTGGCCGCCGGCATGAACCCGGACAAGCCGTGGGAGCACCCGCAGGCCGAGGAGCTGGACAAGATCTCCTTCCACCACTTCCTGCGCGAGAACTCCTCCGACGAGGTGGCGTGCAACAACATCGGCCTGTTCATCGCAGGCGGCATGCTGACCAAGCCGGCCCACACCTTCTCCGCGCTGCAGGCAGTGCTCATGGCCTCCTCCGCAGGCTCCTTCGACAACCTGGTCGACGAAGACTTCATCCTGGACCGCCGCATGAAGACCTCCATGCAGGGTGTGTCCATCGCCGTGGCCGGCCGTCTGCCGGAAGACACCCTGTTCCTGGAGAACCCGGTGCTCAAGCTCGAATGGTCCGAAGACGGCGTGGTGGCCCACGGTGCCGACGTCACCGTGAAGGCCAAGAAGGCCGTGCTGGCAGTTCCGCCGAACCTGTACAACCGCATCAGCTACTTCCCGCCGCTGCCTCGCTGGCAGCACGTCACCCACCAGCACCAGTCCATGGGCCTGGTCATCAAGGTGCACGCGGTCTACGACACCCCGTTCTGGCGTGAAGAGGGCCTGTCCGGCACCTGCTTCGGCCCGAACCACCTGGTCCAGGAAATCTACGACAACACCTTCGACGGCGAATCCACCGGCACCCTCGTCGGCTTCATCTCGGATCTGGAAGCCGACAAGATCTGGGCCATGGACACCGACGCCGAGCGCAAGGAAGCCATCCTGAAGGCCATGGCCGAGTTCCTGGGCGAGAAGACCCTGGATCCGAAGGTCTTCTACCTCTCCGACTTCGGCTCCGAAGAGTGGACCCGCGGCGCCTACGCCACCAGCTACGATTTGGGCGGCCTGTACCGCTTCGGCCCGAGCCAGAACGAGAACGTCGGCCCGATCTACTTCTCCTCCTCGGACCTGGCCGGCGAAGGCTACCAGCACGTTGACGGCGCAGTACGCATGGGCCGCCGCAACGCGGCCCGCATTCTCGCGGAACTCGACGGAACCTCCTACGACGAGTCCTACGACGGCGTGGCTACCCTGACCGCTCCGGCCGACTCGAAGATCACCGTCTAAGACGATGAAACTGCTCGTAGGTTACACCGCCGACGAACGCGGCGCGGAGGCCATTGAGTTGGCCAGCGCAGTGGTGGCCGGAACGAAGGATGCATTCGTGCAGATTGCCATCGTTCTTCCGGCCGCCGCACCCTTTACCGCCGTCTACCCGGGCGGAGACCATGGTTATGAAACCATTCTCTCCGCCCAGGTGGACCGGTGGGCCGCCGAAGCGCTGGCGCTGGTTCCCGAGGGAATCGGCGCCAGCGTTGTGGCGCGCTCCGTGTCGTCCATCGCTGAAGGGCTGATCGAACTCGGCGAAGAGTTCGAAGTCCACGGAATCGTGCTCGGAGGGCGCAAGCGCCATCTGGGCGGCTTCTTCATGCCCGGGGCCATCGCCAACGCCCTGCTGCACTCCTCGCCGCTGCCGGTCTTCATGACCTCACCGGCCTCTCTGGAGAACCTACGCGAAGCAGGCGGGCAGATCACCCGGCTGACCGCGTTCGTCGGAGACCGCCCCGGGGCCGAGGAGATCATCTCCCTGGCCGCCAGCGTCGCCAACGCGCGCAATATCAAGCTGCGTGTGGCAAATTTCGTGGCCCACGCCGACGTGTCCGAAGGCTCCGCCGGAATCGACGACCACGTGCGCGGGATCCGCGAATACCTCGATGAACTGGTGAAGGAACTGGGCATCGAAGCGAGCGTCGAGGTCATCGCCAGCGGCAGCATCGACACCGCGATCAACGAGCTGTCCTGGCAGCCCGGAGATCTGGCCCTGCTCGGCTCGGCCCGCCTGGCGGCGCATCGCCGCCTGTTCATCGGCCCGAAGGCGCATCGCATCCTCGGCCACCTCAACGTCCCCATGGGCGTCATTCCCCACTTGCCATCAACACGGTAGAAAGCCGATCAAAAATTCGTATCCCTTGGATCCTCTCCAAAACGCACTCACCGTCGACCGCCCTGCCGCATACCTGACACAGCGTCCAGGGCGGCGCGCACTGCCGCGGCTCAACGGTGAGCACACTCCCAAAGGTTTTTGACAATGTCACAAGAAATGAGGCGGGATAGCCTTCCCGAAACGAACGATTCGGGACTTCATGAAAAAGGTCTGTCCAAGGGCACCGTCGGTGTCCTGGGCCTGATCGTTATCGGCATCTCCTGCATTGCCCCGGCGTACACCTTGACCGCCGGGCTCGGCGCGACCGTAGCCGAGGTGGGCACCAGCCTTCCGGCCATCCTGATCGCCGGCTTCATCCCCATGCTTCTCGTGGCCCTCGGCTACCGGGAACTGAACAACGCCATGCCCGACTCGGGCACCTCCTTCACCTGGGCGACCCGCGCGTTCGGGCCCATGATCGGCTGGATGGGCGGCTGGGGCCTGATCGCCGCCACGGTGATCGTGCTGTCCAACCTGGCCGCGGTGGCGGTGGACTTCTTCTACATCCTCATCGCACAGCTCACCGGGCAGGAATGGATCGCGGCGCTGACCAAGAACCTGTGGATCAACATCCCCACCACGCTGGTGTTCATCGCCATCGCCGCCTACATCTCCTACCGGGGCATGAATGCGACCAAGGTCTTCCAGTACGTGCTGGTGGGCTTCCAGGTAGGTGTGCTGCTGCTGTTCGCGATCATGTCCTTCACTGCTGATGCGCCGTTCGACCGCACCCCAATCACCTGGGACATGTTCAACCCGATGGGAGTGGAATCCTTCACCGCCTTCGCCGCCGGCATCTCGTTGTCCATCTTCGTATTCTGGGGCTGGGACGTCACCCTGACCATGAACGAGGAAACCACCGACCCGAACAAGGTCCCGGGCCGCGGCGCCACCTGGACGGTGCTGATCATCATCGCGCTGTACTTGGCCGTCGCCACCGCCGTGCTGTACTTCGCCGGCGTCGGAACCACCGGCCTGGGCGCCGGCAACCCGGACAACCAGGAATCCATCTTCGCCGTGCTGGCTGGACCGGTCATGGGCCCACTGGCCATCTTGATGTCGCTGGCCATCATGTCCTCCTCTGCGGCGTCGCTGCAGTCGACCATGGTCTCCCCGGCGCGCACCATCCTGGCCATGGGCTACTACAAGGCGCTGCCGAGCAGCTTCGCCAAGATCTCCCCGCGCTACATGTCGCCGTCGGTGGCCACCGTGGTCTCCGCGGCCGCAGCCGCTGCATTCTACGTGGTTACCCGCCTGCTGTCGGAAAACGCCCTGTGGGACACCATCACCGCCCTCGGCCTGATGATCTGCTTCTACTACGGCCTGACCGCGCTGGCCTGCGTCTGGTACTTCCGCAGCGAGCTGTTCTCCAACGCCCGGAACTTCTTCTTCAAGTTCCTGGCTCCACTGGTGGGCGGTGTCATCCTGCTGGTGATGTTCTTCGTCACCGCGGTTGATTCCATGAACCCGGAGTACGGTTCGGGCTCGGAGATCGGCGGCATCGGCATGGTCTTCATCCTCGGTGTCGGCGTGCTGCTGCTGGGCGTGCTGGTCATGCTCTACAGCCGTGTCCGCCACCCGGCGTTCTTCAAGGGCGAGACGATCAAGACCGGCAAAAACCTGACCCTCTGAGAATCCCGGCACCCCAGCGTCACTGTTGCACATTGAACCACCCAAAGCACGCTTTGGGTGGTTCAATTGTTTTCATGACTACACCTTCGGTTCTCTTCATTTGCTCACGCAATGCCGGCAAGTCGCAGATGGCCGCGGCACTGATGGATTACGTGTCAGACGGCAAGGTCACCAGCTATTCGGCCGGCACCAACCCCGGTGCCTCGATCAATCACGAAGCGGTCGCCTCGCTGGCCGAGTGCGGCGCGGACATGGCCCAGGGCGAACCCAAGCCCATCGATCCGTCGCTGGCCGCCTCGGTGGACCGGGTGGTTATCCTCGGCACCGACGCCAATCCGAGCTTCGATCCGCAGGTGAAGACCGAACGCTGGGTCACCTACGAGCCGAGCGAAGACGGCATCACCGGCGCCGAACGGATGAACATGATCCGCGATGAAATCGCCGACCGGGTACGCAGCCTTTTCCACGAATTGGAGAAGTAGGCATCGCACTTTCCAAGACCGCACGCCGCACCACCTCGTGGTGGCTTCCCGGCATCTGCCTGATCCTCACCGGCTGGTGCGCCAACCAGTATGTCTCCCTGATCAGCTGGTACCAGCAGCAACGGCTGCTGAGCGAATTCGAAGCCATGCTGGTCATGGGCAGCTATCTGCTCGGCATGATCCCTGCGCTGATGTTCGGCGGCCCGCTGACTGACCGCTTCGGGCGAAAGCCCTTCACGCTGGCGGCCCTGGCATTCTCGGTGCTCGGATCCCTGGCCCTGATGGGCGGCTGGTACACCGAAGCGGGCCTGTACCTCGGACGCGTCTTCACCGGGCTGGGCATGGGGCTCGCCATGGTGGCAGTCACCAGCTGGGTCAAGCTGATCAGCCCCGGGCCGGCAGGCGCCACCCGGGCGGCGCTGTGCACCTCGGCCGGCTTCGCCATCGGCCCGGCGATCTCCGGCGCGATTGTCGGATCCAGCCAAAGCCCGGAACTCGCCTACGCTGTCCACGCGGTCGCCACGCTGGCCTGGTTGCTGCTGATGCTCACCGCCAAGGAGGAACAGCCAGCCGTCCTGCGCCAGGTGGATCCGGCGGATGCTGCCCCTGCCGCGCACCAGATGCGGACCAGCATGGCGAACATGAAGCGGTTCACCCGGCTGGTGCTGCCCGCAGCCCCCTGGGTCTTCGGGATGGCAGCCACGGGGTTCGCGGTGGTCCCCGCCCTGACCGCCGAACCGGGCCAATCCAGCCTGCTGTATTCCACGATCGCCGTGGTGGTCACGATGGGCATGGGCGCAGCAATCCAGCCGCTGATCCGCCGTTTCAACGATGTCAGCCGGGTCGGCCTGCTGCTCTGGGGGCTGGGCGTCGCCTTGGCGGGCCTGTTGCTGATGCTGGTGGTTTCGCTGACCGGCTCCGAAGCCGTGGGCATGGCGGCATCGGTCGTGTCTGGCGCCGCGAACGGAATCCTGCTGGTCGCAGGGCTGAGCCAGGTGCTGGATCTGGCAGGTCCCGCGGATCTGGGCAAGCTGACCGGACGGTTCTACATGTGCTGCTTCATCGGCTTCACGTTCCCCACGCTGTTCGCCCTGTGGCGGCCGATGGCCCACCCGGCGCTGTTCATCGGGCTGCTCGCCATCTGCTGCGCCGCCTCCATGGTCCAGGTATTCAGGGCCCGGAAATACCTGCCCGGACGAATCCCCCAGCATGTAACAGACTAACGGCCAGGCACGCGGTGCCTGGCCGTTGTGAAAGATGCGGGCTTAGTGCTTTTCGCCGCTCAACTTCTTGAGCAGCTCGGTGGTGCGGAACGGAATGACGTCGCGCAGGATCATTGACGTCGAGGTGCGGGTGATGCCCGGGCAGAGGCGAATTTCCTCGCTGACCCGGTACAAGTCGTCGGGGTCCGTGGCGGCTACGCGGATCAGCAGGTCGGTATCGCCGGCAGGAGCCACGCACTCGAGGACTTCTGGGATTTGCCGCAGTCCCGCGATCGCCTCGTTCAGGCGGGCCTGGTCCAGCTCCGCGCTGACGAACGCGCTGACGCCGCGGCCCATGGCCGCCGGCAGAATACGCGCAGTATTCGGACGCAGGGCGCCGGAGTTCGCCAGCCGCTCCAAACGGGACTGCACGGTGCCTCGGGCCAGTCCAAGCTGCTGGGCGAGCATCATGATGGGAACACGCGGATCGGCATCGAGGGCCAGAAGGATACGTCGGTCGGTTTCATCGAGCTGATACGTATCCGAATTCATCTGTGGTCTCCTATGACGGCGTGTGCGTGAAGATCGCGAGTGCTACAAATAGATTTTAGTCAAAATGACCAGTATCTCCCAAGCGTGTTGCACGGACTGACCGGTTTGTTGCGTGCGCGGTGCTCGCAGGGGCAGCAACGGCATAAATTGTGGCGTAGGGAACACGTTATGCACAGGTTGCGTCGAATCAGATCTAACTTCAGCAAATGACAGTAATCTGATGCCATGAGGTTCTTGCGATTAGAAGACGTTGCCGAGGAGCTGAACGTCAAGCTTCCGCAGATCCGCGCGTTGATCAAGAGTGGAGAGCTGCCAGCCATCCAAATCGGAGGCAGGGGAGTGTGGCGCGTGGAACGCGAAAAGCTGGAGGAATACATCCAGACTCGCTATGCCCAAGCGCGCGAGGAAATCGAGAGGGAATCATAGCGGGCGCTCCGGCAGAGTCTTCGAGACGTATGCCGAAGCACCTGATTGCTAGTGCTCCTCTTCATTCATGAACGAATGCAGGGCATCGCGGACGAACGGTGCGTGCCCCTGATAGTTCTTGGCGAAGCGTTCATCAGCGACGTACATGTCGGCAAGTCCCAGCACGTACGCGCGCAACTGCGCCGGGTCGCCGGAAGCGGCCGGGGTGCCCGGTATGGACGCCAGCCACTGCACGTGCCGGGAAGCCAGCAGGCGTGCGGCGTCGCTGTCGGCGGAGATTCCGTCTTCGCCAGCCTGTACCCACGCGTGGTTCAGCTCCTTGACCTGTTCCATCATGTCGGCTCGCTCGGCGCCGCTCTTCGAGCGCCACCATTGATCGGAACGCTCGTAGGCTTCCGAGCCCCACCGGGCGACGACTTCTTCCTTGTATTGCTCGTTGAACCCTTCGAAGGCGGAATCGAGATTCACTGTTTCCCCTTTCGATAGTGCGCTAATGCTGTGGCGCAGGGCCTTGATCTGACGGTCTATGTTTTCCCGCTGCCGATCCAGGTCTTTGACATGGATTTCCAGCGCCTGGATCTGTTCCGTTTTGGAATCGAGCACCTCGGAGATGGTGTCCAGCCGCAGGCCCAATTGGCGCAGCAGCAGGATCCGTTGCAAGCGGACCAGCTCGTGCTGGCCATAATGCCGGTAGCCGTTGTCAGCCACGAATGCCGGACGAAGCAGGCCGATGTGGTCGTAGTGCCGCAAGGTTCTGCTGGTCACCCCGGTCGACTTGGCTACCTCGGAGATGCTGTAACTCGTGTCCGGGTGTTTCTCTCGGCGAATCTTATCCATATGGAAACGCTATAGGTTGACGTTGCGTCAAGGTCAACACCGTTCGGAACGCCCCTTCCGGGAGGGTTTTCGAGCAGTGCCGGCAAAGTGACGGATCGACGCAAACGAGATGGGCCGAGATTGATCATATTGATCAACCATGATGATGCGTATTGCACACCCTGACTGGTCTGTAGTTGAATAAACGTAGTTGAAGTCGTCAAGAGCTACCGCCGAGAACGACTTTCACCGGCACGTTCCAGACCAAAGTCATCTGTAACGTTGTCGTGCGCTTCGACCACCCGTATCGAACCATGGTGAATAGAATTCGCGAGCGGCTCGCAGGTATTCCACCCTTGAGGGAATGCCTCCGAGCCGCTCGTTTGTCTTGCCATTCCTGCTCCGGGGCTCGCGAAACGCTGGCCTGAAGCCGTACAGGTTGCCCTGAGCTCTGGAAGAATGAGTCCAGAGGAACACTTGGGGACTCGAAGGAGCAATGTTGAGATCAACCGCAGGCGTCTGGCAAAGCTGGTGGATGCAGCTGGTGGCCGGGCTGCTGATCGTGGCGTTCGCCGTCCTTCCGTGGCTGTGGATCGGCTACGAAGACCAAGCAATTCTTCCCTACAATTCGAACGACGCACTCGGATTGCTGCTCGTCTTCTCCATGGCGACCCTGCTCAGCGCATTCTTCGCCCGTAGGGTTGGGCACGGCGGTACTAAATTCGCCGTGGTGACCGATGTCGGCGTGGTGCTCGGGTTTATCGCGCTGGCGTTCCAAGCGACGTACGTGCTCGAACCGGGACTATTCGACGGGGAGATCTCTGCGGACTCGGTGCGCCACCTGTATTTCCTTGGCACCCTGTTTGCCGTGTTCCAAGCGCTGTACTACCTGATCGTCAAGCTCAAGCTCATTGGAGCGGCCCCGCTGGTTGCGCTGATCGCCGTGGGCGTCAGCTACTGGCTGCAGGTCGTGGCTTCCCTGGTTTCCGGAGCGCAGTCCTACGCGCAATATCTCTGGTATGCCGGGCCGGTAGTCCTCGGCCTGGTGCTGGGAGTCCTGGGGTTCCTGAAGGCCGCCAATTTGCTGATCTGGATTCTCTCGCTCGTGATCCAGTGGATCACGCCCGCGCTGTTCGAGAGTGTCGCCGCGGTCGGCCAAGGCGCGGAGCGCGGTGTCGGGAGCATTCTCGGCGCGCTCGTGAGCGGCACTTCCGATGCCCTAGTTAAGCAAGAATGGCAGATCCCTGTTCTGGTCAGCCTCGCTACTGCCATGCTGACGAGCGTCGTCTTGCTGATTGTCCACAAGGTCAGGGGACGAAGGTACTAGCCGATCTCGTCGGATGATTATCTCCCTGCGCACCATGAATTACGGAAGGAACTAGCCATGAGCCAGAATACGTCGGATGCGAGCGATTCGGTGCTGATCGCCCGGACAATCCAGGACTATGCCGAACGGAATCCGATCAAGCCCGGCAAGTACGCCGCCAAGCGCATTTTCGCGGGGGAGAAGGCCCAGATCACCGAAATCGCCTTCGATGCAGGGGTGGAGCTTCCGGACCACATGGCGCGCACACCGATCATCGTCCAGGTGATCAGCGGCGAAGTTGATTTCACCGTTGGCGGCGCAACCTCCACGTTGGGCATCGGAGGCTCCATTTTCGTTGAAGCCAACGTCCTGAATGCGGTCTACGCCGCGCAGCAGGCGCGCATTACGGTCACGTTCCTGAGCAGCTAGGGTCGGGGACCCTGCAACCGGTGACGGTGAGAGGCCCCGCGCGCTTTGAATAGAATGATTCCATGAGTGAGTTGCGCGAACGCGATCCGGATGAACTGGTCCAAGCGATCATCCTGCGGATCGACAAGGAAGATCCGTCCACCGAGGACGAGGGCCTCTCAGCAGTTGCCCGCGCAGCTGTCATCGCCTACCTCCGCTCGCCGCATGAACCTGAATGGCAGACCTGGTCGGAGCAGGCATTTGCCAAATCGGTGCGGCGCGCCAATCCCAAGATGTTCTCCAAGGTGCTGGAGGTGTTCCCCGAAGCGATGGTGAGCCAGGTCGGCAAGGCCCAAGCCGTGGGCCTGCCGCCGCTGCCGGCGAACGACCTGCCGAAACTCATCGCCAAACTACAGGTGTCCGGCACGCAACTGCCCAAGAGCAACGAGGTGCTGGTCGCGGAGGTCAATATCGGCATCAGAAAATCACTGCAGATGTCCACCGGCAAGGCTGCGGCGCAGAGCGCGCACGCGCTGTTCGCCTGGCTGACCGAGGAAAAAGGCGAGCGCATCGAACGCTGGTTGTCCGCCCATGCGCCGGTCGGGATCCAGCACCTGTCCGATGAAGACTTCGAGCGGCTCCGCGCACAGGCCGCGGGACCGGTGATCCAGGATGCAGGGCGAACGGAAATCGAGCCCGGTTCGGAAACCGCGTTTGTATACATCAAAACAACTAAGTGAATTTCGAGTGTGCAAATACTGTATTTTCTCTGGGTATGTCATTCTAGGAGTGGCAGCCGTAACTGGAGGACTACCGACGGGCAGCTGTCGTCCAGTTTCCGACCTCACCGATCAGTGAGGATCTGACCGAAAGAACCCAGATGCCCCGTCGCACTCGCGCGCTAGGCCTTGCCTTGGCGCTGTCACTATGCCTGAGCCCCGTGATCCCGGCCGCTGCCGCGCCGAGCATCGCTCCCGCCCAGGAAGTAGCACTTGCCGCCGCGGTCAAAACCGTCAGCAAGAAAACAATCCAGAACCTGAACCTGCGGCAGAGCGCCAGCGCTTCGTCCAAATCGCTGCTGGTGATTCCCAAGAACGCCACTGTTAAGGTCAGCGCCACGAGCAACGGATGGTCGAAAACCAGCTACGGCAACAAAACCGGCTGGGTCTCGGCAAAGTTCCTCACCAACGTTCCAGCAGCTTCCACCTCGAAGACCAAGACCTACCGCTACCTGAGCTCCTACCAGGTGCTGCGGCAGAGCCCGTCGTCCAAGGCGAAGTCGCTCGGAGCGCTGCAGCGCCGGACCAAGGTCGAGCGCCTCGGCACCTCAGGCTCCTGGACCAAGATCAAGTCCGGCAGCAAGACCGGATTCGTCCCCACGAACCAGCTCAAGAGCAGTGCGCCGGCTGTTGCCTACCGCTGGGCCAAGACCAAGCAGCCGATCTACAAGAGCACCTCGACGAGCTCCGCCAAGGTCGCCACCCTCGCCGCCGGCGCAAAGGTCCAGTGGCTGCGCAACTACGGCAGCTGGAGCTCGGTGTCGGTCTCGGGTAAGACCGGATGGATCCAGAGCAAGCACCTGGGCGCCACCGCACCGCTGAAGGTGATTGGTTCGCGCTGGAGCATCGATACCACCGTTGTCCGCGCGACCCCGTCGTCCAAGGCGAAGTCGCTGGGAACCATCCCGGCTGGCCAGAAACTGAGTCTGTACTCGACCAGCGGCTCGTGGGCCAAGGTCAAGACCTCCAAGGGAATCGGTTGGGTGCCGGTCTCCGCGTTGGTGGCCACCGCCTACAAGCCGATCGCTAGCAAGTCCTACTGGGCCGGGGCGAATCTCGCCTTGAAGTCGGCGAACTCCTCTGGCAGCAAGAGTATGGGCAGCATCGCCAAGGGGCAGAAGGTCACCGCCATCGGCACCTCCAACGGCTGGACCCGGATCAAGTCCTCCAAGGGCACCGGCTGGGTGCCGTCGAAGAACCTGCTGGCCGAGGCCCCGGTGGTCGAAAAGGTCATCGGCTCGCGCTGGACCATCGACAAGACCGTCGTCCGCGCCACCGCCTCGACCAAGGCCAAGTCCCTGGGTACCGCCTACGCCGGCCAGAAGATGAGCCTGTATTCGACCAGCGGCTCGTGGTCGAAGGTCAAGACCGCCAAGGGCGCCGGATGGGTTCCCACCTCCTCGCTCGTCACCACGGCCTACACGCCGATCTCCAGCAAGTCCTACTGGGCCACCTCCGGCACCACGCTGCGCGCGTCGAACACCGGCAGCTCGAACTCGCTGGGCTCCCTGGCAAAGGGCCAGAAGGTCACCGCCATCGGCTCCGCCAACGGCTGGACCCGCGTCAATTCCTCTAAGGGGACCGGCTGGGTTCCGGCAAAACACCTGAGCTCCAAGGCCCCGGTCGTGGACAAGGTCATCGGCACCCGCTGGAGCATGGACGCAACGGCGGTGCGCACCACGGCCTCGTCCTCCGCGAAGTCGCTGGGCACCATACCTGCCGGCCAGAAGCTCAGCCTCTACGCAACCAGCGGCTCGTGGTCGAAGGTCAAGACCTCCAAGGGCACCGGATGGGTTCCAACCTCCACGCTGACGAACTCGGCCTACGCCGTGATCGCCAGCAAGCCGTACTGGGCCACCACCAACGTGAACCAGCGCGTCGGAAACTCGGTGAACACCAAGTCATTGGGTGTGCTGTCCACGAATGAAAAGGTCACCGCCCTGGGTTCGGCCAACGGCTGGATCCGCGTGAAGAGCCGGCTCGGAACCGGCTGGGTGTCGGGAGCCTACCTCTCGGCATCCAAGCCGAGCCTGCCGCTGCCATCGGACCCGCCAGCCACTCCCGACGCCAGCTACCGCTGGACCACCGCCAGCGTCAACCTGCGCACCGGTGCGGGCACCCAGTACGCGTCCAAGGGCGTCGTGGCGCTGGGCGAAAAGGTCACCTACCTGAAGACCTCGAACGGCTGGGCCAACGTGGTCACTAGTCTGGGCAGCGGATGGATCAAGGACGACTACCTGAGCACCAAGGCCACCGTTTCGGTGCAGCCCGACACCCAGAAGGTCATCAACGCGGTCAAGGACCGCTTCGCAGACAGCATCAGCGCCATCTATACGTTGCGCAGCGGCTCGATCGGGCACAGCAGCGGCAAGGCCGCCGATTTGATGATCCGCAACTACAAGACCGCCGCGGGTGTGGCCAACGGCGACAAGATCGCGCAGTTCCTGCTCGACAACCGCGACCAGCTGGGCGTCTCCTACCTGATCTGGCAGGACGAGATCTGGCTTCCAACCACCGGATGGACTGCCTACTCGACCTCCGGCAAGTACGGAAACCAGTTCACCGGCAACTGGAACGACACCACCCGCCACATGGACCACGTCCATGTCGAGGTCTACGGCAACGCCGCGAACAACAAGCCGCTGGACCTCAGCGCCCTGCGTTAGCGGGCCTCGCAGCCCGCACGCTGGGGATGGAACGTGAACAGGCCCCGGAACGACGCCGCTTCAGCCGCGCGTTCCGGGGCCTGTTTTTCTTCTCTGGCTCCCTTGCCCGGGTGGCCTCGGTTCGCGTGGAGGGTTGCCCGTCAGCGCAGTCGAATTGAATGTTTGACCCCTCAAACATTATCCTATGAGGGGGTGGAACGTGAGCCCCCTCTTTCGCGGCAACGAGGCCGTGCGAGCGCAGGGAAAAGGATTCGAGGGTTGTTGGTGAAAACTCACTCGCGCCGGCGGCGGGGCCAGGGCCTGCTGCGGCGCCTCGGGATTGTGCCGCTGATGCTGCTGTTTCTCGCGGGCTGCTCCGGCGGCACCGCCGCCGAACCGCAGCCAGTGGAGCCCGATGACCGACCGGTGGTCTTGACGACGTTCACGGTGCTGGCAGATATCGCGCAGAACGTGGCAGGGGAGCACCTGCGGGTGGAATCGGTGACCCGGCTGGGCGCCGAGATCCACGGCTACGAACCGACACCGGACGACCTGCGCCGGGCCTCGCGCGCTGACCTGATCCTTGACAACGGGCTGAACCTCGAAGCGTGGTTCGCGCAATTCGTGGCCGACAACCCCGCCCCGCACGTCACGGTCAGTGACGGCGTCGAGGTCATCGACATCGCGGACGAGGAAGGCTCGGGGAAACCGAACCCGCACGCCTGGATGAGTCCGCTGAACGTGCAGAAATACGCCGGGCGCATTGCCGAGGCGTTCAGCGAGCTGGACCCGGAACACGCCTCTGACTACCGCGCCAACGCCGCGCAGTACCAGAGCAAGCTCCAGGCTGTGCATGACGAGCTGGCCGCCTCGCTCGCGCAGATCCCCGAATCCCACCGGACCCTGGTGACCTGCGAAGGCGCCTTCAGCTATCTGGCCCGCGATGTCGGGCTGACGGAGAAGTACCTGTGGGCGGTCAATGCGGAATCGCAGGCCACTCCGCGCAAGGTGGCCGCGGCCATCGACGCCGTGCGCGAACGGCAGGTGCCAGCGGTGTTCTGCGAATCCACGGTGTCGGACGCCGCCATGCAGCGGGTGGTGGAGTCCACCGACGCCGTCTACGGCGGGACGCTCTACGTCGACTCGCTGTCGGCCGCCGACGGGCCCGTGCCGACCTACCTCGACTTGATCACCCACGACACCCGCACCATCGCCCGCGCATTGAAGGGAGAGTTGCCATGAGCAGCCAAGCGGAGCATCCATGGGCCATCGACGTCCAGAACGCCACCGTCCACTACGGCCCGGTCCAGGCGCTCGACCACGCCACCGTGCAGCTGGGACGGGGTATGGTCTGCGGGCTGGTGGGCATGAACGGCTCCGGCAAGTCCACGCTTTTCAAGACGATCATGGGCCAGATCAAGCCGGATACCGGCAGCGTCCAGATCAATGGACAGGATCCGCAGCAGGCACGGAAGAAGGGCATGATCGGCTACGTCCCGCAGAACGAGGCGGTGGACTGGGACTTTCCCATCTCCGTGCGGGAGGTGGTGATGACCGGCCGCTACGGGCACATGGGCTTCACCCGCCGTCCGCGCAAGGCCGACCAGCGGGCGGTCGACGAAGCGCTGGATCGCGTCGAGCTGACAGCCTACGCCGGGCGGCAGATCGGCCAGCTCTCCGGCGGGCAGAAGAAACGCGCGTTCGTGGCCCGCGGCATCGCCCAGGAAGCCAGCATCATGCTGCTTGACGAGCCGTTCGCCGGCGTGGACAAGCGCAGCGAGGCGACCATCACCAAGCTGCTGCGGGACGTCGCGGACGACGGCGGAACGGTGCTGGTCTCCACCCATGACCTGCACGCGCTGCCCCAGCTGGCCGACGAAGCCATCCTGCTGATGCGCAGGGTGCTCATGCACGGGGACCCCACCCGCGTGCTGCAACCCGAAAACCTGGCCATGGCCTTCGGTCTGGACCCGATGAAACGAGGCGGACAGTGAACCTGATTGAACTGCTGGTCGAACCGCTGACCTACACCTTCATGCTCCGCGCGTTGGCCGTCACGATCATCGCCGCGGTGCTGTGCGCCATCCTGTCCTGCTGGCTGGTGCTCATCGGCTGGTCGCTGATGGGCGACGCCGTCTCCCATGCGGTGCTCCCAGGCGTCGTGCTGGCCTACATCGTCGGGGCTCCCTTCGCGCTGGGCGCCCTGGTGTTCGGCTTCATCGCCGTCGCCCTGATCGGAGGAGTGCGCGATACCTCCAGGCTCAAGGAGGACGCCGCCATCGGCATCGTGTTCACCACGCTGTTCTCCTTCGGCCTGGTGCTGATCTCTGTGACGCCGAGCCAAGTGGATCTGAACCACATCATCTTCGGCAACCTGCTGGGCGTTTCAGCTGCGGACCTGTGGCAGGTGCTGATTATCGGTGCCATCACCTTCATGATCCTGCTCCTCAAGCGCAAGGACTTCACCCTCTATGCGTTCGACCCCACCCATGCGCACGCTCTGGGCATGAACCCGAAGCTCATGGGCGCAGTGCTGCTGGGCCTGCTGGCCATGACCTCGGTGGTGGCGCTGCAGGCAGTCGGGGTGATCCTGGTGGTCGCCATGCTCATCATCCCGGGTGCCACCGCGTACCTGCTCACCGACCGCTTCGGCACCATGCTGGTGATCGCTCCCGTGCTGGCCGCATCCGGCGGGGTGCTCGGCGTCTACGTGAGCTACTACCTGGACGCCTCCACCGGCGGCATGGTGGTGCTGGCGCAGGGTCTGATCTTTGTTGCGGTCTACCTCTTCAGCCCGCGCCAGGGCCTGGTCGCCTCGCGGCTGGCGATCCTGCGCCGGCGCAAGGCGCTGTCGACGGCCGGCTAGTTCGGCAAACGCACTGCGGGTGTCTATTCCCGCCCGGCACAATGCAGCACCGCCCCCGAACTCGTTCCAGTTCGGGGGCGGCGCTGCGTTGTTCCGGCAGGTGCCGACGGTTAGACGGCCAGCTTGCGGCGGATGAAACCGGAGGCCTGGTCGACCACGATGATCAGGATCAGCACGATGATGATGTGGGTCAGCATGGTGTCGAACTGGAAGGACTTGATGGCCTGGTTGATCAGCAGGCCGATGCCGCCGGCGCCGACGAGGCCCAGGACCAGCGAGGAGCGGACGTTGACGTCAAAGCGGTAGAGCAGCAGGCCGACGAACTGCGGGATGACCAGCGGCAGCGAGCCGTGGGTGATCTGCTGCAGGCGCGAGGCGCCCGCGGTGGCCAGCGCGTCCTGCGGGCCCTGGTCGGTTTCCTCCATGGACTCCGCCCAGAGCTTGCCCATCACGCCGGTGTTGTGGCAGATCAGCGCCAGCACGCCGGCGAACGGGCCCAGGCCCACGGCGGTCACGAAGATCAGCGCGAACACGATGTCCGGCACCGCGCGGAAGAAGGAGAGGATGGCGCGGGAGATCTGGTAGGCCACCGGGTGCGGGGAGGTGGTGCGCGAAGCCAGCACCGCCAGCAGCAGCGCGCTCGGGATGGACAGCGTGGTGCCCAGCAGGCCGATCCACAGGGTCACCAGCGTGGCGTCCAGGCCGGGCTTGATGACTTCTTCCCAGTCGAGGTTCGGCGGGAAGGCGTCGGAGACGAAGCGGGCCATGCCCTGCCAGCCGTCGACCAGCAGCGTCGGGTCGAAGTCGGTGCCGGCCACCGCGAGCAGGTGCAGCACCACGATCACGGCGGTGGCCGTGCCCCACAGCATGGCCTTGCGCCCGCGGTGCGGGTCGGCGGGAACTGGCAGCTTGGCCGGGGCCGGCGTGCGGACGGAAGCGGACTCCAAGGCGGTGTCCAGCGGGCGGGGAGGAGTCTGGATGCTCATGCCGCGTTCCTTTCGGGGGAGTAGAGGGTGTCGAGCACATTCTGGTTCAGGGAGGCGACCGGGCCGTCGAAGGTGATGCGCCCGTGCATCAGGCCGATCGCGCGGTCAGCGTGGCGCAGCGCCAAATCCGGCTGGTGCAGCACCGCGGCCACCGCCAGGTTCTCGTTGTGGGCCAGCTCGGCGAGCAGCTCCATGACGTGCTCGGCGGCGTTCGGATCCAGCGCGGAGACCGGCTCGTCGGCCAGCAGCACGCTGGCGCGCTGGCACAGGGCCCGGGCCACTGCAACGCGCTGCTGCTGTCCGCCGGAGAGGCGTCCCACGCGGTCCAGCGCACGGTCTGCCATGCCTACGCGTTCCAGGCAGCCCATGGCTTCCTCACGCAGTTCGCGGGAGAAGAACAGCGGGGAGACCGAGGCCAGCGAGTTGACGCGCGCCAGCGCTCCGGCGCAGACGTTGTCCAGCGCGGTGCGGCGCGGGACCAGATGGATCTTCTGGAAGACCATGGCGGCCTTGCTGCGGGCCAGCTGCAGCTGGCGTCCGCTGAACTCGGAGAGCTGGGCGCCCTCCAGCTCTATGCGCCCGGCATCCGGTTCGGCCAGCCCTGCCACGCATTTGAGCGTGGTTGACTTGCCCGAGCCGTTGGCGCCGAGGAAGGCAACCAGCTCGCCGCGCTTGACCTCGAAGTCCACGTCGTCCAGGACGCGGCGCCCGTTGTAGGACTTGGCCAGCGAGCTGACCTTCAGTGCTGCCTGTTCCATTTAGATGTCCTTCTCGGTCAGGCCCATTTCGGAGGCCAGGTCGAACAACGGCTTGTAGGTTTCCCTGGTGACTTCCAGCAGCGGTCCGGCCGGGTCCACGTCCAGGAACTCGCCGACCTGCTCGATGTCTTCCTTCGGTAGGTTCAGCAGGGCGTCCTTGACTGCCTTCTTCAGTTCCGGATCGGCGTCCGGGCGCACGGTGATCGGGTCGTTCGGGATCGGCTCGGAGGTCCAGACCTGGCGGAAGTCCTCCGGGTTGAAAGTGCCCTCGGCCTTGGCGGTGGCCAGCGTCTGGGTGTTGATCTGGGCCGCATCCATGGTCCCGTTGACCAGGGCCAGCAGCGCCTCGGGGTGGCCGCCGGCGTAGTTGATGTTCAGCTCGTCTTCCGGAATGCCCGCGGTCTTCAGCGCGTAGCGCGGTAGCACGTCGCCGGAGGTGGAACCGACCCCGCCCAGGGCCAGGTCCTTGCCGCGCAGGTCGTCCACGGTCTTAATGTCGGAGTCCTTCGGGACCCAGATGCCCGCGGTGTAGGTGCTCAGCTTGCCGTCGGCGGTGCCGAAGGAGACCATCGGCTCGGCGCCTGCCTGCTCGCTGGCGAACACGTAGCCGACCGGGCCGAACTGGCCCAGGTCCACCTTGCCGTTGCGCATGGCCAGGACTTCTGCGGAGTAGTCCTCCACAACCTGGACCTCGACCTCGCAGCCGAGTTCGCGTTCCATGGCGTCGGCCAGCACGCCGTAGGCCGGTTCCAGCTTGGCCGGATCCTCGAACGGCTCGATGCCGAACTTGATCGGGCCGTCGGCGCAGTAGGCCGGGGCGCCGGAGGCCTCGGTATTGGTGCTGCCGTTGGCCTCGGAGGCGCCGCAGGCGGTGGTGGCCAGCAGGCCGACGGCGACAACTGCCAGGGGAAGTGCGCGGGAAAGCTTCATGGGGATGCTCCTGTATAAGAAAAGTCTGTTGCGAGTGGGGTGGTGCTTAGCGGGCCGCGGCAGCCAGCGGCTGTCGGGCGGTGAGACGGTCGGTGACATTGCGGTCCGCCAGGCCGAAGGACAGGGTCATGCCCACGCCTGCGGTCACCGAGACCACGGTGACGCCGGGGACGACGTCCGCGATCAGCAGCGGGCCGACTTCGCTGGAGGCGTAGACGCCCTGCCAGCGCTCTTCGATTTCCAGTGGGGTGTTCAGGATCTTCTCGATGCTCTGCAGCAGTGAGGTCGAAGTGGTCTCCTTCAGGAACGGGGGTTGGGTCAGGTCGTAGGTGTGCGAGTCGCCCAGCAGCAGCGAGCCGTCCGGCCGCTGGGTGAACATGACGTTGGCTTCCACCTCCAGCAGGTGGGGCTGGTTCTCGCGGACTTCCGCGCGCAGCTTGGCGGCGGAGGGGACCTCGGTGAACGCCTCGTAGCGCAGCATCGAGGTGGCGGTCAGCACCGACGGGCCGAGGTCCAGCGGCTGGTCCGGGGTCGAACGTGCCATTTGCAGGGCGCAGCGGCGGACCTTGTGGTCTTCGGCCAGCTGCGGGAAGAGGTAGTCGACGTCATGGCCGACGCAGACGAACACCTGGTCCGCCTCGATGGGGCCGCGGCTGGTCTCGATGCGGGCGCGGCGGGCGGAGCCGGCGCCGAAGCCCAGTGCCGCGGTGTTCCACAGCACCGATCCGCGCTCCTGAGCATCCAGCCAGGCGGCCAGCTTCGCCACGGTGGTGCGCGGGTCGACGCGCAGGTCGTCGCGCAGCCGGGCGCCGCCGGCGATTCCCTCGGTGGTGTCTCGGCCGAGCACGCCGGCGACCTCGTCGGCGGAGAGCAGGGTGATCTGCCCGGACTCGCGCACCGCGGCCAGCTCGCTGAGCACCTGCAGCTCGGTGTAGGTCGCGGCCACCACGACGGCCCCGGCCTCGGCGGCCCAGAAGCCTGCGCGCCGGGAGTAGTCGAGCCACAGCGGACGGCCCGCCTGCGCGATGTCGTAGAGGTCGCCGGACTGCGCGGTGATGCAGGCGTGCCCGAAGTTGCGCACCGAAGCGCCGACGGAGCGGTGGTCGCGGTCGATGACGGTGACGGTGTAGCCGGCGTCCAGTGCGCGGGCTGCGTGGGCCAGGCCGATGATGCCTGCGCCGACCACCAGGACGTCGGTCTGGATCGGCTGGGAAGCGGTGGGGAGGGAAGTGTTTTCGTTCATCACGGAATTGATCATCCGTGGCCTGGCCGGGCGATTTCAAGCCAGATTGGCACTTGTTCAGACAAGTTTCCCGAGTGTTCAACTTGGTTAATTTACGTTAACCTAAGCTTCACCCCGAAGCCGGAAAAACCACTGATTTCACGCCGGATCCACTTGTATGATCAAGTGGTGATCCAGAAAAAGAACCAACCCAAGCACCAGGTGCTGGCCGCGGATCTGCGTGAGCGGATCGCCTGCGGGCAATGGCTGGAAGGGGACCCGATTCCCAGCGAGACGGAGCTGTGCGCCCTGGCGAACGCTTCACGGGGCACCGTGCGCCACGCCCTGGCTACGCTGCGTTCCGAAGGCTTGATCGCAGGCGGCCAGGGCAAGCCCCCGGTCGTTGCCCATGCGGTGCGCTCGCAGTCCTTCAGCACCTTCATGTCCTTCACCGAATGGGCGCATTCGGTGGGACGCGTTCCCGGCCAGCGCACGCTGGAACTGGCGCGCCGCCCCGCCGGGGACGAAGCGGCCGGGCAGCTGGGGCTCGCCCCGGGCACGATGATCGTCCAGGTGCTGCGCCTGCGCCTGCTGGACGGCACCCCGGCAATGATCGAACGCACCAGCTTCGCCCCCGACGCCGGACGGCTGCTTTTCGACTTCGACACGGATTCCGGGTCGATCTTCAACTACCTGCGCGGGCAGGGTGTGGACCTGAGCCGCGGCAAGCACATCATCGATGCGGTGGCCGCGGACGGCGAGGACAGCAGGCTGTTGGAAGTGCCTGCCGGTACGCCGCTGCTGCGCGAACGGCGCATCACCTCATCCGGGTCAGGCGAGGTCAAGGAATATTCCGATGACCGCTACCTGCCCCACCTTGCAAATTTCACCATAGAAAACACCAGCGAGGAACGCGCGGCATTCACCCGCGCGCCAAGCATGGCTTTCCAGAGCTTCTAACCCAACCCAAGGAGAAACACCGTGATTGAACTGATCGTTTGCGACATGGCCGGAACCACCATCGATGAGCACGCCGATGTCTACCGTGCGCTGGAGAACAGCGTGCGCGAAACCGGGGCGGAGGTCACTGCGCAGAACCTGCAGACCTGGATGGGCGCCGAGAAGCGCGAAGCCATCACCGCGTTGATCACCCTGGGCGGCGGCGTGCCCGAGAAGCAGCTGGTCGACGCCACCTTCGAGCGTTTCCGCGAGCTGCTGTTCTCCTACTACGAGCAGAATCCGCCGGTCGCGCTGCCGGGTGTTGTCGAAGCCTTCCGGAAGCTCTCCGCCCAGGGCGTCAAGATCGCCTTGACTACCGGGTTCTCCCGCGACGTCGCATCGGTGATCCTGCCGCAGCTGGGCTGGGACGCAGGCGAGGGCGAACTGCTGGACGCAGTGGTCACCGCGGACGAAGTGGCCGCCGGCCGTCCGGCACCGTACATGATCCACCGCGTGATGGAACTGACTGGAATCCGCGACGTGCGCAAGGTAATCGCCGCCGGCGACACCGTCAACGACCTGCAGGCAGCCAAGAACGCCGGCGTCATCGCCGTGGGCGTGCTGACCGGCGAGCTGGGGCGCGAGGACCTCGAGGTCCACGAGCACGATGTGATCCTGGACGGCGTGGCCCAGCTTCCGCAGTTCATCGCCCAGCTGGAGGTCAAGGCCTAGACTTCGCCAGCCGGAGCGCGGCGGCCGGGGAACCATCTGCGGTTCCCCGGCCGCCGCTCCGCTAAGCTCGACCGATCACCGAGACCCAGACGGCGCTGGTGGCCCGCTGGCCCAGGCGCAGCGGGGCCCCGGTCTTGGGGGAGGCCACCTCGACGGTGTCGGAGAAGGCGTCTCCCGGCTGGATGGACAGCCGTGCGCCAACGGTGATCCCGTGGTCGGAGAAGTACTGCAGCAGCTGGGAATCGTCATCCGAGATCCGCTCGACCTGCACCTGCGAACCATCGGTGATTTCCGTGAGCGAGACCGCCTTCGGGATGCTGATCTGCCCTTCCGCGGTGGGGATGGGATCCCCGTGGGGGTCGCGGGATGGATGGCCGAGCAGCTCGTCGATCCGCGCGATCATGAAGTCGGAGACCGCGTGCTCCAGCTGTTCTGCCTCGTCGTGGACCTGGTCCCAGCGGTAGCCGAGCATCTGCACCAGGAAGGTCTCGATCAGGCGGTGCCTGCGCACCATGGTCACCGCGTAGTCGCGCCCCAGATCGGTGAGGTTCACCGCGCCGTAGGGGGCGTGGTCCAGCAGCCCCTGCTGGCGCAGCTTGGACAGGGCCCCGGAGACCGTCGAGAGCTTCATGCCCGCCTTGCCGGCGATGACGCTGGCGGTCACCGGCTCCTGGGACCACTCGGCCAGGCCGTAGATGATTTTGAGATAGTTCTGCGCGCTGTCCGAAAGCTGATTTACCGACACGCTTCCCATGATAGTCAACGCTCGGCCGTCACGGCCAAGATCCTAGGGCAGCCATTCGCGCGGTCCGGTTCGACACCGCCGCGGACCGGTCATAGGCTTGAGTGTCACATGCTGCATCCTGGCGGCGAATTTTTCTGGTGGCGGGGCCCACGACGGCCCCCGGGAACGGCTGAAAGAGCAAGGCAACCATGCAACATCCACAGGTCACGATCGTCGGTTCAAGCAATGTGGACATCACCGCGCTGATGGCTCGACTGCCCGGGCCGGGGGAAACGGTACTGGCGGATTCCTACCAGCTCACCCCCGGCGGCAAGGGAGCCAACCAGGCGCTCGCCGCCCGGCTGGCCGGCGCGACCACGGAATTCATCGGTGCCGTCGGCCGTGATGCCCATGCCGAGGTGGCGCTGAGCCAACTGGCAGAGGCCGGTGTGCTGCTGGACCGCGTGGCCCGCACGACCCACCCGACCGGGGTGGCCATCATCCAGGTCGACGCTGCCGCGGAGAACTCCATCGCTGTGGTGCCAGGGGCCAATGCCCAGGTCACCGGCGATGCCGTATCCTCCCTCGGCGAGCTGCGCGGAATCCTCGTGCTCCAGGGTGAAATCCCTGCCAGCGGCATCACCGCGGCCATGGATGCCGCCAGCGACCGCGTGGTGCTGAACCTTGCACCGGTCATCGAGCTGCCGCGCGAGTACCTGCTGGCCGCGGACCCGCTGGTAGTCAACGAGCACGAGGCGGCGCTGGTGCTGGCACTGCTTGACGGCACCAGCGAAGTAAGCACCGAGAGCGAACCGGTGATTGCCCGGAAACTGATCGACCACGGGGTCTCCTCCGTGGTGGTGACCCTCGGCGCCCAGGGGTGCCTGGTTGCGCAGGGACAAGGGATTGAGCAGCTTGCCGCAGTCAAGGCGGATGCGGTCGACACCACCGGAGCCGGAGATGCCTTCACCGGTGCGCTCGCCGCCAGGATTTCCCAAGGCGACGACCTGGTGAAAGCGGCCGAATTCGCTGGCAAGTTCGCCGCGCTGACGGTGCAAGCCCATGGCGCGCAGTCCTCATACCCGCGCAGCCTGGAGAACCTCTAGGCTTGGCACCGACGTGAAGCGGAGGGTGTTATCAGGACGCTGACAGGTGAGCCCCGTAGGCTCGAAGGGTGAATCCCCAACCCGAGCCGCAGCCGCTTCCTCGCGACCAGCTGGCCAAGGCCGCCCCCGAATCCGCGCTGCTGCTGGGCGCCGGCCGGGCGATCCTGCTGCAGCTGGCGCATCCGCAGATCGGCCGGGCCATCGCGGAGCATTCGGACTTCGCCTCCAACCCGCTCTCCCGGCTGCTGCACACCCTGGGCTACATCTACGCGCTGAGCAACGGTACCGCCGAGCAGCAGCGCACCATCATCGACTATGTGGATGAGGCGCACCGTCCCGTGCACGGGACGCGGGACAAAACCACCGGCGCGCCCGCCTACTCGGCGCTGGATCCGCGGCTGCAGCTGTGGGTTGCCGCCACGCTGTTCGACTCGGCTCGGGTGATCGGCGCGCAGGTCCTTCCCGCGTGGGATAAGAACGCGAGCGCGGAGTTGTACCTGCAGTACGCCCGGCTGGGTGATGCGCTGCAGATGCCCACCGACTTCTGGCCGCGCAGCGAAGCCCGGTTCAACGACTATTTCGCCGGGATCACGGCGGACCTCCAGGTGACGGAGCAGATCCGCACGCTGGCCGATGAGCTGTTTGCCGGTTCCCGCGCACCGTGGTGGATCAGGGTGGCGCTGCCGCTGATGCGCGACGTGACCATCGCGCAGCTGCCGCCCCCGGTGCGCGAGCAGTTCGGATACGAGCTGACCCGCAAGGTCGAGCTGCGCAACCGGATGATGGTGCGAGCCGCCTGGGCGGCCTCCCGCGTCCTCCCCAAGGCCATTCGGCACCTGCCCATGAAGCTCATGCTGCGCCATGTGGACCGCATGGCGGCCAGCATGAAGACTCGGTCTCAGCCCTCGTCGTAGGATTCCGGCATGCTGCCGCGGGGAGTGAGCAGCCGTGGCAGCAGTACCAGCAGGAACAATGTTGCGAGCATCAGGCCGCCCCCGACATACACCGAGACCGGCCATCCGACCAGCACCTGGATAACGAACCAGACGCTGCCCGCCACGAGCAGTCCGGCACTGATACCCACGACCTTGACCACGCGGTGGCCCAGCAGCACGGTCGTCGCTTTCAGGCGCTGGCCGAAGAGGTAGCGGTGGACCAGCACCGGCACCAGCATCAGCACGATCAGCAAGGCTGAGAACACGAGCAGTATGACGTAGAGGATTTCCTCCACATCGGTGAGCATGGTGAATCGCGCCTGGAACGGCAGGATCACCAGGAACGCGGCCAGAATCTGGACCCCGGTCTGCATGACGCGGGTTTCTTGGAGGATTTCGTTCCATTGGCGATGCGGAGCCTCGGGGGAGTCATCCGGATGGACGTTATTGGACATTGCTTCTCCTTCTCTCGCACCCGAGCATTTTGAGATCGGCCACCTAGCGTTTGATTCTACTCAGCGACTGTTGGCCGCGGCGGGATCCGCACCGCAGGCTTCGGAATTAAGATCGTTGCCTGCGGCAGGAAGTTCCAAAGAATAGAACATATGTACTAATAAATAGAGTACAGTCTAGATATGTTCGAATTGCTTCGCGGAGTGCTGGGGAAGGGATTCGGCGCGGACGGGCTGGCGGAAAGCCCGGCAGGCTGCGGAATCCACCGGGCCTGGATCTGAGCAGAGCCGAAGGGAGCTGGGAGCCTCATGAGCGCAGCAGGCAATGAGACCGGATTCAACGATGTGGGCGGCGGCCCGCCCGGAGATTCCTCGTGGGTGTGGGCCATGCCGGCCACCGGCATGAGCTGGTGCGAGTGCGGCGAGGGGCACGAGCTGAACCGGGAAATCATCTGGAGCATCTCGCGCCAGCTGGGCTTGGAGCGCCGCCGCGAGCTGAGCTACGCGGAGCTCTTCGAGCTGGCCATGGAAGTCTGGCGCTACGACGAGGTGTGCAGCTTCTTCAGGATGGCCGTCGATGATGCCATCGACCGCGTGTACGGCCGGCATGCCAGGAGGTATCCGATGGTCAGCGCCCTGGACATCATCGGCTACTTCTCCAAGCGCTGGCAGGGTTGCCCCGAATTCGACTGCGACGGTTCGTAGGCTCCCTGAATGCGCAGCAGGCCGCCGGCTGATGCCGGCGGCCTGCTTGGTGCCTGAAGCGATCCCCGGGGGTCAGCGCCCGGTGACCAGCGCGAACGGCGGAGTCTGGACGTCATCGCCCAAGGCCACCGCCGGGTCGTCGCCCAGGTGGATGATCTTGTTGTCCGCGTCGACGTGCACCACGCTAGGTACGTAGCTGCGGGCTTCTGCGTCTTCCATCTGCGCGTAGCTGATCAAGATGACCAGATCGCCCGGGTGGACTAGATGCGCCGCCGCGCCGTTGATGCCGATGACGCCGCTGCCCGGCTCGCCGGCAATGGTGTAGGTTTCCAGCCGAGCGCCGTTGGTGATGTCCACGATGCTGACCAGTTCGCCCGGGAGGATGTCCGAGGCCGCAAGCAGCTCGGAATCAACCGTGACCGACCCGACATAGTGCAGGTCCGCCTGGGTGACCGTGGCCCGGTGGATCTTGGATTTGAACATGGTCCGTTGCATACGATGTTTCTTTCGTGGTTTGGATGCCGTTTCCCGACAATCAAGTTTACGCTCGATCCGGGCCGTTCGGGCGGAAATGTCGGGAAACCAACAGCTTCGGCTATCCTCGCGAAAGATAAGGCTGCAGCGCCTCGTGCACGGCACCGGATTCCAGCAGCTCGCACGCGGCCTCCAATTCAGCCGACAGGAAGCGGTCTTCGCCGGGGCCGGCGACCTTGGTGCGCAGCAGTTCCAAGACGGCACCGGTGGCCGGGCCAGGCTGCAGCGGCGCGCGCAGATCCAGCGCGCGGCCGGCGATGAGCATCTCCACGGCCAGGATGCGGCGCAGGTTCGCGACCGCGGTGCGCAGCTTGCGTGCCGCGTGCCACCCCAGGGACACGTGGTCTTCCTGCATGGCCGAGGAAGGAATCGAGTCTACGCTGGCCGGCACGGCCAGCCGCTTGTTCTCGGCAACCAACCCGGCCTGCGTGTACTGGGCGATCATCATGCCCGAATCCACTCCCGGGTCATCGGCCAGGAACGCCGGCAGCTCCCGCGAGCGGGCTGGATCCAGCATCCGGTCGGTGCGGCGCTCGGCAATCGAGCCCAAGTCAGCGACTGCGATGGCCAGGAAGTCCAGCACGTAGGCCACCGGGGCGCCGTGGAAGTTGCCGTTGGAGGTCACCTCGCCGCTGGGCAGCACCACCGGGTTGTCGATGGCCGCGGCCAGTTCTCGGGTTGCGACCATGCGGGCATGCGCGATCGTGTCGCGCACCGCGCCGGTGACCTGAGGGGAGCAGCGCAGCGAGTAGGCATCCTGCACCCGCCCGTCGCCTTCCTTGTGCGAGGCGACCACGGGGGAGTCGGAGAGGAAAGCGAACATGTTTGCAGCGCTGCGGGCCTGTCCCGGATGCGGGCGCAGCGGCTCGTGCAGCTCGGGGCGGAAGACCTGGTCGGTGCCCATCTGGGCCTCGACGCTCATGGCCGCGGTGGCATCGGCGATGTCCGCCAGCTCGGCCAGGTCCGCCAGCGCCATGAGCAGCTGACCGAGCATGCCATCGGTGCCGTTGACCAGCGCCAGGCCTTCCTTCTCAGCCAGCTGGACCGGGGGGATGCCGGCTTCGGCGAGCAACTCGGGGACCGGGCGCAGGTTGCCCTGGGCATCGGTGGCCTCGCCCTCGCCCATGAGCACCAGGGCGCAGTGGGACAGCGGAGCGAGGTCGCCCGAGCAGCCCAGCGAGCCGTATTCGCGCACGAGAGGGGTGATGCCGGCGTTGAGCAGGTCGATCATGGTCTGCAGCACGACCGGGCGCACGCCGGTGCGTCCCGAAGCCAGGGTCTTGGCGCGCAGGAACATCAGTGCGCGCACGACCTCGCGCTCCACCGGAGCGCCCATTCCGGCGGCGTGCGAGCGGATCAGCGAACGCTGCAGCTTGGCGCGGTCCTCGGGCGCGATATGGCGGGTGGCCAGGGCGCCGAAGCCGGTGGAAATTCCGTAGACGGGGGTATCCGAAGAAGCCAGGGCATCAATGTGGGCGCGGACGTTGGCCAGCTCGTCGAGGACCTCGGGGGAGATCTCGATGCGGGCGTCGTGGCGGGCCACGGCGATGACATCGGCGGCGGTGGCGCCGAAGCGCTGCAGGGTGACAGTGGTCGAAAGGTTCACGGTCATGGGAATCCAATCGGTGGGAGGAGTGTTCTTGTTTCCCATTGTTCGCCAGTTTCAGCGGCGCAAGGCCGCGAATCCACCCGTACTGTCTGAAATGCCGGACAAGCCGTCTAGAAGGCCAGCTCCACGCCGTCCAGCGCGTTGCGGCCCAGCGAGTTGCTCTGGCCGCTGTCGGTGACGTGGGTGTCGCCGCTGCGCCATGCCACCACGTTGCCGACGCCGCTGACCTCCACCTGGCGCAGGCTCTTGATCGCAACAATGTTCCCCGCCCCGCTGATGGCAACGGAACGGGCGTTGTTGGCCACGATCATATTGCCAGTGCCGGTGATCGCAACATCCTTGCAGTCTCCGACGAGCAGCAGAATCTGGCCGTCCTCGGAAATATCGGTATCCTGCGAGCATTTCTTCTTCTGCGCGTGTTCCAGGATCTTGTCGAATCCCGCTTGGAAGCTGTCGCCGGCGGTTTCCTTGGGCACGGTGCCCAGGCTGCCTTCGGTGCTGGTGGGATCCTTGGGCAGCGGGGTCGCGGTGCCCTGGATGGAGGCTGTCGCGGTGGGAACGGCCGAGGCGGTCGGCGCGGGGCTTTCCTCCTGCGGCTGGATGCTCACACAGCCGGCCAGCGGGATCGCCAGCATGAGCGCGGCGAGGGTCGAAACGGTGCGTTTGGTACGTGGCGCTGGCATGCTGTTCCTTGTTCGGTTGAATGGTCGTTTCTTCCATCTTGGCCGATTCGCTGGCTCATGTCCTGTTCCACTGCACGGAAGCTTCCAGCCCGTGGCTTGGGGCAGCGGTCTTGCCTACGGGAACCGATAGGATCAATGGCTCCTGTTTCCTAGGTGAGGCCCCGGGGTTTACGGTGCATCCGGGACAATTCGGAGGCAAGGGACTATGCTGTTTGCACCATGGGGAAGCCCGTGACCGAACGCAGCAATGCAGGGGAGGACATTTGGACAGGTACCCAATCACCGCTCACTGAATCTGCCCACGTACGGCGGGCAGCACCAACGAAGGAGAAGCCATGCCGCACAAGAAGCACTTGGGAATCGGGCTGGTCGTCGGCGGAGCGCTGGTGGCAGCACTATTCCTCTCGTTTATCTATGTGGTGCCCCACGGATCTTCCGCGGATGTTGCACCCCTTTGGCTCGGAGCGATCTGGGCAATGCTGACCATGCTCTGGGGAATCTTCCGGCTGGCCGCCGGACCCAGCAAGCTGGACCATCTTCACGGCGGAACCGATGCCGGCTCCTAGACGCGGAGCACGAAGCGCGGCGCGTCCGACCCGGACGCCCCATACAACTGAATGAAGGGTGGCGGAGTTTTCCGTCACCCTTTCTTCATGAATCCTGAATGTCTCCCGTGTGCTTCCAGGCCGGGCTTCAGTGCTGAAGGCAATGAGGGTAGCGTGCGGAATGTAAGCTGGGGAAACCCGGCAGGATTGACCCTTGAGTCTGCAAAGGAGATCATGTATGTCGAGCAAGAAGAGTACGCCTGCAAGCAAGACTTCGCTGGAGAATGCGGAACATGGATTTGTGGCAACGGAGGTGCTGCGTGATTCGCTGCAGCTTGTTCTGGTGAACATGCTGGACCTGCAGTTGGTCGGCAAGCAGATCCACTGGAACGTCGTGGGACCGAATTTCCGCGACCTGCACCTGAACATCGATGAAGTGGTGGCCATTGCCCGCCGAGGTTCGGACGAAATCGCCGAACGTATGCGCGCCTTGCACGCCACTCCCGACGGCCTCGCGTCCACCATTGCCAAGTACACGCGCATCGAGCAGCCGGTCAACACCGAGGTGCTGACCACTGACGGCGTGGACATCATGGTCAAGGCTGTCCAAGCCACCGTGGATGTCATGCGCGAAGTCCATGACCCGGTGGATGAGGATGACCCGACCACCGCAGACATCCTGCACCAGTACATCGCAGAGCTGGAGCAGCAGGCGTGGTTCCTGAGTGCTGAAACGCGCCGCCCCTAGCGCGCAGCGACCCGGAGGAATATGCCGGGAAACCAGGCCAGCGGGCCGGTCGAATCGTGTGGTATTCGGCCGGCCCGCTGCTGTCTACGGGGGAGCATGGACCGGACCGCTACTGCTTGCGGTGCCCATGCAGCCGGGCAGTCAGCTGGGCCGCGGTGGCGCGGATGGGCTCTAGCAGTTTTTCCCACTGGTCTTCCGGTATCCGGTCGCCCAGGAACGTCACCGCGACGGCAGCCACCGGCCATCCGCTCGCGTCGCGGATCTCCACCGCGAGCGAATTGAAATCGGCGGTGAGGTCCCCGCGTTCAATCGCGTAACCGCGTTGCGCGCTCTGGTCCAATTCGCGCCTCAGCTGTGCATAGCTTGAAATCGTGCTCTGCGTCTCGCGGCCTGAGAAACTCGCAGGGGTCGGATACAACGCCCGCACCTGGGACTTGGGCAGGGCGGCTAGGATGGCGCGTCCGGAGGCGACCAGGTGCGAGGGCAAGCGCACGCCGACATCGGTCACCAGCGAGGGCCGGCCCTTGGCTCGTTCCTCCACGATATACAGCACGTCCGAGCCGTGCAGCACCGCCAGATGGGCACTTTCGCCGACCTTGTCCACCAGCTGGGCCACCAGTGGCGCGCCCAGCCGGGCCAGCGGCTCTTGCCGTGTGTAGGCGCTGGAGAGCTCGAAAGCCGCAACCCCCAGTCCGTAGGACTTGTCCTCCGGATAGTGCGCGATGAAGCCGTGTTCGTGCATGACCGTCAGCAGCTGGTAGACGCTGGAACGCGGCAAGTCCAACAACCTGGCGATCATCGCCGCGGGCGTCGGGGCCTTGCGGGACGCCAGCAAACCCAGGATCCTCAAGGTGTTGTCCGCTGCCGGGACCTTGCTGCCCACTACTGCCTCCATGGTCGAATGATGCGAAATGCCTGCATCCGAACTCTAGCAACCTATGCCGGGCTCAACCCACCGGGCGAAGGCGCAATGCCTGCATTCCGCCGTCAACCGCCAGGGCAACGCCATTGGTCGAGGAGGACAGCGGGCTGCACAGGTAGGCCACCGAGGCGGCGGCTTTCTTCGCGGAGACCAGTCGTCCGTGCGGCTGCCGGGCGTTGAGCGCCTGGCGTTCGGCCTGGGATTTGGCCGCCGAATCCAGCAGCCGGCCCACCCGGGGGGGTGTCGACGGTACCCGGGTTGACCGCATTGACGCGGATGCCTTCGCGGATGTGGTCCGCGGCCATATCCGCTGGGCGTGTGGAGCATCAACCGGTCGTTAGAACTCGACCGACGACAGGCAGCTCTCGAGCTCGACGAGAGTCGGGGGATTGGCTCCGATTTTCTGGACCGTCAGCGCCGCGGACAGCGAAGCGGTGCGCAGCGCTGACTCCAATGCGTCTTCGTCCAGATTCTCGTTGGACACCAGCGCCTGCAGTAGCGGGCCGTTGCCGATTGCATGGAGCAGCCCGGACATGAAGGCGTCTCCGGCGCCCACGGTGTCTGAGACGCTGACCTGCAAAGACGGCATGGAGACTTCAAGCTGGTCGGTGCGTGCTTCGCAGCCGCGCACCCCGAAGGTCATGACCGCGAGCTTGGCGCCGCGCGCCAGCAGGTGCCCGAGCACCCGTGCGGTATCCCAACCTGGGTAGAGCCACAGGGCATCTTCGTCGCTGAGCTTGACCACATGGCTCAAGGCGCACAGCTTCTCGATGCGGGAAATCACGGCACGGCGCTTGTCCACCAAGGCGGGACGGAGATTGGGGTCATAGCTGCGCAGCTGATGCGCCGGAGAGGCCGCGAAGACTTCATGGATCCGCGAGCAGCCCGGCTCGGCAAAGGCGGCGATGGAACCGGTGTGGAGGATCTGCGCATCGGTGGGGACCACAGATTCTAAGTTCCAATCGAGCTGGAAGTCGTAGGTGGCCTGGCCGGTGGAATCCAGGGACACGGTGGCGGTGCTGGTGGCCGATTCCGTGACCGAATCAGGGCCGAGCAGGACATCCGACGCATTTAGGTGCTCGATGATGGCGCGGCCGTGCTCATCGCCGCCGATTCCGGTCTGGAGTGTCACTTCATGCCCCAGACGTCCCAGTCCCACGGCCACGTTCAGTGGGGATCCGCCTGGATATGCGAGCCCATTGACGATGTCGACCAATGCCTCGCCTGCAACCTGTATTGATGCCATGCCAATGATCCTACGTACGGATGCTTCGAAAGTCCTCTTAACTCCGCCTTGGCGTGGGAGAAGGTTGTCCAGAGCACATATAAACCGTGTTCGTCCGGCTTGCCGGGGCCGGATGCTACAGTCGGTGGCGGCACGACAGCCGCCGCGGGACGGATAATTCGCAGACTAGAGGCAGGGAACCCATGGACTTTCTCTTCGATGACAGCGCGCTGCCGCGCGAGCCGAGGCTACTGCGTCCCGGCGCCTGGCATGTGCCCGGCTGGCTTTCGCCTGAAATGCAGTCCTGGATCATCAACCGGTTCTTCGAATGGGGAAACGGGCCGGTTCCGCCGCATCAGACATTGGTCAACGGGCACCCGATGAGCGTGCAGAGCCTGTGTCTGGGCTGGCATTGGAGCCCCCACAGCTATTCGCGCACGGCCGACGACATCAATGGGGAGCCGGTGGCGCCCATGGAACCTTGGCTGGTGGAGCTCGGGCGCCGTGCGGTCAACGACGCGACGGGGGACCAGGCCAAGGCGCAGTCTTATCTACCGGACGCGGCCATCGTGAACTACTACAACGTCAATGCCACGATGGGTATGCACCAGGATGCCGAAGAACGGATCAATGCGCCGGTGGTCTCGCTGTCCCTGGGCGATTCCGCGACCTTTCGACTGGGTAACACGGAGCATCGCAACAAGCCTTGGCAGGAGGTGCGCCTCGCCTCGGGAGACCTGTTCGTCTTCGACGGGCCGGCGCGCTTCGCCTATCACGCGGTAACGAAGATCCATCCGGGGACGGCACCGCAAGAATGCGAGCTGGGCGGCGGACGCATCAATATCACCCTGCGCCAGACCGGCCTGTCCTAGCCGCCGGCCAGGTCCACGGACGCCCGCAGGGCGTAGTGGTCGGAATCGCCGGCAGGAATGCGGTCGAGAGAGGTGCCGGTGACGCCGCGGACCATGACGTGGTCGATGCCGAGCATGGCGAATGGCGTGCGCGGCCAGGTCATCGCCAGACCCCAGGCGCTATAGTGCACATCGTCCAGCTGGTCAGCGACCGGGGCGAAGTGGCGGTCCGTCGAGGTGGCGTTGAAGTCGCCGGCGGCAATGACCTTGGACGAAGGATCCTTGGCCACGTAGTCCGCCAGGGACGCGAGCATGGTGTCGCGCTCATCATGGCCCGTCGGGCGCGCCGAAGCGGCGTGGACCGCGTACACGCGGACCGGCCCGGATTCGGTGTCGACGTCGGCGCGCAGTGCGCGGTCCCAGCCCAGACCCAAGTCCAGCGGTTCGGGGTTGGACAGCGGGTAGCTGCTCCATAGGCCCACGGTGCTCACTGAGTAGTAGTACGGATGGCTCCGCTTCAGGGCGTCCGTCACCAGATCAATCTGGCCCTCGCCCAGTTCCTGGAGCGTGATGACTTCGGCTCCCGATTCGGCCAGGGAGCGGGCCGAGGTCACCGCATCCTGGTGGACGTTCTGCGAAGCGACTACCAAGGGATCCTGGCTATCGACGGGCGCGGAGGGCAAGGCCGCAGACCCGAAAAGAACACCCCAGACAACAGTTGGCACCAGCAGCGCAACGTAGGTTGCGCGGCCGCCGAGGACGATGGTCAAGAGCAGCAGCAGTGGTATGCCCAGGCCGAGCCAAGGGGTTAAATTGTCAAGTATGAGCCCCAGTCCCGCGACGTCGGGAATCTGCTGGTGGAAAGCCATGAGCACGGCAAGGCCAAGGCACAAGAGGATGACCGTGATTCGTGCCAGGATTCGTGATGCCGACAACCGGCGAGGTGATGCTTTGGACATTGGACTTCCACAGTGCCACAGAAAACTGTGGGAATCGTAATTTTCCTCAGCCGTGCCTGCAACTACGATGGAAGTCAGGCGTCGATGAAGCCGTGCCATCTCCAAACTCCCGAGGATCCAAACGTGACTACTTCTGCGCCCAGCAAATACTTGTCCGGCGGCCGGCTGCTGTTGGCGATTCTCGCCCTGTCCATGGGCGGATTCGGCATCGGTGTCACCGAATTCACCCTGATGGGGCTGCTCCAGGAGGGCGCCGCCGACCTTTCGGTGAGCAATTCCCAGATGGGCCTGATGATCAGCGCCTATGCCATCGGCGTCGTGGTTGGCGCCCCGGTGCTGACCGCACTTGCCGCCAAGATTCCGCGCAAGCGCGCGGTCTTGCTGCTGATGCTGTTCTTCACTGTCGCAAACTTGTCATCGGCCTTTGCCCCGGATTACGGAACAATGCTGGCTACCCGATTCCTCGCCGGCCTGCCGCATGGCGCCTACTTCGGCTTGGCCGGAGTCCTGGCTGGTTCGCTGGTGCCCGGAAGCATGCGCGGGCGCGCCATCGCATGGGTGATGCTCGGGCTCTCGGTGGCCAACGTCGCCGGTGTTCCGCTGGTCACCCGTTTGGGGCAGCTGACTGGATGGCGAGCGATGTTCGTTGTTGTCGCTGTGGTTGGCCTGATCACGATGCTGATGATCAGCTTGTTCGTTCCGTGGCACAAGGCTGAACCCGGAGCGAGCATGCGCCGCGAACTCTCGGCGCTGAAGAATATCCAGGTCTGGATGGCCATGGGGACGGGCATCGTGGGGTTTGGCGGCTTCTTCGCCGTGTACTCGTACATTTCACCGACCTTGACCGAAGAAGCAGGGCTCGACATCAATCTTGTTCCCTGGGCTCTGGCGCTCTATGGCTTGGGCATGGTCGTCGGTTCGCTGGCCGGCGGACGCTTGGCCGACTGGTCGATTTTCGGTTCCATCAAGCTGACCAACCTGATCATGGTGGCGGCCATGCTGATTTTCGCCGCCGTGACCAGCTGGATTATCCCCACGCTCGTCATGGTCTTCGTGCTGGGCGCGGTGGGCTCGCTATTGATCCCGAGCTTGCAAACCTTGCTGATGGATTCGGCACCCCATGCCCAGTCGCTGGCCGCCTCCTTGAACCATTCCGCGCTCAACGTGGCCAACGCGTTGGGGGCCGCCCTGGGTGCTGCGGTGATTTCCGCGGGCTTCGGCTACCGTGCGCCGTCCATCGTCGGAGCGGGGCTCGCGGTACTCGGCTTCCTGCTGGCTTGGGCAACCCAAATCCGGGCAAAGAAGATCGGCCTGCTCGTGGGCAGCGAAGCGGTCGCTTCCCGCGAACAGGCCGAGCTGAAATAGCTACGAGCGCACCGCAGAGATATTGAACATCCAGGTGACGCCGAACTTATCGGTGAGCTGACCGAAAGAGTCTCCCCAAGGAGCTGTTGCCAACGGAACATCGATGCGCGCGCCTGCAGATAGTCCATCCCACCACTTCTGCAGCGGCACCGAGTCCGAATCGTCCGTGCCGTCGCTGCTGAAGGACACGGTGCCATTGGGCATGAGATTCATTTCGGGCGGGGTGTCCGAGGCCATCAGGTGCACGCCGCGACTCACGAACAGCGATGAATGCATGATTTGGTCGGTGGTTGCCGGGCGATCGTCATTCATTCCTTCTTTGAAGGTCATCATCGACAGTTCTCCGCCAAATACGGAGTTGTAGAACTCCATGGCCGCGCGGGCATCGCCGGCGAAACGCAGGTACGGGGTCAGTCCAATGCTCATGGGAGTGCGCCTTTCGACTATGTTCTCGGGACCGATCGATCCACGTGGAAGATTCTTCCACCCGCAACCGACAAAGTGAATAGCACCCTGTGACCAGCGTCTCCGAACGCCGATTTGGTGTTTTCTAAACACCTCCGGTAGAGTTTTATCTCGGTTCAGAGGTCGAAAAAACCGAAGAAACCGCATCCTTTTGGGGGTATGGCGCAGTTGGTAGCGCGTCTGCATGGCATGCAGAAGGTCAGGGGTTCGAATCCCCTTACCTCCACAAGATAAATGATCTCGGGTGACTTATGTCGCCCGAGATTTTTTCTTTCCGGTTGCACTTCTGACGCCAACCCACGACTGAACGTGCAAAACATCCAGGATGTTCTCTGACCCGCGCCGTTGTAAACGACGCCAGCCCCAAAAATTCTTGATCCTTAGAAGGTTCTTGCGGTATCAAGCACGCGTGGAGCCGTGATGCCGCCTCTGCCGCATTGAGTCCAGGAATACGCCACCTGGACGGCCGGCGTCAGCGTTAATCGCGCCGTGAAGGCATTCGTGCGCTACCTGCTCGGAGTAGACTCTGCGCTTTCTATGCAGGTGCCTCAGCTTTCCGATGGGGCTTTAGCGGAACAGCAGGTCGAGATTCCGGATCTCGACCCGCTGTTCCGCGTGGTTATCAGTCGTGAGGCTGCTTACGCGGTTTGCTCCGGCAACTAGGTGTATTACAACTAGGCCGGGCTGGCGGAGCTGTCCTTGCCGCGGACCATACGCTCCAGCTCGTCCTCTTCTGGCTGGGACAGGTAGCGCTCCAATGAATCATCCAGCTCGCGAAGCCACGGGGTGTGGTGCTCGCAGGCCATGGTGCCGGTCATGACCGAACGATAGACCTGGTCGCGGTAGTTCAAGATGTTGTGCTGTTTGTCGTTCTTCCACGCCAAGAAGATGCGGGTTACCTCGTCCAGATCGAACATCGGGTAGTCGGTCTGCTCTATGAGGTCTCGAATGTAGTCGGCCTGGAAACGGACTTCATCTGCTGCGCTGCCCAGAGTCTCCAAGCGCAGTGTCCATTGCGCCATGTCAAGTTTCTGCTCGGCCTCGGAAGGAAGCTTCGCATCGCCGAGGATGACATCGCGGACGTACCAGGCCTGGGCATCGAACATGTTGAAGGTGAACCACTGGTCCTGGGCGCCCAGGTAGAACAAGTTGTTGTTCGCTTCGCTGACAACGCCGCGGTACAGGGACTTGGGGTACAAGTTGTTAGGAGAGGACAGCGCCAAATCCGATGGCAGGAACGGGTAGTGGTGCAGGTATCCGGTGCACAGGATGACTGCGTCGAACTGTCGCTCGGTTCCGTCCGCGAAGTGGGCTGTGCTCCCTTCGAACCGCTCGACCAGCGGGCGTTCCTGGATGCCCTCGGGCCAGTCGTAGCCCATCGGGGCAGTACGGTAGCTCATGGTCACCGAGCTGGCGCCCATCTTGAATGCCTGGATGCCGATGTCCTCGGCGGAGTAGCTGGCGCCGATCAACAGGACGTTGCGGCCGGCCAGCCGTTCCGCACCGCGGAAATCGTGGGCGTGGATCAGCGTTCCCGGGAAGGTTTCGATTCCGGCGAAGTCCGGAACATTCGGGAAGCTGAAGTGGCCGGACCCGACGACGACCTTATCGAATTCGCTACTTTCCGTTTGACCGGTTTTCAGGTTTTCAATCGTGACGGTGAACTTCTGGGTACCTTCATCGAACTGGACCCAGCGCACGACGGTCGAGAATTGGACGTACTTCTTGACATTCGACTTCTCGGCGCGGCCGTTGATGTAGTCCCACAGCACCGCACGAGGTGGATATGAGGAAATCGGACGGCCGAAGTGCTCATCAAAAGTGTATTCGGCGAACTCCAAGGCCTCCTTGGGACCATTGGACCATAAATTGCGGTACATGCTCGAATGGACTGTCTCGCCATACTTGTCGATGCCCGTGCGCCAGCTGAAATTCCATTGGCCACCTCAGTCATCCTGTTTTTCGTAGCAGACGATTTCCGGGACCGAACGACCGGCTGTGCGCGCCGACTCGAAGGCTCGCAGTTGAGCCATTCCGCTGGGTCCTGCTCCGATGATTGCAACGCGTTGTGACAAGCGTACCTCTCCGGCATTTCAGCCTAATAAGTTACTCCTTGCGCGGCGAAAAAATGTTCAAAATCGACTGGGCTGCGCCACGCTGAACCCCAAATAAGCACCAGCCGAAACCCGGCGGGTCACGCTGAAAAAGCTCCCACGCGCCGGGTGTAAATCTCGTCAGGAATCGAGTGCGATGGATCAAGTATAGCAGATCGTCGATGCACTGGATCGTAAAGTCCCAAATCAACGAGTATTTTGCTGCGAATAAACCTTATGGAGTGAATTAAGATGACAAGCTCAGGGTGGCATCCGCTGTCCAACTGGCACCCTTGTGCACCGGGTCGAATTGCGGTCTATTCAAGCCTGAAAAGCCCCTTGTTTTGTGGATCAATTCGCATTTTTCCCGACGTGATATTCCGTTGAAATACAACTGGATTCACCTCGCGCGCGGAGGGGCGCGCGCCTTGCTGGTTGCACCTTTCGTGCACCGTTGCTTCTGGAGGGTTGCCCCCGGGCGGGTGCAATGTCGCACAGATGGCGAGATCGGATCTTTAAAAACATATTTATTATCGCGTTTAGCTTGTTAAGTCTGTTATATTGGGCGTGGCGACGAGGCCCTCTGTGACGTAGCTGCTTGCTGGTCGGCGGGAGCGTCCGCCGACGACATCTGACAAGTGATGGCAGCATGCTGCCGTCAGAAGAGGGAAGCTGGCAAGCATGAGCAATCTATTCGACCTCACGGGCAAACTGGCCTTGGTCACCGGATCATCACGGGGCATCGGCAGGGAACTGGCTCGGGGCTTGGCAGACGCGGGTGCCGACATCGTCCTGCATGGCCGCGACGCCGACCGGCTGGCAACCACGGTCGCCGAATTCACCGAGCTCTATGGGCGAGAGCGTATCCACTCCGCTTGCTTCGACGTGACGGATGACGAGTCGGTCAGTGCCAATATCGAGGACATTGAGAAAGGCATCGGCACCCCGGACATCCTGGTGAACAACGCCGGAATCCAGCACCGCGTCCCCTTGCTTGAGCTCGAGGTCGCGGACTGGCAACGAGTCATCGACACCAACCTCACCAGCGCCTTCCTGGTCGGCCGGGCCGTTGCCCGCGGCATGGTGCAGCGAGGCGCCGGGAAAATCATCAATATCTGCTCCGTCCAGACCGATTTGGCGCGACCGACGATTGCCGCCTACACCGCGGCCAAGGGCGGACTGCGCAACCTCACCCGCGCTATGACCGCTGAATGGGCCGGCTCCGGGCTGCAGATCAACGGCATCGCCCCGGGCTACATCCATACCGAAATGACGCAGAACCTGGTGGACGACGAGCAATTCAACTCCTGGATCCTGGGCCGCACCCCCGCCGGGCGCTGGGGCACGGTCGCTGACTTGGCCGGGCCGGCGGTCTGGTTGGCGTCCGAGGGATCCAACTACGTCAACGGGCAAACTATTTTCATCGATGGAGGTATGAGCGTTGTCGTCTAACCTGAACGAACAGACCTTAGCAGTAGTGGCCCACGCCGCCGGCGACCTCCGGGTTGAGCAGATCCACCTGCCCGCTCCCACCCCGGACGAGGCGCGCGTCGCCATTGCCTACGGCGGCATCTGCGGCTCGGACCTGCACTACTGGAGCCACGGCGCCGCCGGCGAATCCATCCTGAAGGCGCCCATGGTGCTCGGGCACGAAATCGTCGGCACCGTGGTGCAGGCCGCCGCCCACGGCACCGGCCCGCAGGCCGGTGCCCAGGTAGCAGTCCATCCAGCGACCCCTGCGGGCACCGGGGAACCCTATCCGGAGGGCCGCCCTAACCTGTCCCCGGGGTGCACCTACCTGGGTTCGGCCGCCCGCTTCCCGCACACCGAGGGAGCCTTCGCCGCCGAAGTGAACCTGCCCGCGCGCATGCTGCGCGAACTTCCCGCCGGGCTGTCCCTGCGCGACGCTGCACTGGCCGAGCCGGCCGCTGTAGCCTGGCATGCCGTCTCCCGGGCGGGGGAAGTGGCCGGCAAACGCGTCCTGGTGATCGGGGCAGGTCCCATCGGCGCGCTGGCCGTAGCCGTGCTCAGGCGCGCCGGCGCAGGGGAAATTATCGCGGTGGACATGTTCGACGCGCCGCTGCAGGTTGCCTCCGAGCTGGGCGCGACCCGCACCCTGCGTGCCCCGGAGACCGGGGACATCGCCGGCATCCACGCGGACGTGGTCATCGAAGCCACCGGGAATTACCGCGGGCTGGCCTCGGCCGTGCGCGGCGCGGTCCGCGGCGGGCGAGTGGTCATGGTGGGGCTGCTGCCTTCCGGCGAGCAGCCGGCGCTCATTTCGCTGGCCATCACCCGGGAACTGGAATTGGTCGGATCCTTCCGTTTCAACGATGAAATCGACGAGGTGCTGCAGGCGCTGGCCGATGGATCGCTGCAGATCGGCGCCGCGGTCACCCATGAGTTCCCCGCGTCCGAGGCCTTGGCCGCCTTCGAAACTGCCAAGGATGCTTCCGTCTCCGGCAAGGTGCTGCTGGACTTCCGGTAGACATCGCAACGCAACGGTCCGCGACATGATCCTGCCGCGGGCCATCGCGTATCCCAGTCAGCCTGCCAGCGCCAGCGGTTGCTTCGCCGCCGGCCCTGCCCCGTGCCTAGAGCGCCTTGTACTGCTGTTCGGAATCAACCGATTGCACGCAGTCGAGGCCCTTGAGCTCCTTGACCCGTTCATCCGGCGCCTGGCCGATCACCTGCCCCAACATGCCCAGCACCTGCTGGACTTGCAGCCCATGGGACTCCAGCTGGGTCACCGCGGCGGACATGTCGCTGGTGTAGGTTTCGGAAATCGTCACGATAAACGTGCGCTGGGAAGCCATGACGCTACGCCTGCTCCTGCACTGGCTCCGGCGACCTGGTCAGGCCCGCTCCGACGTCAACGGAGAACTGCTCCAAACGCCGGGCCTGCTGCACCAGCTCGGCCCACAGCTCGCGGGCGCGGTACCCGGTCGCCTCGGCCAGCAGCGCGGCCACGCCGGCCACGTGCGGGGTGGCCATGGACGTGCCGCTGATCGTGTTGTAGCGCTGCGCGCCCGGCCACGAGGAATAGACCTTGACGCCGGGACCGGAAATGTCCACCTGTCCGCCGCGGCCCGGAAGTGTCCTCGCGGAGAACGGCGCGATCTGCAGGCCGGAGTCCAGCGCGCCGACCGCCATGATGTACGGGCTGTTCGCCGGCGCACCCACGAATCCGGGATCGTTGGAAGCGCGTTTCGCGTTGTTGCCCGCCGCGGCGATGATCAGGGTTCCCTGTTCCAGCGCGCGGCGCCCGGCGGTGACATAAGGCGGATGCACCTCGCGCACGTCCGCGCCGAGGGACATGGAAATGACGTGGCATTCATTCTGCAACGCCCAGTCGATGCCGGCCAGGATCATCGAGTCGGTGCCGGACCCATTGGAACCCAGCACCTTGCCAGCGAAGATTTCCGCGCCGGAGGCGACCCCGTAGCCGCGGCCGCCTTCGACTGCGCGCGGCCCGCAAGCGGTGCCGATGCAGTGGGTACCATGGCCGTGGCCGTCCGCGGCGTCCTCGCCGGCCGCGAAGGACTTGGTGGTGACGCTGCGCCCGGCGAAATCGGGGTGCTGGGTGTCGAAGCCGGTATCCAGCACCGCAACCTTGATGCCGGCGCCGGTGTACTGCGAATTCGCGGCCTGGACCGCTTGCAGCCCCCAGGTGAACTCGTCGTTGTCCGCATAACTCGTGGGTTCGTCATCGGCTTCAGCGAGGATCCGGTAGATCCGCTCCGGGACCACGCGGGCAGGCATGTGCTCGCCTGCCACTCGGGCTGAAAAATCATCCAATTGCTCCGGGGGAGAATCCACCACGGCGATGCCCAGGCGCGGGAAATACTCGGTAGTCCCATAGCCGGCGGCCGACAGCAGATTGGGAACCTTGTCTTCAAGGGCGGCAACGCCAAGGGTGGAAGGATGGGCGGACGTCGGTGAATCGAAAATCAGGACGTAGCGGCCGGGAACTTCTGCGGTGGTTTGGCTTTCCGGGGTAATCATGACGCACTCCTCGCTCGGGTACTTAGCACTGTAGCCCCAGTGCACCGACAGATAAAGGGGTTGGCCCACGCTCGCTGGTCCAGCCGATCAAGGCCATCGGATAACCATCGGCATGGTCTGGCGCGGAAACAACGAAAGCTCCAGAACCGGGAATACTTGATCCCATGACCGCCGCAGAAAACCTGAGCTTCCAGACGCTCGCACGCCGAGGCCACCACGGTTACCGCCAGTACCGCATTCCAGCTTTGGCGGTCACGACCGCCGGCACCGTATTGGCCGCCTATGACGGCCGCCCCAACCTGGACGACCTGCCCAACACCATCGACCTGCTGCTGCGACGCAGCACCGATCACGGACAAACCTGGGAAAACCAGCAGGTGATCCGCACCGGTTCCGGCCTTGAAGGCTTCGGTGATCCCAGCCTGCTGGTTGACGCCGACACCTCGCGGATTTTCTGCTTCCACGCCGCCGGCACCCGCGCGGGATTCTTCGAATCCGCCGAAGGGGCGCAGCCCGTGGACGAGGTGCAGCACGTGGACCTCTCCTACTCGGACGACGACGGGAGGACCTGGTCGCATCGCCGACTGACCGCGCAGCTGAAGCGGCCGGGCATCACCGGCATCTTCGCCGCCGCCGGCGCGGGGATCCAGCTGCGCACCGGCCGGCACGCCGGACGCCTGCTGCAACAGATGGTGGTGCTGTACCACGGGCGGATCCGCGCCGCCTCGGCCTACTCCGACGACCACGGCGAGAGCTGGCGGCTCGGCGAGCTTACAAGCGCCGAAGCGAACGAGAACAAAGCGGTCCAGCTGCCCGACGGGCGGGTGCTGATGAATTCCCGGGCTCCGGACCAGCGGCTCCAAGCGGTGTCCACCGACGGCGGGCACCGCTACGGCGAGCTTGCGCCCGTGACTGACCTGCCGGATCCCGGGGACAACGGAAGCATCTGCGCCCTTCCCTCCGACGGAGGGCAGCTGCTGCTGCTGACGAACAACCGCGACGCGGCCCTGCGCCGTAACACGGTGTTGAGTGTGTCCTTCGACAACGGAGACCACTGGAGCCCGGTCCAGTCGATCTGCCCCGGCAGCAGCGCCTACTCCACCGCCGCGCTGCTGGCCGACGGCTCGCTGGGGGTGCTGTTCGAACGCGACGGCTACCAGGACATCGTCTTCACCAAGCTCGGACCCGGGAGTCTTGCCCCGACCGCGCTCGCCGAGGCCGCCGCGCGGTACCGGGAGGATCCGGGCAGCGAGTTCACCATGGTGCTGCGCTCCATCACCCCGGCACGGCCCGAGCGCTGGACCAGCATCGGCGAGGAGCACGTCATCAGCGCCACGGCGGGGGACTGGGCAGGGCACATCTGGAAGGAAATCGGCCAGGGGTACCAGGACGGAGTGCAGGTCCTGGGATCCCGCGAAGCGCAACTGGCCAACTATGGCCCGGTGCTGCCGGGGTTGCGCGCCGGGGACATGCTGGCATTCACCGGGCGGTTCGTCAATTCCTCCGAGCGGGCTCTGGAGGTGGAACTGCTCGGGAACTACGACCGTGCCCCCGGCACAGGATTCGGGCCCGCCAGCGTACCGGCCGGCGGCCAGCGGCTGTTCTTCACCCCCACTTACACCGTGACCGCCGAGGACCTGCGCGCCGGCCGCGCCAGAGTGGGCTTCGAGGTCCGCGGCGGCTCAGGAAGCTGGAGCCAGGAGTTCGAGGTGGACACCGCCGCCGGCACCATCCGGTCGCTTCCGGCGCGCTGAGCACCGGAGCTTCGCTGGGAGCCGGCCGCAGTGATTGCCAGCGGTGCGCCGACATGTGAGGATCGAAGGACACCTACGCGTGAAAGGCGATCGATGAATCCGGAAACGATTGTTGTCATTGGCGCGGGGCTGGCCGCGGCCACCCTGGTCTCCGAGCTGCGCTCCCGCGGGTACGACGGGGTGCTGCGGCTGATCGGGGACGAAGCCTCGCTGCCCTACGAACGCCCGCCGCTGTCCAAGGGCTACCTGCAGGGCAGTGACACGGTGGAGGACTTCACCGTGAATACCGCCGCCTGGTACGCGGAAAACCATGTGGATCTGCGCCTTGACACGCACGCCATCAGCATCGACCGCAAGCACCAGCACGTGGTGCTGGCTGACGGCACCACCATGGACTACGACGCGCTGGTGCTGGCCACCGGCGCGCGCTCGCGGCTGGGCGGGGAGGAGCCAATGGCCGGGCACGACCTGCCCGGGGTGCATACGCTGCGCAGCCTGGCGGACGCGGACGCGCTGAAAACCGAGATCACCCAGGGCAAGCAGGTCGCGGTGGTCGGCTCGGGCTGGATCGGTATGGAAGTCGCCGCCAGCGCCCGCTCGCTCGGGGCGCGGGTGACCGTCTACTCCCCGGACGAGGTGCCGCTGGCCAAGGTCTTCGGCGAACGCTTCGGCCACCACCTGCTGGAGCTGCACCAGGGCCACGGCGTGGATGTGCGCACCGGCACCCGGGTGCAAGGCATCGAGCTGGCCGACGGGCACCTGCAGGTCATCTCCGACATCGGCAGCAGCCGCGCCGACGTGGTGCTGCTGGCCATCGGCGCGGTGCCCAACGTGGAGCTGGCCGAAACCGCGGGGCTGGACGTCGACCGCGGCGTGGTGGTGGACGCCTCGCTGCGCAGCAGCGACTCAAAGATCCTGGCCATCGGGGACGTCGCCCAGGCGTTCAATACCCGGCTGCGCCGCCAGCTGCAGGTGGAGCACTGGGACAACGCGATCCGCCAAGGCAAGCTCGCGGCCGCCACGCTCACCGGGGCCGACCAGGCCTACGACTGGCTGCCCTACTTCTTCACCGACCAGTACGACCTGGGCATGGAGTACGTCGGGGACGCCGCGCCGGGGGACGAGACCGTGCTGCGCGGCTCCGAGAACGAGTTCATCATCTTCTGGCTGCGCGAAGGCCGGATCACCGCCGCCGCGAACGTGAACATCTGGGACGTGAACGACACGCTGCGCGGGCTGGTGGGCCGGCAGATCGATTCGGCGCGGCTGGAAGACACGGCCATCGAGCTGGGGGACCTGTAGGCGTGCCGGCCCCAGGCGAACTGGAGGTCACCGTCCCCGGGGTGTCGATCGGGCACTGGAGCACCGAGGGCACCGGGTGCACGGTCGTGTTGTTCGACCAGGGCACCGTCGCCTCCGTGGAGGTGCGCGGCGGGGCCCCTGCCTCCCGCGAGCTGGATGTGCTGGGCCCGCTGATGACCGTGCAGCAGGTCGACGCGGCGCTGCTCACCGGCGGGTCGGCCTTCGGGCTGGCCAGCGCGGACGGGGTCATGCGCTTCCTGCAGGAACAGGGGCGCGGGGTGCAGACCCCCGCCGGGCGGGTGCCCATTGTGCCCACCTTGGGCCTGTTCGACCTGGCCGAGGGCACCGCGCGGCCGGATGCCGAGTCCGGGTACCTGGCCGCCGCGGCCGCCGCCGCGCCCGAATCCGCCGGGAGGGTCGCCGTCGGGGCGCTGGGCGCCGGCACCGGGGCCCGCGCCGGACGCTGGCGCCGGGAGGATTCCTACCCGGGCGGGCTGGTCTACGCGGAGCAGCGCCTCGGCGAGCTGGTCGTCGGCGCGCTGTGCGCGGTCAACGCCTTCGGCGACGTGCTGGCTCCGGGCGAGGAGCCGTCCCTGGACTCCGTAGCGGTGTTCGAGGCGCTGGCCGCGGCGGCCCGCAGCGGCGGGACGCAGCCCCCGCGCACCAACACCACCATCGGGGTGGTGTTCACCAATGCGAAGCTGGACAAAACCGGCTGCCACCTGATCGCCCAGGGCGCCCATGACGGCCTGGCCCGCGCCCTGCAACCGCCGCACACCAGGCTGGACGGGGACGCGTTCATCGCCGCCGCCACCGGACGGGTGGACGCGGACGTGGACACGGTGCGCTTGCTGGCCCTTTCTGCCACCGCCCGCGCCATCGCCTGCGCGGCGCGCAAAGATGCCTGATGGCGGGGAACAGGGTAATTTGGTAGTCAGAACGAAGGAGCGCCAATGAGCACTGTTGTAGTCGGCATCGAACCCGGCCAAGCCCCATCCGTCCTGGCCACCGCCGCGTCGATCGCCGCGGACCTGAGGGCCAAGGTCCAGGTGATCTACGCGGATTCCGGCCGGTACGTCACCGAACGCCTTCCGGAAAGCAACGTGCTGGGCACCGCAGAAGCCGACTTCCCGGCCGAGCTGGCCGAACTGGTCGCCGAGCACCTGGCCGGCGTGGACTACGAGCTGCACAACGTGCCAGGCGATCCCGCCAAGGTGCTGATGGCAGTGGCCGAGGAGGTCGACGCACGCATGATCGTGATCGGCACCCGCCGCCCGGGCATCCGCAACAAGCTGGCCCAGTTCATCGACGGCTCGATCGCGGTGGCGCTGGCGCAGAAGCAGACCCGCCCGGTGCTGGTCGTCCCGCAGCAGATCATCAACCTGCCGGAGGCCTAGGCCGTGGATTTGGCGATCGTGGGCTCCGGCTCGGGCAACTCGTTGCTCACCCCCTTCTGGGACGGCAAGCAGGTCGCGATCGCCGAATCCGGCGTCTTCGGCGGCACCTGCCTGAACGTGGGATGCATCCCCACCAAGATGTTCGTCAGGCCCGCCCAGCTGGCGCGCACCTGGCAGGAAGCCGAGAAGCTCGGGATCCAGCTGCCCCCGGGACGTGCCGACTTCGCCGCCATCCGCGACCGCATCTTCGCGCGCATCGACCCGATCTCCGCCGGCGGGCTGGACTACCGCCAGCAGGCGGACAACGTCCGGCTGCTGGGCCGCGTGCAGCTGCTCGACGAGCACACCCTGCTCACCGAGGAGGGCGAGAAAATCCACGCGGAGCAGATCGTGCTGGCTGCCGGATCCTCCCCGGTGCTGCCGGACATCGAGGGCATCGACCTTCCCGGGGTGCACACCTCGGACACCATCATGCGCATCGAGCAGCCCCGGCGGTTGCTGGTGATCGGCGCCGGATTCATCGCCTGCGAATTCGCGTCGATCTTCGCCGGGCTGGGCACCGAGGTGACCCAGCTGGTGCGCGGGGACAAGCTGCTCAAATACCTGGACGAGGAAATCTGCGAGGCTTTTAATACCCAGGTCGACTGGGACGTGAAGCTGCATGCGGAGCCGCAGTCAATTGCCGCCGGGCCGCAGGGGCTGAGCGTGCGCACCGAGGCCGGGACCTTCACCGCGGACGCCGTGCTGGTCGCCACCGGACGCCGCCCGAACACCGAGTTCACCGCGCCGGCGGGCCTTGACTTGCACCCGGACGGCCGGCTGCAGGTGGACCAGTTCCAGCGGGTGATGCGCAGTGGGGAACCGGTCCCCGGCCTCTACGCGCTGGGAGATATCAGCAGCGAGCAGCAGCTGAAGCACGCGGCCAACCACCAGGCGCGCGTGGTCGCCCACAACCTGGAGCACCCCGGGGACCTGCGCGAAGTCTCGGAAGCCGACATCCCCGCCGCGGTCTTCACCCACCCGGAAATCGCGCATATCGGGCTGACCGAGGCCCAGGCCCGCGCCGAAATCGGCGAGCATGCCACGGCCAAGACCCAGAAGTACGCGGACACCGCCTACGGCTGGGCCATGGAGGACGAGCAGGGCTTGTTCAAGGTCGTCGCGGACAAGCGCGACGGACGCATCCTGGGCGCCCACGTGCTCGGCTACGAGGCGGCGAACCTGATCCAACCGCTGGTCACCGCCATGAACCTGGGCATCGACGCGCACACCCTGGCACGCGGGCAGTACTGGATCCACCCGGCGCTCATGGAAGTCGCGGAGAACGCGTTGCTGGGGCTGGAGGTCCCGGAGTCAGGAAGGCTCTAGGGCCGCAGCGGCGGCTCGAAGTACAGCGGGGCGTGCGCCTTGCACCCGGGGTTGAACAACGCCTGGCAGGCCGGGCAGGACCCGGTGCCCAGGTATTCGGCCGCGGTCATCTCGTGCCCGCACACCCCGCAGAGCACCGCCGGTTCGGTCCCGCGCGCCGCCGGCCATGGCACCGCCGGGTGGTCGGCCAGCTCCCGGTGGCACAGGTGGCAGGGGTACCAGGCATCGCAGCAGGCATGGCGCAGCGCGATGACGTCGATGAGCTGGCGGTAGTGCGCGCAGCGGGTCTGCGAATCCATGTCCACCCCGCGCACCTGCCGGGATCCGCTAGCCACGCAGCATGACCTTCAGGCAGGTGCGCGCCTCCATGGCCGCATAGCCCTCGGCCACCCGGGCCAGCGGCAGCACGCTGTCGAAGACGCGGCCGGGGTTGGCCCGCCCTTCCAGCACCCCGGGCAGCAGGTCGCCGATGTAGCTGCGCACTGGGGCCACCCCGCCGGTCAGGGTCACGTTGGGGCCGAAGAACTCGCGGCCCACCGGCCCGGTGGCGTACTGCGGCACACCCACCCGGGAGATCGTCCCGCCCGGGCGCACGATGCCGATGGCCTGCTCGAAGGCCGGCAGCAGCCCCACGGCTTCCAGCACCTTGCCCGCGCCGTGGCCGGTCATCTCGCGCACCGTGGCGATGCCTTCCTCGCCGCGCTCGGAGACCACGTCGGTGGCCCCGAACTCGCGGCCCAGATCCGTGCGGTCCGCGTGCCGGCCCATGAGGATGATGCGCTCGGCGCCCAGCTGGCTGGCAGCGAGCACCGCCAGCAGCCCCACCGCGCCGTCGCCGATGACCGCCACGGTGTCGCCGGGGGACACCCCGGCGCTGCGCGCGGCGTGGTAGCCGGTGCCGTAGACATCGGACAACGCCAGCAGGCTGGGAAGCAGCGCGTCGTCGACGGCGGCGTCGACCTTGAACAGCGTGCCGTCGGCCAGCGGGACGCGGATGGCCTCGGCCTGGCAGGCGGAGTCCCGGGAGTTGGTGCGGCCCCAGGAGCCGGCGCGCAGGCAGGAAGTGGTCAGGCCCTGCAGGCAGAATTCGCAGTTGCCGCAGTTGATGGTGAAGGGGGCGATCACGAAGTCGCCGGGCTTGAGAGTGGACACTGCGGAGCCTACCTCGGCGACCCGGCCGACGAATTCGTGGCCGATCGGGCGGGCGGCGACCGCCGGGCCGTGGTAGTGGTGCAGGTCCGAGCCGCAGATGCAGCTTGCGGTGATGTCGACCAGGGCGTCGGTCGGTTCCAGCAGCACCGGATCCGGCACCTCGCGCAGTTCAACCGCGCAGTCTCCGAGCAGATAGGTGGCGCGCATGATGCTCCTTGCGTTGGCATGGGTTGCTGGTTCAAGCCTAGGATGTGAGCATGTTCCTTTCCAACCTCCGTGAAGCAGGGGGAATGCCCGCAGCGGGCGGGCGCATCGCCTCCGGGGTGCTCTTCCGCTCCGCCGCCCCGCACCTGGTCGACCAGCCGCTGGCCGACTGGGTGGCGCAGCAGCGCATCGAGCGCATCTACGACCTGCGCAGCACCCAGGAGACCGCGTACCTGCCCGGTTTCCCTGCCAGCTTCGCCGGCACCATCCGCACCCACCTGCCGCTGCTGGAAGGCGCGGTGGGCCACCTGTCCACGCTGGATGAGATCTACGAGCCGCTGGTCGAGCTGCACGGCCCCACCTGGGCCACGCTGGCCGCGGGCATCGCCGAATCCGGCGCCACCCTGGTGCACTGCACCGCCGGCAAGGACCGCACCGGCGTGGGCGTGGCCATGGTGCTGATGGCGGTGGGCGCGGACAAAGACGCGGTCATGGAAGACTACGCCGCCTCCACCGCGGCGCTGTCCGGGGACTGGCTGGCGGCCATGACCCGGCGCATGGGCGAGCACGGGGTGGCGATGACCGAGCAGATGCGCACGCTGCTGGTCGGCACCTCCGTGGCCGGACTGGACAAGGCGCTGGACGCGGCCCGCCGCACCGGGTCGATCGCCGACTACCTGCTCTTGCACGGGCTTGGCCGCGCGCAGCTCGAAACCCTGGGCGAGAAGCTGGTGGTGGCCAGTTGAGCGCTGAGAACGCGGGTCCACGGGCCTTGGCGGCGCTGACCGACGAACGGGTGTTCGGGCTGCTGGCCCAGGCCCCTGCCACGCGCACCGAGATCTCCGCGCGGCTTGGCATCTCCAAGCCCACCGCGTCGCAGTCGATCCTGCGCCTGCAGGAGTTCGGGCTGGTGTCCGAGGGGCGTTCCAGCGCCGAGGGCAAGCGCGGGCGCATTCCCGAACGCTACGCCCTGCGCACCGCCTACGGGCACGTGCTGGGGGTGGATCTGAGCGCCGAGCGGCTGGCGCTGCGTGCGAGCGACGTGACCGGCACCGTGCTGGCCGAGCGCATCAGCCCGGTGCAGACCTCCACCGGCGCCGAGCAGCTGCTGGACACCGCCCGGGCGCTGCGCGACGAGCTGCAGGCCGAGCTCGGCTCGCCGCGGCTGGCCGCGGGCATCAGCCAGGCCGCCCCGGTGCTGCACGGCGAGGACGGCACCACGCGGGTGGTGCCCACCCCGATCTTCGCGGCGTCCGGCGCCGATCTGGCCGGGCTGTTCGATTCGCCTGCCACGCTGCTGGACAACGACGTGAACTGGATGGCGGTGGCCGAATACTCCCGGCGCACCGGCTCCATGCTGCTGCTCTACCTGGGCGCGGGCCTCGGCTCCGCGCTGGTGATCGAGGGCCGGGTGTACCGCGGGCGCCATGGCCTGGTCGGCGAGCTGGAAACCCAGCGGCTGCAGGGACGCACCCTGCTGGAGCACCTGGACTCCGGGGGACTGGTGGGAACCAGGGTCCTGTTCGAGAAGCTGAGCGACCCGCAGATGTGGCCGGCGCTGCTTGAGCCGCTGGGGCAGGTGCTGGGCAACCTGCTCGGCTACCTGGATCCCGACGCGCTGGTGGTCACCGGCCCCGGGGCCAGCGCCGCGCTGACCGAGAAGCTGGCGGAGCGGCTGCGCGGCATCGTGCCGCTGGCAGGTCCCGACATCGAGTATTCGCCGCAGGGCGGGACCGGGGCGTTGGACGGGGCCCTGGCCGCCGCGCGCCGCCGCGCGCTGGCCGAGCTGTGGAGCGCCTACCGCCACGCGTGAGCCGCCACGTCGCACCATTGACCGCAGGCTGGGCGCTAGATATTGTAAAGAGTCCTAAATATTTTGAATGGAGTTCTCATGCCAGCTTCCGCCTCGCCCTATGCAGCCATCGGCCTGGATATGGGCGGCTCGTCCATCAAGTACGGCATGGTGGACTCCGAAGGAAAACTCGTCGAGAGCACCTTCAGCCACGCGCCCACCCCTGCCGGCGCGCATCCGGACGCCGTCGCCCAGGCGATGGCGGACATCGTGACCGGCCTGCAGGAGCAGGCAGGCAGCGACCTGGCCGGCGTGCCGGTGGGCGTCACGGTGCCGGGCATCGTGATCGGCGGGGTGGTGCACTCCGCAGCGAACATCGACAGCGCATGGATCGGGCTGGATGCGGTCGCCCTGATCGGCGGCGTGCTGGGCCGCGAGGTGAGCGTGCTGAACGACGCGGACGCCGCCGGCATGGCCGAGGTCTTCGCCGGCGCAGGCAGCCTCGACGGGAGGCCGCGCGCCGGCAGCACCCTGGTGCTGACCCTGGGCACCGGCATCGGCTCGGCGTTCTTCCGCGACGGGCTGCTGTTCCCCAACGTCGAATTCGGCCACCTGGAAATCGACGGGGCGGATGCCGAATCCCGCGCCGCGGCCCGGGTGATCCGCGACGAGAACCTGAGTTGGGAGCAGTACGTCCAACGCCTGCAGCGCTACCTGGCCCACGTGGAATTCCTGTGCAGCCCCGACCTGATCGTGATCGGCGGGGCGGTCTCGGCGGACCACGAGAAATTCATGCCGCAGCTGAAACTGCGCGCACGCATCGTGCCGGCGCAGTACAACAACGCCGCCGGAGTGCTTGGAGCCGCGCACCGGGCGATGAACCACTAGCGGCCACCCGCCACCGAAATAGGAACCGATGCATACCATTGACCCCGCCGCCCGCCTCAAGCTCGTCGCCGTCGACATGGACGGCACCTTCCTGGACGGGGCAGGGATGATCCCCGACGAGGCCTGGCAGGTCATTGCCGACCTGCAGGAGCGCGGAGTGCATTTCGTACCCGCCTCGGGCCGCCAGTACGCGACCCTCAGCGAGCAGTTCGCCCGGCTGGGCGCGATCCCGATCATCGCGGAGAACGGCACCGTGGTGATGCGCGGGCAGACCGAGGTGTATTCGAACATCATCGACCCGCAGCCGGTGGCGGCGGTCGTCGACGCGGTGCGCGGCCAGCGGGAGCTGGATGCGGGACTGGTGCTGTGCGGACGGCGCACCGCCTACGTGGAGCGCGGCGATGCGGCCTTCGCCCGGGCCATCGCCCCCTACTACCGCGCGGTGGAAGTGGTCCAGGACCTGCACCTGGTGCAGGATGACATCATCAAGATGGCGGTGAACGTGGGCACCGGCAAGGTCGCGCAGATGGCCGCGGCGCTGGATGTCCCGCTTCAGGTCGTGGTTTCCGGAAGCCATTGGGTGGATGCCATGAACCAGGGCGTGCACAAGGGCCTGGCCCTGGGCCGGCTGCAGGAGTCGCTGCAGATCAGCGCCGAGCAGACCGCGGTGTTCGGGGACTACCCGAACGACCTGGAGATGATGGGCCGGGCGCGCTATTCCTTCGCCATGGCCAATGCGCACCCGCAGGTGGCGCAGGCGGCGAACTTCACCGCCCCGGCCAACACCGAACACGGGGTGCTGCAGGTGCTGCGCGCCTACCTGGAGGGGCGCAGCAGCCTGTAGCCGCCCTTAGCAGCCCACGTAGTGCCCGATGCCCGCCAGCGCCGCGCGTACGCCGGTGTCCAAGGCGCCGCGGTACTCGGGCAGGAAGAATGGCGAATGGTTGCCAGCCGGCGCCGGGTCCGACGGATCCGCGCCGCCGAACATCCAGAACACGTTCGGCACCCCGATGGCGTCTCCCAGCGCGCCGAAGTCCTCGGAGCCCATCAGCGGGGCCACCAGCTTGACCCGGTCCTCGCCGAACTCGCTGGCCAGCGCGGTGGCGACATTGCCGGTCTGCTCCGGGTCGTTGAACAGGCGCGGGAAGCGGTACAGCGTGGTGATCTCGGGCTGTGGCGCGGCGGAGGCGGCCGCCTCCGCGGTGACGATGCGGGTCACCGCCGCCAGCACCTTCTCGCGCACCGCCTCGGTGAGCGTGCGGATGTTCAGCGTGAACACCGCCCGGTCAGGAATGATGTTCTCCTTCAGGCCCGCGTGGAAGGAGCCGCAGGTGACCACCGCGGCGTCCCGCGGATCCAGCTCGCGCGAGGTAATGGTCTGCAGCCGGGTGATGATGTGCGCACCGAGCACGATCGGGTCGATCGAGTCCTGCGGTTGGGAGCCGTGGGCCTGGGTGCCGTGCAGCGTGATCTCCAGCGAATCGGCCAGCGCCATGGCGGATTCAGGGGTTAAGTGGATGGTGCCTGCGGCGAAGGGGAAAACGTGCTGTCCCAGCACCACCTCGGGCACCGGGGCCTTGTCCCACAGCCCGTCGGCCAGCATGGCCGCCGCCCCGGCGCCGGTCTCCTCGCCGGGCTGGAACACCAAGACCACGGTGCCCGACCAGCCTTCGGTGCCCTGCGCCAGCACCGCCGCGGCGCCCAGCGCGCTGGCCACGTGGGTGTCGTGCCCGCAGCCGTGCATCAGCGGCACCTCGGTGCCATCAGCCAGCTGGCCTACCGCGGTGGAGGCATACTCCGCGCCGGTGGCTTCCTTGATCGGCAGCCCGTCGGAGTCGGCGCGGAAGGCGATGACCGGGCCTGGCCCGTTGCGCAGCACGCCGACCACCCCGGTGCCGCCGCAGCGGAAGTGCTCGATGCCCAGCGCGGCCAGCCTCGATTCGATGTAGGCGGCGGTCTGGTGCTCCTGCATGGACAACTCGGGGTTTGCGTGCAGGTGAAGGTAGTCAGCGTGGACGGCGGCCTGGATGTCGGCGGTCGGTTTGAGGGAGTGGCTCATGGCGGGGTCCTGGTTCCTTGTAGTGGCTGGTTCGCGGAAGGCAGCTAGTGCTCGGAGGAAGCCTGGGTGGTGCGCTTGCGCAGCACCCAGGAGAAGACAATGGAGGCGATGACGACCAAAGCGGTGGCGAAGGCGCCGGTGGCCGGGGCCAGCGGGACCACCACGAAGTTCACCAGCAGGGCTGCGACGACCGCGACGATGGTCGGGCGCAGCGCCTTCATGGAGACGATGCACTGCACCAGCACCGCGCCCATCAGCGAAGGCAGGATGTACAGGCGGGCGACCTCGATGACCTCGGCGGGGATGTTGTGCACCAGCCAGGTGCCCAGCACGCCCACGAACAGCAGCAGGCTGGTCAGGTGCACGGTGGCGGCGCCGCAGATGGCCATCACCGCGGCAAGGTCGCCGCGCTTGGTGCCCGGCTTCGCGTCAATGGCAGACTGGGCCACGATGGCCGCCGGCAGCAGCTTGTTGGAAATGTTGCCGATCATGAACGCCTGGTACATGGCGGCGGAACCGAGGATCGGGAAGTAGGTCAGCGGCTCGACCACCCACAGCACCCCGAAGGTGGCGGCCACTGCCAGCAGCGCCACCCAGACCATGCTGGCGGTCACTTCCATGCCGCTGAAGAACGCGATGTAGATCGGGCCGGCCAGCGAGAGGATCAACCCCAGAGCCATGGTGATGGAGCCGTAGCGGCTGGTCTGCCGGTCGAAGCGCTCCATGGAGGCTGCGGCATTGGCGGAAAGCGAGGTTGCGCTCATGGTCAATCCTTAGGCGGTGTGCAGGAAGTAGGCGGATACGAGGGCGATGACGATAGAGATTCCCAGCGCCCATTCCTTGAGCCATTTCTGGTGCAGGGCCTTGGCCAGGTACAGGCACAGGCCCATAGCGGCGGCTGAAATCCCGACCAGGAACAGGTGCACGTTGGATTTCGGCAGTTCGGCGATGGTCAGCGCGGAGAACGCGCCGAGCAGCGCGGCGGTGGGAATCAGGGCCATGACCGCCGGGTTGCGCTTGGCCAGCGACTTGCCGCCCTTCTTCAGCAGCGGGGTCATGATCAGCGTGCAAAGCATCCACATCGCGCCGGATAGGCTCATGGTCATGAACGCGACGGCGAAGACCTGCTGGGTGTAGCTGTCCCCGCCCAGCGAGGCGCCCATGGTTCCGGCGGCGATGCTGGCCGAGGCGGTTTCGGCGGCGGCCGAGCCGATCAGGCCGATGCGCACCAGCACCGCCGGGGTGCCGAACAGCGCCAGCAGCGCGATGGCGACCAGCACCACTGCCAGCGACGGGCCGATGGAGGCCACCGCGCCAGCGCGGAACGCCTCCTTCAACTCGCGGACCGGCATCTCGATGTGCGGTGCGGCGGCCGTGGCGGCCTTGGCGTAGAGCACTGTCTGGACGAAGATGACGGCGAAGACGCCCAGGATACAGATCCAGAGGAACGGCGTGTTGGCGATGGCCCAGATGTTCGTCGAGCTCGGGTCGGCGGCTGCCACTGCTAAAGGCGTTTGCATGGTGGTTCCTTGCGGGGGAGGTCGAGGTGCGGTGTGAGGTGGATCTCGTAGCTTTAACGGTGACCGAGCATGCCCATCGATGGCAAGAAATGGGGATTCTTGCCAAGTTTCTGACGATTTCCCGCATTTCGAGGGTCCAGATGGCGTTCAATAGGGCAATTGGCAACTGAATTCGTCATCTGCCGGTCAGCCGACGGACGAATGTTGCGCCCCGGTCGCATTAGCCCGAAAGTTGAAGTCATGGTTGATTTTCAGGAGTTGGGCGAACTCGAGCAACGCATAGTCATGGCCCTCCAGGTCGACGGCCGGGCCACCTGGCGCAAGATCGCCAAGGTCCTGGACGAGCCAGAACGCACGGTGGCGCGGCACGGGGCCGCGTTGCTGGAGGACGGCAAGGTGAACATCGCCGCCATCCGCCATCGTGCCGGAGCGGTGATCGCGGCCTTGAACTGCGTTCCGGGCACGGTTCCGGTGGCCAGCGAGGCACTGTCGGCCCGAGCTGACACGAGCTTCACCTATATGGTGACGGGGCAGAGCGACGTGGTCAGCGAACTGCACTACGACGGGGGACTGGAAGACATCCTGACCCTCCAGCTGCCGGCGACCCCGGGGCTGAGCCAGATCCAGGTGTATCCGATCCTGAAATTCTTCAAGACCATCAGGGGCTGGAGGGCCGGGAACCTGAGCACCGCGCAGTTGCGGATGCTGGAGCCGGAGGTCGGGGGCGAACGCACCGAATGGCATCCGACCGAGGCGCTGGACGCAACGGACCTGACGATCATCGATGCGCTGCGCCGCGACGGCAGGGCGAGCATCGAGGCGATCTCCCGCCAGGTGAAACTCGGGGAATCGTCGGTATCGCGCCGGGTGGAGGCGCTGCTGCGCGGGGAGCACATCAGCATCCGCACGCTGGTGGAGCCTGCCTTGCTGGGACTTCCGGTCGAAGCGCTGCTGTGGGTGCAGGTCTCCCCGGAGCGCATCGACGAGTTGGGCCAGCGCCTGAGCCAGCTGCCGCAGGTGCGCTATCTGGCGGCCATCGCCGGGGACGCGCAATTGCTGGTCGACGTGACGGTGCCTTCCCAGCAGGACTTGTACCGCTTCATCGCGCAGACCGACTGGGGGCAGATGGTACAGCTGCGCACCTCGGTGGTGCTCGGTGCCCGCAAGCGCGGAGGACGGCTCGTCTCCACGGCCAGCGGACGGTAGCCGGACGCACCCGGCAGCCGACAGGACCCGATAGGTCCCGTTGGCGAGGCCAGCGCAGTAGCCCGGCTGCGGCGAACGCGAAGCCGGTTAACGGCAGGAGAATTCTTGGCTGATAGCCGATCATAATCCGTCATATGCGCTTCTGCGCCTCAAAAGGGCGCAAGATTTCGCCTATTGTCTCGATTAGAAGGCAGCGCAGGACGCTTCCGTCACCGATCGAGCATCGGTTCGTGCTGCAGAGCTGAGAGGACAACGGCAACCGTGACGATGAGGTTAGCCAAGAGCAACAAGCAGGCAATCGCGACGCCGGAGAGCGCGTGGAGAAAACGCAAAGACGCGTGGGAACACCTGGGCTACGTACTCAGCGAGATCGCCTCCATCCCGGTCGACGAAGCCGGACGACGGGAGAACGAGCAGGAAGCCGGGCGGCTGCTCGGGCTGCTGTCCGCGATCGAACCCTATTGGGCCAATCCGGGGCTTGAATACTTCAACCGCGTGGCCGCCCTGATGTCCGACGGGCACTACGAGGACGCCATGCATCTGGTCTACCAGGCCAACCAGACTTTCCGGACCCAGACCCAGTACTTCGATGCCGATGGCCATGACAGCGCCGCGCCCGAGCCTGCTGAACGAGGCGCCTCCCATGGCAGCCCCCAGCAGCACGGCGCGCGCACGGTTCCGCAGGTCGAGATCCTGCTGGTGGACAATGGCCCGGCGGAGGAAATCGAACGCTTCAAGGAGGAAATCCTCGAGCAGCGCCAGCGCACCGATCCGTTCCACTACAACTTCGTGGTGGTTCCCAGCGTCGAGGACGCGCTGGCGGCGATCGTCATCAACCCCTCGATCCAGTCGGTGGTGCTTTCGGCCAGGTATTCGCTGGAATCCAGCCGCCGGCTCAGTTCCACGCTGCAGAACTTCATCGCCGGGCGGATGGCGGGATACTTCACCTCCCGGCGCCAGATCCAGGGGCTGCTGGACCTGGAACAGATCCTGGAGAAGCTGCGCCCTGAGCTGCCGGTGTACCTGATCGCCGGGGTTGCGCTTGAATCCATCGCCCATGAGATCACCGGGCGCTTCCGCCGCATTTTCTCGCGCAATGACCGCATGGATTTGCATCTGTCGATCCTCGCCGAGATCACCGACCGCTACGACACCCCGTTCTTCGCCGCGCTGCAGAAGTACGCCAAGCGCCCGGGCGGGGTCTTCCACGCGCTGCCGATCTCCCGGGCCGCCTCGGTGAAGAATTCGCCGTGGGCGCGCGACCTGGTGGACTTCTACGGCAAGAACCTGCTGCTGGCCGAGACCTCGGCGACTTCCGGCGGGCTGGACTCGCTGCTGGACCCGCAGAGCTCCATCAAGAAGGCCCACGAACTGGCGGCCCGGGCCTTCCTGAGCCACCGAACCTACTTCGTCACCAACGGGACCTCGACCGCGAACAAGATCGTGCACCAGTCGGTCCTCGCCCCGGGGGACATCGTGCTGGTGGACCGCAACTGCCACAAGTCGCACCACTATTCGCTGGTGCTGGCCGGGGCGAACGTGAGCTATCTGGAGGCCTACCCGCTCAACGAGCACTCCATGTACGGCGCGGTGCCGCTTCAGGAAATCAAGGGCCGGCTGCTGCAGCTGCGCCGCGAGGGGCTGCTGCACAAGGTCAAGATGCTGACGCTGACCAACTGCACCTTCGACGGCATCATCTACGATCCGCGCCGGGTCATGGAGGAATGCCTCGCCATCAAGCCCGACCTCGTGTTCCTCTGGGACGAGGCCTGGTTCGCCTTCGCCGGCTTCCATCCGGTCTACCGCCGGCGCACCGGCATGACCGCCGCGGCCCGTATGGAAGCGCAAATGGAGACCGTAGAGTACCAGGAGCGCTACGCGGCCCAGGCCGCCGCGCTGCCCGAGCCCGGTACCGCGCAGGATCCAGCCAACGACGAAGCCTGGTTGCGCACCCGGCTGATTCCGGATCCCGAGGCCGTCCGCCTGCGGGTGTATTCAACCCAATCGACGCACAAGACCCTGACCTCCCTGCGCCAGGGATCCATGATCCACATCTACGACCAGGATTTCGCGGCCAGGAACCTGAATACGTTCCGCGAAGCCTACATGACCCACACCTCGACCTCGCCGAACTACCAGATCCTCGCTTCGCTGGATATTGGACGCCGGCAGGCGGAACTTGAAGGCTACGCGCTGGTCCAGCGGCAGGTGGACCTCGCCCAGTCGATCGCCAGGGCAGTCAGCCGGAACAAGCTGCTGAGCAAGTACTTCCGCATCCTGAACACCGCGGACCTGATCCCGGAGGAATACCGCTGCACGCGGACGGCGAATCCGGTGCGGGACGGGCTGGCGGTCTGGGACGAATCCTGGCAGCAGGACGAGCTGGTGGTCGACCCGTCGCGGTTGACCTTGGACATCAGCCGGACCGGAGTGGACGGGGACACGTTCAAGCACACCTACCTGATGGACGGGCATTCGATCCAGGTCAACAAGACCAGCCGCAGCTCGGTGCTGCTGATGACCAATATCGGCACGACCCGTTCGGCCGCGGCGCACCTGATCGAGGTGCTGGTGAAGATCGCCGAGGGCCTGGAACGCCAGAGCCGGATCGACGGCCGCGTGCTGGCCATGGGCACCGTGGAGGGGCCGGGACAGATCCCGCTTCCCGATTTCAGTTCGTTTGCCCCGCAGTTCGCCGGTGGTGGCGGCAGCGGCAACATGCGCGCCGCCTACTACCTGACGTATCAGGACCCGGCCACCCAGTTCCTCTCCTCGGCCCAGATCAAGGAGCGCATCGGCGCCGGGCAACGGGTGGTTTCCGCGGTGTTCGTCACGCCGTACCCGCCGGGCTTCCCGGTGCTGGTGCCGGGGCAGGTCGTCACCATGGAGATCATGCGCTACATGGACGTGCTCGATACCCGGGAGATCCACGGATACCATCCGGACCTGGGCTACCAGGTCTTTACGAACCGCGCGCTGCGCGAATTCGCCGCCGACAGCTAGCGGCGCAGCCCGCCGCACGCCCCGGACGCTGCCAGAGAGCGGCCGGGGCGTTGCTTTGCGGCCTACGGGTTCAGGCCGGGCATCCCAAGTGCCGTGCCACGGCCTCGAACGCCCGCAGGGTGGGGAAGAGCTTGGAAGCATCCTGCGGCAAGGGCCAGCTGGAGAGCTTGACCGCCACCAGCTTCACCGCGGGATCCATGTAGATCATCTGCCCGTGGATGCCCAGCGCCACCGCCGCATTCGTGGCGGGATTGGGGAACCAGATCTGGTTGCGGTACCGGCCACCGGGCATCAGGTTCTCTCCCGGCGACTGGGCGAACGCCTGGAACAGCTCATCGCTTTGCCGGAAGGTATCCTCAATCCACGCCGGAGAAAGCACCGCTTTCCCGGTCAGTGCGCGGCCGCCGTTGACGTAGAGGTGCCCGAAGCGGGCCAGATCCCGCAGCGTGGTGTTGAAGCCGCCGTCGAACATTCCGGTCCCGAATTGGTCCACACCCATCAGCAGATCTTGCTGGGCGCCGAGCTTCGACCACACGTATTCGGAGAGCAGCTGCTGCATCGGAGCTCCGCCAGCAGCCTCGCAGACCCAGCCCAGCACGTCGGTTTCACAGGACCGGTACTCGAACGGTCCGCCATGGGGTTTCTTGGCCTTGAGCGTCAGCAGGAAGTCGTACATCCCGACCGGGCCGATTGATCCGCGCTCCGGCGCCCAGCCGATGGCCTCTTCCAGCAGACGCACCTCGGCGTTGGGATCCAGATACTCCTCCGAAAACTGGATGCCCGAGCGCATATCGAGGATGTCGCGCACGCTGGCCCCGGCATAACCGGTGCGCGCCAGCGACGGAACGTAGCTGCACACCTGCCGGGACACATCCAGCAGCCCGGCATCGGCGAGTGCGCCGGCCAAGGTGCCCACCAGCGTCTTGCTCACCGACATCAGCAGATGGTCGCTCTGCGCGGTCATCGTGTTGTAGTACTTCTCCCATAGGATCCGTCCGTTGTGGATGACGAGCACCGCGTCGGTATTCGTCGCGTGGATGACTCCTCGCACCGTCAGGGCTGGATCGGTGAAGCTGGATTTGGCGACCTCGAGCTTGCCGAGCTTCTCCTCGGCCAGCGGCAGCTTGACGATCGGCCCATCGCCGCGGGAGACCCGTACGGTCGGGTGGATGCGTGCGATGTTCTGGAACGAGCGCTTGACGTTCTGCGGGGCCTGCCAGTTGGCGATGGACAGGGCGCCTGCGGGTTCAGGCCGGGCGGGAAGGACGCCATCGCCGGGAGGGCCCGCCGAATCAATGTCCATTGTCATTGGGAGGAACGTCGATGCCCTTGTACTGGGAGCGGATGGAGGAAATGAAATGCTTGGCATCGATGGTGAGTTTGGTTTTCTTTTTGCCTTCGTACTGAAGCTTGGCCTTGGTGACCAGGACCCCAAGATCGGCTCCCTTCCAACGGTAGTCGTGCTCGCCGTAGATGCGCAGGAAAAACGCTTCCTTGTGGTTCTGAAGCTGGTGCCAGTCCAGGGCCGAGCGGGAGAATTGCAGTTTGCCGCGGGAATCGAGGTGGTAGTTGCCCGTGCGCGGCGCGTGGGTCAGGTACTGGAGGATGTCGTCGGTTTCCTTGATGATCATGTGGCTCCATACGTCAGCCCCGGACATCTCCTGCCAGCGTTCGTTGATCTCGTCCACGTCCAGCTTGAAGTCCACGTCGAGGTACTCCAGCAGGTGGAAGAGGAACAGCGGAACGTCCGCGTAGGCGCCGGCGGTGACATTGGTGATTGCGCTGGCCCCTGAGATGCGCGGATTCAATTCGCCCAGGTACACCTCATCGGTGTCGGTGTCCACCAGCACGTCGACTTCGAAGAAGCCGCGGTACCCGGTATTCTGCAGGCCGCTGCCGACGTTTCGCACCAGCTCAATGGCCCGCGCTCGCTGCGAGTCCGTGAGGATATCTGGGTGCATTTCATTGCCGCACCACCCTCCCTTGTAGGGAGTGAGCTCCTTGTAACCGGCCAGTTCGGTGAGGATCGGTCCCACCACGGTGCCGCAGCGGGTCAGGACCGCCTCGACGGCCACCGGCTGGTTGTTGATGCGCTTCATGACCTTGAGGTCTTCGCCGAGAATGTACTTCGAATACTGGTTCCAGTTCTCTTCGTGGGCGATGAAGAATGTTGTCTTGCCCGAATCGCCGTAGGGGGTTTGCACCACCAGGTCGTTTCCGAGCTTGCCCTTGCGCGCCAAGGCCATCAGCTCGTGGTAGCTGGAAGCGGTGCCCAGCACATTGGGCACCGAGGGAGCTCCGGCGGCGTTGCCCAGCTTGGTAGTGACGATTTTTGAATCAAGTTCGGTGCGCAGCGCAGCCGGGGGAAGGATCAGGTCGTAGCCTAGCTCTTCGCAGATGGATTCGGTCTCTTCGTTGAAAAACACCATGGCGACCTTGGGCTTCGGCCCGCCGACGGTGCGCTGGGAGTCGATGAATTCGCGGACCTCCGAGTTCTCCAGCAGCCAGTTGTTGATCTCCTCGGCGCTGTCGAATTCGACATAGGGTTTCTCACTGGGGGTGAAGACGCGCGGATGTTGTCCGTCCCACCCGTCGTAATAGGTGATGTAGCTGAACTTTCGAACCCAGCGGTCCAGCCCCAGCAGGTTCACCGGGGTCGCGCCAATGAAATAGATCGGCGTCTGATTGGTCCGGAAGAAATGGCGCACCTCGCTCATGTTCTTCAGCTGCCGTCCGAAAGGCAGCACCTGCGGGGCCGCTTCGGGATGGGGCTCGTCGTTGTAGGCGGCGTCGGTAGCGACATTCGCGTTCAAGCCTTCGGTGGCCTGGACCTGATGGCGCAGCTTGGACAGCTCGCTGGGCTTCGGGATTCGTGGACGTGTGATGTGGGATGAAGCTTCGAGAACATTGGCCATGTCGGAGTCGGTCCTTCTCAAACGGTCAAGAGGCAGGTCACTGCGCGCACGGGGTGTGACAGTTTCATGCTCAGCGCTTGCGGTGAGCGCCGGAACACCGGACGGTGAACGGCCGATGAACATTGGCCGGTGTCGCCCGCTGCCGCCCGGTGACATGGCGCGAAGCTGCGGGCAGCGCCTCGGCCTGAGCTTTTGTGACCCGAAATGACATGGCGAAGGCCGGAGGATCTACGAAAGATCCACCGACCTATCCCGGATCCGGCTAGCGACCAACGGTCGCCGCGAAATCCAGCTCCTTGAATTCGAAACCTGCGTCGCGAAGGACAGTGCTGGTCGCCTTGCGTCCTGTCAGGATGACCCGGGCATTGGTGCCCATGACCGCCGCGCCCACCGTGGGAATCAGGCTCCCGGTCGGCACACCGGGCATCCCGGCCAGCGAGCGCAGGGCTGTCATCACTTCCTCGTTGCGCAGCGGATTCGGGGCCGTGGCGTGCACGATTCCGTCGGGGATTTCAGGTGCTTCAAGGCGCAGCAGGCAACGGATGACGTGCAGCCAATCATCCATGCCGATCCAGCTGAACCACTGCTTGCCGTGGCCCAGCTTTCCGCCCAGCCCGGTGTTCGCCAGCAGATTCAGCGGGCCGAGCAACGGGGCGTCCGGATGCATGACCAGGGAGGTGCGCAGGATGTAGCGGTGCTCGGCATTGACCTGAGCCTGGGTGAACGCCTTCTCCCACGCGGCGGCAACACCGGTCATCTCGGGCAGCGCCTGCTCGCCGGTGGGGATGGGGCTGGACTCGGTGAGTTCCGTTTCGCCGGCATCGGAGAAGATCGCGGTGGTGCTGGACTGGATCCAGGTGGCCAGCTTCGAGCCCTTGGCGGTGGCCTCGGCCAGCGTACGGGTGGTGCGCACCCTCGAATCTGTCAGTTCGGCGATATTCTGGGCGGTGTTGCGCTTGTCCACGCGCTCGCCGGCCAGGTTGACCAGGTGCACCGGTCGGTCGCTGGCGAAGGCACCGGTCCACGGGCCCTGGTGCTGCCCATCCCAGATGTACTGTTCGGTGGGGAAATCAGCCTCGCGGGTGCGCGAAAGCACCGCCACCGAGGCACCTCGGCAGACCAGGTCCGCGGCGAGGTTGCGGCCCAGGAACCCGCGCCCGCCGGCAATGACCACATGGGCGTTGAGCTTGATGTGCGCGGTGTGGGCGATCAGCCGGTAGAGCCGGGCTGCGGACACGGCGAAGTCCTCGCACAGGTCCTTGCCCACGGTGAACTTGAAGGCGGTGGTGCCCGGTCCGTGCAGCTCGACGGTGAAGTGCAGCATGCAGCCGCCTTCGTGCTCGTCGACGCGCCAGCGCAGCACCATGGAACCGCCGGGCTGAGGCTGGGTGAACTCGACCATGCGTGCGGCCTGGTTGCGGCGGGTGATGGAGCCGGACGGCGCGGTGGCCCGGTGCAACGGGCCGAAGACCTTGCCCGGAGGCAGCAGGTCCACCTTGGTGCCGACTCCGCGCTGGTCGTCATGCACCGTGAAGCCCAGCTGCTTCATCCAGTGCCCGGTCTGCGAGAGGTTTCCGACGATCGAATACACGGCGTCGGCGCCCGCCGCCAGGAACTGCGACTCAGTGCGCTGCCAGTGCGTGAACTTCTTGGTGCTACTCATCGAGATTCCCCCTGCGTCGTGGAGCTTGCGGCTTATCCCAAGGCTACTTGGTGGAAGGCTGTTCGGTGGGCAGGAACCGGACGTGTGCTCGGACTGTTACGCGATCTGCTGTTCGGGGAAAACAACGGCTCCCGCCGTCCCCTGGGTCCGGGGATGGCGGGAGCCATATGCAGGTTGGCGCGGGCGGCGCTTAGGCGGTGACCTTGACGCCGAGCTCGTTCTCCATTTCGGTGAATTCTTCCTGCACCTGCTCGTTGTGGCGGTAGGTGCCCAGGGACACCAGCCAGGCAACCAGCAGGTTGATGGCGAAGCCAGGAACGATTTCATACATTGCATTCGAAAGATCTGGGATGTTGCCCCAGACGAAGACGACCACGGCGCCGGAGACCATGCCGGCGAAGGCGCCTATGGCGGTCAGCTTGCGCCAGTACAGGCTCAGCAGCACAATCGGGCCGAAGGCGCCGCCGAAGCCAGCCCAGGCAAACGATACGAGCTTGAGGATCGATGAATTCGGGTCCAGCGCCAGCAGCACGGCGATGACCGCGATAACCAGCACGCCGGCGCGGCCCAGATTCACCAGGGCCTTCGGGGAGGCCTTGCGGCCGGCGATGTTGTACAGGTCCTCCACCAGCGCGGAGGAGCAGACGATCAGCTGCGAGGACATGGTGGACATGATCGCCGCCAGCACCGCCGCCAGCACCAGGCCGGCGATCAGCGGGTGGAAGAAGACCTGGCTGAGCAGCAGGAAGACGGTCTCGCTGCTGGACTTGTCCAGCGGGGCGTCGGCGAAGTAGGCGATGCCGATCAGTGCGGTGCACACCGCGCCCAGGGTGGTCAGGAACATCCAGCCGATGCCGATGCGGCGTGCGCTCTTGGCCTCGGCCGGGGTGCGCAGCGCCATGAAGCGCACCAGGATGTGCGGCTGGCCGAAGTAGCCGAAGCCCCAGGCTGCGGTGGAGAAGATCGCGACGATGGCCAGGAAGGTGCCGTTGCCGTCGAAGGAGGAGAACAGGTTGAAGGCCACCGGGTTGGCGTCGGTGATGCGCTGGCCCAGGGTATTGATGTCTCCGACCTGCAGGACTGCCACGATCGGCACCGCGACCAGGGCCGCGAACATCAGCAGGCCCTGGACCATGTCGGTCAGCGAGGCGCCCAGGAAGCCGCCGAACAGCGTGTACAGCAGGGTGATGCCGGCGACGAACAGCAGGCCGGTCATGTACGGCCAGTTGAAGGTGGAGTCGAAGAACTTGCCGGCGGCCACCATGCCCGAGGAGACATAGAAGGTGAAGAAGCCCAGGATGATGATCGAGGAGGCAATGCGCAGCATGTGCGTGCCGTCCTTCAGGCGCTTCTCGAAGTAGCTCGGGATGGTGATCGCGTTCTGCGCGATGGCGGTGTAGGAGCGCAGGCGCGGGGCCACGAACTTCCAGTTCAGCCAGGCGCCGATGAGCAGGCCGATGGCGATCCAGGCTTCGTGCATGCCGCCCAGGTAGATGGCACCGGGCAGGCCCATGAGCAGCCAGCCGGACATGTCCGAGGCGCCAGCCGACAGCGCAGCCACCCAGGGCTTCAGGCCGCGGTCGGCCAGCATGTAGTCATCGATGTTGTTGGTGCGGCGATACGCGATATAGCCGATGCCAAGCATGGCGGCCATGTAGATCGCGATCGCGATCATCTGAAAAGTCTGGTCGGACATGTTTCCTCATAACCTGTTCTGCCCGCCGCGATGATGTACCGGGGCGGGACGCGGGTCTTGTGGTGCGAGTCACCACTATGGCACCAATTGGAGGGTTTGTCGCGTTCCGCCCGGAGCGTTGTTACCGAAATGTGACCCAACTCATCGAAGGAGCCGTTTGGTCGGCGGCGGGTCGGCCGAACCCTGCTCGTCGATCATTCCGGGCTGCCGGTGCAGCAGCGAGCGCACCGCCTGCATGGCCGGGGACTGGGTCGAGGAATGCCGCATGGCGGTGAAGATGGTGCGCATCGGCGCGCCCGGCAGCTCGACCGCGCGCAGCGTCCCGGAATCGGTGCGCAGCACCAGTGCGGGCAGCAGCGCCACCGCGTTGCCGGACGCCACCAGCTGCAGATGGGCCTGCAGGTCCGCGGTTTCGTAGCGCACGTCCGGCTCGAAGCCGGCCAGCCGGCAGGACTGCTCGGCCCAGTGGCGGCTGGCCGCACCCTCCGGCTCCATCACCCAGGGCAGGTGCGCGGCGTGCTCCAAGGTGGCGACCCGGTCGAATTCGGCATTGCCCGCCGCACCCCGGGCCGGCAGCGCCAACCGGATGGCGTCGTGCGTCAGCACTCGTCGGTCGAGGTTTTCATAGTGCGGGGCGGCGTGCCCGGGGTACTGCTCGGCGACCACCAGGTCGAAGTTGCGGCTGCTGGTTTCGTGCAGTGCCTCGGCCGGCTCCTGCTGGCTCATCTCCACCCGCAGGCGCGGGTAGGTGGTGCGCAGCTCGCGCAGTACCGGCGGCATCAGGGCCAGCATGGCGGTTTGGAACACGGCCAGGCGCACGGTACCGGTGACCGTGGACAAGGTGGCGGCCAGCGCCGCTTCGGCCCGCTCCATGGAGCCAAGCAGTTCCTCGGTGTGGGCCACCAGGACCTGGGCCTGCGGGGTCAGCTGCAGCGTGCGTCCGGTGCGGCGCAGCAGCTCCACGCCCGCTTCCGCCTCCAGCTGGGTGAGCTGCTGCGAAACCGAGGAAGGGGAGTAGCTGAGCACGTCGGCGACCTCCGCGATGGTGCCGCGGATGCTCAATTCCCGAAGCAGCCGCAATCGGCGCAGTTCAAGCATGGTTTACCCCCGCGTTTTCCGGTGAATTTCAGACCCTGTGGAAACATTAGCAAACCCGAATGAAATCCTTCGGTTTTGTTCACTTTTGCTTAACCCGCAAAAGGGTCATACTCAATCTTGCACACAGCTTCGCGTGGCGCGTGGTTCCTGACCGGAGCAGGCGGCCAGCACAGCCCAAAAACGACCTGAGCGTTCGGTGCCGAACCCCCATGTACGAACCGCATCGAAGGGACCACAAGTGTCTTCCACCAACACCCAGCACCTCGTGCCGCCGGCCGTCGACGCCGCCGGCAACACCATGACCACCCCGGCCGAACTGGCCGACGACGCCATCAAGCTGGTCCGCCGCTGGCTCACCGAAGCCGCGCAGTTCCCGACCGACGCCTCCGCCGCCCGCCTGGCCGGAGTGCTCAAGGACCCCAACGGCCTGGACTTCACCGTCGGCTTCGTCGACGGCGTGATCCGTCCCGAGGACCTGAACGTCGCCGCCGCCAACCTCAAGGCCCTGGCCCCGAAGGTGCCGGCCTTCCTGCCGTGGTACATGCGCAAGGCAGTTGGCCTGGGCGGCGTCATGGCGCCGATCGTGCCGCAGATCGTGGTTCCGGCGGCCCGCAAGGTGCTGCGCGAGATGGTCGGCCACCTGATCATCGACGCCTCCGACGCCAAGCTGGGCGGCGCGATCTCCAAGATCAAGCGCGAAGGCGTCAACCTGAACGTCAACCTGCTGGGCGAGGCCATCCTGGGCGAGGGCGAAGCAGCCCGCCGCCTGGAGGGCACCACCAAGCTGCTGGCCCGCGACGACGTGGACTACGTGTCCATCAAGGTCTCCGCCACCGTGGCCCCGCACAACCACTGGGCCTTCGACGAGGCGGTGGAGCACATCATCGAGAAGCTCAAGCCGCTCTACGAGCTGGCCAACCGCGGCTCCAAGAAGAAATTCATCAACCTGGACATGGAAGAGTACAAGGACCTGGAGCTGACCATCGCGGTCTTCACCAGGATCCTGTCCATGGACGAGTTCAAGAACCTGGAAGCCGGCATCGTGCTGCAGGCCTACCTGCCGGATGCCCTGGGCGCCATGATCCAGCTGCAGGACTTCGCCTCGGCCCGCGTGGCCGATGGCGGCGCACCGATCAAGGTGCGTGTGGTCAAGGGCGCGAACCTGCCGATGGAAACCATGGAAGCCGACATCCACGGCTGGCCGCTGGCCACCTGGCACACCAAACAGGACTCCGACACCAGCTACAAGATGGTCATCGACTACGCGCTGCGCCCGGAGCACGTGAAGAACGTGCGCATCGGCGTGGCCGGCCACAACCTGTTCGACGTGGCCCTGGCCTGGCTGCTGGCCAAGTCCCGCGGCGTCACCAAGGGCATCGAGTTCGAGATGCTGCTGGGCATGGCCACCGGCCAGGCCGAGGCGGTGCGCCGCGAGGTCGGCGAGTTGCTGCTCTACACCCCGGTGGTGCACCCGGAAGAATTCGACGTGGCGATCGCCTACCTGATCCGCCGCCTCGAAGAGGGCGCCAGCCAGGAGAACTTCATGTCCGCGGTCTTCGAGCTGGAGAAGAACGAGGCGCTGTTCCAGCGCGAGAAGGACCGCTTCCTGGCTTCCCTGGAGGCCATGAGCGAGCAGGTCCCGGCTCCGCACCGCGTGCAGAACCGCCAGATCCAGGACGAGGCGCTGGCCGGGAAGGTCCAGGGCCTGATCGAGGGCACCACCGGGTTCTTCAACACCCCGGACACCGATCCGGACCTGGCCCAGAACCGCGCCTGGGGCCGCGAGATCCTGGCCAAGATGCAGGACTCGTCGCTGGGCAAGGACCTGGTCTCCTCGCACACCATCCACTCCTCCTCGGAACTGGATGAGGCCATCGCCATGGGCGTGGACGCCGCCGCCGGCTGGCAGGCACTGGGCTCGGCCAAGCGCGCCGAGATCCTGCACCGCGCCGGCCAGCTCTTCGAAGAGCGCCGCGCCACCATGCTCGAGGTGCTCGGCTCCGAGTGCGGGAAGACCATCGACCAGGGCGACGTGGAAGTCTCCGAGGCGATCGACTTCGCCCACTACTACGCCCAGCGCGGCCGCGACCTGGACTCCGTCGACGGTGCGACCTTTGTGCCGTCCAAGCTGACCGTGGTCACCCCGCCGTGGAACTTCCCGATGGCGATCCCTGCCGGCTCCACCCTGTCGGCCCTGGCCGCGGGTTCCGCCGTCATCATCAAGCCTGCCAGCCAGGCCGCGCGCATCGGCGCCGTCATGGTCAAGGCCCTGTGGGACGCCGGCGTGCCGAAGGACGTGCTGCAGCTGGTCTTCGTCGGTGAGCGCGAGCTGGGCACCCAGCTGGTCTCCGACGCCCGCGTCGACCGCCTGATCCTGACCGGCGGCTACGAGACCGCCGAGCTGTTCCGCTCCTTCCGCAAGGACCTGCCGCTGCTTGCGGAGACCTCGGGCAAGAACGCCATCATCGTCACCCCGCATGCGGACCTCGACCTGGCGGCCAAGGATGTGGTGCAGTCGGCCTTCGGCCACGCAGGCCAGAAGTGCTCGGCCTCCTCGCTGGTCGTGCTGGTCGGCTCGGTGGCCACCTCGCGCCGCTTCAACAGCCAGCTGATCGACGCGGTCAAGTCGCTGAAGGTCGGCTACCCGTGGAACCCCGAGTCGCAGATGGGCCCGCTGATCGGCGAGCCGGGCGAGAAGCTCAAGCGCGGCCTGACCACCCTGGGCGCCGGAGAGCGCTGGGAACTGAAGCCCGAGCAGCTCGACGACTCGGGCAAGCTGTACTCCCCGGGCGTGCGCTACGGCGTGAAGCGCGGCAGCGAGTACCACCTGACCGAGTACTTCGGCCCGATCCTCGGCGTGATGACTGCCGAGACCCTGGAAGAAGCAGTGGCCATGGTCAATGAGATCGACTACGGCCTGACCTCGGGCCTGCACTCGCTGGACCAGGACGAACTGGCCTACTGGCTGGAGAACATCCAGGCCGGCAACATCTACGTGAACCGCGGCATCACTGGCGCCATCGTGCAGCGCCAGCCGTTCGGCGGATGGAAGAAGTCGGCCATCGGCGCCGGCACTAAGGCTGGCGGCCCGAACTACCTGGTCGGCATGGGTTCGTGGACCGATGCGCCGGTCACCGAGACCGCCGCGCTGTCCACCTTCGATGAGCGCCTGCTGATCACCGCGGGTCTGGGCGAGGCCGACACCCAGTGGCTGTCCGCAGCCCTGGGCAGCGACAAGCTGTGGTGGAACACCGAGTTCAACCAGGCCAAGGACCGTTCAGGTCTGCAGGCCGAGCGCAACGTGTTCCGCTACCGCCCGGTGGACGTGACCGTGCGCTACGAGAACGAGACCAGCGGCCACGGCATTGCCGAGGCGCTGCGCGTGCTGGCCGCCGGCGTGACCGCGGGATCGCGCGTGGTGTTCTCCGCTGACGTCGAGCTGCCGCGCGGCGTGCGCAACCTGCTGGCCGAGCACTCGGTCACCGTGGTGCGCGAAGACGCAGCGGGCTTCGCGGCCCGCGCCGCCAAGCTGGCAGCCAAGACCGGTCCGCAGTCCTCGGCCCGCATCCGCCTGATCGGCGGGTCGCTCTCCGAAGTTGCAGAGGCCACCAACGGCAAGCCTGACGTGGCGATCTACGCCTCGAACGTCACCGGCGCCGGTCGTGTGGAGCTGCTCCCGTTCCTGCACGAGCAGGCAGTGTCCATCACCGCCCACCGCTTCGGCACTCCGAACCACCTGAGCGACTCGTTGATCTAGGCGCCGTCAGCACCAGGTCGAAGACAGGCCGCGGTGAGTTCCCCGACAAGGGGAGCTCGCCGCGGCCTGCGGGTTTAATCGAGGTCCACTGACCAGTGGGCATGAACGCGCGATGCGCTGCCAAGGCCACGGCGATGCCTGGCCGAGCATTGCTGGTTTGGCCGGCAAGCATGGGGCCTCGGAGCAGGGCACGTCGTGTTGTCCCATATCCTCGATGCCGATCTTCCCGTGCCGCCTCTGGGAGGCCACGCGGAAGGAGCGGAACGCTCGAAGCTAGGTACCAGAAGTGCCCAAGGGGATATGTTCGAGTGGGCGCGTGTGCTTCCGGGAGGAATGGATCATCTGTTCGCGGCTGCACGTTAGGCGGTCACTGCGGGCAAACAGCGGAATTTCTCGAACGCGGACATCATGGTTCCATCCCTTGGGCCGGAAGCGCACTGCGGGGCTCTGCATCGCTTTCTGACACATTTCCCGGAAGGTGTACGCTTCATTGCGCTTGAGTTCAACGCCGTCTTCGGGATGCTCGGTGGATTCCGGCCCGGAAACTTGCCACAGGGTGAGCTCGTCCGAATACGGGTCATAACATCCGATAAGGACCGCCGAGTTGTAGGTGGATACCAGCCCCATCGCGGTGTCCAGCGTTTCGTAGGGTGCAGTGATGACTATGGGCATCGCAGGCTGCCAACCATAGCGGCGAAGGTGCTCCTGCGCATGGGGTGACGTCAACAGATTCCTAAGTTCTTCGGCCGTGTGGGTCCGCAATTCTTGGTGAAACATCGCATGTGCTCCTGTCGTTCATGTCCGCAGCAAGTCCTTGCAATCTCAGGTATTCGCCAAGTGCGAGAGCTAATCTGTGTTCTATGTCGGTAGCTGAGTCACCACGAATCATAGGCCCTGCGTATTCTTGTCGCGGCGATTCCGCCTGATTCACAGCTTCCAACCATTTAGCGGGCGGCGGGCGGGGTCGGGACATCCGCTCGCCGGCAGCAAATCGATTGCTTCTCCGGTACCGCTCAAGGTGGGCTGGAGCCGCCAGCGGGGCACTGTGCCGGCCTAGGACGATGACTGCATGCCGCTGGGGATCGGCACTGCAATGCGCCCTGGTCGCGGTCGGCACCCGGAGCCGTCCTCCCGTACGATCAGTTCGTTCAACTCGGATCGGTCTTTGGGGTTGATCCAGTGTCCCCGGTGTGGATGCGTCCTTCTTGGCCATAGGCCAAGGAAGCCGGACGAGGCCGCTTCGCTTCTCGCGGTCCTGGGTCGGTTCAGGCATCCGCGCGCCGCTGAACGAATTCTGGCCAACGGGTCGTTCTTGGTGCGAACCGTTGCTGCTCGTTCCGAAGGGGTGCGCCCGGTCTTCGGTTCGGACGCACCCCTGTCGACCACTCTGTTCAGGTTCTTCGGCCAGGCTCACCGGCTACCGGTGGTGAACGCGAATAAACCCTTGCAGGTCCGATGGCGCGTACTGACCCTTCACTCACTCGGGTATCGTTCTCTGCTTCCGGACACCGCTGACTGGGCCGCGGAACACCGTCGAGCGCGGTTCGTGGGCGCGCTCGCGGCGGCGGGTCCTGACGCGGTGCCGTGGATAGCTCGAGCTCGTATATGGCCAGAAGCAACTCGTCATCAATGACCAACGGGTGGAACACCGGATCAATGAAGGCAGACATGACACATCATCTCCGCGCATGCCCCTCAAGGGCATCCTTGACTAGCTGGTTAATTCCTTGGGGTCTTTCCCGCCGCGGTTGACCGCAACCTGGATACGGCGGGGCTTGGCACTTTCGGCCACAGCAATATCCAGCCTCAGCACGCCATCGACATAGGAGGCTTGGATGCTCTCGGTATCCAAATGATCCCCCAGCACCAGTTCGCGGGTGAAGTGGCCCCACAGTCTTTCCGAACCGGTCACGTACTGACGGCCTTCCGGCTTGGTGCGTTCGGCGCGGATGGTCAAGATGTTCTTTTCCACGGCCATGTCGATCTGCTCGGCATCGATGCCTGGCAGATCGAATTCAGCATGGAATCCGTCTTCGTCCCGCCATGCCTCCATTGGCATCGGGTGGACGGG